>CAWFND010000001.1:0-219406 GCA_963817095.1 uncultured Chloroflexia bacterium
CGAAGCCGGTGTCCACTTCGGGCACCAGACCCGCCGCTGGAATCCCAAGATGCGCCCGTTCATCTTCGCCGAGCGCAACGGGATCCACATCATCGACCTCGCCCAGACCGTCAAGCACCTCGAGTCGTCGCTCGAGTTCGTCCGCGACACGGTCGCCCGCGGCGAGTACGTCCTCTTCGTCGGGACGAAGAAGCAGGCCCAGGAGCCGATCGCCCAGGAGGCGACGCGCGCCGGCCAGCCGTACGTGAACAAGCGCTGGCTCGGCGGCATGCTGACGAACTTCTCGACGATCAAGAAGCGGATCTCGCTGCTCGAGCAGCTCGAGGCGCGGCAGCAGGCCGGCGACTTCGAGCGGATGACGAAGAAGGAAGCCGCCAAGCTCACCGACGAGATGACGAAGCTCACGCTCACGGTGGGTGGGATGCGCAAGATGAAGCGCGTCCCCGGCGCGGTCTTCATCATCGATCCGCATCGCGAGCGGATCGCCGTGACCGAGGCGAACAAGCTCGAGGTCCCGGTCGTCGCCACCGGCGACACGAACGTCGATCCGGACGAGATCGACCACATCATCCCCGCCAACGACGACGCGATCCGCTCGATCCGGCTGCTCTGCCAGCTGATCGCCGATGCGTGCATCGAAGGCCAGCAGGAGCGCTCGGCGCGGGCCGTCGAGCCCGAGCCCGAAGTCGCGATGACGGCCGAGCCGGAGTTCGACGAGTCGGCCTCCGACGAGCTCGTCGCCGCCCTCGCCGGCGGCGCGGCGCTGACCTTCGAGCCCGATGCGGACGACGAGGACGACCTCCTGCCCGGCGCCCGCCCGGCCGCCGCCGGCGCGGACCTCGTTCCGGCCCCGGCCGAGGCCTCGCCGGAGGAGATCGCAGCCGAGCTCGCCCGCGAGGCCGCCGAGAAGGAGGAGCCGGCAACCGCCGGCTGATCCGCGGGCGATTGCCCGCCCATCAAAGACGCCCACAGCCTGCACGCTCGCGTGCGGCTCGCCCACCGACACAGGAGAACCCGATCGACATGGCGGACATCTCTGCCGCGAGCGTCAAGGAGCTGCGCGAGCGGACCGGCGCCGGTTTCATGGACTGCAAGAACGCTCTCGTCGAGGCCGACGGCGACCTCGACAAGGCAATCGGGATCCTGCGCGAGCGCGGGCTCGCCGCGGCCGCGAAGAAGGCCAGCCGGGATGCCCACGACGGCCTCGTGGCGAGCTACATCCACGCGGGTGGCAAGCTCGGCGTCCTGATCGAGGTCAACTGCGAGACGGACTTCGTGGCCCGGACCGATGAGTTCCAGCGGCTCGTCCGCGATCTCGCGGTCCAGGTCGCCGGGATGAACCCGATCTACGTCGATGCGGACAGCATCCCGGCCGCGGATCTCGAGGCCAGGACGGCCGAGCTCCTGCGCGACGAGTCGGTCCAGAAGAAGCCGGAGAACATCCGGCCGCAGATCATCGAGGGCCAGCTGAAGAAGTGGTACTCGCAGGTGTGCCTCCTCGACCAGCCGTTCCGCGACGAGGAGCGCTCGGTCCGCGACCTGATCACCGAGAAGATCGCGACGATCGGGGAGAACATCCGCGTCCGTCGCTTCATCCGCTTCGCCCTCGGGGAGGAGCTGTGAGCGACCCCCGGCCGCAGAGCGGCGACGGAGCTCCGGACGGCGGTCCCGTCCGCTATCGGCGGATCCTGCTGAAGCTGTCCGGCGAGGCGCTGCTCGGCGATCGCTCCTACGGCGTCGATCCGGCGTTCTGCGCGTTCATCGCCCACCAGGTCGCCGAGGTCCATCGCCTCGGCGTCCAGGTCGGCATCGTGGTCGGCGGCGGGAACATCTTCCGTGGCCTCGCCGCGGCGGCGAGCGGCATGGACCGGGCGACCGGCGACTACATCGGCATGCTGGCCACGGTGATGAACGGCCTGGCCCTCCAGGATGCGCTCGAGCGCGCCGGGGTCCAGACCCGGGTGATGAGCGCGATCGCGATGAACGAGGTCGCCGAGCCGTACATCCGGCGGCGAGCCGTCCGCCACCTCGAGAAGGGCCGTGTCGCCCTCTTTGTCGCCGGCACCGGCAACCCGTACTTCACGACCGACACGGCCGCCGCGCTGCGCGCCGTCGAGATCGGCGCGGAGGTCCTCCTGAAGGCGACCAAGGTGGACGGCGTCTACGATGCCGACCCCCTGACCAATCCCGGAGCCCGGCGCTACGCTGAGCTGGAGTACGCCGACCTCTTGCGCGACCAGCTCAAGGTCCTCGATGCGGCGGCGGTGTCGCTCTGCATGGAGAACGATCTCCCGATCGTCGTCTTTGACCTGAACAAGCCCGACAACATCACGCGGGTCGCCGCCGGCCAGCCGGTCGGGACCCGGATCTCCGGCGCAGCGAGCGCCATCGGAGGAACCCGATGAGCAGCGAGACGATCGCGTCCGCCGACCACAGGATGGGTCGCGCCGTCGAGGCGATGGAGCGCGACTTCCAGGCCTTCCGGACCGGCCGCGCCTCGACCGCGCTCGTCGAGCGACTCACGGTCGACTATTACGGCACCCAGACGCCCCTCAACCAGCTGGCCGGGATCAGCGTTCCCGAGGCCCACCAGATCGTCATCCAGCCGTGGGACCGGGCGGTGCTCGGCGCCATCGAGAAGGCGATCCAGAAGAGCGAGCTCGGCCTCGTTCCGAACGTGGACGGGACCGTCGTCCGCCTGAACATCCCGCCGCTCACCGAGGAACGTCGCAGGGACCTCGTGAAGAGCGTCCACAAGCGGATGGAAGAAGCTCGCGTCGAGATCCGCAACCTCCGCCGTGATGCCGCCGACGACCTGAAGAAGGAGGAGCGCGACGGATCGGTGGGGTCAGACGAATCCCATCGCCAGCTCGAGCAGCTCCAGCGCACGACCGATCGATGGATCGGCGAGATCGACCGCCTGGGGGCGGCCAAGGAACAGGAGGTCATGGAGGTCTAGTGGCCGGTCCGCCGCTCGCCCGCCCGACCGACGCGCCGCCGACGGCGCAAGGGCCGAGTGTCGGGGACGCCAGCGCGCCCACCCAGACCCCGGACCCGGCTCCCGATCGTCTGCTGCCCGTCTCGGACCTGCCGCGACACGTCGCGATCATCATGGACGGCAACCGCCGCTGGGCCCGTCAGCGCGGCTTGCCGGAGGTCGAGGGCCACGCGGCCGGCGTCGAGGCGATCCGAACGTTGCTCCGCCACGCGGTCCGGCGCGGCGTTCCGGTCGTGACGGTCTACGCCTTCAGTCGCGAGAACTGGGCGCGCTCGGACGACGAGGTCCGGGCCCTGTTCGCGCTCCTCGAGGGGGCGATCCGCAGCGAGACCCCGGAGCTCAAGTCGCAGGGCGTCCGCATCCGGCTCCTCGGCCGGGCCGACGAGCTGCCAGAGGACACCCGGCGGTCGATCGGTGAGGCCCTGGCCGAGACCGCCGACGGCAGCCGCCTGCTCCTGAACGTCGCCTTCAACTACGCCGGCCGGACGGAGCTGGTCGATGCGTTCCGGCGGATCGCCGCGAGCGGCGCGGACCCGTCGACGATCGACGAGACGACGATCTCCGAGGCGCTGTACACGGCGGGATTGCCGGACCCGGACCTCGTGATCCGGACCGGCGGCGAGCAGCGCCTGTCGAACTTCCTGATCTGGCAGGCCGCCTACGCCGAGCTGTACACGACGGAGGTGCTCTGGCCGGACTTCGGCGCCGATGCGTTCGACGCCGCGCTCCTCGAGTTCGCCAGCCGGACCCGCCGGTTCGGGCGCTGAGCGCCCGCTGAGATCGGTCGAGACGGGATGCTTCGTCAGCGTGCGATCAGCGCGGTCGTCCTCGTGCCGCCGCTCCTCATCGCCCTCCTGCTCGGCGGGCCGTGGATCGTCCTCGTGGTGGTCGTCGCCGCCGGGCTGGCGGCACGCGAGGTGTTCTCGCTCCTGACCGGGGCGGGCTACCCGAGCCTCGCCTGGTTCGGCATCGCGCTCACCGTGGCCCTCGTCCTCGACGCGGCCGCCGCGCCGGCGATCGATCCCGACGGCACCCTCCTGCTCGCGATCGGGACGATCCTCGCCGCGGCGGGCGCCTTCACGCGACTGGACCCGCGAAGTGGCCTCCCGACCTGGTTCGCCACGGTGTTCGGCGCGGTGTATGCGTCGCTTCTCGGGTTCGTGCTGCGGCTCGGAGAGCGGGCCCCTGCGACGCCGGCCGGATCGCCGCTGTCGTGGTTCACGGCGGAGCAGGGCTGGATCCTGCTGCTGCTCTTCACGGTCTGGGCGTACGACACGGGTGCCTACTTCGTCGGGCGCCGGTTCGGTCGTCGCAAGTTCCTCAGCCACATCTCGCCGTCGAAGAGCTACGCGGGGCTGATCGGCGGGATCGTGGCTTCGACGGTGGTCGTCGGGCTGATGCTGGCGGGCCTCGGCCGACCGGTGGTCGGCGCGCTGCTGCTCGGTCCGATCGTCGCCCTGGCGGCGCAGGCCGGCGACCTCGCCGAGTCGATGCTGAAGCGTGCCGCCGGCGCCAAGGACTCGAGCCACCTGATCCCCGGCCACGGCGGGATCCTGGACCGCGTCGACTCGTTCCTGTTCGCCGCGCCGGTCGTCGTCCTGTATGTCCTCGCCGCCTACCGCTGACCCGGGACGGCGACAGCGCGTCGCGGTCCTCGGCTCCACGGGCTCGATCGGCACCCAAACGATCGACGTCCTCGGTCGTCATCCGGACGCGTTCGAGGTCGTCGCCCTCGCCGCCGGTGCCCGGGCCAGTCAGCTGTCCGACCAGGCCGCCCGCTTCCGACCCGCGGCCGTGGCGCTCGGGACGTCCGAGACCATCGACCTCCCGGAGGGCACCGAGCGGATCGCGGGCGAGGGGACCGATGCACTGGTCGCGCTGGCGACCCGCCACGACGTCGACCTCGTCGTCGTCGCTACCGGCGGGATCGTGAGCCTGCGGCCCGTCCTCGCCGCCCTTGCGGCCGGCAAGATCGTCGCGACCGCGAACAAGGAGACGCTCGTCGCGGGCGGCCACCTGGTGATGCCGCTGGCACGGGCCCGAGCGGCCGCGATCGCCGTCACAACGCCCGGAGACCCCTTCGCCAGCTCGCTCGCGTGGCTTCGTCCGATCGACAGCGAGCACTCGGCGATCTGGCAATGCCTCGTCGGCGAACCGCTGAACCGCGTCGCCGCGCTCGTGCTCACGGCGTCCGGCGGTCCGTTCCTCGACGGCCCGTCGGATCTCGCGACCGTCACCCCGGACCAGGCTCTCCGCCACCCCACCTGGTCGATGGGGGCCAAGATCACGATCGACTCGGCGACGCTCGCGAACAAGGGCCTGGAGGTGGTCGAAGCACGCTGGCTGTACGATGTCGAAGACGCCGCGATCGACGTGGTGATCCATCCGCAGAGCGTCGTCCACTCAGCGGTCCGCTTCGTGGACGGCTCGCTGAAGGCCCAACTGGGCACCCCGGACATGCGCACCCCGATCCAGTACGCCCTGACCTACCCCGACCGCCGGCCGTCACCGTCGGCCGCGGTCGACCTGATCGCGGCCGGTCGCCTCGACTTCCGCGCCCCCGACGAGACACGATTCCCGGCACTCCGGATCGCACGCGCCGCGGGACGGATCGGCCAGCGGGCGACGACCGCCCTGATCGCCGCCGACGACGTCGCGGTGGGCCGGTTCCTCGACGGCACGCTCCGGTTCGACGAGATCCCCGCGGTTCTCGCTGCCGCCGTCGCCCGCTATGGCGAGGGCGCGGACCAGGCGCCGGACGTCGACACGCTGGTCGCGCTCGACGCGGAGGTCCGCGCGGCGTTCGCCCGCGGCCCGATCGGGACGAGCGCATGAGCGGTCCGCTCGGCGTCCTGATCACGATCGTCCTCTTCATCGTCGTCCTGGGCAGCCTCGTCCTCGTCCACGAGCTGGGCCACTTCATCACCGCTCGATTGGCGGGCGTCCGCGTCCTGGAGTTCGGGATCGGCTTCCCGCCACGGGCCAGGATCCTGCGGTCGCGCGGCGAGACCCTCTACACGCTCAACTGGCTGCCGATCGGGGGGTTCGTCAAGCTCGAGGGCGAGGACGGCGACGACACCGACGACCCGCGATCGTTCGTCCGGGCCAGCTTCCCGAAGAAGATGGTCATCCTCGCGGCCGGTGTGGTGATGAACCTCCTCGTCGCCTTCCTGATCTTCACGCTGATCGCCTGGCTCGCGACGCCGTTCGTCGGCCTCAAGTTCTTCGACGTCCAGCCGGGCTCGCCGGCCGCATCCGCCGGCCTCCAGCCGGGCGACGCGATCCTCGCGATCGACGGCCAGCAGAGCGAGTTCTTCGGCGACACCAACGTGCTCACGACGCTCCGCTCGCGACTGGGCGAGACGGTCACCCTCACGATCGAGCGCGCAAACGGAACCGTGGAGCCGGTCACCGTCACCCTCCGTTCGGCGACCCAGATCGACGCCGAGCATGGACCGCTCGGGATCAGTGGCAACCAGACGCCGTTCCAGGCGCGCTTCTTCGGGACCTACCAGCGCGACCTGCCGAGTGCGATCCGGGTCGGGGCCGCCGAGACCGTCCACTGGTTCGGCGTGATCCTCGGCGGGCTCGGCGATCTCGTCCGCCAGGTCGCCGCCAATCCCACGGCGCCGCCGCCGGTCTCCGGACCGGTCGGCATCGCGACCCAGATCAGCGACGTCTTCTTCGGCGCGGGCCCGGTGATGACGTTGTACGTCGCGGCGATCCTGTCGGCGAACCTCGCCCTCGTGAACAGCCTGCCGTTCCCGCCGCTCGACGGTGGGCGGATGCTGATGATCGGGCTGAAGGCGATCTTCGGGACCCGGATCAGCGTCCGCGCGGAGCGCCTCACGTACCTCGTCGGCTTCGCCTTCCTCTTCGGGTTCCTGATCTGGGTGAGCGGCTTCGACATCGTCCGGATCCTGTCCGGCGGGTCGTAGGCAGCTCCGGCCGCCCGCCCGCTCATCGATGACCAGCCCCGACACCCTGCGACCACGCCGCCGGCCGACGGTGTCCGTCGACGTCGGCGGCGTCCTCGTCGGCAGCGCCCATCCCATCGTCGTCCAGTCGATGACGAACACGGACACCGCGGACGCCGACGCGACCGCGATCCAGGTCGCGCGCCTCGCCCATGCCGGCTCGCAGCTCGTCCGGGTGACCGTCAACACGGAGCAGGCCGCGGCCGCCGTCCCGGCGATGATGGACAAGCTCCGGAACAACCTCGGCGTCGACGTGCCGGTGATCGGCGACTTCCACTACAACGGGCACAAGCTCCTGGTCGAGTACCCCGAGATGGCGAAGGCGCTCGCGAAGTACCGGATCAACCCGGGCAACGTCGGCGCGAAGCGCCATGACGAGCACTTCGCGACGATCGTCCAGGTCGCGATCGAGAACGACAAGCCCGTCCGGATCGGGGTGAACTGGGGCTCGCTCGACCAGCAGCTCCTGACCGAGCTGATGAACGCCAACGCGGCGGCCGACGCGCCACGCGACGCCCGGGACGTGATGATCGAGGCGATGATCGAATCGGCGATGCGCTCGGCGGAGCTCGCCGAGCAGACCGGTCTCGGTCACGACCGGATCATCATCAGCGCGAAGGTCTCGCAGGTCCGCGATCTCGTCGACGTCTACCGGCTGCTCGCGACACGCGGCGACTACCCGCTCCATCTCGGGCTGACCGAGGCCGGGATGGGCGACAAGGGGATCGTCGCCTCCACCGCCGGACTCGCGATCCTCCTCAACGAGGGGATCGGCGACACGATCCGGGTGTCGCTGACGCCGGAGCCGGGTGCCGGCCGCGAGCGCGAGGTCGAGATCGCCCAGCAGGTCCTCCAGTCGATGGGGCTGCGGTCGTTCCTGCCCCAGGTCAGCGCCTGCCCCGGCTGCGGCCGGACGACGTCGACGTTCTTCCAGGAGATGGCCCAGCAGATCCAGCAGCACCTGAAGGACCGGATGCCGGCGTGGCAGGAGACGCACCCCGGCGTCGCGGAGATGCGGGTCGCGGTCATGGGCTGCGTCGTGAACGGCCCCGGCGAGAGCAAGCACGCCGACATCGGGATCTCGCTCCCGGGCACGTTCGAGGACCCGGTCGCGCCCGTCTTCATCGACGGCAAGCTGGACCGGACGCTGCGCGGCGACGGACTCGTCGCCGAGTTCATCGACATCCTCGAAGGGTATGTCGACCGCCGCTATCCGGCCGAGGCAACCCTCGGTTCGGAGCCCGGAGCCGCTGCCCGCGTTTGAGCCGTCCACGCTCCCGCGTGTATACTTCCGCACGAACTGAACGGCCGCTCCGTGACGTGGGTGACCCCCACGTTTCTTTTTGTCGGCCCATCGGGAATCAGGTAGCAACGAGGAGGCGCCGTGAGTCGCGATTTCGTCGGTGCCCTCCTCCAGCTCAACGCCGAGAAGCAGGTCTCCCGCGAGCAGCTGATCGCTGCGGTGGAGGACGGCATCCAGTCGGCCTACCGCCGGGTCGCCGGTGACGAGGACATCCACGTCCGGATCGATGCCGATACCGGCAAGATCCGCGTGTTCCGGGCACGGACGGCCGTCGAGGAGGTCGAGGACCCGCTCGTCGAGTTCACCCTGGACGAGGCGCGCGCCTTCAGCCCGGACGCCAAGGTCGGCGACCTCGTCGAGACCGAGGAGCTGCCCGACGACGTGTTCGGCCGGATCGGCGCCCAGACCGCGAAGCAGATCGTCCTCCAGCGCATCCGCGAGGTCGAGCGGGACCAGGTCTTCGACAAGTTCGCGAACCGCGAAGGCGAGATGATCACGGGCGCGGTGAACCGCGTCGAGCCGCGGGCGATCATCCTCGACGTCGGCAACAACGTCGAAGCCGTGCTCGCGACGTCCGAGCAGTCGCAGGTCGAGCACTACCGGATCGGCCAGAACGTCAAGGCGTATGTCCTCGAGGTTCGTCGCTCGAGCCGCGGCCCACAGATCCTGGTGAGCCGGACCCACAAGGGCTTCCTGAAGCGGCTGTTCGAGCTCGAGGTCCCCGAGGTCCATAGCGGCACCGTCGAGATCAAGGCGATCGCCCGGGAGCCGGGCTCGCGGTCGAAGGTCGCCGTCTTCTCCCGACAGGAGGGGCTCGACCCGGTCGGAGCGACCGTTGGCCAGCGTGGTGCACGCGTCCAGGCCGTGGTTGCCGAGCTCGGTGGCGAGAAGATCGACATCATCCCCTGGAACGACGACGCGAGCGTCTTCGTCGCGAACGCCCTGTCGCCGGCCCAGGTGATCAGCGTCGACATCGACGAGGAGAAGCGGATCGCCAACGTGACGGTTCCGGAGCGGATGCTGTCGCTCGCGATCGGCCGCGAAGGTCAGAACGCGCGGCTCGCGGCTCGACTGACCGGCTGGCGGATCGACATCCGGAGCGACGTCTCGGTGGCTGCCAAGGCGGCCGAGGACGAGAGCAACGGCACCGGGGCCGCGGCACCCGCGGCAGCACCCGAGCCCGAGCCGGCGGCGGAGCCCGTCGCCGTCGGGATCGAAGCGGCCGAAGCGGCCGGGACCGCGGCTGTCGTCGCGGCCGAAGCGCCCGAAGACGCCCCCGCGAAGAAGGCGCCGAAGGCTCGCAAGCCTGCGGCGGCCAAGCCCGCGGCGGAGACAACCGAGACGGCCAAGCCGGCATCGAAGGCGACCGCCGCGCGCAAGACGGTGGCCGCGAAGTCGACCGTGAAAGCGTCGGCCAACGGCACCGAGTCCGCGAACGGAACCGAGGCCGCGGATGTGCCGGTCGTCGCGATCGACGCTGACGGCGCGACGCCGGCAAAGAAGACTCGAGCGAAGAAGACGCCCGCCAAGGAGGTGGCGTCGTAGAACGGCCGCGTCCGGATGCGCCTCGGCGGGTCCCGACCCGGTCGTGCGTCGCGTGTCGCACGGCCCGGCCCAAGCGAGAGCTCGTCCGGATCGTGCGAACGCCGGACGGCGCCATGACAATCGATTCAACCGGCCGGCTGGCCGGCAGGGGAGCCTACCTCTGTCGGGATGCCGGCTGCTGGACCCTCGCCGTCCGGCGTGGCGCCCTCGGGCGCGCGCTCGAGGCACCGGTCCCGACCGACCTGCGCGAGGCGCTCGAGGCGGGGCCGTCGACACTGAACACTGAAGGAGGAGCCCGTGGCCAGGAGTAGGAGCGGCACCCGCGGCCGACGCGGCCCGCGCAAGCCGCCGCGTCGAGATGGCAGCGGCGTCTCACAGGTGCAGGTCGCAGACCCGCGGGAACGCGGCGCGATCGAGCTGCCGTCGACGATCACAGTCAAGGAGCTCGCCGAGCTGCTCGCGGTCAACCCGGCTGACGTCATCCGCGAGCTGATCAAGAGCGGCATCTTCGCGACGATCAACCAGCTCATCGACCGCGACACCGCGTCGCTCGTCGCGGGCGAGCTCGGCTACGAGGTGGCCGAGACGATCGCCCCGGCCGCAGGCGTTGCGGTCGACGGCGAGGAGGCCCAGGCGCCGGCCCCCGCAACCAAGGAAGTCCTGTTCGACGCCGACGACGACGCCGACCTGTTGCCGCGTGCCCCGATCGTGACCGTCATGGGTCACGTCGACCACGGCAAGACGAGCCTGCTCGACGCGATCCGGACGACCGAGGTCGCGGCCGGCGAGCGCGGCGGGATCACCCAGCACATCGGCGCGAGCGAGGTCGAGCACGACGGCAAGCGCGTCGTCTTCCTCGACACGCCGGGCCACGAGGCGTTCACCGCGATGCGGGCCCGCGGGGCGAAGGTCACGGACATCGCCGTGGTCGTCGTGGCCGCGGACGACGGGGTCATGCCCCAGACGCTCGAGGCGATCAGCCACGCCCGGGCGGCCAAGGTGCCGATCATCATCGCGCTGAACAAGATCGACAAGGCCGACGCGAACCAGGACCGCGTGAAGACCGAGCTGTCCGAGGCCGGCGTCATCGTCGAGGATTACGGCGGCGACACGCCACTCGTGCCCGTGTCGGCGCGGACGCGGGTCGGGCTCGACGAGCTGATCGAGATGATCCTGCTCGTCGCGGACCTGCAGGAGCTGAAGGCCAACCCGAAGCGCGCGGCGGTCGGGACGATCGTCGAGGCCCAGCTGGACAAGAACCGGGGCGCCATCGCCACCGCGATCGTTCAGACCGGAACCCTTCGCGTCGGCGACGTGATCGTCGTCGGCGAGACCTTCGGCAAGGTTCGCGCGCTCGAGAACGACCTCGGCAAGCGGATCACGTCGGCGGGTCCGTCGTCCGCGGTCGTGGTGCTCGGCCTGTCGGCCGTCCCCGAGGCCGGCGACATCCTCCGAGTCGTGGGCGACGAGAAGGAAGCCCGGGCGATGGTGGAGGCCCGTCAGGCCGATGCCGCCGCCAAGGGTGGCGAGGGCAGCGGCCGGGCGACGCTCGAGGATCTCTATCGGCAGATCCAGGCCGGTCAGGCCAAGGAGCTCCGGATCATCCTCAAGGCCGACGTGTCGGGCTCGCTCGGAGCGATCACCCACGCGCTCGAGCAGCTCAACCAGGACGAGATCCGGATCAATGTCCTCCACGAGGGCGCCGGCGACATCACCGACAACGACATCATGCTGGCGTCCGCGTCGGACGCGATCATCGTCGGGTTCAACACGAAGATCACCGAGACCGCGCGGCGGGCCGCCGACGCGGAAGGTGTCGACGTGCGCCTCTACGACATCATCTACAAGCTGACCGACGACGTGTCCGCCGCGCTCCAGGGTCTGCTCGAGCCGGAGATCATCGAGGTCGTCGAGGGCCGCGCGGAGGTCCGCCAGATCTTCCGGGTCGGCAAGAACACGGTCATCGCCGGCTGCTTCGTCACCGACGGCCGGATCGTCCGCGGCGGTGCCCGTGTCTGGCGATCGGGCAAGATCGTGGCCACCGACCGGATCGAGTCGCTGCGGCGCTTCCGCGACGACGTCCGCGAGGTCGCGACGAACTACGAGTGCGGCATCGGGCTCGCGGGGTTCAACGATCTGGAGGAAGGAGACATCATCGAGTGCTTCGTCTCCCAGACCGTCTCGCGGGTGCTCGCTTCCTGAGGCCGTGCCCGCGGCGATCGGAGACCCGGTGACGCAACGCACGGACCGGATCGACGAGCTGTTCCGGCAGCAGATCGGCGAGATCCTGGCCCGCGAGGTCGACGACCCGCGGATCGGGTTCGCCACGATCACCGATGTCGAGACGACGCCGGACCTGCGTCATGCCAAGGTGCTGGTCAGCGTGATCGGCTCCGCCGAGGAACGGAAGGCGACGATCGTCGCCATGGGCCGGACGATGCCGTACGTGCGACACGAGCTCGGCAAGCGGCTCCGCCTGAAGCGGATCCCGGAGTTCCATCTCGAGCTCGACGAGACGGTCGAGCGCGGGACGCGGATCCTCCATCTGCTCGACGAGCTGGAGGCCGGCCACGCGCCCGATGGACGCGGTGCCGGAGGGCGAGACGCTGCCGACGCCGCGGCCGCTCACCGCAGAGGAGCAGGCCCGGGCCGAGGGATACGGCGGGGCGGCGGCAGACGAAGCAGCTCGCCGGGCGCGGCTCGAGAGCGCACGGCGGGCGTTGCCGCGGAGACCGCGGGGCAGCACCGCGCGCCGCCCCCGATGATCGACCTCGCGCCGTGGCTCGGGACGGTACCCGAGGGCGTCGTCGAGCGGCTGACGCGTGCCAGACGAGTGCTCGCGGTCGGCCACGAGAATCCCGATGCCGACACCCTCGGGGCGACGCTCGCGATCTGCCGGCTCGTCGAGCGCCGCGGCGCCGCGGCGACAGCCGTCTTCGCGGACCCGGTGCCACCGCTGTACGACTTCCTGCCCGCCTCGAGCCGAGCCCGGACCGACCCCGATCCGTCGATCGACTACGACCTGCTCGTCGTCAGCGACTGCGGGTCCCTGGACCGCCTCGGCTCCGTGGCAGCGCGCCACCCGGAGCTGTTCGGGCGCCTGCCGCGGGTCGTCATCGACCACCACGCGTCCAACGGGTCCACGGGTGAAACGGACTGGATCGAGCCGGCGAGCGCGGCCGCGTGCGAGATGGTGACGCTCCTCGCGGCGCGTCTCGGTGCCCCGCTCGACGCGGACGACGGTGCGATGGCGACCGAGCTGATGGCCGGCATCGTCATGGACACCGCGACCTTCGCCCACCCGAACGCGACCCCGCGAACCCTCGCGGTCTCGGCCGCCCTGGTCGAGGCCGGCGCCCCTCTGGCGGAGATCTCGCGCCTCCTCTATCGGTCGAAGCCGGATACCCAGCTCCGGCTGTTCGGTCGCGTCCTGGACCGGTTGGAGACCGCAGGCGGCGGCCGGATCATCCATTCGACGCTGCTCGATGCCGACCTGGCGGCGACCGGGGCCTCCGCCCCGCACTCCGAGGGGATCATCGACCTCCTCGCCCAGTCGGACGAGGCGGAGGTCGCGATCCTCTTCAAGGAGGCGGGCGAGGGGACGCGGCTCAGCGTCCGAACCAAGCCGGGCGGCGTGGATGCCACGGTCCTCACCGGGTTCTTCGGGGGCGGCGGCCATGCGCGGGCCTCGGGAGCCACGCTCGTCCTCCCCATCGAAGAGTCGCGCCGGGTGGTGATCGCCGAGGCGGAGCGGCTCATCGCCGCCGTGCGCCGCTGACCGGCGCGATCGGTCGGGCGTCGTTGGACGGCATCCTCGTGGTCGCCAAACCCGTCGGCCCGACGTCCCACGACGTCGTCGGCCTCGTCCGCCGTTTGAGCTCGATGAAGCGTGTCGGCCACGGCGGGACCCTCGACCCCTTCGCGAGCGGGGTCCTGCCGGTGTTCCTCGGCAAGGCGACCCGTCTCGTCGAGTACCACCTGGGCGATCGCAAGCGCTACCGGGCGACGGTCTGCTTCGGTGCGTCGTCCACGACCGACGATCTCGAGGGCGCACTGACGCCGGTGGCCGGGCCGCCTCCGAGCCGGGATGCGGTCGTGACGGCCCTCGACCGGTTCCACGGAGAGATCGAGCAGCGCCCACCGGCCTACAGCGCGATCAAGGTCGCGGGACGACGTGCCTACGCCCTCGCCCGGGCCGGCCAGGCCGTCGAGCTTCCGCCGCGGGGCGTGACCATCCACGCGATCGACCTCGTGAGCTGGGATGACGCGATCCCCGATCAGCCGGTCGCGATCGTCGACGTCGAGTGCTCGGCCGGGACGTACGTGCGGTCCCTGGCCCGCGATCTCGGGGAGGTCGTGGACAGCGCGGCGTATCTCGGGGCCCTCGTACGGACGGCCAGCGGACCGTTCGAGCTCGCCGACGCGACGGACCTCGACGCGGTTCGCGAGGCGGCCGCGAACGGACCGGACGCGATCGAGGCGTTGCTCCGTCCGATCGACGCCGGCCTGGATCTCCCCAGCGTGACGGTTCCGGACGCGGCGGTGGTCGCGATCGGGCGTGGCCAGGCCGTCGGCGTCCCCGCGGGGGTCGGTCAGCTGGCGCCGGATGCGCCGATCCGCCTCGTCGACGGGTCGGGCCGGCTCGTCGCGATCGCGCGGCTTGTGGGGACGAAGCTGGCCCCGGACAAGGTCCTCATCGACGCTCCGGGGGAGGGGTCCTGACGTGACGGTCCGGACGGTTCACGGTCGCGGCGAGCTCTCCGAGGGCGACGGGCCGCTGCTCGTCGCGGTCGGCGTCTTCGACGGGCTCCACCGCGGCCACGTGTGGCTGATCGACCACCTCGTCCGGGAGGCGCGGGCCCGCCAGCGCTCGCCCCTCGGTGATCACGTTCGACGCGCATCCTGACGCGGTCCTGCTGGGCCACGCACCGCCCCTCCTGATGGACCCCGCCGAACGCCTCGACCGCCTCGCCGCCCTGGGCGTCGAAGTCGTCGTGATCGAGCATTTCGACGAGCGCCTCCGCCTCACCCCGTACGACGTCTTCGTCGCTGGGATCGGGGAGCGCTGCCGGCTCGCGGGCTTCGTGATGACGCCCGACGCCGCGTTCGGACACGAGCGCGGGGGCACCCCGGAGACGCTCGCCGCCCTGGGCGCGACGGACGGCTTCAAGGTCGTGGTCGTGCCGCCGTTCTCGCTCGATGGCCGCGAGGTCCGTTCGTCGGACATCCGGGCCGCGATCGCCGCAGGCGATCTCGCCGGGGCGGAGCGGCTGCTCGGCCGTCCCTATGCGGTGGTTGGCGACGCCGACGCGGCCGGGCGCCTGACGTTCCGGATGCCCGTCGCCCTGCCGCCGGACGGCTCGTACGAGACGTCGCTCGGACCGTTGGAGGTTCGTGCGGATGCGCTCCGGCTGGCCCGCGACAGGGCGCCCGGACCGATCCGATTGGCGTTCCCCGCCGATGCGATGCGCCCGGGCCCTCGCTGAGCCGGCCCGGTGGCATTTGCCCGCGAATGTCCCGTGCTGGTACCATCCGCCGGTCATAGAAGGACAGATCAGTCAAACGTCGTGTTCGGAGGACCGAGTGCCGCTCGCGCGGGAAGCAAAGCAGGAGATCATGACCGGGTTCGCCACCAAGGACGGTGACACCGGTTCGCCGGAGGTCCAGATCGCGCTCCTGACGGAGCGGATCAAGGGGCTGACCGAGCATCTCCGGAGCTTTCCCAAGGACAACCATTCGCGACGCGGCCTCCTCAAGCTCGTCGGCCAGCGCCGTCGCCTTCTTGCATATCTGATCAAGAAGGACAACACGCGCTACCGCGCCGTCATCGGACGGCTCGGACTCCGCCGCTAGGTTTCGCCGCTCCCGGACCCCGGTCATTCCGGGGTCCCCTCGCGTCAGACGCCGAATCGGTCGCGCTAGCCGGCGCGTCAGGTCGCTCCTCCTCCACGACCAAGGAGGAACATTCCCTTGTCTCAGACATTCGAGACGCAGATCGGTGGTCGCACCCTGACCATCGAGACGGGCAAGCTCGCCCGACTCGCCGGCGGCGCGGTCACCGTCCGCTACGGCGACACGCTCGTCCTCGGGACGGCCAACCGGTCCGACCCCCGGCCGGGACTCGACTTCTTCCCGCTCACGGTCGAGTTCGAGGAGCGGATGTATGCCGCGGGCAAGATCCCGGGCGGCTTCATCAAGCGCGAGGCTCGCGCCTCCGAGGCGGCGACCCTCGCCGCGCGGCTGACCGACCGCCCGATCCGGCCGCTGTTCCCCGAGGGGTACAAGGACGACATCCAGCTCGTCATCACGGTCCTCTCGACGGACCAGGAGAACGAGCCCGACGTGATCGGCACGGTCGCGGCATCGGCTGCGCTGTCGATCAGCGAGATCCCGTTCGCCGGCCCGGTCGGCGCCGTCAGGATCGGTCGGATCGGCGGCGAGTTCGTCGTCAACCCGACGTACAGCGAGCTGGCGGACTCCGAGCTCGACCTGGTCGTCTCCGGCACGCGTGACGCGATCATGATGGTCGAGGCGGGCGCCAAGCTCCTGCCCGAGGACGTCATGGCCGAGGCCATCCTCTTCGGCCACCGGGCGATCCAGCCCCTGATCGACATCCAGGAGCAGCTCCGCGAGGCGGTCGGCAAGACGAAGATCTCGCCGTCCCTCGAGCCGGGGACCGGTTCGGTCCTCGACTTCGTCGCGGCCGTCGACGCCAAGCGCGAGTTCGCGATCGTCGACGTCGAGACGACCGGCACGGACCCGAAGATGGCGGATCTCCTCGAGATCGGCGTCGTGAAGGTCAAGGGCGGCAAGATCAGCGATCGCTGGTCGACGTTCGTCCAGCCGTCGCAGCCGATCCTCGGCCACCAGATGCACGGGATCACCGACAAGGACGTCGCGAAGGCGCCGTCGCCGGCAGAGGCGGCCAAGCAGGCCGTGGACTTCATCGGCGATGCGCTCGTCGTCGGCCATAGCGTCAACTTCGACCTCGGCTTCCTCGAGGAGGCCGGCGGCAAGGCGGCGCACTACGACGCGGGCCGGTTCCTCGACACCCTGACGATCGCCCGCGAGGGCTATCCGGACCTCCAGAACTACAAGCTGGACACGCTCGCGGCGTTCTTCGGGATCGACCTGACCCAGAACCACCGCGCGCTGCCGGACGCCGAGGCGACCGCCAACCTGCTGATCTGGTTCGCGAACGACCTGCCGGGCCGCATCGCGACGCTGAAGAGCGAGATCGCCGACTCCGTCCGGGCCAACCGGACCTCGAAGGACGAGGCGAAGTCGAAGCTCGACGCGGCACGCCGCAAGGCCCGGGTCAGCAAGAACCTCTACAACCTCGTCTTCAAGAAGACCTGCCGCACCCTGGCCCTCGACGAGGGCATCCGGATGGACGGACGCGGGACGACGGAGCTGCGCCAGATCTCCGTCGAGGTCGGCGTCCTGCCGCGCGCCCACGGCTCCGGTCTCTTCACCCGCGGCGAGACCCAGGTCATGACGATCGCGACCCTCGGGTCGTCGTCCGACGTCCAGCGGATCGACACGATCAGCCCGAAGACCGAGAAGAAGTACATCCACCACTACAACTTCCCGCCCTACTCCACGGGCGAGAACAAGCCGATGCGCGGACCGAGCCGCCGGGACATCGGGCACGGCAACCTGGCCGAGCGGGCGCTGATCCCGGTGCTCCCGCCGCATGACGAGTTCCCGTACGTCATCCGGCTCGTGTCGGAGTGCATGGCCTCGAACGGCTCGACGTCGATGGCGTCGACCTGCGGCTCGACGCTCGCCCTCATGGATGCCGGCGTGCCGATCTCGGCTCCGGTCGCCGGCGCGGCGATGGGCCTGATCAGCGAGCCGGACGGCCGGTTCGTCGTCCTGACCGACATCCTCGGCAAGGAGGACTCGGTCGGTGACATGGACTTCAAGGTCACCGGGACCCGCGACGGGATCACCGCCCTCCAGATGGACATCAAGGTCCAGGGCATCAACGAGGCGATCATCCGTGACGGCCTGAAGCAGGCCCTCGCAGCTCGTCTCGAGATCCTCGACAAGATGGTCCAGGTCCTGCCCGAGGCCCGTGGCGAGATGAGCGACTTCGCGCCGCGCATCACCACGATCAAGATCAACCCCGAGAAGATCCGCGAGATCATCGGCAAGGGCGGATCGATGATCCGCAAGATCCAGGAAGAGACCTCGACCGAGATCAACGTCGAGGACGATGGCACGGTCGAGATCGCGGCCGTGTCCGGCGAGAACGCCCGCAAGGCGATCACCTGGATCGAGAGCCTGACCCGCGAGGTCGAGGTCGGTGCGCTCTACCTGGGCAAGGTCACCCGGATCATGGGCTTCGGCGCCTTCGTCGAGATCCTCCCGGGCAAGGAAGGCCTCGTCCGGATCGGCGAGCTGGCCGACTACCACGTGCCGACCGTCGAGGACGTCGTGTCCGTCGGCGACGAGGTGATGGTGGTCGTGATGGAGATCGACCGCCAGGGCCGGGTCAACCTGTCCCGGAAGGCGGCGATGCAGCGGCACCTGGCGAAGGAGCCCGTCGGCAGCTGACCCTCCGTTTCATCTCACAGCACCCGAGCCGCCGGCACCGCCGGCGGCTCGACGATTCCGGGCGCTCGCACGTCCGCACGTCTCGCCAAACGACAGCCCGCGAGCCGGATCCAGGTGAGCGACCCGCCAACCGCCCCGGTTCGGGCGAATCCGTGTCCACCTGCGGCGTGACGAGTAACTGGGCACGTATCGGACCGGACATTCGCCGAGTGGATTGGATAAGGTCGTCTGCGCTGTCAATTGACTCCAAGTGGAGGCGCAGGCGATGACGGGCGACGTCCGGATCAGCGCGGACCCGGCCGACCTCGACATGGACTGGCTCCACGCGGCCCTGTCCGAGCGGGCCTACTGGGCCCTCGGTCGCTCGCCGGACCTCATCGATCGCTCGATCGAGAACTCGCTCGGCTTCGGGGCCTACCGCGGCGATCGTCAGGTCGGGTTCGCCCGGGTGGTGACCGACCAGGCGACGTTCGCCTGGGTCTGCGACGTGTTCGTGGACGAGGCCGAACGCGGCCGAGGGATCGGCGACGCGCTGATGGCGGCGATCGTGGCGGACCGGCGTCTCCAGGGCCTCAAGCGGATGATCCTGTCGACCCGTGACGCCCACGGGCTGTACGAGCGCCACGGGTTCCGGTCTCTGGCCGCTCCGGACCGTTGGATGGAGCGATCGACCTGAGGGTCAGGGTCCGGCGATCGGCGAGAACGACACGATGACGACGTTGTCACCCGGCTGCGGCACCTCGTAGAGCCCGGCTGGAGATGTCCGCACCGAGAGGCAGGCGGGGAAGTCCACGCCGATGAGCCAGATCTCGTGCTGGGTCGGGGTCCCGACGACCTGCTTCGGCTTGTAGAGCCGGCGCACCTCGGCGATCGGGTGCCCGACGATGGTGGAACCCGGACCCTTCAGCACGTCGGTCGGCTTCATGTCGTCCCTCGTGATCTCGGTCGCCCGCGTGAGGCCATCGATCACGAGCTTGAAGAACGCCGTGCCGTCGGCGTGGACCGCCCGTCCAGCACTGTCCCGGAGCGGCGGGTCCACGGGGACGATGCTGATCTCCTTCACCGTGTCGATCGAGTTCAGGAACTCCATGTGCAGCTGGCCCCCGTCCCCCTCGAGGCGCCACAGGAAGCTGCCGTCCTGGAGTCCGCCTGCCGGGTAGGTCCCGTGATGCGTCCATGTGGTGAGGCACGGCTCCTCGGATGCCGGGGGTGCCGAGGGCGTCGATGGATCCGCGACCGCGACCTCCGCCGACGGGGCCGCCGGGGGTGACGCAACGGGCGCGACGACGGCCGGCATGACGCTCGGGGGCGGGGTATCGCTCCGTGGGCGGAGAGATCCCCCCACCACCAGCACGCCCGTGAGCGCGACCGCGGTCACGGCCGCGGCGATCAGGAGGGTCGAGCGCGGCAGGCGTCGCGGTGACGCGCCGGCCGCCTCGATCGCCTCGTCCTCGATCCGGCGCGCGGCGGGCGAGTCGGCCCACGTGGGATGCGGCCCCGCGACCGAGCCGAGATGGGCGTGCAGGTCGCGCCGGAGGCGTTGTTCGAAGCGATCGTCAGCGACCATCGCGGACCTCCTCGGTCGACGCCGTGACGAGCGAGGGCGATGGCACCTCGGTCGTGAGCTCCCGCCGCATTCGATCCAGCGACCGACTCAGCAGCGACCCGACGTTGCCGGACGTCGTGCCGAGGACGGTCGCGATCGACGCGTAGTCGAGATCGAGGTAGTAGCGCAGGACGACCGCCGCCCGCGCCTGCGGCTGGAGCTGGAGAAGGGCCCGTTGGAGGTCGGCATCCGGACCTTCGTCGGGCGGGGCGCTGGAGCGGTCGTGGATCGCCGTGTCGAGTGGTTCCGCCCAGCGAACGCGCCGTCGACGCAGCCCCGCCAGTGCCGCATTCACGGCGATCCGGTGGAGCCATGCATCGACAGGGACGTCACCGCGGAAGGTGGCGCGATTGCGATACGCGGCGACGTAGGCATCCTGCGTCAGGTCCGCGGCAAGGGCGGCGTCGCCGCAGATCCCGAGCACGGTCCGGTAGACGGGCTGATAGGTCCGCTCGTAGAGCGCCGTGAAGTCCTCGATCTGGGCCCGAAACGCCACCGTCGATCCCTCGTGCGGAACGTCATCCATCGGACGTCTCGATCTCAGGACGCGGTCCGCGCTCGAATTCTTGCAGCGTCCGCCCCGCTCACGCCACCGGAACCAGCCGACCTCGCTGATATACTCCCGCGGTGCCCTGCCAGCGACCGTGACAGCGGAGCCATGCACGACATGACACGCCAGAGACTCACCGTCGCGGTCGTCGGCGCCACCGGCGTCGTCGGGCGGACGATGATCCAGGTCCTCCTCGAACGGGAGTTTCCCGTCGGCGAGCTGCGCCTTCTCGCCTCGGAGCGATCCGCCGGCAAGACCGTTTCGATCGAGGGCGCGACCCACGAGGTCGGGGCTGGCCGAGGACGCTGCGTTCGAGGGCGTGGACATCGCCCTCTTCTCCGCGGGCGCCGATCCGTCCCGGGAGCTGGCGCCGCTTGCGGCGGCTCGCGGCGCGACCGTGATCGACAACAGCTCGGCCTGGCGGATGGACCCGTCGATCCCGCTCGTCGTCAGCCAGGTCGAACCCGGACGACCTCCACGGCCATCCCGGCATCATCGCGAACCCGAACTGCTCCACGATGCAGCTCGTCCCGGTCCTGATGGCGCTCCGCGACTCGGTCGGGCTGGAGCGGGTCATCGTCGACACCTACCAGGCCGTGTCCGGCACCGGCGGCGGCGCGATCCGCGAGCTCGAGGGCCAGGTCCGCGCGCATGTCGCGGGGCAGCCGAAGGACGTCTCGGTCTACCCCCACCAGATCGCGTTCAACGCCCTCCCGCAGATCGACGTGTTCCTCCCGAACGGCTACACGAAGGAGGAGTGGAAGGTCGTCAGCGAGAGTCGCAAGATCCTCCATCTCCCGGATCTCCGCGTCTCCTGCACGGCCGTCCGGGTCCCGGTGTTCGTCGCCCATTCGGAGGCCGTCCACGTCGAGACGCGCGCCCCGATCACGCCTGATCGCGCCCGCGACCTGTTCGCGGCCGTCCAGGGCGTCGTCGTCCAGGACGACCCGTCGACCTCGACCTATCCGCTCGCCACGACGGCCGCCGGGACGGACGAGATCTACGTCGGGCCGGGTCCGCCAGGATCCGTCGATCGACGACGGTCGCGGCCTGGCCTTCTGGGTCGTCTCGCGACAACCTCCGCAAAGGGGCGGCGACGAATGCCGATCCAGATCGCCGAGGTGCTCGTCGAGTGCGGCTGGGTGAAGTCGGCTGTGGTCGCGCGGCGCGACCCCCTACGCGCTGGAGGGAGCGGCGATCGGGGCCGGAGCGTGACCTCGGAGGACCGCCGGGCGGCCCTCGAGGCCATCGCGGGCGAGGTGCGGACGTGCACGAAGTGCCGTCTGGCGGCGAACCCGCACGCTCGCCGTCCCGGGGGAGGGGAATGCCGACACGGAGGTCGTCTTCGTCGGCGAGGGCCCCGGATTCAACGAGGATCGCCAGGGCCGTCCCTTCGTCGGCCGTGCGGGCGACCTGCTCGTCAAGCTCCTCGGCTCGATCGAGTGGCGGCGCGAGGACGTCTTCATCACGAACGTCGTGAAGTGCCGGCCGCCGGACAACCGCGACCCCGAGCCGGACGAGATCGCCGCCTGCGCCCCGTACCTCCAGCGCCAGCTCGAGGTCCTCGATCCGGCGCTCGTCGTGACCCTCGGTCGCCACTCGATGGCCCGGTTCCTGCCGGGCGCCCGGATCTCGCAGGTCCACGGGACGACGGCACCGGTCGATCCGGCGACCGGAGCCCGCGACGCGACGGTGCTCGCGATGTACCACCCGGCGGCGGCGTTGCGCACGCCGGCGATCGAGCGCGAGAGCTACGCAGGACATCGCTGGCGCGCCGCGGGCGCTCCTCGATGCGCGGGCGCGTCGCGACGGGACTGCGGCCACGGCGCCGGCCGCCGCGACGACCGCACCCGGCGACGACACCCGGACGCTCGTCGGCCGTGGCCGACGGCGCTCCCGGAGAGCTCAGCCGCTCCGGCCGCCGACCTCACGATCTTCTGACCACCCGCACTACGAGACACTGCCCCTGATGCCACACACCAACGAAGTGCTCCGGATCATCCCCCTCGGCGGCGTCGGCGAGATCGGCAAGAACATGTACGTCTTCGAGTACGGCGACGACATCGTCGTGATCGACTGCGGGCTGATGTTCCCGGACGAGGAGATGTTCGGGATCGACCTCGTCGTGCCCGACATCACCTACCTCAAGGAGCGCAAGGCCAACGTCAAGGCGTTCCTGATCACCCATGCCCACGAGGATCACGTGGGCGGGCTGCCGTACGTCCTGCCGGAGTTCCCGGGCGTCCCGGTCTACGCCTCGACCCTCGCCCGAGGCCTGCTCGGCAACAAGATCAAGGAGCACAAGCTCCACAACAATCCGATCCTCGCCCTGGAGCCCGGCGACGAGGTCCAGATCGGGCCGTTCGGCGTCGTTGCGTTCCGGATCGGCCACTCGATCCCCGATGCGATGGGAATCGCCCTCCGGACGCCGGCCGGCGTCATCGTCCATACCGGCGACTTCAAGTTCGACCACACGCCGGTCGACGGCAAGCTGTCCGACTTCGCGATCCTGGCCAAGATGGGCGCCGGAGGGCGTGATCTGCCTGCTGTCCGACTCGACGCGCGCCGAGAACCCCGGCTACACCCCGTCGGAGCGGACCGTCGGCGAGGCGTTCCGCGAGATCATGGAGCCGCTCGACGGCCGCGTCATCGTGGCGACGTTCGCCAGCAACATCGCCCGCGTCCAGCAGGTCCTCGACGCCGCCGCGTCGTTCGGTCGCAAGATCGACCGTCATCGGCCGCTCGATGGAGCAGAACTTCCGGATCGCGACGGATCTCGGCTACCTGAGCTACGACCCATCGATGATCGTCGCGAAGGACAAGCTCAACGAGATCCCGGCGGACAAGCTCGTCATCTGCACGACCGGCGCCCAGGGCGAGCCGATGGCCGGTCTCGCCCGGATGGCCAACCGCGACCACCGTTTCGTCGAGATCCAGCCGGGCGACACGGTGATCGTCAGCGCCAGCCCGATCCCGGGCAACGAGGAGTACGTCAGCCGGACGATCGACAACCTGTTCAAGGCCGGCGCGAACGTCTACTACCACACGATCAAGCGGGCCCACGTCTCCGGGCACGCCAGCCAGGAAGAGCTGAAGCTGATGCTCGGCCTGACGAAGCCCCGCTACTTCATCCCGATCCACGGCGAGTTCCGGATGCAGGTCCAGCACGGCCGCCTCGCGATCGAGACCGGGGTCGCGCCGGAGAACGTCTTCATCATCGAGAACGGCCAGCCGATCGAGATCGACACCGACGGCGTGGCCCATCGCGGCCAGCCGGTCCCGGCCGGCTACGTCTACGTCGACGGGCTGTCCGTCGGCGAGGTCGGCGAGGTCGTGCTGCGCGATCGCAAGTCGCTCGCCAACGACGGGATGTTCATGGTCGTCGTCACGATCGACAAGCAGACCGGCAACGTCGTCGGACGGCCCGAGATCATCACCCGCGGCTTCGTCCACCAGAACGAGCAGGACCCGATGATGGCCGAGGCGATCGAGCGGATCCTGACCTCGATCAAGAACCCCGGCGACCATATCAGCGAGATCGCCCTGCTGAAGACCCAGATCAAGGACGGCGTGTCCCGCTATCTCTACGAACAGACGAAACGGCGCCCGATGGTCTTCCCGGTCGTGGTCGAGGTCTAGCGCGTGGCCACGAAACGGCGCACGACCCGGCGGACGTCGACGCGACGCAGGAGCAGCGGCTCGTCGATGCCGCCGTTGGCCCTGCCGTCGGTCACCGTCGCACCGGACGTGGCCCGCTCGATCGTCGGGATCTGCCTCCTGGTCCTGGGTGCCGTGACGCTCATCGCCCTGGCACTGCCGGGTCAGGGCGCCCTGACCGACTGGTGGCGCGACTCGATCGCGCCGTGGTTCGAGACCGGGCGCTGGGTCCTGCCGTTCCTCCTGCTCGGTGCGGGCTGGTATCTCGAATGGGGCCCGGGCAAGAAGCCCGGCTCCGGCTGGGGCACGACGCTGCTGGGGATTGCGCTGGCGTTCGTCGGGTTCCTCGGGGCGCTGGACGTCCTCAAACTGACGCTCTTCGGAACCGAGCGCGGTGGCGGGTGGATCGGGCGGTTCCTCGCGAACACGATGGAGCCGCTCCTGACGGGCCCCGGTGCGTTCGTCATCTGCGTCGCGATCTTCGCGGTCGGGCTGATGCTGGCGTTCAACCTCCAGCTTCGGGAGCTGCTCCACCCGGTGACCGGAACGGCCCGCTGGTTCGGGGCGACTGCCGCCGCGTCGCTCAGACGCGAGCCCGGAGATCCGACGACGGCCAAGGCGGCCGCCGGGCGCGGAGCGCCGAAGCCGGTCGCGGGCGTCCCGGTGATGGATCCGGCCAAGGTGATCGCTCCGTCGGGCCTCGTGCCCGGCGCCGCCGTCGCCGCGACCAGCATTCTCGACGAGCCGGTGTCGCGAACGGGCCAGGCGCCGATGAGCCAGACCGTCTGGACCGGGGTCGGAGACGGTGTCCCGACGCGGGCCGGCGGCGGCAACGCGAACGGCAACGGTCATGGCGCGGCGGCCGGCGTGGCGATCCCCGCCGGGCGGGCGGCGACGGCGATCGCCGGCGATCAGCCGACCGCGCTCGAGTCGCTCCAGGCCGTCGACTGGACGCTGCCGCCGATCGAGCTGCTCGAGGTCCAGGCACCCTCCCGCGTGGGCGTCTCGGTCGACCACGAGAAGAACATCCAGCGGATCCAGGAGAAGCTCCTCAGCTTCGCGATCCCGGCCAAGGTCGTCGCGGTCAACTCCGGACCGGTCGTGACCCAGTACGAGGTGAAGCCCGAGCACCACGTCAAGGTGTCGAGGATCGAGGCCCTCGCCGACGACCTGGCGATGGCCCTGTCGGCCCGCTCGATCCGGATCGAGGCGCCGATCCCGGGCAAGGACGTCGTCGGGATCGAGATCCCGAACTCGCGTCAGCGAGGTCGTCGGCTTCCGCCCGCTCGTCGAGGAGAGCCAGATGCTCGGCGCGACGAGCCCGCTGACGTTCGCCCTCGGCCGCGACGTCTCCGGCAAGTCCTACGCGGTCGATCTCGCGAAGATGCCGCACCTCCTGATCGCGGGGGCCACCGGCTCGGGCAAGAGCGTCTGCGTCAACGCGCTGATCACGAGCCTCCTGATGCGCGCCCACCCCGACGACGTCCGGATGATCCTCGTGGACCTCAAGCGGGTGGAGCTGGCCCCGTACAACGGGCTGCCGCATCTCCTCCAGCACGTGATCGTCGAGCCGAACGAGGCGAAGGCGGTCCTGAACTGGGCGGTCCGCGAGATGGAGGAGCGCTACAAGCTCCTCGCCGGCCCACAGCGTCCGGAACATCGCCGGGTTCAACAGCCGGCCGGAGCTCGGCGGGGGGTCGTCGGAGTCCGGCGCGCCGCCCGTCGGGGGCGACGGGGAGGGCGCCGACCGCGGGGCGCAGCGGATGCCGTACATCGTGCTGATCATCGACGAGCTGGCCGACCTGATCATGCGCGAGGGCCGGAAGGTCGAGGACCCGATCGTCAAGATCGCCCAGAAGGCGCGGGCCGTCGGCATCCATCTCGTCCTCGCCACGCAGCGCCCGTCGGTCAACGTCGTGACGGGCCTGATCAAGGCCAACGTCCCGTCGCGGATCGCCTTCGCGATGGCCTCGATGATCGATTCGCGGACCGTCCTCGACGCGCCCGGCGCGGAGGACCTGATCGGTCGCGGCGACATGCTCTACCAGCCGGTCGACCTGCCGCGCCCCGTCCGGATGCAGGGGGTCTTCGTCAGCGACCACGAGGTCAACGAGGTGACCCGCCATTGGCTCGACCAGACGGGCGGCCGGACCTTCTACGACGAGGACATCCTCGCGTTCGGGGACCCCGATGACGGCGGCGGCCCCGACGGCGGCCAGTTCGGCTGGCTCCGCCAGTACGGCGTCGACGAGATGACGATCCCCGCAGCCGACCTCGTGATGACGTCGCAGCGGGCGAGCACGTCGATGCTCCAGACGAAGCTGAAGCTCGGGTTCTCGCGGGCCAGCCGGGTGATCGACGAGCTCGAGCGGTACGGGATCGTCGGTCCCCAGGACCCGCGCAATCCGGCCACGCCCCGACAGATCTACGGCCCCGACAACTGGCTGCGCAGCCCGGACGACGGCGACGACGCGACCGACTGACCCGGAGGCCTGACCGGCCGGTCGAACCGAGGCTGCCGGACGCCGGCGGACCCGCCGGAGATCGGCCACGGATCCCGCCGACGGCGGGGCATGACGAACGGCCCATCCCCGTCCTGTCGATTTCCGGACAGGTCAGGGTATCCTTGCCGCGACAGGTCAGCCGCCGGCGCGCGAGCGGGTTCGGCCGCCGAGGACGGGATTCGATGACTACACGCGACGACGCGCGACGGGGAGCGGCTGCGACCCGTCCGGATGGGCTTCGGCTCGGGTCCGGACGGGATGACGCCGATCGCCGCGACAGCGAACGTCGCGACGTCGACCGAGCCACCGCCGCGTCGGCCGCGCTCAGCCTCCCCGAGCGGCTCTACGCCGCGCGCGAACGGAAGGGCGTCGACCTCTATCGCGCGGAGCGCGACACGAAGATCCGGGCCCGCTACCTGGCCGCCCTCGAGCAGGGCGAATACGGCGAGCTCCAGGGCGACGTCTACACGAAGGGCTTCCTGCGCAACTACGCGGTCTACCTCGGGCTGGACCCGGAAGAGGTCATCGCCCAGTGGCGTCGCGAGCGCGGTGCCACCTCGTCACCGAAGACCGTCATCGCCGTCCCGAAGCCGATCGCCCAGCCGCGTCCCGGGCTCCAGTTCTCGCCCGGGGTGGTCGTCGCGGCCCTCCTCACGATCCTGATCGTCGCGATCGGGGTGTGGCTCGGTGTCCAGGTCATGCGGTTCGCGAAGCCGCCGAGCCTGGAAGTGACCAACCCTCGCGAGGCGACGGTCCAGCTCGCCCAGGACGCCACGACATTCACGCTCGAGGGGACGTCGATCCCCGGCGCCACGATCAGCGTCGAGCTCGCCGGTGGAACGCATCAGGTCTCGGCCGACTCGACGGGTGCGTGGACGATGCCGGTCGACGTCCGGCGGGGCCGGAACGAGTTCAAGGTCGATGCGACCGACCCGGACACCGGCAAGCACGCCGAGGAGCCGATCCAGATCGTGATCACGGTCCCGTTCCAGGAGGCGGAGGCGCCGTCGCTGACGGTCGTCCAGCCGGCCGAGGGCACGACGTTCGAGAACGGCGCGATCCCCGTCCAGGGCACGGCCTCCAACGCGAACCAGGTCACGATCACGGCGTCCTGGGACGGGCCGGCGGCCGGGGCGCCTGCCGCGGCCACGAAGCCGAGTGCGGCGCCCGCACGCCCACCCGCGCCCGCGCCGATCACGATCAAAGTGGCCGACGACGGAACGTGGGACACCGCCGACAACCCGCTCCAGCTCACGACCGGCCGCTGGTCGATCACCGTCACCGCGTCGAATGAGCAGGGCAAGTCCGCCGCGTCGCAGACGCGCCACGTGACGGTCGCCTACAAGGGCGTCAACCTCGTCGTCGCGATCAAGGGTGGTCCGGCCTGGATCAAGGTGTGGGTCGACGGCCAGCTCGACTCGACCGTCGGCCGCGCGGGCCGGACCTACTCCGCCGGGAGCGTCATCACGTTCACGGGCCAGAGCTCGGTCGAGGTCCGGACGGGGTCGTCCGGTGCTACCCAGTTCACGCTTGAACGGCCAGTCGCTCGGTGCGCTCGGCAAGCGCGGGATCCCGGAGACCTGGCTGTTCAAGCCGCCCGCCGCGCCGGCGCTCACGCAGCACCAGTAGGGTGGCGGACGACCCGCTCGTCCAGCTCGCGGAGCGGCTCCAGGCGGCCTGCCTCGGGTCCGGCGTCACGGTCGCGCTCGCGGAATCGTGCAC
Source organism: uncultured Chloroflexia bacterium (assembly GCA_963817095.1). Lineage (GTDB taxonomy): Bacteria > Chloroflexota > Limnocylindria > Limnocylindrales > CSP1-4 > CF-46. Next base: position 28,425 of record CAWFND010000001.1, read on the forward strand.
CGGCGGGATGGTCGCGGCGGCGCTGACCGCGGTTCCGGGGTCCAGCGGGTACTTTCTCGGCGGCGTCGTGTCGTACGCGGACGAGGCGAAAGCGGGACCTGCTCGGCGTGGATGCGACCGTCCTTGCCGCGCACGGGGCGGTGAGCGCCCAGGTCGCGCGGGCGATGGCCGAGGGCGCGCGAGCGCGCTTCGGGGCGTCGGTCGCGGCGTCCGTGACGGGGATCGCCGGGCCGGACGGGGGCTCCTCCGAAAAGCCCGTCGGGCCTGACCTACATCGGCGTCTGCCGACGAGGCCGGCGTCGACGTCCGGCGTGTCGTCTGGCCGGGAGACCGGGACGCCAACCGTCGTGACAGCGCCGCTGCGGTGATCGAGGCGATCCTGGCTCGTCTGCCGCCCTCGTGACAGCGGCGCCGCGCACGACGACCGCGCGGTCGGCCATGATCCGGTCGTGACCACGACCGCATCCCCGGGTGCCGGGCTGGACCCGGTTCGCGACCCGCGCCCGATCGCGGACGGCGAGCGAATCCATGTCGTCGGCGCGGCCGGTGCCGGGGCGTCCGCCGCCGCCCTGCACGCCCTCTGGGCCGGCGGTGAGCCCGACGGCTGCGACGCCGGCGGCCCGTCGCCGTACACGGTGCCCCTGGAGGCCGCGGGGATCCGGATCGCGTGGGAGCACGATCCGGCGCACGTCCGGCGTGACCCTCCGCCTCATCGGCTGGCCGTCACGAAGGCGCTGACGGCCGTCGCTCCGGATCATCCGGAGCTGGTCGCGGCGCGGCAGGCCGAGCATCCCGATCGAGCCATGGCAGCAGGTCATCGCGGACGCGGCCGTCGGGCGGATGCTGATCGGCGTCGCGGGGACGCACGGCAAGAGCACGAGCGCGGGCTGGCTCACCCACGTCCTGACGCGAGCGGGAGCCGATCCGTCGGCGTTCGTCGGCGCGCTCCTGCCGGCCGAGCTCACCGGCGGGCAGCCGGCCACGGCCCGACGGGGCAGGGGAATGGCCTTCGTCGTCGAGGCGGACGAGTATGCCGGCAACTTCGACCCGTATCGGCCGGCGATCGCGATCGTGACGTCGGCCGAGTGGGATCATCCGGATGTGTTCGCCGACCGCGAGGCGGTCGTCGCCGCGCTCGATCACTGGCTCCGGGCGGCCGACCGATCCGGACGAGCCACCGATCGGGGTCATCAACGTGGCCGATCCCGGCGCGGCAGCCCTCGCGCATGGGCTGGGCGACTGGCACGGGCTCATTCACGCGACCGCTCTGGTCGAGGACCAGGCCGCGTGGGAGCGAGCCTCGCGGACCCTCGGCGACGAGTTCGCGACCGCGATGGGACCGGCCCGGACGACCGTGGGGCGGATCGTCGCGGAGGATCCGGACGGGACGACCGTCAGGATCTCCGGGCTGGAGGCGCTCGGTGGGGTGGCCGAGGTCCGGCTCTCGACGGCCGGTCGCCACAACGCGGCCAACGCCCTGGGCGTCGTCGCGGCCGCGAGCGCGGCCGGCATCCCGAGCGATGCGATCCGGGATGGCCGTGGCGACCTTCGCGGGGATCGGACGGCGCCTGGAACGGCTCGGCGAGGCGGCCGGCGTCGTCGTCTTCGACGACTACGGCCATCATCCGACGGCGATCGCCGCCACGCTCGCGGCCGTCCGCCAGCGGGCCCCGGGCCGCCGCGTCTGGGCCGTCTACGAGCCGCTGACGTTCCATCGGACGGCGGCGATGCTCGATGACTTCGCGGAGGTCCTCGCGACGGCCGACGCGGTCGCGATCGCCGACATCTGGTTCGGTCGCGACACGGACACGACCATTGTGTCGGCGACGTCGCTCGCGGAGGCGGTCGCGCACCGCAACCCGTCGATCCCGCTCGGCGCGCCCGGGTCGGTCGAGGACACGGCACGCTGGCTTGCAGGAGAGGTCCGCTCCGGAGACGCGGTGCTCGTCATGGGCGGCGGCCGGAGCTACCGGATCGGGAAGCTCCTCCTGGAGGCGCTCGCGAACCGCTGACCGCGTTCCAAGGCATACTGGAAGCCATCCCGGGGCGCGCCGACGGCATCACGGCGCCGCCGATCCCACTACCGACAGGGAGGCCCATGGCCGGAGACGTGTCCTTCGACGTCGTCAGCGACTTCGACGAGCAGGAGCTGCGGAACGCCCTCGACCAGGTCCGGCGTGAAACCGGTCAGCGGTTCGACTTCAAGGGCGTGACGGTGGACATCACGCAGGCGAAGGACGAGATCGTCCTCGTCACCGATGACGAGCACCGCGCCGCCGCGATCAAGGACCTGATCGAGTCGAAGGCGATTCGGCGCAACCTGTCCCTGAAGATCTTCGACTGGGGCAAGGTCGAGCCGGCCGGTGGAAACCGGGTCCGCCAGGTCATCACGCTCCGTCGCGGCCTGAACGACGACCTGGCGAAGAAGATCAGCAAGCTCATCCGGGAGGAGTTCCCCAAGGTGAAGCCGCAGATCCAGGGCGACGCTGTCCGTGTCTCCGGAAAGAGCCGGGACGAGCTGCAGCGGGTCATCACCCGGCTGCGCGGTCTCGAGGACGTGCCCGTCCCGCTCCAGTTCGAGAACTACCGGTAGCCGGTCGATGATGCCCGGGGCACGCTATGCCCGCTTCGTCATGATCGCCGTCGCCGTCATCGTCGTGGTCGGCATGGTGGCCTCGATGGTCGCCGTCCCGCTCCTCCACTGATGGCGGACGACCGGTCGATCGGGGGCGCGACGAACGAGACGGACGGCCCATTCGCGGGCGAGCCGGAAAGCGCGATCGTCGCGCCGGAGCCCGAGGCGACCCCCGAGCCCGAGGCGACCCGCCGAGCCCGAGGCGGAGTCGACCCCAGTGGCCGAGCCCGAGGCGGAGTCGGCCCCAGTGGCCGAGCCCGAGAGCGAGCCGGCGGACGGGCCGGAGGCGGTAGCCGAGCCAGAGCCGCCGGCCGAGCCGGAGGAGCTCCAGGAGCCGGAGCCGTCGGTCGAGCCGGAGGAGCTCCAGGAGCCGGAGCCGCAGGTCGAGCCGGACGCACCGCGGACCGTCGGGCGGTTCATCGCCGACGCCCTGCGGGCGGCGGGCGTCCGCTATGCCTTCACGGTGCCGGGGGAGAGCTTCCTCGGGCTGCTCGAAGGGCTGCAGGCTGCCGGGATCCGGGTGGTCGCGACCCGCCACGAGGGCGCGGCGGCGTTCATGGCCGAGGCCCACGGCCAGCTGACCGGGCGCCCTGCGGTGGCCCTCGGAACGCGTGCCGTCGGCGCCGCGAATCTCGCGATCGGGATCCACACGGCCCGCCAGGACTCATCGCCGATGTTCGTCCTCATCGGCCAGGTCGACCGGCCCTTCCGCGGCCGCGAGGCATTCCAGGAGATCGATCAGGCGGCAACGATCGGCGGCCTGGCGGCGCACGCCGTCGAGCTGAGCGCCCTCGACGACGTGCCGACGGCCGTCGGCGACGCGGTGCGGGCGGCCGTCTCGGCCCGTCCCGGCCCGGCGTTCCTGTCGGTGCCCGAGGACCTGATCGACGAGATGCTCCCGGCCGGGACGGCCCTCGACACCTCGCGCCCGGCCCCCCTCCGCCCCGAGCCGGACGACGTCCGTGCGGCGATCCAGTTCGTCGCCACCGCGCGGCGGCCGGTGATCCTCGCCGGAGGCGGCGTCCTCCGGGCCCGCACGTCGACCGAGCTCGCCCGGTTCGCGGAGCTGCTCCGGGTCCCCATCATCGCGGGCTGGCGGCGGGGGGACGTCATCTCGAACGACCATCCCCTCTACCTCGGCATGGCGGGCTACGGCAGCCCGTCCGTCGTCCGGGAGCGCCTCGCCGTGGCGGATGCGGTCCTCGTCCTCGGCTGCCGCCTGTCCGAGATCACGTCGTTCGGTTACACGATCCCCGCCGACGGCCAGGCGTGGATGCACGTCGACGTCGAGCCGCTGGACGGGCGCGCCGACCTCCAGCCGCCCGTGCGGACGATCCAGGCCGACGCCCGGGCCTTCCTCCGGGCGGCCGTGACGCGCCTCCAGCTGGGCGTCCTCGATGCGGCCTCCGCCGATGAGCGACAGGCCGTGAACGAGGCGGATCGCGCGGCCTGGGAGGCTGCGACCGACGTCGAGGAGGTCGAGTGGGCGGGTCCGGGCGTCCATCCGGCCCATGCGATCGCCATCGCCCGGCGTGTCCTGCCGGACGACGCGATCGTCACCACGGACGCCGGCAACTTCGGCCTCTGGGTGGCCCGCCACTTCCGCTTCCGGCGACCCGGCACGTTCCTCGGCCCGACGTCCGGCGCGATGGGCTACGCGCTGCCGGCGGCGATCGCCGCGGGCCTGGTCCACCGCGATCGGACGATCGTCGCGTTCGCCGGCGACGGCGGATTCGCGATGACGATGGCGGAGCTCGAGACGGCCGTCCGCGAGAAGACCCGCGTGATCGCGGTCGTCTTCGACAACGAGCGCTACGGGACGATCCGGATGCACCAGGACCGACGAGGCGGCGGCCCGGACGGGGCGATCGCGACGGACCTGGGATCGATCGACTTCGCGGCCGTCGCCCGGGCCTGCGGAGCCCGCGGCATCCGCGTCGAGACGGACGCGGCCTTCGAGCAGGCCCTCCGCCAGGGCCTGGCGAACGACCGCCCAACCGTCATCCAGGTCGCCCTCGACCGGGGCTGGGTCCATCCGGACGAGCCGTTCGCCGGCATCGACCGGCTGAGACAGCGTCCGCCCGAGTGGAGACGTACCACCTCACGCCGCTCGACTGGTGGACGGCGGCGGATCCGGCGGCAGCACTCGGCGCGCCGTCGCTCGCCGACGAGGGGTTCATCCATTGCACGACGGGCGCCGCGGAGATGGTCGCGACGGCCAATCGGCACTATCGCGGCGACCAACGCGCGTTCGTCGTCCTGACGATCGACCTGGACCGCGTCACCAGTCCGTGGCGCGTCGAGGACGCGGGCGCGGATCTATCCCCACGTGTTCGGGCCGATCGATCGCGCCGCGATCGTCGTCGCACGACCGATGCCGCGGGCCGCCGACGGCACGCTTCCTGGCCTTCGAGGCCTGACCACGCCGCGCCGGCGATGACGGCGCTATCGTCTTGTCATGAGTTCCGCGAAGACCGCGACATCGGACCCCGACGAGATCCCTGAAACGGCTCGGCGGTGGCCGCTGGCAGACGCGCGACGAGCGATTCACGATCGAGCCCGAGTCCGGGACGTGGGCGGTCGTCGACGCCGAGGCGACCGACGACCTGGGGTTGCCGCTCGTCCGCGGCCCGTTCCGGAGCCTGACCGACGCGAAGGCCGCGATCGCCGCGGCGCGGACGAGCGGGCCGGCGGCGTCGCCGCTGGCCGATCGCCTCGAGCGCGGCCGGGCGGCGCCGGCCGCGAAGCCGACGGCTCCCACCCCGCTGCATGCCCCGAAGCCCAGGGCGAACGCTGGGTCAGAACCGACGGCCTCGCACGAACCGATCGCGTCACGATCGACCACCGCTGCACCGGCGGCAACGGACGAGCCTCCGGCCGACCCCGGCTGGATGCGCGATCTCGATGGCCCGGAACGCGGAAGGGCGCGCCGGCTGATCGCGCAGCTCCGTGGCGACGAGGTCGCCGATGCCGAGTCGATCGTTCGCCGCGACCTCGTCGGCGACGTCCCGGCCCTCGCGGGCCACGCGATCGCCCGCCGGCTGGCGGAGCTTCCCCCGGACGCCTCGACCGCGAGTGTCGTCGCGCTCCTGGTGGACGGCCGCGACGAGCCGCTCGGGGTGCGCTGGCGGATCGTCGATGGCGAGGGCCGTCCGATCCTCGTCGAGCCGCCGCAGCCGGGTCGGCGTCGAACCTGAGCGTCAGTCCGGGCGGCAGGACCGGGAGGTCGTCCCGCGCGCGGAGGTGGAACGCCAGGCCGTAGACCTCGTCGCTGTCGGGCTCCCGTCGCGGGATGGCGGTCAATCGCCAATCGTGGCCATCGCGACGGATCCAGCGGGCGAGCGGGCGGCCCTCGCGGAGGACTGCGTCCAGGAGGGTGAACGCCTCGGGCGGGAGGTCGACCATGATCTCGCGCGCCGGCAGCCCGATCGAGCGTTCGCCGAACATCGCCCGGAAGGCCGCGTTGCCGTACACCACCATGTGGCCCGGGCCGTGGGCGATGCCGGCAGGCCGCGTCTCGGGGCCGGTCCAGCGTTCCGTCGTCTCCGTCGTCGTCACGGTCCCATCGTCGTCGCGCCGTCAAGGAGCGGCAGGCTCGGACGCGTCGATCCGGACGCGCCGCGACGGCTAGACTCGGCCGATGCGCATCGGGTTGATGCTCCCGCAGGCCGCCGAGGATGGCGCAGGTGGCACCTGGACGGACATCCTCGGCCTCGCCCGCCAGGCGGAGGAGGGTGGGGCCGACAGCCTCTGGCTCAGCGATCACTTCTTCTACCGCGAGGAGGGCCAGCCGGTCGGCTCGGAGACCGGCTACCACGAGGCGTGGACCCTTCTCGGTGCCCTCGCCGCGACGACCCGCCGCGTCGAGCTCGGGACGCTCGTGCTGGCGACCTCGTTCCGGCCCGCCGGGCTGCTCGCGAAGATGGCTGCAACCGTCGATGACGTGTCCGGCGGGCGGGTGATCCTGGGCCTCGGCTGCGGCTGGCACGAGCCGGAGTACCAGGCATTCGGCTACCCGTTCGACCATCGTGTCGGCCGGTTCGAGGAGGCCCTCCAGATCATCGTGCCGCTGGTCCACGGTGAGCGGGTCACGCTCGATGGCCTCTACAGCCAGGTCCAGGACGCGGAGATCCGTCCCGCGCCGATCCGACCCGATCTGCCGATCCTCGTTGCCGCGAAGGGCGAGCGCATGCTGCGCCTCACCGCCCGTTACGCCGACGCCTGGCAGACCGCCTGGTTCGGCCGGCCGGACGATCGCTTCCGTCGGCGACACGCCGACCTGATCGCCGCCTGCGCCGCCGAGGGCCGGGACCCGTCGACGCTCCAGGTGACCGTCGGGATCGAGGTCGACGAGACGCGACCCCGGCCCGCACGCCCTGCCGCTCGAGGCGGACGTGATCGCGGCCGGCCTGCGCGAGTGGCGCGCGGCGGGGGCCGACCACGTCCAGATCGCGGTCCAACCGGCGACGACGGCGTCGTTCGCCATCGTCCTCGACGGGATCCGCGCCGCTCGCGCCTGACGTCCCGGCGCCTCGCTCCGGGCAACGGCCGTCAGCCTTGGGCCATTGTTGACGACCGCTGACCGGATCCGGTGTCAGGCTCGGGACCCCCAGGAGGGACTGCCGTTGATCACCGAGCTGCGCCGGTACCGGATCAAGCCGGACCGGATGGCGTCATGGATCGCATTCTTCGAGGAGGCCGCCCGCAGGAACGAGGCCGGCGGCTCGCCGGTCGAGCTCGCCGGTGTCGATCGCGACACGAACACCTTCGTGCTGGCTCCGGACGTACGCGGACGAGGCCGATCGGGAGAGTCGAAAGGCGGTCTTCTACGGCGCCCAGTGGTGGGCCGACCACGAGGCGGACGCGATGGATCACGTTCTCGAATACGACGTTGTCTTCCTCGATACGACGATCCGGCGTGAGGGCGGGACGATGACGATCCACCCCTGGACGATCGACGGGGAGCGGCCGGGGAACCGGCCGGACGGCCCGCCCGACGGGTGGGTCCTCTCGACGCATCGGAGGTTCGTCCCCGGCCGCTAGACTCGGGTTGCGATGTCCGCCGCCGGCGTCCCGAGCGTGGCGGGTTCGCCGGAGACCGGAGGGGCGATGACCGAGCGCGAGCGGCCGCTCGTGACCGTTCCCGCCGGCGCGTCGCCGTCGGTCGTCCGGCTGCGACCCGTCGAGGATCCGGATCTCGACCTGTTCTTCCGCGCCCAGCAGGATCCGGTCGCCCGGTGGATGGTCGCGTTCACCAGCCCGGGTGGGGACGATCGTCCGGCATTCGACGCCCACTGGGCCCGGATCCGGGCGGACCCGACGGTCGTCGCCCGGACGGTCCTGGCCGACGGGCAGGTCGCCGGGAGCATCGTCCGCTTCGAGCGGGATGGCCACGTCGAGGTCGGCTACTGGCTGGATCGATCCGCGTGGGGAAGGGGGATCGGGCGCCGCGCCCTCGCCCTGTTCGTCGCGGAGATCCCCGAGCGGCCGTTGCTCGCCTGGGTCGCGTCGGACAACATCGCGTCCCTGCGCATCCTCGAGCACGCCGGGTTCGTGGCGATCGGCGGTGACGTGGAGCTGTCGGCGGCGCGCGGGACGTCCGTCGACCAGCTCGTCCTGAGCCTCGACGACCCGCCGTCGCCGCGCGGCTGTGGTCGGTGTCGTGACGCGGCCGCCCCTCGGACGAGGCTCACCCGTCGACGCCGCGATCGCATTCGGCGCCGCGCACCAGCTCGCCGTGAACGAGCCGCGAGTCCTGAAGGACGGCAGCAATGTCGTCGTCCACCTCGCCCCGTCGCCGGTCGTGGTCCGGGTCGCGACCTTCACGGCACGGATCAGGGGCGACCCCCGGCCATGGCTCGACCGCGAAGTCGCCCTCGGCGATGCGCTCGCAGCGGCCGGTGCCGCGGTCATGCGGCCGAGCCCGCTCGTACCGCCCGGGCCGTACGAGGTCGACGGGTGGTGGCTCACGGCCTGGGCATTCGTGGAGCACGATCGGGCGGCCGTGCCGGACCCGCTGACCGCCCTCGCGGCACTTGATCGCCTGCACGCGGCGATGGCCGACCTGCCGTCGCCACCGTCCCTTCCGCTGCTCGTCCCCGCGGTCGACGACCTGGACCTGGCCCTCGCGTTCGGCCGCGACGCCGGCCTGCTGTCCGCCGGTCGGTCGGCCCGGCTCGCCGTCGAGCGCGACATCGCCCTGGCGGACCTCCTTGCGGAAACCTCGGATCGCGGGTTGCTCCACGGCGACGCCTTCCCAGGCAACTCGCTCGTGGGGCCCGGGGGCATCGTCTGGATCGACCTCGAGGACTGCTGCTCGGGTCCTGCGCGTCGTGGGACGACGCCACGCTGCTCCGACGGACGCGGGACGCCGACGTGGAGCGGATCGTGGTCGCCCGGCACGGCCGGCCGGCCGTGGATGCGGCGCTCCGTCTCCGGGGCGTGCAGGAGGAGGTCTGGACGATCCTGCACGACGCGCGGCGCGACGGCCGGCTGCCGATCGCGGGCTGAGCGAGGGCCGCCGATCGCGCCCGACCGTCAGACGTTGCTGCCGGTGATGATCACGATGGCCGGCCCGGCCGGGCGCGGTCCAGCGAGGAGGCCCGCCCACGAGGCGGCCGCCGCGCCCTCGACCGTGACCCCGAGCGCGTCGGTCAGCTCGGCCTGGGCCGCGTGCAGCGCGTCCTCGTCCACGAGGCGCATCTCGTCGACGCGGCCGGCCATCGCCTCCACGGCCGCCGGGATGGAGACGCGAGCGGCGATCCCGTCGGCGTAGGTGGTGACGGTTTCGGTGTCGATCGGGCGGCCGGCCTGCCAGGACAGGGTCATCGCCGCCGCCCCCGCGGCCTGGACCCCGAGCACGTGGCAGCCGGGCGCCGCGCTCTGCAGCCACGACCCCACGCCGTTGATCAGGGCGCCGTTGCCGACCGGGACCGAGACGATCGCGGGCGCGGGCAGCCGCCCGGCCGCCACCGCATCGGTGATCTCGACCGCCATCGTGCCGGCGCCCGCGGCGATCCGCGGATCGTCGCCGTCGATCAGGAGGACGGCACCCGTGGCCTCGGCGTGGGCGTCGGCACCGGCTCGGGCGTCGTCGAAGTCCTCGCCGACCTGGATCACCTGGGCTCCGAGGGCGCGCATCCGGGCGACCTTGCCGACGTTCGCCCGGTTCGAGGCGAACACGACCGACGGGATCCCGAGATCGCGAGCCGCGTACGCCATCCCCTGTCCGAAGTTGCCGGCGGACGCGCAGACGACCGGCCGATCGGGGCCGATCCGGCCCTCTCCAGCGAGCGCACGCACGACGAACGACGTCCCGCGGCCCTTGAACGCACGGATCGGGTTGAGCGTCTCGACCTTCACGATCACGGGCACCCCGAGGCGGGCGGACAGCCCCTCGTGGACGTACTGCGGGGCGTCGAGGAAGACCGGATCGATCGACGAGCGCGCGGCGCGGATCGCTGCCGGTTCGAGCTCCGGGATCGCGATCATCCGGCCCACCCGACCTCGCTCCAGGCACCGGTCTCCCACGAGGCGGCGATCGCGAGCTGGACCCGCGCGACGGCAGCAGCGTCCTCGAAGCTCGGCGAGACCGGCACGCCGTCGACGATCGCGCGCAGGAATTCCGCGACCTCGATGACGGCCAGGTCGTCGTAGCCCAGACCGGTGCCCCAGCCCGGGTTGAACGCGCGATGGAACGGATGGGCCGGGCCGGTGAGCTCGGTCGTCCAGCCGTCGTCGGCCGGGGCGCCGTCGATGCGCCGGTAGCGACGCAGCTCGTTCATCCGCTCGAAGGTCCACCCGAGCGCGCCGGTCGTGCCGTGGGCCTCGAAGCCGAGATCGCAGGCGGAGCCGGTGATGACCCGGCAGGCCTCGAGCGTGCCCTGGGCGCCGTTCGCGAAGCGGACCAGCGCGCCGACGTAGTCCTCGTTCGTCACCGGCCCGCGCGGATCGTCCGGCGCGGCCGTGTCGTAGTGCGTGCCGCCGGCGTGCGGCAGCGGTCGCTCGCCGATGAACGTCGCCCGATTCCCGACGACCTCGCCGGATCGGCCCCGCCAGGAAGAGCGCCATGTCGATCGCGTGGGACAGGAGGTCCGAGAGCGTTCCATAGCCCTGCTCGGCGAGGAACCGCCACGAGAGGACGCCGTTCGGGTCCTTGGCGTAGCCGTTCAGGAACCGGCCGCGGTAGTGCGTCAGGTCGCCGATCTCGCCGGCGTCGATCAGGGCGTGCGCCCGCTGGACGAGGGGTGCCCAGCGGTAGTTGTAGCCGGCGAACGTGACCAGCCCGGTGCCGCGTGCCGCTTCAGCCGCCTCGATCGTCTCGCTCGGCGTCCGTCCGACCGGCTTTTCGCACAGGACGTGCTTGCCCGCGTGGAGGGCCGCGCGGATCACCCCCAGATGGGCGTCGTTCGGTGCCGTGACGCTCACGGCCTCGACCGCCGGGTCGTCGATCACCGACTGCCAGTCGGTCGTGGACCGCTCGAACCCGAAGCGGTCGCGGGCCACGTCGGCACGGCCGGCGTCGACGTCCGCGCACGCGACGAGGCGCGCGTCGATCGCGCGATCGTGGAACCGGTCGCGGACGAGGCGGTAGGACCGGCTATGGACCTCGCCCATCCAGCCCATCCCGATCACGCCGATCCCGACGGTGCGTGTCACACGGACAGCCTACCGATCCGCGATGGCGGGCGACGCGTCAACCCAGGCGTTTCTGTCACTGGCGAAGGATCTCGACCACGTCTCCGTCTTCGACCTCGTGGTCACGCCCGACGCGCTGACCATCGAATCGCGCCGACGGACCCCAGACCCGGGCTCCCGCGAAGGACGCGGCGAGGTCGTGGTCACGTTCCGGCTGTCCGCCGCGACGTCGGCTTCGGTCGAAGCCCGGCAACGTAATCCACGCTTCTGGCGAACCACGGCGCGACCGCCGCGGTATCCTCGAGCAGGGCTGCCGGGACGTCCACGTACTCCTTCTGGACCGTGCCGTAGGCCTCGTGGAGACGCGTCTCGTATCGGGCGATGAATGCCTCGCGATCGGGACCCGAAAGGCGCAGGACGAGGCGTCCGGTCTCGTCGAGGTAGCTCGACATGTTCCCGTTCAACGCCGTGTACGGCAGCTTGGCGCCCTTCCGCTCGACGTCCGGACGCGTCGCGACCAGGCTGTCGTAGGCGGCGACGGCGGCCGCGGGTGCCGGGCTCGTCACCTTCGGCATCGGTCGAGATCGGTGCGCACGGTGTCCACCATCACAGCCCGAACAGGCCGATCGCGTTCGTCCCGCGGATTGCGTCCCGCTGGTCCGTGGGCAGGGCCCCCGTGTTGGCGAGCGAGCCGACGACGTCGTGGACCTGGTGTGGCCAGTCGGTGCCGAACAGGACGCGATCGGCGCCGACCACGGAGATCAGGTACCGGAGCGCGCCCGGGTCGTAGGTGATGCAGTCGTACCAGATCCGACGCAGGTAGTCGGTCGGGTGGGCGGTCATCCGGCGCCGCTCCGCGAGCTCCACCGCGTCGCCCTTCTCGAACCGCCCTACGAGGTACGGGAGGGTGCCGCCACCGTGGGCCGCGATCAGCTTGAGGTTCGGGTACCGATCCAGGAAGCCGGCGAAGATCATCCGGACGAACGCGAGCGTGGTGTCGAACATGAACCCGACCGACCAGCTGAGGTCGTACAGACCCATGTCCATCAGGTCAGCGCCCGGCGGCTCGCCCGGATGGACGAGGACGGGGAGCGCCCGCCGGTCGATCTCGGCCCAGATCGGGGCGAAGGCGGGCTCGGTCAGGCTCCGGCCCGCGACGTTGGCGAGCACCATGACCCCGCTCGCGCCGTCGTCGTTGCTCCGTGCCAGCTCCTCGATCGCGCGGTCCGGGTACTCCCACGAAAGCGACGCGAACCAGCGGATCCGATCGGGGTAGGTGCGCTGGGCCTCGGCCATCGACGCGTTCGACTCCCGGGCGGCCGCGGTGCTGACCTCCTCGCCGCCCCAATAGACGTTCGGACAGGTCAGCGACACGATCGAGACGTCGATCCCGGCCTCGTCCATCGCCGCGATCCTGAGGTCGTAGTCGAAGTGGCCGGGCTGCGGGAAGACCACGGGCGTGGCGCCGCGGAAGACCTCCTCGCGCCCGTCCGGTCGCACCTGGATTCCGTACGGCGTGCCGCGGGTCCGGACGAGCTCCAGCCAGCGGCGGGTGAACATGTGGGTGTGGACGTCGACGATCGGCATCGGTGCCCAACCATACCAACCGGGTCACGGAAGGGATCGGTGGCGACCGTCGACGTCGCCGTCGTTGATGGCGACGAGCGCCGCCGAGCCCCCACGCGGGAGTAGGATCGCCGCGATCCTGTCGTGGAGGGCTCGTTGGCGCGTCTCGCGGTCCTGACGTTCGTCGTTCTGCGCGAGTCATGGACGTCGCCCGCAGTCGCCGGCTTCGTCGAGCGGCTCGATGTCGTCGGCGCCGCCGCGCATGCCGCGGACGGCTTCATCGCCGCCGCCGACGAAGACGAGGACCAGTCCGCCGCGGGCGGCGATCCGGGACCATGGGGCGCGTTCCAGCTGCCGGAGCTCTGGCGGAGGACCGATCCCGATCCGACGCAGCCACGCGCCTTCACCCTCCTGTCGATCTGGCGAGACGTGGCGGCTGCCTTCACGTTCACGTACAGCGGGTCGCATCTGGAGGCGCTCCGGCGCCGATCGGAGTGGATGGCCCCGCGACCAGGCCCGGCCTACGTGGCGTGGTGGATCGCGGACGACGCGGTTCCGACGTGGGCCGACGGCTGCGCCCGACTTGATCAGCTCCACGTCGACGGGCCGTCGGCGAGCGCCTTCGACTTCCATCAGCCATTCGATGCGGACGGCCGACCGGCCGTCCGGCCGTCCCTCTTGCGCTGAGGGCGAACGCCCCGCCGGGAGCGTGAGCGAGCGCCGGCTGGCGTGGCCTCGGGACCAGAGAGTTCGACGGATCGACCTAGAGGGCGCGCCTCAGGACGAACAGGCCCGCGATCACGACGAAGAGGATGAACACCAGCTCGGCGGGCGGCATCGTCTGGATCGTGTGCGCGGCACTGGAGACCCAGCTGCCCAGCTCGCGCCCGACGTCGACCGAGCCACCCCCTCCGCCGCCACTGCCGCCGGCGACCTGGCCGGCTCCCTGGCTGACACCGTTGCCGTATTCGACCATGGGCGGATCATCGCACGCGACGCAAGCGGTCCGGCTCGATACGCTGGAACGGTCATGTCGACCACGGGCCACCGCCTTCGCCATCTCCGCACGAGCGAGCTGACGACGCCGGAGCTCGTCGCGATCAGGGCGCTCCTGGACGCCGCATTCGACGACGACGACCCCGACGAGCGATTCAGCGACCACGACTGGCAGCACGCGCTCGGAGGGACCCATGTCGTCGCGGAGATCGACGGCGAGATCGTCGCCCACGCGAGCGTCGTCGAACGGGAGCTGCACGTCGGCGACGTGACGCTCCGGACCGGCTACGTCGAGGCCGTCGCGGCCGAGCCGGGCCACCAGGCAGCCGGTTTCGGGACCGCGGTGATGGAGGCGATCGACGCGCTGATCCTCGATGGGTACGAGCTCGGAGCCCTGGGCACGGGCGCGCACCACTTCTACGAGCGGCTCGGCTGGCGGACCTGGCGCGGGCCGACCGCCGTTCGGACTGCGGACGGCGATCGACGCACGCCCGTCGATGACGGGTTCGTGATGATCCTTCGCACGCCGGCGACCCCGCCGCTGGATGAGACGAGCCCGATCACCTGCGACTGGCGCCCCGGCGACGTCTGGTAGCGCTACGCTGCCAGCACGGTCGCACGGAGAGCGAAGCGACCGCCGATGAGCGGAGGCGGGATGCGGGTCTACATCAGCGTCGACATGGAGGGGATCGCGGGCGTCAGCCACCCGAAGCCCACGAGCCGCACGGACAGCGAATATCCGGCCGCAGTCGACCTGATGACCGGCGAGGCGAACGCCGCGATCGAGGGCGCGGTATCCGCGGGCGCCACGGACATCCTCGTCAACGACAGCCACGGCGGGATGTACAACCTCCGCCCGATCGACCTGGACCCCGCCGCGCGCCTCCTCCAGGGCCAGAAGCCATGGTCGATGGTCGCGGGCGCCGCCCCGAGCGATGGCACGTCCGCGTTCGACGTCGCGCTCTTCGTCGGCTACCACGCGCGCGCCGGCCACCCGACCGGCACGATCGCCCACACCTACACGGGCGGCCCGGTCGAGACGCGGCTCGACGGCCGCCCGACCGGCGAGTACGGCTTCAATGCCCTCGTCCTCGGGGCGTGGGGGATCCCCGTGGGGCTCGTCGCCGGCGACGACGCTCTCGCGGCGGAGGTCGACGGCTGGCTGCCGTGGGCCGAGCGGATCGTCGTGAAGGAGGGCCACGGCACGAACGCGGCTGCATCGCTCCACCCGGAGCGGGCCCGGGCGGCAATCCGGGAAGGCGCCGCTCGAGCCGTCCGGCGAGCCGCGGCCGGGGAGCTTCGACTCCTGGAGGTCGAGCCGCCCGTCGTGATCGAGGTCGACTACCGGCGTGCGCTCGAGGCGGACTACGCGGCCATCGTTCCCGGTGCCGAGCGGATCGGCGACCGGACGGTCCGCCATCCGGGTCCGGATCCGATCACCGCCTACCGCGGGTTCCTCGCCGGCATCCGGCTCGCGTCGACGGTCGAGTAGGCGGGATGAGACGAGGCCCCGGTCGTCGCGGTCGCGACTTCGGCGCCGTCAAGCGGGGCGCCGCCCGAGGATCCTTCGGCGATGGAGGAGACGCGTAGTCGCGCTCCGTTCCTGTGGCTGCTCGTCGGCGTCGGGATCGTCCTCTGGCTCGCCCGCGACGTCCTGGGGCCGTTCATCCTCGCCGCGGTCCTCGCGTACGCGTTCTCGCCGCTGGTCGGGAGAGCCGAGCGGAGGACCGGCTGGCCGCGCATCGTGGTGGTCGGGATCGCGTACGTCTTCGTCGTCGCGCTGCTGATCGCGATCGGGATCCTCCTCGCCGGCCGCATCGCGAACGAGATCTCGCTCCTCGCCGCCTCCGGTCCCGACTCGCTCGCGGCGCTGCTCAAGGAGCTGATCGGGAAGGACACGATCGAGATCGGGGGCCAGCAGATCGCGGTCGCAGACATCGCCCGCGAGCTCCAGACACGGATCGCCGGCCTCCTCGCGTCGCCCGGGGACGCGGCCCATGTCGCCGGCCAGGTCGGCTCGGTCCTGCTCGAGACGATCCTCGCCCTGATCGTGACGTTCTACTTCCTCGTGGACGGTCCGATGCTCTGGCAGCGGACGATCTCGACCCTGCCGTTCCGCCATCGGGAGCACACCCTCGAGCTCCTCGGGCGGATCCACGAGGTCCTCGGCAAGTGGCTCCGCGGCCAGCTCGCCCTGATCGCCTTCGTTGCGTTCGTGATCTACATCGCCCTCGGCCCGATCCTCCACCTGCCGTACGCCCTCGGGGTCGCGATCCTGACCGGCTTCCTCGAGATCATCCCGTTGATCGGCCCGCTGATCGCGACCGGGATCGCGGCGGTCGATGCCTTCGCCCACGGCGGCGCGCAGCTCGCGATCGTCGTGATCGTCATCTACTTCGTCGTCCGTCAGGTCGAGGACCAGGTGATCGCGCCGCAGGTCATCGGCCGTGCCGTCCACCTCCACCCCGTCATCACGATCTTCGCCGTGCTCGTCGGGCTGAACGTGTACGGGATCCTCGGCGGCCTCCTCGGCGTGCCGATCGCGGCGGCGGTCAACGTTGTCTATCGCGAGTTCTACGGGACACCCGAGCGGGCGCCGGCCGTCCTTCCGGACACGCCGCGAGCCCGCGCCGGGCTAGAGCCGCGATGTTCGAGTCGCTCGACTACGTCTACGTGCCCGAGCCGCGACGTCGCCGCTGACGTCGCGGCCTTCACGGACGTCCTGGGCGCACGGCTCGTCTTCGCGATCGACGCGATGGGCACGCGCGTCGCGATGGTCGAGCTCACCGACGCGCCGCCACGGATCGTCCTCGCCGGCCATCTCGAGGGCGACCGGCCGATCCTCGTCTACCGCGTGGCCGACCTGGCCGCCGCGGAGCGAGAGCTCGATGCCCGGGGGTGGCCGCGCGGTCACGACCTGGAGATCCCGCAGGGACCGGTCCGCTCGTTCGAGGCGCCGGGCGGCCAGCGGCTCGCGATCTACGAGCTGACGCGTCCGGGCGTGATCGAGAGCTTCGCGGGCCGCCGCGACTTCTGAGCGAGACGGTCCGCCCCGGCCGTGGGCCGGGGCGGACCGTTGGAGGTGATCGAGCCTCACGAGCTCGGCAGCGTCACCTTCAGGATCACGATGGACCCGTCGTTCGCCATGGCGACGGCTTCGCCCTCCGGCCCGAAGAGCGGCGAGCTGAGTCCATCGGCACTCAGGGCGACCTTCCGGTGGCTCGGGTCGAACACGGTCACGTGGCCGCCGCCGCAGTCGTCGACGTAGACGTAGCCGGCCGCATCGACCGTCGCCGCGCAACCATCGCCCTGGAACGAGTCGACGACCCGCCGGACGGATCCAGGTAGACGACGATCCCGTTGTCGTCGTTGCTGACGACGATCCGGCCCTGCGGGTCGAAGGCCGCGGTATGGCCGTGCCCGTTCAGGCGCGAGTCCGTCAGCCGACTCGCGATCCAGACCTCCTTGCCGCTCGGATCGAACTTCTGGAGGTTCTCTGCCCCGTCGTCGAGGACGTAGACGTTGCCGTCCGCGTCCGCGTTCAGGTCGAAGGGGAACGAGAACTGCCCGAGCGTCTCCCCGAACGAGCCGAACTGGCGCACGAACGCGCCGTCGGCCGTGAACACCTGGACCCGATGGTTGTCGCTGTCACTGACATAGACCTTCCCGTCGAGCCCGACGGCGATCGACGCGCCCGGATTGTCACCGGACCCGGCCGGATTGAAGTCGAACTGGCCAGGCTTGCGGCCCTCGCTGCCCCAGCGCCGGATGACGTGACCGGCGCGATCGAGCTGGGTCACGTGGTCCGATCGATCGGTGACGTAGATGTCGCCTGTCGGCCCCACGGCGAGCGCGAGCGGCCGGTCGAGCTTGAGGTCGGCGGCCGAGTGCCGGGCGACCTCGGTGAACGGGTCGGGGAGGGGAGCCGACGGGCTCGCGGTGGGTGCCGCCGTGGCAGACGGTGTCGTCGACACCGACGGCTGCGGGTGGGCCACGAGCGCCGCCCCGTCGCCGCCGATCGCATACACGGAGCCGCTCATGGTCCCGGCGAACACCAATCCTCGGGCAACCGCGATGCAGCACGTCTGGTCGCCGTCGACCGGGAGCTGCCAGAGGACGTTGCCCGTCGTCGCGTCGAGCGCGTAGATCCGGTGCTCCGTGTCGGCCGGCACGTAGACGACGCCGTTGGCGATCGCCGGGGCGCGGTTGATGCCCGAGTCCTGGAAGCGCCATCGTTCATGGCCCGTCGCGGTGTCGCGCGCCGAGACGACGCCATTGCTCCCGACGGAGACCGCCAGCGATCCGGCCACGGATGGCGACGTGAGCGGCTCGTCGATCTGCCACAACAGGTGGCCGGTCTTCGCGTCGACCGCCCGGAGGCGGCCGGTCGTCACTCCGGCGCCGGGGCCCACGTAGGCGATCCCGTTCGCGACGACCACCGTGCCGAACGGGTCGCCGCCGAGGTCCACCCGCCAGAGAAGATCGCCCGTGGACGAGCGAAGCGCCACGAGACCCTCGGTCGTGCCGGCATAGACGATGCCATCCGCGTAGGCGGGCGCGCCGACCGGCTGTCGATCGAGGGACGCGGTCGTGCGCCAGCGTTCGACGCCGGACCCGATCTCGAGCCCCTCGATCTGGCCGTCGCCGGTGCCGACGTAGATCGCGCCGTCACCGACCACGGAGCTGGTGGCGCCGTCGATCGTGGTCGTCGACCGCCACCGCTGGGCACCGGTCGCCAGGTCGATGGCCAGGACCGATCCGGTTCCGTCGGCGACGTAGACGGCGCCGTTGGCGACCGTGGGCCCGGTCAACGTCGTTCCGGGTCGGAACGACCAGCGCTCGCTGCCGTCGGCGATCGACAGGGCGTGGATGGTGCCGTCGTCGCTGGGTGCGATCACGAGATCGCCGACGATCGGGATGTCGCTGCGCACCGGGGCGCCGAAGTTGACGCGCCACTGAACGACCGGGTTGCCGGCCGGGCCACTCGGCGCCAGTCCCGCGTGGCCGGGTCCGCCGCGGAACCCGGTCCAGTCGTCGGGGATGGGTTGTGGACGGAGCAGGATCGCCGCTCCCACCCCGACGACGGCCAACGCCGCCAGCAGGAGGAGGATCACCGCGAGGGAGAGTCGCCGCGTCGGCGAACCGACGGCCACTCGTGCTTGCGCTTGCATGGGGGACTCCTTGAGGAGAGCGAGCCAGCGCGGCCAAGGCCGCTGCCGGCCGGTCGAGGTCAGGATCTGGGTCACCAGCGCGTCGGAGGTGGCGCTCGACACGGCGGCCGCATCGGCCATCCACGTCGCCACCATCCGCTCGAGCGGCATCTGTTCAGTCATGCCGGTCGCTCCCGAATCACGCTGATGCGCTCGCTGGCGTCCACGGACATGACGGTCCGCAGCGCTTCGAGCCCACGGTGAAGCCGGGACTTGGCAGTCCCGACAGGGATGTCGAGGATGTCGGCCGCCTCCGTCAGAGGCAGGTCGAGGTAGAAGTGCAGGACCATGACCGTCCGTTGGTCGACGGGCAGTCGACCCATCGCGCGACCGATCTCGTCGCGCTCGACCACGGACAGGGAGAAGTCCTTCTCGTTCGCCGGCTCCAGGTCGGGCACCACGTGCAGCTCGACGAGGTCGCGGCGTCGGACCGTTCGTGCCGACCGGTAGCAGGCACGGACGGTGAGCCGGTACAGCCAGGCGTCCCAGGCCCCGGGATCGCGGAGCGCGCGAATGTGCCGCCAAGCCAGCACGAGCGCCTCCTGGACCGCGTCCTGGGCGCGATCCGGATCCCGGAGGATGAGTCGGGCAGCGCCCAGCAGACGCGGAACGGACGCCTTCACCAGTGTGGAGAAGGCGTCGTGGTCGCCCGCGATCGCTCGTTCGACGAGCTCGATCTGCATGTCGCCACCGATGCGACGCGACTCGCAGGGCCGCGTTCACACAATACGAGGCACGCCGCCAGTCATTCGGTTCCCTCGGTTTTCGGGACAATCACGTCGTGACGTCGTCCGACTCTTCCGGCGCCGCCCCCGCAACCGTTGCGCTTCGGCCGCTCGGGCCGGACGACCTCGACCTGATGCGTGCGCTGCTCCGCGACCCGGAGATGACCCGCTACCTTGGCGGCCCCGAGAGCGACGCCCGGATCCGCTCGCCGCCACCGGCAGTACCTCGCGGACACGGCGCCGGGCGGGGTGTTCACGATCACTGTCGACGACGACCGCGGCGGAGCGGCCGGGGTCGGCTGGGCCGGCTACTGGGAGCTCGAGCACCACGATCGGGTCGTCTGGGAGGCCGGCCTCAGCGTGCTCACCGCGTGGCAGGGCCACGGGATCGGCTCGACCGCATTCCACCTGATCCTGGAGCGCGCGGCCGCGGAGGGACGGCATCGGTTCATGCACGCCTTCCCGCACGTCGACAACGCGGCGTCGAACCGGATGTGCGCCGGGGTGGGGTTCGAGCTCGTCGATGAGACGGACATCGAGTACTCGAAAGGGCACTGGATCCGCTGCAACGATTGGCGCTACGCCCTCTGGTCGGAGGGCTGAGGGCTCAACCCGCGGGCGGCCTGGCCCCCATCAGCTGCTCGAACGGCACGGGATCCGCGAACGGATCGACGACGGCGCGGCGCGAACGGACCGTGATCGCCGACGCGAGCTCGGCCGCGGCGCGGTCGATCCGGTCGACGAGCCCGCTGTCGTTGGCGATGCCGCTTCGTCCCCAGTCCTCCGCGGCGGCGTACACGCCGGTCGCGACGACGGCCGCATTCAGGTAGGCGAACAGCGGCCGCATCGCGTGGTCGATCGCGAGCGAGTGCCGCGTCGTTCCGCCGGTCGCTCCGAGGAGCGTCGGCATGCCCGCGAGGCCGTCCTTCTCGACGACGTCGAAGAACAGCTTGAAGAGGCCGCTATACGACGCATTGAAGATCGGGCTCACGGCGATCAGCCCATCCGCGGCGACCACGGCGTCGATCGCCTCCTGGAGGGTCGGCGCCGGGAAGCCCGTCAACAGGTGGTTGATCAGGTCCTGGGCGTGATCGCGCAGCTCGATCACCCGGATCGTCGGCGCGAGGCCCGCATCCTCGAGGTGGCGTTCCGTCGCCGCCGCCAGGCGATCGGCGAGGAGCCGCGTCGACGACGGGACGCCCAGTCCGGCGCTGACGACGACGAGCGATCGGCTGGGGGACGGGGTCCCGGCGGGAGCGGGCGTGCTCATGCGGGCACCGGCTCCGGGCTCGCCGCGCTCCGTGCAGCCGCCACGCGCGGATGGACGGGCGCCTCGGGCACGTCGGCAGGCTTGAGCGCCGCGAACTCGCGGCGGAGCACGGGCACGACCTCCGCGCCGAGGATGTCCATCTGCTCGAGGACGGTCTTGAGCGGGAGCCCGGCGTGGTCGGCGATGAACAGCTGGCGCTGGTAGTCGCCGACGAACTCCCGGAAGCCGAGCGTGCGATCGATCACCTGCTGCGGACTCCCGATGGTCATCGGCGTCTGGGCCATGTAGTCCTCGAGCGACGGGCCGCCGCCGTAGACCGGGGCGTGGTCGAAGTACGGCCGGAACTCGCGGATCGCGTCCTGCGAGTTCTTGCGCATGAAGACGTGCCCGCCGAGCCCGACGATCGCGGAGGTGGCCGGGCCGTGGCCGTAGTGCTCCCAGCGGCGCCGGTACAGCTCGACCATCCGTTTCACGTGGTCCGGCGGCCAGAAGATGTTGTTGTGGAAGAAGCCGTCGCCGTAGTAGGCGGCCTGCTCGGCGATCTCCGGGCTGCGGATCGAGCCGTGCCACACGAACGGCGGGACCCCGTCCAGCGGCCGCGGCGTTGAGGTGAACCCGGTGAGCGGTGTCCGGAGCTTGCCCTCCCAGTCCACGACGTCCTCGCGCCACAGGCGGTGGAGCAGCCCGTAGTGCTCGTAGGCGAGAGCAATTCCGTTGCGGATGTCCTGGCCGAACCACGGGTACACCGGGCCGGTGTTGCCGCGACCCATCATCAGGTCGACGCGCCCGTCGGCCAGGTGCTGGAGCATCGCGTAGTCCTCGGCGATCTTGACCGGATCGTTCGTGGTGATCAGCGTCGTCGCCGTCGAGAGGAGCAGGCGGTCGGTCTTCGCAGCGATGTACCCGAGCAAGGTGGTCGGGGAGGAGGGGACGAACGGCGGGTTGTGGTGCTCGCCCGTGGCGAAGACGTCGAGCCCGACCTCCTCCGCCTTCAGGGCGACCTTGACCATGATCTGGATCCGCTCTTCCTCGCTGACGGCGTGGCCCGTCGTTGGGTCCGGCGTCACGTCGCCGACGGTGAACACTCCGAGCTGCATGGGGATCCTGATCCGTCCTGCCTGGTGCAGGTCCATCTCGTCGCCTGCGTGATCGCACCGTACCACACCGATCGTTGCGTGTGCAACTACTTCTACGCAGGGTTGGAGCTCCGCCGCGTCGGTGTCGCTTGCGACAACTGGACGTCCACGAACGGGCCGAACGGCACCTGTCGTCGATGAGCCTGCTGCGCAATGGTGGGTACGCCGTTCACGCGCCTGGGAGCACCATGACCACAACCACGTCACGCGCTCGACGCCGTGAGCGCCGAGCTGCTCAGCTGGCCGCCCGTCGATCCGCGGCGCGGGCGCCGGTTCGGCAAGCATCGCGTTTCGGGATCGTCCGGATCACAGCCGTGTCGGTCGTGGCCGGCCTGGCGTTGATCGGCGGCGTGATCCTCTTGACCAGTCGACCGGCGACCCTCGAAACGCCGCTCGTCCGCGCAGTCGCGCCGGCCGGGATCCCTGCCTCGGGTCTCGTACTCGGTAGCGCGGCGGCGCCCGTGACCATCGACCTCTACGAGGACTTCCAGTGCCCGGCGTGCTTCCGTTGGGGCAAGGACGTCCTCCCGACTCTGGTCCGGAACGAGCTTGCGGACGGCTCGGTGAAGCTCGCCTTCCACAGCGATCCGTTCATCGGGCCCGAGTCGTTCGCGGCCGCGCGGGCGGCGTGGGCCGCGGATCGGCAGGGTCGGTTCTGGGACATGTGGGCCACGCTCTACGCCAACCAGGGATCCCGCGAGAACGCAGGCGCCTTCTCTCGCGAGCGCCTCGTGGCGATGGCCGATCTGATCGGCCTCGATCGTGACCGCTTCGCGGCCGACCTCGACTCAGCCGACGCCGCATCCGCGGTGTCCGAGTCGGTGGCGTCGGCCGTCGCCGCCGGCATCTCGGGAACGCCATCGCTCGTGATCGACGGCCGCCTCCTGGCCGGCGCTGGATACGCAGACGTCTCCGCCGCCATCACGGCGGCCGGCGGGTGACGATGATCGCGAACGGGTGGATGCGGGCGCGCCGGCTCCACCCGGCGGCGGTTCTCGCGGCGCTCGACCTCGTCGGGCTCGCGATCGCCGGATATCTCGCCTCGGTGGAGCTCCGGGGCGAGCTGCCCGTCTGCGGCCCGCTTCACGGCTGCGAGGAGGTCGCCCGGTCGACCTACAGCCGGATCGGTGGCGTGCCCGTCGCGGTCTTCGGCGTGGTGCTCTCGCTCGTCCTGTTCAGCCTCGCCGTCGCCTGGTGGCGAACGGGCGACGGCCGCCTGCTCGCGCTGCACTACGGCCTCTCGTTGGGCGGGGTGATGTTCGAGCTGTACTTCACCTACCTCGAGCTGTTCGTCATCGGCTCGATCTGCGTCTGGTGTGCGAGCTACGGCCTGAGCCTGCTCGCGAGGTTCCTCGTGGCCCTGTGGGTGTGGGTCCATCGAGACCGGTACGACGAACCGGAGCCCGAGCCGCTGGGCAGCCTCCGGACCGGGAGGTCCGCCGACGGGGGTTGACAATCGCGCTGCCTGGCGCTTTAATCACCACATTGTTCTATAACGTAGTAGTTATGGAGTGGTGGTGGAGCAGCTGGATGCCGTGTTCGGGGCGCTGGCCGACCCGACGCGACGGGCGATCCTCGCCCGATTGACCGACGGTGACGCGAGCGTTGCCGAGTTGGCGGCACCGTTCCGCGTCTCTCAGCCGGCAATCTCGAGACACCTGAAGGTCCTCGAACGGGCCGGGCTGATCTCGCGCAAGCGCCGCCAGACCGCCCGCCTGAGCCACCTCGAAGGGGAGGCCCTGCGCGACGCCTCGGCGTGGCTGGCCCGCTACCAGCAGTACTGGGAGGAGAGCCACGGCCGTCTCGACGCGTTGCTGGCCCGTCTCCAGGCAGACCCGACCCCGACCTCGGCGCCCACCGAGCCGACGGAGTGACCATCGATCCAGGAAGCACTTGGAGGAACCAGCGATGTCCGAGACGAAGATCAGCGCGCCGGCCGGCGTGCCGTTCATCGACGTCAGCCGCGAGTTCGACGCCCCGCGCGAGCTCGTGTTCCGGGCCTGGACGGACCCGGACCTGATCGTCCAGTGGCTGGGGCCACGCAAGTACGAGATGGTCATCGACACGTGGGAGCCTCGCGCCGGCGGCAGCT
The DNA here is from genome assembly GCA_963817095.1 of uncultured Chloroflexia bacterium. Lineage (GTDB taxonomy): Bacteria > Chloroflexota > Limnocylindria > Limnocylindrales > CSP1-4 > CF-46. The sequence continues at coordinate 52,692 of CAWFND010000001.1, forward strand.
ATCGCTACGTCCACACGGACGGCACGAACGCGTACGGCTTCCACGGCGTCTTCCACGGCGACCTGAGCCCCGACGGCATGGTCCAGACCTTCGAGTTCGAGGGGGCTCCCGGGCACGTCTCGCTCGACAAGCTGGTGCTCGAGGAGCACGACGGCCGGACGATCGCGCGGACCCACTCCGTCTATCAGACGATCGAGGCGCGGAACGCGATGATCGAGAACGGGATGGCGGACGGCATGAACGACGGGTTCGACCGGCTGGACGACCTTCTGGCCCGCCTCGCTACGCCCGTCTGACCGGACACGCTGGAGGAGTAACCCCATGGACCTCACCCTCGAGCTCGTTGTCGTCCCGGTCTCGGACGTCGACCGGGCCAAGGCCTTCTACAGCGAACGCTGCGGGTTCCACGTCGACGTCGATCACTCGGTCGGCGACGAGTTCCGGGTCGTCCAGCTGACCCCGCCGGGCTCGGCCTGTTCGATCTCGATCGGCAAGGGCCTCGCGAAGATGGAGCCCGGTACGCTCCAGGGCCTTCAACTGTGCGTCACCGACATCGACGCCGCGCGCAAGCTGCTCGCGGACGCCGGGGTGGACATCAGCCCGGTCCGCTCGTTCGAGAACGGCGAATGGAAGGACGGCCACGGCGGGCCGTGGAACTCGTTCGCCTTCTTCAGCGATCCCGACGGCAATGGCTGGACCGTCCAGGAGAAGCCGGCCGCCACTTAGCCGTCATCGACGGGCATCCATCGGCGGAGGGAGTCGCGAGCCGGCCCCTCCGCCTCCGTGCGTTCCCCTTGTCGCTCGGGTGGGCCTCCCCTTGACGAGCGATGAGGCGACGGCGACGCTGCTCGCCGATCCCCGACATCGTCGTCGGCTACCGCATCGAGGTGGGACCCCATGAGCGACATCGAGGAAGAGCTCATCGCCGGCGAGTCGATCGTCACCCGGACGACGAAGCACTGGATCTCGCCGATTGCCGATTCGAAGTGGGCGATCCTCGCGCTCATCCTGGGGGTCGTCCTCGCGTGGCTGCAGGGCGACCAGACGAACGGGGTCATGGGCTTCTTCAACCGCCTGCTGGGGCTCGGTCAGCTCGTCCTGGTCCTGGGTGCGCTTGGCTCGATCGGCTACAACGTCATCGCCTGGCGCACGGCGGACTTTGCCGTCACCACGCAGCGGGTCGTCGGCCACGAGGGCCTGCTCCGCCGGCGCAACTACGACACGCTCCTGACCTCGATCGCCGACGTCCGCAGCACGGTCCCCGCCGTCGGGCGAGCGCTCGGGTACGGCAACCTCCGGATCATCTCGGCGTCGGGTGACGCCGGCGCCTACACGTTGACGGCGATTCGCGGCGTCGACGCGTTCAAGAAGTCGATCGTCGAGCAGAAGACCGGATCGGCCGTGGCCGCCGTGCAGGCCGTCGCCCAGGCCTCGGCCGCGTCGATCGCAGCGGCGCCGGCCCCCGCGCCGCCCGCGCCGGCCCCTTCGACGTCGGCGGATGCCATGGCGACGCTCGAGAACCTGGCCAAGCTCCGCGACGCCGGCGCGATCACGCCGGAGGAGTTCGAGGCGAAGAAGACGGAGCTGATGGCCCGGATCTGAGTCGTCTCGATGCCGATCGCCATCCCGGCGCTTCCCGCCTCGATCGCGGGGATCGCCGTGCCGGACGACGAGATCTCGGCCGCGACGTGGTCGTGGGCCCACCGCGCCCTGCCGGAGTACCTGCTCCGGCACTCCGTGCGCGCCTATTGCTGGGGGGCCGCGATCGCCGATCGTGAAGGGTGGTCGTTCGATCCACAGATCCTGTGGACCGCCTCGCTGATGCACGACGGCGGGCTGACGAGCATCCCCCGCAACACGATGTGCTTCGAGGTCGAAGGGGCGGAGTTCGCCCGTCGATTCCTCGAGCGGAAGGGTCTTGCCCCCGACGCCGCCGACCGGGTCGCGATCGCGATCATCCTCCACATGCAACCCGGCGTCACCCTCGCGGACGGCGTCGAGGCGCTCCTGCTGGATCGGGCCACCGGACTCGATGTTCGCGGTGACGGCTACGAGCTGGTCGATCGCGTCCGGTCGGACGTGATGGGCGCGTTCCCGCGCGGGCCGTTCGACCGCTACTTCGTGAACGCAATCCGGCGGGATGTCCGCCGACGGCCGACCTGTCAGAGCGCCCGATTGCTCCATGAGACCGACCTGGTCGGCTGGATGGCCCGATCGCCGTGGGCGTCGCGCGCCGGAGTTGGTGGATAAGCCCCTTGCAGCGGCCAGGTCACGGGTTCACGCTGGCCGTCCACGCACACACAGGAGGGCGTTCCGATGGGGGACACGAGAGAGATGGCGGCCGCGATCGAGGCCATCCTCAAGACCGGCGACTTCGGGAAGATGGCGAAAAGCCTCCAGGAGTACGGCACTGACGATTTCGTCGAGGAGTGGCCGCAGTCCGGAGAGCGCCTGACGAAGGCGGCCTCGGCGCGGCTCGCCGAGCACTATCCCGAGATGTCCGGCACCTCGCCGAAGCTGACGTACAAGCGGATGCTCGGCGGCGGAGACGTCTTCGTCATCGAGGGCACGATCGACTATGGCGACGGGATCCCCGTCAGCTACGTCGGGATCGGCGAGCTCCGCGACGGCAAGATCGCGAAGATGACCGAGTACTTCGCGAACCCGTTCGAGGCTCCGGCCTGGCGCGCGGACTTCGTCGAGAAGATGGAGCCCGTCACCGCCTGATCGGGCAGGCGCAAGCACCGATCGACGCGGGAGACGGGTCGATCGGTGCCGGCGCTGGGAGCGGTGCGGCGATTTCGCCGCGGCGGCCATGCCGCGGCGAGGAGCCGCGGTGACTACGCCTTGACGAGCACGGCCTCGAGGTACTCGGTCGGGACGACCATCGTGCCGTCCTCGGCGCGATTGAACCGGGCGATCAGCTCGAGAAGGTCGTGCTCGAGCGCCACGCGGCCGGCAATTCCCTGCACGGCCTCGAACGCCTTCTGGGTGGGGCCGTAATAGCGCCTCCAGTAGTCGACCCAGGCCTCCGCTGAGCGCTCGCGGAACACGTACTCGCGCTTCTCGGACCGGACCTCCGACACCCCCGTGCCGAAGAGCTCGCGGAGCCGGACCTCGGTGCCCCACTGGATCGGCGATCGGAGTCCAGCGGGCGGCGGGACGTGCTTCGCGATCGTCCGGAAGAGCTGGCCGATGAAGCCGTCAGGCGTGTGGGCGACGATCCCGATCCGGCCGCCCGGTCGGACCACCCGGACGAGCTCGGCGGCCGTCTGCTCCTGGTTCGGTGCGAACATCGCCCCGAAAACGGAGACGGCGACGTCGAAGCTGCTGTCGAGGAAGCTCAGCGATTCCGCGTCGCCCTCGACATAGTCGATCGTCAGGCCCTCGGCCTTCGCGCGTCGTCGTGCCCGATCCAGGAGGGCGGGGACGTAATCGACCCCGACGACCTGGCAGCCACGCCTTGCGGCCGCCATCGCGGCGTTCCCGCTGCCGGTCGCGACGTCGAGGACACGCTCGGTGGATCGGACGTCGAGCGCTTCGATCATCAGCTCGGACACGATCTGGATCTGCGTCGCGATCATGTGGTAGTCGCCGCTGGCCCAGGTCGACTGCTGGCGGACCTTGATGGCCTCGAAGTCGGGTACGGGCATCGACGTGGTGAGCGTGGCAGCTGGGTTGGGCGTTGCCGACACGTGCGCGATCGTCATGAAGTTCCCCTTCCGCGTCCTGGTGGGTGGTTGGTGGTTCGGTGGCGCCTTCCACACTGGGGCTAAAGGCGCCCGCAGGCATCGGGAGAACCGGCTAGCAACGGCGCCGAACAGCCGTTATTTCCGCCGGCCCGATCGCCATGGGCATGCAGAAGCCGAAAGCTCACGTCGAGGGGCTCCAGCCCGCGCCGCGGCTGGCTAGACTGACCTGCCCATGGTCAAGGTTCTGCTCGTCGATCCTGCCCTCGCCGGTCTCGCCGACCGCTTCGCCGAGCGGCTTCCGGCCGACGTCGAGGTCGCAGCGGTCTCCTCGTTCGACGAGGCGGAGTTCGCCCGGCTGGCCGCCGACGGCGTCGTCCTCGTCAACGCCCGTCGACCGATCGACGCGGCGACGCTCCGGCTGGCGCCCAACGCCCGGTTCATCCAGGCGATCGGCGCCGGCATCGACACGATCGATCAGTCCGCGGCGGCGGCGGCCGGCGTGATCGTGGCCTACAACCCCGGCGTCAACCGCCGAGGCGCGGCCGAGCACGTCGTAATGCTGATGTTGGCCCTGGTCAAACGCCTGCCGGCCACGGAGCAGGCAACGCGGGCCGGCCGGTTCGCCCCGGCGGAGATCATCCGGCGCGGGATCGACGACCTCGCCGACGCCACCGTCGGGATCATCGGGATGGGTCAGATCGGGCAGAGCGTCGCCGAGCGGCTCGTGCCCTTCGGATCGCGGATCGTCTTCCACGCGCGCCGTCCGTTGCCCGACGTCGAGGCCCGCTTCGGGGCGCAGCAGCTCCCCCTGGACGAGCTGCTCGGGGTCTCGACGATCGTCACGCTCCACGTCCCCTTGACGCCGGACACGCACCACCTGATCGGGCCAGCGGAGCTCGCTCGCATGCCGGATGGGGCCTACCTCGTGAACTGCGGTCGTGGTGGCCTCGTCGACGAGACGGCCCTCCGCGACGCGATCCGCAGCGGGCACCTGGCGGGCGCGGGCCTCGACGTCATCGAGCGCGAGACCGACGGGACGAATCCGTTCGCCGACATGCAGGAGGTGATCGTCACCCCGCACCTCGGGGGTGGCAGCCGGAACAGCATGACCGGCGTGGTCGAGCGCTCGACGGCAAACATCCGTCGGTTCCTGGCGGGTGACCCGATCCAGGACGAGGTCCGGTTGGAACCGGGTCGAGATCCGGCCCCCGTCTAGGCCTCGGCCGGCCCGGGTTCGGCCTCGACACCCGCGAACCGGGGCGTCGACGCCGTGGCCGGCCGTCGCGTCGCGAGGATCGAGCCGACGATCACGAGGGCGAAGCCGAACAGCATCGCCGTCGTCAGCGTCTCGTTCAGCACGAGGACACCGAGGATCGCCGCGACGGCCGGGTTGACGTACGTGATCACGGTCGCACGGACCGGCCCGATCTCGCCGATCAGGGCGGCGAAGACGAGGAACGCGACCGCCGTGCAGACCACCGCCAGGACGAGGATCGACGCGACGACGTTCGTGGACGGCGCGGTCGCGGGCCACTGGAGCAGCCCGATCGGCAGGTACAGGAGCGCGCAGCCGAGCAGCGACAGGGCCATCACGCCCACCGACGGCAGCCCACCCAGCCTTCGCGCGAGGATCGCGGGGCCGACCGCGTAGCAGACGACGACCACGCCGACCTGCGCGAAGGCGAGCGCATCGGCGGTCCCGACGTCGGTGCCCACGATCGCGACCACCCCGACCAGGCCGACGGCGAGCCCGAGCCAGCCCGTCCGACCGAGCCGGTCCGCTCCACCGGTCAGCAGGGCCAGGACCGTGCCGACCAGGGGGACGCCCGCGATGAGGATGCCCGTCAGGGAGCTGGACAGGTGCTGCTCTGCCGAGCCGAGCATGACCCATGGCAACGCGATCTCGATCAGGGCGAAGGCGACGAGCCAACGCCAGCGAGCCAGGATCGGCCGGAGGTCGACCCGAGCGAGCGCGATCGGCAGGAGGATGCCCGCTGCGACCGACGTCCGGGCCAGGACGAGGAACGCGGGCGTGATCTCGGCGACGGCGACTCGGATGAACAGGTACGGGATGCCCCAGATGATCGACATCAGGGCGAACAGGACGAGGCCGCGCTGGTTCACGGCTTGATCCGCCAGACCGAGCCGAAAGACGGCGGGGCGGGCGAACCCGTAACTCCGCCACAGGCCGAGACGATCAGCGCCAATCCGGTCAGGATCGCCCGTGCTCGCACGCCACCTCCGTCGCCTGGCCCTCGATCCTCCGGCGGATCGTGACGGAAGCGAGATGCCGGTTCAAGGGCGCAGCGCTTCCGACCTCAACGATCCGGATAGCGGATCGGGACGACCGCCACGCCGATGAAGCGATCGGCGCGCCCGAACAGACGAGCGGCGACAGCCGGGATCCACCAGCGCAGGAAGTAGAGGCGGCAGCCGATGCAGATCCCGGTCACGGCCAGCACGGTCTGGAGCGCCGCGACGAGGCCGACGAAGATCCAGCCGAGGGTCGACGCTCCCAGGAGGAATGCGATCGTGGCAAGCCCGAGCGCCGTCGCACCCAGCGCCTGGGCGAACCGCGGCGGGTACTCGTGCTCGGGCTCCGCCGGCGGTCCGAGTCGGAGGGCCGTGCGGATCGTCGGCCAGAGCCGCCCGGGCAGGAACAGCCGCGTCCCCAACGCGGCCGAGATCGCGAGGTTCAGCCCGACCAGGATGGCAAGCCACGGCTGGCCGAGGACGAGCGATGCGCCGAGGACGACGGCCGAGACGCCGGCGCCGAAGCGCTGGCCGCGCGGGTCGATGCGGCGCGCAGGTGGTGTGAGCAGGGACACGAAGGGACCTCCGGAAGCGGGACGTCGCACGGGGAGCGGCGTCAGATGCGCCGCGTCACCAGAAGGGTGTTTGCGAGGGCCCGCTCGGGTGCTGCCGGAGGTCAGATGACCGGGCGCGCCGCCGTCCGAGCCGGCACTCGCCGGGGACAGGAGCAACAGAATCCGGTCAGGAGCAGCAGATCGGCGATCATCGAGGGCCGATGATAGCCCGGCGCTCGATGTCGCGAACGTGGCGTCTCGGTTGCGGCAGGTTGCGGCGGGTTGCGATCAGACGGCGAGGAGCTCGTTCGTCCTACGGACTCCAGAACCCGGCGACCCCGTCGAGCGTCCGGAACGGGTCGCCGTTCGCGGGGATGACCGACAGGCGCGTCGCGCCATCGGCCCCGACGAGCGGCATCAGCAACGATGAGCTGTCCGGCGCCCAGAGTCGGTGGCTGAGCGCGTACTGGTCGAAATAGGTCAGCAGCTGGTCGACGAAGAGCTGACCCGGGTTGACCAGGGGCTGGGAACGGACCGTGCCGGATGCGACGTCGACGAAGAGGAGCCGGACCTCGCTCGGTGGAGCCTCCGCCGAGGCAACCGGGCTCGGCGCCGCCGATGAGCTCGCCGCCGATGAGCTCGCCGCCGGATCGGCCGCGACCGACGGAGCGGGGCTCCCGGGCGTCGTGCCGCCGGCGACCGGCTGGAGGCGGAGCGCGGCGATCGTCTTCCCGTCGGGCGACCACCAGAACGCCAGGACGTTGCCGTCGAGGAGCGTCCGGGCCGCGCCCGACGTCGCGTCGACCAGCCGGAGCGGGCCGAGCGGCACGCTGTACGGCGTCGCGGACGGCGCGATGGGCCCGATCGTGGCGAGCGTATCCGCGACCGGGGCGAAGGTGACCGCCGCGATGCCGAAGACGGGCAGGGTGTGCTCGCTCGAACCGTCGCGCTTCGCGAGCACGATCGACGAGCCGCTCGCCCCCGCCGCGCGGACATAGCCCACGAAGGCGCCATCCTGGCTCACCGAGGCGGACCGAAAGTCGCCGGGTGAATCGAGGGCGGTCTGGGCGGAGCCGTCCACGCCGATCTCGCCGAGGAAGGCACTCTGTCCCGGTGCCGATGTGGGCGAGCAGCCGGTCCTTGGCGATCCAGTCGAAGTAGAACGGGTTGCCGGAGCGGATCGTCGACCCGGGTCCGGATCCGTCGATCGGCGCGCTGCCGTCCGCCGGGACGACGCGCAGCGACAGACCAGCCGGGTCGTCGGCGAGGTAGGACACGCTGGTCCCGTCGGGCGTCCAGGACAGGTAGAAGGGCCCGATCGTCTGGCTGCTCAGCACCACGCGCGGTTCGGTGGGCTGCGCGGTTGCCGCTTGCCGGGCGTCGACGACGAGGATCTCGCTCGCGCCGGCTCCGGATCGGATGACCGCGATGCGCGTCCCGTCCGGCGACCATGTCGGGAAGAGGAACGAGGCGTCGGAGGGGGGTTCGAGCACGACTCGCCGACCGGAGGCCTCGACGAGCGAGAGGGACTCGTCGGTGCCGATCAACGACCATCGAACCCGTCGAGGCGAACGGCCCGCCGGGCAGCAGGGTGGGGGCCGGGCGCGACGGGAGCCGGGTGGGGGAGAGGCTCGCCGGCGCGCTCGCGATCGGGCTGACCTCGGGTGACGACACACGGGCGGCGTTCGAGGTCGTGGGCGCGTTGCTGGACTCGGGGGCAGAGGAGCCTCCGGTCAGGGCCGGGACGAGCCACACGGCGCCGGCGGCGACCGCGACCACGACGGCGATGACGGCGACCGCCGCGACGATGCCTCGGGGCGGCGTGCTACCGGTCGGCGGGGGCCCGGACTTGGACGCGGGCTCCGCCGGGGTGGCCGGACCGGGGAACGGGCTGGGGCCTGGCTCCATCACGACACCATACGCGACGGAGGTTCCGACAGATCCTGGGCGCCGTTCGCGACGCGCATGAACCAATACCTGCGAAGCGCGGTCTCTGCCGCCCGGCGTCCACGGGATTGCGTCACGATGATCCGGACATGACCGACGAGCGATCGAGGCGATTGACGGAGAGCAATCGCGTCGAGGCGTTCAGCGACGGCGTCTTCTCGATCGCGATCACGCTCCTCGTCCTGGAGCTTGCCGTTCCGGCGGTCAGCGGCCAGTTCGGCGCCCAGCTTCTCGACGAGTGGGTGAGCTACGTCGCCTACCTTGCGGCATTTGGCTCGATCGGCGTGCTGTGGATGGGCCACCACACGGTCTTCACGCGAATCCGCTCGGTCGATGCGGGTCTGCTCTGGCGCAACCTCGTCCTGCTCCTGACGGTCTCCGTCGTGCCGTTTCCGACCGCGGTGATCGCGAGCGCGTACCGCGTCGGGACGACCGGCGACCAGGCCGCGGCCGTCGTCTCGTACGCCGTCGTCGGGATGGCATCCGGGGTCGCGTGGCTGCTCCTGTTCAGCTACATGCGGGCCCATTCCCACCTGGTCGATTCGAACACGGATCTCGCGTTCTTCCGGCTCTCGGAGCCGCTGGTCACCCTGATCGGCTACGGACTCGCCGCGCTGATCGGCTGGCTCGTCAGTCCCGCCGTTGCGCTTGGGATCTTCCTGGTGTTCCCGATCCTGTATGTGGTCCGCGTCCGGAGTGCTGCCCAATGAGCCACGCGGTCCGCCCGAAGCGGGCGTAGTCTTCTCCTCCCAGCATCACGAAGGAGGTCTGACGGACCATGACGATGCGCGACTCCCTCGTCCAGGCGATGCACTTGCCCGCCGACGGCGACACCGTCCACTACCTCCAGCAGAGCGGGCTGGCGATCGCCGATCAGGACACGATGAGCCAGGCGATCCACGACGTGTACTGCGGCATCATGGCCGACCACGAAGGTCCGAACGAGAAGGACCAGCAGCAGGCCCGGGACATGATCGCCGCTCTTCAGAAGCACGCACTGGCGCCCGCTCCCGGCTGATCCGTCGCCGCCCGCCTCGAGGCGCGGGAACGACGGCAACGCCAGACCTCGGATCGGTATCCTGCGGCCGGTGCGCCTCCTGCCCAGCCGTGTCCTCGATACCCTGTCGCCGCCGCGGCTCGGCCGGAACTTTCGGTGGCTCTTCGCTTCGACCCTCGTCAACAACGCCGGTGACGGGGTCGCGATCGCCGCGGGTCCGCTCCTCGTGGCTTCGCAGACACGCGACCCGTTCCTCGTCTCGCTCGCCCTGCTGAGCGAATACCTGCCCGTCCTGCTGTTCGGCGTGCTCGGCGGTGCGCTCGCGGATCGGTTCGATCGCAAGCGCATGGTGATGGTCGTGAACATTGGCCGGTCGATCGTCCTGACGGCCCTCGTCGTGACGATCGTGACCGGCAGCGTGAACATCGCCCTCGTGCTGGTCGCCCTGTTCATGCTGGGAACTGCCGAGACCTTCGCCGATACGGCAAGTGGTGCCTTGATCCCGGGCCTCGTCGAACGCGAGGACCTGGGGATCGCCAACTCGCGGATGCAGGGCGCGTTCCTGCTGACGAACCAGCTCCTCCTGCCGCCGGTCGGGGCGCTGCTGTTCGTGATCGGGATGGCGATCCCATTTGCCGCCAATGCGGTCGCCTTCGCGCTCGGCGCCGTCCTGATCTCGCGCGTCGTCACGAGCCAGCGCCCGCAGGTGGCCGAAGGCAGCAGCCTGCGCGCCGAGATGGCGGATGGGATCCGCTGGCTCATGGCCCACCCGCCGATGCGGACCCTGGCCCTCACGATCTTCACGTTCAACGTGACGTTCGGGGCCGCGTGGTCCGTGCTCGTGCTCTACGCGCAGGAGCGGCTCGGGATGGACGCGGTCGGCTTCGGGCTGCTGACGACCGCGATCGCCGTCGGCGGCCTGGTGGGCGTCGCGTCCTATGGCCGGCTCGAGCGGCGGTTCGCCCTCGCGGACATCATGCGTGTCGGGCTGCTGATCGAGACGTTCACGCACCTGTCCCTTGCCCTGACGACCTCGCCCGCGTGGGCCCTCGGCACGTTCGTGGTGTTCGGTGCCCATGCCTTCGTCTGGGGCACGACCTCGACCGTGGTTCGTCAGCGCTCGGTGCCGGACGAGCTGCTCGGTCGGGTCGGCGGCGTCTACCGGGTCGCGCTGGTCGGTGGCCTCGTGATCGGAGTGCCGATCGGCGGCCTGCTGGCGCGTACCTTCGGCATCACCGCGCCGTTCTGGTTCGGGTTCGTCGGCTCCGCGCTCCTCGTGATCGTCCTGTGGCGCGAGTTCGACCACATCGTCGCCGCGGGCGACGCGGATCCGAACGCACCGGCCGTCGCTGCGGGTCCGGCCGCGCCGGCCGGCTGAGGCCGGTCGCAACCTGATCGACCTCAGGTGTCGATCTGTCACCGTTTCGGCCCCGACTCGCGGTCAGGCGACGCCCCTTGGTGATCTGACCGATCGGCCGGGAGCTCATCGACCCGGCCGGCGATCCGTTACGCCTTCGGATGTGCCGTGAGGAAGTCGAGCACGGCGTCCGGGAAGGCGCCGGAGATGTTCGGGACGTGGCCGCCGCCCGGGATCGTCCAGAGCTCGACCGCGCCACCGGGCCGGCAGCCCGACCAGCGGGTGACGGTCGATTCTTCCGGGGACGCTCCGTTCGCAATGGCCCCGTCGACGTCCACGCGGTCGGCGGGCGTCTCCGGGGTCGTCGAACAGCCGTCGTACGTCGCCCAGGCGCCGGCGGTGGCGGCCGCGCCCGGATACGACGACATCGCCCGGCCGCTCCCGATGCCCTCGATCGTGCCGCCCTCGAAGTGGATCACGTCGTCGGCCGTTCCCTGGATCTGGAGCACCGCGACCGGGGCAGCGGGCGCACAGTCGGCCGGGTTCGCGAACGACTCGCCGGCGAGGCTGACGAGGGCGGCGATCCGATCCCCGTGGGCGCACCCCATCCGGTAGCTCATGAAGCCGCCGTTCGAGTGGCCGGCCAGGTCGATCCGCTTCGGATCCACGGCCAGCTTCCCCTGGATCTCCGTGATGATGCCGTCGAGGTAGGCGACATCGTTGACCCCCGTCCGGTCGAAATCGCAGCAGGCGTCTGTCGCGCTCCAGAAGCGGTTGCCCTGCGTGTCCTTGGTCCCGTCCGGCTCGGCGAAGAGGAAGCCACGCTTTGCCGCGGCTTCGCCGAGATGGAGGTACGCCTCCTCGCTCGGCGCCGGACGCGCCGTAGCCGTGGAGCACGATCAGCAGCGGAGCGGGGTGGCTCGGGTCGTAGCCCGGCGGAACGTGGACCGTCACAGGCCGATCGCCACCGACGACGACGTCGGCGACGCGGGCGGCCGACGCCGATGGGGCGGCCGACGGCGCGCTGGACGACGAGGCCGGTGGTGCCGCCGACGGCGAACCGCCCGAGCACCCGACCACGAGGACCGCCACCGCCAGGAGCGTTCGAAGTCTCACTCGGCCCGCATGATCGCAGCCGCCCGACGCGCCGACAACTCGGTAGGCTTGTCGCCATGCCCGCCGAGTTCATCTACAGCACCTACAAGCTCGCCCGGCACTATCCCCCGGACCGGACGGTCCTCGAGGACATCTCGATCTCGTTCTATCCCGGCGCCAAGATCGGGGTCATCGGGCCGAACGGGGCCGGCAAGTCGAGCCTGCTCCGGATCATGGCCGGCCTCGACGACGGGTTCAGCGGCGAGGCGCGGCTCACTCCGGGCTTCACCGTCGGCTACCTGAGCCAGGAGCCGCAGCTCGACCCGGCGAAGGACGTCAAGGGCAACGTCATGGACGGCGTCCACGAGGTCCAGACGCTGATCGACCAGTACAACGCCGTCATGGCGAAGTGGTCCGAGCCGGACATCGACTACGAGGTCGTCGGCGCGGAGCAGTCGGCGCTCGAGGACCGGATCAACGCCGCGGACGCGTGGAACGTGGAGCGGAACGTCGAGATCGCGATGGAGGCGCTGCGCTGCCCGCCCGATGACGCCGATGTCACGACGCTCAGCGGCGGCGAAAAGCGTCGGGTCGCGCTCGCCCGGCTCCTCCTCCGGCACCCGGACCTGCTGCTTCTCGACGAACCGACGAACCACCTCGACGCGGAGTCCGTCGACTGGCTGGAACGCTTCCTCGACGAGTACGCGGGGACGGTCGTCGCCGTGACCCACGACCGGTACTTCCTCGACAACGTCGCCAAATGGATCCTTGAGCTCGACCGGGGGAGGGGCGTCCCGTTCTCCGGCAACTACTCGAGCTGGCTCGAGCAGAAGCTCGAGCGGCTGTCGCGTGAGCAGAAGCAGGCCGATGCCCGCCAGCGGACGCTCGCCCGCGAGCTCGAATGGGTCCGGATGGGCGCCAAGGCGCGCCAGGCGAAGGGCAAGGCGCGGTTGTCGGCGTACGAGCGGCTGCTCGCCGAGGCGAACGACGCGAAGGAGACCGCCCGCGAGCTCGAGATCGCCATCCCGCCCGGGCCGCGCCTCGGCGACGAGGTGATCGAGGTCAGGGACCTCCGCAAGGGCTACGGCGATCGCCTGCTGATCGAGGACCTGACGTTCTCGCTGCCGCGGTCGGGGATCGTCGGGATCATCGGTCCGAACGGCGCGGGCAAGACGACGCTGTTCCGGATGCTCGTCGGCCAGGAGGCACCGGACGCGGGCTCGATCGAGATCGGCGACACGGTCCAGCTCAGCTACGTCGACCAGGGCCGGGACGAGCTGCGCCCCGACAAGAGCGTGTTCCAGGAGATCACCGACAACGTCGAGGCGATCAAGGTCGGCAACCGCGAGATCCCGGCTCGCGCCTACGTCTCCTCGTTCAACTTCCGCGGCACGGACCAGCAGAAGCTCGTAGGAACGCTGTCCGGCGGCGAGCGCAACCGGGTCCATCTCGCCAAGCTCCTCCAGACCGGCGGCAACGTCCTGCTCCTCGACGAGCCGACGAACGACCTCGATGTCGACACGTTGCGGGCCCTCGAGGCCGGCCTGGAGTCGTTTCCGGGCTGTGTCGTCGTCATCAGCCACGACCGCTGGTTCCTCGATCGGATCGCGACCCACATCCTCGCGTTCGAGGGCGACAGCCAGGTCCGCTTCTTCGAGGGCAACGTCAGCGACTACGAGGCCTTCCGCCACAAGGAGCTCGGCACCGCGGCCGACCAACCGCGCCGGATCCGCTACAAGCGCCTGGTTGCGTAACCCGAAGCCGCGGGAGGGGCCGGAATGATCGAGGCGTTCGACGTCGCGGTCGTGGGCGGCGGCGCGGCCGGTTGCGTCGTCGCGCGTCGGCTCGCCGAGCGGGGCGGGATCTCGGTCGTGCTCCTGGAGGCGGGACCGGACGCGCGGCGCGAGACCCCGGACGACTGGCGGGACGGCTGGCGCCTCCCGACGGTACCGGACTGGGGGTTCGAGTCCGAGCCGGATGCGGCCGGCGCGACCGGCAGGCTGCGCCGCGGCCGGCTCCTCGGCGGAACCTCCTGGCTTACCCGGTTCGCGGTCCGCGGGGCGGCGACCGACTTCGACGCCTGGGCGGACGCCGGTAATCCCGGCTGGGCCTATCGCGACGTCCTTCCCGCGTTCCGCCGGCTCGAGAGCGACGCCGAGTTCGGAGATCGAGCGGAGCACGGCGACCGCGGGCCGATCCCGATCACGCGCTACCCCGGGATCACGCCGTCGGAGCCTCACGCGGCCGCCCTTGCCGCGTTCGCCGCGGTGGGCATCCCGAGCGTGGGCGATCTCAACGCGCCGGATGCTGTCGGGGTGGGACGGATGCCGATGAGCTCCAGGGACGGCGTGCGTGTCACCGCGGTCGACGCGTACCTCCCGACGACGGTGGCACCATCCGGGCTGACGATTCGGCCGGACTCTGCCGTGGCGTCGGTCGAGATCGATGGCAGCCGTGCCGTCAGCCTCCGGCTCGCCGACGGGTCGCGCGTCGGGGCCGGCCGGATCGTGCTGGCCGCGGGCACATACGGGAGTCCGACGATCCTGATGCGCTCGGGGTTGGGCCCGGCGGACGACCTTCGAAGGCTCGGCCTCGCCGTCCATGCCGATCTGCCCGGCGTCGGGTCGAACCTCGCCGATCACCCCGGCGTCGAGATCCCCACCGGCTGGCACGGGATCGGCTCGACCGGGCCGATCCTCCACTCGATCGCGACGTTCCGAAGCGCCGGACGCGACCCGGCCATGGCCCCCGACCTCATGTTCTGGATCGCCGATCCGGCTGGGTCCGAGCCGGAGTTCACGCTGGAAGCCGTGCTCCTGAAACCCGGATCACGAGGCACGGTCCGGCTTCGTTCGGCGGATCCCGCGGATCCGCCGATGATCACGTTGCCGGGCGTCCGTGACGGCGCCGACGTGGACCGACTCGTCGAGGCGGCCCAGCTCGCCGTGACGCTCGCGAACCGTCCGGAGATCCGGGCGATCGCGACGGACAGCCCACTGCCCGAGCCGCGCGGTTCGGATGCATGGCGTCGGTACGTCGTGGAGAACGCCTACTCGATCCCGCACGTCGTCGGCACCTGCGCCATGGGCCCTGCGCCCGACGACGGAAGCGTCGTCGATTCGAACGGGAGCGTGCACGGGATCGAGGGCCTCAGCGTGGTTGACGCCTCGATCATCCCGGACGCCCCGGCCGGCTTTCCGCACCTGATCACGATCATGGTCGCCGAGCATCTGGCCGAGCGGCTCGGCGGCGGCCTCTGACTCGGTCATTCGACCGATCGCGTTCCCGACGCGGGCCTTCGCACGCAACGCGGACCACGACCTGGACGGCCGGAGGACCGACGACGGACGAGCGCACGGGACGACGCCGTGGGGCGTTCGCCCGATGCCACGGGGATCGTCGGGAACGAGTCTCGGTTCAAGGACCAGCCATTCCGGCGGTCTGCCAGAGGACCGAGGCGATGAACTACTACACGAGCGGACTGCTGGCACAGGAACGCTGGCGCGAGCTCCGGAGCGAAGCTGCAGGGCCACGACCCGAGCCCGAGGAGGCCGAACGCCCGCCGGCGAGGCGGTCGAGCCATCACATCCACGAGCTCCTCCAGCGGCTGGTCGGCCGGCTGGTCCTCGTGGTGCACCCGAGCCCGCATCGCAGCTGATGCGGGGAGCCGTCGGCCTCGGCTCGACCAGCCTGGCTCGTCGCTCGCTCCATGGGTCGTTCGACCGATGTCCGGACCGCGGCCGCTCCTAGACTGGGCCGGTGTCGCGGATCGCTCCGGTCGTCTGCCCGGTCCTCGTGGGCCGTGATGAGCTCCTGCGTCTCATCGAGGACCGATTTGGCGAGGTCAACGAGGGCCAGGGTCATCTGCTCTTCCTGACCGGCGACGCCGGGATCGGCAAGACCCGATTGCTGGGTTCGATCACCCGACAGGCGGCGAGCCTCGGCTTCCGGGTAGCGGTCGGAGGGCTTGCCCCGGAAGACCGGGACGTGCCCGAGGCGATCCTGATCGACCTGGCTCGGTCGATGCGACGCGTCCCGGCGCTCGCGCCCGTCGGACAGCTCCTCTCCGAACGCCTCGCCCAGTCGGATGAGGAGGGCGCGCCCGTTCGGGCCGGGCGACGACGCCTGCGCGTGCTCGACCTTGCGGATGTCTTTGCCGATGCCGCCACCGAGCCGACGCTCCTCGCGTTCGAGGACCTTCATTGGGCCGACGACATGAGCCTGGAGGTCCTCGGATCGCTCGCCCGGCAGCTCGGTGAGGGGCGGCTCCTCATCGTCGCGACGATTCGTGCGGATCAGGTCGGCACCGGTTCCCGCATCGCGGAGTGGCGAGCCCGACTGCTGACGCAACGACTGGCCGAGGAGATCCGACTGGGTCGCCTGTCCGTGGACGACACGGCCGTGATGGCCCGCATCCTCCTGGGCGGGCGATCCATCTCGAACGAGGCCGTTCTCGCGATCCATGAGCGGACGGACGGGATCCCCCTCCATGTCGAGGAACTCATGAGCATGCTCGCCGATCGCCCAGGTACGACCGCGGAGGATGTTCGCGCATCCGGCGTCCCGGACACGATCGAGGCGACCGTGCTCGAGCGGCTCCGTCGCCGATCCGAGGACGCGCAGGCCATTGCGGCCGCCGGCGCCGTCCTGGGCCGGCGCTTCCTCCCATCTGTCGTCGGACGGCTGGTCGAGCACACGGAGGACGAGCTCACAGGACCCCTCGAGGAGCTGGTCGCGCACGCGTTCCTCGCGCCATCCCGGCGAACCGGCGAATACGACTTCCGCAACCAGCTCGTGCGTGACGCGGTCTATGCGTCAATCCCCATCTCCGAGCGCCGCCGCCTGCATGGCATGGTCGCCGAGCTCGGCGGGGACCGGGACATCGGCTCGGAGATCCACGCCTCCGGTCACTTCGAGCTGGCGGGTCGCGCCGACGACGCGCACCGTGCCGCCCTGGCGGGGGCCCGAGCGGCGGCGGCCATCTCCGCGCATCGCGAAGCGATGGAGCTCTACCGCCGCGCGGTCCGCAACCTGCCCACCGACGAGAGCCCGATCGACCGCGGACGCGTGCTCGAGGAGCTTGCCCGGGAGGAGTCCGCGCAGGACGAGACGGCGGCTGCGGCCGCGACCCTGCTCCGAGCGCGCGACGCCTACGTCGAGGCCGGCGATCCCCTGGCGGCCGCCGGCGTCGTCGCCATCCTCTCCGGCGTCCGCCACCTCCTCGGCGACGGGTTCGTGACCGTCGGTCCGCTGCTCGAGCGCGAGATCCGTGAGCTCGAGGATCTCGCGGGAGACGAGGTGGATCGGGTGCGCGCGAGGCTCGAGGCAGCGCTGGCCGCCGCCGCGTCACGAGCGCTGGACATCCCGGGGACCGAGCGACATGCCGCACGCGCGATCGAGCTCGCTCGCCAGGTCGGTGACGTCCAGACCGAGATGAACGCCCTCGGGAGTCAGGCAACGATCAGCCCGTTTGCCGGCCGGATCGACCAAGCCGTGCAGATCGCAGCGGAGGTCGTCGTCCGGTCCCGCGATCTGCACCTGGACGACGAGGCGGCGCGGGTGCAGCGGACCGCCGGGTCGTCGCTGTCGGAAGTGTTCGCGTTCGATCCCGCCGAACGCCTGCTGCGCGACGGGATCACCTTCGCGGAGCAAAACGAGCTCTGGAATCACCGTTGCTACATGACCGCCCACCTCGGACTCGTCCTGTGGGCGACGGGTCGCTGGGCCGAGGCCGACACCGTCGCGAGCGCGGCGCTTCGTGAGGGTCGGGGCGGTGTCACGACGCGGGTCACCGGCCTGTACGTCCGAGGTTACGTGGCGCTCGGGCGCGGTCGGCTCGAGGAGGCGGCGGGGATGCTCGGCGAGTCTCTGGCCCTCGGCCAGCCATCGGGTGACATCCTGCGGATGTCGCTGCCGTTGTGGGGACTCGCAGAGATCGCCGTGCTGGCCGGGAGGTCAGGAGAGGCGGTGGAGCTCACGGAACGCGGGAGGACGCTCTCGGCTGCCGTGGCCGATTCCGCCCTCCTCGCGCCATTCCTCGTTACAGGGACGCGTGCCCGGCTCGCCGCGAGCGGGTCCCTGGACGCGAAGCGCTGGGTCGACGTGGTCGGTGGCGTGCTCATCGACAGTGGCATTCCGCAACTGCGGCCCGCGAGCGATCACGCGCTCGGACTCGTGGCGCTCGCGAACGGGGTGACGGTCCGGGCCCGCACGCACCTCCGCGACGCCGTCCACGGTTGGGATCACGTCCAGCGAACGTGGGCGGCAACCTGGGCACGCCTGGATCTCGCAGCCTGTCATCTGCGGTCGCGACGCGTCCAGGAATCCGTCGAGCTGCTCAGCGACGCGCGGTCGATGGCGAATGCCCTGGAGAGTCGGCCGCTGATGGATCGCGCCATCGAGCTGCTCGAAGGACGCCCGCGGCCGTCCTCGGTTCGCAGAGCGATGGGCACCCCTGACAGCGAGAGAATTCGACGTGGCCCGTCTCATCGCCGCCGGCCAGACGAACGGGGAGATCGCCAGGGAGCTGACGATCTCGCCGAAGACCGTCTCCGCCCACGTTGAGCACATCCTGGTCAAGCTCGCCGCGACGAGGCGGGCGGAAATCGGGGCATGGGCCGGCCGGATCGCGGACGTCGGCGACGGCCCAGCTCGATCGTGAACGCTGTCGCTGCGGCGGGGAAGGGCGTAGGCTCCTGGGCGACGCCAGGTCTTCCGAGTCGTCGCGTCGACGTTGGTCGCCGAAGCCTGATCGAGGAGTTGCGCCACCGTCGGATGACGATGCGTCGGGACGATCGACGACGATAGGCGGACGATCGCCGCCGCGCGACATGCCCGGATGACACCAATGACTTCGCCTGCCCGGCGCCCGCTCTCGATCGTCGACCTCGGCTCGCTCCTGTTCCTCGGCGCCGTCTGGGGGGCGGCGTTCCTCTTCCTCCGGATCGCCTCGCCCGAGGTCGGGCCGGTCTGGGCGGCCGAGACCCGCCTCGCCATCGGCGCGGCCGTGCTGCTGGTCGTGGCCGGACGCCGGACGCTCACTGCCGTTCGCGGACGCGTGATGGGCTTCGTGATCACCGGCGCGCTCTTCTCGGCGGTGCCATTCACCCTGATCGCGATCGCCACGGTGTCCTTGCCGGCCGGCTTCACGTCGCTCCTGAACGCGGCGACGCCCCTGTTCACCGCGGCGATCGGCGTGGCGTTCCTCGGACAGCGAATCGGATGGCGGATCGCCATCGGGCCTCGCCGTCGGCGTTGTCGCGGTCATCGTGCTGGTGGGCTGGTCACCGTTCGCGGCCGGCCCGACGACGCTGCTCGCGGTCGCCGCCGGTCTGGGCGCGCCCTTGAGCTACGCGATCGCGGGCAACTTCGTCCGCGCCCGGATGTCGGGCGTCCCGCCGCTCGAGCTGGCGACGGGCATGCTGACCGCCGGGGCCCTCCTGGCTCTTCCCGTCGCGGTTCTCAGCGGAGCGCCGCGCGTCCCGGCGATGGATGGCGCCGTGTCGCTGGTCGCCGTGGGGATCCTGTCGACGGCGATCGCGTGGCCGATCTTCTTCCGGGTTCTTCGCCGGACGACGCCCACGGCCGCGAGCACCGTCACGTTCATCGTCCCGGCCTTCGCGCTGACCTGGGGATCGATCCTGCTGGCCGAACCGATCGGCCTCGGCCTCGTCGTCGGGTTCGGGCTGATCCTCGTGAGCCTGACGCTCGTGCTCGGAATCCTTCCGGGCATCCGATCGCCGCTCGTGGGTCGCGCCGCCGCCCGCGCTCGGGGGGCCGCCGCCTGAGCGATCCGGCGCCGCGCCGATCGGCCGATCGGCTCGAGATCAGCCTGCGGATGCGCCCGTTGCGACATCGCCGATGATCGCCGCGAGCTCGGTGGGACGCGACCACATCGGCCAGTGGCTCGTCGGCAGGTCGATCCAGGTGAGGTTGCGGAGCTCGCCGAGGCCCGCGAGGAACGCCCATTCCGGGTGGTCCTTCGCAGAAGTCCGGTAGGTCTCCGAGCTGAAGCCGGTTGCGACGATCGTGGACGGGATATCGCGACGTGCATCGTTGGAGAGGTCGGCGCCTTCGCGGACGAGGCCGCCGGGCTCCGGGACCGCTCGTCGTCGGAAGGTCTCGAGCTGCTCCTCGCTGAGCCCGTCGAGGTTCTCCTCCGCCTTGATCTCGTCCCAGACCATCGGCTTCTCCGCGTCCGCGAATTCCGGGTCGAGGGCGCCCTTCCCCGGGGCGGTATCGACGTAAACGATCGCCGCGATCCGCTCGGGGACGCGATCGCTGGCCGCATAGCCGGAGAACCCGGTGGCGCTGTGGAGCGCGAGCACGACCGGGCGATCGGCGGCCCGAACCGCGTCCACGATTGCGTCGACGTGATCCCCGAAGGTGATCGAGGACCGGTCTGTCTCGGCCGACTCGAGCCCGGGTAGTGTCAGGGCCGTGACGTCGTGGCCGTCGGCCCGCAGCGCTGCGGCGACCTCGTCCCACGCCCAGGCGCCGAGCCAGAAGCCGGGGACCAGGATGATCGGTGCACTCGCCATGTCCTGTCGTCCTCCCGTTCGGGATGAGTCTCGTCACATCGAGTGTGGGCCATCCTGGCGACAGGTTCCGTCAGGAATCCGGACGGGATCGCATGCCCGCGGACAACCAACGCTCCGACGGCACTTGCACTGGCCATAACTATGCGTATACTCCTACGTATGTCCACGCCAGGAGTCTGGAGTTACGATGCGCACGTGCCGAACAAGACCATCTACGTCTCGAACGGAGACATGTCCCTCTACCAGCGCGCGCAGGAGCTCGCCGGCGACAACCTCTCGGCCGCGATCTCCATTGCGCTCAAACGCTACGTCGAGACCGAGGAAGGAAGGCGAGCGGGATTCGACGAGATCAAGGTCCGCGTCGGGCCCGGCAAGGGCCGGAAGGTCCGGTTCATCGCCGTTCTCCTCGGCGAGTGGACCAACTCGTCATCCAGCCGCTCGGAGATCTTCCGCGTCTATCGTGGCCGGACGGGCAAGTATGTCGTCCACGTGGAGCGCAGCGCCGGGTGGACCATGGTCGACGCCGAGGGCAAGCCGGCCGGATGGCGCGGCTATCTCGGAGTGGGGAACGTCAGCTACGGGAGCACGCCTGCCGAGTCGACGCTCGAAGTGGTCGCGACGCTCGACGAGCTACGGACCAGGATTCCGCCGCAGCTCTTCGACATGGTCACCGACACGCACCTCGAGCCGAACGTCGAGGATCTCGACATCTGAACCTTGGCCCATGGCGGATCGGGGAGGGGACCGATGACGGCCACCGACGCCCGACCGGCCATTCGCGCCATCGGGCTGCGCAAGTCGTACGGCAAGCAGGTGGTCCTCGACGGGATCGACCTCGAGATCGCTGAAGGCACCGTCTTCGCGCTCCTCGGGCCGAACGGCGCGGGCAAGACGACGACGGTTCACATCCTGTCGACCCTGATCGCCGCCGACGGCGGTGAGGTGCAGGTCGCCGGCCACGACATCGCGCGCGATCCCGATGCCGTGCGCGCCGTCATCGGCCTGACCGGCCAGTTCTCGGCGGTCGACGGACTCTTCACGGGCGAGGAGAACCTCCAGCTCATGGCGGACCTGCGCCATCTCGGGAAACAGGACGGCCGCCGGCGGGTCGCCGAGCTGCTGGAGCGCTTCGATCTCGTCGATGCCGCGAAGAAGCCCGTCGCCAACTACTCGGGCGGGATGAAGCGGCGTCTCGACCTGGCGATGACCCTCGTCGGCGACCCGCGGATCATCTTCCTCGACGAGCCGACCGCGGGACTCGATCCGCGGAGCCGCCGCGTGATGTGGGACATCATCCGCGACCTCGTCGCGCGCGGCGTCACGATCTTCCTGACGACGCAGTATCTCGAGGAGGCCGACCGCCTGGCCCATCGGATCGCCGTCCTCGACCATGGGACGCTGGTCGCGGAGGGAACCCGAACGAGCTCAAGCGCCTGGTGCCGGGCGGACACGTCCGGCTCGCGTTCAGTGACGCGACGGAGCTGGGGCGCGCGGCAGCGATCTTCGAGGACGCGTCGGCGGACGACGAGGCTCTGACGCTCCAGGTCCCGAGCGACGGTGGGACTCGGTCGCTGCGAGCCCTTCTCGATCGGCTCGACGCTGCTTCCATCGACGTCGCCGAGCTCGCGGTCGAGACGCCGGATCTCGACGACGTCTTCCTGTCGCTCACCGGCAACCCCGAACCACGAGAAGGCGGCGATCCGATGATCACGTATCCGTCGGTCGTGACCGACTCCGCGACAATGCTGCGACGCAACCTCCGGCGGATGCGCCGCTATCCATCCCTCACGTTCTTCATCGCCGGCATCCCGGTCGTCTTCCTGCTCCTGTTCGTGTACGTCCTCGGCGGAACGCTCGGGGCCGGGCTGGGCGGGGTGGCCGGGCTGGCCGGCGGCCGTGCCGAGTACACGGCGTATGTCCTGCCCGGGATCCTCGTGATCACCGTCGCGGGCGCGGGCCAGGGAACGGCGATCTCGGTTGCCATGGACATGGCGGAGGGGATCATCGCCCGCTTCCGGACGATGGCCGTCGCCCGCGCATCGGTCCTGACCGGGCACGTCATCGGCAGCGTGATCCAGACGCTGCTCGCCCTGGCCATCGTCACGCTCGTCGCGGTGCTCATCGGGTTCCGGCCGACGACGGGTCCGATCGAATGGGTCGCCGCAACCGGCATTCTCACGCTGGCAGCATTCGCGGTGACCTGGCTGTGCGTGGCGCTCGGGATGGTCTCGAAGAGCGTGGAGACCGCGAGCAACCTGCCGATGTTCCTGATCCTCCTGCCCTTCCTGAGCAGTGGCTTCGTCCCGACCGATTCGTTGCCGGGTGGCCTCTCGTGGTTCGCCCAGAATCAACCGTTCACGCCGATCATCGAGACGGTTCGAGCGCTTCTGCTCGGCAGTCCGATGGGCAACAGCGGCGTGCTCGCGGTGACCTGGTGCGTCGCGATCTCGGTCGGCGCCTATCTCTGGGCAAGGCGGCTGTACGAGCGCGATTTCGCGCGGTAGACCGGCGTCAGGTCAGCTCGGCTCGGAGCCGGCGACCAGATCGCGGACCGTGCTCGACGCCAGGACCTCCGGCTGTCAGGCACGCTTCCCACCCTCCGCCCAGCGCAACACCCGCATCGCGCGGAGTGTGTTCCAGTGACTGGGCCGTCCCTCGCCTTCGTCGAGCGGGAAGTGCAGCTCGCCGGGGTGTGGGTTCTCGAGCGGCCATCGACCCTCCGCGTCGGGCTTCGACCGGACGAGCGCGATCGCGTCGGCGATGCGCTCATCAGGCGCCACGCCGGCCGTCCGCAGGTACTCGAGCCCGCGGAGGACGTCGTAGTAGTAGTCGGTCGGGAAGGAGAACTGCGTCCAGTCGGTGTCGATGACCTCGTGGGTCGACAGGCGGCGGAGCAGGCGTCGGTCGAGGAGGTACGCGTCGCCGCGGCGGCGCGCCTCCGTGACCCCGGCCGTGGCGCCCTTCGCCCGCTCGTGCTCGAGCAGACCCTCGAGGACGTTGATCGTGGAGTGGAACGACCCTCGCGTCGATCCGTTCTCCTGTTCGCAGTTCCAGCCGCCGTCCGCCATCTGCTCGGTGAGCAGTCGCTCCACGATGCCCTGGACGTCCTCGCCGAAATACGCGCCGATCGTGACGGCGCGACCGTTGATGCACGGCTCGACCTCGCCCTCGAAGAACGGCTGGCCGGCGTGATCCCAGCGGCTGTGCTCGCGAACCAATGCGATGGCCCGGCGCGCCTCCGCGCTCGCCGGGTCCAGCCCGAACTGCAGGAGGAGCATCAGGCTCGACGTGGTCGCCAGCTGCTTCGGGAACAACGATCCGCCGGCCCAATCGCCGTCGGCTGCCTGGAGGCCGAGCAGCCGCGCACCCCAGCCTTCGGTGGCGACCCTGGCCCGCTCGGCGGCGACGACGTCCGCGGGCTCGTCCGTGAGGTCGCGCATCACCTGCCACCGGATCGCGGGATCCGACTCGAGCAGCCAGTCCACGACGGTCACGTCCGGTTCCTCGCGTTCGTGCGGTTGGGTCGCCGTCGAGGACCAGTGTGGACGGCGTCGGTGCAAGGTGTCGTCAGGAATACCGAGACGATGACATCTGGCCCTTGTCCGGTCGAGCCTTCGCGCGACACGCTGGGATCCGGCGGGAGGCCAGACATGAAGATCCTCGTTGCGTACGCCAGCCGACACGGCGCCACCCGGGGGATCGCGGAGCACATCGCCGCGACCCTCGAGAACGCCGGTCTCGATGTCACCCTCTGCCCGGCCGATGGCGCCGGCTCGGTCGAATCGTTCGACGCGTTCGTCATCGGGAGCGCCGCATACATGGGCGGCTGGCTGGGCGACGCGACAGCGTTCGTCCGGCGTCATCACGATGTCCTGGCGTCGCGGCCGGTCTGGCTGTTCAGCAGCGGCCCGACCGGCTCTGCCGCGGTCGACGCGAAGGGACGCGATCAGCTGACCGCGTCCGAGCCGAAGGAGTTCGCGGAGTACGCCCGAACGATCCGACCACGCGGGGAGCGGGTGTTCTTCGGCGCCTACGATCCCGACGCGCCACCGGTCGGTCTGGCGGAGGGCCTGATGGCCAGGTTCATCCGCGCGGCGCCCGCGATCCGCGAGGCGGTTCCAGCCGGCGACTTCCGCGACTGGCAGGCGATCGAGGCCTGGGCGAACGAGATCGCCGGCGACCTGCTGCCCATCGGATCGCCCGCCTGAGAACCCCCTCCGACCGGGAGTCGGAGGGCCGGAACGGAGGAGTTGTGATGACGAAGGTGCTCATCGTGTACGGCAGCCGGCATGGCGGGACGGCCGGCATCGCCGAGAGGATCGGCGAGGTGCTCCGGGCCGAGGGTCTCGCTTCGGAGCTGGCGGCCGCGGACGATGTCGACGACGTCGTTGGCGCCGACGCGTTCGTGATCGGGAGCGGCGTCTACATGGGGAGCTGGCTCAAGGAGCCGCTCGCGTTCATCGAGGGGCACACGGACGTCCTCGCTGCCCGTCCGGTGTGGCTGTTCAGCAGCGGACCGGTCCGGGACTCGACGGCTTCGACGAGCGGACAGGACCTGCTCACCGACGCGCTCGGTCCCGAGAGCGGGCCGGGAAGCGGTGGCCGGAAGAAGATCGCCGAGCTGAGCGCGGCGATCCATCCGCGCGACCACCGGGTCTTCCTCGGCGCGTTCGACCCGCAGGCTCCACCCCGGGCGATGTCCGAGCGGCTCGTCCGAATGATGCCCGCGGCGAAGCGGGTCCTCACGGCGGGCGACTTCCGCCAATGGGACGTCATCGAGGTCTGGGCCCGTGAGATCGCAGCCGCGCTCGAGCCCTCGACGGTCCCGGCCTGACGGCGCAGACGTGAGAGCGATCAACAGCCCCTCGGCGATCGCGGTTCGTCGGCACACTGCGGCGACGGCCGTCGCCCTGTACGCCTCGTTCATGGCCCTCCATGTCCTGCTGGCATGGGACGGGGGACGAGTCATCACGTCCGCGTTCCCCGACCTCGGTCCATGGCTCGGCCCCGTGTGCTGGGCGATCTACGCCGTCTTCGCCGTCGCGGCTGCAGCTGTCGCGGGTGTCCGGACCGGCCTGGGCGATCGACCGACGTCAGACTGGGCCCGGTTGGCCTGGCCGCTTGTTGCGGCGAGCCTCCCGTTCCTGTTGTTCGGCTACAACCTCGATTCAGCATCCGTCGTGCCCGTGCTGGTCGTCGGCTTGCCCCTCATCGCCCTCAACGAGGAGCTCTTCTTCCGCGGCGTCCTCCTGGGCCTCCTCCAGCCGTCGGGGTTGCGTTCGGCGGTCATCTGGTCATCGGTGGCGTTCGGTGCGTCGCACCTCGCGAACCTCGTGGCGGGCGTCTATCCGCCGTTCGTGGCGATGCAGGTGGCGGCCACCACGGCGGGCGGCGTTGCCCTGGCCGCCATCCGGATTCGGACGGGCAGCCTGTGGCCGTGCCTGGTCGTTCATCTCCTGATCGACCTGATTGCCGTGAGCACGCTGACCGGGCCCGCCACCAGCAGCCCGCTCCTTCTCCCCATCCTGTTCGGGTGGCTCGCGGCGAACCTGGCCCTGTGGCGCTACGGCTGGCATCTCATCGCCGCGCAGGCTGGGAACGAGCCGACTGGCAGCGCCCTGCTCCCGATCGTCTCACCGTAGCCCTCGAGGACCTCGATCTTGTGGCGCGGCACCTCGAGGCTGGATCGCCCCGGCTGGTTCCTCGCTCGACCGAATGGGGGTGACGATCGGGCTGCAGCTTCGGCCCCTGTCGAATGACGATCCATCCAGACGACCGAGGTCCGCGGGCGATCTCGTCGAGGCAGCGCGCCGATCGCTGGATCACAGCCCAGATTCCGCCTTCGCGGGCGATCGCGGCGACGCTGGAGGCGTCGCCCTTCCCGCCTGATCCACTCCAGACGAGGCGGGTGCACAATTCCCGCGATGCCCGACACCGAACCCGTCACCGCTCCAGCGTCGGCAGATCTCCTCGAAGCCGCGCGTGTTGCGTTCGCGGCCCATGCGTGGCACGAGGCGTTCGACCGGTTCACCGAAGCCGACGGCGCGGGCGCGCTGTCGGGAGACGATCTCGAGGCCCTGGCACTGGCGGCGTTCTTCGTTGCCCGGCCCGAGGTCCAGGCGGAGGCCAAGGAGCGGGCATTCAAGCGCCACGAGGAGGATGGCAACGTCCTCCGCGCCGCGTACCTCGCCACGGATCTCGCGCGCTTCTACGGATACGGGGGCAAGTACGCCATCGCGTCGGCGTGGGCGCGCCGGGCCGAGCGCCTGATCGGCGCCGAGGGCGAGACCTACGCCCACGGTTACCTCGCGATGATCGGCAGCGAGGGTGCGGCGGCGGCCGGTGACTTCGAGACGGCTCTCCGGCTTGCCGAGCGGGCGGTCGCGATCGGGATGCAGGCCGGCGACCGCGACCTGACCGCTTCGGCCCAGATGACCCTCGGCTCCCTGAAGATCGCGTCGGGTGCGACGAGCGATGGCATCGCCCTGATGGAAGAGGCGTCGATCGCGGCGGTCAACGGCGACCTCTCGCCGTTCGAGAGCGGGATCACCGCCTGCCGGATGATCGGCGCGTGCCGCGACCTCACCGACTACCGGCGGGCCAGCGAGTGGATCGAGGCGACCGAGAAGTACTGCGACCGCCAGTCGCTCGAGGGCTTCCCCGGGATCTGCCGCGTGCATCGTGCCGAGGTCGTCGCCGTCGGTGGCGGCTGGGAGCGCGCGGAGCACGAGCTCGAACGGGCCACGACGGAGCTCGGGGCATACAACGCCACGCCACCCCAGGCCGACGGCTTCTACGCGATCGGCGACATCCGCCGCCTTCGTGGCGATTTCGCCGGAGCCGAGGCCGCCCTGCGCGAGGCCCATGCCCGTGGTCGGTCGCCCCAGCCGGCCCTGGCGCTCATCCGGCTCGCGCAGGGCAATGTCAAGGGCGCGGTCAAGGCGATCGACGCGGCCGTCGCCGAGCAGACGTGGGATCGCTGGGCCCGGGCTCGTCTCCTGCCGGCCCAGATCGAGATCAGCGTCGCCGCGGGCCGGGTCGCGGAAGCCCGGACGGCGGTCGACGAGCTCAAGACGACCGTGACGGGTTATCCGTCGCCGGCCCTCGAGGCCGGCTGTCGCATCGCCACGGGTCGGGTGCTCCTCGCCGAGGGTGACCCGGAAACGGCCGCTCAGCAGCTCCGGATCGGGATCAAGCGCTGGCGCGAGGTCGGCTCGCCCTACGAAGTGGCGCGGGCGCAGGTCGTCCTGTCGCGCGCCTTGCGGGCGTCCGAGGACGACGACGATGCGGACCTCGAGCTGGAGGCGGCCCTCGACGAGTTCCGCCGGCTCGGGGCGCAGGTCGACGTCGACGTCTCGGAGCGCGAGCAGCGCGAGATCACCGACCGTCGGGCCGGACCGCAGACCGCGCGCCGGACGTTCATGTTCACCGACATCGTCGGGTCGACCAGCCTGGCGGAGGCGCTCGGCGATGCCGCCTGGGAGCAGCTCCTGCGCTGGCATGACGACACGCTCCGCGACCTCGTCCAACGGGGGAGGGGAGAAGTCGTCAACTCCACCGGCGACGGGTTCTTCGCGGCGTTCGAGTCGGCCCGCTCGGCCGTGGACACCGCGATCGCGATCCAGCGGACGCTGCGTGACCACCGGGCGAGCTCCGGGTTCGCGATCGCCGTCCGGATCGGCATCCACACGGCCGAGGCCAACCGTCGCGGTACCGACTACAGCGGGATGGGCGTCCACGTCGCCGCGCGGATCGGGGCCCTGGCCCAGGGCGGCGAGATCCTCGCATCGGCGGACACGGTGGCCGCGGCGGGCGACGTCGCGACGACCGACTCACACGCCGCGCCGATCCGCGGCGCGACGGCGCCGGTCGAGGTGGCGGCGATCACCTGGGCGTAGCGCCGGCCGGGCAACGCGCACGACCCGAAAGGGAAGCCGGCCACCCGGGTGTCAAGCCGGTGCCCCGGGTGGCGCCGACGCATGGCGATGACGATCATCGTGCGTGGGCGATTCCGCATCCGTCGCTATTTGCCCGCGTCGATGCGCGCCACAGGACTGGAAAGGTTGGGGACATGGCGCACGAGTACAGCTTCCTCGTCATCAAGTATCCGAAGGCCGGGACCGCCGCGGAGGCGTTGAACGTCCTGAAGGAGATGTCCGACGACGACCTGGTCAAGCTCCGGGATGCCGTCGCGATCACGAAGACCGAGAAGGGCAAGGTCAAGATCCACCAGACGAAGGACGACACCATCGGCAAGGGCTTCGTGAAGGGCGGCGTCATCGGCGCGCTGTTCGCCCTGCTCTTCGGACCCGTGGGCTGGATCGCCATGGGTGCGGCCGCCGGCGGCCTGTTCGCCTCGTTCGACCGGGGCATCAAGAACAAGCTGCTCAAGGAGCTGGGGCAGGACATGACCCCCTCCGAGTCGGCCGTCGCGATCCTGGTCGAGCACGCGAACTGGCAGCTCGCGGTCGAGCGGATGCGGTCGTACGGCTTCGGCGGGACGGTCGTCATCTCCGAGATCGTGGCCGAGGACACGGCTGAGGTCGAGCGGCTGCTCGCGGACCCGAAGACCGAGCCGGTTCCGGAAGAGATCGAGATCCCGGCCCCGGCCGCGGTCAGCGGCTGCGCCAGTCGTGGCAGCGGCGGCCGCCCCTGCTCCGGCAGAGCCGGACATCTTCCGCGAGACCGCGCCGATGAGCATCGCCGAGATCGAGGGCATCGGCTCTGTCGACGCGGAGAAGCTCGCCGCGGCCGGCATCAAGACGACGGCCGACCTGTTGTCGAACGGCGCCAAGCCGTCGGGTCGCGACCAGCTCGCGAAGACGACGGGGATCGGCACCAAGCAGATCCTTGAATGGGTCAACCACGTGGACCTGATGCGGATCCCGGGTGTGGGACCCCAGTACAGCGACCTCCTCGAGGCCGCCGGGGTGGATTCACCCGCCGAGCTGTCGCACCGGAACGCGAAGAACCTCGAGGACACGTTCCAGTCGGTCGTCGCGGCCCGACCGGGGATCGTGAATCGCATCCCGGGCGAGGCCCAGATCACGGGCTGGATCGACGACGCGAGCAAGCTCGAGGCCGTCGTCGAGCACTGACGGTCTGCCGCAACAAGCGAACACGGCACGCCCTCCGGGGTGTGCCGTGTTCCGTGATGGCCTCGGTCGGCAATCCGTGACCTGCATGACATGACCTGATCGCCGAGGTCACGGGCGGCGTACAGTGCACGCGTCGGGCACAGGGAGGGCCGGGGGATGACGCGACGCGGGTCGTTGGCGGTCATGACCACGATCGCCGTGCTGGTTGCGTCCGCCTGCGGGAGTTCGACCACACCGCCGCCGTCGACTGCGGCATCGGCCGGACCCGGCGCGAGCAGCGCCGCAGCCGTGGGTGGGCCGATCGGAGCGCTCGGGACCATGCCCTCCGTCCCGGACGGCACGGAGCCCGCGTTCCTCGCCGCGGCCCAGGCGGAGCTCGGCATCCGCGACGCGCTCCGGAAGGAGATCGATGTCGCCGGAGCCATCGGGGACGGTGCCGACGGGATCCTGAAGGCGAGCGACGACGTCGAGGGGGCGTTCGGCGCCGACGGGCTGAAGGCCCTCGTGGACCACTACGGGATCGACCTGAGCAGCGCCGCCCTGGAGCGGCAGCTCGCCGCGATCGATGGCCCCGGACTGCCGCCGGACCCTGGCCAGCTCGACGAGGAGTGGACGGGCAGCCTGATCGGCAACACGTCGTTCACCGCGTCGATGTACCTCGCCCTGACGCCGGAGCTGTTTCCGACCGCCACCGGCCCATACCAGCAGGAGTCGCAGTCGCGCACGGAGGAGCATGACTCCGAGAGCTCGGGGATCAAGGAGCACCTGACGCTGACCCAGAACCTGACGGTGGGCCGGGGCGGCGGCCGGATCCTCATGGACGTGACGCTGACGGCGAACTCCGTCCTGACCCGCGCGAGCAGCGGGACCGAGGTCGCACATCGCACCTCGACGTCGACCGGCCACTTCGAGATGGACGGGTGCCCCGCGGTGGATGGCTCCGCGAAGGGGACGTACACGATCAGCAACGCGGAGACCATCGCGCCGTCCTCCGGGTCCACCCGCGGCGGCACCAGCGCGACGACGGGCCCGTTCACGGCCCTCGACGGAGACGACGCCCACCTCATCAAGACCGACTTCAGCGCCACGGTCGCGGCGTCGACCCAGGGCCGTGTCGGTGGCGACTGGAGCGTCGGCGCGACGTTCCCGATCTCGATCCCGGCCCGTGGTGGGATCGCCGCGATCCAGATCGGCGGTCCCCAGAACCCCACCGAGAGCAATGCGACCCAGGCGTCGGCGAGCAGCCTCGCCGGGATGCTCCTGATGGCGGGCAACTACCTCGGGGACGCCGCCAAGGAGGCGGAGAAGTTCTGGCGTGGCGGCAACTGCATCGAGCTCAAGACGTCGGAGGAGTCGAAGCTCGTCCCGCCGTCCAAGCAGCTCCAGATCAGCGTGGACGCGCAGCACAAGTTCGACGGGTCAAAGGTCCAGGCCGGGATCACCGGCAAGTTCAGCGGCAAGGACCATCTCGATCCGGATGGCCGGAAGCAGGACCCGACGGCCAACCTGACGTTCAAGGCAGGCGCCAACGAGGGCGACAAGGGCACGATCGACCTGGAGCAGGTCGGGAAGCGCGGCATCGGCAAGAAGCAGCTCGTCTTCACCGTGGGGCTGCAGGACTACAAGCTCAACATCGTCCAGGCCGGCAACGGCTTCACGGCCCAGAAATGCAACGGCCCGACCGGGCGCTGGGTGATCAATGAGTCGATCGGCGGCAAGCCCGTCGGAACCTGGACGTTCACCCTGCCGGAGGGTTCCAACACGGGCACGGTCCACGCGGTCTACGACGTCGCGCAGGGGCCGGTCTCGGCCCATTGGGACCAGACCGGCACGGTCACGTTCGCCGACGGTGACCCGCCCATGCTGGCGTTCGGGACGTTGAACGGGACCGTCACCGTCAACATCGGTGGCAAGAAGGTCACGCGCTCCGGGGCGTCGGGGCCGTTCGACTTCCAGCTCGAGGCCGGCAAGTTCTGCAACTGACCGGCAGCGGCGTCAGCGAGCCCCGACGGGCGCCTCGTTCTCGACCAGGCGGAGGAGCTCGCCGATGACCGCGATCTGCTCGGGCGCCCGATAGACCGAGTTGTTGAACGTGAAGCCCGTGAAGCCGGCCTCGATGTAGGGGCGCAGCGCGTCGGCGGCCTGCTCGGGTGTCCCGACGATCACGTGGGCGCGGCGCTCCGGCGGGAGGCTCTCCAGGATCCGCTGCCCGTCGGCCTCGGTGGCGGCGACGGCGACCGGCGTCGCCATCGTCCGCTCGATCGTCGCCGGGTCGCGCCCGATCGCCTCGCAGTGGCTCGCGAGGACCTCGGTCTTGTGGCGGAGGACGTCGAGACCGAGGGGGAACCAGTGGGTCATGTCGGCGAACCGTGCGGCGATCTTCAGCGTCCGCTGTTCACCGCCGCCACCGACGAGGATCGGCGGGCCGCCCGGCTGGATCGGTCGCGGCACGTTGAGCGCCTCCTCGATCCGGTAGTAGGTGCCCGCGAACGACGGTCGATCCTCCGTGAACATCGCCTTCGCGATCGTGAGCGCCTCCTCGAGCCGATCCATGCGCTCGCGGACCGGCGGGAAGTCGAAGCCGTAGCCGGCATGCTCGACGTCGTTCCACGCGGCGCCGATCCCGAAGATCGCGCGGCCGCCCGAGATCGTGTCGAGCGTCGTCGCCTGCTTGGCGAGCAGGGCAGGGTTCCGATAGGTCACGCCGGTGACGAGCGTCCCGAGCCGGACCCGGCTCGTCTCGCGGGCGAGCGCGGCGAGCGTCGACCACGCCTCGAGCATCGGCTCGTCGACCTGTCCGACGCCGCCGATCTGGTAGAGGTGGTCCATGACCGTGACGAGCTTGAAGCCGGCCGCCTCGGCGGCTTTCGCCTGGGCGACGACCCGGTCGAAGAGCCCCTCCGGCGGAGCGTCGGGGTAGGTGTAGCTGGGGAGATGGAGTCCGAACCAGGGTTGCATGAGCGGATCGTAGACCCGTGAGGCTTCAGTCGCCTGAACCGGGGTCGCGATCCTCCATCTCCCACGCGTGATCCATGACGTGGTGCCCCGTTCGACGAATGAGGAACTGGATCGGCCAGGTTCGGGCCGGCTTGGCGTCCGCGTTGTAGGCGCGGATCGCGTCGAGGTAGGCCGCGCGATGTTGGGCGAGGCCGTCCGGGGTCAGGACCACCTCGCGCGGCGTCCGGACCTCGACCTTGCGGGAGAACTGCTCCGGCTCGCTGGCGTAGACGTGGCGAAGGATCTGGTCGTGGCTACGGCCGGCGCTCCGGGCGCCGGGCCGGAGCTCCCCGGAGACGCGTGCCGCGACGTCGTCGAACTCGGCCCAGCAGGCCTGGAGGAGTTCGAGCCGGCGCTCCAGATCCGCGGGGGAGAGAACCTCGCGCTCGATCTGCGAGGGCACGTGGGCGATGCCCCAGAAGTCTGTCGAGCTGGATCCGGGAACGCGTTCCACGACCTCGACGTCGTGAGACCGCGCGAACGGGCTCGCCATCCCGGCCCGGCCGGCGACCGCGGCGTAGCGCGGCACATAGAGCAGGAGCTTGTCGACCGCGTCTTCCTCGGAGGTCCCCCAACGATCGAGGCCGGGCCAGTCCATCGCGCCCGCCACGACCCGGCGCTTCTTCCCGACCTCGAGGATCACCCGCAGCGCGTCCGTCATGCTGGACAGCCTACGGGCCCGCCGCCATCGAATGAAGATCAACGGCGCAACGCGGACGGAGGTGAACGATGGCCACCTACACGAAGGACCCGCGGGTCGACGCGTACATCGATGCGCTCCCGGACTGGCAGCAGGCGATCTGCCGCGAGGTGCGCGACCTGGTTCACGCCGCGGATCCGGAGGTCGTCGAGACGATCAAGCGCAGTGTCCAGCCGTACTTCGTGCTCGACGGCAACATCTGCGCCTTGCTGGCGGCGAAGGACCACGTCAACGTCTTCATGTACGACGGCGCGATCGTCCCCGATCCCGAGGGGATCATCACGGCCGGCCACGACAACGAGACGGCCCGGACCGTCGGGATCCGGCAGGGCCAGCCGGTCAACGCACCGGCCCTGACCGCGATGTTCCGCCAGATCATCGCCAATAACCGCGCCGGCGGCTGGCGGAAGCTCAAGCGGGACGCCGCGGTCTGAGTCCGAGCGGCGGACGCCGCCGCTCGGACCTCTCGGAGCTCAGGCCTCGGTGAGGACCTCGCGCAGCTTGGCGGCAAGCGCATCGGGTTCGCCGGTCTGGCCGTACTCGCCACCGAGGAAGCCACCGTGGTTGCTCGGGAAGGCCACCACGGGCACGCCCAGCCGCTCGGCGACGGCCTCGGCGCCACGGTGCGCCATCTCGCCGTCCGACTCCACGCCGGCGGCCAGGACGATCCGCGTCGATGCCGCCCGCAGCGCGTCGAAGTCGGGCTCGTACCCGGTGCAGGTGAGCACGTTCTGGGCGAGCAGCGCGTCGGTGCGCGTGCCGTCGTCCTGGGTGGGAAGACCGAACATCGCCGGATCCGGATCGGGCATGTTGGCGAACTCGGCAGTCATCGGCCCCTTGTGGCTGACGGCCATGATGAACCGCGCCATGCCGGGACCGAACCCGCTGCGCTGATAGGTGTCGGCGATGGCCCGACACACCGCCAGCGCGGCCTCGCGATCGGGCAGGATCGACGCGAGCGGCGGCTCGTGCGCGACGAGCGTCCCGACCTGCTCCGGGTGCTTCGACACCAGGGCGAGGGCGTTCACTGCACCACCGCTGCTCGCGAACAGGTCGACCGGGCCTGCGCCCAGATCGTCGATGATCCGATGGAGATCGTCGGCATGCTGGTCCGGGGTCGACTGACTCGCCGGATCGGCTTTCGTGCTTCGTTCGACGCCCCGCGGGTCGTAGGTCACGACCGTTCGATCCGTGAAGTGCCCGGCAAGCGTGCCGAACCCGCTCGCGCCCATCGGCGAGCCGATCACGAACAGGACCGGGGCAGGAGAGTCGGCCGGTCGGACGTCGTACGTCAGGGTGGCACCGGGCACCTCGATGGTGCGGGTCGTCGGCTCGGTCATCGTGGTCATCGTTCGTCTCCTGGTTGCGCTCGTGGTGAATTTAGGCGGAGTGGACGGCGTCCTCGGCGAGGATCGCGTCGATCTGGCCGACGGCCTGCGTGAGGCCTTCCTGCATGCCCATGGCCAGGACCTGCTCCATCGCCTGGATGCTCGGGAAGTGGCTCTCGATCGACATCCGCGTGCGGCCGGCGCCGATCGGCTCGATCGTCACGCGGCCCTCGTTGCGCGGGAAGGTGTCGTCGGGGGTGCCGTCCTCACCGGCGAACCCGTCGAGGAAGACGAGTCGTCGCGGCGGATCGGCTTCGACGACGTCCCAGTAGCCGTGTGGCTGGTCGCCGCTCGGTCCG
Source organism: uncultured Chloroflexia bacterium (assembly GCA_963817095.1). GTDB lineage: Bacteria > Chloroflexota > Limnocylindria > Limnocylindrales > CSP1-4 > CF-46. The sequence goes on from CAWFND010000001.1 coordinate 87,609, forward strand.
GTCATGTGGTACTCGACGCGACTGCCGGGCGCCAGGTCGTGGGCCGTGAAGGTGGCCGGGTAGGTGGGCGGACCCCACCAGCGCTCCAGCTGGCGCGGGTCGGCCCAGAGGTCCCACACGCGCTCCGGCGACGCGTCGAACTCGGCGGTCAGGGTCATGGTCAGGGCGTCCGGATCCTTCCGGACGGCGGTCACGGTCATGCGTGGGCCTCCTCGCTGGTGGTGATGAGATCCGTCATGCGCTCGACGCGGCCGCGCCACAGCGCCTCGTACTGGTCGAGCAGGCCACGCGCCAGGCGGAGCCCCTCGATGTTCGTGCGCACGACCTTGCGACGGCCGGTGCGCTCCTTCGTGACCAGGCCCGCCCGCTCGAGGACCGCGACGTGCTTCTGCACCGCCGCGAAGCTCATGGGGTAGTGCCCGGCCAGCTCGGCCACGCCCTCGTTGCCGCTCAACGCGCGCAGGACGATGTCACGTCGGGTGGCATCCGCCAGGGCGGCGAAGAGGTGGTCGGCGTTGAAGGCGAGCTGCATTGATACAACCATACGGTTGTATCACGATGCTGTCAAGGGTCTGGCGCGCCGTGACCGGATGGGTTGCTAGGTTCGTCGGATGACGACGATCGGCTGGCCGCTCGATGCCGATCCCGCGATCCGCGTCCTAGGCGGCGACCGCCGCGCGGATCACCTCGAGCAGCTCGTCGCGCGTCGGACCCGGTCGGGGCCGCGGTGTCGAGCGGAGGTCCGCGAAGATCCGCTCGATTCGACGCTGCATCGCAGCGTCGTCGTCGAGGACCGACAGGGGGTCGAGGAAGTAGTTCCGGCGGATCATGGTCCGGAACACGTCGCCGTCGACCAGGGCTGCCGCGTTGCCGGCGGCGAATGCGAAGAGCGGATAAGCACCACCGTCGCGGTGCGCGATGTCGACCGCGTCGCCCTGCCAGGCGCGAAGTCGCAGCTCGTCCACCGCGGTGGCGTTCGCAAAGCGCTCGACGATCGGGCCTCGAATCGCCGCGTCGAACGCGAGCGCAACCGCCTCGAGGTCGGACCCGTGCGCTTCCATGGCCGCCGTGAGCTCGCGGGCCTGGACGAGCCCGAGGGACAGGCCGAGGGCGAAGACCGGGTCGGTATGGCAGAGGGCGTCACCGACCGAGATCAGCCCGATCGTCGGCGGCCGGCCGTCGACGAAGGTCCGGAGCGTGTTCTGGAGGCTGCCCATCGGCAGGACGTCCGTGAATGGCTTCGACGTGTCCGCGTTCGTCCACGCATGCAGGGCCGGCATCGTGGCCGCGGCGGCGTCGAACGCGGCCGCGTGGCGCAGGATCTTCAGCTCCTGGTCACCCGGGGGAATGGCGATCAGCCCCGCGAATGTGCCGTTGTCGCCCGGAAAGGTCGAGAAGAGCCCATAACCGAGGTCGGCGCGCGGCGTCGGGGCCCACGGGCCGTCCGGCAGCGATGCGCCATCCCGAACGCGGTAATAACGCGTGTAGTAGATGACGCCGCAGTCGGACGACGCCTCGCCCATGCGCCGGCCGCCGAGCCCCTCGATCCAGTCCGGAACCGGGCTGCGACGACCCATGGCATCGACCACGAGGTCGGCCCGGAGCAGGCCATCGCTCGTCCGAACGCCGGCCACGCGGGGAGTGTCACCTGACATCCCGTCGAGCCCGACCACCCGGAGCTCCGACCGCACCGTGACGCCCGGCTCACGAAGCACCGCCCAGCGGAGGCCCCATTCGATCAGCGGGCGCCGAACGCCGAGGATCTGGAGCTCGTCGTCCTCGGGTCGGAGGGGACCGCGAAGCTTCGGTCGCAGGTCGAGGTCGTGGGCGCCGGCGTTGAGCAACGCCTGGTACACGTCAGGGAAGAGGTCCCGCAGCTCACGCCGCCCGCGGGACGTGAACGCGTGGGCCTGGAGGAAGTGCGGGATCCCCTGGCGACGCCAGTCGACTGCGTCGAGCGCGTCACCCGCTGTCACCTCGTCGCGCTCGATCAGGGTGACCGTGTGGCCCGCGCGTCCAAGCGCCAGCGCTGAGGCGAGGCCGGCGACTCCCGCGCCCAGGACCGCGACGGACAGAGACGGCATCGGTAAATCGTAGCGCGCTCCAATACCGTCGACCCCGCCTGGACGCGGCGACGGGCCCGGCTCGCGAGCTGTCTCGCGGCCGTCGGCCGAGCCGGCTAGCGCGCCACGCGGTAGCGGAGGGAGACGACTCTCGAGCTGAAGGTGCGGGCCTCGATGAGTTCGAGATCCACCCGGCGCTCGTGCTGCGGGAAGTAGGGAGTGCCACCGCCGACCAGCACCGGGTAGACCCTGGCCCGGTACTCGTCGATGAGACCCAACTCGGCCGCCTCGGCGGCGAGGGTCGCGCCGCCGATCGCGATGTCGCCGTCCCCCGGCTCGGCCCGCAACCGCTCGATCTCCGCAGCGAGGCCACCGGAGGCCAGGCGGGCAGTGCCCTGCACCGCCGACAGCGTCGTGGAGAACACCACCTTCGGGAGCGGCTTCCACAGTGCGGCCCATTCGATCTCCGAGTCGTCGAGCGATGGATCCTGGTCGGCGGTCTCCCAGTACAGCATCGTCTCGTACAGTCGTCGTCCCATCAGGTGGACGCCGACCGCTCGGATCTCGTCGGTGACCAACCGCCAGACCTCCTCGTCGGGCGGCGGCGCAGTGATGTCGCCGTCCGGCCCGACGATGTAGCCGTCGAGCGAGACGCCCATCGAGTAGATCACGCTGCGCATCAGAAGTCCTCCTCGGTTACAGCTTCGACGATACGACCGCCGGACGCCGCGCAGCGGTGACGCACGAGCCGGCTCATCCCGCGGTCGTGGCCGGAACTCCACCCCGGCATGATGTCGGGCCGTTGCCGGGCCTCTACGCTTCCGAGCGTGACGACACGCCTCCGCACGCCGCCGACCGTGATCCCGTGGCTCGTCGACGCGACGATCGCCTTCGGTCTGGCCGCGCTGTCCCTGCTCGCCGTGGCGAGCGGCTCGGCCGATGCGGGTCAGAGCGATCCGCTCAGCATCACCCTCCTCCTGCTCGAGACCCTGCCGCTCCTCGTCCGCCGGCGCTGGCCGATCCCCGTGCTCGATCGTGACGCTGGCGGCCACGGCCGCTCCATGCCTCGCTGGTCCAGGGCCAGGTGGTCAACGAGAGCCTCGGAGCGCTCGTGGCGCTCTTCACGGTCGCGGAGCGGTACGACCGGCGCGTGGCGATCATCGCGGCGCTCGCCGTCGCGGCCACGTTCGCTCGGCGGTCATCGTGGCCAAGGCCGGCACCCAGTTCGCCGTCGCCGGGACGATCCAGACGATGCTGTCCGTCGGGCATCGTCCTGGCGCTCGGCGACTGGGCCCGGACGCGACGCCAGTACGCCGCGGCGATCGAGGAGAACGCCCGGCTCCAGGAGTCCGAACGCGAGGAGCGATCGCGCCGCGCGGTCGAGGACGAACGCGAGCGGATCGCCCGCGAGCTCCACGACATCGTCACCCATCATGTCAGCGTGATCGTGATCCAGGCGGGGGCCGGATTGACGGCGCTCGATCGACGACCGGAGCGGGTCCGGACGGCGCTCGAGGCGATCGACCGAACGAGTCGCGAGGCCCTGACCGACATGCGGCGCATGCTCGGCATCCTCGGGGAGGTGCCCGGGACGCCGGCCGCCGGCGACGATGCGCGGGCGCCGATGCCACGCCTCGAGCGCCTCGGCGAGCTCATCGAGGAGGTGCGGGCCGCCGGCCTCCCGGTCGAGCTGTCCCTCGACGGCGTCCGACGGCCGCTCGACGCCGGCGTCGAGCTGTCCGCCTATCGGATCGTCCAGGAGGCCCTGACGAACGCGCTCAAGCATGCCCGCGGCGCCCGCGCCCGGGTCCGCCTCGCCTACGAACCCCGGGCCATCGAGATCGAGGTGACCGACCAGGGTGGGGCAGGCCGGCGCGACCTCGGCGAGGCCGGCGGCGGCGGCCGCGGCCTGATCGGGATGCGCGAGCGCGTGGCGCTCTACGGGGGCGAGTTCGAAGCCGGCCCGACGCCGACCGGCTTCCGGGTCCATGCCCGCCTGCCGATCGACCCGGAACCGGCGGCCGGCGCATGAGCGGCGCCATCCGGGTGATCCTCGTCGACGACCAGGGGCTCGTGCGGACCGGGTTCCGGATGATCCTCGAGGACGAGCCGGGCATCGAGGTGGTGGGCGAGGCGGCCGACGGCAGGGCAGGGGTCGAGGCGGCCGAGCGACTCCACCCCGACGTCGTGGTGATGGACATCCGGATGCCGGTCCTCGACGGCATCGAGGCGACGCGCCGCATCGTCCGCGACGGTGCCGCGCCGAACGCGCGGGTCCTCATCCTGACCACGTTCGATGCCGACGAGAACGTCGTCGAGGCCCTGCGCGCGGGGGCCAGCGGGTTCCTGCTCAAGGACGTGACCCCGGCCGACTTCGTCGTCGCGATCAAGACCATCGCCGCCGGCGACGCGCTCCTCGCGCCGGCGGTCACGCGGCGCCTGCTCGACCGGTATGCGGACCGCCTGCCGCCGGTCAACGATGAGCGCAACGCGGCGCTCCGGGACCTGACCGAGCGCGAGATCGAGGTCCTGAAGCTCGTCGGGCGAGGGCTCTCGAACCGCGAGATCGCCGATCGGCTCGTCCTCGCCGAGCCGACGGTCAAGACCCACGTCTCGCACGTGTTCGACAAGCTCGACCTGCGCGACCGGGCCCAGGCGGTCGTGCTCGCCTACGAGGCCGGGCTCATCCGGCCCGGCTCGGTACGTAGACGCGACCGATACCACGGGATGAGCTGACCGCGCGCGAACCGACCCACCCGGCGCCCGGACTTCGAGACCCGGGACCGACGACGCCGGACGAGCTCGGGGTCGAACCTGATGTCAGCGCGAACGGCCCGTTCGCAAGACTCAGGAGATCACCACGATGACCCTCGACTCGGCCATCTCGATGGCCGGACTCACGAAGCACTATCCGGGCGTGGCGGCCGTGACCGACCTCAGCCTGGAGGTCCCGACGGGTTCCATCTACGGCTTCCTCGGCCCCAACGGCGCCGGGAAGTCGACCACGATCAAGATGCTGGCCGGGCTCACGAAGCCGACGGGCGGCAGCGCGTCGGTCGCGGGGATCCCCGTGGCCGCCGGGCCCGGCTACCGGCGCGAGGTCGGCTATCTCGCCCAGGAGCCCCGGTTCTACGACTGGATGACCGGTCAGGAGACGCTGCAGTTCGTCGTCGTCGCTCTATCCGGCCGCCGATCGGGCGGATGCGCCGAAGATCGCCGCGGTCCTCGACCGGGTCGGCCTGGCCGACGCGGCCGATCGGCGCACGTCGACCTACTCGGGCGGGATGCGCCAGCGGCTCGGCATCGCCCAGGCGCTCATCGGCTCGCCCGCGCTCCTGCTCCTCGATGAGCCCGTCAGCGCCCTCGACCCGATCGGCCGCCACGAGGTCCTCGACCTGATGCGCGAGCTCCGGGGCGAGGTCACGGTCTTCTATTCGACCCACATCCTCGACGACGTCGAACGCGTCAGCGATCACGTCGCGATCCTCGATGGGGGCCGGCTCGTTCGCTCCGCCCCGACCGCCGAGCTCCTCGCGAGCTTCGATCAGGACCAGCTCCGCGTCATCGATCGGCGGCGCCGACGACGCGACCGCCGTCGCGATCGCCTCGATCCCGGGTGTCATCTCGGTCGAACCGGCCGGGCGCTCGGGGGATCTCCGCAGCTACGTCGTCCGGATCGCGCCGGACGCCACCGCCGCCGTGCAGGCGGCGATCACCCGGTTCGCCGCCGACCACGGCCAGACCGTCACCGAGAACCACGTCGTCCGCCTCGGACTGGAAGACGTCTTCCTTCGCCTCGTCACTTCCAAGGAGCATGCGGCATGACCGCCTCGATCTCGCTTCCCTGCCCGGACCTCCGCGAGGATCTCCGCCGACCGCGTCGCGGGCTTCGGACCGCTGTTCCGCAAGGAGCTGCGCGAATGGGCCCACGGCAAGCGCCTGTGGGTGATCCTCGGGGTCACGACGGCGTTCATGGTCCTGACCGCGGCCAACGCCGCACTCAACACCTGGATCGTCGCGAACGTCCCGGACGCCGAGGTGCATGCCGGGCCGATCTCGCTCGATCCGACCATGAACTTCCTCGGGGCGATCGCGTCCCAGATCTTCGTGATCGTCGCGATCTTCGCGGCGATGAGCCTGCTCGTCGCCGAGCGCGAGCGCGGCACCCTCGCCTGGGTCGCGTCCAAGCCGGTCTCTCGTGGCGCCATCTGGCTGTCCAAGTGGGCCGCGGCCGCGATCGTCGTGTCGATCGTCGCGGGGATCATCCCGATGGCCGCGACCTTCGGTGTGGTCGCCGTGCTCTACGGCTCCGGCCGGCCTCGGGACATTCGCGCTGGCGGCGCTCGGGGTCGTGGCCTCGATCGCGTTCATGGTCGCGGTCGTCCTCGCGGTCTCGACCGTCATCCCGAACCAGGCCGCCGTCGCGGCGATCGGGTTCGCGGTGTTCCTCCTGCCGCAGATCCTCGTGAGCCTGGTGCCGGTCGACATCTCGCCGTTCCTGCCGACCTCGATCATGGCCTGGACCATGGCGCTGATCGGCGGGGCGGACGCGGGGATCGTGACCCCGATCGTCTGGGCCGTGTCGGTCGTCGCGCTGGCAGGCTTCGCCTCCTGGCGGATGGAGCGCATCGAGTTCTAGACGCGGGGCTCACGTCCCCCGCTCCCACGGCGCCCGGTCGACTCGCTCGGCCGGGCGCCGTGGCGTTCCGCGAAGGAGGAGGTGCCGGACCGTGAGGCTGGCAGGTGACCGATCCCTGATGACGAACGTACCAGCCGAACGCATCGTTGGCGCCACAGACGAGGCCGGCAGACCGCGCCTACCCTCCGCTCATGTCCAAAGGGTTCGCGCGACTCCTGCACCCGCGACGCCGGCCAGATCGGCGATCGCCGGACGGCCAGGTGGCAGCTGGCGGTGCGGTGGCGCTCGAGGACGAGACGCTGGGGCCACCGCCGATCCTCCAGCCGGCCGCGATCTTCCGCCAGTACCTGTTCGACCCGACCGAGTTCACGCCCGAGTGGGCAAGACCGCGCAAAGCACTTGCACCCGCGCCGGATCCCGCGGTCGCGTCGGGCGCGATCGTCGACGAGCCTGCGGTCGCGACCGTGACCCCGCCGTCGACCGACGATGCGAAGCCCGCGGCGCGCGCTCGGCGGCCGAAGGCGAACGGCCCGTCCGACGGGCCCCGAACCAGGTCGAAGCGGACGCCCAAGCCGAAGTCCTAGTGCCGGGACCCCTCTGCGTTCGCTTTTCGGAGTACGGTCCGGATAGCGAACCCAAGGGAGGAACCATGGCAAACCTCGTCGTCCACTTCGAGATCCAGGCATCCGAGCCCCAGCGCCTCATCGACTTCTACTCCCAGCTTCTCGGCTGGCGGTTCACGCAGTTCGGCGAGATGCCGTACTGGTCGATCGAGACGGGGGAGGGGGCCATCGGCAACGTCGCGGGCACGGCGGGGCACGGGATCAACGGCGGCCTGAACCAGCGGCGGGGCCCGAAGCCGGAGCTCGGCGCGCCGGTGATGGGCTGCAACGTCGTCGTTGGCGTCGATGATGTCGATTCCCTGATGCGGCGCGGCGTCGAGCTCGGCGGCACCGAGGCCCTCGCGGCCGCGGACATGCAGGGCGTGGGCCGCGTCGGTTACCTGCTTGACCCCGACAACAACGTCTTCGGCCTGATCTCGGCCGTCATGTCCGACGGTACGACCGGGATGGGCGGCGGCGGCTAGCTCGTTCGCGCAGGACGGGAGCTCAGCTACCGGACGCGAAGCGGCTCGAAGCTCGGGTCGCGCCGCCAGGTGTCGCCGGCGCGTGCGATGCGCGCGATGACCAGGTGCCCGGGAGCGACATCCTCGAGCACGGCGATCTCCGCGGCCTCCTCGATGCGTGACGCCTGGCCGTCTGCGTCCACGTCCGTCGGTCGTTCTGCGAGTCCGACCGTGACGTAGCAGACGGCCTTGCCCCGGCACAGGTCGCTGGTGGCCGGCTCGCACAGCAGAAGCTCCTCGCCGTCCGGACCGATCGCGACTCCCGGCGACACGACCACGACGGGGCCGCCACCGGGCTGGCCCGGCTCCAGGCTGACCTCGAGGCCGCTGACGATCCCACTTCCGTGGAGCAGCCGATTGTGGCGACGGTGCTTGGCTCGGTGGTAGTGCTGCTCCTCCTCGAAGTCATCGGCCGACAGCAGCTTGCCCGCGAAGAAGCGGTTCCGGATCAGCGCCCGGTCCGGACACGGCGCGGCGTGCACCCGCCCGAGGTGCTCCACGATCTCCTGGAGGCGAGCCCGGCCGCGTGACGTTCCGTCCGCTCGATCCAGCACGGATTCGGCAAGGAACGCGAACAGCTCGACGATCGTCACGCCGGGATCGCTCTCCGCTTGGTCCGTCCACTCGGGCGCGAACACCGCGACACGCGCCCGCAGGTCGCGCGCAAGCTCGTCCCAGTCGCGTTCCGTCAGCTCGGTCACGTGGTTCTCCTCGTTACGCCCGCTCACCGGCCGAGAGCCTACGCCCGGTGCGTCACGCCTCGATCTCGCCCGCCTCGAGGCCCCGTAGAGTGATGTCGTGCTGATCATCGTGCCGCCGTCGGAGTCGAAGCGACCGTCGCCGGATCACGGCCGGTCGCTGGTGCTGGAGGACCTGTCGTTTCCGGAGCTGACGCCGCTGCGGACCCGAATCCTCGAGGCCCTGATCGAGACCAGTGCCGGCCCGGACGCCTTCGATCGGCTGTTCGAGCGGCCGACGATGGCCGCAAAGATCGCGCGCAACACGCGGCTTCTCGAGCTTCCGACCCGACCCGCGAGCGACGTGTACAGCGGGCCACTGCACGGGGGTCTCGACCTCGGCTCGCTCACCGGAGCCGCCGCGGCGCGAGCCGAGCGCAGCGTCGTGATCGCGTCCGCGCTGTGGGGCGCCCTCCGGCCGGGCGATCGGATCCCTGCCTACCGCATGCGGCCCTGGTCGAATCTCGTCGGCATCGGGCGTGTCGAGCAGACGTGGCGGACCGTCCTCCCGGGCCTCTTCGCCGGCCTCGCGGGGCCTGCGGGCATCGTCTTCGACCTGCGTCCGCCGAGCCTTCAGGCGATGGGCATGCCACTTGGCCTCGGCGATCGAACGGTGGCGATCCGGGTCGACCAGCTGGACGATGGAGGAGGGCGCATCGGCGACGTCGTCGCCAAGCGGATGCGTGGAGAGGCGGCGCACCAGCTGCTCGAATCCGGCGTCGAGCCCGACGAGCCGGACGCCCTGGCCGACGTCCTCGCCGAACGATGGCCGGTACGCCTCGCCGAGCCGGAGCGATCCGGCCACTCGTGGACGTTGTCCCTCACGGCGAACGACTGAGACCTACGAGTCCGGGCCGGTCGCGTTCACGACCTTGATGCAAGACTAGACAGGGAGGGAGCCGGATGGTCGAGACAACCGCGCGGATCGCGCCACATCACCTGGATCAGCTGCGCCGATCGTGCACCGACGTGATCGCGCCCGGGGACGCGGGCTACGACGACGCGCGCCGCCTGTGGAACGCAGTCCACGATCGACGGCCGGCGGTCATCGCCCGCCCGTCGGGCGCAGAGGAGGTGGCCACCGCGGTCGGCTTCGCACGCGAGCACGACCTCGAGATCACCATTCGGTCCGGCGGCCACAGCGCGGCCGCGTTCGGAGGCGCAAACGGCGGCCTCCTCGTCGACATGTCCGCGATGCGCGGCGTCGTGGCAGACCCGCGGACCCGAACCGCCCGGGCGAACGGCGGTGCGCTCCTCGGTGAGTTGGACGTCGCCGCGCAGGGGCACGGCCTCGTCTGCCCGATCGGCGTGATCGGCCACACCGGCGTGGCCGGGCTGACGCTCGGGGGTGGGATCGGCCGGCTCCAGCGCCACTTCGGGCTGACGATCGACAACCTGGCCGCCGTCGAGCTCGTGACCGCCGACGGGCGCCTCCTCCGCGCGACCGAGACCGAGGAGCCCGAGCTCTTCTGGGGCCTGCGCGGCGCCGGCTGGAACTTCGGGATCGCGACCGCGTTCGAGTTCCGCCTTCAGCCGTTCGGCCCGGACCTCCATCGCGGCGTCCTGACGTTTCCAGCGACGCAGGTCCATGAGATCTGGAGCGTCTTCCGCGACTTCGCGCCGAGCGCCGCCGATGCGGTGGCGGCTATCTACGGGATCGCGCTCGCCGGGGAAGGGGAGGGCTACCCCGACGACGTCGTCGGCAAGCCGATCGCCTACCTGGCCTGGAACCACAGCGGCGCCGCGGCCGACGTCGAGCGGGATACGGCCGGCCTGCGGAGTGGGCCGAAGCCGCTGACGACGACGATCGGTAGTGCGCCGTATCTCGAGGTCCAGACTGCCCACGACCTCGCGTTCGCCTGGGGCAGCCGGTCGTTCATCAAGAGCCACAACGCGGACGACGTGCGACCGGAGGCACTGGACGAGGTGGTCGAGCTCATCGCGGCGGCGCCGGGGGACTCGAGCTTCTCGATCACGGTGCTCGGTGGGGCGATCGCCCGCGTCCCCGAGGAGGCAACCGCATTTGCGGGCCGAACCGCCGCGTACGACCTGAGCGCTGACTCCGACTGGAAGGACGCGGCGGACGACCAGCCCAACATGGAGTGGTGCCGGCGCGTGATGTCGGTCGTCGAGCCGGACCGCACCCTCGGCGCCTACCCCAACGGCAACGCCGACGCCGGCCCCGCGGAGACCCGCCGTCTTTACGGCGACGCGAAACTCGCCCGGCTGGCCGCGCTAAAGCGGACATGGGACCCCGAGAACGTGTTCCATGTGAACCCCAACGTGGCGCCCGCGCCGTCGGAAGGCTGATTGCTGATCGTCCTCGCAAGGGCCGGTTTCGTGCCCCTCAGGCCTTGGAGAAGTCCGCCGTCCTGGGAATCAGCGGAGGCGGGGTCCCGATCACGATCGCGATCTCCTCAAGGTTGGTCAGCTGGATCGCGCGCGGATCCCCTGCGTGGACGTCGCCGTTGACGTAGACGGCGATCGTCGTCGGGCTGCAGAAGGTCCCGACACACGAGTCGCTGAGGGGCACGCCCCACTCGGTGAAGAACTGTCCCAGCGTGTTCGGTTCGGGATCCGACGACTCTGTGTGGACGATTCCCGTCACGTCATGCGTGTGCAGCGGCGAGATGCACGGGTCATTGCACAGGTTGATGCCGCCGTAGCCCACTGAGCCATCAGGCTCATTGAACCGGCGCACGGCGGGATCAACGATGTTGATGCCGAATTCCTGCCGGTACCACGATCGGCTTGCCGTCGACGAACACATCCAGATGGGCGTGGACGTGATTGACCAGGAACTCCTTCGGCCCCGGCTTCAGGCCGGCTTCGACCGTCCGTTCCATCGGATCCGGCGGCGCCGGCCAGAGGACGGCTGGACGGGCGGCGGGCGAGGCAGAGCCGCCATCGCTTTGGGATGCCTGGGCGGGGGAGCTCGCCCCGTCTACCGCCCGACCTTCGCAGCCGGCGACTAGGGCAAGGCCCGCGATGGCGATTGCGAACGGCAAGGCCAGTGGCCGACGCATGACGGTTCCCCTCGCGCCAGAGTCCCTCGGCCCGTCAGGGTACCGGATCTGACGTCGGTTGATGTGATGTCCGACCCTACGGTCGGATGGCCCATGAGCCGCCGCGGACTCGCACTTTGGCGAGTGCACAATGGCGATCGTCGAACAGAGGACGGGTTGGTGAAGATCGCAATGCGGGATCGCTGGGGCGGACCCGAGGTCATGGAGATCCGCGAGGTCCCGACGCCCGTCCCGACCGGCGATCAGGTGCTCGTGAAGGTTCGCGGCGCCTCGGTCAACCGGGCGGACCTTGACTGGATGCTGCCGAAGCTGGGCTGGATCGCGCGCCTGTTCCTCGGGCTGCGGCGCCCACGGCGCCACACGCTCGGCATCGACGTCGCAGGGACCGTCGAGTCCATCGGGCCCGAGGCGAACAGGCTCAAGCCCGGCGATCGCGTGTTCGGGGACCTGATCTTCGCCGGCATGGCGGCGTTCGCCGAGTACGTCTGCGTGCCGGAGCGGGCGCTCCAGCTGATCCCCGACGAGCTGTCGTACGAGGAGGCCGGGACGCTGCCGCATTCGGCGCTCCTCGGCGTGATGGGCCTGAAGCCCTACTGGGGCCAGGAGTTGCGGGCCGGCGACAGCGTGATGATCGTCGGCGCGTCGGGCAACGTCGGCCCGTTCGCCGTCCAGATCGCCAAGGCCCGCGGCCTGCGGGTCACCGGCGTCTGCCGGACCGAGAAGGTGGACTTCGTCCGGTCGCTCGGCGCGGACGAGGTCATCGACTACAGGACGACCGACTACACGAAGAGCGGGCCGTACGACCGGATTGTCGACGTCGATGCCCATCGCTCGATCTTCGGCTACCGGAAGACCCTCAAGCCGGGCGGCGTCTACATCTCGATGGGCGGGAACGGGGTCTGGATCCTGTCGTTCCTCGCTGCCGCGCTGACGTTCAGCCTGGGGCGGGGCGGCAAGCACCTCGGGCTGATGCCCGGCTGGCGCCCGTTCCACCCCGACGACGTCGCGATCCTGCGCCAGCTCATCGCCGAGGGCGCGATCCAGCCGCGGATCGACCGCCGCTACCCGCTCGCGGAGATCGCGGCGGCGCTCCGCGACGTCCACGAGGGCCGCAACAAGGGCAAGATCGTCATCACCTTCTGATCGGCGAGCCTCTTCGAGCAAATGTCGAAGCCGGGCGGTGGGCTTCGTCGTGAACGTGAAGGCGGGACACTCCCGCCAGACCGAGGAGCACGCGATGCCGCAGTACATGCTGTCCGTTCATACGACCGGCGAAACACACGAGCCGATGACCGAGGAGCAGCAGCGAGAGGGATATGCCCGCATCGCCGGGCTCGAGGCCGAGATGCAGGCGGCCGACGCGTTCGTCTTTTCCGCCCGGCTCAGCCAGTCGAGTGAGGCGAAGGTCGTCCGACGAGGCCCGGGGCGGCCGAAGAGCACCGATGGCCCGTTCGCCGAAACGAAGGAGCATCTCGGCGGCTTCTATCTGATCGAAGCATCAGACATGGAGGCGGCCGTCGAATGGGCGTCGCGCGTGAGCGACGCGATCGGCGAGCCGATCGAGGTCTGGCCGATCATCGGGAGTCGTGCCCGCTGAGCGGGCCACCCTTGCAGCGCCCGCCGACCCTGCAGGCGCTGCATGATTGTCGCCATGACAGCCATGTCGGAGGCGGCCGCTCTCGACACGGTCGTCGTGTGCCTGCTGGACGATCCAGACCGGGTCCACATGGGCGAGCTGCCGACGAACGTCGACGTCCGGCTCGTCCCGCCCGAGCCGGCGCCGCTCCCGGATCTTGCCGAGGTCGAGCTCTTCGTTCCCCTGGGACGGAGCCGCAAGGCGCTGCTCGATCTCCTCGCCGGGGGAGGGGGGCGGCTGCGCGTCATCCAGACGCTGAGCGCCGGCGTCGACTGGCTCATCGGTCGGGTGCCCGAGCACGTCTCGGTCTGCAACGCCCGGGGGGTCTACGACGCGCCGCTTGCCGAATGGGTGGTGGGCGCCATCCTGGCGATGCAGCGCGGCCTCGTGCAGTCCCGCGACGCCCAGGCGCGACGCGAGTGGGACGTGATCGAACCACCCGAGCTGCTCGGCCGTCGTGTCGTCGTCCTCGGGCTCGGGTCGATCGGGACGGCGATCGCGGATCGGCTGCGCCCGTTCGGCGTCGAGGTGATCGGCGTGGGTCGAACCGCGCGCGACGGCGTGAGGGGCCTGGCCGACCTGGATGACGTCCTTCGCGACGCCGAGATCCTCGTGGACATCCTCCCGCTGACCGGCGAGACCAAGGGGCCTGCTGGACGCGCGACGGCTGAGCCTTCTTCCTGATGGCGCGCTCGTGGTGAACGCCGGACGCGGCCGCACGATCGTGACCGCGGCGCTCGTCGATGAGCTTCAGACCGGTCGACTTCGGGCGGCCCTCGACGTCACCGATCCGGAGCCACTTCCCCCGGATCATGCCCTCTGGGGGCTGCCGAACGTCCTCATCACGCCGCACATGGCCGGCGACTCCCCGGGGAGCACGATCCGTGCCTTCGAGCTCGCCGGCGACCAGGTCCGCCGGTTCGCGGCCGGCGAGCCCTTGATCAACGAGGTCGCCCGATACCTGCTCGAGTGACCGAGGGCGTTGCCCGCACGCCGGGAGGCTTGGGCGGATCCGATTGCCGCAGCGTCATCAACCTCGCCCGCACCAGCTAGGAGAACAAACGATGTCGACGCTTGAGTCGCTGCTCGAGGCCATGCAGCTTTCGGCCGACAGCGACGTCGCCAACTGGATGGCCGATCGCGGCGTCGCGCTGGCCGACGAGGAGACGATGAGCCAGGCGATCCACGACGTGTACTGCGGGATCGCGGCCGACCACCCCGAGCCGAATGTGAAGGATCACGCCCAGGCGCTGGCGATGATCGCGGCACTCCAGAAGCAGGTCGCGAGCCATCCGCCCGCCTGACCGACCGGGCTCAGTCCCACCAGAACGGCCAGATCTCCTGTCCGACGAGCAGTCCGGCGTATTCGCGGATCGAGCCGACTCCCTGCTGGATGTTGTCGGGGCAGAACGCGAAGTGCTCCGCGGCGATCGCCGTTGCGGACAGTAGATCCCTGGGCGGACGTCCGACCGCCAGGGTGAGCGTGTCCGGCCCGAGTCCGATGACATACGCGTCGAACCGGAGCTCCCACGAGCGGAGGACGGTCGTCATGTCGAGCGGGTCAGCGTCGTAGTTGACGGCGCCCATCCAGCCGACCGCGTCGAGGATGTCCGCCGGACGGTTGAGGGCGACGAGGCCGAGATGACCCTTGGCTGACGCCACGATGTGATCGATCGACGTCGGCCGACGTCCGGGCGTGGGATCGGCCAGGCCAGGAAATGCCTTCCCGAAAGGGGCGATCTCCTCGAGCGGGTAGTCCTCGTCGAAGCTCACCAGCCCGTTCCAGGCCCTCCGGAGGACGGCAACGGCCTCGGTGTGGCGACCCCTGGGCACATCCATCAAGTAGTCATCGAAGCCGCGGAACCCGAACGACGCGTCGATGACGACCGGCCAGACGCCCGTTTCCGCGAAGGCAGCAGCCACGCGGGACCAGATGCGACCGACATTCGCCACCGGCTGTGCCGAAGCCCAGATAACGGGATCCTCGCCGCGCGAGCCTCCCTCGGGCATCGGTGCATAGAGGACCCCGTCGGGCAGCGCGACGCCGGCGACCATGCCGCCCGTCGCCGCCGGCAACGGGCCGCGCTTGGCGGCTCGAAACAGCACCTGCTCGCGCTCGGCGTCGGCGGCCGATGCGTCCTCGTCGAACGCCGAGCCGTCAGGAAGCTTCAGGTTGGCTGGCCAGGGCCGGAGGTCATATCCCTTGCCCTTCTTCTCCTGGATGAGCCCCATGTACGCCGCTGCTGCCTTGGCCCAGGCAGCTCCCTCGACACGGGTGTCCCACGCGCGGGGAAACCCGATGCGACCGAAGTTGAACCGCACGCGCCAGCTGCCGCCGTCCTCCTCCTCGAGGCTCACGGCGTAGAACTTCGACGATCCACCGCCGACGTACTCGAAGTACGCGTGCCGCGGCCCGGGTGGCAGGTCCGCAAGGGACGGCAGGGTCGGCTCCGGGCGGGGAGGCTCGGCCTCGGCATGCCTTGAGGATGGGACAGGGGAGGGCTCGGAGTCGTCGGACGGCTCCCGCTGGTCCCCTCCACCGAACAGCTTCCGCAGGAACGGCATCGCTCGAAGTATGACGAGCCGAGAACGAGCTGCGATCCCCGGCTGAGCTCCGGCTACGATGCGCGTACGCTTCGACCATGGCTCACGTGATCGATTACGTTGAACTGGCCGTAGACGACCTCGAGCAGGCGAAGACGTTCTACGCCACGGCGCTGGGGTGGGCGTTCAACGACTACGGCCCCGACTACGCGGGGATCCAGGACCCCACGAGGCCCGGCCAGGAGTTCGCCGGGCTGAACCCGCACCCGGCCACCTCCCGCGGCGATGGCGTCCTGGCGCTCATCCGAACCGACGATGCGGATGCCGCGTTGGCGAGCGTGCTGGCTGCCGGAGGCCGAATCCACCTCGAGCTGCACGAGTATCCCGGCGGGCGGCGGTTCATGTTCGCCGACCCGTTCGGCAACATCCTCGGGGTCTACGAGCCGGCCGAGTAGCCCCCAGGTTCACGCGAGACCCGGCGGCAATGCCCATCAGAACGCGCCGCCGAGCTGCGGAATGATCTCCAGCGCGACGCGCTCGATTTGTTCCACCTCGTCCCTCACCGGCCAGAGCAGCACCCGCTGCAGGCCGGCGCGCTGGTAGCGCCCCAGGAGATCCAGACACGCGGCCGGTGAGCCGATCGGCAGGCGGTCCGCGACCTCCTCGATGGGGCGGCGCAGCATGTGACTCAGCCGCTCGTTGACGCCTCGCGCCTCTGCTTCGTCATCGGTGACATACAGCCAGGTCGTGGCCATGGCGGCGGGGAAGGTCGAGGGATCGCGCCCCTCGGCCTCCAGCATGCCGCCGAGCGTCCTCCACGCTGACGCGAACGCCTCGGGGGTGGTGTTGTAGCCCGATGCGAGCCAGCCGTCTGCGAGCCGGGCCACGCGGCGCAGGCCCGCCGTCGACCCCCAGCTCCCGATCCAGATCGGAGGGCCCTTCGGCTGCGCCGGAGATGGCGCCAGGGTGACGCCGGTCGTGTCGTAGT
Organism: uncultured Chloroflexia bacterium; assembly: GCA_963817095.1. Taxonomy (GTDB): domain Bacteria; phylum Chloroflexota; class Limnocylindria; order Limnocylindrales; family CSP1-4; genus CF-46. The sequence goes on from CAWFND010000001.1 coordinate 104,368, forward strand.
ACCGCCCAACGAACGGTGGCACGTCGCCGTCCCACAGTGCGCGGACGGTAGCGACGGCTTCGTCGAACCGCGCCCATCGCTCCGTGAACGGGATGCCGACGAGGGCATAGTCGGCCTGGGACGAGCCCGGGCCGAGGCCGGCGTCCAGGCGACCGCCCGACAGGAGGTCGATCGCGGCCAGGGTCTTTGCCAGGGCGAAGGGCCCTCGCACGACCGGCAGCGCGACGCTCGTCATCAACCGGACCGCTGGAGCCGCCGCAAGGACCGCCGCGAGCGCGGACGGGCCGTCGAGCCACGGCCGCCCGTACACGAGATGGTCGTTGGCCGAGACCGTCCCGAAGCCGAACCGCTCTGCGGCCGTCGCGACGGCGATCAGACGGTCGAGGGCGAGCGGCTCATCCTCCCAACCGATCAGCGGAAGATGAACGCCGAACTGCATCAGGCGTTCCTCATGCCGGCAGCATCTAGGGCGTCTTCCAGTCGTCCGGCTGGCGCACCGGCGGCAATCAGCCGGCGGGCCCGAAGGCCACGCGGCCGTTCGGTCGATAGGTCTGGATCATCACGCCGGACGGCAGCGCCCGCGACTCGACCAGCTCCAGGTCATGCGTCGGGCCTTGCTCGGGGAAGAGCCGAAGGCCGTCGCCGACGACGACAGGGGAGATCCGCAGGTTCAGCTCGTCGACGAGGTCGCGCTCGAGCAGCCATCGAAGCAGGACGCCGCTGCCGTGGACCTGGAGCTCGCGCCCGGGCTGCGCCTTGAGCTCGCGCACCGAAGCCTCGACGTCGCCGTCGAGGACGTGGGTGTTCTGCCACGTCGGGTCCTTGAGCGTGGTCGACGGCACGTACTTCGGCAGGACGTTGATGCCGTGAGAGACCGCATCGCCGCCGTCGTGGAGCGGCCAGTACGTCTCCCAGATCTCCCAGGTCTTGCGTCCGAGCAGCAGGGCATCCGCGCGCCCGAACCACTCGACCAGGAACGGCCACATCGCCGGGTCACCGTGCGAGGCCGTCCAGCCGCCGCGCTCGAACCCGCCGCGCCGATCTTCGTCGGGGCCACCCGGACCCTGGTAGACGCCGTCCACGGTCAGCATCATCGATGCGGTCAGCTTCATCTCGTCACTCCTTGCTGGACGTATCGCTATAGGTAGCGATCCCGGAGGGCTCGAACCGCGGGGGAGGGGAGGGCGCCGGTCCCGAGAACCTCCTCGAGCGTCGTCGACATGAATGTCGTCGCGTCCGCGAGCAGTTCGCCGTAGCGCGCCGAGCGGTCGGCCATGTCGACGTTGTCGGCCGCATGGATGGTCACGTACCTGCCCCAGGTCCAGGCGCCGCCCGGGTGCTGGAGCATCGACAGCAGCAGGAGGTGCTCGAGCCACGGCGACCACAGGTCGCTGCGGCCCTTCACCTGGACGAACGCCGTGGGCCGGAACGCAGCCGATCGCTCGTGGACCTCGCGGTATCGCCAGAGGTTCTCGGGCTTCGGCGTCTCCGCCTTCAGGCGCTCGTGATAGGTCACGTCGACCGCCACGATGCCCTGCGAGCCGTCCTCCAGCGAGAGGACGAAGGCCGCGTCGAATTGCCGCAGGCTGTTGAGCCACTGCGCCTCGAGGCGCCCGGGCGAGTGGAGATACCGGACCTCCACGACGCGGCCGGGCGCGTCGGAGCACCACGCATGGACGAGGCGGTCTGCCCGCGAGGGGTCGGCCGCGAGGCTGCCGAACAGGTTGAACGCGAGCGCCTCGGAGGAAAGCAAGTCTGCCCAGAGGCCCTGGTGGTCGATGCTCTGCTCGCGCTCGACGATCGCCGTCCGGGCCTTTACCGCCTCGAGCGCGGCCGTCGTCACGAAGTTCGCCCCGGTGTCCCGGCCGTATGCCAGCGGGATCCGGCTCCCGATGGGCCGCGGATCGACGCCCGGACGCGGGGCATAGGGCTGGGACCCGATCGGGTGACCCTCGCGCTCGCGCCACCGCGCCTGGTGGAGGCGGGTCCGCTGCCGGAACGCCGTCATGGCCGGGCGCCGGGGAACAAGGTCGCTGGCGTCCCAACAGAGCGCGGCTTCGAGCTCTGCGCGTGTCGGCGGCTCGATCACGCTTGAAGGATACGAGCGTGGGCCGATGAGTCGCCGGAGGATGAGCCTCGGGTCGGTGGAGCAAAATCCTGCCGCTGACGGACCTACCGAGCGCTCTGGGCGGCGGCTGTCAGGCCGTCGAGGATCGAGTCGACCTTGCTCGGATCCTTGACGAGGTCCAGCATCGCCCCCCACCAGGCCCGTTGCAGAGACGTGGGCATCATGTCGCCGGCACTGAAACGCGTGACCTCGGCCTCGGTGAGCTCGTCGGCTACCGTTCGCGCCACCGGATCCACGTAGGTGTCTGCCGACACGCTGCGGTTCACGGAGGCGAAGCCGCCGAGCTTGATCCACGTTTCCTGCGCCCGGGCGCTCGCGAGGTACGTCATGAACGAACGAGCGGCGGGGGTATCGCTCACCATCACCGGGACATCGGCGCCGACGGTGACGGCCCCCCGGTGCTCGACGTTGATGGTCGGAAACCTGAAGACGTCGTAGTCGGTACCCGGTACGAGGTCCGGGTGGCTCGCGGCGATGAACGCCTGGGCGAACGATGGGAGATAGCACAGGTAGGCCGTCGGCGGGTCGGTGAACAGCGGGTCTGCTCCGACGTCGTCACCTGTCGCGATGATGCGCTGACTGTCTCCGAGCACGTATCCCTTGGTCGAGACGATCCTGGTGAACATGTCGAACGACTGCTTGATGCACGCGTCGGTCCAGGGGATCTCGGATGCGATCCACCGGTCGTAGAGATCCGGGCCGCAATTGTTGAGCACGATCTCCGAGATCCAGTCGGTGAGTGCCCAGCCGCTCGCTGGACCGCTCGCGGCCACCACCGAGAAGGGGCTGTGGCCGTCCGCGACCATCCTGTCGGCCAGCGTGATCATCTCGTTCCACGTCTTGGGAACGTGGTAGCCGGCGGCCGCGAAGGCCTTCGGGTTGTACCAGACCGCCGCCTTGTTCGTGACCTTGTAGAAGATGCCGTAGAGCTTCCCGCCGCGGCTGCCAAGCTCGATCCAGGCCGGCGCGTAGTCCCTGGCGACCTGCGTCATGTCCAGGGCGGAGTCGAGCGGGATCAGCGTTCCGTCGTCGGCGAGCTGATCCATCAGCGCCAGGTTCGGCAGGATCGCGATGTCGGGTGGATCTCCGGCCTGCTTGTGGCGAGCCAGGGTGCCGGGCAGGTCGTCCGTCGACTCCCAGTCGACGATCGCGCCGGTCTCCTTCTCCCAGGCCGACTTGACGGCTTCGAAGCTGTCGAACTCGGGTCCGCTCCACAGGCCGAGGACGTGGACGTGTGCGCCTCCGAGGCCTTGCGAGGCCGTGCTCGTCGGACCCGCACTGACCGTCGTGGTCGCGGTCGCCGGCGGAGTGCCATCTGAGCCCGAGCAACCGCCGACGAGGGCGGCGACGAGCATCGCAAGGCCGGCGATCCGCCTGGCCGTCGGACGGACGATCACGTCGGACCTGGGCACCGTTTCAGCGTATCGCCCGGACCGGATCTGCCGCACCGGGCCGATGAATCGCCCTGCGGCCGATGAGTCGCCGTTTTGACCGAGCGCCACCTCGTCGCGTTACTCGAGGACGTCGATGTTCCTTGCCCGGCACATCGCCTTGAGGACCTCGGGCCAGACGGTGACGCTGACCTCGCCGAGGTGCGCCTTCTTGAGCAGGAGCATCTGCGTCCGCGACTGGCCGATGCCGCCGCCGATGCTGAGCGGCAGCTCGCCGCTGACGATCCCGCGGTGGTACGGCAGCTCGAGCCAATCAAGCTGGCCGGTGATCTCGAGCTGGCGCCGGAGCGACGCGGCGTCGACCCGGATCCCCATCGAGGTCAGCTCGTGGCGGCGGCGGGTCACGGGATTCCAGACGAGGATGTCGCCGTTGAGCCCGTGGAACAGCCGACCGTCCGGCGAGGTCGTCTCGGTCGCCCAGTCGTCATAGTCGGCGGCGCGCATCTCGTGCGGGTAGCCGTCGGCGAGCCGCCAGCCGATGCCGATGATGAAGACCGCCGGGTACTCCTGGAGGATCAAGGTCTCGCGCTGCTTGCGCGGCAGGTCGGGATAGCGATCGAGGAGGTCCTCGGCGTGGATGAACGTCAGCTCCTCGGGCAGGTCGGGGTAGCGCTCGGTGCGGAGTGCGGGGAACAGCTCCTGGACGTGCCGCTCGGCCCCACGCAGGACCCGCCAGATCGCCCGGACGGTCTCCTCGAGATAGGCGAGGTTGCGCTGGTCGGCGGTGATCACCCGCTCCCAGTCCCACTGGTCGACATAGGCGCTGTGGTCGTGATCGAGGAAGTAGTCCTTGCGCACCGCCCGCATGTCCGTGCAGATGCCCTCGCCCGGCGCCAGGCCGAACTGGCGGAGCGCGATCCTCTTCCACTTGGTGGCCGCCTGGACCACCTGGGCGTCGATCGGATGGCGGTCGCGGTCGTTCGCGATATGGAACGAGACCGGCGTCCGCGAGCCATCGCGATCGAGCATGTCGTTGATGCCCGACTCGGCGTCGACGATCAGCGGAACCTGGACCATCATCAGGTCGAGCTCGCCGCAGAGGTGCTCCTCGATGTAGCTCTTGACCGCGAAGATCGCCTGCTGCGTCTCGCGCGGCGTGAGTAGTGAGCGGTAGTCGCTCGGCAGAACCCGCTCGAGCTCCGCGTAGTCGCCGATGCCGGGGCCGGCGAGGTCGGCCTCCTTGTTCAGCAGGGTTGCCGTCGTCGCCATGTCATCCCCTTGTCGTCCAGATCGGCGGACCGGGGCTGCTCGCGCGGCACCGCCACGCGACACCGCGCGAGCCGACCGGTCGATCCGACGCTGGACCCGGTCGTCGCGCCTGTCGATGGTCGGTGCCGGCCGGGCTCGCTCGCCAGTGCCGATCAGCCCGATCGATCGAGGCCGGTTCGCCTGCCGTTCGCGCGGGCGCCGGATCGAGGGACTTCGCGGCGCGTTCGCGTCGCCGCGATATCGTGAGGGAGCGGGCATGAGCCATGGCATCGTGCCGGCATCGATCGAGGAGGTTCCATGACCGGCGATCCGCTGCGCGCCGAACTGATCCGACTGCTCGACGGGCTCGACGCCCACATGCCCTTCGAGGCGGCCGTCGCGGACTTTCCGGATTCGGACATGAATCGCCGGCCGCCGAACGTCGACTACACCCCATGGCACCTCGTCGAGCACCTCCGCCTGACCCAGGCAGACATCCTCGACTACATCACGAACCCCGACTACACCGCGCGAGCGTGGCCGGACGAGTACTGGCCGGACCCGACGGCGACGGCGACCCGCGCCACCTGGGATGCGAGCGTGGCGGGCTTCCTTGCCGATCGCGCCGCGCTGCGGACGATCGTGGCCGACAGCAGTCGCGACCTGCTCGCGGTCATCCCGGGCACCCCCGGGCACACGCTCCTGCGCGAGGTCCGGGTCGTCGCCGACCACAACGCCTACCACGTCGGCGAGTTCGCGATCCTGCGCCAGGTGATGGGGACGTGGCCGCCGACCCACGACGGCTGAGCCTCGTCCTCGTCAGGCCGCGGACCACGGTCGCGTCTACGCCTCGGCCAACTCCTCCACGACCGGCGCGATGTCGCGCAACCGAGGCTCGTCGAACCACCCGACGAGGAACGAGTTGATGCCCCAGCGTGCCCGGATCCGGATCAGCTTGTCGACGAGGTCGCGAACCGACCCGATCAACGAATAGGGCGACTCGAGGACGTCCTCGGCGGAGATCGGGAGGCCCGTCCAGCCGGAGAGCCGGCTGGCGGCCTCGCCCGCGACCTTGAGCGGCGCCGGCGTGATCGTGATGTCGCCGATCAGGCGCAGGACGCTCAGGTCCAGCTGCCCGAACCGCTCGCCCGCCTCCTCCCGGACCCAGCCGACCCGGACGTCGGTTCGCGTCTCGAAGGCGTCCAGGATCGCCTCGCCGCGCTGGCGTAGGTCGAGCCCGACGATGTCGGCCTCTCGAGCCGCCAGGCGCACGACGCGCTCCCGGGTGCCGCCGATCAGGAACGGCGGATGCGGCCGTTGGACCGGCTTCGGCAGGCCGTCGAGCGCCGTGATCGTGTAGTACCGGCCGGCATGGCTGAACGGGCCGTCCGCGAACAGCCCGCGGAGGACCGCGATGGCTTCACTCAGCCGCTCGATCCGGATCCCCGCCCGGTCGTACGCGATGCCGGCTGCGGCGTACTCGCGCTCGTTCCAGCCCGCCCCGATCCCGACCTCCAGGCGGCCGACGCTGATCGCGTCCAGGCTGGCCAGCTCCTGGGCCAGGACCGCCGGATGCCGCAGGTCGTTGTTGAAAACCATCGGGCAGAGCCGGATTCGCTCGGTCGCCATCGCGACCGCCGTGAGCAGCGGGATCGGGGCGAGCTGCGATGCGAGGTGATCGTGGACGGCGACGTGACTGCAGCCGATCGACTCGGCCCAGCGGGCGCGTTCGGCCAGCGTCCTCCCGTCGACGACGTCGCGGGAACCGACCATGAACCGGAATGGCCTCATGCACGCTCCTCGGATCGGCTGGGGTGTCGTTCGGGGCTCATCGTTTCTTCCCTCCGAAACCAGGGATGGCCGCGGCCTGTGTCATCCACGACGCGACCTGCTGCTCGTCGAGGTCGTCCACGGATTCGAGGTCGACGCCGCGCGAGTTCTTGCCCATCCCGATCGGCGTAACTGGCGGGACGGGACTGAGTAATGTGCCGCGCCCGAACGTGAGCTTGACGTGGCCGGCGAAGCCGCCGCACGAGAAGCACCAGCCGTCGCCGACGCCATACCACGCCATGCCCCATTTCACCGAGCGCTGCAGGGCCGGCAGCGTCTCGGCCGCCAGGGCATCGAGGCGTTCGGCGATGGACCGTTGCGGCTGCGGCAAGCTGCTGATGTAGGCGAAGACCGGCTTGTCGCCGACCGCGGCCTTCGCGGGGCTTGCCCTGCCGGTCATGGCGACCGGCAGCGTCGTGAGGACGTCGCCTTGCACGGCGGTTGGCTTGGTGGGTGCCTTACGTGTCGGCGACGTCACGGTAGAAGTCCCAGCTGCGAGCGTGGTCGTCGAATGATGGACGGCCGATCGGGTCGAGAATCGTCGGTCCGCGAGCAGGGGCGGAACTGCCCGGCCGTCAGACGTCCCCCTCGGGCGCCTCGATACGCTCGAGCAGCGCCATCGTCGTTGCCCAGCTGCGGATCGTCATCGATTTGTACGCCGGCGTCCCCATGATCTTGCCCAGGCGGCTCCTCGTTCGCTGAGCGCTCAGCCGCTGCGAGTAGATCACGCCCTTGCCCGGCCACACCTCGTCGACGCCGGGCCGCGGATCGAAGACCTTCATCGCCGTCGGCGTGTCGATGCCCATGAGAAAGACCGCGTCGCTGTGGTACGTGTCGGGCTTGTCGCCGAAGCCCCTCGGTCGATCCCGGACGACGGCTCGCAGCTGGGCGCGCGTCAGAACCAGGACCGCGATCAGCTCGCTGTCGAGCTTGAACGTCGTGGGGAGTGCTTCCTCGAGCTCTCGCTTGATCGCGTTCGCCGTGCGGTCGGAGCTCAGGATCACGTTGCCGCTGGCGATGTAGGTGGAGACCTTCGTGTGGCCGTGCAATTCGAGAAGGTCGCGCAACGCGGCCATCGGCACGTTGTTCCGGCCACCGACGTTGATGCCGCGCAAGAGGATGAGGTATCGGGTCACCATCGGCGCGAGGATGCCACGGTGGACCTCACGAGTGTCGGCCCGGCTGCACGTACCATCGGCGTGTGAACAGACCGACACTCCTGGCGATCCTGTCGCTCCCGGCGGCCGCCATCGGCTATGTCGTGACAGCGACAATTCTGACGTCGGCTCTGCCAGGCAGGGGAGGGCTGGCTGACCTCGTCGTCCTCTTCGTGCCGCTCCTTGTCGCCGGCCTGTGCATGCTCCCGTTCCTGATCCCATTCGTCGACCGGATGGCCACGCGCGACCTCGAGGCGCACCGCGCGGCGACGATCGACGCGGACCGCGTTCAGCCGGATCCCGACGCGCCGGAGGACTGACCGCTCGACGTGCCGTGGTCAGGACGCCATGGCTCGTGTTCATGCGCGAGCCAGACCCGCTCAGGATCGAGTGCGAGCACCAGCCGCTGACCTTCGGTGCTCGGCTCGTCGAGCTCGCCGAACCAGACCGCCACGTCGCCGGCGATGACCACCGGATGTTCGCCCGACCCGACGACGACTACCTGCGTGCCGGGTGTGTGGCCCGGCGCCGGGATGAGTCGGAGCCCATTCAGTGCTGAAGAAGCGACCATCTTGGTCTACTGGCTTGGAAAACAATGTCTGATGCCAAAGACGCCGAATGACAAACTGGGTAACAAGTCGTTCGCAACGAAGAAGCCCGAACTCGAAGCATCGCAGTTCGTTCTCACACAGGAGATCGGTGCAAACGCGACATGGACGCCCGCCCAGATCCGCGAACGACAGACGCGCCTGGCAGCGCTGGCGATCTCGGCATGGGCGAAGTAGACATAACTTCTCTTATCGGAAGTAGTACAGAGTCTGCTCGAACAACGCCTGGAACCGGCTCTCGGGACCTTCAGGCTGGGAGGACGGGCGCGTCGTAGCGGTCGAACGCCTCGTCGCGCGACACGATCGTGGCATCGAGGCGCGCAGCCTGCGCAATGAGCATTCGGTCGAACGGATCGCGGTGATGCGGCGGTAGTGCGGCGGCGCGCTCCGCGTCAGAGGCCGTGATCGGCAGCGTGGCGAAGCCCGCGAGCTCGACGGCCTCCGCCAGTCGAGGCGGTGCAGCGAGCTTGCCGAGGTGACGCTTGATCTCTACCTCCCAGACGGTCGCGGCCGAGACGAGGACGTCATTGGCCGGATCGGCGATCGATCGGCGTGCGGCGCCGTCCAGGTTCGGGTCGTCGGCCAACCACCACAGGAGCGCGTGAGCGTCGAGGAGGAGGATCACCGCTCGAACATGTCCTGGATCTCGGCGTCGACCGAGTCGAAGTCCGGTCCGATGACGACCTGTCCGCGCCACAGGCCGGGCTCCCTGGGACGGCTGCGGGTGCGATACGGCACGAGCCGCGCCACCGGCCGTCCCGCCCGGGCCAGGACGATCTCCTCACCGGCCTCGACCCGCTCCACAAGACGCGAGAGGTGCGTCTTCGCCTCGTGGATGTTCACGGAGTCGGCCATGAACGCAGGCTAGGCGGTTAGTCCATCTTAGTCAAGTAGGGCGATCCGCCGGCCTCGGATCATGCGAGGATCGCCAGCGGGCAGGGTTCAGGGCCGCGCGAACCCGCCCGAGCGAACCCGCGGCGCGACCTTCGTCGGTGCGGCGACCGAGCCCGGGACACGCGCTCGTGGAGTCATCAGGTCGAAGCGCCACGGCGCCGGCTCGGGCTCGCGGACGACCGGGCCCCGATCCGTCGAGATGCCTGCCACGAGCGGCGCGAGCAGGATCGCGAGCCCGCTGTCCTCGGAGGTGCCCGCGAGGACGCGGATCGTGGCGGCGATGATGGCCGACACGAACACGAACGCGCCAAGCCCGGTCAACAGGGTCCAGATGTCCATGGCGACATGCTGGCTGCCGGGGCACGCCCGTCGCCATCGACGAAGGACCGCTTGCCGGCTGGACGGGCGTCCATTCGACGCTACGCGGCGCCCGCTCGAGGTGTCAGCACACGGAGCTGCCACGGCGTCGGCTCGGGCTCGGCGACGGTCGGGCGTCGATCGTGAAGCGCCGCTGGAAGGCGTCAGCCCCGCTGCACGGCTCCCGCCAGCATCTCATCGAGGATCGGGCCCGCGAGATCGACGAGGAGTGACAGGTGGCCGTGCTCGGCGAGCAGGTGCGAGCGGGCGTTGCCGACGTGGTCTGCCAGCCAGATCCCGTGGGCGAACGGCACCATCCGATCCTGCCCGCCCTGCCAGACGTCGACCTGGCCGGTGATCGCAGCCGGATCGAAGCCCCACGGCCGGGCGAACGCAAGATCGTCGTCGAACCAGCCCCAGATCCCGCTCGAGAGTGCATTGCGGATGTCCGCCGAGACGGCCTCGGCGAAGTCGCCGCTGAGGGCGGCATAGTCGACCGGCGGGACGAGCTCGCCGAGGGCGTCGGCGATCTCCGTTGCCGTCGCGTTCGCGAACCCGGGCGCCGCGGCGGTCAGGAACCGCTCGAGGGCGTCCGGGCCCTCGAGCGCGGCGCCGAACTCCTCGACGTTCTCCGGCGCCATCCCGGCGAGGAAGTCGAGCCCGTCGGCGCCGAACGGTGCCACGCCGGCGACGGTCGTCGTCGCCCGGATCCGGTCGGGGATCAGCGCAGCGCATGCGAGCGCGTGCGGACCGCCGCCGGATGCGCCCATCGTGAAGCAGCGATCGGCGCCCAGGTGGTCGAGGATCGCGACCGCATCGCCGGCGACGTCCGACACGGTCCGACCCGGCCGTCGCGTCGACGAGGCGTAGCCGGGCCGGGCGAACCCGACGGTGCGCAGGTTCCGGGCCGCGGCCGTCTCGACGAAGGCCGTCGGCAGGATCCCGCTCCCGGGCGTGCCGTCGTGGACCAGGAGCACGTCGCCGTCCGCCGGACCGCCGACGCGGCACTCGAGCGCCCGGCCATCCGGCGTGCGAACCGTCAGAACCTCGAGATCGTCCATGAGCGTCCTCGCGCTGCGTGGTCCACGCATGATGGCGCCGATCTCGGGCTGCGATGCGGCGGGCGCCCAGGGATCGATCGGAAACCGGCGGACGACTCGGCGGCGTAGGGGTCGTGTGGGACAGGACAACGATGCCCACAGGAGGACCCTCCGACGATGAACCGAATGCAGCTCACTCGACTGGCCGGCACGCTGCCGGTGATCCTCATCCTCGCTGCGTGCACGAGCAGCGGCGGCGCCACGCCGGTGCCGTCGAGCCCGGACGCCGTGCCGAGCCAGGCCGCAGCGAGCGCCGCGGCACCCAGCACGGCTGCCAGCCCGGGAGGCTCGGTCTCCGGCGCCGCCGAGAGCTATCCGCTCAAGGTCGCCAGCGGCACGATCGCGGGCTCGACCGTGAGCTTCCTGACCGGTGACGACGGCAAGACGCTCTACACGTTCCAGAAGGACACCGCCGACTCCGGCAAGAGCGCCTGCAACGGCGGACTGCGCGACGAACTGGCCGCCCTACGCCGCCGACGACCCGACCGAGATCAAGGCCGACAGCACGGCGACCGGCAAGCTCTCGATCGTCACCCGGGACGACGGCACCAAGCAGCTCGCCTACAACGGGATGCCGCTGTACTACTTCGCCGCCGACAAGGCCGCCGGCGACACCAACGGCGCCGCCCTCCCGAACTGGGGCGTCGCCAAGCCGTAGTCCCGACCGGACCTCGGCCGAGGGGTCGGGCGACCGACCCCTCCCCCGCCAACCCTCCCCCGCCGGCTGCGCGCCTCGGACGCGGCCGGCGGGTTCTTGCTGTCAGGAGATCACGCCGCGGGTCGACCGACGCCCTCCGGCCCGGCCGATCGGATCCGGCGGATCGCCTCCGCAACGCCGCCCGTCCACGCCTGGCCGTGGCCCGGCAGGACCCAGGCGGCCTCGACCGAGGCCAACCGGTCGAGCGAGGCGATCGCCTGTGCCGGGTCCGCGGTGAACGGCGCGATCATCGGGCCGGTCGAGCCGCTGGCGACCGACACCGTGGCGAGCGCGTCGCCGACGAGGAGCGCGTCGCGCGAAGCGACATGGAGCGCCGCGCTGCCGGGCGTGTGGCCCGGGAGATGGATGACGGTCGGCGACCCCGGGACGTCGAGCGTGGCCCCGTCGCCGTACGTGACGACCTCGCCGACGTGGACCGACTTCAGTCCGCCGTGTCGCAGGCCGTGCAGGAAGAACTTCAGGATCGGGATCGGCCGGATCGGGCCGCTGTCGCCGCCGGGGTTCTTGATCTCGCCGCGGGCGAGGGCGGCGTCGAGCTCGTGGATGGACACCGGCAGGTGCCGCTCCGTCCGGGCGCGCTCGGCGAAGCCGATGTGGTCGGAGTGGCCGTGGGTCAGCACGACCGCCCGGACGTCGTCGAGGCTCCGGCCCATCGCGGTCAGCTCCGTGAGCAGCTCAGACCAGTCGCCCGGCATCCCCGCGTCGACGATCGTGACGGCCCCGGCCTCCTCGAGGAGGTAGGCGTTGACCAGGCCGCCGCCGAGCCGGTGGAGTCCCGTGGTGATCCGCATCGGCCGATTGTGCCAGCGTCGATCCGGTGACGCCGGATTGCGGCGGACATGAAAACGCCCGAAGGAACCGTCGATCACTAGTTGCCCCGATCAATGCAAGCACCGACCAGATCACCAGATGTTCGAGGCCCCTCCGGGCAAGATCAACAGTAGGGGCCGGCGCGTGCCGCGTCCAGCCACTTATCCACGAGGTTCGTGCCGCGGACCCGACAATTCGCGGGGTTGTCCACAGCCTGTGCACGATCGTCCCGGCCGACGGGTCCCGAATCGACCCTACGAGACCGCGGCCTCGAGCGCGATCAGGGCCTCGACCGCTGCCTCGGCATGGATCCGGCCCGTGTCGAGGAACGGGAGGCCATCCACCACGGACTCCGTCAGGAGCAGCGGGAGCTCCGTGCCGCCGAGGACGATGGCCTCGACGCCATCGCGATCGTGCAGCCGCGCGGCGATCCCGAGGAGCTCGTCGCGACTCTCCGGGAGGAACCGGCCCTCGACCAGCTCCCCGAAGTAGATCGCCTGGAGCCGTTCCTGGTCGGCCGCCGGTGGCGTGATGCACGTGATCCCGCGGTCGGCGAGCGTCGGGCCGTAGACGTCTGCCCGGATCGTGAATGTCGTCGCGAACAGGCCGATCCGCGTCCGGCCGGCGAGGGCGTCGGCCGTCGCCTCGACGATGCTGACGAGCGGGATCGGGCTGGCTGCCCGGATCTGATCGAAGCCGATGTGCCCGGTGTTCGAGGCGACGATCGCGAGGTCGGCGCCGGCGCGGGCGAGGCGTCGGATCTCGTCCACCAGGCTGTCCACGATGGCCCGCCGGTCGTCCAATTCGAGGAGCTCGAAGAAGCCGAGGGTGTCGATGCTGTCGACGATCACCCGGAGCGAGCGACCGGTCCGCCGGCCGTAGGCGTCGAGGACGAACCGGTAGTACGCCACGGTCGAGGGTGGGGCGATCCCGCCGACGATCCCGAGGATGCTCACCCGCGTTCCGGCGGCCGGGCACAACGAAACGCCCGAAGGAACCTCGCTCCCGTAGCCTCCGCCGTCGATGCAAGCACCTGCGTCGTCACTTTCGGTCTCGTGGCCCCTTCGGGCAAGACCTACTGTAGGCGGCCGGCGTCGGGCTGCCTAGCCCAGTTGTCCACGAGTTTCGCGGTTCCGGGGCCGAATCCGCGAGGGTTGTCCACGCTCTGTCCACGAAGTCCCCGGAATTCGTTGTGGACGAGTCAGCCGTCGCGCTCGAGGGGCCACGAAGTGCCGCCGTCGAGGCGCGGCAAGCCGAGGTGGTCGCGGGTAAACGCATCGGGCGGTTCCGACGTCCGGCGCAGCTCCAGGTCGAGGCTGATCCGCAAGGATCCGAACGGCCGACCGTCAGCCGGGGTCGCCGCGAGGCAGACCGTCGACCCATCCACCAGGACGATGTCGTCCGGCGCCCACGGCAGGCCGATCACGTGGGTGACGCCAGCGGTCGTCACGGCGTTGCCGTGGATCGTGCCGTCGCCCTCCGGATGCAGGGTCAGGAGCCCCGCCGCCGTCGACAGCTCGAGATGACTGAATCGACCGTCCGGATCGAGCTCGAGCAGCAGCGAGGACCGGACGCCGCTCCCCTCCCCCGCCACGACGACCTCGCGCCAGCGGCGCCCACGGCTCCCCTCGGCGACGGACCACGTCACGAGGGATCCGTCCGGCGCCCGGCCCCGGCCGGCGCGGCGGAGCCAGCTCGCCACGCGGATCAGCGCGACGACGCGGCGGTCACCGACGCCTGGCCCGTCCCGTTGCCGGCGTCATCGGCCAGCGAGGCCCGCCACGCATCCGCGACCGCGGTCAGCTCGCCGGCCAGCGCGGGTGCCGCGCGACCGTGGACGCGGACGTCACGCTCGCCGTACTCGAGCTCGACGGTCCCGCGCTCGCGGATCCGGGCGAGCAGCTCGCCGGCCGCGTACGGGACGTGGACGTCGACGTCGACCCAGAGCGAGGCGAGCAGCGCAGCGATCTCGGCCCGCAGCGTGTCGAGGCCGAACCCGGTCAGCGCGGAGACGAGGACGGACCCGGCGAGCGCCGGCGCGGGCGCCTCGCCGTCGCGCGCCGCCGCCTCGACGAGGTCGGCCTTGTTGAACGCCACGAGCCGCGGCTTGTCTCCCGCGCCGAGCTCGTCGAGGACCGTCTGGACGGTCGCCCGGTGCTCGCGGAGATGCGGATCGGACGCATCGACGACCTCGACGAGGACGTCGGCCCGGTTGACCTCCTCGAGGGTGGCGCGGAAGGCGTCGACCAGCTGGTGCGGCAGCTTGTGGATGAAGCCGACCGTGTCGGTGACGATCGCGGTCTGGCCGTCGCCGAGCTTCACCTGTCGCGAGGTCGGATCGAGCGTCGCGAACAGCTTGTCCTCGGCCCTGGCGACCTCGCTGCCGACGAGGCTGTTGAGGAGGGTCGACTTGCCGGCGTTCGTGTACCCGACGATGCCGACCGTCGCCATCATCCGGCGATCGCGCCCGCGCGCCGCCGTCTGGCGCTGCTGGCGGACCTGCTCGACCCGCTCCTTCATCTTCGCGATGCGGGTCCGGATCAGCCGGCGGTCCGTCTCGAGCTGGCTCTCGCCCGGTCCACGGGTCCCGATCCCGCCCCCGGTCCGCGACAGGTGTGTCCAGAGTTTCGTCAGCCGCGGGAGCTGGTATTCGAGCTGGGCGAGCTCGACCTGGAGCCGTCCCTCGTGGGTCTGCGCGTGCAGCGCGAAGATGTCGAGGATCAGCCGGCTTCGGTCGATCACCTTGACGTTCAGCAGGCTCTCGAGCGCCTTCTGCTGGCTCGGTGACAGCTCGTCGTCGGCCACGAGGACGTCGAAGCCGGTCTCGCTCTTCGCCTGGGCGAGCTCCTCGGCCTTGCCCTTGCCGACGTACCAGTTCGGGTCGACGTGGCGGCGGTTCTGCCACTCCGCGCCCACGACCTCGGCGCCGGCGGTCGTCGCCAGGTTGGCGAGCTCCGTGAGGGAATCCTCCGCGGACCAGCCGGCGTCGTCGCCGGTGTCGACCGCGACGAGGAACGCCTTCTCGACGGGCGGCGTGAGATCGATCGAGGTGGGTCGGGCCATCGGCGAAGGATACGCGGAAGCTCGGCGATCCCGGACGGGAGCTGTCAGCCCGGATCGGTCGGCCGATCGCGACGGACGATGTCGCGGAAGATCAGCCAGCCCAGGACGACGGAGAGGATGAAGCCGGTCGCGGCGCCGACGATTCGTGGGATGACCGGTTCCACCAGGGCGATGCAGAGCGCGGCGGCGACGAAGGAGCCCAGAGCAATCCCGATGAGACGCAGCTTGGCCATCGACGACCTCCTTGTCGCGGAGTCTGAGCCATCGTGCGGCCAGACGGTTCCGCCCGGACGAGACGACCGAGCCAAACCGATTTCGAGTACCTACGGCACTTGTCAGACTCGGACGCGGATCGTCGAGGTCGCGCGCGCGGGTCGAGGGCATCGAGGAGGCTTGCCACGAGACCGAGATGGTCGGCCCTAGCTGATCAAACGTTTGGCGTGGACGAGGTCCTGACGCAGGATGTCGCGGTAGACCAGCCAGCCCAGAATCGCCGTCAAGGCGAGCGTGGAGACCGAGCCGGCGCCAGAGAGCCCGAAGAAGAACACCGCGAACGGAACCCCGAGCATCGGCAGGGCCATGCTGCCGACGAGCGCGACGGACAGGGCCGCCGCGACGAAGGAGCCCAGGGCGATCCCCATGCGGCGCAGGCTCCGAATGACCCCCGTCATCGCCGTCCTCCCCGGCTGCGACGTGATGCGCACTGGCACCATTGTCGCGCGCGGATCAACCCGCCGGCCGGACGCCTGCCAGCACCCGACGAGCCGCCGCCAGGGCCGCATCGAGCGGCGGCGCCGGTCGCGTCGAGCCATTCGATGTCGGGCTCGGAGCGGAACCACGTCCGCTGGCGCTTCGCGAAGGCCTGGTTGCGGCGCGCGTCCTCGGCGATCGCGGCCTCACGGCTGAGCTTGCCGTCGAGGACCGCCCACGCCTCGCGGTAGCCGATCGCGGAGAACGCCGGGAGCGCCGGATCGAACCGCTCGCGGAGGCCGCGCGCCTCGTCGACGAGGCCGGCGTCGAACTGGCCGCGAGCGCGATGCTCGATCCACATCCGGTGCGTCGCGGGGTCCACCGTCGAGCCCGATCCAGCGCGACGGGCCCGTCGTAGCCGCGCGGGGCTGGCAGGTCGAGGTCGCCGCCGACGACCTCGGCGATCTCGAGCGCCCGGACGACTCGCCGCGGGTTGGCGGTGTCGATCGCCGCCGCCCGGCGCGGCGCGACCGATCGCAACCGTTCCACGAGGGGCTCCAGCCCGACGGCCGCGTACTCCGCCTCGAGACGTGCGCGGATCGCGGCGTCCGACGGGAGCGCGTCGGTCTGGATCCCGCGGGCGACGGCCCGCAGATAGAGCCCGGTGCCCCCGGCGAGGATCGCCATGCCGCCGCGTCCGTCGATCTCGGCGAGGACGCCGCGGGCATGGTCGGCGAAGTCCGCGACGGTGAACGGCCGGTCCGGATCGACGAGGTCGAGGCCGTGATGGGGGATCCCGCGGCGCTCGGCGAGGGTCGCCTTGGCGGTCCCGATGTCCAGTCCGCGGTACACCTGCCGCGAATCCGCGGAGATGATCTCCGCGGCGATCCCCTCCCCCGCCAGGCGCTCCGCGACATCGATCGCGAGCCCCGTCTTGCCGGTGGCGGTGGCCCCGGCGATCACGAGGAGCGGCGGCGCGGCGGTCACGCGGAGACCAGCACTCCTCGAAGCGCGTAGGGTCCCGCGTGCTCGATCCGGGCCGTCACGAGCCGGCCGACGAGCTCCTCGCCGCCCGCGAGATGGACGAGCTTGTTCTGGCGGCTCCGACCCGAGACGCGCGGACCCGGCGCCGGCGCGCGGGCTGCGTCACCGGTCCGTCGCCGGCCTCGTCGTGGTCGTGACGTCGCGGCGGCGTCACCGTGTCGACGAGGACCTCGACCTCGCGCCCGACCCAGTCAAGGTTCCGCTCGAGCCCGATCGCCTCCTGGAGCGCCAGCAGCTCGTTCAGCCGCGCCCGCTTCACCGCAGGCGGGACGTCGTCGGCGAGATGGGTCGCCGGCGTGCCGGGTCGCTCGGAGTACGCCGCTGCAAAGACCTGGTCGTAGCGGACGGTCTCGAGGAGGCGGAGCGTCGAGCGGAACTGGGCGTCGGTCTCGCCGCAGAACCCGACGATCACGTCGGTCGAGATCGCGATCCCCGGCACGGCCTCGCGGATCCGGGCGAGCCGCTCGAGATAGTGCTCGACCGTGTACTGGCGGCCCATCCGGCGGAGCACGGCGTCGTCGCCGGACTGGACCGGCAGGTGGAGGTGGGCGCAGACCGCCGGGCACTCGGCCATCGCCGCGATCAGCCGGTTCGAGAGGTCCCACGGGTGCGAGGTGACGAACCGGAGTCGCGGGATCGCGGGCACGCCGTCGGCGGTCCGGATCCCGTCGATCGCCCGGATCAGCGCGGCGAGGTCCGGGCGGCCGTGAAGGTCGAGCTGGCGTCCGGCCCAGCGATCCGTGTCGACGTCGGCGAACCGCGGCTCGGCCGGCAGGTCGTGGCCGTACGAGTTGACGTTCTGGCCGAGGAGCGTGACCTCGCGGTAGCCGGCGGCAGCGAGCGACCGCGCCTCGTCGACGATCGCGTCGAACGGACCGGCTCCGTTCCGGGCCGCGGCTGAACGGGACGATGCAGTACGTGCACGTCTTGTCGCAGCCATAGACGATCGGCAGCCAGGCGCTGATCGCCGACTCGCGACGGACCGCGCCGGCCGCCACGGCACTCGCCCTGGTCCCGGGCAGGTGGTCGGCGGCGCCGACCGTCGTGCGCCCGACGACCGTCGTCGCCGCGCTGGCGAGGCCCACGGCTCCCTGCGCCGACGCCAGCCCGAGCCGGTCGACCAGCTCCGGCTCCTCGTCGGGCCGCAGGAACAGGTCGACCGCCGGGAAATCGTCGGCGAAGCCCCGCCCGGTCCGGCTCGCGGACGGCGCAGCCCGTCAGGACGACGCGCATCCCCGGGTTCGTGTCCTTCAGCCGCTGGAGATGGCCCTGGCGGCCGATCACCTTCTGCTCGGCGGCCTCGCGGATCGCGCAGGTGTTGATCACGATCGAGGTCCGCGACATCCATCGATGCCGCCTCGGCGCATCCGGCGGCCAGGAGACGCCCGGCCATCTCCTCCGAGTCGCTCCGGTTCATCTGGCAGCCGAGCGTCCAGACGTGGAACGTCGGAAGCGCCGGAGTCTCGGGGCGGTACTCGGCGAGACGCGGGTCCGCGGCCTCGGGCGGCACCGCGGGCGCGGCCGATGCGCCGGGCACGACGACCTCGAGCACGGGCAGGGCGCGGCCGGGCGGTCGGGTGAGCGTCATCGCCCGGGCATGGTACGCGAGCCGGCCGCCTCCACCGCCTCACGGAGGGCGGCGGCGACCTCGTCCGGGACCCGCAGCGCGGCGTGCGTCTCGGCGTAGGTCGTCGTGTCGCCGTGGTAGTCGGAGCCGCCGGTCGCGAGCAGGCCGAGCTCCTCGGCCACGGCCCCGACGGCCTCGACCGTCGATTCGATCGAACGAGATGTAGTAGACCTCGAGACCGGCGAGGCCCATCTCGACGAGCTCGCGGAGGAGCGGCATCTGCTCCGGCGCCTCGGAGAAGTGGGCGAGCGCCGGCACGCCACCGGCGGCGCGGATCGCCTCGATCGCCTCGCGCGGGCCCATCCCCTCGCGCGGCACGTACGCCGGACCGCCCCAGCCGATCAGCCGGCGGAACGCGTCCTCGACGCTCGTTGCGTGGCCCGCGGCGATCAGGGCCCGCCCGATCGTCGGCCGACCGAGGGCGTCGTCGCGGGTCATGTCCAGATCCGCGAGCTGCGCGTCGACCCCGAGCCCGATCTCGCGCAGGCGCTCGACGGTCTTCTCGAACCGGACGCGGCGCGCGGCACGTTGCCGTGCCAGCGCCGTCTCGAACGCCTCGTCGTCGGGGTCCATCCCGAACCCGAGGATGTGGAGCTCACCGTCCTGCAGCGGGATGCCGCGGGCGAGCGCATTGATCTCGACCCCGGGGATCAGCTCGATCGCCGCCGGCAGCGCCCGCCCCAGGATGAGCTCCCGGTACGCGGCGAGGTTGTCGTGGTCGGTGATCGCGAGCGTGCGGGTGCCGCTGTCGGCAGCAGCGCGGACGAGCTCGACCGGCTGGAGGACGCCGTCGGAGCGCAGCGTGTGGGTATGGAGGTCGACGGTCGAGCGGCCGGGCTCGGTGGCCGCCGCGAGCGCCGACGCCCGGGCCGCGTGGCGTCCCTGGCGCACCACGCTCAGACCTCGATCAGCCGGGCGATCCGCTCGATCGCGAGGGCGCGGCCGGTCGCCGGGTCGATGTCGATCTGGGCCGCGTTGAAGACCACCGGCCCGTCGCCGACCTCGAACCGCGTCGGCAGGGCGTTGATGAAGCGCGGCAGGACGGTCTTCGGGTCGAAGCCGATGACGCTCCAGATCGGCCCCGTCATCCCGAGGTCCGTCTGGTACGCGGTGCCGCCCGGCAGGATCCGCTCGTCGCCGGTGACGACATGGGTATGCGTCCCGACGACGGCGCTGACCCGGCCGTCGAGGTGCAGCCCGAACGCGTTCTTCTCGGACGTGAGCTCGCAGTGGAAGTCGACGAGCCGGACGGGCGGCAGCGGCTCGGACGATTCATCGAGCAGCGCGTCGGCGTCGGTGAACGGGTTCTCGATCTGCTGCATGTACGTCCGGCCCTGGAAGTTGATGACGGCGAGATCCGTTCCGTCGAGCGCCTGGTAGACGCCCCACCCGCGGCCGGGGACGTTGTGCGTGCCGTAGTTCAGCGGCCGCAGGACGCGGTCGCTGGCGTCGAGGAACGGGTAGATCTCGCGCTTGTCCCAGATGTGGTTGCCGGACGTGATCACGTCGACGCCGGCGGCGTAGAGCGACTCGGCGGTGGATGGCGTCAGGCCCATCCCGCCCGCGACGTTCTCGCCGTTGGCGGTCACGAAGTCGATGCCGCGCTCCTCGCGGAGACCGGGAAGGAGGTGCTCCACCGCCACGCGGCCCGGCTTGCCGATCAGGTCGCCGATCATCAGGACCCGACAGGCGCCCGGCGGCCGCGGCGCGTTCCCGTTCGGGGGGTTGCCGGGCCGGGTCCGCCCGACGGATTGCGAGGCGGCCTCGGTCACGACCGGTGGGATCGCCAGGCCGAAGGGCGCGCTTCCGGATCGGCTCGATGGATCATCAACCGCGCGAGGCTCCGCCCTCGAAGGCCGCGTCCCGTCACTTCGCGTACTCGACCGCTCGCGTCTCGCGGATGACCGTGACCTTGATCTGGCCCGGGTAGGTCAGCTGCTCCTCGATCTTCCGGACGATGTCGCGGGCGAGCCGCGACGCGGTGAGATCGTCGATCTCCTCCGGTCGGACGAGGATCCGGACCTCGCGGCCGGCCTGGACGGCGAACGAGCGCTCGACGCCCTCGAAGCTGTCCGCGATCGCCTGGAGGTCTTCGAGCCGCTTGACGTAGGCGTCCATCGTCTCGCCCCGGGCACCCGGTCGCGACGCGCTGATCGCGTCGGCGATCTGGACGATCGGCGACTCGATGCAGGTGTACTCGACCTCCTGGTGGTGGGCGGCGATCCCGTTCACGATCTTCGGCGAGAGGTTGTTCCGCTGGGCGATCTGCGCCCCGATCGCGGCGTGCGGCCCCTCGACCTCATGGTCGACGGCCTTGCCGATGTCGTGGAGCAGGCCGCCCGTCTTCGCGATCTGGACGTCGGCGCCGACCTCCGCCGCGATGACGGCGGCGAGGCGCGACGTCTCGACGACGTGGTTGAGGACGTTCTGGCCGTAGCTCGTCCGGTACTTCAGTCGACCGAGGAGCTTGATCAGCTCGGGCGGCAGGCCCGGGACGCCGGCCTCGTAGGCCGCGGCCTCGCCCGCCTGGCGGATGATCAGGTCGACCTCCGCACGGGCCTTGGCGACGACCTCCTCGATCCGTCCGGGGTGGATCCGGCCGTCGCCGATGAGCTTCGTCAGGGCGACCCGGGCGACCTCGCGTCGGACCGGATCGAAGCCCGAGAGGACGACCGACTCGGGCGTGTCGTCGATGATCAGGTCGACGCCGGTCGCCTGCTCGAGGGCGCGGATGTTGCGTCCCTCGCGGCCGATGATCCGGCCCTTCATCTCGTCGTTGGGGAGATGGACGACCGTGACCGTGTGCTCGGCGGTGTGATCGGCCGCGACCCGCTGGATCGCGGTCACGACGATGTCGCGGGCCTTCTCCTCGGCCTCGTCGCGGGCCCGTCGCTCGATCGAGCGGGCGAGCTTCACCGCGTCGTGCTCGGCCTCCTCGCGGACGGCCTCGAGCAGGAGGCTCTTCGCGTCCTCGGCGCTGACGCCGCTGACCCGCTCGAGGGCCTCGACCTGCTCCTGGTGGGCCTTCGCGAGGTCTTCGCGGGTCTTGTCGAGGTCGCGCTCGCGCTCGAGGAGCTTGCGATCGCGCTGCTCGAGCATGTCCGTGCGCTGGTCGAGCTGCTCGTCCCGGGCGAGGAGGCGGCGTTCGAGCGTGCCCAGCTCGTTGCGCTTGGCGCGCGCCTCGTCCTCGGCTTCGCCCTGCAGCCGGAGCTTCTCGTCCTTCGCCTCGAGGATCAGCTCCTTCTGGCGCGCCCGCGCCTCCGCCTCGATCCGTCGCGCCTCGGCCTGCGCGGCCTTCATCGACTGCGACGCGAACATCCCGCGGATGATCATGCCGAGCACGACGCCGCCCACGGCGGCGGCAAGGGCCACCGCGACGACGACCGGTGTCTCCATCTGTACCTCCCGTCCGGCGCCTGGGTGCCGGAGGATGACGTTCAGTTGTGCGGCGTCGCCCGCGCCGGGAACGGCGACATCGACCGATGGGCCGGTCGTGGGCGGTGACGATCGCCGGTTGCCTGGGCCCGCGTCGCCTCGGAGCGACGCTTTCAAATCTGCGACGTAGCCTACTACGGTGCGGCCGGTCGGGCGGGCACGGCCCGACGCGACGACCGCCGATCATGGCCAAAGGGGGTCCGCGTGACGCAGAGCCACACCGCCCGGGCGCGAACGGTCGATGTCGTCGTCGTCGGCGCGGGCCAGGCCGGGCTCGTCGATGAGCCGGCTGCTCGGCCAGGCCGGGCGCGAGCATGTCGTTCTCGACCGTCGGTCCTCGCTCGGCGGCGGCTGGCAGGATCGCTGGGACGCGTTCTGTCTCGTGACGCCGAACTGCCGACGTCGCTCCCCGGGGATGACTACACGGGGCCCGAGCCCGACGGGATTCATGCCCCGTGATGAGGTGGTCGCCCACTTCCGCCGATACGCGGAGGTGATCGCCGCGCCGGTCGAGCTGCGAGACGGACGTGACGCGTCTGCGTCGGCGTGAGGACGGCGCGTCCCGGTTTCGAGCTGACGACCAGCCAGGGTCCGCTGATCGCGCGAGAGGTCGTCGTTGCCGCCGGCCCGTTCCCGGTCCCGCACATCCCGCCGGTCGCGTCGGGTCTCGACCCGTCGATCCTCCAACTCCACAGCCACCACTACCGGAACGCGGATGACCTGCCTCCGGGGGGCGTCCTCGTCATCGGGTCCGGTCAGATCGGGCGTCCAGCTCGCGGAGGAGCTCGACGCGGCCGGCCGATCCGTGGTGCTCTCGGTCGGCCACTGCGGGCGCACCCTGCGCCGGTATCGCGGCCGGGACAGCTTCTGGTGGATCCACGAGATCGCGGACCGCGGTGCGGCGGTCGGGACGCCACTTGCCGTCGATCGCGGCAACGGCCGACCCGCGCGCCCGGTTCGTCTGCAATCCGCATGCTGTCCGGCCACGCCGGCGGCCACGACACGAACCTCCGCCAGATGGCGGCCGAGCGGCATCCGTCTCGCCGGGCGGCTCGAGGCAGCCGATGGACAGCGCGTCCGGTTCGCACCGGATCTCGGCGGCGAACCTCCGCTTCGCCGACAGCGTTCTTCGGCGAGCGCCTCCAGCCGCTGTTCGATGCCTACATCGAGCGGACGGGCGTCGCCGCCCCGCCGGGTGAGGTCCGCCAGGTCGACTTCGATCCGCCGGAGGTCGCGGAGCTGGATCTGGCCGCGGAAGGGATCTCGACGCGTCCTCTGGACCAGCGGCTATCGGGCGGCGTTCGGCTGGATCGAGCTGCCGATCCTCGACGAGATCGGGTCTGCCGCGACAGGTTGGCGGCGTGACGGACGTGCCCGGGCTGACCTTCATCGGGCTCGCCCTGGATGGTCGACATGGGCTCGGCGAACCTCGTCGGCGTCGCCCGCGACGCCGAGGCGCTCGTCGCCCGCATGGGCTGAGCCTCAGGGCACGATCACGAACGTCGTCGCGCCGAAGGCGTCGCACCAGAGATCATGCGCCGAACGACGGGTCCTCGAGCATCGTGCGCCACAAGGTCGACGCCGCCTCGCGACAGACGTCCGGCGACGAACCCATTGCGGGCGAGGAGCGCGTAGGCCTTCTGCCGGCGCTGTCGCGGGTCGGCGACCCGCTCCAGCGAACGCCGGTTGCGCTCGAGCAGCCTCCGGGCGGCGGCGCGATCCGGATCCGTCGCGGCATCGGCTTCAGCGTCCGTCGCCGGCGTCCGGGCGGTCCTCCCAGCGGACGGCGGCCTCGCGCCGGTCCTCGAGCGACGGCCGCGATCGTCGGCGCGTCGATCCCCTTCTGGCGCGAGCTCGACGATCAGGGCGTGCTCGCCGCGCGGGATGGGCCCGGTCGCGTGACTCGACCCACTGGCGCCGCGAACGCTGCGTCGTCGAGCATGCCGAGCTCGGTCAGGCGCCCGATCGCGCCCTCGACAGCTCCGGCCGATAGCCGGCGCTGGCCAGCCGGCTGCGGACCTCGGCACCGAACGGGATCGCGCCTCGAGGAAGCGGAGCGCGGCGGCTCGAGGACGACCGCCGGATCATCGATCGCCGCTCGTTCCGTCCCGCCGCTCGGCTCGATCGTCGGGCGCGGTCGAGCCGCCACGGGTCCGAGCGCCCGTTCGCCTACTCGGCCTCTTCGATGCCCTCGACCGGCAGCTCGACCTCGTCGATCTTGCCGCGGATCCGGCTGGTCGATCTCGGCCGCGACGTCCGGGTTCGCCTTCAGGAAGTCCTTCGACGCCTCGCGGCCCTGGCCGAGCCGGGTCTCCTCGAACGTGAACCAGGCGCCGGTCTTGTTGACGATGCTCATCGCCACGCCGACGTCGAGCAGGCCGCCTTCCTTGGAGACGCCCTCGCCGTACATCACGTCGAACTCGGCGACGCGGAACGGCGGCGCGACCTTGTTCTTCACGACCTTGATCCGGACCCGGTTGCCGACCGACTCGGTGCCGGTCTTGATCGTCTCGATCCGGCGGATGTCGAGCCGGACGCTGGCGTAGAACTTCAGCGCGCGGCCGCCGGGCGTCGTCTCCGGGTTGCCGAACATCACGCCGATCTTCTCGCGGAGCTGGTTCGTGAAGATCAGCGAGGTGTTGGAGCGGGAGACCGCGCCGGTCAGCTTGCGCAGCGCCTGGCTCATCAGGCCGGGCCTGGATGCCGACGAAGCTGTCGCCCATCTCGCCCTCGATCTCGGCCCGCGGCACGAGGGCCGCCACCGAGTCGACGACGACGCAGTCGATGCCGCCCGAGCGGATCAGGGTCTCGGTGATCTCGAGGGCCTGCTCGCCGGTGTCCGGCTGGCTGACGAGCAGCTCGTCGACGTTGACGCCGCAGGCCCGGGCGTAGGCCGGATCGAGCGCGTGCTCGACGTCGATGAAGGCGGCCACGCCGCCGCGTCGCTGGGCCTCGGCGATGACGTGCTGGCAGATCGTCGTCTTGCCCGACGACTCGGGACCGAAGATCTCGGTGATCCGGCCGCGCGGGATGCCGCCGACGCCGAGCGCCAGGTCGAGCGCGATCGAGCCGGTCGGGATCACGTCGATCGCGGTGATCGAGTGGGCACCGAGCTTCATGATCGAGCCCGTTCCGAACTGCTTCTCGATCGCCTGGATGGCGGCCGCGACGGCCTTGCCGCGCTCCGCCTGGGCTCGATCCGCGGCGCGATCGCCGCCGTTCCGCTCGTCCGTCGTCCGTTCGCCGGTCAACGCCATGAGTCCGTCACGCTCCTGTCGATCTGTGGCCGTACCGACAGGTCACGCTCCCGGGCGGGACCCTCGACGATCAGCCTTCGTCGGTCGTCTCTTCCTCGGTGACCCGTCGCGGCTTCCGTTCCTTCCGGATCAGCTCCGCCTGCATCGGCGGCGGCTCCGAAAGCGACGACAGCTTCGGGCTGGCCCGACTTGTCCTTCGGCTTCTTCTTCGCTTCGCGGTGGGGACGATCTCGAGAGCCCATCCATGCTCCTCCGCGTTGGGACGCAGGCTACCGAACGGCCATTCACGCGGACTGCTCCGCGGCTTCACTGCCGCTCATCCGGCCCGCGCGCAGGGCCAGATTCGGCAGCTCAGCGGGGAAGGTCTCCGGACCCCAGTGCGGCGCGGATCCTGACCATGAAGTCTAGGGTGAAGGTCAGGTTGTGACAAGTCGCGAGACGGTACGCGAGGAGCTCCTTGGCCCGGAGCAAGATGGGCCAGATAGGCCCGCGAGAACGACCGGCAGAGCAGGCACGGGCAGTCGGCCTGGACGGGTTCCGGATCGTCGAGGAAGCGCTGGTTGCGGAGGTTCAGCCGGCCGCCCGGGACCCACAGCTGGCCGTTCCGGGCGACGCGCGCCGGCAGGACGGAATCGAACAGGTCGACTCCCCGGTGGACCGCGTCGAGCAGGTCCGCCGGCGAGCCCAGCCCCATCAGGTAGCGCGGCCGCGGGTCGTCGGCGAGCAGCGGAACGACGACGTCCAGCGCGGCGCCCCGCTGGACCGGCGTCTCGTCGCCGGCCAGGCCGCCGATGCAGATCCCGTCGAACGGCAGCGACGCGATGAACCGCGTGCTCTCGGCGCGGAGGTCCGGCTCCAGGCCGCCCTGGACGATGCCGAACAGCGCCTGGTCCGTCGCGATGGTGCGCCGCCAGCGAGCGCTCCGCCCAGCGATGGGTCCGCGCGGTGGCATCCGCGACGACGGCCCGCGGCGAGCTCGGGAAGACGGGCTGGTCGAAGGCGACCGCGACGTCCGACCCGAGCGCCTCCTGGACGCCGATCGCGACCTCCGGCGTGAACCGGTGGGTCGAGCCGTCGAGGTGGCTTCGGAACGTGACGCCGTCCTCGTCGACGACCCGCAGGTCGCCGAGCGAGACGACCTGGAAGCCGCCGGAGTCGGTGAGGATCGGGCCGTCCCAGGCCATGAACCGGTGGAGGCCGCCGAGCCGCGCGGATCCGCTCGTGTCCCGGCCGGAGGTACAGGTGGTACGTGTTGGCGAGGATGATCGAGGCGCCGACCTCGCGGATGTCGTCGGGATGGAGCGCCTTGACCGTCGCGTTCGTGCCGACCGGCATGAACTGGGGCGTCTCGACGACGCCGTGCGGCAGCTCCAGCCGGCCGAGCCGGGCGCGGGTCGAGCCGTCGGCGGGCGGCGGGCGTCGTGACGGTGAAGCGAGCGGCGCCGGTCACGATCCCGCGACGGCCGAGGATCGCGATGACGATCGAGACCACGACCGAGACGACGAGCATCGTCCCGAGCGGGATGTAGATCGTCACGTTGTCGCGCTGGATGACGATGTCGCCCGGCAGGTGGCCCGAGCGACGGGATCCGCGGGCCGAACACGATCACGAGCCCGGTCGACCGAGGATGACCGACGCCGAGCACGACGAGGGCCCAGCCGAGGCCCTGCATGCCGCTCGACATTCACTCGACGGTCGGATCCCCGGGTGCCGGGCTCGCCCGGCGCGTCCCACAGGCTCGGCATGTCGGCGTCGCCGCGGCGCGGCGGCGGGATCTCGTAGCCGAGCCGCGCGAGGTGGGCCCGGGCCGCCTCCGTCGCGATCCGGCCCTGCGGCGTCCGATCGAGGAACCCGAGCCGGAGCAGGAACGGCTCGTAGACGTCCTCGATCGTCTCGACCTCCTCCGCCAGCACGGCGGCGAGCGCCTGGACGCCGACCGGTCCCGACGCGAACTTCTGGATGATCGCCGCGAGGAGCTTGCGGTCGGTCGAGTCGAGGCCCTCGTCGTCGATCTCCATCTGGCGCATCGCCGCGGTCGCGGTCGCCTCGTCGACCCGGCCGTCGCCGTGGACCTGGGCGTGGTCGCGGGTCCGCTTCAGGAGCCGGTTGACGATCCGCGGCGTGCCCCGGCCGCGGCGGGCGATCGCTCGCTCGGCGCCATCGTCGATCGGGACCTCGAGGATCCGCGCCGACCGGTCGACGATCGCCGCGAGGTCGTCCTCCTCGTAGAAGTCGAGCCGGTAGGTCGCGCCGAACCGATCGCGAAGCGGGGAGCGAGATCCGGCCCGCCCGCGTCGTGGCGCCCGACGACGGTGAACGGCTTCAGGCTGAGGCGGAGGCTCCGCGCGCTCGGTCCCTTGCCGATCATCACGTCGAGGGCGAAGTCCTCCATCGCCGGGTAGAGGATCTCCTCGACCGCGCGGTTCAGGCGATGGATCTCGTCGATGAACAGGACGTCGCGCTCGTCGAGCGCGGTGAGGATCGCGGCCAGGTCGCCGGCCCGCTCGACGGCCGGGCCGCTCGTGTAGCGGACGTTCACGCCGAGCTCGCGGGCGATGATCGTCGCGAGGGTCGTCTTGCCGAGGCCGGGCGGGCCGTACAGGAGGACGTGGTCCGCGGCCTCTCCCCTGCCCTTCGCCGCCGAGTCAGCAGCACCGACAGGTTGGCCTTGACCTCGCGCTGGCCGATGTATTCGTCGAGCGTCCGCGGCCGGAGGGCACCTTCGACGACGCGATCCGTGTCGTCGACCAGGTCCGGGGCGAGGATCCGCGAGAGGTCGTCGTCATCGTGCGGAGCGTACCACGGCCGGCACCATTTCGCACGGATGTTCGGTCTTGCTGCGTCGCGGCGTGGGCCGCGACGCGGAGCGGCGAGCGTGCGGAATCCCCACTCACCGGTAGGACTTCAGTCCAGAATGGCCTGATGCGCCTTTCCCGCCGCTCCGAGTACGGCATCCGGGCCCTCGTCGACCTGGTGCGGAGCGAGCAGGCGCCCGACCCCTCCCCGTCGCACTCGCCACCCTCGCCGAGCGGAACCACCTCCCGCCGAAGTTCCTCGAGCAGATCATGTCGACGCTCAAGCGGGGTGGCATCGTCCGGACGACGCTGGGCGCCCGGGGCGGCTACGCCCTGGCCGTCAATCCAACATCGGTGTCCGTGGGACGCGTCATCCGCCTCCTCGATGGCGCCCTGGCTCCGCTGTCGTGCGTCAGCCTTCGGTTCTACGAGCGCTGCTCCTGCCCGGACGAGGCCACGTGCGCGCTCCGCGACGTGATGCTGGACGTCCGCGACGCGATGCTCGAGATCCTGGACCGCGAGACGCTCGCCGAGCTGGCTGCCCGACCCGGCCGATCCGACATCGACCCGCGCGGCGTTCACCGCGACGCGATCGCGGGCCTGCGCCCCTGACCGCCGAGCCAGGCAGGCCTGCGGCGCCGTGCGCGGCTCCGCTATTCCCGGAGCAGGCTCCGCAGCGCGGCCTTGACGCGGTCCTCGAGCGTGCCGCCGATCGTCGGGTCGGCGAGGGCGATCCGCGACGCCTCGCGCGCCTCCGCCAGCGAGTAGCCGAGCGCCTGGAGCGCCGCGACGACCTCGCTCTCGGCGGCGCCGACGCCCACCGCGCCCGGCACGCCGCCGCCGCGACGCCCGCCGCGGCGACCTTCTCCTTGAGCTCGAAGATGATCCGATCGGCCAGCTTCTTGCCGATCCCCGGGATCGACACGAGGACCGCCTGGTCCTGGGCCATGATCGCGAGCTGGAGGTCCGGCGTCGGTCGCGAGCCGACGATCGCCAGGGCGACCTTCGGCCCGACGCCCGTTACCGTCAGCAGCGAGCGTGAAGAACCCGAGGTCCTCCGTCGTCCGGAAGCCGAACAGCGCCTGCTGGTCCTCGCGGACGAGGTGGTAGGTGTGGAGCTTGATCGTCGAGCCGGGCTGGGCGGTCGAGAGGATCGCCGGCGCCGCGAAGACCCGGTAGCCGATCCCGCCGACCTCGATCGACGAGCGAATCGAACGCGACCGCGCCGACGCGGCCCTCGACGGAGGCGATCATCGGCCGCTCACCTCAGGACGCCGAGCCTCGCGCTTCTCGCGCTTCTCGCGGGCGAGCGCCTCGCGGACGGCCCGCTCGTACGGCGATGCGCCGCGCTCGATCGGGCGCCGAGGCGCCGCGATCCAGCACCGCCGGCCCCGGCCGGCCGCGACGACCGCCCGACCTGGCCGATGCCGTTCGCGATGCAGACCGCGATCGCGAGCGCGTCGGCGGCGTCGTCCGGCGTCGGCAGGGCGGACATCCCGAGCACCAGCTGGACCATCCGCGAGACCTGCTCCTTGTCGGCGGCGCCGTAGCCCGGCGACCGCGCTCTTCACCTCGCTCGGCGTCGCCTCGCGGACCGGCCGGCCGGCCTCGGCTGCCGCGAGCAGCACGACGCCGCGGGCGTGGCCGACGGCCATCGCGGTCTGGGCGTTGCGCGAGAAGTAGAGCCGCTCGACGGCGACGACCGCCGGCTCGTGCGTCGCGATCAGCTCGCTCGAGCGCCTGATGGATCGCGAGCAGCCGCTCGCCGAGCGGCAGGTCCGGCGTAGGTGACGACGCAGCCGTGGTCGACCGCGCGCAGGCCGTCCCGCCGTCGTTCGATGACGCCGCAGCCGAGTGCCGCGGTTCCCGGGTCGATCCCGAGGATGATCATCCGAGCGCCGCCCCCGGATCGGCCGAGGGGCGGCCGAGCTCACCCGGCGACCTCGGCGAAGACGTCCTCGGGGATGTCGAAGTTCGCGGTCACCCGCTGGACGTCCTCGAGGTCCTCGAGGAGCTCGACGAGGCGAAGCGCCTGGCGCGCCTTCGCCGAGTCCAGCTCGACCGTCTGCTTGGCGATCATCGCGCTCTCGGCGGAATCGACCGGGACGCCGGCGCCCTCGAGCGCCTTCCGGACGCACTCGAGCGCGCCCGGCTCGGTGTAGATCTCGATCGACTCGTCGGCGTCGGTGTCGACGTCCTCGGCGCCCGGCGTCGATCGCGGTCAGGGCGACCTCGTCGGCGTCGACCGCTGCCGTCGCGCGTGGATCGTGATCAGCCCGCGCGGCTCGAACTGCCAGGCGACCGCGCCGGAACCGGCGAGCTGGCCGCCG
Source organism: uncultured Chloroflexia bacterium (assembly GCA_963817095.1). Taxonomy (GTDB): domain Bacteria; phylum Chloroflexota; class Limnocylindria; order Limnocylindrales; family CSP1-4; genus CF-46. Next base: position 134,851 of record CAWFND010000001.1, read on the forward strand.
GTCTTCGTGAAGATCGAGCGGACCTCGGCGGCCGTCCGGTTGCGGTTGTCGGTCGCGGCCTCGACGAGGACCGCCACGCCGCCCGGGCCGTAGCCCTCGTAGACGATCTCCTCGAACTGCTCGGCGTCACCGCCGCCGGTCGCCTTGTCGATCGTCCGCTTGATGTTGTCGGCCGGCATGTTGACCGAGCGGGCCTTCTCGATCGCGAGCCGGAGCCGGTAGTTCGCGTCGGGATCGCCGCCGCCCTGGCGTGCCGCGACGCTGATCTCGCGGGCGACCTTCGTGAAGACGGCGCTCCGCTTGGCGTCGGTCACGCCCTTCTGGCGCTTGATCGTGGACCACTTGGAATGACCGGACATCGCGGGCGGGAGTATAGCCGACGTAGCATGGCCCGACCGCGCTCGGAGGGCCGGCGGGCCGTGCCCAGCGCGCCTCGACCACCGCGGCTCCGTCCGACCGCCCGTCTTCGCGAAGTCGTGAGGTCCACTCCGCCGATGACGATGAAGAGCGTCGATCCCGCCCACCTCCGGAGCGTCGTCCTGGCCGGCCACGCCGGCGGCGGCAAGACGACGCTCGCCGAGCAGCTCCTCTTTCGCGCCGGCGCCGTCCCGCGTCTCGGTCGCGTCGACGACGGCACGGCCCACCTCGACCACGAGCCCGAGGAGCAGAAGCGCAAGGAGTCGCTGAGCCTCGCGGTCGCGACGTTCGAGCACGACGCGACGCGGATCACGCTCGTCGACACGCCCGGCTACCCGGACTTCGTCGCCGAGGTGATCTCCGGCTTCGCGGCCGCCGACGGCGCGCTGTTCGTGATGGATGCGTCGAGCGGCGTCGAGGCGGGCCTCGAGAACGCGGTCGCGCTGGGTCGGTCCACCGGTCGTCCCGGCGTGCTTCTTCCTGAACCGCTGCGACACGGAGAACGCCGACCCGATCGCCGCGCTCGACGCGCTCCGCGCCCGGTTCGGCAACAAGATCGCGCCGCTCCACCTCGCGATCGGCAAGGGCGAGCACTTCACCGGCTACGTCGACCTCGTCCACCGCAAGGCGTATCGCGCTCGACGGCGGCAAGGAGGTCGAGGTCCCGGTCCCCGACGAGCTCGCCGACGAGATCGCGAGCCGCCGCGACCAGCTGCTCGAGGCGGCGGCCGAGGCCGACGACGACGTGATGGCGAAGTACCTCGACGGCGAGGAGATCAGCGACGCCGAGCTCGACACCTGCCTCCACCGGGGCGTCCGCGACTCGATCCTCGCGCCGGTCCTCGTCGGCAGCGCGACGAAGGGCATCGGGATGAACGCCCTGCTCGACGCGTTCATCCGCTACATGCCGACCGCGGCCGAGGAGCCGGCGGTCGAGGCGAAGGACGCGAAGGGCAACCCGGTCACGATCGCCCCGGACCCGAACGGGCCGCTCGTCGCCCGGGCGTTCAAGACGGCGGCGGACCCGTTCGTCGGCCGGCTGACGTATCTCCGGATCCTGAGCGGCACGCTCCACAGCCAGGCCCACGCCTGGAACGCCGAACCGCGACGAGGACGAGCGGATCGGCCAGCTGCTGCTCCTGCACGGCAAGGACCAGGAGCCGATCGGCGAGCTCCAGGCGGGCGAGATCGGCGCCGTCGCCAAGCTCGCGGCGACCGAGACCGGCGACACGCTGTCGGCGCGCGAGAAGCCGGTCATCCTGCCGCCGATCGACTTCCCCGAGCCGTCCCTGTCGGTCGCGATCGAGCCGCAGACGAAGGCCGACCTCGACAAGATGGGCGCGGCCCTCCAGCGGATGCTCGAGGAGGAGCCGACGGCGCGCGTCGAGCGGTCGACGACCGGCGAGCAGCTGCTCCTCGCGATGGGCGACGCCCACATCGCGGTGATCGGCGAGCGGCTCAAGCGGAAGTTCGGCGCCGCGATCCTCACGCCGCCAGCCGAAGGTCCCCTACCAGGAGACGATCCGCGGCACGACCAAGGTCGAGGGCAAGTACAAGAAGCAGACCGGCGGCCACGGGATGTTCGGCCACGTCTGGCTGGAGATCGAGCCGAACCCGGGCGGCGGCGTCGAGTTCGCCGAGAAGGTCGTCGGCGGCTCCGTGCCGAAGGGCTTCTTCCCGGGCATCGAGAAGGGCATCCGCGAGACGGCCGCCGAGGGCGTCATCGCGGGCTATCCGCTGTCGGACTTCAAGGCGACGCTCTACGACGGGTCGTTCCACACGGTCGACTCGAACGAGCTCTCGTTCAAGATCGCGGCGTCGATGGCCCTGAAGAAGGGCGTCCAGGACTGCAAGCCGGCACTGCTCGAGCCGATCATGGCGATCGAGGTCCGCGTCCCCGAGGAGTACATGGGCGACGTCAACCGCGACCTGAACACGCGGCGCGGCCGGGTCCTCGGCATGGACACGGTCGGACGGCCTGCAGATCGTCCAGGCCCACGTCCCGCAGGCCGAGCTGTTCTCGTACGCGACGGAGCTGCGGTCGATGACCCGCGGTCGGGGGACGTTCACCTCGACGCTCGATCACTACGAGGAGGTGCCGCAGCACCTCGCCGAGAAGGTGATCGAGACCCATCGGAAGGACACCGAAGCGGCCGGCGCCCATCACTGACCCGTCCGCCGGGCTCACCGAGCCCGGCGAACCGACCGCTCCATCTCTAGCCGGCCCGGTCGACGCCGAGCTGGAGGGACTGATCCGCCGCGACCTCGCCCGCGGCGGGCGGCTCGTCCGCCTGACCTGGGCCGCGGGCATCGCGAGCCTCGTGCTCGGGCTCGTCGCCCTCCGCCAGGCGGCCCTGCTCGTCAGCATCGACCGGCACCTCGTCACGACCGACGAGGTCCAATCGACCGGCGGTGGCTTCGACCTCGTCCGCCTCGTTCTCCTCGGGCTCGTCGTCGTCATCGGGGTCCTTGCGGCGCGCTGGCTCCGGGACACGATCCCCGTCGCGGGCGAGCTCCAGCGCCGCGGCGTCGTCGACGGAGTCGCCTCCGAGGACGCGGATCCAGCGGCTCGGGCTGCCGTGGCGCGCCGCGGGCATCCCGTCCGACCGGCTCGGCTGGGCGGGCGTCCGTGTCGAGGACGGACGAGGCCTCGTCGTCCTGACGCTCCTCGCGATCGGCCTGGCGGCGGGCGTGGGCATCGCCGCCGCGGCCGGTCTCGGCGCCGCGACCGAGGCATCGACCGCCCGCGGGTGGCGGTTCGATCGTCGGCCTCGACGGCGGCCTGTGGCTCATCGCGTTCGTCCTGCTCGGCGCCTCGATCGACGGCGCCCGCTGGCGCCAGGCGGCGGCAGCCCGTGCCCTGGGCCTGTATCTCCCGCTCGTCGACGCGCCCGGCCGGACCATCGTCCGGCTGCTGCCGCCCCTGCTGATGTTCGGCGCCGGCGTCCTGGCCGTGTCCGGCCGGCCGGACCCCTGGCTGGTCCCGTGTCCCCAGTCGTCACTCGCCTGCGACGGCATGCTCGTGCCGGTCGACCACGACAGCGGCTCGAACGCCACGATGTGGATCGCCTACGGGGTGCACCGCGCCGCCGGCCCCCCGAAGGGGACGCTTGCGATCGCCGTGGGTGGCCCGGGCGACAGCGGGATCGGAGCCGCGCTCTCCCACATCGATGCCTTCGATCCTCGGCTCGTCGACGGCTATGACCTGCTCTTCTGGGATCAGCGCGGCGTGGGCGCGTCCGAGGGCAAGGACTGCCCTCGGGCCGGGCGCGAGTACGTGACCACCCCGACGACGGCCGCGGACACCGCCGCGTTCGTCCAGGCCTGCCTGACCGAGGCCGGGGTCGCTCCGGACGACCTCGCCCGCTACTCCACCCACCAGGCGGCGGAGGACCTCGAATCCGATCCGGGACCACCTGGGCCTCGAGCGCTTCGCCCTGTACGGCGAGAGCTATGGCACCGAGCTCGCCCAGCAGTACGCGGCGAGCCACCCCGATCGCCTGACGGCACTGATCCTCGACGGCGCCGTCGACCGGACGCGATCCGCGAACCAGTTCTGGGCGGACGCCGCCCGCGGCTTCGAGCGGGCGCTGGATGACACCTTCGCGTCGTGCGCGGGCCGACCCGGCCTGTCGCGCCGACCTGCCGGACCCGGCCGAGGAGTACGACCGCGCCCTCCGGGCGTTCGACGATCCGGTCCAGGTGTCGTACGCCGACCCGGACGGCACGGTCCGGCCCCATGCCGTCGACGCAGCCGCGATCGACTCGGCGATCAGCCAGCTCCTGTACGAGCCGACCGGACGCTCCCTGGTCCTGCGGGCCGTCGCGGCCGCCGAGCGCGGTGACGAGGTGCCCCTCGCCCGTCTCTCGGACCTCCTCGGCTCCGGCGAAGGTCCCGGTGCGTCCGAGTTCGCCTACTACGCGATCACCTGCGCGGACTATCGGGTCTCCCCGACCGCCGACCCGCACGACTTCCAGGCCGTCGAGGACTACGCCCGGCGCAACGGGATCTCGACCCTCCGCACCGCCGGGGTCTTCACGAGTCAGTACCCGTGCCTCTCGTGGCCGTACCAGCCCGCCACGGGTCGACCGTCCGGCTCCGATCACCTCGACGCCGTACCCGGTCTTCGTCCTCGGCGCGGCCGACGACCCGATCACGCCGGTCGAGGGGGCCCGGGCGATCGCCGATCGGCTCACCGATGGCTACCTGGTCATGTCGAGCGGCGGGCCGCACGTCACCTTCGGTCGCGGCGATTCGTGCGTGGACGGGCCGGTCCTCGACTACCTGCTCGACGGCCGTCGACCGGCGACCCGGTCGATCTCGTGCGGCGGGGATGTCATCGATGGCTACGTCGAGCTGACGCCGGCCAGCCGATCCGACTACCGATCGGCCCTCGATGCGATGCGGGCCGCCCAGACCGAGATCTACGCCGATCCGGATGTCACGCTCTGGGACGGTCTGGACGAGATCCGGGTCGGTTGCCGGGATGGCGGCTGGTTCTCGCTCGCGGACCGGGCGCGAAGGAGACCGTCACGTTCACTGCTGCGCGTTCGTGCCCGACCTGCCGTTGACGGGGCTCGGGTCGTACGACTTCGCGACCGGCGGCGTCCACTGGTCGGTGACCTTCCCCGACGGCGAGCTGACGTACGACGTGACCGGATCGACGACGAGCGTCAGCGGGCACTGGAACGGCCAGGCGGTCAACCAGTCGGAGTGACGTCCTCGAGGGCACCGACGATGGCGATCGCGGCGGCGAGGTCGATCCGGCCGTCGTAGAGCGCCCGTCCGACGATCGCCCCGCGGCATCCGAGGTCCCGGACCGCGAGCAGGTCGTCGGTCGTGGCGACGCCGCCCGAGGCGATGACCGCGGCATCGGATGCCCGGAGCACCTCGTCCAGCAGGGCGAGGTCCGGCCCGCCGAGCAGGCCGTCGCGGGCGATCGCGGTGACGACGAAGGTCGTGACGCCCTGCGCGCCGAGGACCGCGAGCGCGTCGACGACCGGCATGCCCGACGCTCCGGGCACCCAGCCGTCGCCCACGGCCCGGCCGTCGCGGACATCGAGGGCGGCGGCGATCCGGCCCGGCGCCGTGGCGATCCACGAGCTCACGGACGAGGCCCGGGCGCTGGAGGGCGGCTGTCCCGAGGACGACGCGCGTGGCGCCGGCGGTCCAGGGCGGCCTGCACGGCGGCGGCGTCCCGGAGACCGCCGGCAACCTCGACCTGCATCGACGGGCGCTCCCCGGGTTCCGTCGGCCGCGACAGCGACTTCAGCCACCTGGACGTCGTGGGTCCGCTGACCCGTCCGCGCTCCGTCGAGGTCGACGACGTGGATCCAGCGGGCCCCGGCCGCCCGGAAGACCCGTCGCGACCGCCGCCGGATCGTCGCCGTAGATCTGCTCGCGGTCGAACGAGCCCTGCTGCAGCCGCACGACTCGACCGCCGCGGAGGTCGATCGCCGGGATGCAGATCGAACGTTGACGTCTCCTGTGCTAGCACGCTACCATGCTAGCACGCTACTACGTACCAGAGAGGACCGAGGGCGACCGATGGAAGACTGGCGCACGCGAGATGTCGACGAGCTGATCGACGCGCTGCTCCGCCTGGAGACGGCGGACGAGGCCGCCCACTTCCTGCGCGACCTCTGCACCCTCGGCGAGCTCCGCGACCTCGCCCAGCGCTGGGCCGTCGTCCGTCGCCTCGACGAGGGCGAGCACTACGCGGCGATCTCCCGCGAGACCGGCGCCAGCACCGCGACGATCACCCGGATCGCGACCTGGCTGAACCACGGCGAGGGCGGCTATCGCGAGGCGCTCGCGAAGCTCAGCCGCCGCTCGCGAGGCGGGTGTCCCCTACCCTGCCGGACGCGAGCGATGACCGCGCTCGAGGGTCGCGAGCGGCTGCGGCTCGCGATCCCGAACAAGGGCCGGCTCGTCGAGCCGACGGTCCAGCTGCTGCGCGATGCCGGGCTCGTCTTCGAGGAGCACGAGCGGAGCCTCGTCGCGCGCGTCCGGAACTTCGACCTCGACATCCTGTTCGTCCGGACGAACGACGTCATCGAGTTCGTCGGGGACGGCGTCGCCGATCTCGGCGTCACGGGCGAGGACCTCCTCGCCGAGACCGGCGCGGAGCTGCCGCGTCTGCGATCGCTCGGCTACGGCCAGTGCCGCCTCGCCGCGGCCGTGCCCGCCGACAGCGACCTATCGGCACGATCGAGGAGCTCGCCGGCCTCCGCGTCGCGACGGCCCACCCGAACACGACGCGGCGGTTCTTCGAACGGGCCGGGCTCGCCGTCGACGTCATCTCGATCTCCGGCGCCGTCGAGGTCGCCCCGCGGCTCGGCCTGGCCGAGGCGATCGTCGATCTCGTCTCGACCGGCTCGACCCTCGTGATGAACGGCCTGCGCCCGATCGCGGACGTCCTCGCCTCCGAGGCGATCCTCGTCGCCAACCCGACGGCCCAGGTCCAGCGGGCCGAAGAGCTCGCCGCGGTCGACACGATGCTCAGCGCGGTCATCGCGGCGCGCGACCGGAAGTACCTGATGATGAACGCGCCCGCGGCTCGACCTCCAGGAGCTCGAGACGCTCCTGCCCGGGCCTCGAATCGCCGTCGGTGATCCCGCTCGCGCACGCCGGGATGATCGCGATCCACGCCGTCGTCGGCGCCGACGACGTCTGGAGCCTGCTGCCGCGCCTGAAGGCCGCCGGGGCGTCCGGCATCCTCGTCCTGCCGATCGAGAAGATCGTCCCGTGACCGCCGAGCCGCTCCGCCGCCTCGACGGTCACCGCCGCCGACGCCCCTCGTCCTTCGACGGCTCGACCTGGCCTCGACGAGCTCGGCCGACGTCGCCGAGCGGCGGGCGCTGTGTCCGCCGCGGCGCCGTTCCCGACGAGCGGGTCCGCGCGGGCGCGCGGACGATCCTCGACGACGTCCGGGCGCCGCGGCGCCGGGCGCGTCCGCGAGGCCAACGCCCGGTTCGGCGGCGGCCTCGGCGACGGCCGCCTCATCGTCGACCGCCCGGAGCTGCGGGCGGCCCGCGACCGGCTCGACCCGCGCCGATCGCGCGGCGCTCGAGCAGGCGATCGACCACGTCCGGCGCGGTTCGCCGCGACGCAGCGTCCAGCGACGACGTCGGACGACGATCGTGCCCGGCATCGAGATCGAGCGTCGCTGGCTGCCGCTCGACCGCGTCGGCTGCTACGTCCCGGGCGGGTCCGCGCCGTACCCGTCGTCGCTCGTCATGACCGTCGTCCCGGCCCAGGACGGCCGGCGTGACCGAGGTCGTCGTCGCGACGCCGGCGGACGCCGGACGGGGGCGATCGACCCGGTGCTGCTCGGCGCCGCCGGGCTGCTCGAGGTCGATGCCATCCTCGTCGCCGGCGGCGCCCAGGCGGTCGGAGCGCTCGCGTTCGGTTGGGACGCCGACGCCTCGGCGGGCGACGCCGGCGTTCGAGCCCGTCGATCGGATCGTCGGACCGGGCAACGCCTGGGTCACCGCCGCGAAGCTCGAGGTGGCCGGCCTCGTCGGGATCGACCTGCCCGCCGGTCCGTCGGAGGGGATGGTCCTCGCGGACGACGCAGCGGATCCCGTCATCGTGGCCGCGGATCTCGTGACCCAGGCCGAGCACGGCCCGGACTCGCCGGCGATCCTCGTGACCACGAGCCCCGCCCTCGCCGACGCCGTCGAACGCGAGATCGCGACCCTGCTCCCGCGCCTCGACCGCCGAGAGATCCTCGCTCGGCCGCCCTCGCGACCCACGGCCGGATCGCGCTCGCGCCGGACCTCACGTCCGCCGTCGCGTTCGTCGACGCCTACGCGCCGGAGCACCTCTCGTCGACGTCCGGGACGCCGACGCGCGTCGCCGGTCGGATCCGCCATGCCGGATCGATCTTCGTCGGGCCCTGGGCGCCCGAGTCCGCCGGTGACTACGCGACCGGCGCCAACCACGTCCTCCCGACCGGCGGGCTCGCTCGTGCCTGCGACCCGCTGTCGTCGAGGCGTTCGGGCGGTACAGCCAGGTCCAGCGGATCGACGAGACGCGGCCTGGCCGCGATCCGGGAGACCGTCGGCCGCCTCGCGACGGCGGAGGGGCTCACGGCCCACCGCAACGCCGTCGAGACGCGCGTTCGGCGCGGGTCTCACGCGATGAGCCCGACGCCCGTGACGACGAGCCTTCCGACCCAGCCGGCGAGCTACAGCTGGGAGGCCACCGACGAGGAGGTCGCCGCCCGCTTCGGCGTGCCCGCTCGCCGACATCCTCCGCTTCGACCTGAACACCTCGCCCGCGCCGCCCGAGCTCGTCGCGGGCGATCCTCGCCGCCGGCACGTTCGAGGCGCCGCTGTCGGAATACCCGCCGTCCGACTACCGCCGCCTCGTCGAGACCGCGGCCCGCGTCTACGGCGTCGCGACCGACGAGCTGCTCGTGGGCGCCGGGGCGGACGAGATCCTCGACCTGATCGGCAAGGCGTTCCTGCCGGCCGGCGGGCGTGCCGTCGTCCCGACCCCGACCTACGCGATGTACCGGGTCGTGACCGAGCAGCGGGGCGCGACGGCCGACCTCGTGCCGCGGCTCGGACCGGACGACGGCTACCGACTCGACCTCGCCGCGACGCGCGCCGCCGCGACGACGGCGGACGTCGTCTGGCTCTGCAGCCCGAACAACCCGACCGGCCTGCCCGAGCCCGACGGCGCGATCGCCGAGCTCCTCGCCGGGATCGCCGGCGATGCCGCCGAGCCGCCGGTCGCGCGCCCGCGATCGGTCGTCCTCGACGAGGCGTACGCGGAGTTCGTCGGCTCGACCCTGCTGGACCTCCGCCACGAGCACCCGAACCTCGTCGTCGTCCGAACCGCGAGCAAGGCGTACGCGCTGGCCGGCCTGCGGGTCGGGTTCGCGATCGCCCGGCCCGGAGACGATCGCCCGGATCGCGCCGTATCGGCCGCCCGGCTCCGTCTCGACGGTCAGCGTGTCGGTCGTCACCGCGGCCCTCGCGGATCCGACGGGCATGGCCGCGAACGTCGCCCGGGTCGACGCCGAGCGCGATCGACTGGCGCGCGAGCTGCGGGACGCCGGCTGGTCCGTCGGGCCGTCGGTGACGAACTTCCTGCTCGTCGACTTCGGGACCGCCCGAGCGGGCCGCGGCCGTCGCGACCGGGCATGCTGCGGCGTGGGCTGGTGCCGCGGACGTTCGCGGCCGGCCATCCCCTCGCCCACTGCCTGCGGCTCACGATCCGCGACCGCGCCGGCAACGACCGGCTCGATCGCCGCGGCGCGCGACGATCGCGACGAGGCCGCGGCGATGACGACCCCGCTCGGCACGATCGACGTCCGCGACCGCGCCGACCGGCGTGTGACCGTCGTCCCGAACGACCCGCGAGACGGACGTGACCGTCACGATCGACCTCGACGGCAGTCGGGCGACGCCGACATCGCGACCGGGCGTCGGGTTCTACGACCACCTGCTCGGGCTCGTTCGCCCACCACGGCCTGTTCGACCTGACGATCCGGGCGCGTCGGCGACCTCCACGTCGACGACCACCACACGGTCGAGGACGTCGCGCTCGTGCTCGGCTCGGCGGTGGCCGAGGCGCTCGGCGACCGAGCCGGGATCGAGCGGTTCGGCGACGCGAGCGTGCCGATGGACGAGTCCCTCGCGACGGCGATCGTCGACGTCGGCGGTCGCCCGTATGCCGTCGATCGACCTGCCGTTCCGCGGAGAGCGGGCCGGCGAGCTCACGCTCCAGCTCGTCGAGCATGCCCTGGAGGCCTTCGCCCGCACGTCCGGCGCCACGCTCCACGTGCGTGGAACCGGGCGGAACGACCACCACCTGGCCGAGGCCGCGTTCAAGGCGCTCGGCCGCGCGCTTCGCGCCGCCGTCGCCCCGGACCCGCGTCGCCGGGGAGTGGCGTCCACGAAGGGCTCGACGTGAGCGCCGCGGCCGCGCCCGCTCGTCGCGTCGTCGACTACGGCGCCGGCAACCTCGTGAGCATCGACCAGGCGCTCGGTCAGCGTCGGCGCCGACGTCGTCGTCGCGCGCGACCCGGAGGCGATCCGCGGCGCGGACCTGCTCGTCGTCCCGGGTGTCGGGGCGGCGGGCCCCGCGATGGACCGCCTGGAGCGACGCGGGCTCGCGACCGCGATCCGCGACTGGATCGGGGCCGGGCGGCCGTACCTCGGGATCTGCCTCGGGCTCCAGCTCCTGTTCGAGGGCAGCGACGAGGACGGCGCGACGACCCTCGGCGTCCTCGCCGGTCGCACCTCGCTGACTCGCGACGCGCCGACGCTCCCCCACATCGGCTGGAACCAGGTCGAGCGCACCCGCGACCACCCGCTCTTCGCGGGCATCCGCGGAGGGCGCGGACTTCTACTTCGTCCACTCGTACGCCGGCGTCGCCGGCCGGACCGGACGCGGACGACGTGATCCTCGCTCGACGACCCACGGAGCGCTCGTTCGTCAGCGCGGTCGCGCGCGGACCAACGTGCTCGGCGTCCAGTTCCACCCCGAGCGGAGCGGGCGGACGGCCTGCGGCTGCTCGCCAACGCCGTCGGGCTGCTGCGGGACGGGCGCTGGCCCGGCGCGGATCCCCCGCCGCGTCGCCGCCGCGGAGCCGGCTGATGCTCCGCCGCCGCGTCATCCCCTGCCTCGACGTCGCGAACGGCCGCGTCGTGAAGGGCACCCGGTTCGTCGACCTCGTCGACGAGGGCGATCCGCCCGAGCTCGCCGAGCGCTACGCGGCCGGAGGGCGCCGACGAGCTGGTCTTCCTCGACATCACCGCGGCGCCGGAGGGCCGCGGCACGCTCCTGGACATCGTCGAGCGGACGGCGCGACGGGCGTTCATCCCGCTCACCGTCGGCGGCGGCGTCCGGAGCGTCCGCGACATGCGCGAGGTCCTCCGGGCGGGCGCGGACAAGGTCTCGCTGAACACGGCCGCGGTCGCCGACCCCACGCTCGTCTCCCGCTGCGCCGCCCGCTTCGGCCGGCAGGCCGTCGTCGTCGCGATCGACGCCCGCCGCCGCGCGACCGGCCGAGCCGCGGCGACGCCGATGCCGCGCCGGCGTGGGAGGTCGTCGTCAAGGGCGGCCGCGAGTCGACGGGTCTCGACGCGATCGCCTGGGCCGAGCGGGTCGTCGACCTCGGCGCCGGCGAGCTCCTCGTCACCTCGATCGATCGCGACGGCACCCGCTCCGGCTTCGACACCGCGCTCCTGCGGGCGATCACGGACCGCGTCCGCGTGCCGGTCATCGCGTCCGGTGGCGCGGCCGGCCCCGACGGACTTCGTCGCCGCGATCCGCGACGGCGGCGCCGACGCCGTGCTCGCCGCCTCGATCTTCCATCGGCGGCTCCACTCGATCGCCGAGGTCAAGCGGGCGATGGCCGCCGCCGGCCTGCCGGTCCGGCTCGTCGAGGAGGCCGCGGCATGACGCAGGGTGCCGACGACCCAGCCGCACCGGAGCCGCTGCTGGGGCCCGAACGGCCTCGCCCCCGCGATCGTCCAGGACGTCGCCGACGGCCGGGTCCTGATGCTCGCCTGGATGGACGAGGAGGCCTGGCGGGTCACCCGCGAGACCGGCGTCGTCCATTTCCACTCGCGGACGCGCGACCGGCTGTGGCGGAAGGGCGAGTCGTCCGGCCACGAGCTCGTCGTCCGCGACGTCGTCCTCGACTGCGACGCCGACGCGATCCTCGTCGCCGTCGGATCCGGTCGGGCCGACCTGCCATCGGAACACCCGGAGCTGCTTCGATCCGCGACGCGCGTCGCCCCGCGCCGGAGCCCACCGACCCAGGGCTTCGGCTGGCTGCGAGGGACTGCTGGGACGACGATCGCCTCCCGCGCGGCCGAGCGGCCCGGACGGCTCCTACACGACGAGCCTGCTCGACGGCGGCGTGGACGCGGTCGGGCGGAAGGTCACCGAGGAGGCGACCGAGGTCCTGATCGCGGCCAAGGACGACGCGACGGCCGAAGCTCGGCGGCACGCGATCGCGACGCCACCCGCGACGCCCTCGCCGGCGAGACCGCCGACCTCCTCTACCACGCCCTCGTGCTGCTCGCCGAGCGGGGCGTCGCGCCCGGCCGACGGTGATCGACGTCCTCCGCGGCCGCCACGCGGGCTGATCAGCGCGGCCGGTCGTCCGCCCGACCGCCAGACTGCCGCTTCCGCGTCCCGACGGCGACGCCGATCCAGCCGTCGATCGATCGCCTCGGATCGGCGCCGTCGGCCTCGCGTCACGCGCGTCGCCGTTGACGGTCAGCCCCCCTGGACGCGATCAGCGCGCCGGGCCTCGCCCGTCGATCGCGAACAGGCCGGCGTCGGCGAGCGCGATGGCCGGTCGCCGGCGGCGAGCAGCGATCGGTGTCCGTGACATGGCGACCGCCGGACCGCCTCGTGGAGCGCCGCGATACAGCGCCGGGTCGACGGCCGCCGCGCGCCCGAACAGGACCTCCGACATCGCTCGATCGCTCGGCGTGCGTCCGCGCCTCCGCGCCGTGGGTCCGCTCGGTGATGTCCGCGGGCGAGCGCGCGCTGTGCCGCCCGTGCTTCCGGCGCGCGCCGCCATCTCCGCCTCGAGCGCCTCGATCTCCTCGCGACCGAGCAGCGTGAACCACCGCAGGTACGTGCCGGCGTCGCGGTCGTCCGTGTTCAGCCAGTACTGGTAGAACGCGTACGGCGACGTCCGCTCGGCATCCAGCCAGACCGACGTCCCGCCCTCGGTCTTGCCGAACTTCGCGCCCGACGGCGACAGCAGCAGCTTGTAGGCGAGCCCGTGGGCCGGCTCGTCGGCGCCGCGATCGGCCTCGTCGTCGGCGAGGCCGGCCCGGCGCCGGATCAGCTCGAGCCCCGCGGTGATGTTGCCCCACTGGTCCGCGCCGCCCATCTGGAGGTCGACGCCCATCGTCCGGTGGAGGTGCTCGTAGTCGGTCGCCTGGATCAGCATGTAGCTGAACTCGGTGAACGACAGGCCGCGGTCCATCCGCGTCGTCACCGAGTCCTTCGCGAGCATGTACGGGATCGTGAAGTGCTTGCCGACGTCGCGGAGCCAGTCGATCAGGCCGATCTCGGCCGAGCCAGTCGAGGTTGTTGACGAGGACGCGCGCCGCGATCGCCCGCGGCGGGACTGAAGTCGAGGAACCGCTCCAGCTGGCGCGCGGATCCCGGCGACGTTCGCCGCCAGCGTCTCGCGGTCGAGGAGGTTCCGCTCGTCGGATCGACCCGACGGATCGCCGATCATCCCCGTCCCGCCGCCGAGCAGCGCCACCGGCCGGCCGCCGTGCCGCTGGAACTGGAGCAGCCCGAAGATCGGGACGAGGTGGCCGACGTGGAGCGACGGGGCGGTCGGGTCGAAGCCGTTGTAGCCGGCGATCGGCCGACCGCTCGCCAGCCGCGCCGGCAGCCCGGGCGTCGATGCCGTGGAGCATCCCCCGCCAGGTCGAGCTCGTCGAGGAGCGTCGCGAGCGTCGGAACCGTCGCCGCCGAGCCGCCGGCGGGCGTCACAGGACCCGCGGCCGAGCCGTCTCGACCGTCCGGACAGGGGGGACCACCACGACCCCTATGCTATCGTGCGGCCCGACATGCAGACCAGCCTCGCGCGGCGTCAGCGCCATCGGCGCGGCGTCGGACGCGGACGGCCTCGTGGCTCGTCGAACGCTTCGACGAGTCCTCATCGCGATCCCCATCCTGCTCCTGGCCGTCTTCCTGCTGATCGGCCTGGCGGGGATGGTCGCGGCCGCCGCCGCCTACAACTACTACAGCCAGGGCCTGCCCGACCCCAAGCACACCCTGAGCGAGCTCAGCTTCGACCAGCAGACGACGATCACGGACCGGACCGGCAAGACGTAGCTGGCCAAGCTCGGCGAGTTCAAGCGCGAGCTCGTCACCTACGACGAGCTGCCGCCGGAGCTGCTCGACGCGACGACCGCGATCGAGGACAAGGACTTCTGGTCGAACCCGGGCTTCGACCTCGCCGGCTTCGTCTCGGCGACCATCGACACGCTCGAGGGCCGGCCCCGCGGCGGATCGACGATCACCCAGCAGCTCGTCCGGGCCCGCCTCCTGCCGGCCGAGGCGTTCAACGGCAGCCGCGAGGAGCGGAAGATCCGCGAGATCATCCAGTCGCTCCGCCTCACCCAGGCCTACCCGGGCGAGGAGGGCAAGCAGGAGATCATCACCGCCTACCTCAACCAGAACTTCTACGGCAACCAGAGCTACGGGGTGAAGGCGGCCGCCCACACCTACTTCAACAAGAACCTCAAGGACCTGACGCTCGCCCAGGAGGCCGTCCTCGCGGCGATCCCCCAGTCGCCGACCGCCTACGACCTCGTCCGCAACGCCGAGGAGGTCTGCGCGACGCCGAACGTCGAGCCCGGACGACTGCGATCCGAAGAAGCTCAGCCTCGTCGTCCCGAACACGACCCGAGATCTACAAGCGGCGCAACTACGTCCTCGACCTGATGAAGTCGCGCAGCCCGCTGTCCGGCTCGCAGCACACGACCGACGAGTACGAGGCAGGCCAAGACCGAGCCGATCGTCCTCGCGCCGCAGCTCGGCAACCACTGGCGGGCCCCGCAGTTCGTCCTCCAGGTCCGCCAGGAGCTCGGCGACGATCCTCTGCCCGGACGTCGCGGTCGACCAGTGCGACAAGATCGACACGGGCGGCTACCACGGTCACGACGACGCTCGACACGAAGATGCAGGCGACGGTCGAGAAGTGGCTGTACGCCGCCGCCTGGGCGCCCGAACCACGCCGACACCCGGACGACCCTGAAGAACCTGAAGATCCCGAGCAAGGACTGGAGCTGGATCCAGAACCTGAAGGGCAAGAACCTCCACAACGCCGCGTCGGCGGTCATGGACTACCGGACCGGCCAGGTCCTCGCCTACGCCGGATCGGCGAGCTTCAACGCCCGGGCGACGAGGCGGTTCCAGCCCCAGTTCGACGTCCTCTCGGACGGCTGGCGCCAGCCCGGCTCGTCGATCAAGCCGATCAACTACGCGATCGGCATCGAGGACGGGACGATGACCGCGGCGACGCTGTTCATGGACGTCACGACGAACTTCGGCGGCAACTTCATCCCGACCCAGGCCGACAAGGCCGAGCGCGGCCCCGTCCGTCTCCGCGAGGCCCTCCAGTTCTCGCTGAACATCCCCTCGATCAAGGCGGGGCTGATGAACGGCCTGAAGCACTTCTACGACCGCTCGAAGGACTTCGGCGTCCACTACGTGCCCGGGCTCGGTGCCGGTCACGTCGATGTGCGATCGGCACGCTCGAGGTCCACCCGATCGACATGATCGGCGCCTACGGGGCGATCGCCGACGGCGGCAAGCTGATGCCGCGGACGACGATCCTCAAGGTCGTCGACTCCAGATGGGAAGGTCGTCTGGCCGGATCCCGCCGCCAAGCCGGCCAAGGGCAAGGCCGTGATCAGCCCCCAGACCGCCTACATCATGACGGACATCCTCGCGGGCAACACCGAGCCCGAAGACGAACCCGTTCTGGGGCGAGTGGGTCGATCACCGACGGCGGCGGCGCCGGCGACCGGCCGCCTACAAGACGGGCACGACGAGCGACAACCGCGACGTCCACGCCTACGGCTTCGTCGCTCCGCCCAAGGACCCGAAGGCACCGGCGATCGTCGTCGGCGTCTGGATGGGCAACAGCGACAACTCGCCCGGACACGGACACCCTCTCGCTCGGCTCGTCGGCGCCGCTCTGGTCGCGGATCACTCACCGAGGTCACGAAGGGCACGCCGATCGCGACCTTCCGCCAGCCGAAGGGCCTCTCGACCGCGATCGGTCGACGCGTTCACCGGCTACAAGCCCGGGTCCGTTCACCACGAAGACGATCAAGGAGCTGTTCGTCGCCGGCACGGAGCCGACCCAGACCGACGACTTCCATCGGTCGGTCACGATCGACTCGGCGAGCGGCAAGCTCTGGCAGGACGGCTGCGTCGGGCCGAAGAAGACGGTCGGCGCGCTCGACTACAGCCAGATCGATGCGGGCCGCGCCAACTGGCAGCGCGCGGACAACAACTGGATGTAGCGGGCAGCCCGCGGGTCGGGCCGGGGCGGCGGGGCGAAGGGCACCCACACCTCGTACTTCTACGGCACGGGGTTCTTCCCGTTCGGCAAGAGCTGGGGCGGGATCTTCGCCCCGACCGCCCTCTGCCCGCTCGCGCCGCCGCCGGTGCAGCCGCCGCCGTGCGACAACCCGTTCGGGCTGTTCTGCCCGCCGCCGGACCCGGGCAACCCGCCGCCGAGCCCGCCGCCCGGCCAGCCGCCGAAGAGCCCGAAGCCCTGATGGCCGTCCCGCTCGGCGGGTGAACCGCGCGGGTCGATCGCCGCGACGTCAGAGCTTGATGATCGTCGCCCCGTCGCCGCCCTCGCCGCGCTCGCCGGGCCGGGTCGAGGCACGAGCGGGTGGCCGCCCGCCCGGTCCCGCACGGCGTCGCGGAGCGCCCCCGTGCCGAGGCCGTGGATGATCACGACCTGGTCGAGGCCGGCCAGCGCCGCGTCGTCGAGGTAGCGGTCGAGGGCCGCAAGCGCCTCGTCCACCCGCGCCCCGCGGAGGTCGAGCGACGAGGCGACCGAGCGCGCCCGGTCCAGCTGGAGGGACGCGATCCCGCTGCTGCGGTCCGGCCGGTCGTCGGGGCGAGGACCGCGTGATCCGGGCGTTCCGGCCGATCGTCCGGTCCTCGTCGACGGGCGGCGCCGGCGACGCGACCGGGTCCAGGTCGTCGGTCGTCGACGCTGATCCGCATCCCGCCGGACTCGAGCGTCGCCCGCTTGCCGCCCTTCTCGAGGGCCGCGATCCGGCCCTCCCAGCCGCCGCGTCCGGCTCCGGGCCCGCTCGCCGAGCTGCCAGAGGTGCTCCACCGGCGGCGCCGGGACGTCGACCGCCGTGCCGGCGTCGCCGTCGGCGACTCGCGCCGGGCAGGCGCGCCAGCTGGGCCTCCGCCCGGGCCACCGCCGCGTCGAGGGACGGCGCCGTGACGGTCTCCCGCTCGAGCGCGCTGGCGCGTCGCCCGGACCTCGTCCCGGATCGTGTCGACGAGCCGCTCCGCCTCGACCCGGGCCGCGCGGACCGCTTCGTCCCGCTCGCGGCGCGCGCGGCGGCGTTCCTCGTCGGCCGTCCGCAGGGCGTCGGCCGCGCGCGCCTCGGCGGCCCGGGCCCGCTCGAGCGCCTCGCTGGTCTCGCCCTCCGTCTCGCGGATCCGGGCGAGCGTCTCCTCGAACGCCCGCTGGTTCTCGGACAGCCGCGAGCGTGCGTCGGCGACGATCTCCGGCGTCGAGGCCCAGCCGCTCGGCGATCGCGAACGCCTGGCTGCCGCCCGGCAGCCCGATCGTCAGCCGGTATGTCGGCGACAGCGTCTCGAGGTCGAACTCGACCGACGCGTTCCGGGCCCCGTCGGTCGTGTGGGCGTACGCCTTCAGCTCGGCGTAGTGGGTCGTCGCCGCGACGAGCGCTCCGGCCCGGATGAAGTGGTCGAGGAGCGCCTGGGCGAGCGCCGAGCCCTCGGTCGGGTCCGTCCCGGCCCCGAGCTCGTCGAGCAGCACGAGCGTCCCGCGGCCCGCCGACTCGACGATCCGGGTGATCGAGCGGAGGTGGCCGGAGAACGTCGAGAGGCTCTGCGCGATCGACTGCTCGTCGCCGATGTCGGCGAAGACGTCGCGGAAGACCGGCAGCCGCGAGCCGGCCTCGGCCGGGACGTGGAGCCCGGCCTGGTGCATCAGGGCGAGCAGCCCGAGCGTCCGCAGCGTCACGGTCTTGCCGCCGGTGTTCGGGCCGGTCACGACGAGCGCGGTGTAGCCGTCGCCCGAGCCGGATGTCGATCGGGATCACCCGCCCGCTCAGGCCCGGGTGGCGGGCGCCGAGCAGGATGACCTCCGGGCGCGTCGGCGGTCTCCGCCCGCGTCCCGTCGAGGTCGGCGGCGAGACTCGCCTTGGCGGCCCAGAAGTCGAACCGGGCGAGCGCACCCGAGCGTCTCCCGCAGCGGCGACCGCGTTCGCGGCGACGAGCGCCGAGAGCTCGTCGAGGATCCGCTCGATCTCCTCCTGCTCCGCGACCTGCGCCTCGCGCCAGGCGTTCCCGAGCTCGACGGCGACGAGCGGCTCGACGAAGAGCGTGGACGCCGCTGCCGCGACGCGTCGTGGACGATGCCCTTGACCCGCGACGCGGGCCTCGGCCTTGACCGGGACGACGTAGCGCCCGTTGCGGAGCGTGATGATCGGGTCCTGGAGCGCGCTGCCCAGCTCCGAGCCGACGAGGGCGTCGAGACGACGCCGCAGCCGGTCGTAGGCGACCCGGACGGCCGCCCGCAGCCCGCCGAGACGCGGCGAGGCGGTGTCGAGCAGCTCGCCGGTCGGGTCGAAGCTGCGGGCGAGCGTCGAGCGGATCGCGGGCAGCGGCGTGGAGCTCGCGGCCGAGGGCGTGGAGGAGCGGCCGGCGGTCGTCGGCGAGCGACGGTCTGGAGGCGGGCGGTCGCGTCGAGCGTGTCGGCGAGCTCGAGGAACTGCTGCGGGTCCAGCCGGCCGCCGCGGGCCGCCCGCTCGATCGCCGGGCCGATGTCGTGGGCGGCGCCGACGCCGACGCCCGGCCGCTCGCGAGCAGGAGCGCGCGGACCTGGTCGGTCTCGTCGAGGCCGCGGGCGACGAGCGACGGGATCGCTCTCCGGGACGAGCGCCTCGGCGAGCCGGCGCGACGGCGGGAACGAGGTCTTCTCGGCGAGACGCTCGCGGACGAGCGGGAACTCCAGGAGGGCGACGAGCGGGCGTCCACGTCAGCCGGACGGATGGGCGTCGGGCGCGAGACCGACGGGTGGCCGGCGGATCGACAGCCGCCACGGGAGCGACGTCCACGGCTCGCCGGCATAGCCGATCCCGACGCGGGGGCTCGCGACGACGTCCGGCGCCGGCTCGGCGAGCCGGGCGCGGCTCGAGCCGGACCGCGGCATCCGCGGTCGAGCAGGTCGGCGCCGGTCAGCGACCGGTCGAGATCGAGGATCGCGCAGACGAGGCCGGGCCCGGAGCCGAGGCGGAGGTCCGGGATCGCGCGTCGCGTCGTCGCGGCCGGGCGGCCGGCGGGCGCCGCGCGGCGTCGCTCGCGTGCGCGCCGGGCGCGAGCGGCCCGCATCGCGCTCGATCCCCTCGATCGGCTCGACGGCTCGGACGAGCAGCGCGGCCGGCGTGCCCGGCGGGCTCGGTGACGATGTTCAGGCAGTCGTGCATCCCGTAGACAAGGTACACGTAGGCCGTCCCGGGAGGCCCGTACATCACCGCGTTCCGGGCGGTCCGCCCGAACCGGGCGTGCGAGGCCCGGTCGTCCTCGCCGATGTACGCCTCGACCTCGACGATCCGGACGACCCGCCGTCCCGTCGCGTCGTCGCGGACGATCCGCGCGCCGAGCAGGCCGCGGCCGGCCGTCGAGGGTCGGACCGGCGAGCAGGGCGCGAAGCGACGCCGACACGGTCATCGAGCTCAGGCGGCGCCGGCGGCGCTGGGCCGAGTGGCCGGCCCGGCCGCGATCAGGCCGAGGTAGAGCGTTCTGGATGTCCTGCGGGATCAGGAGCCCGAAGACCGAGATGAAGCCCGGGATCAGCCGATCCCGGAAGAGCTCGGCCGTCGTCGAGTCGTTGAGCACGCCCCAGAAGTTGCGGAGGAACGGGAGCTCGCCGTCGCTCTGGGCGATCGCCGGGATCCGGAAGAACGAGTCGAGGATGACGATCACGCAGCCGACGAGGAACAGCGCCTGGACGACGCCGAGCAGCGCCACCGATCACCTCGTCGGCGAACGTCGCCTTCTTGAACAGGTCCTGCTTGTGATAGAAGGCCTGGATCACGATCGTGAACGCGATCGTCGCCGCGACGAACACGATCCCGAACCCGAGCATCACCGCGTACTCGTCGGGGAACTGGTTCCAGTTCGAGCGCGAGGTAGCTCCCGAGCGAATCGCGCAGGTTCGCCGCGAACAGGAACGAGAAGAGCATCGAGGCGAGCCCGAGGATCCGCCGGATCGTCCCCTGGACGTAGCCCAGCACGAAGAACCCGAAGCAGAGCAGCACGACCAGGAGGTCGAACCGGTTGATCGAGCCGGAGGCCGATGTCCACGAACGCTCCTCAGCGGCGGGCCGTGACCCCGCACGGCGTCGCAGGGCCGGCACAGGGTAGCAGCGCGGAATCCGCGCCAGCAACAGGACTCAGGTCCTGATCCGGCCACCGAGCGCCGCGAGCGCGAGTCGTGATCGACGCGATCGGTCCGTCGACCTCGGCGTCGGTCAGGGTCCGATCCGGCGCCTGGAAGACGAGCCGCCAGGCGACGCTCTTCTCGTCGGCGCCGAGGGGCGCGCCGCGATAGACGTCGAACAGGCGCAGGTCGACGAGGTCCCCGCCCGCGGCGGACCGGATCGCCCGCTCGACCGCCGCGGCCGGCGACGTCCTCCTGGACGACGACGGCGAGGTCGCGCTCCACGGCCGGATGCCGCGACGGCGCGACCACCCCGTCGGTCACCGACCCGGCCGCCGGCCGAGGCCGCGATGTCGAGCTCGGCGACGATCAGGCGGGCGCCGCGGAGATCGATGGCGTCGGCGACGGCGGGATGGAGCTCGCCGAGGACCCCGGACAGGGCGACGGCGCCCGCGTCGGTGCCGGCCGTGTGCGTCGCGACCACGGTCGCGGCGCGACCCGGGTGCAGCAGCGGCTCGTCGGTCAGTGGGCTGTATGTCGGGGCGGCGAGGCCGAGGCGGCGGCAGACAGCTCGATCGACGCCCTTGACGTCGTCGAGGTCGAATGGGCGCATGCGGCCGGTTCCACGACGGCTCCTCGGCCGGCCCGGTCAGGGCGATCGCGAGGCGCCACCACTCGCGGATGACGCCCGCGTCGTCGCCGTAGCCCTTGCCGATCTCGAAGATCGCGACGTCCTCCCGGCCACGGCGGAGGTTCGACGCCGCGATCTCGACCAGGCTGCCGACGACCGACCGGCGAAGGACCGAGTGGTCGGCGAGAGCGGGTTCGTGACGCGGATCGCTCGGCCGCCGGCAGGCGTCCCACCGGCAACGGCGGCCGTCTCGGCGGTCCAGGCGAAGCGCTCCGCCTGGCTGGACGGAGACGAGCGCATGGCTGACGGCCTCGCTCAGCCCGGCGCCGGCGAGGGTGCCTCGCGGACCCGGTCGCGGACGCTCCAGCGGCGAGTGGCGGAAGGCGGGCATCGGCGTGTGCGGCAGGATGTCGGGAACCGTCTCGTAGCCGCGGACGCGAACGATCTCCTCGGTCACATCGGCCTCGATCGCGATGTCGCGTCGCCAGGTCGGAACGATCGCCACGAGCAGCGCCTCCGGCCCGACGTCGTCGATCGCCAGGGGCACGGGACCCGGCGGCGACCGGCACGCGCCGGTCGGCAGGCCGCGTCCGTCGCCGGCTCCGACCCGATGCCGACGCGATCCAGGAGGGTCGCGCTGCTCGCCGACGGCGAGGTCCGTCCCGAGCAGACGGTTGACCCGGGCCGGTCGGAACGGGACGCGGGTCGGCTCCGGCTCCGCTCGGGTCGCTGTCGACGCGGCCGCGGGCGACGGTGCCGCCGGCCCACTCCGCGACCAGCCGCGCGGCACGATCGGCGCCGATCCGGGCAAGCCGCGTCTCCTGGCCCTTCTCGAACCGGAGGCTGGCCTCGGATCGGAGGGCGTAGCGCTGACCGGTCCGGCGGATGAGGATCGGGTCGAAGATCGCCGACTCCACGATCACCCGCGTCGTCGCCTCCGACACCTCGGATCCCGCGCCGCCCATGATCCCGGCGATCCCGAGCGGGCCCGCGCGCGTCGGCGATCAGCAGCGTGTCGGCGTCGAGTGTCCCGCGCGACGTGGTCGATCGTCTCGAGCCGCTCGCCCGGCGACCGCCCGCCGGACGACCAGCCGGCGCCGGCCAGCGTGCGTCGAGCGCGACGCCGTCCGCGTCGTAGGTATGGATCGGCTTGCCCGAGCTCGAGCATCACGTAGTTGCTGACGTCGACGACGTTGCTGATCGGCCGCTGGCCGGCCGCGCGCAGCCGCATCTGGACGCGGTCCGGCGATGGCCCGACGGTCACGCCGTCCACCCAGCGGCCGACGAACCGCGGGCACCAAGCGTGTCGCGCACGTCGACGCGTCAGCAGGTCGGCGACGTCGCGGTCGTCCTCGATCGGATCCGTCTCCGGCCAGCGGAGCGGCGCGCCGGTGATCGCGGCGACCTCGCGGGCCAGCCCGATCAGCGACAGGGCGTCGCCGCGGTTCGGCTTCACGTCGACATCGAGGACGACGTCGCCGTAGAGGTCGGCGAGCGGCACGCCGATCGGCGCGTCCGGCAGCGAGGATCAGGATCCCGTCTGCGTCGCCGGTCAGGTTCAGCTCGTCGCCGGAGCAGAGCATCCCGTTGCTGACGACGCCCATCTTCTCGGTCCGCTCGATCCGCCGGTCGCCGGGCAGGACGGCGCCCGGGCAGGGCGACCGGGACGCGCTGCCCGGCGGCGATGTTCGTCGCGCCGCAGACGATCGCGAGCGGCTCGCCGCCGTCGGCGCGCGACGCGGACGCTCGTGAGGGACAGCCGGTCGGCGCGCGGGTGCTTCTCGACGCTCAGAGCAGCTCGCCGACGACGACGTTCCGCCAGTCGGCGCCCCAGCGCTCGATCCCCTTGACCTCCATGCCGAGCAGCGTCAGCCGCTCGGCGAGGGCCTCGGGCTCGAGGTCGACGTCGACGTAGTCGCGCAGCCAGGACAGCGGGACTTCACGGGCGCTCGTTCCGAGCTCGGCCTCCCGAGGTCCGCGGAGCTCCGCCATCCCACCGCTCGCACGAACTGGTCGAGGAAGCGGAGGTCGTTCTCCATGTACAGGCGGAGATCGCCGACCGAGTGGCGAAGGTTCGCGATCCGCTCGACGCCCATCCCGAACGCGAAGCCCTGGTAGCGCTCGGGATCCAGCCCGCCGTACTGGAGGACGACCGGGTGGACCATGCCGGCCCCGAGGATCGTCATCCAGCCGGTCCGCGAGCAGGCCGGGCAGCCGGAGCCGCCGCAGACGAGGCACTCGACGTCGAACGCGACGGACGGCTCCGTGAACGGGTAGTAGCCGGGCCGGAACCGGGTCCGCTTGTCGGACGCCGTACATCGCCTTCGCGAACTGGTCGAGGAGGCCCTTCAGGTCGCCCATCGTCGTGCCCTCGTCGACCATCAGGCCCTCGACCTGGAAGAACTCCGAGGCGTGGCTCGCGTCGATCGCCTCGTAGCGGTAGCAGCGACCCGGCAGCAGGGCCCGGATCGGCGGCGGCGTCGACGGTCATCACCCGGATCTGGCCGGGCGAGGTGTGGGTCCGGAGCAGGTGCCCCTCGATGTCGACGTAGAGGGTGTCCCAGAGGTCGCGCGCCGGGTGGTCGGGCGGGATGTTCAGCATCTGGAAGTTCGTGACGTCGTCCTCGACCTCGGGGCCCTCGTAGGTCACGAAGCCGAACTGGCCGAAGATGTCGGCGATCTCGCGGATCGTCTCGATGATCGGGTGGAGCGCGCCGCGCCGGATCGGGCGGCCGGGCGTCGTGACGTCGACCGCCTCGGCCCGGAGCCGAGCCTCGAGCGCCGCACCGCGGAGGTCCGCGCCGCGCTCCGCCAGCGCGGCCTCGATCGCGCCGCGGACGACGTTCGCGACCGCCCCGACCCGCGGCCGGTCCTCGGCCGGCAGCGCGCCGATCCCGCGCAGGACGGCCGTGAGCCGGCCCTTCTTGCCGAGGACGTCGAGCTCGATCGCCTCGAGCGCCGGCGACGTCGGGCGCGCGCCGCGATCGACGGCGAGCGCCTCGTCGCGCAGCGCCTCGAGATCGCGGGTCAGGTCGGTCAGCTCCACGCGTCCCTCGTCCTGGGAATCACGAACCCCTCGACCATTGTCGACGGTCCGAGGGTTCTGTCGTTCGGGTTGCGCGGTCTGATCAGGCGCCCTTCACGGCCTCGACGATCTTCGTAAAGGTCCCGGCGTCGCGGACGGCGACGTCGGCCAGCGTCTTGCGGTCGAGCTCGATCTCGGCCTTCTTCAGGCCGGCGACGAACGCGCCGTAGGTCATGCCGTTCTGGCGGGCGGCGGCGTTGATCCGGACGATCCACAGCTCGCGCATCTGGCGCTTGCGCTGCTTCCGGTCGCGGGTCGCGTAGGCCATCGCGTGGAGGTTCGCCTCGCGGGCGACCTTGATCAGTCGCGACTTCGCGCCCTTGCGACCCTCGGCCGCGTTCAGGAGGCGCTTGTGGCGTGCGTGGGACGTGACGCCGCGCTTGACTCGTGCCATCGATCCGCTCCTACAGGTACGGCAGCAGGCGCCGGACCTGCTTGGCGTGGACGCCGTTCATCAGCGTCTTGCCCGCGTAGCGCCGGGTGCGGCGCGACGACTTGATCTCGAGGTGATGGCCGCGCCACGCCTTGACGCGGTATCACCTTGCCGCTGCCCGTCGCGCCGATCCGCTTCTGGGCGGCCTTGTGGCTCTTGATCTTCGGCACCTGGTTCCTACTCTCCTGTCGCTGCCGGCGCCTGCGGGCTCCGACGTTTCGCTTCGTTCTCGGCCGCGGGTGCGGCCGGGCTGGCTCCGGCCGGCTCCGTTGCTGCCGGCGGCGCTCCGCCGCGGTCGCGGCTTGGCGCCGGCTCCGGCCTTGGCCGCGGCTCGGCCTTCGCCGCGACCGGCTTGGCCGCCTCCGCCGCTGGTCCGGCTTCGGCTCGCCGCCGCGCGCCGGCTTGGCCTCCGCGGCCGCCGGCTTCGGCTCCGCTGCGGCTCGGCTTCGGCCGGCTTCCGGCTTCCGGCGCTCGGCGGCTGCCGCCACGGCCGGCTTCGGCCGTCGTCGGCTCGCCGCCGGCGTCGGCCGGCTCGGCGACCGCCGCCTCGGCGGCGTCCGCCTCGTCGGCGCTGGTCGTGCTGCGCTGGGTTGCCTCGTGCTCCTTGGGCTTGTGAAGCGATGCGACCGTGAGGTGCATCGACTTCCCCTCGAGGAGCGGCGCCCGCTCGGCGACCCCGTGTTCCTTGATCCGATCCGTGAACTTCGTGCAGCATGTTCCGGCCGAGCTCCGGGTGGGTCAGCTCGCGACCCCGGAAGCGGACGGTCACCTTGATCCGATCGCCATCCTCGAGGAACTCGATCGCCCGATGGACCTTCGTCTCGAAGTCGCCCTGGCCGATCTTCGGCGAGAGGCGGACCTCCTTGAACGTCACCGAGCGCTGCCGGCGCTTGTTCTCCTTCTCGCGCTTCGTCAGCTCGTACTTGTACTGACCGAAGTCGAGGAACTTCACGACCGGCGGTGCGGCCAGCGGGGCAACCTCGACGAGGTCCAACCCCCGCTCCTGCGCCATGGCGAGGGCCTGGGGCGTGGGCATCACACCCAGCTGGGCTCCCTCTTCATCGACGACCCGGACCTGAGGGATCCGGATCATCTGGTTGACGCGCAGGTCTCGTGCTATGGCTGACCCCTTCGAGCATTCGCTGGTGCTTCGACCGGCGCGCGGACACGCGGCGCCCGGGGCGCCAGTCGGACGGGAACGATAGCACAGGGCCCGGAATCGCGGGCAATCGCGCGGCGCCTGCCTGGCGGGTCCGCGGACCGGCCCGCGGTTCCAGCTCAAACGACAGCCACGACAGCACCGTATCACGACGGGGCGCAGGCCACCGTCCTCAAGCTGGCTCGACTGCCGTCGTGGCTGATCGAATGAGCGCGTTTCGGCCTCCGGCACGCGCTCCCTCGTCCGGCCGAACGCTCGCCTACGGCCGCCGTGGGTGTCATCTGCAACGAACAGCAAGCCGGCGATCGGCGCGGCGGGCGCGGCAAGCCATCGTCGCGACAGTCACACCGCGCTCCGGCAGCGCGACGTCGTATGTGGCGGCCAGCCGGGCGACACGCCGCCGCGACGTCGCCGACGCGCCGACGACCAGGAGCCGGCTCACATGTCGCACCGTCCACGCGCCGGTCGCTCACGATCTTTCGAGCCAGTCGAGCCTTGCGGTCGAGGCCATGGATCGTCGCCTGCGAGTCGGCGACGACGGACTTGACCTCGACGACGAGCAACGCTTTGCTGGATCGCGGGATGAACGCCAGGATGTCGATCGAGCCGCGCTCGCCCCAGATCGAGAACGAGACCTCGACCTCGACGATCCAGTCCTAGCCGTCGTAAGCGCCGCGACGATCGCGTCGACGACTGCAGCGTGGTCTTCGTCGACCAGCCGATCGAGCTGCTCGCCGCGCCAACGCAGCCGGACGTCGACGTCGGCTCCGAGCACCGTCGGCAGCTCGAACCAGCGAGCCGCAGCGTGACGCCGCTCGAGCTCTCCTCGATCGATCGAGGCGATCAGCGAACGCGATAGACCCGATCCCGCCGCGACGTCCGACTGTCGGCGCTCCAGGCGGATGCGCAGGGCACGGAACTGCCGACCGAAGCGGAGCGCGTCCATGGCTTGATCATCTCGGAAGGCGCTTTCCTGCCGATCGACCGCTCATTCGCCGGTCATGACGGTCAATCACGGCCGCGGTCCGCGCGAAGGCCCGGGTGACGTCACCACGGACGTGAGTGTCACTCGGCTCACGCGGCGCTCGCCGGACCTCCGCCGCGAGGCGGTCGGCCAGCTCGTCCCAGCCCTCGGCCGGCTGCTGCTCGCCGCTCCGCGTCCGCGGCGACGCCGTGCGGGCCTCGATCTCGCGGTCGCCGAGGACGACCATGTACGGCACCTTCTGCTCCTGCGCCGTCCGGATCTTGTACTGCATCCGGTTCGACGAGTCGTCGACCTCGACCCGGAGGCCGCGGCCGCCGAGGACGCCGGCGAGCTCGCGCGCCGCGTCGACATGGCGATCGGCGATCGGGATCACGACGGCCTGGACGGGTGCGACCCAGAGCGGGAACGCCCCGCCGAAGTGCTCGACGAGGATCCCGATGAACCGCTCGAGCGAGCCGTAGATCGCGCGATGGACGGCGATCGGCCGCTGGGGCTTGCCCTCCTCGTCGATGTAGGTCAGGTCGAACCGCTCGGGGAGCATCGTCAGGTCGGCCTGGATCGTCGCCATCTGCCATTCGCGGCCCAGCGCGTCGTCGATGTAGATGTCGATCTTCGGGGCGTAGAACGTGCCGTCCTTCGGCTTCACCCGGTACGGCACGCCGGCCGCCTCGAGCGCCGCCTTGATGTAGCCCTCGGCCCGGTCCCACAGGGCCGGGTCGCCGATCGCCCCGTCCGGACGCGTGGCGAAGGCGTAGCGCGGCTCCAGGCCGAACCAGCCGTAGGCCTCGCGGATCATCGCGATCAGCCCGGCGATCTCCGCCTGGAGCTGGTCCGGCCGGACGTAGACGTGGCCGTCGTCCTGGATGAACTGGCGGACGCGGGTCAGCCCGGACAGCGCGCCGGACAGCTCGTTCCGATGGAGCCGGCCGTACTCGGCGTAGCGCAGCGGCAGGTCGCGGTACGAGCGCAGCCGTGCACCGGTAGATGAACGTGCTCTCGGGGCAGTTCATCGGCTTGAGCGAGTACGGCTGGCCCTCGATGTCGAGGACGAACATGTTGTCGCGGTAGTGGTCCCAGTGGCCCGACTGCTGCCAGACGCGGTGGCTCACGAGGATCGGCGTGCTCGACCTCGTCGTAGCCGTGCCGCGCCTGGAGCTCGCGCATCGCGCCCTCGAGCGTGCGCCAGATCCGCTGGCCCTTCGGGTGCCAGAACGCCGAGCCCGGCGAGACGTCGTGGAAGCTGAACAGGTCGAGCTGGACGCCGAGCCGGCGGTGGTCGCGCTTCTTCGCCTCCTCGCGCCGCCAGAGGTAGGCGTCCAGGTCCTCCTGCGTCGCCCAGACCGTGCCGTAGATCCGCTGGAGGGCCGGCCGCTGACTGGTCGCCGCGCCAGTAGGCGCCGGAGACGGCGAGCAGCTTGAAGGGCCCGATCTTCCCCGTGCTCGCGACGTGGGGGCCCTTGCACAGGTCGACGAACGGGCCGTGCTCGTAGACGCTCGTCGGCGGCATCGGGCTGTCGCTCGGCCTTCGCCTTCGCCGCGAGGTCGTCGAGGATCTCGACCTTGAACGGCTGGTTCGCGCTCGGCGAAGAAGGCCCTCCCCTCCTCCGGCGGCAGCTCCCGGCGGACGAACGGGTGGTCCGCGGCGACCGACGCCGCCATCCGCTCCTCGATCGCCGCGAGGTCGTCGGGCGTGAGCGGCCGATCGAGCTTGAAGTCGTAGTAGAAGCCGTCCTTGATCGCCGGGCCGATCCCGAGCTGCGTCCCCGGGAACAGGTCGAGGACCGCCTCGGCCATGACGTGGGCCGTCGAGTGGCGCATCGCGTCGAGCTCGTCGTGGGCGCCGGCGTCGAGCAGCTCGTCCGCCGAGCCGCGCTCGGGCGCCTCGAACAGCGCCTCGTCGATCCGGCCGCGACCGCCGCGTCGTCCCGTTCGTCCGCCATCGTCTCGACCTCCGAAGAATCACGAAACCTCTCGTCCATGCAGGACGAGAGGCTCGATCCTCCCGCGGTTCCACCCGCGTTCGCGGCGCCGTTGCGGTGCGCCGCGCTCTCGTGGCCGCGCTAACGGGCGGATCCCGGACCGGTTCGCCGGTCGCTCACGGGTGGTGCCTGGATCGTCGTTCGCCGCCGGGCTTCCAGCCGTGTCCCGGCTCTCTGGAGGCGTCGGCGACGGGCCTGTCCCGATCGTCGCGTTCAGGATGTGGTGGGCGACACTGGACTCGAACCAGTGACCTCTTGCATGTCAAGCAAGTGCTCTAACCAGCTGAGCTAGCCGCCCCGTTTTCACGAGGGGATTGAGCCGATAATTTGGCGGGCGCTTTCCCTGCGCCGCGTTTCAGCCCTTGCTATGAGGAGTGAACCGCATAGCAATCGAGGTCCCTTCGTGGCCGTGAATCTAGCAGACGCCCCCGAGTTGGTCACGCCGGGGGACCTCGACGACGAGCTCGCGTCGTCGTCGCAGGCGCGCGTTCTTGCGGCGCATTCGTCCGAAATGAGCGTGTGGAAGGGACCCACGCGCGAAGAAACCGGAACGGTGGTCCGAATCTGTCAATCGGATACGGATCCGTCCCCGCCGGAGTCACCGGAGTCGCCGCCGCCGTGATGGTCGCCGGACCTCGAGCCGGTCTTGTCGTGCTGGCCCTGGTCGTTGTCGTCAGCCTGCTCGTTGTCGCCCTGATCGGTCTCGCTCTTGTCCTTGACATGCTCGACCGGGTGCGGCTTCGGCGGCACGGTGTCCTTCGGTTCGGGCGTCTCGACGGGTTCGGCGTCTCGACGGGTTCGGCGTCTCCGCCTGGTCGCCCTGGTCGCCGTTGTTGGCATCCGGCGGCTTCTGATCGTCGGCCTGCTGCGAGATGAGCCCCTCGTCGGCGTCCTCGGACACGTCGACACTTGCGTTGACGGCGCTCGTCGCCAGGAGTTCGGCGGGCCGGCCGAAATGGGCGAGGACGGGAGTGGCGGCGGCAGCTACCAAAGCCCCGCCAGCCAGCAGGGCGGCAATGCGCCGCTTCCGGAGCAGGTCGTCTTTCATGGTTGGTCGTCGCTCCCAGTTAATCGGGACCGGATCGTCCGACCCTTCCAACTCCCTGAGCCGATGATCCCACGGTCAGTTTCGATTGAAAGATGATCGATTCGTTCGCGTCAACGCGAGAAATCGGGTCAGTGCCCGCAGGCACCGCAGGACAGACTGGTCTGGGCGCGTGGCACGCCACGCGGCTCCGCGCGTCGGCTACGAGTAACACCTAGACCGACGGCGACGGCGGGGCCCGGGAAGAGCCGCCACGGTGGGGCAAACGCTGCTTGGCGGCGAGGTGCCGACGAGCCCACGGACGCTGGCCGTGGAGGTCTACCAGGTCCGTCTGAGGTCAAACGGAGCGGTAGATCGCGCGCGCGTTCTGGCCGCGAATCCGTCCGAAAGTCGCAATCTGCCGAGATGACACCTGTCCGGTCGTCGTGGACGGGCGGATCCTGCGCGACACGCGCTACCTCACCGCGACGTTCTCGCGCTGGCTTGCAGGCGAAGTCGACGCCAGCTCGCCGTCATCCTCCAACCGACGCTTCGCATCTCTCGTATGGGGGCCTTACGGTTTACGAACCCGAACGCTGACGCCCGCGGCGGGTAGCCGGCAACGCTCGGCTGAGCCAATCGAGGTCAGGAGGGCGAAAGATGCCCGATAGCCACCAACAGGGTGGCGGCGGTGCCACCCCTGGTCATCGCCGCGACGATCTTCCCGGCACGGATGGGCTCGTCCGATCCGCTGGCCCGCTGCTGGCGATCGGCGGGTTCGTTCTCGTCCTCGTCGCGGCGCTCGCCCTCCGCGAGGTGGCTTCTCTCGTCGTTCCGGTGATCTTCGGGCTGTTCATTGCTCTCATCGCCTGGCCGATGGTCGGCGCGCTTCGAACGGCGTGGCGTTCGCCACGCGCTCGCCCTGGCGGTCGCAATCGCGGTCGTCCTCGCCGTCGTTCTCCTTGCGGGCGTCATCGCCGCGCTCTCGGTGGGCGAGCTCGTCGTCCAGATCCCCAGGTACGAGAGCGAGCTGAACGCGGCACTCGTGGCAATCCACGATCTCCTCGCGCAGCTCGGGATCAACGCCGATCCCGGCGCCATCACGGCGATCGTCTCGCCCGAGCAGGTCTTCGCCGTTGTCAGGCCGGTGGCCTCGGCCGTCTCCGGGGCCGGCGCCGGGCTGTTCGTCTTTGCTCTTACGATGGTCTACGCGCTGGCGGGCGGAACGTCGCTCCGGGCGCGAGCCGCCGCCGCATTCGGCGAGCACCATGCGCTCCTCCTCGGCATGGAGCGCTTCGGCACCGACCTGCGAAGGTACCTCGTCGTGCGTGCGGAACTCGGGCTGTTCGCCGCGGTGCTCTCGCTCCTGCTCCTGTTCGTGCTCGGCGTGCCGTTCCCCCTCCTCTGGGCGATCCTTGTGTTCGCCGCCAGCTTCGTCCCGAACGTCGGGACCTTCATCGCCGTCATCCCGCCGACGATCCTCGCGTATCTGGACAGCGGGCCGGGGGCTGCGGTGATCGTGGTCGTCGGCTACACCCTCATCAACGTCGCCCAGGACCAGTTCCTTCAGCCGGTGGTCGTGGGGAGCGAGCTCAACCTGAGTCCCTTGGTGGTTTTCCTCTCGGTCATCGCGTGGGCGTGGATCCTCGGCCCGGCCGGGGCGCTCCTCGCGGTCCCGCTGACGATCGGGCTGGTCATGGTCCTCGAGGCATTCCCGTCCTCGCGGGGGTTCGCGGCGCTCCTCCGCAACAAAGTCGAGCCGCAGCCCGGGATCGTCGATGAGGCCGCCGCGTTGGGTCGAGCGGCCTCGGATTGAGCGGCCGCGGCGTCTCGGCGATCGATGAGCCCGGCCGGGCGCCACGGTGAATGTGACGAACAGCCCTGCCGCCTCGCGTGGCGGCCCGAGGATCATGTAGACCGGTTCGATCCCACGGAGGGCAACCCGTGCGAATACTCCTCGCGATCGACGGCTCGCCGTCGTCCGTCCAGGCTCGCGATCTGGTCGCATCGCTGTCGTTATCGGGAGGGTCATCCGTGACGCTGCTCACGGCGTTCGACGTTCCCATTGACTGGCTCGGCGATCCCCTGACTTCCGCCGGCCAAGGGCTGGCCGAGGCCGAGGAAGGCGTACGCCGAGAGGCGGACGCCACCCTCGTCCGGTTGGCAACGCCATTCAGCCGCCGCGACTTCTCGGTCGATCGGCGCGCCGTCCGCGGCCGCGCGCCGGGCGCGATCGTCGACGCAGCCGCCGACCTGGCCGCTGATCTCATCGTGATCGGCTCCCGGGGGCACGGCCCGATCGCGTCGATGCTGCTCGGCTCGGTATCTGCCGAGGTCGCAGAGCAGGCCAGCTGCTCGGTGCTGGTCGCTCGAGGGTCGAACGTCTCACGTCTCCTGGTGGCAACCGACGGATCGCCGTGCGCCGAGCTGATCCCCGACGCGTTGGCCTCTTGGGGGGCATTCGAAGGGCTCCCCGCCATCGCCGTCAGCGTCACGCCGGAGGACTCGCCCGCCTTCGCGTTGCTGGTGAGCCTGTACACGCTGGGCACCCTCTCCCTGGAACCCGACCGCCGGGAACTGCGCGAGCGCCATCAGGCTGACGCCGCGACGATGGCCAGACGGCTCACGGAAAAGGGGATCCCGGCCCAGGTGGAGGTTCGGACCGGCGACGCGGCACAGGAGATCATCGCCGCGGCTGCCGAGCGTCAAGTGGACCTCGTCGTGACCGGCTCGCGCTGCCTGCGAGGCCTCGACCGATGGATCCTCGGCAGCGTGGCGCGAAACGTGCTCGTGCACTCGAACGTCTCCGTGCTGATCGTGCGGCAGAGCGACTCCGCCGCCAAATCGTGACCCGCGAGGCCCCGACCTTGTCCCCGTGGCCGGATGCGGCGCCCAACCTCTCGAGGGATCCGGCCTTGATGTCCGGCGCGAGGCCCTCGAGGGCTCTCGGGCGCGAGTCCACGATCAGTCTGTCGCTCCGGCGCCGCTCGGATCCCTAAGACCGTGCCGACAGTCGCGGTGCCCGCCTCACCTGCGGTCGAGTATCCCGTCGACCGACCCACTTCTCGATCTCCACCGCCGCGAATCCGACGGTGGAAGCGGCCAGGACCAGGAGTAGCTGGGGCAGGGTCAAGGCGACGGTGGCGAAGATCGGCTGCAACGTCGGGGTGTAGATCAGCGCCATCTGTACGAGGACGGTGCCCGCCACGGCGATCGTTAGCGGCAAATTCGACCGGAAGCCGAGCCTGAAGAAGCTATCCGTTTCCGAGCGGATCGCCAGGGCATGCCCGAGCTGAAGCAGCGCCAGGGTCGCGAAGACCATCGTCTGCCACGGCCAGCCCCGGCCGATGGCGTAAGCCTGGACGGCGAGGGCGGCGGACGCCATCAGCAGGCCGACCCAGATCGTGTGCTGCCAGAGGCCGCGGGCGAAGAGCGATTCGGACGGGGACCGCGGCGGCCGGTGCATCGTGCCGCGCTCCGTCGGTTCCACGCCGAGGGCGAGGGCCGGCAGCCCATCGGTCACAAGGTTGACCCACAGGATCTGGATCGCGAGCAGGGGGAATGGGAGACCGAAGAACGGGGCGAGCGTCATTACCCAGATCTCTGCCGAGTTCGTGGTCAACAGGTACCGGACGAAGCGCCGGATGTTGTCGTAGATGCGTCGGCCTTCCTCGACGGCGGCGACGATCGTGGCGAAGTCGTCGTCAGCGAGGACCATGTCGGCCGCCTCCTTGCTGACCTCGGTCCCGGTAACGCCCATCGCGACCCCGATGTCGGCCCGACGCAAGGCGGGAGCGTCGTTCACGCCGTCGCCCGTCATCGAGACGACCGCGCCACGGCGCCGCCAGGCGTCCACAATTCGGAGCTTCTGTTCTGGGTTTGTCCGCGCGTATACGGCCACATCTGCGACGATCGCATCGAAGGCGGCGTCGTCGAGCTGCTCGAGCTCGGCGCCAGTCAGGCTGCGAGCCCCATCCCGCAGGACGCCGATCCGGCGGGCGATCGCGTTGGCTGTCAGCGGGTGATCGCCCGTGATCATGATCGGGGTGATGCCGGCCGCACGGCAGGCTGCGATCGACGGGGCCGAGGCCTCTCGCGGCGGGTCCGCCATCCCTACGATTCCCAGAAGATGGAGGCGGCTCTCGATGTCGGCGAGCCGGACAGGGACCTCGTCGATCGTCCGTTCCGCGAACGCGAGCACGCGGTATCCGTCCGCGGCATAGCGCTCGGCGACGTGTTGCGCTTGCCGGAGCATGTCGGCCTCGGCCGGATCGAGAAGCGGTCCGATTGCCTCGAGCGCTCCCTTCACGGCGACCCAGATCTCCGCACCGGCCTGGTGGATGGTCGCCATCCGCCGCCGCTCGGGGTCGAATGTCAGCTCTTCGACCCGCGGACATGCGGCGACGACCAGGTCCGGATCCACCCCAAGCTTGGCGGCGAGGGCGAGCAGCGCCGCCTCGGTCGGATCGCCGCTGATGGTCCACGAGGCATCGCTCGTCGCTGGGGCATGGAGCGACGCATCGTTGCAGGCGGCGGCGACCCGGGCGAGTCGGCCCAGGACGGTATCGTTCGGCGGCTCCGGATCGAACCGCCCGATCGGTGCATAACCATCGCCGGTCACGCGATAGTCGCCGTTCGGAGTCCAGACCCGCTCAGCGAGCATCCGGTTTTCGGTGAGGGTGCCGGTCTTGTCGCTGCAGATCACCGTGACCGACCCGAGGGTCTCCACGGCCGGTAGTTTGCGGACCAGCGCATGTCGTTGAGCCATCCGTCGGGCGCCCAGAGCCAGGGCGATTGTGACGACGGCGGGCAGCCCTTCCGGGATGGCAGCGACCGCGAGACTGACCGCCGCCAGGAACATCACATCTGCCGGCTCGCCACGGGCGACGCCGCTGAGGAAGACGAAGATGCACATCAGGAACGCCGCAACCGCCAGTCGCTTGCCGAGCGTTGACAGCCGTCGCTGGAGCGGTGTCTGGCCACTGCCATGTTCCCCGAGGAGTTCGGCGACGCGTCCAAGGGCCGTCTGCATCCCGGTCGCCACGACAACGCCAAGGCCTCGGCCATAGGTCACCGCCGTGCCACTGAAGGCCATGTTCCGCTGGTCGGCTAGGCCTGCAGCGGTGGCATTGGAGATCGAAGCCGCGATCTTGCTGGCGGGCTCCGACTCACCGGTCAGAGCCGCCTCGTTGATCCGGAGGGAACGAGCCTCGACCAGCCGCATGTCGGCAGTCACGACGTCACCAGCGTCGAGCCGCACGAGATCGCCCGGCACGAGCTCGGCCGCCGGGACGACGATCGTGACCCCGGCACGAATGATGCGCGCCGACGGGCTGGTCATGCGTTTCAGCGCGTCCATCGCCTGTTCCGCCCGGTATTCCTGGACGAACCCGATGATCCCGTTGAGGGCGACGATGATCAGGATGATCGCGGTGTCCTTGAGGTCGCCGATAGCTGCGGTGATCGCGGCGGCACCGAGCAGGACCAGGATCATCGCGTTGGTGAACTGTTCGGCCAGCAGGCGCCAGGCGGGCTTGGCGGCGCGTTCCACGAGCTCGTTCGGCCCGTTCGCGATCAGCCGAAGCCGAGCCTCGTCGGGATCGAGACCCAGGTCGGCGTCGGAGCGGAGGGCGGCGATGACGTCGGGAGCGTCGACCGCCCACGGGTCCCGGACGCGGTCCATCGCCGGGACGTCCAAGGTCTGGACGCCCGAGGATCCGCCTTGGGCCGGGAGCATGTTCATGCGCGGGGATCCGGTTCGTCGCACCTGGCGTGGTCGGGGCGACGTCGGCCGGTACGATCCAGAGCGTCAACTCCGCAAGGCCCGAGCGGAAGTGCCGATCGGACCGATTGGCCGCTTCGGTCACCCCGAAATCGGGCGGTCCGGCCCTTGGTCGACGACGTCGATCACCGTAGCGTCGGGCTCGGACCGGCTTCGACCGCGCCCGCGGACAGGTCCTTTCGCGCGGAGACGAGATGGACGGCTGTGATGCGTAGCGCGGCGGTCGATGACCGATCGTTGCCGGAGGCCTCGGAGCCCCATGAAACAAGGGCCAACAGCGTCCTTCGACCGATCGTCTTCGGTGCGAACGACGGGCTGGTTTCCAACCTCGCCCTCGTGATGGGCGTCGCTGGCGCGACGTCGGACAACGGCATCATCGTGCTCGCCGGTGTGGCCGGACTCATCGCCGGCGCTTTCAGCATGGGCGTCGGTGAGTACATCTCGGTCCAGAGCCAGCGCGAGCTGCTCGACTACCAGCTGGCCTTCCAGCGCAAGCAACTGCGCGAGGCGCCCGACCAGGAGCGGGCGATCCTGGCCAAGCTCTACACGGAGCGTGGGTTCGGCCGCGACGAGGCCGACCGGTTCGTCGACGCCGTCTTCGCAAATCCGGACCATGCCGTCCGCCTCCTCATCTTCGAGGAGGTCGGCCTCGATGCCCGTTCGATCGGCTCGCCGCTGGCCGCCGCCGCCGGCTCCTTCATCGCGTTCACGACCGGCGCGTTCATCCCACTGGTCCCATACCTCCTCGGCGCCGGAATGCCGGCGTTCGCCGCCAGCCTGTTCGTCAGCCTGGCGGCTCTGGCCTTCCTCGGGGCGAGCATCGCGGCCCTCACCCGCCGACCGGCCTGGTATGGGGCCCTGCGGCAGGTGTGCCTCGGGGCTGTCGCGGCCGGGTTCACCTATGCCGTCGGCCTCGTGATCGGGGTCGGCGCCCGCTGAAGAAGCGACCCTGTCGACGCGGCGGTCGCAGAGCCGCAGGTCAGTTCGGCAACGACCCAGATGCTTCCCGCCTGAACGCCTTCACGGCCTCGGTCACCGATCCATAGAGATGGCGCTCGTCGATCATGGACAGGAGCCCGTATCGGACGATCGTGTCGCGGACCCCCGACTGGAGCTCGGCGAAGGCGAGGTGGATCCCCGCTGCGTTCAGCTCGAGGTCGAGGTCCGCGAGCATGGCGCCGGCGGTCGTGTCGATGTCGGTGATGGGCTCGGCGGCGACCAGCACCCATCGCGGGGCCGGCTCGGCCGCCTTCACGAGCTCACGGATCAGGTTTCGGAACTGGTTCGCGTTCGCAAAGAACAACGGCGCCGACCAGCGGACGATGAGCAGGTCGGGGATCGGGGTCGCATCCGGGTAACGCCGGAGGTCATGGTAGCCCGGGACGGTCGGCGTCTTCCCCAGGACGGCGGAATACGGGGACCACGCTCGCTTGAAGATGTAGATCACCGACAGCACCACGGCGATGACGATCCCCTCGAGCACGCCGACGAACATGACGGCTAGCGCACAGGCGATCGCCAGCGCGAGCTCGGTCCTGCGGATGCGGTACAGGCGGCGGAACTCGGTGAGATCGAACAGGCTGATCGATGCCGCAATCACTACGGATGCGAGCACGGGTGTCGGCATGGCCTGGAGGAGGCCCGGAGCGATGAGAAGCATGGCGATCACCAAGGTCGCCGCAACGAGGCCGGTGAGCTGGCTCTTCGCGCCCGACTGGAAGGCCACTGCCGTCCGCGAGCCGCTGGTGCTCACGGGGAAGCCCGAGAACAGCCCCGCGGCGAGGTTGGCCGTGCCGATCCCGGCCAGCTCCTGGTTGCCATCCACCTCGTAACCGGCACGAGCGGCGAAGCCGCCGCTCACCGAGATCGTGTCGCCGATTGCAACGAGGGAGATCCCGACTGCCGACGCGATCAAGAGGGGGATGTCGGCCAGCGGCACGGCCGGGAGACTCGGCACGGGCAGGCCCTGTGGCAGCACGCCGATCACAGTGACGCCGTGCGTAGCGAGGTTAAGCACGAGCGAGAGCACGATCGCGACCACGACGGCGACAAAGATGCCGGGCACCCTGGGCGAGAGCCGCTTGAGACCGAGGATGATCGCCAGGCTGAGGACACCGATTCCAAGGGCCCAGAGATTCGTCATCCCGAGGCCGTTGACGAAGGCGGCCGCCTCACCGATCAGGCCGCTCGCGTCGGTCGAGAACCCGAACAGCGCCGGCAGCTGGCCAACGAGGATCACGACGGCGAGTCCGGCGAGGTAGCCCGTTCGGACCGGGTTCGAGAGGAGGTCCGCCACGAATCCAAGCCGGAGCAACCCCGCGCCAAGCGTGACCACTCCGACAATGAGTGCCAGCATCCCGGCGAGCGCGATCGCCTGATCTTCGCTGCCGGCGGCGAGCGGAAGGATCGTCGCGGCGATCATCGGGCCGAACGCCGAATCCGGACCGAGCACCAGGATCGGCGACGGACCCACGAGGGCGTAGGCGACGAGACAGACCACAGTCGTGTACAGACCCGTGATCGCCGGCAGCCCCGCTAGCTCCGCGTAGGCCATCCCCTGCGGCACGAGAAGGGTGACCAGCACAAGCCCGGCGATCAGGTCCCGGGTCAGCCAGGTCCGATCGTACGTGCGGATCACTCGGACACCCGGAACCCAGCACTCGACCCGGGCACGGATCGAACCCGTCCTCGCCATCCGCCTCAAGCCGGTGCTTCTGTCACGGGCGCGATCATCACCCACGAGCGTACACGGCCCTTCGTCACGCGGGGATGGACGCTGCAGGGCCTCCGCATGCGGTGTCTCCGGGAGCTCGCGAACTTGCGGAAACCCGCGGATTCCCTCGCGACCTCAGCTAACGAAAGGATCGCCCGCCGTCCGCTCACTAACGGCGGCGCTCTCGTCGATGCTCAGACTGGCTGAGCGGTTTGTCGTGGCAGTCGCTGGGACTCGTCCGGGCCGGCGACGATGTAAGCGATCATCGCGACGAGCCGAGGGCACCGAGGGTCTGTTGGCGGTGGGGCTCGGAGCACCCGGGCAACTCAGCCCTTCGGAATCGGGACAATCGGACCTAGTCCGAATCAGTGACGGGCTCCGACACTGGACTCATGCTCAAGATCGAAGGCGTGCGCAAGCGCTTCGGCGAGGTCCTGGCGCTCGACGGCGCGTCGTTCGAAGTGCGTGCCGGCGAGGTCTTCGGGTTTCTCGGCGCCAATGGCGCCGGCAAGACGACCACCATGCGGATCGTTCTGGGATTTCTCCGGGCGGACGAGGGCAGCATTACCTGGAACGATCGCGAGGCGCGGGAGTGGCCACGCCGGACCTGGGGCTACATGCCCGAGGAGCGTGGCCTGTATCCCCGGATGGCTGTTCTCGATCAGCTGATCTACTACGCCTCGCTCTACGGGGTGCCGCGGTCCAAGGCTCGTTCCGACGCGCTCGACTGGCTCGGTCGTTTCCGGATCGCTGATTACGCGGACCGCCGCGCGGAGAGCCTGTCGAAGGGCAACCAGCAGAAGGTCCAGTTCATCGCGACGATCCTCCACGACCCGGACGTGATCCTGATGGACGAGCCGTTCGTAGGGCTCGATCCCGTCAATGTCCTGCTCCTCAAGGCTGCGTTCCTCGAGATGCGCGACCGCGGCAAGACGCTCGTCTTCAGCACCCATCAGCTCGACATGGCCGAGGAGCTCTGCGAATCGGTGGCGATCATCGACCACGGAAAGATCGTCACGACCGGCCCGACCCGTGAGGTGAAACGATCGACCGGGCGGCAGACGGTGCGCCTGGCGACGAGCCGCGACGGTGATCTCGCCTGGTTGCGATCGCTCCCCCACGTTGTCGTGACGCGCCAGGGCGAGGACTTCACTGAGCTCCGTGTCGATGCGGGCGGCGATCCGCAGGAGCTCCTGCACGCGGCGATGGATCGCGGCGGCGACGTGCTGCGATTCGAAGTCGCGGATCCGTCGCTCGAGGAGGTCTTCGTCGAGCGGGTCGGTGCGCTGGAGCGGGAAGCGACAACCCTGGCAAGGCCGGAGGTTTCGTCGTGAGCAATCTACCGGCCATCGCCACGGTTGCTCGGCGGGAGTACCTCGTGCGGGTCCGGACGAGGAGCTTCGTTCTGGGCACTGTGATCCTCGTCCTGGCG
Source organism: uncultured Chloroflexia bacterium (assembly GCA_963817095.1). Classification (GTDB taxonomy): domain Bacteria; phylum Chloroflexota; class Limnocylindria; order Limnocylindrales; family CSP1-4; genus CF-46. The sequence goes on from CAWFND010000001.1 coordinate 174,671, forward strand.
ATCGCCGCGGTCGCACTGCTGCCGGTCATCACACGCTACATCGATCGGACCGAGACCCAGAAGATCGGTGTCTATGTCGTGGCCAACGACATCGCCGCGGACCCGGTCACCTCGCTCGCGGCCATCCTGAACGCGCCGGCAGGCCAGGCGTCTCCCGATTCGGCTGCTCCCGCCGACTTCTCCGTGACCGCTGTGGTGGACCTCGCCCGCGCCCGGCAGGATGTCGTCGACGGCCGGCTCGCGGCCGTTCTCGCGATCGACCGCGGAACGGACGGAGAGCTTCGGTTCACTTTGTACAGCGACGACCCCGCGGCCAGTCGAACGGCGCTGCCTGTCGACCACCTCAATCGCGATCGCCGACCGGCTTGACCGACTTGGCGTCGATCCGGCCCATCAGGCCTCTCTGTTCCAGCCCGCCCAACTGACGGTGAGCTGGCCAGACCCGGCGCGGACAGGGCCCGGACCCGACGCCACCCAGACCGGTACCAACTACCTGCTCGGATTCGGGCTCACGGTCCTGATCTTCATGCTCATCGTCCTGTACGGGAACTGGATCGCGATGAGCGTGGTCGAGGAAAAGACATCGAGGGTCATGGAGGTTGTCCTCAACGCGACGACGCCGTTCCAGCTCCTCAGCGGCAAGGTCCTCGGCGTCGGTGCCGTCGCGCTGACGCAATACGCCGCGATCCTGGCGGCGGGTGCGATCGCCCTGTTTGTCGAAGGCCCGGTCGCCGGCGCCGTCCTGGGCGAGTCGGGCGCGGGCGCGGCGCTCCCTGCGGGGCTCACCCTTGGAATGCTGCTCATGCTCGGCGTGTTCGGCGTCCTCGGGTTCCTGCTGTATGGCGTGCTCTACGCGGCAGCGGGCTCGCTGGTCAGCCGCCAGGAGGACGTCCAAGCGGCCGTGATGCCGCTCGCGATCGTCTCGACCGGGGCGTACCTCATTGCCGTCTACGCCTCGACCGGTCTGTTGAACATTCGCGACGGCTGGATCGGCATCCTCGCCTTCATCCCGTTCGTAAGTCCGTTCCTCGTGCTGAGCCGCATCTCGGCCGGCGCGGCGTCGGCACCTGAGATCATCCTCGCCATCGCGCTATTGGTGGTCGCGATCGTCGCCGCGCTGTGGATCGCGGCCCGGATCTACGCCGCCGGCGTGCTCCTGTATGGCCAGCGGCCAACGGTCCGAGCGATCTGGCGGATGGCAAGAACCGGCATGTAGGAGCCATGGGATCGGGCGATGGCCCCGGCAGTCACTGCGGTTCTTGCGCCCACGCGACTGTGTCGGTCGCGACAGAGGTCAACTCGCGATTGGCTCGTGGGGAATGGCTTCACCGTTCGCCGCCGTCGGTCTCGACTGACACCCGGCCAGCAGCAGCGCGGGCGACTGAGGCGAATTCATAACGCGGGTTCCTTCTTGCCCGGAGTCGCACTAGTTGGAATTGCGAGTCCGACACCGGGGTCAGGACGATCTCTGATCCACCGCGTTACCAGCCGCCGTCTCGCTCCCCTAGAGGAGGTGACCGCGAGCAAGGGCGTCTCCCAGGCGACGCGTCGGTGCGCACCTTCTGCCGCTCGATGCCCTCGGTGACCCCCCACCGGCATTCAGTGCCGAGGAGTCAACCGATAACGCGCAGACGATAAAGCGGCCCTCGCCGCAAGGCTTGGGCCGCTCGATCGTGTAGGCGGTACGCCGCATTGGCTAGGGCGCATGTCAAGCAAGTGCTCTAACCAGCTGAGCTAGCCGCCCGGGCGGCTCCGGCCTCGCGACCCTGGCTGGGGGCGCTCCGTCGGAACCTGACCATCGTGTCCGCATCGACCCGCGCCGGCGCCGCCGTTTGGGATACGGGGTGTTCCAGTCCCCGCCGACGATGTCGCCGCGTCCCGATCCGGGCGCGAAGGCTCGGCGCATTGTAGCCGGAGCCCGTCCGACCGACAACGACGAAGGAGACGGCGGGCCTGCTGCAGCGACAATATGCGAAGGTGGACCTTGCACGAAGCATCCGCCCAGCCAGTGAAGGATCCAGGATGAGACGACACATGGGTCGCGCCCTGCTCCTCGCGGCGGTCCTGGTTCTCGGGCTCGTCGGTGCGTGCTCGCCGCTGCCGAACCCGAACCCGTCGTCACCGGCGAACCAGCTGAACGGCGTGGGATCGCCCAACCAGCTCAACGGCGGCCGTTCGCCGAACCCGTGACGACGGAGGCGGCGCCGACCTCGACGCCGAGTGCGCTCGAGCCGTTCGCGCCGGCGTCGTCCGAGGCGGTCACGAGGCTGCCGACAGCGCGCCAGACGCGCTTCCTTGGCTGGCTGCTCGACGTCCTGATCTCGATCGTCGTCATCAACCTGTTCGTGGAATACGCCCCGAGCGTGATCGTCGAGTCGTTCACGATCTCCGTCCTGACCGCGCTGCTGCTCAAGCTGATGATGGACGCGATCGTGGCGATCAAGGGCCGCGTCTTCGGCTGGTTCAAGGCTCGCGGCGGGACCTGGCAGATCCTCGGCTACGGGGCGCTGTGGCTGATCCTCTTCCTGTCGAAGTTCGTCGTGCTCGAGGTCACGTACGTCGTCTTCCGCGATCGGGTCAGCCTCGGCGGCTTCATCGAGGTGACGGTCCTGATCCTGACCCTGATCCTGACTCGCGAGGTGCTCGCCCTCATCTACTTCCGCGTGCTCGGCGCACCGCAGGCCATCGCGGCGACGGGCTGAGTCGGGGGCGTCCGACCGGCGGGTCCGCCGGTCAGAATGCGCCCCGGTCGCGGATCAGTAGCCGGCCTTGCCGCCGCTCGCGCTGGGCGCCGGGGCGGCGACGGACGGGGCGGGCGCACCCGCGGGCCCGACGCTCGTCGCAGGGGCGACGCTCGCCGCGGGCGGAGTCGTGGCGCCACCCGAGCCCGGCGTGCAGGCCGCGGCGAGCAGGGCGGTCGCGGCCACGAGGGCGGCGAGGAGAGATCCGGCCACACGGGGCGTTCGGTGCTTCATGGAAGCATCGTACGACTGGCTGGGCCTACCGGTTCTCCTCCCGTCCGTGCATCATGCGGGCGATTTCGCGGCGCGACGGCCGCCCAACGACCATTCGGAGGCAGATGACGACACCGGCGCATGCCCTGCTCGATTGCGGCGACGGGCGGCGCCTCGACCGGTTCGGGGAACGGGTCGTCGACCGGCCGGCTCCGGGGGCGACCGAGCCACGGCGCGCGGCAGCGTCTGACTGGGCGACGGCCGACCTGCGCTTCGATCGGGAGCGCGGCTGGACGGGCCGGGATCCGTCGCCGTGGACGATCGAGATCGACGGGCTGACCCTGGAGCTGCGGGCGTCGTCCGGCCGGACAGGTCGGCTGGTTTCCGGAGCACGCGACCTTCTGGCCGTGGCTCCGTGGACGCGATCTCGGGTCGCGCGACGCGCGATGTCCTCCACCTCTTCGCCGTCGACCGGCGCGACGACCCTCGCCCTTGCGCGGGCCGGGCGCCCGGGTCGCCCACGTCGATGGGGCTCGTCCCGCCGTCGCATGGGCCCGCCGCAACGCCGAGCTGTCCGGCCTGGCCGACCGGCCGATCCGGTGGATCGTCGACGACGCCCTCGGGTTCACCCGGCGCGAGGCGCGCCGGGGGCGCCGCTACGACGGAATCGTCCTCGACCCACCGAGCTACGGCCACGGTCCGGGCGGCGACCGGTGGGAGCTCCGGAGCGCCCTGCCGGATCTCATCGAGGCGATCGCGGCCGTCGCCACCGACGACGCCTTCGTCCTGCTGACGGCCCACTCGACCGGCCTCGAACCCGATGACCTCGGCGAGGCACTGGCCGACGCGTTCGGCGGCGCCGTCGCGATCGCGAGCGAGGATGTCGCCCAGACGGCCACGAGCGGAGCCGTGCTGTCACTCGGCGCGGCAGCCCGCATGATCCGCGGATGAGGGACGCCAACGACCGATCCGAGCGGGCCCGCGCGGAGCCCATCACGAGCCTGACGAACCCGCGCGTCAAGGCCGCGGTCCGGCTCCGGGATCGGCGCGAGCGCGACGCGACCGGGCTCACGATCGTGGATGGCGCCCGCGAGATCCTCCGAGCCCTGGATGCGGGCGTCCGCGTCGAGACCGCGTTCATCGCCCCGGACGTGATCCGACACCGCGGACGCGATCGCCGTCGCCGAGCGGCTCCGTCATCGCTCGACGACCGTCGTGGCCAGTGCCGCGGTCCTCGCCAAGGTTGCGTTCGGCGATCGTTCCGATGGCGTCGTGGCGATCGTGGAGACGCCGCGTCCCGGGCTGGACGACCTCGTCCTGCCGACCGATCCGATCGTCGTCGTGGTCGAGGGCGTCGAGAAGCCGGGCAACCTGGGCGCCGTCCTGCGCTCGGCGGATGGGGCGGGCGTCGATGCCGTGATCGCAGCGGATCCGCTGACGGACCCGTTCAATCCGAACGCCATCCGGGCCTCGCTCGGAACGATCTTCGCCGTGCCCGTCGTCGTCGGCCTCGTCGACGGTGACTCTGGCCTGGCTCGCGGATCGGGGGATCCGTCCCGTGGCGGCGATCGTCGACGCCGCGACCGACTATACCGACGCGGACCTGACCGGCCCCCTCGCGATCGTCCTCGGGCAGCGAGGCCGCGGGTCTCACCGACGCCTGGCGCGACCGACGCGTCGAACCCGTCTCGATCCCGATGGCCGGTATCGCCGACAGCCTGAACGTCTCGATTGCCGCGGCCGTGATGCTCTACGAGGCGGTCCGGCAACGTCGACACCCGGCAGACCGGCGACACTGACGCCATGGAGATCGTTCGACTTCATCGTCATCGGCGCCGGCCCTGCGGGCGAGGCGGCGGCGTACGAGGCCCGGTCGCGGGGCGCCAGCGTCGCGGTCATCGACCGGCGCTGGTTCGGCGGAAGCTGCCCCCACATCGGCTGCCTCCCGTCGAAGTCGCTGCTCCACGGCGCGGCGGAGCACGCCGCGAACCCCGAGCGCTACTCGTGGCAGCGGGCGTCGGCAGCCCGCGACTTCATGGTCAACCGGCCCGCCGATGCCGACGGAGCCGGACGACTCGTCGCACGTCCGTCGCGCTCGAGGAAGCCGGCGCGGTCTGCTATCGCGGGACGGGGCAGATCGTCGGCCGGGGACGCGTCGAGATCCGCCACGACGGGGTGGTCCACGAGATCCACGCCGCGAACATCGTGATCGCCATCGGCTCGCAATCGAAGGTCCCGCCGCTGCCGGGTCTGGATCGAGCCCGGATCTGGACGAACCGCGAGGCGACGCTCGCGCGGGAGCTCCCCGAGGAGCCTCGTCGTGCTCGGCGGCGGCCCGACCGGCTGCGAGCTGTCGCAGGTCTACGTCCGGTTCGGCGTCCCGGTCACGATCGTCCAGTCGGGCGACCGGCTGATGCCGACCGAGCATCCGCGGAACTCCGAGGCGGTCGCCCAGCTCCTTCGTCGCGACGGCGTCGACATCCGGCTCGGCGTCCGAGCGATCAGCGCCCGCGCCGGCGCGGGCGCGGACGGCGCCGACGTGATCGACCTCGACGACGGGACGCACGTCGAGGGGCACGCGATCCTCCTGGCCGTCGGCCGGTCGTTCCCGCTCGACGACCTCGGCCTCGAGCACTACGGCATCGACACGAGCGGCCGTCTCGCGTTCCCGCGCGACGGACGGCTTCGGATCGCCGACGGGCTGTGGGTGATCGGCGACCCGGCCGGACCCGAGCTCCACACCCACCAGGCGCACTACCAGGGTGAGCTCGCGATCCGGATGGCGATGGGACTGGACGTCCATCCGGACTACCGGGCGCTGCCGCGGGCGACGTACACGGATCCGGAGGCGGCGTCGGTCGGGCTGACGCTGGACCAGGCGAAGGCCGAGGGCATCGACGCCGTCGAGTACGTGGCCGCCTTCGCGAACCTCGTCGCGCGGCTACGCGCTCGAGGAGACGATCGGGCACGTGACGCTGACGTTCGACCGCGCAGACGCGCCAGCTGGTCGGGCGCGGCGATGGCCTGCCCGGACGCGTCTGCCGCGATCCACGAGTGCGTCCTCGCGATCCGCGCCCGCGTGCCGATCGAGGTCCTCGCCGACACGATCCACGCCTTCCCGTCGACGTCGCGGATCCTCAACGGGCTGTTCGCGGACGCCCGGAAGGACCTCGCGCCGATCTAGCGTCGCGGCGCCGACCTCCGCCCGCCCGCGCCGGTCCTAGCGCTCGAACGCGACCTCGCCGTCGATCATCACCAGCCGCGGCCGCGCCGTCGCGAGCGCCGCCGCCCGGCTCGATCGGGTGGCTCAGGGCCGATGCCGGCAGGACCACGAGGTCCGCCCGCTGGCCGGGCGTCAGCCGGCCGCGATCCGTCTCGCCGGCGACGACGGCCGGCGCGACGCACGCCGCGCGGAGTCGCCTGCTCGAGCGTGATCCGCTCGTCCGGCCCGAACGGGCGCGCTGCCGTCCGGCCACGTGCCGTCGACGCGGCGTCACGGCCATCGACAGGCCGGGCCACGGGTCGATCGGCTCGACGGGCGCATCCGTCCCGAACGCGACGACGGCGCCCGCGTCCAGGAGCGATCGCATCGGGTAGCCGTGCGTCTCCGCCCGGGCTCGCCCCACAGCCGCCGGGCGATCGACGCGTCGGCGCGGACATGGATCGGCTGGATCGACGCGGCGATCCCGGCCCGGCCGAACCGTGCCCGGTCGTCGGGGTGGAGCAGCTGGACGTGCTCGAGACGGGGCATCAGCGCCGTCCGGCCGCGCCACGGACTCCAGGGCATCGAGCGTCACGCCGGCAGGCCCGGTCGCCGATCGAGTGGACCTGCGTCGCGATCCCGGCATCGGCCGCGCGGCGGGCCAAAGCCGCCACATCGTCCGGCTGGGTGAGCCAGATCCCCCGCTCCGTGCCGGGCGGGAGCGGCCGGCCCTCCTCCGGCCTCGATCGGGTCGAGCAGGGCCGCCGTCCGCGAGGCAAGCGTCCCGTCGGCGAAGAGCTTCAGCCAGCCGAACCGGGCGCGGCCGCCGATCGGCCCGAGCGGGTCACCGCTCCGGAGCTCGGCCGCCGCGGCGGCCGCGAGCTGCTCGGAGCGGATCGAGGCGTGGACCCGGAGCGGCAGGTCGTCGCGCTCATCGAGCGCGCGGTACGCCGCGATCCCCAGGCCCAGGCCGTCCTGGAGCGAGAGGGCGCCCGGGATCGTGGACGGCGACGACCCCGAGCCGGACCAGGTCGCGGGCCAGCCGGGCGATCGCCGCCTCGACGTCCGCCGCGGCGGCCGGCGGGACGCGATCGACGACGAGCCGCGCCGCCGACTCGTGGAGGACGCCCGTCGGCTCGCCCGTCGGCGATCGCGCCGGATGATCCCGCCCGGCGGATCGGCCGTCCCCTCGTCGATCCCGGCGATCGCGAGCGCCCGCGCGGCTGGCCCACAGCGCGTGGTGGTCGTGGGCCCAGAGGGCGACCGCGCGCCCGGGTGCGACCCGCTCGAGGTCGGCTGCGGTCGGCCAGACGCCCCAGCGGTCGTTGTGCCAGCCGTGGCCCTGGAGCCAGCGCATCCGGATCGTCCGCGGCCTCGTGGGCCGCGGCGATCGCGGCGAGGCCCTCGTCGAGCGTTGCGGTCGCCGGTCAGGTCGACCCGGTCCAGCGACAGTCCGCCCTCGGCCAGGTGGAGGTGGGCGTCCGTCAACCCTGGGATCGCGACCTCGTCGGGATCGAGCTCGATCCGTCGCGTGTGGGGGTCGGCCCGCGTCTCGAGGTCGATCGCCGATCCGGCGAAGGCGATCCGGCCATCCGTGATCCCGACGGCGTCGACCCAGCCGAACCCGCGGTCGCCCGCGAGCGTGGCGATCCGGCCGCCGCTGACCAGCAGGTCGAGCGGCATCAGCGGTGGTCCCAGAAGCGGTCCGGCTCGTGGATCGGGAACGGGTCGGCGAGGAGCCGCTGCGAGTCCGTCACGGTCGAGACCGGCGCCGAGCCCGAGCGCCAGGGCGATCCGGGCCTTCGGACCGCTGAGATGGCCGGCCAGGATGCGCGCCGGCTCGCTCCCAGGTCGCCCCGCCGCCGGGGAATGCGTAGTCGGTGCCCGCCGCGCCGGCCGGGCAGCGGCGTCGCCAGGACAACCGGCAGCCCGTCCGCCATCGCGGCCTCCGCCGCAGCGAGGAGCGCCGGATCCGTGTTGCCCGACCCGGTCGCCGCGACGACGAAGCCGTCGGCGCCCGCCGCGTGGAGCGCGGCGATCGGCGTGCCGTCCGTCGCAACGGTCGCCGTGACGAGGAAGACCCGAGTCGCGGCCCGCGTCGCGGCAACGTGGCGTCGCGGCCCTCGCGCGAGCCGACAGCACGACCTCCCCGCCACGGACGTGGCCGAGGGATCCGCGATTCAGGCTGCGGAACGTGTCGAAGGAGGAGGCGTGGGTCTTCGTGACGTCATCGGCTGCCTCGATCGACCCGTCCAGGACGACGACCGCGCCGACGTCGGCGGCCGCGACCTCGGGCGACGCCGCCACCCCGACGGCATCGGTCAGGTTCCGCGGCCCCTCGTAGCCGGGCTGGCTCGCCGAGCGCATCGCCCCGGTGACGACGATCGGCTTCGTGCCCGACGTGGAGCAGGTCGTGGAAGAACGCCGTCTCCTCGATCGCGTCGGTGCCCTGGACGACGACTGCCCCATCGATGTCGTCGCGGGCCAGGGCGTCCTCGATCTCGCGTCGAACCGCGAAGAGGCCGTCGAGCTGGAAATGGCTCGCGGGCGTCAGCGCGAGGTCGATCGGGACGAGGTCGGCGATCGCGCTCAGGCCCGGGACGGTGGCGAGGAGGTCCGCGCCACCGAGGACGGGGACGTTGCCGCCGGCGACGGGGTCGTGCCGCATGCAGATCGTTCCCCCGGTGAAGACGACGGCGATGCGCGGCATGGTCGTCGGGTCAGGCCGTGGGCCGCGGATCGCGGGCGTGCTCGGGATCCAGGTCCGGGTCCTGCTCGCGGGACGGATCGCCGGGACCGGCGACGCACCCGGCGCCCGGTCGGCACCGGCGCCATCCGGAATCGCGTCGCCGTCCTCGTCGAGGCCGTCCTCGGGCCCGGTCGACCTCCGCGCCCGAGCGCCTCGACGAACGGGTCGCCACGGGTCCCGACGCTCGCCCGCGAGACGCGCTCCACCGGCTGGAGCGGCCCGCGCAGGTAGATCGAGGCGACCCCGGAGATCCCGATGAACGCCGCAACGGTCACGAGCACCGCCGTCGTCCCGATCCAGTCGGCGATCGGCCCGACGATGAGGATCGGCAGGAAGCTCGCGACCGACACGAGCATGTTCAGGATGCCGAACACGCGACCGCGGACGTCGTCCGGCAGGTCCTCCTGGAGCTGCGTCTGCGAGGGGATCGCGACGCAGGCGTAGGCGATGCCCGCGAAGAAGGCGACGCCGACGACGATCGAGAGAAGCGACGTCAGCAGCGACAGGTCCGGCAGGTTGGTGCTCGACACCGAGCGTGTCGAGGAACGCGCTGATCCGGGCCGGACAGCGCCATCGCCGCCAGCAGGATGCCGAGGGCGATGAGGCCGCCCTCGATGACCCGCCGGCGCGGCACCAGCCGGCCGTAGGCGTTGAGCAGGAGGATGCCGAACACGATGCCGACGCCGAGCGGCAGCACGACGACGACGAAGTCCTCCGGGCTCAGCCCGAGCGTCTTCTTGGCGAAGGACGGTCCGAGCACGCCGAGCACGCCGACGAGCGATGCGGCGATCGCGAGGTAGACCAGTGACCAGCGGACCCTCCGGTGGTCGCGGATGAACGCAAGCCCCTCGCGGAGCTGGACGACGACCGAGGCCATCGCGTCCTCGGCCTCGCGGACGCGGCCGCGCGCCCCTTCCGGTCCCGGATCCCGCACGGCCGGTGGCGCCGACGGCAGGGTCCAGCAGAACACCGCGGCGACGAAGTACAGGGCGGCGACGACCACGATCAGCGCCGGCGCCCCGGCGATCTTCACGATCAGCGGGCCGAGGAGGGCGAACCCGATCGCGAACGACGCGTTCAACGTCAGCGTGAAGATCCCGTTCGCCGACATCAGCTGGCGCTTCGGGACGAGCATCGGGATCATCGCCGCCTCGGCCGGGGCGAAGAACACCGTGATCGTGGAGACCGTGATGTTCAGCAGGTAGATCGACGCGAGGTGGTCGCCGACGAAGTACATCGCCACGAAGGCCAGACCGCGGAGGATGTTCGTGAAGACCAGGACGAGCCGTCGGTCGAGCCGGTCGACGAACACCCCCGCGAGGGCCGAGAACAGGACGGCCGGCACCAGGAACGTGAGGATCAGGGCGCTGACGGCCGTCACCGACCCGGTCGACTTCGAGATGATGACGGTCAGGCCGAAGATGACCATGTTCCCGCCGATCTGGGTCGCCGCCTGGGCGAGCCAGAGGAGGAGGAACGGCCGGTTCCGGAAGACGGCGAGGGCGCCGTCCGCGGGTGCGACGGTCGCGGGCGTGCTCCCGCCCGCCGTCACGGGACGCTGGGCCGCGGAGCCGCAGCGGCGCTCAGGATGGGGTCGCCGCGCTCGACGAATGCCGCGAGCCGGCGCTCGACGGTGGGTCGCTCCACGAGCACGTGGCGACCGCACGTCCGGCAGCGGAGGCCGATGTCGGCACCCAGCCGATCGACGAGCCACGTGTCGCCACCGCATGGGTGGGGCCGTCGAAGCCGGACGACGTCCCCCAGGTACAGGACGATGGCAGCGCGGTCGGTCATCCGGCCGAGGGTATCAAAGACGCGGATGCCCATGATCCGGGACGAGGTCCCGCGTCGTGGCCGGGAGCGTCATCGGATCGTCGGTCGGCTGGATCTCGATCGTCGCGCTCGGGTTCGTCGCGGCGAGCTGGGCGACGAGACCGCCGGCCCGGGTCAGCGATCCCACGAGAGTGTCGGGCTTGCCGATCGCGCGGATCGTGAACGGGTCGCGGAGCAGGAACCCGTCGACGTCGAGCGAGCCGGGGACGCCGCTGACCGTCGTCCCGGCGACGACGCGGGTGTCCTCGATCGCGATCGCCTCGGCGCCGGCATTGCGCAGCTCGTTGAGGAGGCTGTCCACCGCGGTCGGGGTCGATGTCGCCGCTGACGACGATCGTCAATCCACGGCCGGACACGGCGTCGACCCCGGCCCACGCCCGGATCCGGGCCAGCTCCGACTGGATCTGCTCGACGGACGTCGCGCCGTTCGCCCGGTCGGCCTGCAGGTCGTCGAGCTGGCTCTGGAGGCTGGCGATCTCCGACCGGAGCTGGTCGTTCCGGGTATTCAGGCTGCCGACGAGCGTCGTCAGGTCCTGGGCCGACTTGTTCTGGAGCGCCGAGCCGCCCGTCTGCGTCTGGAGCTGGACAACGACGAGGAGGCCCAGCAGGAATGCCACCGCGGCGATCGTGATCTGGCTCTTCCGATCACGCATCGCGGGACCCACCGAGCGGCTCATGGCTGTGCCGCCGCCGACGGGGCGGCGCTCGCGGGGGGAGCGGACGGAGGCGGGACCACCGCTCGTGACTCGTTGAGGGTCACCGAGCCGGCGTAGGCCGGGATGTCGACCGACGCGGGCTCGGCCCACGAGATCCCGATCCCGAACGACCCCCGGCGGGTCCGGACGAGCTCCTCGAATCCACGCGAGGCCGAGAGCTTGGAGAAGAGGTCCGTCGGCCCGATCGCGGCGACCTGGTACGGACCCGCGAGGTACGCCGCGTTGACGAGAACCGAGCCGCCGATGTCGATGATCGCGGTCGACGTGGTGACCCGCTCGTCGTTGATCGCAACGGCTTCCGCGCCCGCGAGCCACAGCTGGTCGACGACCGTCCGCAGGTCCGCCGCTCCCACGAGATAGTCCGCCGCGTTCCCGTCCGGCGGGATCGGCTCGGTCGAATCCTCGAGCTTCAGCACGATCCCGGTCCCGGTCATGTTGATCAGGCCGGCGGCGATCCGCGCCTGCTCGAGCTGGTCGTTCAGGGATCGCAGCGGCCGCCTGCGAGCCGGCGCTGCCCTCCTCGATCTGCGTGATCGAGTTCCGCAACGCGACGATCCGGTCCTTCAGGGTGTCCTGCTGGGCCTGGAGCGACAGCGCGGTCTCGACGAGCGGCGTCCGCTCCTGGCTCGTGTAGCGGACCCGCGGCCCCTCCGCGGCGAGCTGCGGCGGCGATCAGGAAGCCCAGGAGGAGCAGGGCGACGCCGAGCGTCACCTGCCAGGTCGGGACGGCCCGAACGCGCCGAACGAGCGTCGTCATCGGGACGCGTCCTCCGGCGGCGTCGACGGATCCGATGCTCGGTCGGCGTCGGTGGGTCCGGGCCCGAAGTGGATCCCCCGCATCGGGTCCGACGCGGGCTCAGGCGCCGCCAGCCCCGCCGGCGCGGCCGCGCCATCGTCGGGGCTCCCGGGAGCTGCGAGCGTGGACGTCTCCGCCACCGGCGGTTCCTCCGTGATGACCGGGCGACCCCAGACGCGGTTCCAGCCGGCATCCGGGCCGGCCTGGCGGCGCCGGGTGAACCGAAGCGTTGCCAGGATCGCGATCACGCCGATCAGCACGACCCCGAGGATGCTCGCTGAGGTCGCCAGCAGCCGGGCGATCGGGTCGTCGTCGACGCCGAGCGGCCGCGGCGCTCCGGGCGGCTGCGGCGGCTCGGTCCCGAGCACGTCGAACGACGGGTTCGGTTGCGGTCCGGTCCATCCAGCCGGCAGCGGACCGGCGGGCGCCGCCCGAGGGCCCAACCGCGCCGGCGACGTGGCGTGCAGCTCGGCGAGCCAGTCGCGCTCGAACCCGGCGACGTCCTGGCCGAGGGCGCGCTGGAACGCCTCGTCGTCGGAGACGCCTTCGTGGTACGAGCGGATCAGGGAGACGAGCGCGTCGCGCCCGTTGGCCCGGACGATCCGATCCACGGCCGAGACGCTCTCCGCATAGGCGAGGAAGAACCGCTCCTGGCTCGTCGGGAAGGCGCCCGCGAGGCCGTCCAGGGGGATGAGCGAGCCGTCCTTCGCCGCCGCCTGGACCTGCTGACGATCCGAGTCCTGATACCCGTCGGACTCGTAGACCGCCAGCCCCTCGTTCAGCCAGTGGGGCGGGTCGTGATACGGGTTGTCGACGGCGGTCTGGAACACGACGTGGGTCAGCTCGTGGGGCACGACGCTCTCGACCCAGCTCGCGTTGATGTCGCCCGGCGTGATCAGGGCGAACAGTGTCCGGATGTCCGGATGGGCCTGTCCACCGACGTTCTCCCGCGTGGACGGCCCGAGCGCGTCGTAGAAGGAGGCCTGGTCGGCGTAGATGAAGAAGTCGATCGGCTCCGTCTCCGTCACGCCGAGCAGCGCGGCGGTCTTGCGGACTGCGTCGTCGCCGATCTTCAGCGCCCGCCGGCCGAACGCCTCGTCGCCCTCCGTCCAATGGACCCGAACGACGTCGCCGTCGATCGTCTTCCAGGTGAACCGGTCGTCCGCGTAGGTCCGCTTGACCACCGGGCCGAGGACGGCGGTGCCGTCCTCGAGCACGATCCGCCACCGCGCCGTGAAGGTCGTGTTCGGGACGAACTGGCCGGTCGATGCGTCGAGGTGATCGTGGAGGGTGGTCTGGCCGGTCGTGGACGGCGTGTCCGCCGGCTCGACCTCGGGGCCGACGGAGCCCGGGGTCGAGATCAGGATCTCCACCCGCCGGACACCCGCGGGGAGCGTCACCGGCTGGGCGAAGTCGACGCCGCTGCCGAACTTCGAGGTGGCCGTCGGGGTGCCGAAGGACACGGGGTCGGCCGCCAGGGCCGGACCGGCGACCCCGATTGCCCACACGAGCCCCGCGGCGACCGCGATCGCGCCGCGCAGTCCGGGACGCCGAGTGGCCCGCTCCCTCATCAGCTGCTCCACGCGAGGCCCGCCATCCGGATGACGCCGAGCCCGTTCGCATACGCGCCGAGGAGGCCGCGTCGCGCCAGGGACCACTCCACGTCGTAGGTCAGCGGGATCGCCGGCACGTCGTCGCGAATGACCGCCTCGGCCTGGTCGAAGGCCGTGCGGGCCGTGGCGGGGTCGCGCGCCGAGAGAGCGTCGGCGATCGCCGCGTCGAACGGGGCCGACGACCATCGCCCGTAGTTGTTCGAGGCGCCGGTCCCGAGGAGGATGCCGAGGAAGTCGTTCGGACCCGGGTAGTCGGCGATCCAGCCCATCGAGAAGATCTGTGGCGGGTCGCTCGTCAGCCGATCGAAGAACCCGTCGCCCTGGACCTCGACGTCGATCGTGATTCCGAGCTCCTGCTGGATCTGGGCGGCGAACGCCCGATCCTCCGGCCCGCCGCTCAGCAGGACGGTCGTCGGGAAGCCCCGGCCACCCGGGTAGCCTGCCGCGGACAGCAGGGCGCGGGCACCGTCCGGATCGTGGGCGGGCAGGAAGTCCGTGTCGCTCCGGCCGGGGATCCCGGGCGGCACCATCCCGGTCGCCGGGGTGCTCGTGCCGGCCGACGACAGGCTGACGAGCCGGCGCCAGTCCACGGCTTGGGCGAAGGCCTGGCGGACGCGGACGTCGTTGAACGGCGGCTTCGAGGTGTCGAACCCGTAGTAGCGGAGCGAGAGGCCGTCCGAGCGGCGGAGCTGCGGCCCCAGCGTCGTGTCGTAGGCGATCCAGGATGCGTCGTAGGACGACACGTCGGTCAGGTCGATGTCGCCGTCCTCGAAGGCCGTCACGGCGCTCCGTCCGCCGATGTCGTGGACGAGCTCGATCGTCCCGACCGCCGGACGGCCCGCCCAGTAGTGGTCGTTCGCGGTCAGTGTCGCGCTCGTATCGTCTTCCTTCGTGATGACGTACCCGCCGCTCCCGACGAAGGCGCTGCCGGGCGCGAGGGCGTTCGCCGACGCGTCGATGCCCGGCGGCACGATCCCGAACGTCGGCGACGCGACGATCGTCGGAAAGTCCGTTGCGGGGCGATCCAGCCGGACGATGACGTCACCTCCGCTCGCCGACAGCCCGACCGACGCCGGATCGCTCGACTGGCCGTGGGCGTAGGCGAGGGCCCCATGGACGTCGCCCATCAGGCTCACGAGGGGCGACGGGTTCGTCGGGTCCACGATCCGGAGCCAGCTCCGGACCACGTCGGCGCCGGTCAGCGGCGTGCCGTCGCTGAAGGCGAGGTCCGGACGAAGATGGAAGACGACCGTGGAGCCACCGTCCTGGAACTCCCACGAAGCTGCGAGGGCGGGCCGGGTCTGGAGTCCCGCGTCGATCGCGGTCAGGCTCTCGAACAGCTGGGCGGAGACCGCGGCACTGCCGATGTCACCCTGCCTCGCCGGATCGAGCGAGTCCGCCTTCCCGATCAGGATCCGGACGGGGTCGTCGGTCGCCGCATGCGCAGCCGGGGCGGCGACCGGCAGCGAGACCGGAACGAGCAGCAGCTGGACGGCCGCCAGAACGGCGACCACGACCACGCCGACGCCGCGGTGACGGCGCCTGCCCGGGGATGGTGCGTCGGATCGGGTGACCGGCATCGCGTCCCGGCCGCCCACGGTCATCCGCGCGGTCGCGACCACCACGCCCCCGTCGGCGCCAATCCACGGGTCCCGGACCTGCGCGGATCGATCAGGCGCTCGACGGCAACGGGGTCACGGAGGCGCGCACCACGAACGTAGTCGTCGCCGGAGAACCCGGCGAGGAGGGCGACGATACAGATCCAGCGGCGCATGGCGGGAGTATAGGGTGGGTCCCCGATCGGGCCCGGTGCGTCAGAATCGACCTCATGACCCTGCGGCTCCGCAACACGCTGACCCGGTCGCTCGACGCCGTCGAGCCCGCCGACGGCGAGCGGCTCCGGATGTACTCGTGCGGCCCGACCGTCTATCGGTTCGCTCATGTCGGCAACCTCCGGACGTTCCTCCTCGCCGACCTCATCCGCCGCGTCGCCCTGTACCACGGCCTCGCGGTCCTCCACGTCCAGAACATCACGGACGTGGGGCACCTCCGCGACGAGCGCTTCGATCGCGGCGAGGACCGGATGCTCGTCGCGGCGGGGCTGGAGCACAAGACGACGGCCGAGATCGCCGACGCCTACGAAGCCGCCTTCCACGCCGACGCGGCGCTCCTGAACCTGCTGCCCGCCCACGTCTTTCCGCGGGCCACCGAGCACATCCCGGAGATGGTCGACCTCGCGGAACGGCTCGTCGATGCCGGGCACGCCTACGTCAGCGACGCGGGCAACGTCTACTACGCGGTCGCCACCTTCCCGGGGTACGGCGCCCTGTCCGGGAACACGCTCGACGCGCTCCGCGCCGGCCATCGCGGGGAGGTCGAGAGCGACAAGCGCGACCCGGCGGATTTCGCCCTGTGGAAGGCGGCAGGCGAGGGACGGCAGCTGAAGTGGGCGACGCCGCGCTGGGGCGAGGGCTTTCCGGGCTGGCACCTCGAGTGCTCGGCGATGGCGCTCCGCCACCTGGGGCCGCGGTTCGACCTCCACAGCGGGGGGATCGACAACGTCTTCCCCCACCACGAGGACGAGATCGCCCAGTCCGCACCGATCGTGGGCGGACCGCCGGCCCGGGTCTGGGTCCACGGCGAGTTCCTTCAGGTGAGTGGCCGGAAGATGGCGAAGTCCGCCGGCAACATCGAGCGGATCGCCGACGTCGCCGCCCGGGGCGTCGACCCCCTGGCGTTCCGGTACCTCTGCCTGACGTCGCGCTACCGCCACAAGCTGGAATACACCGACGGATCGCTCGCCGCGGCCGCCGCGGGACTCGCTTCGCTGCGATCCGGCCTCGCGGCTCTCGGTCCGATGCCGATGGACGGACCATGGACGGCTCCGGCGGTCCTCCGGGCCGGATCCGCAGGCGATCGCCCGGTCGGCACGGCGAGCGGCGTCGCCGGCAACGGCGACGGAAGCGGTCCCCCGCCGACGGATCGCGCCCATGCGCCGGCGGTGCCGCTGTCGGTCGCGGGCCGCGAGCTCCACGCTCGGTTCGTCGCCGCGCTCGACGACGATCTGGACCTGCCGACCGCGCTGGCGGTCGTCCGCGAGATGGTTCGCGCCGACCTGCCGCTCGACGAGCGGCGCTGGCTCGTGCTCGACGCGGATGCGGTGCTGGGCCTGGACCTCGACCGAACGGTCGCGATCCCGGCCGGAGAGCCCGTTCCGGCGGCGGTCGCCGATCGGCTCACCGCCCGTGCCGCGGCGCGTGCGGCGCGCGATTATGCGACGGCGGATCAACTGCGCGCACGAGATCGGGGAGCTCGGCTTCGACGTGATCGACGGACCGGACGGCCAGACGACGCGGCCCCGCTGATCAGCCCGACGCGAGGTCCCGGCGGGCACCGAAGCGGTCGATGATCCGGTAGAAGTTCCGCTTGCTCAGGCGGTCGCGCTCCGCCTCCGGCAACGACGCCCAGCCGCGGTGCTCGTGACGCGTGGCGGGGATCGGAACGGCAACGGCTCGCCGCGGGGGCTTCCCTCCCCCTCGTCGCGCAGGACGAGGCTCCACCAGATGTCCAGGTTGCGGTAGAACCGGAAGTGCTCGTCGAGCGGACCGCGCACCGCGGCATCCGATCGACGGAACGCGATCGCGTAACCCTCGATGGCCGTGACGTCACCGGCGGGCGCTTCCTCGAATCGCCGCAGGTCCTGGCTCACGATCCCGAACCCGCCTGCGACGGCCACCGACGGATCGTCGAGGGCCGCGACGAGCGGCGACACCACGTCGCCCGCCGGCTCGATGGACGTGTCGACGATGACGACGACGGGCCCGGAGGACCGTCGGATGCCGATGTTCCACGCGGCGCCCGTCCCGAGCCGATCGCTGGTCCGGACGACCTCCAGGCCGGGCTCTTCGGCTGGGAGCGCCCCCGCCTGGTCCTCGGACGGACCGTCGGCCACCACCACGATCTTGGTCCCCGTCGGCGAGGACGAGCCCAGGCCGGTGAGCGCGCGGCGCAGGTCATCCGGCCAGTCCGTCGCAACGAGCACGACCGACGCGACGCCGGTCTCCGGCTCGGCGAGCCGCGACGTCACGGCGTCGCTCGAGCCATAGCGCGTGACGCCGTCCGTCTCGAGCGTCGGGGCGTGGGCGGGCTCCAGGGCGAAGTCCGTTCCGCGATCGACGACCTTCCAGCCGGCCGCCTCGATCTCGTCCCGCAACCGGTCGGCCTGGGCCCAGTCACGGGCAACGCGCGCGGCGGCCCGTTCATGGGCGAGCGTCAGGACCGCGTCGGGGATCCGCGTTCGGGGCACGGCCGAAGGATAGCCGTCCGGTCGTGACCGGCCTCAGCCGGGTCGGAACGGCGCCTCGTCGTCGATGCTGCCGACGAACTCGGGCAGCCGCTCGTGGCCGAGGACCTGGCGGATCGCAAGGATCTCGCCCGTGTGGAACCAGTAGTGATACGTCACGCGCTGGAGGGCTGACCCGATGACACGCTTCGGGCCGGCTCCCCGCAGAGGCTGGGTCAGATCCCCGGACGTCAGCGCGTCCAGCCACGGATCGGCGGCTTCCGTCACGGCCTTCCATGCGGCGAGCATCGAGCGGAGCGGGGGCGTCGTCGCCGGGCCGCCGTTCGCGGCGATCTCGTTGAGCTCGGGCTGTGGGGTCATGTCCTGCGCCCGGGTCAGCCAGTACCGCTGCTCGTGCCACGCCATGTGCGCGACGATCCAGCCGATCGAATTCATCGGCTCGAGGCGCCGCAGTGCGTCCGCGTCGGGGGTGCCGCGCAGGCCGCGCCGGAACTCGGAACGGGTGAAGCGCAGCTGGTCGACCAGAGGGACGGTCGTCGACGTCGTCATGCCGGCAGTGTGGCGGCGACGAGCGTCGCCTCGCAAGACACCCGCGGCCGCTAGCATCGGTGGCAACATCCCGGCGGCCCCGCAACGGAGGTTCGGTCGTGCCCGACGACGTCAATGCCCTCGCCCAGGAGTACTTCGACTTCCTCCTCACGGCCTGGCCAACCTGGGGCCACCTCATGGGCAACTACGAGCACGTCGACCTGTTCGATGACGCCAGCCGCGCCGGCGAAGAGGCCGAGATGGCGCGTCGACTTGCGTTCGCGGACCGCGCCGAGGCGATCGACGCCACCGGGCTCTCCATCCAGGACGCGATCACCCGCGAGATGCTGATCTTCGACGGCCGCCGCAACGCCTCGCTCCTCGACGCCCGCCTGACCGAGTTCGGTGTCGATCCGATCTTCGGCCAGCAGGCCGGGCTCCCGGTCGTGATGCCGAAGTTCCCGATCCCGAACGCCGACGTCGCCGAGGCGATGATCACGAAGGTCCACGGGATCGCGACGAACTTCCGGGACATGAGCGACCAGCTGCTCGTCGGGGTCGCGCACTACCGGACGCCGGCCGTGTTCGCGATCGACGACACCGTCGCGCAGATCGACCGCTGGCTGGCGCTGCCGCTCGGGGAGGATCCGCTCCTCAACACCGCGGAACCGATCGGCGTCGCGGACGCGGACGCCTGGCGGACGCGGCTGCGCGACGCGATCGATGGCGACGTTCGACCGGCGATGGCCGTCTACCGCGACACGATCCGGGATCGGGTCCGGCCGCACGGCCGCGACGACGATCACGTCGGGCTCACCTGGCTCGCCGACGGCGACGACGTCTACGGCCGGCTGATCCGGTACCACACGACGCTCGAGCTGACCGCGCAACGGATCCACGAGATCGGGCTCGAGCAGATCGAGAAGCTCGCCGCCGAGTACCGCGTCCTGGGCCGCGAGGTGCTCGGCACCGACGATGTGCCGGAGATCTTCCGACGGCTGCGCGACGATCCGGCGCTCCACCACACGAACGGGCCGGACATCGTCACCGCGTCGAAGTCCGCACTGGCCAAGGCGACGGCCGCGATGGGCGACTGGTTCGGGATCCTCCCGAAGGCCGGCTGTGATGTCGAGGAGACGCAGTCCGGCGCGATCGCGTTCTACTTTCCGCCCGCCAAGGACGGATCCCGGGGCGGCGTCTTCTTCATGAACACGAGCGATCCCACCGGCTGGGGCCGGTACCAGATCGAGGCAACCTCGTACCACGAGGGGATCCCCGGGCACCACCTCCAGCTCGCGATCTCCACCGAGCTGACCGGCGTCCCGGAGTTCCGCAAGCGCGCGTTCATCGCGGCCTACGGCGAAGGCTGGGGCTTGTACAGCGAGCGGCTGGCGGATGAGATGGGCCTGTACTCCACGCCCCTGGACCGGATGGGGATGCTCGAGGCCAATTCGATGCGGGCCTGCCGGCTCGTCGTCGACACCGGGATGCACGCTCTCGGCTGGAGTCGGGGGCGAGCGATCGCCTACATGACGGACAACTCGCCGATGCGGGAGAGCCAGATCGTCCCCGAGATCGATCGATACGCGGTCACGCCGGGTCAGGCTCTCGCCTACATGATCGGCCGGCTGGAGATCCAGCGGATGCGACGCGACGCCGAAACCACGCTCGGAGGAGCATTCGATATCAAGGGCTTCCACGACACGGTGCTCGGGACCGGGCTGATGCCGTTGCCCGTGCTCGACCGGGTCGTCCGGGCCTGGGTCGACGATCGCTCGACGGGCCCGGGCATCGCGGTCCCGTCGTAAATCCGGTCGACGTCCTCCGGTACGGCCAGCGCGACATCGACCGGCTGATCGACCGACTGCAGCCCGGCGACTGGACGACGATCGCGCTCGGCGTCTGGACGACCAAGGATCTGGTCGGTCACCTCGGGGTGTTCGAGGTCCGGTTCGCGGACGTCCTCGCGTGGTTCGTCGAGCGATGCCGGCGTGTCGGGGCTGATGACCGCCGATACCGCGACCTTCAACGACGACCAGGCGGCGATCCGCCACGACTGGCCGGTCGAGCGCATCGTCACGGAGTACCGCGACGCCGTCGTCCGGGTCATGACGCTCGCGGCCCGGGTCCCGTCCGAACGCTGGACGGCGGTCGGGACGATCCCCTGGTACGGACCCGGGTACGCCATGGACGACCTGCTCGTGTACTCGATGTACGGCCACAAGCGCGAGCACCAACCCCAGCTCGAGGCGATCCTCGATCGACCTGGCGTCTGAACTCCGCGCGTCGGCTGTGGCCGCCGCGGACGGATCGGGCACCTGGGTCAGCGCGAGGCGAGCCGCTCCTGCGCGATCAGGCGCATCGCGCGATCGACCGTCGGGTCGTCGGCCATGAGCTCCCGCAGCGCAGCGGCCGGAAAGGCCAACAGCTCGGTCGCCTCCGTTGCGATCGCGGTCGCCGTCCGGCCGTAGCCGAAGTCCCGGCCCCAGTCCATCGCGGCGATCTCGCCGAGGTAGTCGCCCGGCCCCAGGGCATTCACCTCGTGGTCATCGATCCGGATCGAGAGCCGCCCGGACAGGACCAGGTAGAAGGTCCGTGCGAGGGTCCACCGCTCGGTCACGGCGTCGCCTGCCGCGCGTCGCTCGGCGCGCCCGGTGGCGAGGAAGCGTATCGCGCCGTCGTCGGTCACGGCTGCGAACGGGCCGATCGCCCGCAGGTCATCGGCTGTGAGCAGCCGCAGCGCCGAGTGATCCTGCGGCAGACGTGCCTGGTCGGATGCCCGTTCGGGGCGGTGTAGCGCGGACCCGTTCATCGACGGATCCGCCGGCGGCAGCTCGAGCGACGCGACACGCTCGAGAGCATGGACGACGTCGTCGGGGCCGGAGGTGTGATTGAGGATGCACAGTCGGATTACGTACCGACCATGGATGACGGTCGACGTGACGAGCACGTCACCCGCGGCGGCCAGCGCGGTCACGACCCGCTCGTTCCGGCGGTCGGTCGCATCGTGTGGCTCACCCCGCTCGGGCCGCCTGCGGAACGTCACGATCCCGAGTGAGGCCGGAGTAACGAGCTCGAGTCGATCGTCGGCCTCGATCCACCGCTGCGCCTCCAGCGTCAGGTCGATGCATCGATCGACAGCCGCCCGGAAGGCATCGACCCCGAATGTCTGGAGCGCGAGCCAGACCTTGATCGCGCGACTCGCACGCGTGAGCTGGAGCCCGCGGTCGGCGAAGTTCACCGCGCGCCCGTCGTCACCGAACTCGCGGCAGGTACTCCGGGTGCAGCGCGAAGGCTCGCTCCAGGGCGGCGCTGTCACGGACCATCAGGCAGCCGACCTCGAACGGCATCGCCAGCCACTTGTGCGGGTCGAGGGTCACCGAATCGGCGAGATCGAGCCCGGGCATGGCCGCTCGGCCGCGCTCGCTGAGCATCGCGAACGCCCCATACGCGCCGTCGACGTGGAGCCAGATCCCCCGATCGCGGCAGATCGCCGCGATCGACGGCAGGTCGTCCACGGCGCCGGTGTTCGTCGTGCCCGCGTTCGCGATCACGAGGAACGGCAGCCGCCCGGCCTCCGCGTCGGCGTCGATCGCCGCGGCGAGATCGTCCGTGCGGATCCGGAATCCCTCGTCGGTCGCGATCACGCGGAGCTGATCCGGACGGAACCCGAGATGGCGCGCGGCCCGGGCGAGCGACGAGTGCGTCTGGTCGCTCGCGTAGGCCACGATCCGCGGCGACATCGGTCCGACGAGCGCCTCGCGGGCACAGGCGATCGCCGTCAGGTTCGCGGCCGAGCCGCCCGAGACGAGCACGCCTGCGGCACCCGCCGGGTAGCCGATCCACTCGCCGGAACCAATCGAGCACGGTCAGCTCGAGCTGGCTGGGTCCGGACGCCTCCCGCCAGGCTCCGGCGTCGATGTTCGTCGCGGCGGCGATCAGGTCGCCGAGCGCCGCCGGCCAGGTGCCGGCGCCCGGGATGTACCCGAAGAACCGGGGATGGTCGAAGTGCCCGACGAAGGGGAGGACGTCGCGGTCCAGACGAGCGAGCAGGGCCTCGAAGTCACGCGCATCTGCCGGCGCGGGCTCGGCCAGTCGCGCCTCGAGCTCGGCCCGGCTCGCGACCCGAAGGACCGGGCCGGCGGCCAGCTCGTCGATCCGGCGGACGAGCAGGTCCACGGCCGCATAGCCCATCCGGCGCATCGTTTCCCGGTCCAGCGCGAGCGGATCGTCGGACATCCCTCTCCCACTCCCCTCCCGCCGTCGAGTATGGGGATGCGCCCGATCGTATGCTGCGAGGACGATGCCGGACCTCTCCACCCAGGGCCAGACCGCCATCTCGTGGCTCCAGGACCACGCGCTGGCACTCGTCTTCTGGGGCGTTCTCCTTCTGGTCGCCTATCGCTTCGCCAGGCCGGCGGTTCACCGGGTGCTGCTGCGGGTCATCCGGCCGCCGGAGGTGACCGGCGATCTGGGCGTCGACGAGTCCGCGGAGGTCCAGAAGCGCGTCGCGACCCTCGAGGACCTGCTCACGAAGCTGATCCGGTTCGGGGTGTTCATCGCGATCGGCGTGCTGCTGCTGTCGCTCTTCGACGCCTGGTCCGTCGTGGCCGGACTCGGCATCGTCCTGGCGGCGATCACGCTCGCGGGGCAGAACATCGTGCTCGATTACCTGACGGGCATCCTCCTGTTCGTCGAGGGCCCGTACTTCAAGGGTGACGTCGTGATGCTCAGCGGCATCGAGGGCACCGTCGAGGAGGTCGGCCTCCGGCGAACGATCGTCCGCGACGTCCGCGGCACGGTTCACTCGATCTCCAACGGCGAGATCCGGATTGCATCGAACGAGACGCGGATCTTCGGGACGTCGATCGTCGACATCGCCGGGATCGCGGTCGGTGACGTCGAGGCCGCGATCGCCGCGATGAACCTGGTCGGCGAGGAGCTCGCGGCGGATCCGGTCTGGGGGCCGCTCCTGCTCGAGACGCCGAGCTACACCGCGACGACCGCATTCACCAATGCGGGAGCGACGCTCCGAATGGCCGGTCGAGTCCGGCCCGCACAACGGGCGATCGTCGATGCAGAGGTCCGCCGCCGGCTCGCGGCGGCCCTCGCGGATGCCGGCGTCACGATCCAGACGGCGCGGGTCGCGGACCCCATCGCCTGATCGGGCAGGAACACAAGTTCCAGCGCCACGGCCCGATCCGCGCGTACGGTGACAATCGTGGGGGCCATCATGATCACGGATCGTCGAGGCGTCGCCCGCGGAGATGACCGTGCGGGCGACGTGCGTGCGCCCCTGCCCTGGGACGCCGACGCGGTGGCGAGCCTCCGCGCGGCCGAATACGGCCGGCTCGACGCCCTCGACCAGGTGTATCTCGACTACACCGGCGCCGGCCTGTACGCCGCATCCCAGCTACGCGCCCATCAGCAGCTGCTCGCGGACTCGGTCCTCGGCAACCCGCACTCCGATAGCCCCTCGTCGCGAACATCGACGGACCTCGCCGACCGGGCCCGCGCCGCGATCCTCGCGTTCTTCGATGCCTCGCCTGACGAGTACGACGTCGTCTTCACGGCCAATGCCAGCGCGGCGCTCAAG
Source organism: uncultured Chloroflexia bacterium (assembly GCA_963817095.1). GTDB lineage: Bacteria > Chloroflexota > Limnocylindria > Limnocylindrales > CSP1-4 > CF-46. The sequence continues at coordinate 198,961 of CAWFND010000001.1, forward strand.
CTCGTCGCGGAGTCGTTTCCATTCACGGACCGGAGCCGGCTCCTCCTGACCGCGGACAACCACAACTCCGCGAACGGGATCCGCGAGTTCGCCCGGGCGGGCGGCGCCGCCGTCACGTATCTGCCGCTCACGCTGCCCGAGCTGCGCCACGACGAGCAGGCGGTGATCGCCGCGCTCGACGACGCCCCGGCGGGTGCGCCGCACCTGTTCGCCTATCCGGCCCAGTCGAACTACTCGGGTGTCCAGCATCCGCCGGACTGGATCGAGGCGGCCCAGGCCCGCGGCTGGACGGTCCTCCTCGACGCCTCGGCGTTCATCGCCACGAACCGGCTGGACCTCGGCCGCCGGCACCCGGACTTCGTCACGGTCTCCTGGTACAAGGCAATCGGCTATCCGACCGGTGTCGGCTCGTTGATCGCCCGGCGCGACGCGCTCGCCCGTCTCCGCCGGCCGTGGTTCGCCGGCGGCGCGATCGGTGTCGCGTCGGTCGCGGAACCCCGCCACACGCTCGCCCCGGATCACGTGGGGTTCGAGGACGGCACGATCGACTTCCTGTCGCTGCCGGCCGTCGAGATCGGGATCCGCCACCTCGAGGCGATCGGCATCGACACGATCCACGATCGCGTCCGGCACCTCACCCGACGGATGCTGGCGGGTCTCGCCGCTTTGCAGCACGCCGACGGGACGCCGCGGGTGCGCCTCTACGGCCCGCCCGACGACCGGGACCGGGGAGGAACCGTTCCGTTCAACCTGCTCCGACCCGATGGTTCAGTCGTCCCGTTCCCCGCCGTCGAGGCATTCGCGGCGGCCCGGGGGATTTCCGTCCGGACCGGCTGCTTCTGCAACCCGGGCGCCAGCGAGACTGCTCGGGGCATCACCGCAGATGACATGCGGGCCGTCTTCGCCCTCGGACACCAGCCGCGACCGGACGAGCTCCAGGGCATCCTCGGGCCGAAAGCGCTCGGCGCCGTTCGCGCCTCGGTGGGGATCGCATCCGACGAACGGGATGTCGACCGTCTCGTCGCGGCCGTCGCGGAGTTCCCGACGCCCGCATGACGGCGAGGTCGACTCGCTAGACTCCCACGAGATGACCGCGTCGATGCCTGCGACCGGGACCGGGGATCGGGAGGACGCCCGTACCCCAGCGGCGCCTGTCCCGACGGATCCGGGCGCGGACCCGGCGATCCAGCCGTCGACATCGCGGCCGGCGCCGGTCACCGTCCTCGCGTTCATCCGGATCGTCACGGGGCTCGCCTATGGGGCGATCGCACTGAGCATGGCGAACGACCGGACGGGGACGCTGACGTTCATCGTGGCCTCGAGCCGCTTCGGCGAGGGCCTGATCGCCGAGCTGCCGACCGTGATGATCGTCGCCACCTTTGCGTTCCTGGCGGCAGTCTCCCTTGCGGCGGCCGTGCTCCTGCTGCGGACCCAGCGGCTCGGATGGACGCTCACGATGCTGATCTCGGGCCTCACCCTGGTCGTGTTCATCTGGGTCTGGTGGACCGCGGGATCGACGAGCTCGATCGTCCTGCTCGTCGAGGTCGTCTCCGTGTTCTACCTGAACCAGCGCCGCGTCAAGGAGACGTTCGGGATCATCCGTCGAAGGAACGTCGGATCGCTGGAAGCGGCGCTCCACGAATGAGCGAATCCGACCTCGAGCTGCTCCGGCGGTATGAGCCGATCGTCCACTACACCAACGGCGAGCTGTTCTTTCCGATGGCCGTCGACGAGTATCTCGTCGGGTGCGAGATGTGGGCGGTCGACCTGGCCGGCCGGCGGTCGCTCCTGGCGCCTGCCGGAACGCTGACGATCGACAATCTGGGCACCTGGCGGCCGGCCACGCCCGCCCGCGGGTTCTATCTCCGGTTCGTCCAGCAGCCGCTCGGGACCGTGGCTCTCACGTCGTGGCGGAACCGGCCCGGCCGTCCGCGCTTCAGTGCCCCGAGCCGTCTCGCCCGGGTGGGGATCGTGGCCCGGATGATCGACGCCGGGTTCGACCTGTCCCTGCTCGTCCGGGGCACCGTCCCGGGCGGAACCGTGGCAGCAGCGCAGATCAAGTACGAGGCGATCCGGCAGCGCGACCCGCGGTTCTGCTACCACGCCCGTGTCGTCCGCCAGGCCGGATGGACGATCTGCCACTACCTGTTCTTCTACGCGATCAACGACTGGCGGTCGTCGTTTGAGGGCGCCAACGACCACGAGGCGGACTGGGAGCAGTGCTTCGTGTTCATCGAGGAGAACGACGACGGATCGACGACGCCCATCTGGTTCGCTCGGGCCGCTCACGACGAGGTCGGTGCGGACCTGCGCCGGCGGTGGGACGACCCCCTCCTCCGGCGCGAGGGAGACCACCCGATCATCTTCGCCGGCGCAGGGTCGCACGCGGCGTACATCGAGCCCGGCGAATACCTCCAGGTCGTGCCGCTCAGCCTGCCGCCCCGGGTCCGATCCATCACGAACACGCTTCAGGCCTGGTGGTCGAGCGCGGTCGAACGGTCCGGCTCGGGGACCGGCCAATCCGTGCCGATCGCGGCCGTCCCGTTCGTCGACTACGCGCGGGGCGACGGCGTCAGCGCCGGGCCGGGCCAGCCGAATCGCCTGGACACCGATCCTGATCGACGACGGCACGCCGTGGGTCAACGACTACGACGGCCTGTTCGGCCTCGACACCGAAGATCGGTTCGCGGGCGAACGCGCTCCAGCCGGGCCCAAGTGGACCCGCGAGGGCCGCCCGCGCCAGTCGTGGCTCGACCCGGTCGCCTTCGCCGGGCTCGACGCGACACCTCCGCCCGGACGAGCCGTCGAGACGCTGACAATCGAGCTGGCCGACCTCCGCGCCGAGGTCGACGCCAACGAGGCGAAGATCCTCGAGCTCGAAGGGGAAGCGCAGCGACTCGGCGTGCGTGTGTCAACCGTTCAGCACGCGGGCCGCTCGCGGCCGTTCGTCGAGACGCTCACCGCCGAGCGCGACGGGATCGTGGCCACGATGCGCGGCCTCCGCGTCCAGAACGCGAGCTTCCTCTCGGTGATCGGCGACAGCGAGGAGGAGCTCGCTCGGCTTCGTGCCGGCGACCGCGGCGATGCCCGGGCCCACCTCCGCCATGTCGTCCACCCGCAGGATCCGTCGGAGATCCGGCTCAGCCGTCTGCTGGACGTGTGGTCGGCGGTCGGCGTGTCCCTTGCGATCCTCGTGCTGGCAGTGCTTCTGTTCGCCGCCCCTCAGTACCTGTGGGTCGGGCTGCTGCTGGTCATCGGGGTGTCGATCATGATCGAGGCGCTCGTGCGCCGCCGGTTCCTGCGCCTGCTGCTCGATGTCACGATCATCCTCGCCGTGATCGGCGCTGTGATCCTGGTCGGATCGAACCTGGTGCTGTTCATCGCGCTGGCGCTGCTGACGATCGGCTTCCTGATCCTGCGCGACAACGTGCGCGAGCTACGACGCGCCTGAAGCGCCTGAAGCGCCCGACGCGCCTGACGCTCGGACGGAGTCGAGGAACGCGCGTCGTCACTCTTGCGGGAAACCCCATCCCGGGTGGAGACGCGTCCGAGCCTTCGGCGCCGGGAGTGTCGAGCCCGGCGCCGACGGCGGGTGTTCAGTGGTGGCGGTTGTTGTACGTGGCCAGGCCGGACCAGTCGCCCCGCGACGCATAGGACGCCTGGGTCGGCCAGCTGTCGAGGCTCGACGGAGGCAGCGCCCCACCGATGGCGACCGCCTGGCGAAGGTCTCCCGAGTTCGCATGCTCCAACTGGGCGAAGGTCGTGATCCCGGCGTCGTTGAGGATCGAGGCCATCCGAGGCCCGATGCCGTTGATCTGGGTCAGGTCATCCGCCGGTGTGGCCACGGCAGTCGTCGTTCGGGCCGCGGCCGGTTTCGCCTTCTCCATCGCCCGCTCGTTGTGCTTCATCAGGCCCTGCCAGTCGCCCTTGACGGCGTAGGTGGCCTGCATCGGCCAGGTCGCGACATTGCCGGGCGGCACCATGTCGGCCTCGTGGAGCGCGTGGCGAAGTTGAGGCTCGTTCGTCTCCGCCAGGGCGGCATAGGTCGTGATCCCGGCGGCGATCAGGGCGTCCGACGCCTTCGGCCCGATCCCCACCAGCTGCGTCAGGTCATCGCCGTGACCGGCGCCGTTGCCGCCAACCGCTGCCGCGGCGACGATCGGGACCGCTTCCGCGGCGACCGGAGCGGCTTCTTCCGGAGTCGCTTCTTCCGGCTCTTCCGCCACGTCGACTTCGAAGTCGGCAACGACTTCGTCGCCGCCGAGTACCTCGACCGCAGGGAGGACGAGGGCCTGCAGGGCCGCGGCCTTCTCGGCCGAGAGGGTGCTCGAGATGAGCAGGGCATTCTCGGCCTTGATCGCGTTTTCGATCAGCCCGATCGAGGCGGCCCATGCGCCCTCGTACTGGACGAAGAGAACGCTCTTGCCCTTGTCGATCTCCTTCGAGACCGTCTTCATGAACTTGTCGTCGATGCCGACATCGTGGAACTTGCTGCGCAGGCTGTGGAGGAGTCCGCCAGCCGCGCCGGCGGCTACGGCACCCGCAGGACCCGCGATCAGCGCGCCGACGACCACACCGATCGCGGCGCCATGGACGGCACCCTTGGCGGCGCCCATGTCCCTGGTCTGGTGAACCTTGACCCGGCCACGGATCCTCGTTCGCTCGGCGATCGCGGCGTCCACGATCTGGACGTTGGCGTCGACCTCGTCGACCTTTTCGATGGCCGCCAGGAGCCGTCGCGCCGCGGCGCCGTTCTCCAGGACGAATGCCGCCAGGGTCTGTTCCTTCTGCTCAGCCATTCGATTCGTCTCCTTCTTGTCGGGTGCCTTGGGTGGCGTTGTGACGAGATGACCGGTTCGATGTCGCAACCGGCGCGATGCCGGGCGCTTGTGGGCCGTGCCGCCGCCATCCGGGGATCGCCGGGCGCTCCGAGCGGGAGCCGCTGGGCCGATGCGATGGGGGCAGTTGACCTAGCGGTCGGTGCACCTTCTTTCCGGCGATCGAGGCGAGGTTGCGCGGCGCTCCTGGGCTCGATCCCTCCACCGGGCTCGGATGGTAGTCACACGTGGCACGCGCCACCATGGTGCGGGCACGATCCTCACCAACCGCGTGGGCCCGTTCCGCAGCGGACCTCGCTCAGCCAACCCACGAGATGCGGATGCCCGACGCAGCCGCCAACGGGATAGTTGCCGCCTCGGCCTCGATGAGGTCGTGCTCGCTCCGCGTCAGCTTGCGCCAGGGCTGGACCGTCACGACCGCATCCGCGCGCCGCCACGTACCGACGAGCTCGCCACCGACGAGGACACCACCCGGCCACACGCGAGGTGTCCAGAGCTGGCCGCGCATGGCCGGGTCCTCGACGAGGAGGTCGCGATCCCTGCCCTGCTGGAGGATGTAGGCGTCCCCGCTCGGCAGCAGGCGGGCGGCGTCGACCGGCCTGGGTCGCGCCGAACGGATGGCCGGCTCGTCGACCGTGAGGATCCACGCGTCGCCGAGCGGCGTTCGAACGGGGCTGAGCTCACCGGCGAGCCCGTCAAACGCCTCAAGGGCGGCCGGAGGCTTGATCCCGGCCCACCGGGCGAACGACTCGGCCGTCGCCGGACCGAACACATGCAGGAACCGGCGGGCGAGCTCGAGGCGGGCATCGCGCGGTTCGACATCCGGACGTGGCGCCATCCAGACCGTCGGCTGACGCGCGCCATCCCAGCGCATCACGACCCGGCCCGTCGGCGCGGCATAGCGGAGAGCGGTCGGGTGGATCCCGAGGCCCCGCCCCGCCTCGCCGGAGGTCATCCGCCGGCCGGCCAGGAACGCCTCGAGGCGGTCGGCGGTCCCGACCGCGCGTTTCAGGGCGGCCCCGTCGTCTGGAAGCCTACCGAGCGTGAAGACGGCGCGGTCAGCCGCGGCAACCACATAGGCGCTGTATCGCGGCCCCCAGACCTGGATGAGCTCGGGATCCTCCCACGTCGCTGGCTCCGTTCCGGTCATGCGCGCATGGATCGAGAGGACCGCGGCCCGGGGCATGCTGTCCTGGAGCCCGACCCACGCGGCCGTCCGAAGGCTGGCCGCGCCCGCCGCCAGCCGCTCGTCGAGGGCACCCACCGTCCGTCGGTAGTCGAGGATCTGGTCGCGGGACAGGCTCAGCGGATGCGTGGTCACCCACCTACCCTACCGGCCGGCGCCGCGGGCGTGTTGGAACGAGGATTCAGGCGTGGATCGCGTCGAGCGTGATCCGCCGGGCGTGGATGCGGCAGATGACGCGCGTCTCGCGGGCCTGCTGGTCGGCCGGGTAGATGCAGCCGTAGTAGTGCGGTTGGCGGGTGTACATCCGGGTCAGCTCGTCGAGGTGCTCGACGGCTCCGTCGCTGACGAGCTCGGCGTCCCCCCGGATCTGGATGAACCGGCCCGTGTCGTCCGGATCAACGACGAGGAGGCTGACCCTTGGGTTGGCGAGGATGTTGCGCCCCTTCTGGCGCTCAAGCGTCGTGTTCACCCGGACGCACGCGCCGTCGAAGTCGACCCACACGAGGCTCGACTGGGGCTGCCCATCGGGGCCGATCGTCGTGAACACGGCACAGATCGGTCGAGCCAGCAGGTCCAGGTGATCGGCCGCGATGGTCGGCGCTCCAGAGGCGACAACGGCGGTCATCGCGGCCCCTCCTCCTGCGTCGCATCGAGGGCGACGACGTGGGTCGGGCGGATCCGGCAGAGGACGGGGATCTCGATCGCGGCGAAACGCGCCGGGATCGCATCGCCGAAGTAGCGGATCGGGCGGCCCGCGTATTTCGAGGCGAGGTCGTCCAGGTGCCGGGCGGCGCCCTCCTCGGTCATCTCCACGACGGTGCCGCGGACCTCGAGGTAGCGCAGGGGCTGTCTCGGGTCGTAACAGAGGAGCGTGACCCGGGGATCGCGGCGCATGTACCGCTCCTTGGCGAAGCCGCGCATCGTGTTGACGCGAACGCAGGCGCCGTCGAAGTCGCACCACACGACGGAGGTCTGCGGATAGCCGTCGGGCATCATCGTCGTCAGCGCTGCGACCGGCGGGCATTCGACGAGATCGCTGGTGGGAGGCCGGGATCTCGTCGCTCGCGTGGCCGCTCTGCAAGCCGATCGTTCGCATCGGGCTCCTCCGTCTATCGGGTCGATCCAACGGAGGCATCGACGTCACGGTCATCGTCGCCGGCGGGTTCCAGGCCTGCAGGCGTGCCCCGGCGCCGTCGTGCGACCGTCATCGCGGCCGCGGCACCGGCGAGGACACCGATCGACGCGATCCCGACTGCCCGAGCGCCGGCCGCGGGGCGTTGCCTGTAGAGCGACAGCGGCTGCCCCGGCAGGTCGACATGCACGACGGCCGGGCGGGAGACGTCGCGGCCGAACACGATCCGCACGCTGGGCATCCCGAATCTCGACAGGTCGAGGCGGAACACGTAGGGATCGTCTCGATCGTCGGGGTCGAGCGGCAGTCCCCGGAGGAGCGCAGGGACCGGGGTGAGGATGCGGGCCATCAGCCGCCCGCCGCGAACGAAGACCTGCACTCCGGCGCCCATCGCCACCCGCCCACGCAGGTCCGTCCCTGCAGGCAGCTGATAGCGACCGCAGAGCTCACCCCAGATCTCGGGGTGATGCGGAACGTGGGTCGGAGCGGCATCGTCAGAAACGCCGAGAAGCCGTCTCAGCATGCGATCGAGCTCGATGCCCAGCCACACCTGCGCCCCGCTCGCGCCGTTGGTGAAGGCGAAAACGCCGACGCCGGCGTCGGGAGCGACGAGGAGCTCCGAGCTGAAGCCCGGCAGGAGCCCATCGTGACCGACGACGAGGTGATCGGCGGCTTCGGCACGGAAGAAGCCGAGGCCTCGTCCAGGAACGCGGGGATCCGGTTGATAGTGGGGCTCGAACATGGTCGCCAGCGTCGCGCGCTCGAGGACGCGACCACGTTCGTTGGCGCCGCCGCCCAGCAGCGCTGCGACGAAGCGCCCGATGTCGTGCGGGGTCGAGTAGACGCCGCCGGCGCCAGCGCAGATCCAGTCGCGATCCGGGACGGGCTTCGCGCCCATGCGCCCGAGCACGTACCCGGTGGCAAGCTGCGCGGCGACTCGCCCGGACCGGCCAAGGTCGCTGTGGTGCATGCCGAGCGGCTCGAAGACTCGCTCGCGGTAATAGCGGGCAAGCGGGATCCCGCTCACGTCCTCGACGATCTGGCCCAGCGTCGCGAAGCCGTGGTTCGTGTACTGGAACGACGTGCCGGGGTCGACGGCGACCGGCAGTCCACCGGCGTAATAGTCGGCCAGCGTCGGCATGTTCTCGCCCACGGGCACGCTCAGCTCCGCAGGACGCTGCCCGAACGGGCCCCAGCCAGGGTGGAGGAGGTCGCCGACGTGGACGACCTCCGGGACCCCGGCGGTGTGGGTCAGCAGGTGACGGACGGTCGCCGGCCGGAAGCTCGGCCGCGCCGGGATCAGGTCGTAGGCGCGCAGGTAGTCGCTCACGGGGGCATCGAGGTCGATCAGTCCTCGCTCCCAGAGCTGCATGACCGCGATCGCGGTGAACAGCTTGGTGATGGAGGCGATCCGGAAGACCGTGTCCTCGGTGACCGGCGTCCCCGAGGCGATGTCGGCGAGCCCGTGGCCGTGGAAGAAGACCAGGCGGCCGTCTCGGACGACGCCCAGCGCCAGGCCGACGGCCGGCCGGCGATGAAGGATGTCCCGGACGAGGCCATCCAGATCGACGTTCGTGAGCTCGGGGAGAGGCACGCGTGCCGCGATTGCGGGCACAGGCACTGGCTCCTGCCGCGCACCGATTGCGATCGTCATGCGTCCACCCCCACCCAAGCGCCGCCGATCAACCACAGGCACGGGCGCAACCCTCCTCGGTCGGTACCCGTCGTGACGCGTCACTCCCGCCATCGGCGGCGCTCTACCCGCTAGGGTCCGTCGACACTCATCCCGGGTCCAGTGCCATCCGGCACGATCGACCTCAGGCGATACGGCTTGCCGGCCGGTTCCGCCGGCCCGCCACTCGGAGGTCGGGCGACCGGCCCTTCGGCACTTGTCGGCCTTCGCCCGGCCGCCCCTGAATAGAGATGCCCACGTCGGTCACGACGCGGATTTGGGACGTTCGCGCCCCCGTCGCGATCGAACGGCGCCGGAGGGCAACAACGATGACCAGACTCCACGTACGCGACGTGTCCCTCGATGTCGAGGTGATCGGGCATGGGGATCCGTTGCTGCTCATGCACGGCGGCCCGGGCGCCGATCACCACTCGATGCTGCCGTTCCGACGGCTTGCGGATCAGTTCACCCTGATCTTCTACGACCACCGCTGCAATGGGCGCTCGGTCGGCGCGCCCGTCACATCGATGACCTGGGAGAACCTGACCGCCGACGCCGACGCGCTCCGCGAGCAGCTCGGGTTCGAGCACTGGGCCGTCGTGGGCCATTCGTTCGGGGGCCACGTCGCGCTGGAGTACGCGCTTCGCTATCCGGGCAGTGTCTCGCACCTCATCCTGCTCGACACCGGTGGTGACGCTCGCTGGTCACGTGAGAACGGCCCCGACCTCCTGGCCGGGCGCGGCTACTCCCCGAAGACCGTCGCGCTCGCCCGCCGCTTCTTCAGCGGGCAGATCAGGGCGAACGAGATGCGGCTCGGCCTGATGCGCTTTGGCAGTGCCTACTACCATCGCCCCGGCATCCGCCTGGTGGCGCGCGAGCTCATCGCCGCGCGGGGCACCAGGATGCGCCCCGACGCCCTGATTTTCGCGGGGCGTCACCTGCTGGACGGATGGACGGTCATGGACCGTCTGGGCGAGATCGTCGCGCCGACGCTCGTTCTGGCGGGGCGCGACGACTTCCTCTTCCCGCCCGAGCACCAGGTCAGGCTGGCGGCCGGGATCCCCGGCGCTCGGCTTCGGATCGTGGAGCGGGCGGGCCACAACGCCCACTCCGAGCGGCCGGCCGAGATCATGGATGCGGTCCGAGGGTTTCTCCGCGACGAGGTCGTCGTCGCTCCGTCGGCGGTCAGCCGCGTCGCCATGGGCGCCCCGGCCGCCAAGCGACATGCCCCGGCTCGGGAGCGGGACATCTATGTCGCCGAGTCCGGGGACCCCGAGTCGCCGGCCGTCGTGTTCATCCACGGTGGGGGCCCGAGCGGCCTGATGTGGCGGCGACACCTGGATCGACTTGCCCCCGCTTTCCACTGCCTCGCGCCCGACCTTCCCGGCTTCGGACGCAGCAACCGGCTGGCGAGCATCTCGCTCGCGGAAACGGCGGACCTGGTCGCGGAGCTCATCGAGAAACGATCCCGGACGGGGCGAGCGCACGTCGTCGGCCTGTCCTATGGCGGCTCGGTTGTCCTCGCCCTGCTCGACCGACATCCCGATCGAATCGATCGGGCGGTGGTCGATGGGAGCGGCGTCCTCTCGTCGTGGATCGATCCGCTCGTGCTGCTCGGTGCCGCCGTGGTGTCGCCGATCGCGGGCACGCGGCCAGTGGCCACGCTGCTCGGCCCGATCGGGCTGCGCGGTCTCGGCATCGCCCTCAGAGGGGCGTCGCCGGCCGCCATGCGTCGCGCCTTCCGGGAGGGCTACACGGCGCCGCTCACGAGGATGCAGCTCGAGGCGAACTGTCCGACCCTGTTCGTGGCGGGAGAGAAGGAGCGGATCGTCCGGGCGTCCAACGCCGCCTTCGCCGCCCTGATGCCGCACGCGGTCGCCCGTTTCGTTCTGGGGCTCAGTCACGCCTGGTTCGCCTGGCGGCCCGAGCTGCACATGCGCATGGTCGAGACCTGGCTGTTGGGGCAGGAACTCCCGTCTGGGCTCGAGCCTGAACCCCGGTCGCCAGAGGCCGTGGACCGCGTCCTCCGTCTACTCGCTCATCCTGCTTGCCCTGGCTCAACCCAGCCTGAGCATCGACTCACGTCCGGCAGCCTGCGCCCCTAGAGCGGGCCACAGCCAATGGGCCGATTCCGCCCGGCCCGGGTCGTCGGCCTCCGTGGCTGAGACTTGCCGGGTCGCATCGCCTGCAACTAGGGTCCGCCCATGGCGTACGAAATCGTCCTGGAGGATGTCGTGGCGCGCCCGATCGCGGCCGTGCACGCCAAGCTCCCGGTCGGCGGCGTCGCCGCAGCCTGGCGGCCGGCCCTCGACAAGGTCTGGGCCTTCCTCCGCAGGCACGATGGCCTGCGAACCGACGGCCACAACATCTTCGTCTACCACCACCCCGTGCGGCCCGGGGCGCCGATGGACGTCGACTTCGGCGTCGAGGTCAGCGGCCCTTTCACGGGCGACGGCGAGATCGTGTTCGCCCACACGCCTGCGGGGCAGGTCGCATCGACGGTGCACCTTGGGCCGCCCGATCAGCTCGCCGGGGCCAACGCCGCGATCGAGGCGTGGTGCTTCGCTAATCATCGGTCGCTCGCCGGCGTCTCGTGGGAGATCTACGGCGATCCGGGCGATGACCCGGCGACATTCGAGGTGCGGGTGTACTACCTCCTCGACCGAGCCGGCGGTTTGCGCAACGCCTAAGGTGGGCGCATGGCCGAGGAACGGGCCGCGCCGGCGCCGACCGCCAGCGGGCAGGCGGAGACGAAGAAGCAATCCGGGCCGAGCCGCCGGGCGATCCTGACCCGGGCCGGGCTGCTCGTCGGCATCATGGCCGTCGTCTTCGTCGTGGTCCTGCCTCGGATCGTCGACTACGGGGCGGTCGCGGCCGCCCTGTCGACCCTCACGCCGACCCAGCTCGCGGCCATCGCCGCGACGACGGGCCTCGCCTATGTCGCCAATGCCGCGCCAGGCCGCATCCTGGTGCCGGGGCTGTCCTGGCCGCACGCGATCGGCGCCGACCTCGCCGGCCGGGCCGTGGTGAGCACGATCCCGGGGCCGACGGACGTCGCGACCCGGTTCCTCCTGTACCGGCAATGGTCAATTCCGGCCGACGTTGCGACGGCGGGGATCGTGTTCAACGCCTTCTTCGAGACGCTCTCGGATCTCGTCCTGCCCCTGATCGCGACGCTCGGCGTCCTCGTCGCCGGCCACCAGCCTCGCCCGACCGTGCTCCTGCTTTCGGTCGTCGGCGTCGCCATCCTCACCGTCGCGCTGCTGCTTCTGGTGGCGATCGTCCGTTCGGAGTCGCTTGCCGGCCGGCTCGGCCGGGCCCTCGAATTCGATCGCCGGGCGCCTTTGGCGCCTGGTCCGGCGCGAGCCACCCACGGGCATCGTCGACGGCGTGATGCAGGTCCGCGTGCGGTCGCACGAGATCCTGTCGCGGCGCGGGGCTCTCGGGTTCGCGGCGGCCGTCCTCGCGCGACTCGCGTGGTTCGTGGTCCTGCAGGTCTCCCTGTGGTCGGTTGGCGTGACCTCGGAGGTGCTGCCGCCCTCGGCGGTCCTGACGACGATGGCGGCGGTCTCGCTGCTCGGGCTGATCCCGATCACGCCCGGGGCGATCGGTGTCAGCGAGGTCGCCTATCTCGGCTTGCTGACGTCGGTCGCCGGAGATGCCGTCACCGCCCCGATCACCGCCGCGATCGTGATCTTCCGTGCCGCCCAGTGGCTCGTCCCGATCCCGCTCGGCTGGATCCTGCTCGTGATCATGCGTGGCAGCCACTGGCGCGAGCTCGAGGCAGAAGCCGAAGGCCCGGCGGATGCTGCGGGGGCAGCCGCGGCGTCCTGACGGGAGCGGAGCGGGATGTCCGGAGCGGGCGAACGGCTAGCGCCAGCCGAGCTCCGGAGCAACGTATTTGAGGATGCTCTCGACGGCGTGGGCGTTGTACTCGACGCCGAGCTGGTTCGGGACCGTCAGGAGCAGCGTGTCCGCGGCCTGGATCGCCGTGTCCCCGGCGAGCTCCTTCACGAGGACCTCGGGCTCCGCGGCGTACGAGCGGCCGAAGATCGCCTTCGTCTGCGCGTCGAGGTAGCCGACCTGATCTGCCTCCTGGTTGCCTCGTCCGAAGAATGCACGGTCGCGATCGTCGACCAGGGCAAAGATGCTGCGACTGACCGAGACGCGCGGCTCGCGCTCGTGCCCGGCCGCGGCCCACGCGTCGCGGAACCGGCGGATCTGCTCCGCCTGGAGCTCATGGAAGGGCACGCCCGCGTCCTCGGTCAGCAGCGTCGACGACATCAGGTTCATGCCCTGCTGCCCCGCCCACTCCGCGGTTGCTCGTGATCCGGCGCCCCACCAGATTCGGTCGCGCAGCCCGGGTGAATGCGGTTCGGGGCGCAGCAACCCCGGCGGATTCGGGAACATCGGGGAGGGACTCGGCTCGGCAAACCCGGCGCCGGACAGGGCCTGCAGGAAGACCTCGGCATGCTGGCGGGCCATGTCGGCATCGCTCTGGCCCTCGGACGGAACGTAGCCGAAGTAGCGGAAGCCGTCGATGACCTGCTCGGGCGAGCCACGGCTGATGCCGAGCTGCAGGCGACCCCCGGCGATCAGGTCGGCGGCGCCCGCGTCCTCGAGCATGTAGAGCGGGTTCTCGTAGCGCATGTCGATGACGGCCGTCCCGATCTCGATCCGCCTGGTCCGGGCGCCGATCGCCGCCAGCAGCGGAAACGGCGAGGCGAGCTGCTGGGCGAAGTGGTGGACGCGGAAATAGGCGCCGTCGGCGCCGAGGTCCTCGACCGCCTCGGCGAGCTCGATCGACTGGATGAGGGCGTCCGACCCCGATCGGACTTGCGAGTAGGGCGACGCCGACCAATGCCCGAACGAGAGAAAGCCGATCTTCTTCACCCGATGATTCTAGGGACAGTCGCGGTTGGGCCGGATGGCCGATGAGTTCGTGACTAGCGGCACATGTCGGCGGAGAGCTGACTGTTGATCCTGAGGGTGGGTGAATTCCCCTTGGGAGGCCGAGACATGTTCCGCCGTCAGCCAGTCGTCGCGCTCCTTGTGCTTGCACTCGTTGCAGCGTGCGCCGCACCCGCGGCAAGCCCGAGCGCAACGGCCTCGGGCGCCCCCACCGCGAGCCTCCCGTCGCCGACGGCCTCGCCGTCGCCGCCGCCCACAGCTGCTCCGACGCCATCGCCGACGCCGTCACCGACCCCTCGCTCCGGCGACGACGAGCCCGACGGCGCGCCGACCGACGCCCTCGCCGACACCCACCACGATGATCGTTCGCGCCTACTTCGTGATGCGCGATGGCAGCGGCGGCGAGGTCGTCAACGAGCCGACTCTCGTTCCGGTCCTCCGGACGGTGCCGAGGAGCACGGCGACGGCAACGGCCGCGATGAAGGCGCTGCTCGCAGGACCATCGGCCAAGGAGCGAGCGCCGGCGTGGCCGATCGAGACGCTCATCCCCGCCGGTTCGAAGCTCCTCGGGATCGAGATCTCGGGAGGCCTCGCGACGGTCGACCTGTCCGCCGAGTTCGCCTCGCTATCCCCTGACGACCCCTGGGGTGACGGAAGCTACTCGCTTCACGGACGTGTGGCCCAGGTCGTCTACACCCTGACCCAATTCAGTGCGGTGGATCGCGTCACCTTCAAGCTCGACGGCAAGCCGGTCAAGGAGTTGCTCGGACTGCCGGACCCGGAAACCGGTGTGTCCGAAAAGATCGCCCTGGACAAGCCCATCACCCGCGCGACGAACCGCGACCACTATTCGTACCGCGACCACTTCCTGCCCCTGATCTTCGTCGATCGGCCGGCGTGGGGTGCCGCCCTGCTGAACCCCGGTCGGGTCACCGGGCTCGCCAACGTCAACGAGGCGCAGTTCCGGATCACCCTGCTCGATCGCAACGACAAGGTCCTGGTCGATGTTCCGGTGCTGGCGAGCTGCGGAACCGGATGCTGGGGTACGTTCGACGTGACCCTGTCGTACGACGTCTCGAGCGCCCAGTGGGGAACGCTCCGGGTCTGGGACATCTCGGAGTACTCCGGTAGGCCGGTCGCCGTGCGCGAATATCCGGTCTATCTCCGGCCGGCATCCTGAAACGCGGCCGACGTCGGCGACCGTGAGGGCATCGGGCTGACCGAATCCCTCCCGACGCAGTCCATGCCCGTCGGCCGACTCCATTTGCTTTCGATGAAGCGGCCCCGGACCGACTCGGGCCCCCAGCAGCAACGCACCGTCCTGGACTGGTATCTGGAGGTCGGGTGAGGGCGCCGCCGTAATCGGCCGTGCTGGATCGGTTCGGACGCGCGGCAGAATAGTCGAGCAGACCGCCACGAGAAGTCCTCGGCCCGCTCCAAGGATTCGACGGAGTACGCGACCTTCTCCCTCGCTATGTTTGTCTTGACTCCCGCAGCGGGTCTTGTATCGACGCGGACTCGCTCGAGGCCTACCTCGCGGCGCGTTCATCGGAACGGGAGGCAGGCCTCCGCCGCCGGGCGCAAGTATGTCGACACGCCGTATCGGATCATCCGCTCCGTGGGTCGCCCCGCTGCGCGACGATGGCACCGGCAGCGGCAGCGAGCCGTTCGAGCGCTGGGTGCTAGCCGGTCCCGAAAAGCCGAGCGACTACCACCAGCGCCACGAGCGCACCGATGACGCCGGCGATCCCGCGCGCGCGAGGCGACGCCTCCTTCGTCAGTAGGCCGGCGATCGGCAGAGCACCCAGCGCCACGATCGCGTACACGAAATGAAGCGTCTCTTGAGGGCGCGCGCCGCCGACCAGCAAGCCGAGTCCTCCGGCGATCGCGATGACCAGCACGACCAGAAGGATCGTTTCGAGCCGGTCGGCGATATCTCCGGGTGGCGAGCGGCGCCACGCGCGCCAGCCAGCTTCCACGGCGACCAGCACAATCACCAGCGCGCTCGCGTACGCGAGCCAAGTGTGGAGTTGCGTGACGATGACGCGATCCTCCCGAAGGGATGCCGAGGCTGTGGTCAGCCCGCCTCGGCGATCGCGCTCTCGACGACGCCCACGATCAACAGGACCCAGAAGACGCCCATGGCGAGGAACGCCCAGCCACGCTTGCGCAGGTTGAACGCGGCTGCGATGCTCTCGGGCTCGTGGTCGCTGCGGTCGACGAACGGAATCGCCAGCAGCACCAGGGCCATCACGATGATCGCCGCCACGGTGCCCCAGATGTCGGGGTCGATCCCGAAGTTCGCGGCAACGATGTTCATCCCGCGCGTCCAGCTGATCGGGTAGGTCGGCTTGAATCCGAGCCCGCCCGGATCATCGTCGGTTCCGAAGAGCGGCGAGGACGAGATGAGCTGTGGCGCGGTTCCCGCATCCCTCGGCACAAGGAACGAGATGACCACCACAATCCCGATGAGCACGGCGCTGAGGATGATCCAGCCTTTGATGTGCTCGCTGAACCCTGCGGTCCGACCGCTCGCGCGAAGCCAGAACGGCATCGAGATTCCCTTGAACCGGATCAACAGGTAGTGCCAGCCGACGAAGAGCCCCAGCAGAATCGGCACGATCGAGATATGCAGGACATAGATCTGTGCCAGCTTCTCGGACGCGGTCGGGATCGCAAGCAAGGCGTCCGTGGTGTAGTTGAAGGCGCCGGCTAGCCCGACTGCGTTGAGGACCTCCGAGATGTTCCATGGGACACCGAAACCGACTTCGTCCCAGTGGAGCGCCTCCCCCGTCAGGGAGATCACAAACGTCAGGCCTGCCAGGCCAACCCCGACCAGCCAGAGTCCCTCCTTCCCGCGCCGGTAGCCGCCCGAGATGAACACCCGAACCATATGGATCATCACGAGGCCGAAGATCAGGTAGGAGTTGTAGAAGTGGAAGTTCAGGATGAGTGCCCAGCCGGGCGTCGCGAGCAGATGCGCGGTAATGCCGTAGGCAAGGTTCGCGTCGGGGGTGTAGACCAGTGACAGCACGAACCCGCTGAGGATCTCGAGAGCGAGCGAGATCGCCAGCACCCCACCCAGCAGGTAGAAGATGTTGTTCGTCTCGACCGGGATGAGGTACTCGGCGAGCATCTGGCGGACACCGAACTGGTCCGCAAGGGTCGACGCGAACCCTCGTTTCGCAGGCGTCGGGGATGCTGACCCAGGGGACGCAGGTTCAGCGGTCATGACTCAATCCCTTCGCCAGTCGGCTTTCGCCAAGTCACAGACCATCGGACGCTACTCGCGCCGGCATGACGATATACCCGGGTCAGGCCTTCTTCAATCGGAAACACTCACATGATGGGGCAAAGCAACGCTCCGTCGTGGACCCGTCGCCACAAAGGAGTCCGCCAGATTTGAACACGCGCGTGAACTGGGCGGTGCCGCAGGGTTCGTCGTTGCTTCGCGGCCGTCAAGGCCATCAGGTTGGGGGCGGCGTCCCTATGCGAAGAACGTTGCGATCGCCCCCGTGTCGTCGGAGAATGCCCACCGCTCCGTGATCTTGCCGTCTTGGAGGTGGTATATCTCGGCTGTCCGGTAGGTGAACGTCCTGCCTGCCCGTGTGGCGGTCGCCTGAACAAGGGCGATCGCGTGATCGTCGCTGGCGAGGACGTCGTGGGTGACGCCGGTGATCTCGAAGTCGGCTGGACCACCGGGGCCCGAGGCCCGTAGCGCCTCTTTGCCATGCCGTGGCTCTGCGCGCCCGATCTCGTGCCACACCACGTCGTCGGCGATGAGGGCATCAAGCTGTGCCATGTCGCCACTCTCGAACGCATCCTGGAGCGCCCGAGCGACCGCCAGATTGTCGCGAGCTGGCATGAGCCGTTCCTCCTGATCGGGGCGATTGTGATCTCGGCTGCCACTCGCCCGTTGAACGGAGAGTAGGCGGTCGTCGCTGGCCCGTCATCCGGTGCAGGATGGTGGATAAGCCTCGGGCGGCCCTACTTCCGCTAGCGTTTGAACTCGCAGTTCGGCAGCGTCCTCCAAGGCTGCGGCCAAGTCGTCGCACGACCCCGGTCGGCTGCTCGCACCGACTAGCTTCGTCGGAGCCGTCGGCCTCCAGGGCGATGCCGTGTCGTCCACTTCAATTACGACTCCGAACTGGGATGTCCGGCAAACCGGTTCGGATTGTGAGCCGCCTTGCGCAGTCGGGCGAGGACAAGATCGCCTTGTTCGACCGTCACCGGAAGGTCGTGGAGTCGATGCCCGCAAACCTCGATCGAGCCACACTCGAGGAAAAGGCCGACCTCATTCGCCTACGCACCAGCCAGCCGAGGCCAAGGACCGCGTCCTGATGGCTGATGCCATCCAGACGACTCCTCTTAGGCCCTTCTTCGAGCCGTCGACGAGGTTGAAGAGCGCCCCCGGACGGAACTCCAACCCCAGCAGCAACGCTGATCCGCTCGCGTGGTACGCGGCGCGACCCGCCTGACCGCCGCCGCGACGCCTGGCCGCTATCCCGTTGACTCACCCGAAAGCCCGACGCCGGGTATCTACCATGTGAGGCCGGATCCAGGGCGGATCGGGCCTTCGGATGATACGGAGGCTGGGATGACGGTCCAGGCACTGCGCCGGGGACGCCCCGAGGTGCTGGCCGACCTGCTCGACCGGTACGGCCGGGACATGCAGGCCGTCGCCTACCTCATCGTCCGCGACCGGGCCGCCGCCGAGGACATCGTGGCCGACAGCCTGCTGGCGGCGCTCGACCATGGTCGGAGTCTCCGTGACGACGATGCCCTGCGACCGTGGCTGCTCCGGATCGCCACCAACAAGGCGCTTCGATATCGCCAGCGTGCCGCCCACGTCGTCGAGCTCCAGGTCGTCGAGGGAGCCGTCGCCGAGCACAGGGGACCGAGCGCCGACGACTCGTTGGCGCTCTGGCAGGCCGTCCGCGACCTGCCGCCGCGGATGCGGGCCGCGATCGGCCTGCGCTACTACCTGGACCTGCCGGTCGAGACGGTGGCTGAGGTGCTCGATGTCAGCCCGAACACCATCAAGACGCAACTGAAGTCGGCACTCGCGCACCTGCGGACAGCCCTCGCCGACGAACCGATGCCCGTCGCGGAGGTGCGACATGCGTGACCTCGACGACGCCGCGCTCGAACGTCGCCTACGCGGGGTCCTGAAGGAGCACCTGGGAGCGCTGCCGCTCGACCTCACCGTCGACGCACTGGATCGCCGCCGGGAGGCCAAGGGGCGGTGCCCGACGGTCGGCCGGAGCCGCGGCATGACCCTGCTCGCGGCCGCAGCCCTGCTGCTCGTCGGCGGGGCGCTGGCAGCGGGCTCCGGCGTCCTGCGGCGGCAGCGGTCGTCCCGCCGGTGCCTGCCCCATCCGTGGCCCGGTCGTCGTCGCATCGCCGGATGCGACACCGAGCCCGAGCAAGTCGACTACGGCCAGCCCGAGCCCGACGGCTGCGCCGATCGTCTGGACCGAGGCGAGTCTGAACCAGGACTGGCCCGGCGCCGGTCCGCAGCGAACCCGCCGGACAGCCGATCCTCGTGCCGCCGGCGAAGCCGGGCACCAAGTCGCCGATCCGACGGGCGACACGGGATCCGACGCGGTGCCCTGGAGGGACATCGACAACGTGGGCACTGGCCGCTGCGCGGCGGCGTGGTAGATCGACCTCGTCTCGGGCCCCAAATCCGCCGCGGGATGGAAGCTTGTGGTGGGGTGGATCCCCGCCAGGTCTGGTACGCCTACGGCGTCGTCGTGGACACCGACGGCGACGGCGTGGCGGATTACCGATACGGGATCGACAACGTCCCGGTCGGCACACAGCGCGGCGGCTACTACCCGGTGAAGGGGCCGATCCAACGACCCGCTAGTGGCGGACCGACCTTCACACCGGTCGGACTGATTGGATGCTCGCCGACCAACTCGTCGGACCGGCCCCCGACGGGATCCCGCCGGCCGATCCGGCCAGCCGGAGTTCATCTTCCGGAGTACGCTCGGGGCGAGTGCGGTCAGCACATATCGGTTCGGTGAAGGCGACACCCCCGCCGGCGATAGCCATGCATTAGTGCCCACACTTCTACGCCTGGGCCTCGCTGATCCAGGATGGCAGGGTCGTTGCCACCGACTACGCCCCCGATACCGGGTGGCTCATTCAAAAGCCTAACGCGAAGCCATGAGCCTGCTGCACGCGATCCTCGACTCGCTCCGGTTCGGCCAGGGCATCCTGACCGCCGCAAGGTTGCGCGACCAGCGGCTCCCGTCGGCGGCTGGTACCTCCTCGAGGGGCTTGTTGGGCGGCTGGTGACGCAGGGCACCCCAAGATGTCCGCCCGGGCGGGACCTGAGGGCTGCCTGGGCGTCGGCGTGGTTCTCGGTCACCTCCAAGGCGCCGACCGGACCAGCGGAGCCGCTCTTCGACTCCGCGTTGCTGTCACCGTGGCGCCCCCGGACGGACTCGAACCGCCGACGCAGGCCTTAGGACGGCCTCGCTCTGTCCACTGAGCTACGGGGGCGCGATCTCCATCGTAACGTGCCGCGCGGCCAGGCTCGAATGTGTCAGATGATCTCCAGGCGGTCGTTGGCGGCCGACTCGGTTGGTCAGTCGCCCAGCCCACGCTCGGAACACGACCGATTCCTTGTCAACTGACCGCGTGGCGGTCGTCGACAAGAACGGTTCGACTCGTGACCGCCTGGATGTCGCATGACG
>CAWFND010000002.1:0-171511 GCA_963817095.1 uncultured Chloroflexia bacterium
CAGCGCAATGCCGGCGGTCGGTAATGCGCGGCATTTGGTCTTGGCATTAAGACTGTTCGTGACTATGGTCGCGCGCCTCAAACCGAGGGGCTATACTAAGGTCTTAGTGCCGCAGGACCGCTCATGACCCGCGCGGTTCAGGAAGCGGCCCGCCTGTTTGGGGAGGAATTCGCGTGCAAGAATTGGGTGTGCGGAACGGTGCTTATGGCGCCGACAAATTCGGTTTCAAAGATCTCGCCGGCGTTACACTGGAATCTGACCGAACCGGCGCTCTACGAGTATGCCATCGCGGCCGGCGAAGCCTCGCTGGTCGAAGGCGGCGCGCTCTGCGCCGAGACCGGCCACCACACCGGCCGCCGCCCGAAGGACAAGCACACCGTCGTCGATGCGCTCACCGAGAATTCGGTGTGGTGGGACGGCAATCGCAAGATGACGAAAGAGAATTTCGACACTCTGCTCGCCGACTTCCAGGCGCACGTCAAAGGCAAGAAGCTGTTCGCGCAGGATCTCTACGGCGGCGCCGATCCGAAATACCGGATCAAGACCCGCGTCTTCACCGAACTCGCCTGGCATTCGCTGTTCATCCGGCAATTGCTGATCCGTCCCGAGCGCGCCGAACTCGCCAAGCTTCGTCCCCGAACTCACCATCGTCGACCTGCCGTCGTTCAAGCCCGACGCCAAGCGTCACGGCGGGCGCGAAGGCTCCGACACCATGGTGGCGATCGATTTCACCCGCAAGATCGTGCTGATCTGCGGCTCGTTCTTACGCCGGCGAGATGAAGAAGTCGGTGTTCACCACGCTCAACTTCTATCTGCCGGCGCGAGAACGTCGTGCCGATGCATTGCTCGGCCAATGTCGGGCCGAACGGCGACAGCGCGCTGTTCTTCGGCCTGTCCGGTACCGGCAAGACCACGCTCTCGGCCGATCCGCATCGCACGCTGATCGGCGACGACGAGCACGGCTGGGGCCCGGACGGCATCTTCAATTTCGAAGGCGGCTGCTACGCCAAGTGCATCAGGCTGTCGCGCGAAGCCGAGCCGACAGATCTAGGACGCCACGCAGCGCTTCGGCGCGGTGCTGGAAAACGTGGTGTTCGATCCCGAAACGCGCAAATGCGATTACGACAACGACAGCAAGACCGAGAACACGCGCTCGGCCTATCCGCTCGACTTCATTCCGAATGCCTCGCGCACCGGCCGCGCCGGCCATCCGAAGAACATCATCTTCCTGACCGCCGACGCCTATGGCGTGATGCCGCCGATCGCCAAGCTGACGCCGACGCAGGCGATGTACCACTTCCTCTCCGGCTACACCGCCAAGGTCGCCGGCACCGAGAAGGGCCTGGTCGGCGTGCAGCCGGAATTCTCCACCTGCTTCGGCGCGCCGTTCCTGCCGCGCCATCCGTCGGTCTATGCCGACCTGCTGCGCGACTACATCAACAAGCACAAGGTCGATTGCTGGCTGGTCAATTCCGGCTGGACCGGCGGCAAGTACGGCGAAGGCCGCCGCATGCCGATCAAGGCGACGCGCACGCTGCTGACCGCCGCGCTCAACGGTTCGCTGAAAGGCGCCGATTTCCGCACCGATCCCTATTTCGGCTTCTCGGTGCCGACCTCGGTGCACGGCGTCGAGCCGCATCTGCTCAATCCGTTCAAGACCTGGAAGGACAAGGCGGAGTTCGACAAGACCGCGCGCGATGCTGGTCGGCATGTTCCAGAAGAACTTCACCAAGTTCGAGAGCCACGTCACGCCCGACATCAAGGCGGCGGCGCCGGAAGTGCGAATCGCGGCGGAGTGAGTCCTTAGTGTCATCACCCGCGAAAGCGGGTGATCCAGTAACCACTTGCGTTGCTATGGTCGAAATGCGGTGAGTACTGGATGCCCCGCTTTCGCGGGGCATGACTGGCAGAGAAAAAAGGGCGGCCCTTGCGGCCGCCCTTATCATTATTCGATCGGTTTTATTCTTTACCGATTGGCGCCGCTGCTGCGGCCGCCGCTCAGGCGCTCGATCAATTCGGCGGTTGGATAGGAATCCGCCGGTAGCCCGAGCTTCATCTGCGCCTTCTTGACCGCGGCGCGCGTGCCGGCGCCGAACTTGCCGTCGACCTCGCCGACGCCCTCGTAGCCTTGTTTGATCAGCAGGCGCTGCAAGTCCATCATCTGCTGCGACGACAGCGCGACCACCGTGGTGGCGCCGGTGCGGGTCAGGGCCGGCGCGCCGTTCAGCCGCGTGGCGAAATAGGCGACGGTGGTGGAATAGACCATGGCCGAATTCCAGCCGAGGAAAGCCTTGAAGTTCGGATAGGCGAGGAAGGCCGGCCCCATGCGGCCCATGGGTAGGATCAGCGAGGCTTGCAATTCGTCGGACGGCAGCGTGCCGTAAGCGGGCTTCACGCCCCAGGCCACCCACTTCGAGCGCGGATGCGTGATCGTGAGGTCAGCCTGGTCCCACGGCAGACTGGCGGGAACGTGCACCTCCTGCAGCCAGGGCTGGCCGCGCTGCCAGCCGAGGGTGTTGAGAAAGTTTGCGGCGGAGGCGAGCGTGTCGGGAATGCTGTTGGTCAGGTCGCGGCGGCCGTCGCCGTCGAAATCCACCGCGTTCTTGAGATAGTCGGAGGCGGTGAACTGCATGCCGCCGAACTCGCCGGCCCAGTCGCCGATCACATCGGCGGGCTGGTCGCCGCGCTCGATGATACGCAGCGCATCGAACAATTGCGTGCGGAAGAAGTCGGGACGGCGGCAGTCATAGGCCAGCGTCGCGATCGCGCTCAATATTTTGTAGTTGCCGAAATTGGCGCCGAAGTCGCTCTCCAAGCCCCAGAAGGCGGTGAGTACCGGCGCCGGCACGCCGTATTCCTTTTCGATGCGTGCGAACAGCGCGCCATGCTGCTTGATCTTGGCGAGGCCGTTCGGGATGCGGGCGCCGGCGATCATGCGGTCGGAGAATTGCAGGAAGGTTTGCTGGAACACGGCCTGGCCGTGGTCGCGTTTGATGATGGCGGCATCGAAGGTCATATGCGGCGCGGCGGCGGCGATTACCTTTTGCGAAATGCCCTGCGCGGCGGCGTCCTTCTTGAACTGCTGCAAGCCAGCTCTCGTAGCTGCCGGTATTTTGGCAGGTGGCGGCGAGTGCCGGTCCCGCCAGTACGGCGCCCAACGCGGCCGCCGCCAATTTCAATGCCGTTGTCCGCATCGTCCGGTCCGCCTTTTTGCGAGGATTCCGGGTGAATCTGCCTAAGCCCCAGGCCGGGTCAAGGTCCAATGCCGATAAGCGTTAAGATCGATTCTTGTGCAAATGATGGTCTAATGTCGGTTCGATGAACGCCTTAACGCCAACGCCGCCGTCGAGACAGAACGCCGCATGCAAGTCCTGGTGATCGGAGCCGGCGTGGTGGGTTTGGCGGTGGCCCGCGCGGCCGCGCGCAAGGGCCACGAGGTGATCGTGGCGGAAGCGCAAGCCGCCATCGGCACCGGCATTTCCTCGCGCAACAGTGAAGTCATCCATGGCGGCATGTATTACGCGACCGGCACGCTGCGCGGGCGCCACTGCGTGCGCGGGCGGCGCATGCTGTACGAATTCTGCGCCTCGCACGGCGTGCCGCATCGCAAATGCGGCAAGCTGGTCGTCGCCACCAATGCGGCCGAACTCGACAAGATCGGGCAGATCGAGAAGCAAGGCCACATTAATGGCGTCGAAGGCCTGGAATTGATCGGCGGCAATGCGGCGCGCGCGCTCGAGCCGGAATTGTCATGCATCGGCGCGCTGCATTCGCCGGAAACCGGCATCATCGACAGCCACCGTTATATGCTGGCGCTGCGCGGCGATCTCGAGGATGCCGGCGGTGCCATTGCCCTCAATACGCCGGTGATCGGCGCGGCGCGCAAAGGCGGGCAATGGCAGGTCGCGTTCGGCGGCCGCAATGGCGGCGAATTCGCCTTCGACGCAGTGGTCAATTGCGCGGGCTTGCGCGCGCAAGCCGTGGCGCGCGCCATGGCAGACTATCCGCCGACGCGGGTGCCGCGGCTGGTGCTGGCCAAGGGCAACTATTTCACTTTCGCGGGCAAGCCGGCGTTCGCGCGGCTGATCTATCCGACGCCGATCGTCGGCGGGCTCGGCGTGCATGTCACGCTCGATCTCGCCGGCCGCATGCGCTTCGGCCCGGACGTGGAATGGATCAGTGAAGAGAACTACGACGTGAATCCGGCGCGCGCCGAACTGTTCTATGCCCGCATCCGCACCTACTGGCTCGGCTTGCCGGACGGTAGTCTGTCGCCGGACTATTCCGGCATCCGGCCCAAGCTCACCGGGCAAGGCGAGCCGCAGGCGGATTTTCTAATCGATGCGCCGGCGCAGCATGGATTGCCGGGCCTGGTACAGTTGTTCGGGATCGAGTTGCCAGGGCTGACCTCATCGCTGTCGCTGGGCGAGAAGGTTGCTGGCTATCTCGCAGGCTGAGCGCTGCGTTTGTCGTCGGCGCGCGCGTGACCGCTGAGCGTCACCGGTGTCACGTTCGGCGCGCCGGGATTGGGCGGCATGATCTTCACGTCGGACAGCTTGTCGCGCGCGCTCTTGGCGAGGCCGCGATAGCTGTCAACCGGCGTGAAATCGGCCACCTTGTTTTTCATGCCGGTGAACGCCACCAAGCCGGCCTTGGTCGCTACGATGTCGCCGGGCCGCAGTGTCGGATCGGTGTTGACGTCCACGCGCGCCAGTCCGAACGGGTCGCTGCCATTGCAGGTGCAGCCGGCGACGAGCTGTTGGCGATAGAGGAACGCGTTATCGAGGTCGGCATAGCGGCTGCCGTCCGCGGCGACGGCGTGGTCGATGGCGCCGGAATAAAGGCGCGTCGGGCTGGCCGGGCATAAGGAATGGCAGGCTTCCGCCGCTCTCACGCCGGCATGCGCCTGCACCGGGAAATAGTGGCCGTCGCAGGTGCGTACGCAATAGCCGGTCGCCGGGCCGGTTTCGGCGCGCTGCGATGGGGCGTTTCTCATGCCGGCGAACGGATCGGCGAAGGCGCGGATATCGGTCGGCAGTCCGGCGGGCGCTTCGCGGCGCAGGCCGCCGAAAATGCGCTCGAAAATGCCTTGCGCCGAGGCCGGCGCGAGCCAAGCAAGCGTCAGCAGGCCGGCGGCGAAAAATGCTGGCCGACACGCGCAATATCGTGATCGTGGTCCTGCCGCGGGCGGCCATTGCAAGCCCCCTGTCAATGCTCGCGCTTCGCGGAACGCCTGCGAAGCGGCATGACTTAACGCCCGGGCGCGCAGAAAGTTGCACGGGCGTTCAGGGCAGGGACGCGCAGGCGGCTCAGAAATACCGCCACCAGATATAGACGTGGCAGATCGCCACATGCACCACCATCATCGGGAAGGCGTACAGCGTGTAGGTAATGAACTTGAACGGCACCTCGTTGCGCTCGCCGATGCCGGCCACCGTCAAATTGGCCGAAGCGCCGATCAGCGTGCCGTTGCCGCCGAGGCAGGCGCCGAGCGACAGGCACCACCACAGCGGCTCGATCTTGTCGGCCCCGCCATAGGCCGGCGCCATGCTCTTGATCAGCGGAATCATGGTGGCGACGAACGGAATATTGTCGACGATCGCCGACAGGAACGCCGATGCCCACAGGATGGCATAACCGGCGTTCGCCATGTTGCCGCCGGTCGCCGCCACCAGCTTGTTGGCGAGCAGCGCCAGCAGGCCGCCGACGTCGACGCCGTGCACCACGATAAACAGGCCGATGAAGAAGAAGATGGTGATCCATTCCACGTCGCCGAAGGTCTGATGGACGTTGTGCGCGGCTTTCTCGGAAAGGTGCGCCCAGTTATCGAGCAGCATCAGGATAGCGGCGCCGAACATGGCGATGGTGGCCGGCTCTAGATGCAGCGGTCGCGCCAGTACGAAGGCGACGATCACCACGCCGAGGATAACCAGCGACTGCTTCAACAGCAGCCAGTCCTCGATACTGTCGGCCGCGTTCATCGCCAGCACGCGCGCCTCGGCGTCGTGCGAAGCCTTGAGATCCTTGCCCCAGACGATATGGATGATCACCGCCTGCACCACCATCACGATGATGATCACCGGCGTGAGATGATAGACAAACTCATTGAAGGAGAGGCCGGCCTGCGAGCCGATGAGGATGTTGGGCGGGTCGCCGATCAGCGTCGCGGTGCCGCCGATATTGGAGGCGATAATTTCCGCGAACAAATAAGGATAGGCCGGCACCTTCAACGTCTTGCAAATGGCGAGCGTCACCGGAACGATCAGCAGCACCGTTGTGACATTGTCGAGGAAAGCCGAAACGACGGCGGTGGTGATCTGCAGGATGAACAGGATGCCGGCGGGATGCGCCTTCGCCGCCTTGGCGGACCAGATCGCGAGATACTGGAACATGCCGGAGCGGCGCGAGATTGACACCAGGATCATCATGCCGGTGAGCAGGCCGATGGTGTTCCAGTCGATGCCCTTGATCGCCTCGTCCTGGTCGAGCACGCCGACCACGATCATCACGCCGGCGCCGACCAGCGCGACGATCGCGCGGTTGACCTTCTCCGACATGATGGTGGCGTAGGTGATGGCGAGGACGCAGGTCGATACCCACATCGCGTTCAGGCCGAAATAAACGTGAGATGCCGCGTGCGCGGTCATGGCTGAGCTCCCCCTAAGTCCGAGCGCCCGGCCTTAATTCCGGCCTTCCGCACCCTGCGTGAATGCAGGCAAAGGTCCGGCAGCCGCGGCGAGGAGTCAAGTTCGCCCTTCTGCAAAGGCTCGGGCTCGCGCATACTGCGTAGCGAGGCACGCAGTTGCCGAATTACAGGGAGGATACCGTGACCACCAATGTCCGCTTCAGCAATCCGAAAACTATGGCCAAGCCGCCCGGCTACACTTACGTGGTCGAGGCGACCGGGCCGAACCGACTGATCTTCATCGCCGGCCAACTCGGCCTCGATCTCGACAACAAGCTGGTCGGTGGCCCGGACGACTTTCGGGCACAGGCTTTCAAAGCGTTCCAGAATCTCAAACTCGCGCTGAAGTCGGCCGGCGCCGGCTTCAAGGATGTGGTGAAGATCAACAATTATCTCGTCGACATGTCGCACATCGGAATTTTCCGCGAGGTACGCGACGAGTTCCTCAACATGGCGGCGCCGCCGGCCTCGACCACGGTGGCCATTTCGCAACTGGCGCGCCCGGGCGCGCTGTTCGAGATCGAGGCGATCGCGGTGCTGCCGGCGAAAGCGGCGGGCAAGCCGGCCGCGTGCTAAGGGCAAAAGCAAGGCGTCGAAGAAGAAACGGCGCTAGACGTATCGCGTCTTGGCCGGACTTGTCCCGGCCATCCCCGACTTAATTTCTTCTGAAGCATGAGGAATGAAGTCGAGCCAATTGCTTGAGGATGGTCGCGGACCGCGTCGCGGTGACCGTCGAGAGGATCCCGCCGCCGGCCGCGAGGATGTCGAGGTAGCCGGCTCCCTGCTGGCGAAGCTCGAGCTCCCCCTCGCGGCTCCCGGCGAAGAGCAGGTGGGTATGCGGATCGACGAGCCCGGGGGTCACGGTCCCGCCATGGGCATCGAGGCTCGCGAACCGTTCGAGCGCATACCCCTCGGCGACGAGGAGCGTGCGCAGATCCGCTTCCCCGCCGACCCCCAGGATCCGACCGTCCCAGATCGCGACGGCGGGATCGTTCGGGCACCGTGGCGTCCGCCGCCGCCACGGAGCGGTCGATCGCGGTCGGGCGGTCCATGGCGTCGGCGAGGGCCGTCGCGCCGACCGCGATCCGGCGGTCGACCTCGGCCTGGCCCGATCCCATCCGGAGTCCACCGGCCATCGTCACGATCTCGAGCGCACCGGTCACGAAGAGGCCGGGCAGATCGTCGCGGTCGCGACCCCCGGTGATGACGCGGAGGCTCACGAGCCTTGCGTCGTCGAGCTCGACTCCGCTGCCGCGAGCCGCAGCTCGAGGGCCTGGAGCGGGCTGAAATCCCGAAGCCGCAGGAACGATGCCGCCGCCGCCAGCCGCCGATCGACAGGCTCGTCGGGGTCGGCGTCGACGTGATCGGCGACATCGAGGAACGCGGCGAGCGGCGCCAGGCCGATCAGCTCGGACTCGTGCAGCTCGATCCCGTCCTCGGCGGCCTCGGACCGGACCGCCTCCCAGACGCGCCACAGGGGCGTGACGCGGAAGTCGAGCAGGTTCATCGACACCTGGGCGCGCGACGGCAATGGATCGCCGCGCTCCGGCTCCTCGATGGCGAATCCGTTCGCCTGGACCTTCGGCAACCCACCGCCGGATTCCCGGATTCGCCGGGCGATCCGCTTCGCGAGGTCGACGTCGGACGAGTCGAGATTGATGTTGTAGGCGATGAGGAACGGCCGCGCGCCGACGGCAACGGCGCCCGCCGACGGGTGCATCCGCGCCGGTCCCAGGTCCGGCTCCCGTCCGTGCTGGCCGATCTCGGCCTTCAGGCCCTCGTACTGGCCCCGTCGCACGTCGGCCAGCTTCACCCGATCGGACCGACGCGCCGCTTCGGCGTAGAAGTACACCGGCAGGTCGAAGCGCTCGGCGACCCGCGCGCCGAACGCCAGGGCGAGCTCGACCGCCTCGTCCATCGTCGTGTCGCCGAGCGGCACGAACGGCACCACGTCGACCGCACCGATCCGGGGATGCTCGCCCCAGTGCTCGTCCATGTCGATCTCGCGGACGGCACCGGCCATCAGCTCCTCGAGGGCGTCCGTGACGGCACCGGCGGGCCCCGCGAGCGTGAACACGGATCGGTTGTGGCTGGCGTCGCTGGTCCGGTCGAGGAGATGGACGCCGGGCACCGAGCTGACCGCGCTCGCGAGGCGCTCGACGACGTCCAGTCGGCGGCCCTCGGAGATGTTCGGGACCGATTCGATCAGGCGATCGGAGAGGTCGGCGGAAAGGGCGGGCATCGCGGTCCATCGTGCCACGCCGGCGCGACGCTGCGCGGTCCGACACGGGCGTCCAGCGAACGGCGTTGACTAACGCGTGTTAGATCGTAGACTAACATCTCCCGTCATCAAGGACCCACCGCTCGAGGTGCCGCGTGGCCTCGTCGACCGCTCCCCGACGCAGCCTCATCCACCACCGGAACTTCGTCCGGCTGTGGACCGCGGCCACGGTGTCGTTGTTCGGGACGCAGATCAGCCAGATCGCGATCCCGTTCATCGCGGTCGTGCTCCTGCATGCCTCACCGGGCGAGGTCGGGCTGTTGACGACCGTCGAGTTCCTGCCCTTCCTGCTCTTCACCTTGCCCGCGGGTGTGTGGGTGGACCGGTTCTCCAAGAAGCGGATCCTCGTCATCGGCGACCTGGGACGGGCCGTGATGCTCGCTTCGATCCCGATCGCCTGGGCCGTCGGAGCGCTGACGATCTGGCAGCTCTACGCGGTCGGCTTTGTCAACGGTCTGATGACGGTCTTCTTCGATGTCGCCGACCAGTCCTGGCTGCCGACGATCCTCGACCGCGAGGACCTCGTGGAGGGGAACTCCAAGCTGCAGGTCAGCCAGTCATCCGCCCAGATCCTCGGCCAGCCGATTGGCGGCGCCGTCGTCGCCCTGCTGTCGGCGCCGCTCGCCGTCCTGATCGATGCCGCGAGCTACGTCGGATCGGCCGCGCTGATCCTGTCGATCCGCGAGCGCGTGAAGGGCGCGCTCCGTCCGTCGCCGGCCCCCGATCCGGTGGCCGCCGTGGCGTCCGAGGCGGCATCGAACCCGGCCGCCGAAGGCACGTTCGCGGCGGAGACGGCGGCAGGCCCGGCGGACGTCACGAGCCTGGACGCGAACGCTGACGCCGGCGGGATGGGTCGCCAGATCAGGGACGGCCTCCGGTTCATCCTCGGCCACGAGTACCTCGGGAGCATCGCCGCGACCACGGCCACCTCGAACCTGTTCGGGAACATCGGGTTCGCGATCTTCCCGGTCTACGCCTACCAGGTCCTTCAGCTCTCGCCGCAGGGGGTCGGGACGATCGGTGGCCTCGGCGGGGCGGGGGTGCTGGTCGGGGCGCTCGTCGCCGGCCGGGTCCAGGCGCGCCTCGGTGTCGGCCGGACGATCGTGCTGACGGCCGCCGTGGTGGGCCCGATCGGTCTCCTGATCCCCCTCGCGTCCCTCGGCGCGCCTCTGCTGCTGCTGTCGATCGCGTTCTTCCTGACGGGCATCAACAACGTGGTCTACAACATCTCCCAGGTGAGCCTGCGCCAGGCGATCACGCCCGAGCACTTCCTCGGCCGGATGAACGCCACGATGCGGTTCCTCGTCTGGGGCACGATCCCGATCGGCTCGGTGATCGGCGCCGTCCTGGCGGAGGTCGTGGGCGTCCAGACGACGATCTGGATCTCGGCGATCCTCTCGCTGTTCACGTTCCTGCCGGTCCTCCTCTCGAAGGTCCGGTCGATCCGGTCGATCCCCACGGGCCCGCCGGACGCCGCGGCGGCGACCGCCTGACTGCGTTCGTCGCGCCCGGGCGAGGCTGGCAAGGCGCCGGGGAGCAGCGGAGCGTGAACCCTCCGAGGTCCGAGGCGGAGCTCCGCGATGCCATCGGCCCGAGGACGCGAGCAGCGCAGCCGGCAACGCAGTCCAGCGTCGGCCCGACGCGACAGCCCTCCTAGTCGAGCATGGGGATCCGGATGCCGCGCTCTCGTGCGACCTCGATCGCCCGCTCGTAGCCCGCGTCCACGTGGCGGACGACGCCCATCCCGGGGTCCGTCGTGAGCACCCGTTCGAGCTTCTGCGCCGCGAGGTCGGAGCCGTCGGCGACGACGACCATCCCGGCGTGCTGGCTGTAGCCGATCCCGACGCCGCCGCCGTGGTGGATGCTCACCCAGGTCGCCCCGGCCGCCGTGTTCACGAGCGCGTTCAACAGGGGCCAGTCCGCGACGGCGTCGGACCCGTCGGCCATCGCCTCCGTCTCCCGGTTCGGTGACGCCACCGAGCCCGCGTCCAGGTGGTCGCGCCCGATGACGATCGGCGCGCTGATCTCGCCCGCCGCAACGAGCCGGTTGAACTCGAGGCCGGCCCGGGCCCGTTCGCCGTAGCCCAGCCAGCAGATCCGCGCCGGCAGGCCCTGATAGGGCACCTTCTCCGTCGCCATCTCCAGCCAGCGGCGCAGCCCCTCGTCGTCCGGGAACAGCTCGAGGATCGCCCGGTCCGTCCTCGCGATGTCGGCCGGGTCGCCGCTCAGCGCGACCCAGCGGAACGGCCCGCGACCCTCGCAGAACTGGGGTCGGATGAAGGCGGGGACGAAGCCCGGGTAGTCGAAGGCGTTCGCGACCCCGGCCGATTGCGCCTGCGCCCGGAGGTTGTTGCCGTAGTCGAAGACCACCGCCCCGGCCGCCTGGAACGCGAGCATCGCCCGGACGTGGTCGGCCATCGCCGCCATCGACCGCCGGACGTACTCGTCCGGTTGTGTGCGGCGGAGGATCGCGGCGTCCTCGAGCGCGATCTCGGCGGGGACATAGCCACCGAGCGCGTCGTGGGCGGAGGTCTGGTCCGTGACGACGTCGAATTGCTCGCCGGCGCGCGCCCAGCCGGGCTCGATCTCGGCCGCATTTCCGACGAGGGCGATCGACTCCGCTCGTCCGGCCGCCGCCGAGGCGCGCGCCCAGGCCAGTGCCTCCGACGGCGTCGACGTCAGGCGATCCACGTAGCCGATGTCGAGGCGGCGACGCGCTCGCGCCTCGTCGACCTCGATCGCCAGGCAGACGCCCCCGTTCATCGTGACGGCCAACGGCTGGGCCCCGCCCATGCCCCCGAGGCCCGCCGTCAGCACGACCCTGCCGGCCAGCGATCCGTCGAAATGCTGGCGCGCCAGCTCGGCGAACGTCTCGTAGGTGCCCTGGAGGATCCCCTGGGTCCCGATGTAGATCCAGGATCCTGCGGTCATCTGGCCGTACATCATCAGGCCCTGCCGCTCGAGCTCCCGGAAGACCTCCCACGTCGCCCACTTCCCGACAAGGTTCGAGTTCGCGATCAGAACCCGGGGCGCCCACTCGTGGGTCCGGAAGACCGCGACGGGCTTGCCCGACTGGATGAGCAGCGTCTCGTCGTCCGCGAGGGCGCGAAGCTCCCGGACGATCGCGTCGAAGGCCTCCCAGCTGCGGGCAGCGCGACCCGTGCCGCCGTACACGACGAGCGCGTCGGGGTCCTCCGCGACCTCCGGATCGAGGTTGTTCATCAGCATCCGGAGGGCGGCCTCCTGCTGCCAGCCGCGACAGGTCAGCGTGGTCCCGCGCGGCGCCCGGACGGGTCGCGGGCCGCTCGTCATCGGCCGATCGTAACGACCACCGCGGCCGCCCGCGCCGCGCGTCCGGCGCCGATCACGGAGCCACGTGCGCCAGGAGGCGCTCTCCGAGCCGGCTGGGTCCGATCGAGGTGAGCGACAGCACGACCGACCCGTCCTCCACCCGGGTGTGGTAGGTGTATACGCCGTTCGCGCACGAGCCGATGTAGACGGTCCGGCCGCCGATCTCGCTCTCGGCGTGGCCCTGCACGCCGCCGGCCTGGCTGCACGCCGCGGCGTCGTACGTGTCGCGCCACATTCGGAACCACGTCTCCCCAACGGAAGGGTCGCGCAACCGGACGGCGTTCACGATGACGAACTCCTGCGGCGACGCCTGCCCGGTGGGGACCGCCAGCCCGGTCGCCATCGACGATGCGTCGCGGGCGACCGCCGGGTTGACGATGACGCTGGCGGTGGTCTCGGGATCGTAGGTCAGGGTCATGCCGGCGTCGGTGGCCCGGATGAGGTCGAGCAGGGTCCCGTCGGCGGTGATCGACGGGCCCGAGGCGGTGGCCGCGGAGGGGGCGTGCGAGCCTGTGGCGGCCGGTGTGCGGAGTGCTCCAGTCAGCGCCGGCGTCGCCGACGCGACCGGCGCGGGCGATCCGACCGGCGGCGGCGATCCGACCGGGGTCGGGCTGACGGATCCGCAGCCGGCGGCCGTCACGATGACGAGGGCGAGGCCGGCTGCGCGGAGCGGGACCCTCAACCGGGCAGCCGCTCGGCGTCGTCGTTCGGCCGGGTGAACGCCGATTCGTAGTACTGGAGTGGGTTGCCCTCCGGGTCCCAGAGGAAGCAGAACGACCCGTACGCCGTGCGGACGACGTCCTCGTGCCGGATCCCGGCGGCATCGAGGCGACGGATCGCGAGGTCCAGGTTGTCGACGATGAGCTCGGGAACCACGCCGCCCAACCGGTAGTCCTTCGGCTCCTCCGAGGCCGTTCCGCCGGAGATCAGCGACAGGCTCGTGCCCTGGGTCGCGTCGAAGCGGATGAACGATCGGGTGCGATACAGGAGGCGCAGGCCGATGACGTCGCGGTAGAACGCGAGCTCCGCCTCGGCGTCCTCGACGAAGATCAGCGCGCCGCGGACCTTGCTGACGTTGCCGAGCGCCTGGATCATGGCCATCGGACGGTCTCCCTCGGGTCGACGAGCCGCGCGACGCTCTGCGAGCCGCCGTGCCGCGCCGACGGTACCTCAGCCCAACACGCGACGCACGACGGGGAACCGATCGTCGTCCACGACGACGGTGAACCCCGCGTCGACCCAGAAGGCCGGCGTGGCCGCGCTGGTGGCATCGGGTCGGGTGTCGCGCTCCGGGTAGGCCTCGACCGCGGCGAACCCCCGACCGGCGAGATCATCGCAGACCGCACGGACGAGCTCCGCGGCGCGGCCGGTGCCGCGAGCCGCGGCTGTCGTCGCGATGCAGGTGATCACCGCAGGAAGGGGGGCGTCGGGGAGCTGCGGATACAGCTCACGGAGGCGCTGCGCACGCGGATAGGCCGACAGGGGCCCGAACTGGGCGTACGCGGCCGGCTCGTCGTCGATGAGGAGGACCTTGGCGTAGCTGCCGAAGACAGCCAGCCCACGGCCAAGGAGCCCGAGCTTGCGGGGCGCGTCCGTCGCGACGGCAGGGCGTGCGGGCGGACGCGGCGCGAACGGATTCTCGGCGGCATCGTCGTCGTCGTCGTCGAAGGGGTTGAAGGCTGCCCCGCTCGACCGCTGGGTCGTCGAGAACGGGTTGAAGACGGGCTCCGTCCGATCGGGCGCGAAGGGGTTGTCGGCGGGCCCGGGGCGCGGTGTCGTCTCCGCGGCTCGCGCCGGTTCCAACCAGGCGAGTCGCGCCGCCTTCGAGCCCCGCTCCGCGTCCTCCCAGTAGTCGCAGGACCGGTGGTCGAAGCCGGGGTCGGCGCAGGGCGGGACCAGCCGGAACGATGCGTCGTCGGTGACGTCGACGATCCGGACGCTCATGGCCGCGGCTCCGCGCCAGGGCTTCCCCCGTCCGCGCCCGGATCGCCGGCCAGGTCGACGAGCACCCCCTCGTGGACGAGCCGGGTGACCGACGCGAGGTCCGGGCCGGGTTCGCGATCGCCCACCAGCGGCCCGACGACGAGGCGGATGCGACGATGCGCCTCGATCACGCCGGCGCCGGGCTCGGGGCTGTTGCCCGGCGCTGTCGATTCCGCCGCCGCGCCCCCGGCCCCGGCCTCCGCCACGGCTCGCGCGTCGTCGGCGAGCAGCCGCCGCCGGTGGTCGATCGCCTCCGCCGCGACCCGGAGCTCGATCGCGATGATCCACTCGACATGCTCGAGCACCGTCCGGGCATGGCGGGCCGCGATCGGCCCCATCGAGACGTGGTCCTCCTGGTTCGCGCTCGTCGGGATCGAGTCGACCGACGCCGGATGGGCCAGGACCTTGTTCTCCGACACGAGAGCGGCCGCCGTGTACTGGGCGATCATCAGCCCCGAATCGAGCCCGCTCGACGGCGCGAGGAACGCGGGCAGACCGCCGTTCAGCCGAGCATCCAGGAGCAGCGCCGTGCGTCGCTCGCTGATCGCGCCCAGCTCGGCGATCGCCAGCTTCGCGAAGTCGAGGGCGAGGGCGATCGGCTCGCCGTGGAAGTTGCCGCCGCTGATGACCCGGCCGCCGCCCGTCGCGAGCGCGTCCTCCGCGACGACCCCGCCCTCCGGGAACACGAGCGGGTTGTCCGTCGCGCTGTTCATCTCGATGTCGAGCACGCGCCGCAGGTGGTCGAGGGCGTCGCGAACCGCGCCGTGGACCTGCGGGGTGCAGCGGAGGGAGTACGGGTCCTGGACCTTGTGGCTCGTCGCCTTGTGGGCCGCCTGGAAGCCCGAATCCCGCAGCAGGTGGCGGAGCTCCGCGGCGACGGCGATCTGACCGGGATGCGGCCGCGCCAGCTGGTAGGCGGCGGCGAACGCCACGTCCGTTCCGAGCAGCGCTTCCACGGACATCGCCGCCGCGACGCTCGCGGTGCGCGTCAGACGATCGGCGTCGGCGAGCAGCAGCGCCCCGATCCCGGACATCAGCTGCGTCCCGTTCAGGAGCGCCAGGCCTTCCTTCGCCTGGAGGACGAGCGGCTCGACGCCGGACTCCCGCAGCGCGACAAGGGCCGGGACCTGGTGCCCGTGCAGCTCGACCTGGCCGCGCCCGATGAGCGGCAACGCGAGGTGGGCGAGCGGCGCGAGGTCGCCGGACGCGCCGACGGACCCCTGGGCCGGGACGATCGGGTGGATCCCGTGATCGAGGAATGCGAGGAGGCGATCCACGAGCACGGGCCGGCAGCCCGAGTGGCCGAGGGCGAGCGTGTTCGCCCGCAGCAGGAGCATTGCCCGGACCACCTCACGGGGCAGGGGTTCGCCGACACCGGCCGCATGGCTCATCAGGAGGTTCTCCTGGAGTCGCTCCGCGTCGGCCGGCGCGATGAACCGCGTGGCGAGGTCGCCGAAGCCGGTCGTCACGCCGTAGACGATCTCGCCGCGCGCGACCAGGCCATCGATGAGGTCGCGCGATTCCTGCATGCGGTCGCGAGCCGCCTCGTCCAGAACGACCCGGGCGCCGTGCCGGGCGACCGCCTCGACGTCGGCGATCGAGAGGTTGGCGCCGGTCAGGACGATCGGGTCGAC
Source organism: uncultured Chloroflexia bacterium (assembly GCA_963817095.1). GTDB lineage: Bacteria > Chloroflexota > Limnocylindria > Limnocylindrales > CSP1-4 > CF-46. The sequence goes on from CAWFND010000002.1 coordinate 15,935, forward strand.
GACGACGGGGCCCTTCGGGTCGGTCACGATTTGGAGGATAGTCGGCTAGTCTTCGCCCGGTTCCACCCGCGCCGCCGTCCGCGGCCGCTCCAACTCCGTCACCCGAGGCCGCCCGTGCTCGCGTTCATCGACCAGATCGTCATCCCATTCCTGAACCAGCTGTACGGCGCGGTCGGGTACCTGGGCGTGATGATCGCGATGGCGATCGAGTCGGCGATGATCCCCCTCCCGTCCGAGCTGATCCTCCCGTACGCCGGCTTCCTCGTCTCCGACCCGAGCCAGATCGAGCCGCTGACAAGGAGTCCGTGGTCGTTCTGGATCGTCGTGATCGTCGCCACCATCGGGAACACGCTCGGCTCGCTGATCGCCTACGCGATCGGGGCGTGGGGCGGCCGGCCGTTTCTCGAGCGATACGGCAAGTACCTCCTGATCCGGCCGCACGAGATCGAGACCGCCGAGCGATTCTTCGAGAAGTACGGGGCGGCGACCGTGTTCTTCAGCCGCCTGCTGCCGATCGTCCGGACGTTCATCTCGTTCCCGGCCGGTGTCGTCCGGATGCCCCTCCGGAGGTTCATCGTCTACTCGACCGCCGGCGCGTTCCTCTGGTCGATCCTCCTCGTCTACGCCGGAACCGTCCTCGGCGCGAACTGGGAGGCGATCCGCCATGCCCTCCAGCCGTTCGACCTGCTGATCGCGGTCGCCTTCGTCCTGCTCGTCGCCGTGTTCGTCTGGTGGCGGCTCGGCCGGCCCGGCCGGCGACCTGACGCCACGTAGGTCGTTCTAGGTCCGGATCCGTTCGTACTCGATGAGCCGTCCGACCTCGACGAACCCCATCGACCGGTAGACGGGCATGCCCAACTCGCTGCTCTGGAGGATCGCGAGATCGCTGCCCCAGGCAGCTCGGCCCGCGTCCATCACCGCCTGCGTGGTCGCTCGCCCGATCCCGCGCCGTCGCGCGCGCTCGATCGTGCCGACCGCGTAGACGCCGAGGGCCGACCCGGACCGGATCGCCGCCGCGGCCGCCACCGGCTCGCCGTCGAGATCCGCCACCGCCAGCCTGACCGCCGGGTCGGCGGCGAGGCTCGGCGGGAACACCCGACGGAACATGGGGCCGGACTCGAGCGCTGCGTGCCAGTCCTCGTACAGCTCGACGCCCCCGACCCGGATCCGGACGTCGGTCGGGGCGGGCGTCGGGGCCGCTCCGGTGGGCGCGCGGGTCGCCGCGCTCAGGTCCGTCGCCATGACCGGCGTCGGCCAGGGATCCGGAACCCAGGCCGCAGCGACCAGACCCGGACGGATGGACTCATCGAGGTCGCCGGCGACGTGGACGGATGGCGTCGTGCCGGTCGCCTCCACCCAGTCGATGGCGGCCAGCACGTCCTCGAGGCGACAGCCGGGAACGACGGCGATGACCGGGTTGTAGAACGCCGGCTCCAGGCCGCTGATGATCGCCTCGACCGCCCCGAACCGGCGCCTGTCCCCTGCCGGATGGCCGACATGCTCTCGGACGAGATCGAACGCCGCAAGGAGGTTCTCGTCGGCGGCGAGACGCCACGTGTCGCTGGGCGGCGTCACGACGCGCGGACCTGGGTCCGTTCGTCGGGGGCCTGGCCGGACGTGAACGCCCGGTAGAGCAAAAGGTCGTACAGGATCTTGAAGCCGCCGGCCAGGAAGAACGGCAACGCGGTGAGGCCGGCGCTGGCAACGAGCTGCGCCGAGATCACCGGTGAGATCGCCGCGCCCGTCGTCCGGGCGACGCCGGTGACGCCGGCCGCGGCCGAGCGTTCGTCGGGCTCGACGACCGAGATCACGTAGGACTGCCGGGTCGGCACGTCCATCTGGCTCAGGCTGAACCGGGCGAGCAGCACCACAACGGCCAGGGGCAGTGTCGGCATCAGCGGGACGAGGATCAGCAGGATGTTCGACGGCAGGTGGGTGAACACCATCGTGCGGACGAGGCCGATTCGGGCCGCAATGCGCGACGCCGACAGCGACGACACCGCCGCCAGGAGGTTCGCGGCGAAGAAGATCGCCCCGAGGGCGGCCGGCTCGACCCCGAACTTCACGTGGAACCAGTAGGCCATCAGGCTCTGCGGGATGAACCCACCCCCGAACGCATCGAGTGCGAACAGAGCGGACAGGCGGGCGATGATCCCCCGCGACCGATCACCCAGACCGAGTCGGCGACGGATCCCATCGTCCGCGTCCGTCGTCGGCGCCTCGACGGCCGGGCCGACGAGCCAGAACACGACCGCCATCAGGAGCCCGATGGCCGCATAGCCGATGACGACGGCACGATAGGCATCGACCGGGGCCGCGCCGCCGTTGAGGAGCACCTGGCTCAGGAGACCCGCCACCAGCGCTCCGACGGCGGTCGCGACATAGCCCGCGAGGTTGTACCAGGCGAAGGTCGGCGTCCGGCGGGCGTCGGGTGTCGCCTGGCTGAGCGCGGCCTGCTCGACCGCCAGGAACGGCCCGACCTCGTTGCCGGTCGGGCTGATCACGCCGATGGTGGCCGCGAGGATCAGGACGACGACGGCGTCGCTCGATGCGAAGACCACGCCCGCGCCGGTCATCAGGAGGGACCCGGCGATCAGCACGCGGCGCCGCCCGATCCGGTCTGCGCGGGTCGTGAGCCACAGCGAGATGACGGTGTCGCCGAGCAGCGTGAGGGTGAGGATCAAGCCGATCGGACCCGCATCGAGCCCGACCGCCGCGAGATAGAGGACGAGGACGACGGCGAGGAAGCCGTACGCGAACATCCGCAGGACGCGGGTCGCGAAGAGGAGGCGACCGTTCCGGTCGAGGCCCTTGAGGCTGGCGACGAGGCTCGCATCGATCGGCTTCGGCGCGGGCTGCTCGGGCGCCGGCCGGTCCGCCGCCACCGGCTGCTCCGGCGCCGCCGCGGGCTCCGGTGCGGCGTTCGGGGAGGTCACCGGCGAAGTCTACGTGCGAGAATGCCCCCGCACGGATCGATCAGCGAGGATGCCTCCCGCGATGCCGGACGAGACCCGCACGACCCACGTCCCCAGCCCCGACGAACTGGCTCACGCCGCCGGTGGCGAACTCCATCATCCCGGCGATGTCGCCGGGGAGACGCACGGCCCGGACGATCACGGCGAGACACACGGTCACGACGACCACGCCCACGCCGGCGAGGCCCTCGGACCGGTCGATGTCGCGGCCTGGGGCGCCTTCGCCGTCGGCGCCGTCGCCGCACTGCTGATCGTCCTCTGCCTCGTGCTGACCGTCGCTGGAGTCCCGACGGCCGCCTGATCCGCGCTAGAACAGCCCGACGACGTTCCCCGCCGCGTCGATGTCGATGTTCTCGCCGCCCGGCTTCGACGGCAGGCCCGGCATCGTCCGCATCTCGCCGACGAGCGGCGTGATGAACCCGGCCCCCGCGGACAGGCGGATGTCCCGGATCGGGACGGTGAATCCACTCGGCCGGCCCTTCAAGTTCGCGTCGTGGCTGAGTGAGTACTGGGTCTTCGCCATGCACACGGGCAGGTGGCCCATCCCCAGGTCCTCGTAGAGCTTCAACGCCTTCTTCGCGACGGGCGTCAGCTCGATCCCGTCCGCGCCGTAGATGCGGGTCGCGATCGTCAGGATCTTCTCGCCGAGCGGTGCATCGTCGGGGTACAGGAGGCGGAAGTCGGCCTCGCCGCTGGCGGCGGCGGCCCAGACGGCCCGCGCCAGGTCGGCGGCCCCGTTCCCACCGTCCACGAAGTGCGTCGCGACGACGGCGTCCCGGGCCCCCGCCGCGAGCGCGACCTCGCGGATCGCCTCGACCTCGGCCGGCGTGTCGGTCGGGAACGCGTTGATCGCCACGACCGCCGGCACGCCGAACAGCCGGACGTTCTCGACCTGCTTCGCGAGGTTCGCGGCACCAGTCCGCACCGCTTCGACGTTCTCCTCGGTCAGGGCCGGGTCGAGGGGCTTCCCGGCGACGATCTTCCCGACACCGCCGTGCATCTTCAGGGCCCGCACCGTGGCGACCACGACGGCCGCGTCCGGACTGAGCCCGGAAGCCCGGCACTTGATGTCGAAGAACTTCTCGGCGCCCATGTCCGCACCGAAGCCGGCCTCCGTGCAGACGATCTCGTTCGTCGCGAGGGCCAGCCGGTCGGCGATGATCGAGTTGTTTCCATGGGCGATGTTCGCGAAGGGTCCGCAGTGGACGAACGCGGGCCCGCCCTCGAGGGTCTGGAGCAGGTTCGGCTTGATCGCGTCCGTGAGGAGCGCGGTCATCGAGCCGGCGACCTTGAGGTCCTCGGCCGTCACCGCCGAGCCGTCGCGGCGCGTCGCCATCACGATCCGGCCGAGCCGCGCCCGCAGGTCGTGGATGTCGTGGGCCAGGGCGAGGACGGCCATGACCTCGGACGCGACCGTGATCACGAACTCGGTCTCGCGCGGGACGCCGTTCTCCCGGCCACCGAGACCGATGACCACCTTCCGGACCGCGCGATCGCTGATGTCCATCACCCGCGGCCAGAGGATGCTGAACGGATCGATCCCGAGGGCGTTGCCGTGATGCAGATGGTTGTCGAGGAACGCGGCGCCAAGGTTATGGGCCGCCCCGATCGCGTGGACGTCGCCGGTCAGATGGAGGTTGAAGTCGGCCATCGGGATGACCTGGCTGTAGCCGCCGCCGGCGGCGCCGCCCTTGATCCCGAACACGGGGCCCGAGCGATGGCTGGCGGATGCAGACCGCGGCGCGCTTCCCGATCCGGTTCAGCCCCTGGGCCAACCCGACGGTCGTCGTGGACTTGCCCTCGCCCAGCGGCGTCGGGCTGATCGCGGTCACGACGACGTACTTGCCGCGCGGGTTCGCGGCCTCGAGCCGCTCGATCCCCGCCAGCGTCACCTTCGCCTTCGTGTGGCCGTATGGCTCGATCTCGTCGTCGTGCAGGCCGAGGTCGTGGGCGACATCCATGATCGGGCGCGGGGTGACCGAGCGGGCGATGTCGAGGTCGGACGGAAACGTCATCGAGGTCCTCGGGTGGCGGTGGCGACCGGGGGCACACGCGCCCCGGGCTCGGAAACGGTGGCAGAGGCGGCAGTGACCGGATCGCCGGGCGCACGAGATGGGACGGCAGCTGCCTCGGGCGTCCCCTCCAGCGCGGCTTCCTGGTCCCTGGCCGCCCGGACCAGGTGGGCGAGCAACAGCGCGTTCGTCAGCGGGCCGACGCCACCCGGGACCGGAGTGATGGCAGACGCGACCCGGCGGGCGGACTCGAAATCGACGTCGCCCACGAGGGCCCCGTCGACGACGTTGATGCCGACGTCGACGACGACCGCGCCGCGGCGCAGCATCTCGCCGCGGATCAGGCCCGGATGCCCCACGGCGACGACGAGGATCTCCGCGTTCTTGACGTGCTTCGCCAGGTCGCGCGTCCGCGAGTGGCAGACCGTCACCGTCGCGTTCTCGCGGACGAGCAGGAACGCGGCCGGCATCCCGACGACGGCCGATCGCCCGACGACGACCGCCCGCTTGCCCTCGATCTCGATCCCGGAGCGGCGGAGGATCTCGACGGCCGCGTGCGCGGTCGCCGGAAGGAAGCCGTCGTAGCCGAGGCGGAGCAGGCCGGCGTTCAGGGGATGGATCCCGTCGATGTCACGGGCCGGGTCGATCGCGTCGATCACGCTCCGCAAACGGATCGTGGGCGGCAGGGGCATCTGGACGATGATCCCGTTCACCGTCGGGTCCGCGTTCAGCGCCTCGATCGCCTCGACGAGGCTCGCCTCCGACGCCTCGCCATCGATCTCGACGAGGCGGCCCTCGATCCCGACCTTCTCGCAGCTCCGGAGGATCTGCTTGAGGTAGACCATCGACGGCGCGTCGCGGCCGCAGATGACGACGGCGAGGACCGGTGCCCTGCCGTTCCGCGCCCGATAGGCGGCGACGTCCTCACCGACCGCCTGGCGGATCTCCGTCGCGATCGGACCGCCCTGGAGCAGGCGAGCGCCCCCACGCGGCACGGGGCTCAGGCCCTCATTCGCGGATCGGGTCCCGCGTCTCGCCGCTGAGCACCGCCGCGTGCACGACGGCGGCAATCTCCTCGATGTCGTCGAGGATTCTCATGACCTGAGACGTCATCTCGCCGGCCCACGCCTCGTCGCCCGCCGACGGAAGGTTGACCAGCACATTGGCCGTGGCTCCGCGAGCGGCCGCTTCGGCGAGCAGCGCCGCGACTTCCAGGTCGCTCGAGGCGTTCACGTTGCTCCGGCCGGCCAACGGCTCCGCTGCAGCGACCAGCTCCAGGCAGGCCTTGACGATCACGAGCGGCACCTCGGCCGCTCGCCGTGCGGCCGCTCGAAGCGCGAGCTGACGCTCGGCTTGCTCGGCCTCCGTCTCCTTGGGCAGCTTCATCGCCGCCGCGAAAGCCGCATATGCCTCGGCGTCCTCATCCGCCAGGTCGAGGAGCCGGCTCGCCAGCTCCCTTCCGGTCTCCGCCGATTGGGCGTGGAGCGCGGCGTGGTCGGCGTACTTCGGTCGACCCTCGGACAGGGTCGCCACCATCGCGACCAGCGCCGCGCCGAGAGATGCGGCGACGGCCGATGCACTCCCGCCACCGGGGACGGGCGCGGACGACGCGAGCAGGTCGACGAACCCGCCGACCGTCAGGTCACGGAACGACGATCGCGACTCGGCATCGGGCATGGCCCGATTGTAGGTGGCGCCGACCCCCGCGACGATGCGCGGAGGTCGGCGTCGATGTCACGTCAGGACGAGTGCGGTACCGGCGCACCAGTCCATCCCCATCGTGACTGCGTTCGACAGCCCGTCAGGCGGCGCGCCGGTCGTTGTCGAGGGCGGTGATCGTCCAGCGCCGCGAGCGGTGCTGGTAGGTCAGCGCGAGCCGCGCTCGCGGCGTCTCGACCTCGAACATCGTCCGCGGACCGGTGATGACCGGATACGCGGCCGCTTCCTCGCGGACGGCGGCGAGACGGGTGACGGTCAGGTGCTCGTCCCCCCAGGTGATCTCTCGTGGGCTGCCGTCGAACCAGCCGGTCCGGACGTGGACCTCCACTGGCTCGACTCGGATCATTGCCATTCCAGGCTCCTTTGCGGCGGGATCGCACGGCTTGCGTCCGTCGTCGGGGCACATCGGCGACTGGAACGTCTGTTCGGTTCTGACGTCATCGTGCATCGAACAAGTGTTCGATGTCAAGAGCGTCGAGGCGATCCTGTGAGGACGTCGTGACACCTTGCATGACACGGCGATCGACCGGCAGCGCCCGAGCCGAGGCGATTCATTCGACGGCTTCGATCCCGGGATCGATCGGGTCGACATCGTCGTCCGAGTCGGTTCGCGTCGCTTCGTGGGTGTCGTCCGGGGCGTCCATCGACCGCGGATCCACCGGCGTCATCGGGTCGCGCTCGAACGGTGCCGGCAAGCCGCGATCCGACGAGCCGCGCCCGCGTGATCGCCCGCTCGCCGTAGCGATGGCGGACGGCGTCCGCTGCGTCGACGACCCTTCGCTTGCGCGGGTCGTCCGTCGCAAAGAGGGCGAGCTGCTCGCGCTCGCCGAGCCCGCTGGCGGTCACGCCGAGGAGGCGGATCCGCAGACCGCGGACCTCGGGGCGCGCGAGCTCGACCGCCGTGCGGAAGATCGGATCGGTCAGGTCGGTCGCCTCCTTCAGCGTCCGCTGGCGCGTGATCGTCCGGAAGGTCGTGTCGCGGATCTTCACGGTGATCGTCGACGCCTTGACCCCGCTGTCCCGCAGCCGGCCGGCGACGCCCTCGCTCATCGCGAGCAGCGTCCGCTCGATCTGATCCGGGTCGGACGTGTCGACATCGAACGTGTGCTCGTGGCCGATCGACTTCGCCGCATCGCGGTCGCCGACCGGGTCGGCGTCGAGGCCGCGTGCACGGTCCCCGAGCGCCGCGCCCATCTTCCCGAACCGCCGGACGAGCAGGTCATCGGGCAGGGCCGCCAGGTCGCCGATCGTTCTGACGCCGTCCTCTCGCAGCACCGCCGCCGACTTCGCCCCGACGCCCCACAGCCGGGAGATCTCGAGCGGCGCGAGGAAGGCCGCCTCCGTCCCGGGCGGCACGACGACGAGACCGTCCGGCTTCCGGAGGTCCGAGGCGATCTTCGCGACCAGCTTGGTCGTCGCGACACCCACCGAGATCGTCAGCTCGACCGCCGATCGAACCTCGTCCTTGATCATTCGGCCGATCCGCTCGCCGTCTCCGAACATCCGCTGCGACCCTGTCACGTCCAGGAACGCCTCGTCGATCGAGATCGGCTCGACAAGCGGCGTGAACCGCCGCAGGACCGCCATCACCTCGCGGCTGGCAACCTGGTACTTCGCCCCGTCGACCGGCACGAAGATGCCCTGCGGACAGAGCCGGCCTGCGGTTCGGAGCGGCATCGCCGAATGGACGCCGAAGACGCGCGCCTCGTAGCTCGCCGTGCTCACGACGCCGCGGTCGTTGGGGCCGCCGCCACCGACGATCACCGGCTTGCCGCGGAGCTCCGGGTGGTCCCGCTGCTCGACCGCCGCGAAGAACGCGTCGAGGTCGACGTGGAGGATCGTCCGAGGATCGCTGGGAGCTGGCATCACCGGCCGATCATCGCACCGTCGTCGAGATTTCGACCGGATGTTCGACTCGCCGCGGGTGGCGCCTCGGTCGCCGCCGGGTCCCTCTCGCCAGCCGACTCTCGCGGCCACCGTTTCTGTCATACGACCCCCACACGGCCGTTTGTCACGTCCGGAGGGTCGATCGAGGGGCGTTGCCGACCCGAATCAGCCGTCGGCAGCTACCGATCGGCAGACAGACTGCCCAGACCAGGGCCCAATTGCTGACGAATGACCGCCTGCGAGAGCGCATGACAGAAACTCGCCACGATGCCGCGACGGAGCTTCGGCGCGCGTGGGCGCCGGGGAGAGGGGCGCCGGGCGACCTACCCCTTCGGCTCGACGACGACCGTGACCTCGGGCGCCAGGCCCGAGAACACCTTGATCGCGACCTTGTATGTGCCGAGCGACTTCAGCGGCTCCTCGAGGTCGATCTTGTGGCGGTCGATCTCGATCCCCCGCCGGGCGAGCGCATCGGCGATGTCCTTTGACGTGATCGAGCCGTAGAGCTTGCCGCCCTCGCCGACCTTCACGCCCATCGTGAGCGTGGTCGAGGCGATCCGGGTGGCCGCGATCTCGGCGTCCTCGCGCTCGCGCTTGCGCTTGTCCTCGCGGCTCGCGATGTCGTGCTGCCAGGCGCGGTAGGCGCCGCCGGCGGCCGGGACGGCCACGCCCTGCGGGATGAGGAAGTTCGTGGCGTAGCCGTCGGCCACCTGCTTCATCTCGCCGCTCTTGCCGAGCTTGGCGACGTCCTTGGTCAGGATGACCTTCACGCGATCGGTTCCTCCCTGTTGATCCATCCGCGCAGCCGCGGCCCAAAGCTCGACTGGTCGATCGCGGCGCCGACCTGGCCGGCGAGCTGCGGAATGCGGCGGATCGTCTTGCGAACCGGGCCCGGCGTCAACCGCCGGATCCGGGCGATGTCCTGGTCGAACGCCGACCGCTCGATCCCGAGCTCGGCGAGCTTCTCGTGCAGCAGCTCATCCGGGACGCCGTCCAGGAAGAGGTCGACGGCGAGGACGACGACGACGAGGTCGTCGAGGCCGCCGAGGATCGGGATCTCGTCGGGGATGATGTCCCGGCCGAGGAGCAGATAGCCGGCGGCTCCGGCCAGCAGCGCCTTCCGGGCCGGCGGTGTCCGGTCATCGACGACGAGCGCGAGCATCAGGCGGGCGTACTGCGGCGCGCGACTCGCGAGCGGCATGAAGGCCATGAGGCCGATCCCGCGGCTAAGCGCCGCCGAGGCCCGACTCCTGTCCTTGCCGCTCTTCGCCGACCGCGCCATCCAGTTCCCTTTCCCACATCCGACGCCATTCACTGCCGCGCGAGAGGCCTCGGGGGCCGAGAGTCTATCAGCCTCCCGCCACCGCGTTCGATGGCCCACCTTGACATCGAACGTCCGTTCGGTATCATGCCCGCAGGACAAGGAGGCGCCGGTGACCAAGCACGATGCGGATCGAAAAGTCCGGATCCTGGACTACATCGCAGCCACGCTGCGCACACGCGGCTATCCGCCGTCGGTCCGGGAGATCGCGAAGGCCGTCGGCCTCGCCTCCACGTCCGCCGTCCATCACCATCTCCTGATCCTCGAGCGCGAGGGCTACCTCGAGCGCGGCGCCGCCCAATCCCGGGCCATCCGCCTCACGCCTTACGCCGCGATCCGCCTCGGTCTGGCAGCAGAGCTCGTCCCGCAGGCCGTCACGATGGAAGCCCACGTTCTCCCGGTCGTCGGCGAGATCGCCGCGGGCGGGCCGATCGAGGCCTACCAGGATGCGTCCGAGACGATCGGGATCCCGGACATGCTCGCCCCGTCCGGCGACGCGTACGTTCTGAAGGTTCGGGGCGACTCGATGATCGAGGCGCACATCGCCGACGGGGACTTCGTCCTGATCCGGCCACAGTCGACCGCCCGGAATGGCGACATCGTGGTCGCGCAGGTCGACGAGAACGCGGTCACCCTGAAGCGCTTCTTCAAGGAGAAGGACAAGATCCGGCTCCAGCCCGCGAACCCCGCCTACCCGGCGATGTTCTACGACGACGTCCGGATCCAGGGCAAGCTGATCGGCGTGATACGGCGGCTGGACTAGCCGCAGCGAGTCGTCCACAGGCTTTCCACATCGCGCCAACCGGGCGCCCGGATTCGGTGGACGAAGTTCGGGGACAAGTCCCTATCGGGCACACCCGCGCGGCCGTGACACTGAAGGTGACACGACCTGCTGCGATGTTTCGAGGTGCCCGTGATCGATCGACTGCCGCCCCAGAGTCTCGAGGCCGAGCAATCGGTCCTCGGCGCGATCCTCATCGACCGTGACGCGGTTGTCGAGGTCGCCGAGTTCCTTCGGCCCGCGGATTTCTACCGGCAGGCGAACGGGAAGATCTTCGAAGCCGTCCTGGAGCTGTTCGAGCGGCGGGAGCCGATCGACATCGTCACCGTGGCGGAGGCGCTGGAGCGATCGGACGACCTCGAGAACGTCGGCGGCCGGGCCTACCTCTCGAGCCTGTCCAACTCCACCCCAACCGCCGTCCACGCCGTCCAGTACGCGCGGATCGTCGAGCGGAAGGCAGTCCTCCGGAACCTGATCGGAGCGGCCGGGCGGATCGCCGGGATCGGCTACGAGGATCCCGCCGAGATCCAGGAGGCGATCGATCGCGCCGAGAGCGAGCTGTTCGCAGTCAGCCAGAAGCGGATCGAATCCGGCTTCCAGAAGCTCAATACCCTGCTCCACCAGGCCTACGATCGTCTCGACTACCTCCACGCCCACCGTGGCGAGATCAGCGGGGTTCGGACGGGGTTCGCCGATCTGGACCAGTTGACCACCGGCCTCCAGAAGAGCGATCTGGTGATCCTCGCGGCCCGCCCGTCGGTGGGCAAGACGAGCCTCGCCTTGAACATCGCCGAGCACGCGGCCGTCCAGGAGAAGAAGAGCGTCGGCGTGTTCAGCCTCGAGATGAGCAAGGAGCAGCTGGTCCTTCGTCTCCTGTCGAGCGTCGCCAACATCGACAGCCAGCGGCTGCGGAGCGGCTTCCTCGAGGAGCTCGATTTCGCCCGGATCGCTCCCGCGATGAATGCCCTGTCCGAAGCGCCGCTCTACATCGACGACACCCCGAGCATCAGCACGATGGAGCTGCGAACGAAGGCGCGGCGTCTCCAGGCAGAGGCCGGACTCGATCTCGTGATCGTCGACTACCTGCAGCTCATGCAGGCCGTCACCACGGGCCGGGATGCGAATCGCGTCCAGGAGGTGTCCGAGATCTCGCGCGGGCTCAAGGCCCTGGCCCGGGAGCTCAGTGTCCCGGTGATCGCGCTCTCTCAGCTCAGCCGCCAGCCCGAGATGCGGAACGAGAACGAGCCACGGCTATCGGACCTGCGTGAGTCCGGGGCGATCGAGCAGGATGCCGACCTCGTGATGTTCCTGTATCGCGACAAGGAGAAGCCGCAGGAGGAAACCTCGAGCGAGGGCGAGGTCATTCACCTCAAGCTGGCCAAGCACCGGAACGGGCCGACCGGGGCGGTCGAGCTCTGGTTCAAGAAGAGCCAGACGCGCTTCGTCTCGTACGCCGGAGAACGCTACGCAGGAGCCGGATAACCGACGTTGCCAGGACTGCGTTCGTCGCGCCCGGGCGTCGAGGGCCAGGCGCCGGCTATCCCTCGTATTCGAAGCCGATCTTCAACTGCACCCGATATTCGACGATCTCGCCGTCGCGGACCTCGGCCGTCGACTTCACGACCTCGACCGACTGGATGTTTCGGACCGTCTTCGCCGCGGTCTCGACCGCGCGACGGGCTGCGTCGCTCCAGGAGTTCGGGCTCCGGCCGACCATCTCGCGGATGATGATGACGCCCATGCGGTCGGTCTCCTCAGCTCGGGATGGGACACGCGGCTGGCCCGCGGAGCGGATCGAGTCTAGCCCCGGAATCGACGAGGCCGGCCCACCTGGGCCGGCCTGCGTGACGGCAATCGGACGGGGCGTCGTCCAGTCGGCGCTCCGTGATCGGGCCGGTCAGACGGTCGCGGTCTCGCTGGTCGTCGCTGCGCGCACCTTGTCGAAGCAGGTGCTGCAGTAGACGGGTCGATCGTTGCGCGGCGCAAACGGAACGACCGCCTGTCCGCCGCAACTGCCGCAGATCGCGGCGTGGAACTCCCGGGGGCCGCCGACGGTCCGGGCTCGCTTGGCAACCGCCCGGCAGGACGGACATCGCTGCGGGTCATTCAGCAGACCCTTGCTCGAGAAAAAGGCTTGTTCCCCACTGGAGAAGACGAACTCGCCTGCGCAGTCCCTGCAGGCTAGGGTCCGATCCTGGAACACGCTTTCCCGGTCCTCCTGGGTGACGGTCTGATCCCCGGTCTGCGTCGCGGCCCCCCGCGCCCAGCCGGTCGACCCCGCGGTGCCGACAGGAGGGCTGGCACCAAGGTCGGACCGGGTTCGGACCCGGAACTCATGTCGCGGAGAATAGACGTGCCGTCAAGCACTGTTCACCGCTGAACCTCGTGTGGAATTACCGCCGGCCCGGCAAGAATCGAAGCAAACACCCAGATGCGACCACCCCTCGCCGCACGAGACCACTTCAACGGGGTGCGCGAACGCACCACGCCACTCGTTCGGGCCGGGAACCGGCCGGGGGATCAGGGGCGTCCACAGGCCATGCCTGACCTGCCGACCCGCCGTTCCGTGGTCCGCAGCGGCATCAGCCTCGCGGCCGTTGTCCTGGGGTCGGGGCGCTGCCAGATAAGCCACCGGTGAGGGGTCATCGGCACCATGCCCCGCATGCCCCAGCGTCGATCCCTCCGCATCGTTGACAGCCGCCGAGCGGCGTCCGTATCGTTCGCGCCGCCCGATCCGGTCACGCTCGGTCCACGAGGGAGGCTGCCCACACGGGCGCCGATCGCCATCGGTCCGGGGCGCGCGGCACACGCGGAGCCCGACCGCGTCCGCGCCGAGCGAGGGGTCGGCGTGAGCTATCCGATCCAGCCAGGAAAGGTCCAGGCCCCGGCGCTCCGGGACGAGACCCTGGCCCGAACGCGCCTGCTCGACTGGCTCGAGGTGAAGATCCACAGCCGGGTGATCTTCGTGATCGCCGACGCGGGCTATGGCAAGACGACGCTCCTCGCCGACTTCTCCAGGCGCACCCGACTGCGTACGATCTGGTACCGCCTGGACGAGGACGATCGCGACTGGGTCGGCTTCCTGTCCCATCTCGTGGCGGCCGGTCGCGAGCACGACCCCGACTTCGCGCCGCGAACGGCCGCGACCCTTCGGTCGCTGGAACCAGGTGGCCCGACCCGCGACGACGCCATCGAGACCTTTCTCGCGGAGCTCCCATCGGTCGCCGCCGACGGCGCGGCCCTGATCTTCGACGACTTCCATCTCGCGGACGAGGTCGGTGACGTCCGACACATCGTTCGCGAGATCGTCGCCCGGGCTCCGGAGCGGTTGTCGATCGTGTTCGCGAGCCGCCGACAACCGCCCGTGCCGGTGACGAAGCTCCGGGCGATCGGCGAGCTGGCGGAGCTCGGCATCCCCGACCTTCGGTTCTCGGACGCCGAGCTCGAGCAGCTCTTTCGCGAGACCTACGGCCGGCCGCTCGAACCGGACGTGCTGACGGAGCTCGCTGCCCGGACAGAGGGATGGGCGGCATCGCTCACGCTCGTCCAGGCGGCACTCCGCGAGCGATCGCCCTCGGAGACCCGGTCGTTCGTCCGTGGTCTGTCCGGAGCACGGGACGAGCTGCACGACTACCTCGCCGAGGAGGTCGTCGGCGACCTGCCGCAGATCCATCAGCAGTTCCTGATGCGAACCTCCGTGCTCCAGGTCGTCACGCCGGAGCTGGCGCAGGTGGCCACGAGCCTGTCGGCCGTCGAGGTCCAGTCGCTCATGCTCGAGTCCGAACGACTCGGGCTCCTCGGCCGCCGATCGAACCGCCGATCGACGGCCCAGCGGTACCACCCACTCGTGCGCGAATTCCTCGAGGAACGCCTGCGCCGCGAGGTCGGCGGCGCCGGCGTGAACGAACTGCACGTCGCCGTGGCCCGCTGGGCCGAAACCACCGACTGGCGCACCGCGGCCCACCACTTCGCGTCGGCCCAGCGCTGGCCCGACCTCCAACGCGTCCTCGAATCCCACGTCGAAACCATCGTGGCTTCCGGCGCGTTTCAGTCTGGCGTCGCGTTCGTCGACCAACTCGGTCCTGAGTCCCTTTCGAGCGCGACTGAGATTATCCGGTCCCGTGCCGCGGGTATCACTGGCGACCTCGCGGCAACTCACCGACACGCCGTTCGCGCCTATGAGCTTGACCCGACATCAGATGCAGCCCGGGTCAACTTGATCTCATCTGACCTCATCGCAGGCGACGTGCAGGGTTCCGTTCGGCTGGCCGAAGAGCTAGTGGCCGATGCGAAGTCGGACGTATCGCGCGACATCGCCATCGGCATCCGAATGACCCTGGTGGGGTCAACTGACGGCGACCTTCGCCAAATCGCCGAGTTCCTCGAGGGAATGGCGGTCCGCAACCGCGCGAATGGCCATCATCACTTTGAAGGGGTCAGCCTGCTCAACCTAGCCATGGTTCGCCGAGCGATGGGGGAACCTGAGCGGACACTCGACGCAGCCCGCCAGTCGATCGACGCGTTGACCGCGAGCTCGTCGGGGAGCGAGTTGATGTCCGCCTATTTCGCCCGAGCCTGTGCAGTCGCCTGGCAAGGGGACATTGGGGAGGCGCGATCCACGTTCCGCGAACACAGCCCGTTCGTGCAGCAGGCAATGCGCGCCGAACTGCATTTCGAAACGGCCGACGTCGAAGCGGAGCTCGGCGACGCGAACGCGGCCGACAGGGCACTGCGAGCACTCGCCGGCGACGACGGACCCCAATCGATTATCGATATGGCCGCTTCGCCCGCGGCCTTGTTGCTGATCCGGCAAGGGCAAAGCGCTGAGGCGCTACGACTGCTTGAGGCTTTCGTTGCTCCGACGTTGGCACCGGAGCCTGGGCGGCGGAGTCGGGTGCTCGCGATCCGCTCCTTCGCGGCACTTATGGCCGAGAGGCCGGAGGCACGAGAACTGGCATCGGAGGCGGAAGAAGCCGCTGATCGCCAAGGCGCCTACAAGCATCGACACATGGCGTCGCTTGTACGCGCAGCGGCGGACAGGCGACTCAGCGGGGAGATCGTCTCGCTTCGAACCAACATGATCCCTATGGTCTCGGTCGTCGCCGAACTCATCATCTCGCGGCTCGACGAACTCGATGAAGACGCACTCGCGATCGTGGTTGAAGAGGCTTCCATACGGCGGGATCGATGGCTGCCTTCACTACGAAGATCCGTTGCGCAGTCGACGTCGTCCACCTCGCGAATCGCTGCGGCCAGGGTTCTCGACATTGTTGGCGAGCAGTCAGACGTTGGCCTGCTTCGTCGGATGGCGAAGGAGCCGCGGCGATCGGCTCGCGATCGCCAGCTTGGCCGAGGTTTGGCGCGCCGGCTTGCAGCAAGGGCAACTGTCCTCGATCTTGGTCGCGTTGAAGTAATCATCGGCGACAGGGTGGTGGCGAGTGGCGAGATCCGCCGAAAGGTCTTGGCACTTCTATGCTTCTTGATCACGCGGCCCCGTATGACCGCGACACGCGAAGAGGCCATGGACGCGCTCTGGCCAGAGATCGAACCGGACGCCGCGATCAATTCACTCAATCAGACGGTGTACTTCCTCCGGCGCGTCTTCGAGCCCGAATACCGGGAGGATTTGTCACCGGGCTACGTCAACCAAGAATCAGACCTGATCTTTCTTGACGGAGACCTCGTCCACTCTGCCAGCGGTCGCTGCACTTGGCTGATCGGCGAGATCGACCGTATGCGATCACCGGAACGAGTTGACGACCTGAGCGAGTCATATACCGGTCGCTTCGCGGCCGACTTCGCCTATGAGGAGTGGGCGACCGACTATCGCGACTGGCTCCACGTCGCGTACCTCCAGATAATTGAAACCGAAATCGCAGATGAGATCGCAAGTGGCCGTCACGAGAGGGGCGTGCGGCTCGCGCGTCGAGCGCTAGAGGTTGACCCACGCCTTGACACGCTCGGACTCTCGCTGCTGCGGCTCTTGAAGGGCTCCGGCGCTCACTCGGCCGCGGCCGAACAATACGAGCGATACGCAAGTCTGCTGCGGTCCGAGATCGGTGTAGAGCCGCCGGCATTTGACGCCGTTTAGGGGTCCCGACCTGGGCAGATAGGTACGTTGCCGTATTGACCGGTTCGATCCGGCCTCCCTATAGTCCGGCCCACTTCCCAGTACGGAGGTACTAGGAAGAGCAGTTAAGACGCTCGGACGCGCGGACGCTTCACCTGAAATGGGCACTTAGGGTGGAGCTGAGCGAGTAGTGCAACCGACCGACCAACGTGTCAGGTCGGTTTTCGTGTTTCGGGGGGTTCGGCACGAAAGCCGGAAGGAGGAACGAGCGTGGAGCCTCAGAACGCCGGCAAGGCCTGGTAACAAGGAGTCGACGTCGATGAAAGATCGAGTCGTGCGGCTCATCGCAGCGATGGGTGCGGTTGCCGCCATGGCGATCGCCGGTGGGGCGTCGCTAAAGGGCTTCTAGTACGTTTGGTCCCGTGTTCGGTGGATGCTCGGAGGGATTAGAGTTTTCGCCGAGGATCACCGTACGGGGAACCAATGTCCAGGTCCCTAAAGCTCTGTATCACGGGGCTCGTGGGTTTCAGTGCGCTCGCATTGATACTCACGAGCTTTGTGTATTCCCAGCGCCAGGATATGGGCCTTGTGTTTGGGATGAACCCTGCGATCGCGCTGCCCGTCGGTCAGCCGGAGCAGGTCGAGGTCCTTCTTGGGCTAGCGTTCTGGATCCTACTCACGCTGTTCGCCGGCGCTCTACCAGTACGGATGCCGCGCGGGTCGCTGGTCTCCGTCGCGATGGCCCCGATCGTCGCAGCGATGGCACTTGGCGGGCCTGTCGCTGCTGGGTGGGTGGCCCTGATTGGCACGACCGAGGTACGAGAGCTCCGTGGACGTGTCCCCTGGTATGGAACGGCGTCCAATCACGCTGGAGTTGTACTCCCGGCCCTCGTGGGTGGGATCGTCGCGGACTGGATTCTCGGCGGTCGTAATCCCCTGGACAACCTCCCGCTGTATTTCATTGCGACGATGGTTGGTGCCGGGATCTTCTTCCTCCTGAACATGGGAATCACATCCCTCGTGGTTGCCCTTCAGGTCAAACCAGCCATTCAAGGTCGTCGCGTTGGGTGACTGGCGTGGCATTTCCGTCAACGCCCTTGCTCTCGCTCCTGTCTCATGGCTGATGGCCTTGATGTACGTCACGGCGTGGTGGGCGTCGCTCCTCTTCGCCCTGCCGCTGTACACGACGCGGGTCGCCTATCACCGCTTCGTCGAAATGCGCGACATGTTCACGCAGACGATCGGGGCGTTGGCCGAGGCCGTCGACAAACGGGATCCGTACACGAGCAAGCACAGCCATCGGGTGAAGCAGATCGCCGTCGACATCGGGCGGGAGATGCGGGTCAACGCCCCGGAGCTCGAAGCGCTCGAGTGGGGCGGCCTGCTCCATGACGTCGGCAAGATCGGCGTGCCGGACGCGGTCCTCCTGAAGTCGGACCGGCTGACGCGCGAAGAGCGGATGACGATGAACGCCCATCCGGTGCTCGGCGCCCAGATCATCGCGCCGGTCACGAAGCTGGCTCCGGAGCTGCCGATCATCCGCCACCACCACGAGTGGTACAACGGCTCGGGCTACCCGGACCGGCTGATCGGGGACGAGATCCCGAAGCTCGCCCGGATCCTCCATGTGGCCGATGCCTTCGAGGCGATGACCGCCCAGCGGCCGTACCGGATGACGCCGCTCACGCCGGAGCAGGCCCTCGCGGAGCTTCGGAAGTTCGCCGGGATCCAGTTCGACCCGGCCGTCGTGGACGCGTTCGTCCGGACGCCGTGGGTCCACGGGATCGCCGACCCGGGTCGACGCGAGGAGCCGCGGCAGATCCCGCTCATCGGCCAGGCCGCCAATCTGATGGTCCAGGCGAGCGCCGCCGACCAGGCGAGCATGCCCGCTCCCGTCACGGCCGGCGCCGACCAGGGCTGACGCGGGCCGACTCGGTCATCCGCGTCCAACTCGCGACCCCGCGCCGTCGAGCCCGCGACCGTCGACCTGACGCACGCGCCTCGCGACCGGCGGCGCCGCCCAATCTCCCCAACCGCGCTCGTGAGCACGTCGGCGACAGGCATCATTCGACCGGGATGATGCGCAAACCCAGCTGGCCCGTCTCTCCATGCTGATCCTCGGCATGCTGGTCGGCCTCACCCTCGGCCTGCTCGCCGGCGGCTCGATCAACAACCTCGCGAGCGTTCGGCTTCGCTGGGTGGGCGTGCTGCTCCTGGCGGTGATCCTCCGCTATGCCACGGAATACCTGCTGATCCGTGGCAGCGCGGTCGTCGATGCCCTTCGGCTGCCGCTGTTCGTGACGGCGTTCGGGCTGCTTCTCGCCGCGCTCTGGGTCAACCGGACGCAGCCAGGTCTGCGGATCGCGTTCGTGGGGATCCTGCTGAACACGGTCGCGATCATCGCCAACGCCGGCCACATGCCGATCTGGCTGCCGAGCCTGCAGGCCGCCGGGTTCCAGCCGTCGGACGTGACGCCGTTCCACGTCCTCCTGGCCTCCGGCCTGAACCTCGAGTTCCTGCGGCATGCCGGCCCCATCGCGGACATCCTGCCGATCCCGCTCCCGCTGATCCAGAACGTCGCCTCGATCGGCGACGTCTTCCTGACCGCCGGCCTCGGCTTCTTCCTGTTCGCGACCGTCGTCCGATCCCAAGACGAGCCTGCCGAGGAGCCCGAGGAGGCCGGCGAACGACACCTGACGGGTCTCGCGGCCACGTCGCGGATGCCGCGCAGCGTCTCGAGCGCGATGGGCGGCCAGCGCATCCGGCCGGGCACGGGCCTGGCCCCCGGCCTGACCGAGACGGCAGCCCTGGACCGACCGCTCATCTTCGGGACGCCCGGGACCGGCCTCGCGGGGCCGAGCTCCGGGCAGGTCGAGCTCGTGGGCCGCCCGGGCAGGTTCAGCGCGTCGGCGTTCCGGGGGCAGGTCATCGCGCTGGCTCCGGTGCCGGCCGCCGGAACGGTCCCGTTCGACGACGGCGTCGCGATTCCGGGGCGGCCGCGGGTCGAGGTCGGCGAGCGGGTCCGCCACCACCCGTACGTGCGACTCGCCCTGAACGGCTCGTTCTCCGCCCTCTGGACCGGCCAGTTCATCAGCCTGTTCGGCGATCGGATCCACCAGATCGCGCTGACGTTCCTCGTGGCCGGGGTGACGGACTCGCCGCTCGCCGTCGCCTTCGTCTTCGTCGCGGCCACGATCCCGAACCTGTTGCTCTCGCCGATCGCGGGCACGTACGTCGACCGCTGGAACCAGCGTGACGTGATGATCGTGAGCGACCTGCTGCGCGCGGCGCTCGTCCTGATGATCCCGATCGCGGCTGCCGCGAACATCTACCTCGTCTACCCGTTCGTCTTCCTCATCACCTCGATCTCGATCTTCTTCCGTCCAGCTCGGGTGGCGGTCCTCCCGCGGATCGTCCGCCGCGACGAGCTCCTGACCGCCAACTCGGCGATGTGGGCCGGAGAGACGTTCGCGGACGTCATCGGCTACCCCCTGGCCGGGATCTTCGTGGCGTTCCTCGGATCGGCCCTGCCGCTGGCCTTCTGGTTCGATGCCGCGACGTACGCGGCCTCCGCGATGCTGATCGCCACGATCGCCGTCCCCGCCGTCAAACGCCGCCGATCGACGGATGCGGCCGGCGCCACGGCGACCAGCGTCCTGGCGGAGATGCGGGAGGGCTTCCACTTCCTCCGCCGCGATACGGTCCTGTTTGCGAACACGATCCAGGCGACGTTCGCCCAGTTCGCGATCGGATCGCTGACCGCACTCACGCCGATCTTCGTGCGCGACGTGCTCGCTCCGCCGAACGTCGACCCCAAGGCGGCCTACGCGTTCCTGGAGACGGCGATCGGCGTCGGCAACCTCGTCGGTGGCTTCGTCATCGGCCTGATCGGGGCGAGGCTGGCGAAGGGCCGGAGCGTCATCGCCGGCTACGTGATGTGGGGCGTGACGATGATCCTGTTCGCACTCAGCGGGAACCTGCTGGTCGACTTCGGGATCCTGTTCGGCGCGGGCATCGCGAACATGGTCTTCGTGATCCCCAGCCAGGTCCTGTTCCAGGAACGAACACCAGCCGACATGATCGGTCGCGTCGTGGGCTTCCGGTTCGCGCTCGTCTTCGGGTCGATGACGCTGGCAATGGCCCTCGGCGGCCTGGCGGCGCAGGCCGTCGGGACGGTCCCGGTGCTCGTCGTGAGCGGCCTGATCTCGATCGCGGCCGGTCTGGCCGGCCTGCTCGTGCCGCCGCTGCGAGACGCGTGACCTTCGGTACACTGGCGCCCGCACTCCGCGCCCGGACCTGATGCAAGCTCGCCGACCGGCGCTGCGGTGCGCCCGATACAGGAGCGACACGACCGGATGACCGAACCGAAGGACAGCGCGCCCGAGGGAGCGAACGGCGGCGCGGGCGGCGGCGACGACGCGGCCCGAGCCGAGGCCGAGGCTGCCGCGCTGGCGGTCAACGAGGTCGACGATGGAGACGCCACGCCTGCGGAGGAGCCCGCGAAGGCCGAGCCCGAGGTTGCGCCCGAGCGGGAACCGGAGCCCGAGCCGGCGGAGGACGATGCGACCGAGGCCGACGAGCCCGACGAGGATGACGGCCTCGACGATGACGAAGCGGCCGACGAGGACGAGGAGCCCGCGAACGCCCTGCCTGTCAGCGCCGCGGCGGCTGCCGCAGCCGCAGCCGCCTCGCCGACGGGTCGATCGGCCCGCGAGGCGCGCGAGGCCCGCGCGGCCGCCGCGTCCCAGACGATCCCGATCGATCCGTCGATCCGGATCCGCGACAACGCGTCGAAGTGGTTCGTCATCGGCACGCTCGTCGTGTTCGGCGTGATCTTCCTCAACGGGATGCTGCTCGGCACCGGCGGCCTGTTCCGCCCGTACGTGTCCCCGACACCCGAGCCGACCCCCAGCGCCACGATCGCCCCGTCAGTCGCCCCGTCGGCCTCGGTTGCGCCATCGGGCTCGCCGGTCGCGTCGGGGTCGGTGGCGCCGTCGAGCTCGGCAGCCGCCCCGTCGACGTCGATCGCGCCATCGGCGTCGGTCGCACCGTCGGCCCCGGGGGCATCGGCTTCCGGCAGTCCATCGGCGCCCAGCGTCGCGCCATCGGGCTCGGCCGCCCCCTGACCGCGGCCGCCGCGGCGGCCTCGAACATCGTGCTCGGCCCGCGCGTTCGTGCGATCCTCGGACGCATGACCGGGACGAGCGGTCAGATTGGCCCGGAACGATGGGCCGACGAGCGAGCGCGGATGGTGGACCGCCAGCTGCGCGCCCGCGGCATCGTGGACGGCCGCGTGCTCGCCGCGATGGCCGCGGTTCCTCGCGAAGCCTTCGTCGACCCGACGCAGCTCCGTCTCGCGTATGCGGATGAGGCCCTGCCGATCGCGGCCGGCCAGACGATCAGCCAGCCGTACATCGTCGCGCGGATGACAGAGCTGCTCGGCGTCGGGCCCGGGGATCGCGTGCTCGAGATCGGGACCGGATCCGGGTACCAGGCGGCCGTGCTGGCGGCGATGGGCTGTCGCGTGACGACGATCGAGCGCCTTGCCGAGCTCGCCGACACCGCTCGCGAGCGGCTGGCGGGGCTGGGATACGCCGCGGCCGTCGAGGTCCGGGTCGCGGATGGAAGCATGGGGGCGCCCGAGGGGGCTCCGTGGCGGGGGATTCTCGTCGCGGCGGCGGCGCCGGCAATCCCCGATGCCCTGCGGGAGCAGCTCGATCCGGCCGGTGGGCGGCTCGTGCTGCCGGTCGGGCCACGCGATCGCCAGGAACTGATCGTCGTGATCCGTCAGGGCGCCGAGTGGGTCGAGCGGAGTGACGGCCCGGTTGCCTTCGTGCCGCTGGTCGGGGAGGCCGGGTTCCCGGACTGAGTGGTCCCGGGCAGGGTCGTCCCGGGCAGAGTCGTTTCCGCCAGAGTCGTTTCCGCCAGATTCTCGCCCGGCGTCGACTACGCGCGCCGCCGGCCGAAAGCGCTGACAGATCGACGCCCCGGGTCGAGTAGGCCCGTTCCGGGCCCAAATCGAGCTGGATCCGGGACACGGTCGTGCTCAGCGGATGGGGGCAGACGCTTCCGATGGAGCCTTGTCGACGCTCGGTGGGAATCTGGCACCGAATCGGGCCGGGCCGGGCGGTAGTCGTCATCCGGCGTCGAACTGGCAGGATCCGGACAGGCCTGATCCACGCAACTGACCAGACGTGCATCCACGGACCGTTGGCGCGGCTCGCGACCGCCGAATCGGGACCTGGGCGGTGTTGCGAGCCGCGCTCACGCTCAACCGCCGGGGTGTCCGCCCCAGATCGATGTCAAAAGGCCGCGGAGAGCCGCTTGCGGTCTCCGGATGACCGTCTGGCCAAGTTGGGCAGCGGGGATTGGGGAGCGGGGATCGGGCAGCGGGGATCGGGCAGCGGGGATTGGGGAGCGGGGAGGCGGTGAGCCGGGACATCCCTGCGGTGGGCGAGCGGCGAGGCCCGGAGGTCGCTCGGTATACTCGGCCGGCCATGACCCACGTGTTCGTCGCGCCGCATCCCGATGACGTTGCGCTCTCCTGCGGGGGGCTGATCGCGAGCCTCCGGGAGCTCGGCCAGAACGTGACGATCGTGACGGTCTTCTCCGGGGCTGGCGGTCGCCGGCGCGAACGGCGCACGCCTGACCGGCTACCAGCGCGAGGCGCTCGGGTTCGGGTCCAAGACGATCTGGCCCGTCACGGAGTCCTTCAACCGGGCGCACATCCGCGCCGACTTCCCGGTCTACGGCGACCCGGACATGCTGCCCGCGTGGGCCGCGACCGACGACCGGCTCGAGGCGACACAGGGCGACGCGGACGCCGCCGCAAAGCGGTTCTGGCAGCGCTCGTCGTGGTACCGCCGGGCGAGCATCCGGAGCCAGCCGCTCGCCGGGCAGCCGCTGATGGACGAGCTCAGCACGCAGGGCCCGATCGCGACCGAAGAGCTCGTCGACGAGGCGGCCGCCGGCGACCCGATGGCGAAGCGACGTCTCGAGGACGAGACGTTCGCGGCCTTCGCGGAAGCCTCGATCGTCTTCCTCGACCTGCCCGACGCGGTCTTCCGCGGGTACGAGAACGACGACGAGCTCCTGAACACACCCCGCGTCGACGATGCGGCGCCGTTCGACATCCTTCGCCGCGAGATCGTCCGTCTCGAGCCGCAGAAGCTGTACCTGCCGCTCGGCGTGGGCAACCACGTCGATCACCAGCTCTGTCGCGACGTCGGGGTGAGCCTGCTCGAGGAGGGCCGCCGCTGGGTCATGCCCGGTCCCGAGTACGCCGGCATCGTCACGTTCTACGAGGACTTCCCGTACGCGTGGTGGAACGACTTCACGAAGCTCGAGGACCTGCCGGCCCACGCGCTGGCGAAGGTGCCGCCGGACGTCGGCCTCGCGCCCGACTACGCGGACATCGCCGACCAGCTCGAGCGCAAGATCACCGGCATCAACATCTACACGAGCCAGATCGAGCGGCTGTTCACGTCGACGAAGGAGATGGCGCGCCAGGTCCGCGCCAACGCGCGGAAGACGGCGCTGCTGGGAGGGACGTCGGGCTCGGCCGAGCGCTACTGGTCGACAAAGCCGGCGTAGGCGGGCACGACAGGCGCGAGCGGGCGCGCCCGGTACCAACGAACCCTACCGAGCGCTCGCACGGGCTGGGATGATCGGCGCATGCAGGAGCGCCTGAGCCGATGCTGATGAACCTCGGCCGAGCGGACGTCTCCACGCCCGGATCGCGGCGCGCGTCGGCGATCATCGTGTTCGCCGTCGCCCTGGGCGTGGCGATGCTCGTCCGGATCGCGCTGTGGCCGACCCTCGGCCTCGTCGGCGACCTCGACCAGTTCGTGCTGTGGGTCCACGGAATCGCGACCGCGCCGTTCTCCCACGCCTACGACCAGGACATCGCGTTCCCGCCGGTCATGGCCTACATCTGGAGCGTGCTCGCCGCAGCCGAGCCGGCCTTCCGGACCGTGACGACGTCGGCGGACCCGGCGATCCGGGCGATCATGAAGGCGCCGGCCAGCATCGCCGACCTCGCCATCGCCGGCCTGATCGCCTGGCACCTCCGCGCGACCCCGAAGTGGGCGATCGGTGGCGCCCTGCTCGTGCTCCTCCACCCGGCCGTGATCGACGTCAGCGCCTGGTGGGGCCAGTACGAGTCGATCTACGTCCTGTTCGGGGTCCTGGCGTTCGTCCTTGCCGTCCGCGGCCACTCCCTGTTCGCCGCCGCCGCGCTCGCCGTCGCGCTGATGACGAAGCCCCAGGCAGTGCCGTTCATCGTCCCGTTCGCGGCCTGGTTCCTGGCCCGTGACGGCTGGAGAGGGGCGCTGAAGGCCGCCGCGGTCGGCGCGGCGGTCGTGGCCCTGCTCTGGCTGCCGTTCATCCCGGCGGGCGGCGTCCAGGGCTACGTCCACAACCTGGCGGCGTACCAGGGCGACGTCTACGCGATCCTGTCGCTCCGGGCGTGGAATCTGTGGTGGCTCGTCCAGGAGCTGCTCGCCGGCGGCTCATTCGTCTCGGACCAGAGCGCGATCCTCGGCCCGATCACGTTGCGCCACGTCGGGTACGCGCTCGCCCTGCTCGGCGAGCTCGCCGTCTTCGTCCTCGTCTATCGGGCCCGCTCGCCGAAGGCCCTCGCCCTCGGCCTCGCGGCGGCCGCCCTCGTCGCCTTCAGCCTGCTCACGACGATGCACGAGCGCTACGCCTTCGGTGTCCTCGCCTTCCTCCCGCTCGCGTTCCCCGACCGTCGCGTCCTCGGGCTCACGATCGTGTTCGGCGTCGCCTACACGCTCAACCTGCTCGCCGCCGCGCCGCCGTCGGAGGCGATCGGCTCGGCGATCCCGATCGGTGGACCGCTCGGGGTGCTCGGCTCGATCACGATCCTCGCGGTCCTCGGTGGGATCCTGGTGCTCCTCGCCGACGAAGCCCGGTTCGCCACTCAACGAGTCACCCTGATGCCGGACCTGACGCGATGACCGACACCACGCCCGACGCGACGACGACCGCGGACGAAGCCATCGCTACGCCCGAGCGGACCCTCCCTGCGCGCCTGATCCGGGTCGTCCTCGCCACGATCATCGGGCTCGAGCTCCTCTGGATCGTGTTCGTGTTCGTCCAGCAGTGGCTGACGAACCCGGCCTTCGGGCTCGACTACCGCTGGCACGTCGCCGCGGCCCAGCGCCTCCTCGACACGGGCACCCCGTACTGGCCGTGGCAGATCGCCGGGCCGTACGAGATCAGCGACGGCGCGATCCTCTATCCGCCGACCGCGTTCCTCCTGTTCATCCCGTTCATCTGGCTGCCCGCGGTCCTGTGGTGGGCGGTCCCGATCGCGATCCTCGTCGTGGGGATGGCGATGAATCGCCCGCCGCTCTGGGCGTGGGCCGTGATCGGCGGGATCGTCGCGTTCGAGAAGTCGCTGAACGTCTTCGTCTTCGGCAACCCGTCGATGTGGATCGTCGCGGCGATCGCGGCCGGCACGATCCTCGCCTGGCCGTTCGTCCTCGTCGTGGCGAAGCCGACGTTCGCCCCGATCGCGCTCCTCGGGATCCGTCACCGCTCGTGGTGGATCGCGCTGGCCGTGCTGATCGTGGTCAGCATCCCGTTCGCGGGCGTCTGGCTCGACTGGTTCAAGGTCGTGACGAACTCGAACGTCAGCCTCGTCTACAACCTGCCGACGCTGCCCCTGATGTGCGCGCCGCTCGTCGCGTGGCTAGCCGGCGTTCGACGCCCGCGCTGGACGGCGGCGAAATCGGCCGCGCAGCGCAACGACGTACCAGCGCAGGTAGTGGGGTAGCCACTTCCGGAGCTGGAAGTTGCTCTGGCCGGCGGTCCGGTCGCGCCACGTCGTCGGGATCTCGGCGACCCGCCGGCCACCGAGGGTGGCCTTGACGGTCAGCTCCAGCGCAAGCTCGAAGCCGGCGGTGCTCTCGATCGGCGTCGCCTCGAGGAACGTGCGCCGATAGAGCTTGAAGTTGTTCGTCGGGTCATGGGTGGGGACGCCGGCGATCCAGTGCAGGCTCAGCCCGGCGGTCCGGCTCATCAGCCGCTTCAGCAGCGGTCCGCCGATCTGGTGGCCGCCCTTCATGTAGCGGCTCGCGGCGACGACGTCGGCGCCGTCGTGGGCCCGCGCCACCATCCGGTCGACGATGTGCGGCTCGTCCGAGCCATCTGCCATCGAGATGAGGACGAGGGGTCCGGTCGGTCCCGGCGATCCCCGCCTTCATCGCGTTCAGGACGCCCCGTCCCAGGTCGTTGCGGAGGCCACGGAGAACCGGGATCTCGGCCGCGAGCCGGGCGATGACCGGAACGGTCGTGTCGCCGTCGAAGTCGTACACGACGACGAGCTCGTGCGACGTGGCGATCCCCGCATGGAGGGCCCGGAGGACGGGCTCGACGGCCTCGCCCTCGTTGTAGACGGGCAGGACGACCGACAGCTCGGGGAGCGTCGTTCAGGAATTCGGTCATGGGTTGAGCATAGGCATCGGTCGGTCGTTCGCGACAGCCCAACTCGGTCCGTCGGGGCCGGCGGAGAAATTCAGGGTGGCAATTTCGGCCCAAACCGTCGAAAGTGCTCCCCCCATGGAGCTCGCGCCAGCGCTCAAGGTCAACCGATGGGCCGTCCCGGCCGAGCGGTTCATCCGAAACGAGCTGCTCCTGCTCGGGATCCTCATCACGTCGGAACGGTCATGCCCCTCCTCCTCGGCGCCGCGTCGGGGGCGGTCGAGATCGCGCGGAACGATGACTGGTCGTACCGCCGGATTGCCCTGGAGCTCTGGCAGACGGGCAAGCTCGTCTTCGACAACGTGGCCGCCCCGATGCTCATCGGCCAGATCCTGCTGGTCCAGCCTCTGCTCTGGCTGATCCACGGCGACAGCCTGGCGTTCGCCATCGGAGGATCCGATCGGGTCGCTGTTCGCGACGCTCGGCGTCTACTGCGTCGGGGCGTTCGCTGCGGCGTCAGCCGTCGGCGCCGGCGCCTGGCTCTTCGTTGGCTCCGCTCACCGTGCTGACCCTCCAGGGCCTCCTCGCATTCATGCTCATGGCGAATGCGTTCGCATTCGATGCCGGACGCTGGCGCGGCGGCGAGGACCTCGTAGGGACGAGCCTCGGGCCGGACACGATCGATGCTGGGTACGAGTGGGTGGGGTACCACGCGACGACGCCTGCGAACCTCTGGCAGCCGGATTCCAACCGCCCCGTCGTACCGCGGATGGTGGGCGGGGTTCCGGACCTGCGGCCTCGTGACGGGGTCACCGGATCCACCCGCGCACGGGCGCCTGATGGGGATCGAACGCTACCGCCTCTACCTCGTCGCAGGCCCGCTCGTCGATCTCTACCTGTTCGGGATCGACGATCCGTCGTGCACGACGGGCCGTTAGGTGCCCGTCGGCGAGTCCTCGATCGAGACCACGTCGGCCGAGTCCTCGGTCGAGGCTGCGGGGTCCGACCCTGGCCCCTCGGCCGGAGGAGCCGGCTGCGTCGCGGCTGTGACCTCGGGCTCGTCGCCGAAGATCGGGTTCGGTTGCGTCGTCGGCCAACCGCCGTGATCGGTCGCGCGCCCACCGCCGTACTTCTCGCGGCGTCGTTCCTGTCGATTCGGTTCTGGCATGCGGCGATCATCGCACGCCGGTCCGTCAGCCCGTACCGGGCTCGGCAGTCACGAGTCCTGGCGCGCCGGGCGAACGCGGTTCGACCGACGGGACCAGTGTGACTGCAGATGCATAGCGGTACGCCGCCAAGCCCAGCAGGACGGGTGCGAGGAGCCAGAAGCTGAAGACATTCAAGGGGATCGCGCAGACGACGAACTCCATCCAGGCGACGTCATCACGGAGATCGGCACGATCAGGAACAAGCCCAACAAGCCGACTGCGACAAGCCTCGTGATCAGGACGGTGTCAACTCCTGGGACGAGGCGCTGGAGCAAGACGGACGGAGCGACATTCGTGGCAATGACCTGCTCGATGTTCTGGAATGCGACGAGAAAATCGGACAGGACATTGCTTCCGGTGATCAGGCAGAGGCCAAGCACGACGCCGACCGCCGCCGCGGTTGCAGCGATCAGTGGCCTTGTCCTGCCTGTGCGGACCATGTAGATCGCCAGGGGCACGGCAGGAACGATCTTGATCGAAGCGAGGAAAACGCCAACTGCCAGGAGTGACGACCGATTCTGCCGCACGCCGATCACCCATACGACCAATCCGAGAACGACGAGGGCTTCTGCGTTCGCCCAAGCGACAACCATCCACAAGGGCGTCGAGGTCACCAGCAGCGCGATCGTCAGAAGCCGATGTCGAGAGGGCACGGCAAGGACGACCGCGAGCGTCATCGCGATCACGATGGTGAGCCACCAGACGGTCGCTCCGAGAATTGCCGGCAGGGCCGCCGCCGGGACGACCAATGGCAGGAACCACGGGGGCATGTTGAACATGCCGCTGAATGCCGGAGACAGATAGTCGTATGGGCCGGCCAACAGCCGCGGGTCGTACAGCGGCAGGCCGCGAACCAGTCGGTCGAATCCATCGCGATACGTTGCCCAATCGGCCCGAGGACCGACGGATATCTCGCGTAGGGGATCAACAGCTCGTTGAGGATCAGTCCGACAAGCAGCAGCGACACCCACGGGCGATCCGAACCCGGCGGCCATGCGACGCGGCGACGGATCTCGCGCACGTGGCCAACCGTCAGGAACGTTGCGGGGCGGCCGTGAGTTCAGGCTGGTCGGGGTCGAAGGACGACGAGCGCATCCACGCGGCCGTTCGCTCGAGGCCCGAGGTCAGCGTGACCTGCGGCGCCCAGCGGAGCATCCGACGGGCTTTCTCGATGTTCACGACGCGGCGCCGGATGTTGTCGATGTCGCGGCGGTCGATGTGCACGACGTCGACGTCGACGCCCACGGCCCGGCCGATCTTCAGGGCGAGATCGTTGACCGACGTCTCGATGCCGGTCCCGACGTTGAACACCTCGCCCTCGGCCCGGGGGCGGATCGCCGCGAGGAGGGTCGCGTCGACCGCGTCGTCGATGTACGTGTAGTCGCGGGTCTGCTCGCCGTCGCCGTGGACCTGGAGGGGCTTGCCGTCGATCGCGGCGGCGAAGAACTTGGCGATGACGCCGCAGTACGGGTTGTCCGGGCGCTGGCCGACGCCGAAGACGTTCGAGTAGCGGACGACCGAGACCGGGACGCCATAGTTCTCGTAGAAGGCATTGCAGTACAGCTCGCCACCGAGCTTGCTGACCGCGTACGGCGAGAGGGCGACCGGCGGATCGTCCTCGTTGATCGGGATCGATCGGGGATTGCCGTAGATCGACGTGGAGCCGGTGTAGACGATCCGGTCGACCTTCGAGTCGCGCGCCGCGAGGAGGATGTTCAGCGTCCCGCCGATGTTCGTCGAGAAGTCCTCGCGCGGGTCCTTCGTGCTCGCGATGATGTTCCGGGCGGCCATGTGGAAGACGACCGAGGCGTCGGCGACGAGCTCGCGGACGAGGGCCTCGTCGACGACGGTTCCGGTGACCAGCTGGGCGCTCGTGGGGACCGTTTCGGCCCGCCCGGTGAAGAGGTCGTCGAGGACCGTGACGCGGGCGCCGGCCTCGGCCAGGCGGCGAGTCACGGCACCACCCACGAAGCCGGCACCGCCGGTGACGAGGACGCGCCGGCCGGAGAAGGCTCGGGCGACCTGGTCGGTCATCCGTGGCTCGGTCATCGGGTCGTGGCCGTCATCGCTTCACCCCGGCGCGCAGGAGGATTGCCGGCCGGAACAGCCGCCACCAGTCCTTCAGGCCACGCATCTTCGTGTAGCCCTCCCTGGCGTGGTAGCGGACGGTGCACGGCACCTCGATCACCTTGTACCCGCGACGGATCGACTTGTACAGCACGTAGGGCTCCAGGTCGTAGCTCGTGAGCCAGTCCTGGTCGAGGTCGATCTTCGGGTCGCGGAGGATGTCGGCCTTGAAGATCCGGAAGCCGTTCGTCGCATCGGTGACGCGGCGGAAGACGAGGATCGAGAAGACGACCGAGTAGAGCCGCGTGCCGAAGCTGCGGTGTCCGATCGGGCCCACGACCCGGCCGCCCTTGCGCCAGCGGGAGCCCTGGGCGTAGTCGGCGCCGGCGGCCTCGAGGGCAGCGAGCGCGGTGATCAGCTCCGCGGGTTCGTGCTGATCGTCGCCGGACAGGAGGGCGAGGTACTTGCGCTCGCGCCGGAGCCCTTCCTTCCAGCCATCGCGGATCGCGGCACCCACGCCTCCGCGCTCCTCGTGGCGGATGACGACCGCAGCGCCGTGCTCGCGCGCCTCGTCGCCCGTCCCATCCGTGGAGCCGTCATCGACGACGATCGCCTCGAACCAGCCGCTCGTGGGCAGCTTGTCGAGGACGCGGCCGATCTTGCCGGCCTCGTTGAGGGCGGGAATGATGACGGCGACGATCGGCGTGACGGGGGGCGGCCGATCGCCCTCCACGGCGGTCGGCACAGGCGATTCTGCTTCCACGTGTCCCCGGGCTGCTCACGGAGGGATAGAGCGCCGCCATCGTGGCCCTCGATGGTGCCAGTCGGCAACCCCCCACGAGTACCAACGCCCTCCGGCTGACCAGAATCGTGATTGCACGGCGGCGCCGCGATTCGTCGGCCGCGGAGCTGACGTGCGCGACCCGGCGAGGGCGATCGTTCGGCACGCCGTGGCGCGACAACGACCTCAGCCAGCCGGTGCAGGCTCCGTTCGACCGCTGAAGTCCAAGCCTCGGGCGCCTTCGGTCCACGGGGCGGCCAGGGCGAGCAGCGATACGAGACCCGATGCGTACAGCGCGGGCGTTCCGAGGACCGATGCAAGAAGGGCGGCAATGAACGAAGCGCGCGGCCATCGGCTTCCGAGCAGCCAGCTCGCGACGAACCCGAGCACCAAGAACGCATAGCTGGCCCAGGAGATGCCCGTGAGCCCGGAGATGCTCAACTCTGTCGGCTGATTGCCGGAGAGCGTCCCGAGGTAGGCCACGTATGACCCGGGCCCTGCCCCGATCGCGCCGAGCGCGAACATGAAAGCCAACGCCGCGAACGCAGCGCCGACAGCGGCCCAGCGCCGGCCACCGGCCATCCAGCCCGTCATGGCCATCGGCGACAGCTTGATCGAGGCAGCGAAGCCGATCAGCGCGCCGGAGGCAGGCCGCGCTCGAAGCCGCCACACCAGCGATGTACAGCGCGGGCATGAACGCGTTGACATTCGCGACGGCCAACTGTTCACCGATCGCGTGTGAGAGCAGGAGGGCGAGCAGGACCCCGGGCAGACCAGTCTTGACGACGACGAAGAGGACCGTACCGAGCAAGGCAACCCAACACGCGACCACCCAGAGCGTGATCCCCCAGTCCACGGCGGCGAGCGGACGCCACAGGACAGCGATCGGCGGCGGCGAGAGCAACGGGGCGGTGTAGAGGCCAGGAATCGTCAGCACCGGCAGGTCGCCCGGGACCAAGTGGTAAAGGTCGTGTCCGATGTTCAGCCGATCTCCCGCTGCCCGATATGTCATGGCGTCGGTGAACGGCTCCATGAGGTTGCCGGGTTCGTTGTAGACGGAAAAGTTCGCGGATGTCCAGGCGAGGGCGGTGCCCACGACCAGCGCGATGAGCAACACGTTGAGGATCCTGCGGATCGTCGGGCTCACCGGACGATTCGGGATCCGAGCGATTCGAGGGACCTCGGGCCTGATCCCGGGTTCCAGAACGTTGGTCACAGTCGACCCGCCGCGACCTCGTCGCGGATCCACGGGATGACCTCGTCGAGCATCGTCTCGAGCGACGTGGTCGCCTCGTACCCGAGAACCGCCTTCGCCTTGCGGACGTCCGGGACGCGGAGCTGGACGTCGTGCTCGAACGGCGCATCCGAGACATACGCGAACGGGCGGCCGTCCGTGTGGATCTTCGACCAGATGCACTCGGCGAGCTCGAGGACCGTCGTCGACCGCGCCGTCGACAGGTTGAAGTCGTTGTTGATCCCGTCCGGTGACTCCATCGCCAGCCGGATCCCGTGAGCGAGGTCGCCGCCGTACGTGTAGTGGCGGACCTGCGACCCGTCGCCGAGGATGTGGAGAGGATCCTGGCCCTTGAGGACCTTGAGGACGAGATCCGGCACGACGTGTGACAGCGCCAGCTTCACGTTGCCGGACATGATGTCGGTGTCGCGAACGGCGCGACGCTCGCCGATCCCGACACAGTTGAAGGGCCGGACGATCGTGTACGGCAGCTCGTACTGCTCCCACGCGCCGGCCGCGAAGAACTCCGCGGCGAGCTTCTGGAAGCCGTAGGTGGAGACCGGCGGCGGGGACGTCAGCTGCGCGCCTTCGGGCGTCGGGAAGACGGTCGCCGACTCGTAGACCATCGAGCTGCTGACGACGATGATCCGGTCCAGGGTCCCGGCCTTGTGCGCGGCGATCGCCGCATCGAACGTGGCGGCGAGGATCCGCTCGTTCTCGGCGATCAGGTCGTACGCGAACTCGTGGAAGTAGCTGATCCCGCCGATCATCGCGGCGGCCGCCACGACCTGGTCGACATCGGCCGCGAGCTCCGTCATCAGCCCGATGTCCTTGGCATCGCCCTCGACGAATCGGTAGCGCGGATGGTCGTCGTACGACTTCGTCAGCCGGCCGTACTTGCTGAAGTCATCGAGCCCGACGACGTCGTGACCGGCCTCGAGGAGCTCGGGCACGAGGTAGCCGTTGATGAACCCGGCGGCGCCGGTGACGAGGATCTTCACTCCGACCTCCGCGGCGCGCCGGCCGACGTACGAGCGTCTGCCGGCCGAGGATCCACCAGGCCGGCCGGAATGCGAGATACGCTCGGACGAGCCAGCCGTTCTGCGGGAACTTGCTCTTCGTCGTGTAGGGCAGGAACCGGACCACGAGCTCCTCGGTCTCGAAGCCCGCGGTGTCCGCAGCCTCTTCCAGGCTCTTCTCGGTCAGCGGCGTCTTGTGATCGAGGAAGTCCCAGTACGAGCCACCGACGAGACGGATGTTCGGCTGGAGGATGATCACCCGCCCGCCGGGCCGGAGCACCTGGCCGACGACCTTCAGCTGGGCGACGACCTCGTCCGCCGAGCCGAGGTGCTCCAGGTAGTTGCTCATGAAGACCACATCCACCGAGGCGGGTGCGATGTGGTCGAGGATCTCGAGGCCGTTGCTCTGGACGAACCGCACGCCCGGATCCAGGTGGGCCCGGACGTCGCGCAGGTCGACGGCGATGCGATCGCCCGCCTTGACGACGTTGATGAACGCGCCGCGATCGCAGGCGAGGTCGAGGACCGTCGACGACGGATCGATGTAGCGCTGGAGGAACCGCGTGATCTCGCGCCAGACCTCGCCGCGTCGCGGCGAGTCGGCGTCGCTGAAGCGCCGGGCGTAGATCGCCGGAAGGTCATCGTCCACCGGGTCAGCGGCCGCCGGCGGTCACAGGGCGATCCCGCGGCCGAGGGCACCCCAGACGTCGACGACATCCTTGCCGCCGATCTCGAGGTTTCGATACGCCTTGTGCGGCACGCCGAGGACGAGGATGTCGCTCTCCTGGAGGACGCACTCGAGCGTCGTCAGGCGCTCGTCGACCACGTACGGGTCCGTGCAGATCACAGTCGCGCCGGCCCACGCCAACAGCTTGCGCAGCTTGTAGCTGAGTGACGCCCGCATGTCGTCGGACTCGGCCTTGAAGGCCATGCCGAGGATCCCGACCGTCTTGCCCGCGAGGCCGCCGTAGCGGCGCTCGAGGGCCGAGACGACGTACGCCGGCAGCCCCTCGTTGACCTGCATCGCGGCCTGGCCGAGCGGGAAGTGATCGGTCGTGAATGCGGCGAGCTGCATCGTGTCCTTGAACAGGCACGGCCCGGCGGCGAACCCGGGCCCGGCAGGTCCTGTGCTCGCGGATAGTCGGTCCGGATGGCGTTGAGGACGTTCGTGTAGTCCACGCCCGCCTGGTCCGCGATCATGAAGAACTGGTTCGCGACGGCGAACTTCATGTACCGCCAGGTGTTCGTGAAGAGCTTCGCGAGCTCGGCCTCCTTCGAGGTCGTCCGGATCGTCGACGGCACGAGGTTCGCGAAGAGCGCGGCAGCGCGGGTGGCTGCCCGGTCGTCGTCGGCACCGATGATCTGCGGCAGGCTGTGCAGCTCCTCCAGCGCGTGGCCCTCGGCGATCCGCTCCGGGCAGAACGCGACGTCGACGTCACAGCCGATCGCCTTGAGGCGCTGGGCCACGTACGCGGTCGTTCCCGGGTAGACGGTGCTGCGGAGGGCGACGAGCGCGCCTTGCCGGACGTGCGGAGCGATCTGGTTGACCGCTCGCTCGAAGACCGTCATCGACGGCCCGAGGAACTCGTCCACCGGGGTCCCGATCACGACCACGATCTGGTCGGTCCGCTCGAGGATCGCGCCGTCCGTGCTCATCTCCAGCCGGCCCGTGTCGAGGACCCGCCGAAGGAGCTCGTCCGCCCCGGTCTCGAGGAACGGCATCTTGCCCGCCGCGACCCGATCCAGGGTGGGCTGGCTGAGGTCGTAGATGCCCGTCCGCAGGCCGGCGTCGGCGAAGACGAGGCTCAGCGGAAGACCGACGTGGCCCGCGCCTCCAAGGACCACGACGTCGAGATCGGACGGCATGCGGAGAGGCTACCAGCCCGGTGCACGCCGACACCACGCGCCGATGGTCCCAGCGCAATAGGGACGCTTCGCGAATGGGCGTTTCCGGGAGGCAACAGTTCGTGCCTGCAGCACCCTTTCAATGGGGGTGCGAGGACCGTACTATTCGGCACCCTTGTACTCCGTAACGCATCTGACGCAGGCCGACCGCCAGAAGGCGGCTGTAGGCGTACGCCCGCGCAACGCCGCCTTCGCCCCGCTCGTCGGCTCAGGGCTCGTCGGAGTTCTACTGTCGCTACCGGCGATGTTCGCCCCGCTCAACCTCTACGACGGCGGCCTTGCGTCTTCCGCGGCCACATTCCTCTTGCACGGCGCGCTGCCCTATCGCGACTTCTGGTGGCTGTACGGTCCCGGCGGACCTGTCCTCCTCGCCCCATTCGTCGCGCTCTTCGGGCCCAGCCTGCTCGGCATCCGGGTGGCCGGGCTTGTCGTCGCGTTCTGGCTGACAGCCGCCGGCTACGCCTGGATGCGCGCAGCGCGACTCACGTTCGTCCTGGCGGTCCTGATTCCCGCAACGACCGTCGGGTTCATGTCCTTCCTCAACGGGCTCGAGCC
Source organism: uncultured Chloroflexia bacterium (assembly GCA_963817095.1). GTDB lineage: Bacteria > Chloroflexota > Limnocylindria > Limnocylindrales > CSP1-4 > CF-46. The sequence continues at coordinate 51,915 of CAWFND010000002.1, forward strand.
GACGACCTGGTTCATCGGAATGGCTTTCGCGATCTCCGGCCTCTATGTGCGTGTGTTCCGACGCGACTGGGCGGTGATCGCAGGACTGTTGATCGCCGCGGCAGCCTTGACCAGGCTCGACCTCGGCGCCTACGCCTTCACTGCCGCACTGCTCGTTCCTCATCGCGCACGATTCCTTGCGACCGTGGTCGGGATCGGCCTACTGTCGGCGGTGGCAGCGCTGATGATTGCCGACCTTCCGACGCTGTTCGAACAGCTGATCTGGTATCCGATCGTCGGCCCTCGCCAGTTCCGCGGCCTCCCACTTCCACAGATCAGCGACGCGATCACTGCCGTGGCGTTCATCGTCGTCGTCCTGGTCCCGAAAGCCGGCGTCGTCGTTGCGATTACCCAGATGCTGGCGGGTCGCCAGCGTGATCGAGCGCTGGTCGTCCTGACCGTGTTCGCCGCTCTGTGCCAGCTTCAGACGGCCGGCCGGAGCGACTTCTACCATCAGGTCCAGGGCGGATTCCCCGGGACGCTGTTGCTGGCTTACACGCTCGGCAGGATGTCCGAGGTGCCGCTTCGACGGATGCCGTCCATCGGTGCGTCGCGGCTCGTCGGGCTAGCCGTGCTTGCGGCCGTATGCGGGTTCAACCTCTCCTTCAGCGTGATCGCCCTCCGTCTGCCCGAGCTGGGCAGGCTGGGCCCAAGCGAGCAGGCATTCGTCGCCGCCGTCCGGACGATCTCGAGCAGCTCGACGCCCGACGAGCCGATCTTCGTCGCTCTGACATCGAACCGGCTCACCTTCGCGAACGACATGCTCGCCTACTACCTCGCCGATCGCCGCTCGGGCGTCCACGTGGCGATGTTCAACCCAGGCGTATCCAATACGGACCAGGTCCAGCGCGAGATGATCGACGACCTCGAGACCAGCAGGACCCGGTTCGTGCTGCTCGACCAACAGTGGGCCGACAGCGAGCGAGCCGACGAACGACAGCGCGATTCCGGGCTCGTCGTTGCTCGACGACTACCTGTCGAGCGCACTTCGCTGGAGCGTGCGACTTCGGTTCCGTCCGGGTCGCGGTCCGGACGCCGCCAGCGTGTCGATCCCCTGTGCCAACGTCGTCGACGAGTCAATCCTCGACTTCTTGCCCCGCCTCGATCGGCCGGAGCTGGATCCGTCGATCGGCGCCGTCAGGACGGTTGGTCGCCCCGAATAAGGACCGTCCCGTCCTCGTCGTGGAACGCCTGGCGCCAGCCGTTGGCCTCGAGCCGCGCGACCATCTCCGCCTGATCGGGCGCCGCGACGACGATCGTCACGCCCCAGTCCTTCAGCGTGTCCTCCCAGCCGGGCGCGCCGCTCGCGATCCGGTCAGCCCCGTCCCAGGCCGCGGGCGGGATCAGCTCGATCCGGGAGTCGACGGCGACCGTGGCATCCGGAAGGGCGAACTCGAACCATGAGCCCCACGGCTGCGGCGCAAGCAGACGATCACCGGGCTGGACGAGGCCGCGGAGCGCCGCGGTGATCCCGGGCGGCGCGGTCCCGACGACCCCGGCCGGCGTGCCGAGCTTGGCGTCGATCGGACGCCAGACCGGCAGGGCGGCGATCCCGACGACGACCAGGATCACCGCGATCGCGGCGTTGAGCCGGCGCATCAGCGGTGGGTCGACGCGCTCGGGGCGAGTCTCCCGCACGTCGTCGGGAGCGGGGAGCGCCAGTGGGGCGATCGTGGCCGCGGCGACGAACGGCCACCAGGCGAGACCGCGGACCGCCCACGCACCGAGCGCGAGGAACGGCACGAGCCAGAGGAGCATCGTCCACGGTACGCGTCGACCGCGCGCAGCCGCTGCGACGGCCGCCACGGCCACGAGCCCGGCCGACAGGAAGAAGAGGGCGCCTTCGGGCGTCCGGATCGTCGTGGGCTGCCATTCGGTGATCCGGCTCGTGATCAGGCTGTTCGTCGAGATCCCGGCGGCATAGCCCCAGACCCCGACCCCGAACGGGGTGACGAACGTCGCGAGGATCGTCGCGACCAGGAGTCCGGCCGTCGCCTTCCAGCGCGGCTCGCGATCGACGAGGTCCTCGACCAGGGCGATCGCGACGAGCGCTGGCGCCAGGATGAAGCTGCCGTGGACGTTCGCCCAGACGACGACCAGCGGAACGGTCAGCCAGACGAGCCGAGGCTCGTCGCGGCGACGGAGGACCAGCCACAACACGGCGGCGAACAACGCGACGCCGAACAGCTGTGGCCGGAGCCCGAGGGTGATCGCGGCACAGCCGAAGGCCGCCAGCGTCAGCCACGCACCCACGCGGACCGATCCCGAACGCCGCCGGCAGAGGTCGAACAGCAAGCCGAAGGCGATCCCGACGAGCGCGGCCCGGAGCAGCACCAGCCCGGTCCAGCCGGCCAGCCGGTAGGCGAGGGCGAGGATCACCTGGGCCAGCCACTGCTGGTCCTGCCAGGCCATCCCGGCCGCCGTGAACGTCCAGGTGTCGACCCGCGGGATCGCGCCCGTGTCGAGGATCTCGCCGCCCGCTCGCAGGTGATAGGCGAGGTCGACGGTCGGAAGCGGGGCGATGACCGCCGCGAGGACGGGCAGCCCGATCGCGAGGAACGCCCACAGACGGCGGAGGCTCACCCGCGGGATGCTAGCGGCCGGCGGTGCGGCTGCGCACCGCGACGATGGTCCTGGGGCTCAGCTCGCCGCCGATTCGGAGAGGCGGACCGCGCGGGCCCCCTCGTCGTAGATCTCCTCGATCGCCTTGACCATCAGCTCGACGCAGAAGCGCTCGTGGGCGAGGTCGTGGCCGGCACGGGCGATCTGGCTGGCGAAGGCATGGTCGCGGAGCAGGCGGACGATGCGCGTTTGCGAGGGCGACCGGGTTGTCGTGCTCGACGAGGAGGCCGGTCACGCCGTCCTCGATCATCTCGGGGATCCCGCCGACGTCGGACGCGACGACCGGTCGCGAGAGCGCCATCGCCTCGAGGATCGAGAGGCCCTGGGCCTCGCGCCAGCTCGGCAGCACCGCGACGTCGAGCGCTGCGGTCACCGCCGGGACGTCGTCGCGCCGGCCGGTGAAGATCACCCGGTGGGCGACCTTGTGGGCCGCTGCCCACTGCTCGAGGAAGTCCCGCCGAGACCCCTCACCGACGATCAGCAGATACGCGTCCGGCACCTCGCGGAGGACATGCGGCCAGGCCTCGATCAGGGTCTGGTGGCCCTTCTCGGGCTCCAGCCGGGCCACGACCCCGACGATCTGCGAGCCGGGTTCCATGCCGAACTCCTCGCGCAGCGTGGACGGGCCCTGGTGGTCGTACCGCTGAAGGTCGACGCCGTTGTAGATCAGCCGGACGGGCGCGCCCGGTCCGATGCTCGTCGGCGATCTTCCGGACGATCGAGCGGCTCACGGCGATCAGCTGGTCCATGTTCGGGGTCAGCTGGCGGATCAGCTCGCGATCCTCGTCGGAGCGGACGCGCGACGAGTGGACGGTCGACACGACGTACGGCCGGCGATGCCCGGTCGCGGCAAGCGCCATCGCGGCCTTCGTGCCGATCACGTCGGCGCGGTACATGTGGGTGTGGATGACGTCCGGGCGGACGAGGGCGAGGTGCGCGGTGAGGGCTCGAACCGCGGCCGCGTCATCCGGATCGTCGATCACGGTCACCGGGATGCCGTGCCGCTCCAGCTTCCGCACCGCGCTGCCGCCGGCCAGGGCGACGACCGACGCGTCGTAGTGCGTCGCGTCGAGCCGGGTCATGAGCGAGAAGAGATGCTCCTGTGCGCCGCCGTTCGAACCCGTCGCGAGGATCTCGACGACCCGGACGCGATCCGGTCCGGGCAGGTCGAGGTGCTCGATCGGGACGAGGCAGGGGTCCCAGAGGGGAGGCGCGCCCATCAGCCGCGGGCCTCGTCACGTCGGACCAGCAGCCGCTGGATCGGCTCGTCGACCGAGCCCCACTCGTACTTGTAGGACTCGTCGCCGCGGAGGAAGTCGAAGCGCTTCGCGCCCGACTCGAGTGCCGCCTGGACGTAGCGCGCGGCGAGGACGACGCCGGGCGACAGGTCGCGCGCGTCCGGGTCGATGCCGGCGTTGTAGAACATCCAGGTGTCCGGCGTCTCGACATGGATCCCGGCGGCGATCCGCCGGTCGCCGAGCGTCAGGAAGGACAGTCGGACCGGTCCGGACCGGCCGCACTCCTCGAAGAGCCGGCGGATGAAGACCCGCGAGTGCTCGCCGCCGGGCGTCGGCGGGAAGAGCCCGTCGGCGCCCCACCGCCGCTGGTGGAGATCGATGAAGGCGTCGAGGTCTGCGAGAGGCTCGTCCGAGACGGTGAGCCGGAGGTCTCCCGCCGACTCCGCCCGACGGACCTTGCGGCGGATCTCGTGGCGGGCCTTCTTGTCGAGGGTGCCGAGGAAGTCGTCGAACGACGCCCCCTCCGGGAACGTCACGACGGGGCAGACGTCCTCGCGCTCGAGGTTCAGGGTCCAGTGCTCCTCGATCTCGCGGGCCCCGAACGCAGCGGCGAGAGCCTCGGCGGTCGGGTCGCCGCACCGGAGCCGGCGGAGATCGACGACGTCCCACGGCGTCGGGTGGTCCGGATCGGCGACCGCCCCGGCCCCGGCGAGATGGTCGACGAGGGCGTGGGCGACGGCCGGCAGGTCGTCCGGTGCCGCGAGGATCGTCGCGTAGTCGGCGTGGTAGGAGGCGCCGAAGAAGACGGCCTTCGCGCTCGCCGGCACGGGCGTCAGGGTCGTCTCGTCGCCGTGCCGGATCTTCGTCGCGCGGACCGCGTCGGTCGGCTCGACCTCGTGGCGGTGCATCAGGGGGACGATCGCGATCGGCTCATCCGTCGGGGAGGCCGCCTGCCCCGCGGCTCCGAACGCCTCGCAAACGATCAGCGTCTGGTCGTGGGCGCTCCCACCGTAGGCGTCCCACCACGCTCGCTGGAATGCCCACCCGCTGAACGGCGTGGCCCAGGGGTTGGCGGCGGCGAGCCGATCCCAGGCTTCGCGGGGGATGTCGTCGAATGCGGCTCGGGCGACGCGGAGGTCGCGGCCGGCCCGCGGGGCACGCGTCGACTCGACCGCATCGTCGGTGGTGGGCCTGCGGGCGTGATTCGAGCCCGGACAGGCAGGCTCCGCTGTCAGGAGCGAGCATCGTCACGCGGCCGAGGATATCACCGGGTCCCGGGAGGTGATTGAGCAGGCAACGGAGTGCGCCGGTGGCGCCGTGTCGTGCGCCGGTCGTGTCGTGCCGCCGTTGGCGCCGGTGTCGCCAGTCGGCCTGCGCCATCTTCGATCCGCGGCGGAGACGAACCTCTAGAGCCCATTCATGTCGACGCCACATTTCCTCGTCCGGTCGGCGGCGCTCGGCCCGGCCGGCCCGGCGGTCCGGCGGGTTGCCGTCACTGACGTCGATATCCCCGAGCTGGGCGTCGACATGCATGGTGACCGGGGTGGTCGCCGGGTCGCGGCGTGGTCGTGGGGCGGGGCTGGTCGCCGGGAGGGGGTGGTCGCGGGGCGCGGGTGGTCGGGATGGCCCGATCGGGGGATCGACGCGGGCCGGGGCGATGGTATGGTCCGGACCGCCTGATCCACGTCCCGGGGACCCCGCCACGAGCTCCGACATCCGCCTTCCCTTCCTCCGCCCGACCGGCGGCGGCTCGCCTGAGGCTGGCGACGCCATCCGCCTCGGGCCCGAGGCCGGCGACGCCACCGCCTCGCGAAACCGGAGTGCGGCCGCGAAGTGGCTGCCGACGTTCGTCCTCGGCCTGATCGGGGTGGCCTTCGCGACGGCGTTCTTCGTCAGTCGCGTCGCGCCCGTGGACACCCTCCACTACTTCCAGACCGGCCAGATGGACCACTTCTACGGCACGGTCTGGGGGAGCGGCGAGGGCGCCGAAGCCTGGTACGTCTACCCGCCGCCGTTCGCCTACATCGTCCGGGCGATGTCGATCGGCGGCTGGGGCGAGTGGATCGTCGTATGGACGGTCCTCCTCGCGGTCTCGTTCTCGGTCATTCGCTGGGTGGGCGTCGCCGTCGTCCTGGTCGGGTTCGGGGCCCGCCTCTTCGTCGACAACTTCAGGCCGATCTCCGAGCCCGCCAACCACCTGACGATCGGCAACCTCCAGCCCCTGATCCTCGCGACCGTCGTCCTCGGCCTGCGCTACCCGGCGATGTGGGCGATCCCGCTCCTGACGAAGATCGGCCCGGGCATCGGGATCCTGTGGTTCGTCGCCCGGCGCGACTGGCGCAGCCTCGGCATCGCGCTGGGCGTCACCGGCGCGATCGCGGGCGTCAGCTTCGTCATCGATCCGGGATCGTGGGGCGACTGGGTCCGGTTCATGCTCGCCAACGTCTCGACCCCGAGCCCGGTGCCGGTCGTCCCGATCCCCGCCTGGGTCCGCTTCCCGATCGCGATCGTCCTGATCGTCTGGGGCGCGCGGACCGATCGGCCGTGGACGGTCCCGATCGCGTGCGGCATCGCCTCGTTCGCCCTGTACGAGTGGTCGTACCTGACGATCTGGCTCGGCGTGTTCGCGTTCGTCGGACCGTGGGCGCCGCGAGACCCCGATGGCCGTCCGAGCCTGGCCGGGCCGCGGCTGAAGACACGACCCGGCGTCGGCGCCCGCGGCGAGCTGACCCTACCGCGCCCGGGCGTTCGACTCCGCCGACAACGGCCCGGTCCCGACGGCATTCACCGCAGCGACCTTGTAGTAGTAGCGCGTGCCTGCGGTCGTCGCGGTGTCCGTGTAGCTCGTGACCACGCCGACCGCGACGAGGAACGTCTCGGTTCCGCTCGACGTGCTCCGGTAGATGCGGTAGCCGCTGATCGCCGCGCCACCTGTCGACGTCGGGGCCAGCCAGGTGAGGGTGACCCCCTTCGTCGCGGCGGTCCTCGCGGTCAGGCTCCTCGGTGCCGTCGGGACCGTTGCCGGCCTTGCCGAGACCTCCGCGGACCGTGCGCTCTCGCCGACCGCATTGACCGCGGTGACCTGGTAGTAGTACGTCGTGCCGTTGGTCAACCCCGTGTCCGCGAAGGTGGTCGTTCCGGCCGCCACCGTCGTTCTCAGGGTCTCAGCGCCGGACGCGGTCCCTCGGTAGACGCGATAGCCGGTGATCGAGCTGCCGCCGGTGCTGGCGGGGGCGACCCAGGTCAGGCCGACCTGGCCGTTGCCGGGGGTGGCGACGAGACCGGTCGGGGCACCCGGCGACGGTCGGCGGCGGCGGCGGCGCGACCGGTGTCGCGGTCGCCGGGCTCGACGCGGGTCCGGTCCCGACCGCGTTGGTCGCGGTGACGGTGAACGTGTAGGCCTGGCCGTTGGTCAGGCCGCTGACCGTGCAGTTGAAGGTCGAGCCGTTGCTCGTGCAGGTGCCCGTGCCCGGGCTGGCGGACGCGGTGTAGCCGGTGATCGAGCTGCCGCCGGTGCTGGCGGGGGCGACCCAGGTCAGGCCGACCTGGCCGTTGCCGGGGGTGGCGACGAGACCGGTCGGGGCACCCGGCGCGGTCGGCGGCGGCGGCGGCGCGACCGGTGTCGCGGTCGCCGGGCTCGAGGCGGGTCCGGTCCCGACCGCGTTGGTCGCGGTGACGGTGAACGTGTAGGCCTGGCCGTTCGTCAGGCCGCTGACCGTGCAGTTGAAGGTCGAGCCGTTGCTCGTGCAGGTGCCCGTGCCCGGGCTGGCGGACGCGGTGTAGCCGGTGATCGAGCTGCCGCCGGTGCTGGCGGGGGCGACCCAGGTCAGGCCGACCTGGCCGTTGCCGGGGGTGGCGACGAGACCGGTCGGGGCACCCGGCGACGGTCGGCGGCGGCGGCGGCGCGACCGGTGTCGCGGTCGCCGGGCTCGACGCGGGTCCGGTCCCGACCGCGTTGGTCGCGGTGACGGTGAACGTGTAGGCCTGGCCGTTCGTCAGGCCGCTGACCGTGCAGTTGAAGGTCGAGCCGTTGCTCGTGCAGGTGCCCGTGCCCGGGCTGGCGGACGCGGTGTAGCCGGTGATCGAGCTGCCGCCGGTGCTGGCCGGGGCGACCCAGGTCAGGCCGACCTGGCCGTTGCCGGGGGTGGCGACGAGACCGGTCGGGGCACCCGGCGCGGTCGGCGGCGGCGGCGGCGCGACCGGTGTCGCGGTCGCCGGGCTCGAGGCGGGTCCGGTCCCGACCGCGTTGGTCGCGGTGACGGTGAACGTGTAGGCCTGGCCGTTCGTCAGGCCGCTGACCGTGCAGTTGAAGGTCGAGCCGTTGCTCGTGCAGGTGCCCGTGCCCGGGCTGGCGGACGCGGTGTAGCCGGTGATCGAGCTGCCGCCGGTGCTGGCGGGGCGACCCAGGTCAGGCCGACCTGGCCGTTGCCGGGGGTGGCGACGAGACCGGTCGGGGCACCCGGCACGGTCGGCGGCGGCGGCGGTGCGACCGCATCAAGGAACAGGCCGGACAGGACGGCATTGCCGCCGCCGTTCGTTCGACGGTGACGACGACCGACCCGCCGGCCGGGACGACGATCGGGGCGTGGATCCATGCGCCCTGGACGAAGGAGTTGGCGGCGAGGGACGCGGTTCGCGGTCCGCGGCCGTCGTTGATGCGTGACGTTCTCGCCGCGCGGACCGTAGCGTCCCAGTCGACGGCGTAGAGCGTGGAGGGTGCCGGTGTAGGCGTTCGTGAACGTCAGTCGAAGGCGGATCTGGTTCGCGTCGTACCAGGTCATCGAGCTCGCCGCTCCGTCCCCGTCGGGCTCTGGAGGGCGCGGACGTCGGTCGTCGTCGCCGCCCACGAGTACCGCGAGCCCTGCTCGAACGCGTAGGTCACGCCGGCGGGGAGGCTCGACGAGGTCGGCGTGTTCGTGCCGTCCCAGTTGGCGAGGACGTAGCCGTCGGCGCCGTACGTGCCGAGCCAGTGCCCCTGACGCCGGGCAGATCGATCGTCGGCGGGGCGGTGGCGGGGGCGGCGGCGGCGGAGTGGCCCCGGCCCGCCGAGGAACAGGCCGGACAGGACGGCATTGCCGCCGGCCGTTCGATCGACGGTGATCGACGACCGAGCCGCCCGCCGGGACGACGATCGGGGCGTGGACCCATGCGCCCTGGACGAAGGAGTTGGCGGGCGAGGGACGCCGTCCGCGATCCGCGGCCGTCGTCAATGCTGACGTTCTCTCCGCGCGGACCGTATGCGTCCCAGTCGACGGCGTAGAGGTGGATCGTGCCGGTGTATGCCGTCGGTGAACGTCAGCCGAATCCGGATCTGGTTGGCGTCGTACCAAGTCCCGAGCTCGGCGCTCCGTGCCGCGTCGGGCTCTGGAGGGCGCGGACGTCGGTCGTCGTCGCCGCCCACGTGTACCGCGAGCCCTGCTCGAACGCGTAGGTCACGCCGGCGGGCAGGCTGACGAGGTCGGCGCGTTCGTCCCGTTCCAGTTGGCGAGGACGTAGCCGTCGGCGCCGTAGTTGCCGAGCCAGTCCCCTGGACGCCCGGGCAGGTCGACCGTCGGCGCGGGCGGCGGCGGGGGCGGCGGCGGCGGCAGTGGCCCCGGCGCCGCCGAGGAACAGGCCGGACAGGACGGCGGTCGTCGCCGGCCGTCCGATGTCGGCGGTGATCGACGACCGAGCCGCCCGCCGGAACCGACGATCGGGGCGTGGACCCAGGCGCCCTGGACGAAGGAGCTTGGCGAGGCTGGACGCGGTTCTGCGGTCCGCGGCCGTCGTCGATGCGTGACGTTCTCGTCGCGGTCGCCGACCGTATGCGTCCCAGTCGAGGGCGTAGAGGTGGAGCGTGCCGGTGTAGGCGTTGGCGAACGTCAGGTGGAGCCGGAGCTGAGTTCGTGTCGTACCAGGTCATCGAGCCGCCGCTCGGTCCTGGTCGGGCTCTGCGAGGGCGCGGACGTCGGTCGTCGTCGCCGCCCAGACGTACCGCGACGCCCTGCTCGAGGCTGTAGGTCACGCCCGGCCGGGAGGCTCGCCAGGTCGGCGTCGTTGCCCGTCCCAGTTGGCGAGGACGTAGCCGTCGTGCGCCGTAGTTGCCGAGCCAATTGCCCTGAGCGTTCGCGGCCGTCTGAACGCTGACCGAGTTCGCTCGCTCGTCTGGCCGGCTGTGTCGGTCGCGGTCGCGGTGAACGTGTAGGCGCCGCCGATCGACGGCGTCCCGCGTCCCATGGCATCGTCCAGCCGTTCGGAGCCGTCCGTGTCCGTCGACCGGCGGCACGCCGTTGACGAAGAAGTCGACCCTCGCGACGCCGATGGTCGTCCGTGGCCGTCGCCGTCACGACGATCGGCCCGGACACGGTCGCGCCGTCGACGGGCGAGGTGATCTGGACCGTGGGCCGCCGATCGCCCGGGTTCCCGCCTCGTGACCGCGTTCAGCGCATTGACGAGCGGCTCCGCGATGCCGTCGGGATCATTGCCCCACTGGCCCTTGCCGACGCAGTCGCCGCTGCCGTCGGCATCGGCCAGCTGGCCGTTCGGGCACTCGCCGGTCGATTTGAGGCGATCCTCGACGTCGGCCGGGGTCAGGTTGGGGAACGCGGCCAGGAGGAGCGCGGCGACGCCGGCCACGTGCGGCGACGCCATGCTCGTGCCCATCTCGGTCGCGTACCCGCCGCCCGTCCAGTCGGAGTAGATCTGGGTCCCGGGCGCTGCCACGTCGATCGAGGCCCCGAAGTTGCTGAACTCGGCGAGCGTGTCGTCGCAGTAGATGAAGAACAGCCAGCAGCCACCCTGCCCACCCGGCTCGCCGTCGAGATCGGTGATCGCGGAGACCGAGATGACCTCGGGGAACGCGGCCGGGATGAACGTCGACGCATCCACGGTCGAGTTGCCGGCGGCCGCGACATACGTGACGCCCGCCGCGACGGACTTGCAGATCGCCTCGCGAACACCGCCGTCGGTGCAGCGTCCCGATCGAGCCGACGTCGCCGAGGCTCATGTTCGCGACGCGGATGTCGTTGGTCGGGTCGTTGTCGGTGGCGTACGCGGTCAAGGTGTCGATGGCGCAGATGAGGTTCGACCACTCACCGGAGCCGCTGTCGTCGAGGACCTTGAACGGAACGAGGCGGGCTCGCGGCGCGACACCGACGACCCCGATGCCGTTGTCCGCGGCGGCGACGATGCCGGCCACGTGGGTCCCATGGCCATGACCGTCCTGGGGCGGACCCGCGGTCATGCAGTTCTTGCCGAGCCCGACGTCCAGGTTCGGGACGAGATCGGGATGGGTCAGGTCGATGCCGGTGTCGAGGATCGCGACCCGGACGCCTGCGCCGGTGAATCCGGCGGCGTAGGCGCTCGGATCGGTCGGGTGATTGGCTCGGATCCGCGAGATCCCCGTCGGGATCGACGTCGCCGAGCGCGTGGATCGTGCCGTCGGGCACGATGGAGCGAACGTTCGGGTTCCGAGCCAGGGCCGCCGCAGCCTTGGCCGAGCCCTTGAAGACGAACCCGTGAAGCGCGTGGCGGAAGACCATCCCGGCCTTGCCGCCGGAGCCCTTCGCGAGTGGACCCGCAATCCGATCCGTGTCCGCGCGCGGTTGCATCGACACGATCCAGCTGGTCGTCGACGATGCGCGCGAGGATGGACGCCGCGGGGTCGCGGGTCGCGGGCGGCACAGCGGACGCCATGTTCGGGACCGTCAGAGTCAGGACGGATCCGAACAGGATCGCCGCTCGGAAGCGCCTCCCTCGCGCTCCGGTCATCGCATCCCCACGCTAAGCCGCATCGACCCGCGATCGAGTCCGCAGAGTGTCTGCCGCGCTCGATCGCGGCGTCAATCAGGGAACTGTGCGTATTGCCGGTAGTGGTGCCGAACGGCACCGGCCAGTAGTCGGCCGAGCCTACCCCTCCGACAGCTTGATCAGCTCGGCGGGCGACAGCTTCGGCGAGTGATCGCCGAAGAGCCGTCGCAGCAGCCAGTACTCCGGCAGCGGCCGGTCGTCCGTGATCAGTGGGCCGTCCCCGACGATCCGCTCGACATCGTCGCCCTGGATCCAGACGAGCTGCGGGATCTTCGCCGCCCAGGCGTCGGCGGTCTTCGCCGGGGAGTCGTACGCGGATGAGATGTCCTCGAGGATGCCCGGTCGGGCCAGGACGTTCCGGATGTTCTCGTCCGTGAACTGGAGCGGCTGATCACTGCCGATCAGGAAGAACCCGTAGCCGCCGGGCCCGAACGCGACGATGACGTTCGGAAAGACCGTCCGGAACGTGCGGATGTGGTCGAGGAAGTCGTCGACCGTCCCGCCGTAGGGCGTCCACTGCATCATCACGCCGCCCGGGTTCAGGCGGCTCGCGCCTGCCTGGTAGTACTCGAGCGACGAGATCACCGCCGCCCCTGAGCTCTCGATCGGCGGCGGCGGGTCCGTGACGATGATGTCGTAGGTCTTCGGCGTGAGCTCGAGGTGGTTGCGGCCGTCGGTCACGATCACGTTGGCGTTCGGCTTCGCCGAGGATCGCGTCCGCGTCCGGGTAGAACCAGTGGAACATCTTCGGGACGGACGGGACGAGCTCGACCGCGTCCGTCTTCAGGCCCGCGATCACCGCGGCCCGGAACGCGGAGCCCATCCCGAACGCGACGGTCGCCGCCGACTGCGAATCCGGCCGGAGCATGAGCGGCAGGATCGGCATCAGCTTCGCATCCACCGTGAGGAGGGTCATCGCCGTCCCGGTCACCCACAGCTGCTTGCCGGTCATCTCGCCGGCCTGGACGGACGCGATCTCGTCCTCCTCGGACTGGAACAGGGTGCCGTGCATCGCCTGGATCCGCGCCACGGACGGGTCGACGAAGCGGGTCGTGCGCCGGCGACACAAGGTTCCAGACGATGGCCACGGCCAGCAAGGACGAGCCGGCGGCCACGATCCCGCGCGCCACGGGCGTGACCCCGGTCGCGGACGCGATCAGCAGGCCGGCGAGGCCGAGGTTGACGAGCGCGATCAGGGCGACCGTCGCGGGCGAGCCGAGAATCGGGATCAGGAAGAACGGGACGACGAAGGTCCCGACGATCGCACCGACCGTGTTCGCGGCGAGGAGGCGGCCTGCGAGCGTCGCGATCCTGGACGGATCGTCCGCGAGCAGGCTGGACGACGCAGGAAAGCTCATGCCCATGACGAACGTTGCCGGCAGGACGACGAGGAGCGCGGGGCGGAGGATCGCCCACAGGGTCTCGAGAGCCTTGGACGGCTCGAGCGCGTACGGCTGGGAGATCACGAGGACCAGACCGCCGACGGTGATCATCGCCACGGCCAGCTGGGTGAACGCCAGGAACAGGACCGGCTGCCGGATCCGCGGCCGGATCGCCGCGTAGACGGTCGCGCCCAGGACCAGCCCGATCAGGAAGATCGCCAGGATCGTGCTGAAGATGTACGTGGAGTTCCCGGTGCCTGACGACAGGAGGCGGTTCCACAGGGTCTGGTAGGCGAGCGACGTCAGGCCCGAGATGAACGCGACCGTCAGCGCGAGGCTGGGCCGGGCACGACCGGCTGGGATCACATGATCGGGCGCCCGGTCGAGCGTCGCGGACGCGGCCGTCTCGACCGCCGGCCGGGGCCCGACCTCGGCTTCGGCCGCCGTCCTCCCGCGATCGATGATCAGGGCCACGACGCCGGCGATCCCCGAACAGGTCGCGCCGACGAGCAGGGTTGTCGAAAGCCCGAGCAGTTCGATCAGGAAGAAGCCCGCCGCGATCGTCCCGATGATCGCTCCGAACGTGTTCGCGGCGTAGAGCCGGGAGAACGCCCGCGACAGGTGCTGGTCGTCGGTGAGGTAGCGAGTCAGGGTCGGGAGCGTCGCGCCCATCAGGATCGTCGCCGGCGCCAGCGCGACGATCGCGAGGCCGAACCGGACGAGCGAGAGCAGCCCCGGCTGCGTCTCGAGGCTGGTGAAGGCGGCGCGGTAGACCTCGTGGAGGAGCCGGAACGTGATCGGGGTGAGGATCACGACGACGACGAGGATCAGCTCCAGGAAGCCGTACAGGCGGAGCGGCGACCGCACCCGATCGGCCAGGCGTCCGCCGACGAACGAGCCGACCGCCATCCCCCCGAAGAACCCGGTGAGGATCGTCGCGATGGCCTGGGTCGTGTTGCCGAAGACGAGGACGAGCTGGCGCGACCAGACGACCTCGTAGACCAGACCCGCGGCGCCCGACAGGACGAAGATCGCGAGAATCAGTCCGGATCGGCGCACGGGGACCCTCCGCGTCGGTTCGGCTTGGATTGAAGGTGGCGGGCAGTGTCGCACGCGGTCGTGCGGATCGCCACGCCGTCGTGCGGGCGACGCGTCAAGGCAGGCCGGTCACGGGCGGGTCGGTGGCGGCCGTGGCCGGGGCCGGCTCGGGAGCACGCCGCGGGTCGCGAGCGCCTGACGACGGCGACGATCGGCGGCACGAACGCGACGACGATCAGGGCGAGCGCGGGTGCCGCGACGACCGGTGAGGCGAGGATCGCCGCGGCGACGGCGAGCGTGAGCGTCGTGGACAACGGGCTCGGTGACGCCGACGGCTCGGCGACCCCCGGGATCGCCATCGACGAGTAATACCACTGGGTCCACGGCCAGAACGCCGGCATCGCCAGCCACGCCGCCCGCTCCCGGTCGCGGCGCACGAGGACCGCGAGCGCGACGACCGAGACGACCACGGCGATCGGCGAGCAGCGGCATCGGCAGGCCGAACACGCTCGATCCGCCGCCGGCGGTCGCGTCGAGGTGGGCCTGGATCGTCTGCCGCTCGGCGAGGTACGTCGCCCACGGCACGAACGGCGCGGTCACGACGATCGCGACGCCGGCGAGGAGGAGCGTCCGGATCTCGAGGCGGATCGCCGGCACGACCGCCGCGTACACCTTGATGATGATCGCGATCGCGCCGAGGACGGCGCCACCCGCGACGAGGAGCGGCAGGACGAGCGCGTGCGGGTTGGCGTTCCAGACCCCGTCGACGAGCGGTGGGAACGCCAGCCACCACAGCGGCAGCCCCAGTCGCCGGATCGCCCAGATGCTGCCGACGACGCACAGGACGAGGAGCAGCCCGACCCCGAGCGTCTCGGGGAGGAGCGCGAACGGGATCATCGGGATCAGCGACGGCGGCGGGGCCCCGTAGTAGACGCCGCCCTGGACGACCGCCCAGGGGTCCTGGCCATTGAGCCACGCCACCGTCGCCGAGCGGTAGAGGCGCCCGTCGAAGCCCGGCCCGCCGGGTGCGATCAGGATGAGCCGCATCGCCGAGATGGCGATGAACCAGGTCGCCAGGAGGATCGGCACCAGCCGCCGGACCTGTGCCTCCCTCACAGGTGGTAGGCCCAGTAGACGCCCGCGGCGCCGACGACCACACCGAACCCGATGAGCAGCCGCCAGCCCACTCCGATGCCGGCGCCGCTCAGCCCGACAGACTCGCGGATCCCTTCGTCACGGGCGGCTGCGAGCGCGCACAGGGCCCAGACGAACGGGATCGAATCGAGGGCGTAGCGGTAGCCGTACTGGAGCCAGCCGCCGCCGTAGTAGAGGAGCGTCGGGATCAGGACGAGCAGGGCCGCGCCCGCGAGCCACCACGTCCGGGACTGCCGCCATGGCGCCCGGACCGCGTAGAGAAGCCCCGGGCTCGTGAAGAAGATCGACATGCCGAGGCCGTCCGGCTGGAAGAACGGGAAGGTCGTCGAGAACGCCGGCAGCTTCGTGAACAGGTAGTCGATGTTCATCGCGATGTGCGCCGTCGAGAACAGCCCGAGCCGGCGCTGCGCCTCGAGCCACTCCGGGAGCACGGCGAGGGCATAACCGGACTCCAGCGGCGAGCCGAACCGGACGGCGTTGTACCAGAAGAAGAACGCGATCGAGGGCAGGACGCCGGCGGCGAGGGCCAGCCATGTCCGCCACGGCCACTGCCGTGGCTCCCAGATGCGGTCGCCCGCGAGGAGCAACGCGAAGAACGGGATCGCGAACACGAGCGGCGCCCGGGTCAGGAACGCGAAGCCGCCGAGCAACCCGATGAGCCATGCCCGGCGGCTGCCCCAGAGCTCCAGCAGGATCGCGAGCGTCAGGATCGTCGCGATCAGCTGGCCCGTGTGCCAGACCCCGCCACGGGTCGTGACCCACCAGATCTGGGTGGAGAACCCGAGCAGGACGGTCAGCAGGAAGCGATCGAGGAGCGAGCGGACGTTGGCGCGGCCGGTGAACCACCAGGCCATCCCGACCGTCGCCGCGGCGAGCGCCGCGTTGATCCCGCTCTCCCACTGGTCGGCGACCTGCGGTCCGGTGATCGCGACGAGGGGCATCAGGGCGATCGCCGGGAAGGGCGCGAACGGGACGTAGATCCGGCCGTCCTGGATGATCACGTCCTGCGGCCCGAGCCGGACGTCCAGCCACGTCCGGCCATGGAGGAAGGCGTCGGCGAGATAGAAGAAGTCGCCGCGCATCGCGTCGAAGTAGCGGTTCGACAGCCAGTAGATGATCGCCGCCCCGATCGTCAGGAGGATGCCGATCCGGGCTGCCGTGTCGATCCGGTCGAGGAGACCGACGCGGCCCCGGGGCTCGACGTGCGCCGTCGGGGCCTGGGCGGTCATGCGGGCGCGGGCGCCGCCGCGGGCGCCACGACCGCCTCGGTCCGGCGTTCGCGCAACCCGACCGCGAGGACGGCGAGGAGCGTGATCCAGAACATGATCGGGTAGATCACTGCGGGCAGATCGACGACGAGCGTCACTGCCGACGTGACGAGCGGGATGACGACGGCCCACCACTGGCGTCGCTCGAGGAGCCAGGCGACCGGCAGCAGCAGCAGCATCGCGTAATGGTCCCAGAGGACCGGCGAGAGGAGCTGGCTGGCGACGATCGCGACGAGCAGCGAGGCGTCCGGCGCGGTCCGTGCGATCGCGACGAGGACGGCCGCGACGACGAGGATCGAGCTCGCGAGCTGGATCGCCGTGGCCACGCCCGCCGGGACGCCCGCCTGGTACGCGGCGGCGCCGGGCGTGAAGTTGTGCGGCGTCGTGATCGGGTCGCTGACGTTGCGGATCAGGGCGATGTAGTCCTGCCACACGCCGATCCCGCCGAGCAGCACGGTGGCCGCGGCCGCCGCTACGACGAGGATCGCCCCGCCGACGAGGACCGACGTCAGGCGCCGGGTCAGGAGCGCCCACACGAGGATCAGGCCCGGCTGGATCTTCACGATCGCGCCGAGCGCCCCGGCCGCGCCGACGGCGAGTGGCCGGTCCAGCCAGCGCCAGCCGATCGCGAACAGCAGGAGGAGGAGCGGACCGACCTGGCCGAGCTTCAGGGCGTAGGCGACGGGCCACGACAGGCCGGCGAGGAGGAGGGTCGCCCAGCGGATCGTCGGGCGGACGGGCATGAGCGCGATCCCCCCGACGAGCATCGCGACCGACAGCCCGAGCCACGTCCACGTCGCGGCGACCGGCGAGAGCACGGCGAACGGGAGCACGGCAAGGACGAACGGCGGGGGATAGTAGAAGAGGCCGAACCCACCCGTCTGCTGGACGCTCGGGTCGTAGAGCCGCTGCCCGTTGAGCACCCGCTCGGCGGCCTGGTGGTAGGCGAGGAAGTCGAACCCGAGGGTGCCCGATGCCTGCGCGGCGAGGACGACGAGCCCCGACACGGCCACGAGCGACACGATCGCCAGGACGGGCAACGCGGCGCGCCCGAGGGCCTCGATCTCCAGCCCGCGTCGGGCGGTCCGGTCAGCCGTGGAACGTCTCCTGCTTCGGTCTCGACGCGGCGAAGTCTAGCCTCGGGCCTCGCCGGGACGCACCCGCCGGATGGTCCTGCCGACCGGGACCGACCCGGACCGTGGGGTCCCTCGACGGCCGCGACCCATCGGCTAGGGTGGCGCCATGCTGCGCACCGCGAGCTGGCTCGGCCTCGTCGCGTTCTCGATCGTCGTGTGGATCGCGGCGTTCCGCGCGTTCGGGTTCGATCCATCGACGCCCGGCAGCGACGCCTGGAACTATCTGGCTGCCGGCGAGCGGCTGAACGCCGGGCACCCGCTCTACGCGCTGTCGCCCGGCGACCGGCCGGTCCCGCTCGCGCCGCCGTACTGGACGGTCCCGCTCCTCGCCCCGCCACCGATCGCCGTCCTGTGGCGGCCGCTGGCCCTCCTCGGCGACCCGTCGATGACGCTCTGGGCCGGGGCCGGACTGGTGACGACGCTCGTGACGGCCGCCTGGTTGGTCGCCGGTGGCGGCCTGATCACCGCGGCCATCATCGCCCTCATGGCCGCGCCGCTCGCCCTCCAGTCCCTCGCGGGGAATGCGAACGGGTTCCTCTTCGCTGCCCTCGTCCTTGCGTGGGCCTGGCGGGCCCGGCCCGGCCTCGTCGGGTCCCTCGTCGCGGTGGCGATCGCGATCAAGCTGACGCCGGCGCTCCTGCTGATCTGGCTGGCGACGGCGTCCCGCTGGCGCGCGGTGGGTGCGACGGTCGTGGCGCTCGCGGTGATCGGGGTCGTCTCGCTCCTGGGAGCCGGGATCCAGAACCACCTCGACTGGATCGCGTCGGTTCCCCACGCGGCCCCGGCACCGGCGTCGCTGGCCGGCCTCACCGGCCTCCCCTCGACCCTGATCCTCATCGCAGCGGCCGTGGTCGTGCTGCTCGTCGGCCGGCTCGGCGACGAGCGCCTCACGTTCAGCGTGGCGGTCGTCGCTGCGGCCCTCGCGTCGCCGGCGCTCTATCTCGGGACGCTGGGGATTGCCGCCGCCGCCGCGGCCCCCTGGCTTGCGGAAGGTCGCTCCGTCGTCGCGAGCCTCCGGACGCGGACGACATGACCGGCGACACGACGGATCGAGGACCGGCCACGCCGATCGCGGCGTCCACCCGATCGATCGACGCGCAACGGCTCGCCCGTGTCCTGGCCCTCGTCGCGTCCGGGGTGCTGCTCGTCGCCATCGCCCTCGAGGTCGTCGAGATCGTCACGAACCTCGATCGGCTCGCCTTCCCGCTCGATGGCGATCGCGTGATCTACATGGACGCGGCCCGGAGCTGGCTCAACGGCACCGGCTTCTACCACCCGTACCAGCTCGCCGGGCCGTACCCGGTCAGATCCGGCGACATCCTCTATCCGCCGCCCATGCTGCTCGTGTTCGCGCCGCTGGCCGCGATCCCGGAGCCCATATCGGCCGTCCTCTACTACGCGATCCCGCTCGGGATCACGATCGGCGCGGTCGTCCGGCTTCGTCCCGCGGTCTTCGGCTGGCCGGCGATCCTGTTCTGCCTGTGGTGGCCGACGACGATCGTCGTCATCGCCGGCGGCAACCCGGGGATCTGGATCATGGCGTTCATGGCCCTGGGCACGCTCTGGCGGCCGCTGTCGGTCCTCGTGTTCCTCAAGCCGACGCTCGCGCCGTTCGCGTTCTTCGGGGCGAACCGTCGCTCGTGGTGGGTGGCGCTCGGCGCCCTCGGGCTCGTGTCGCTGCTGTTCCTGCCGATGTGGGCGGACTACGTCCACGCGGTCCTGAACGCTCAGGGCGGCGGCGGGCTCTTCTACTCGATCGGTCAGGCGCCGATGCTGTTCCTGCCGCTCGCGGCCTGGGCGACGTCCAGCCGCAGGCGGTCGTCAGCCGCTCCCTGAGCCGCCGCACGAGCTCGGTCGCGGTCCTGCCGCCAGAGCGGGATCGCCGCCACGAGCAGCGCGAGTCCGTGGAACCAGATGATCGGGAGGCTGATCGTCGCCGCCACGGGCACCGTCCAGCGACGATCCGTCCTGGCGCCCCAGGCGACGACCACGACCGCCAGCGCCATCCGGATCGGCAGCGGGATCGGGATCGGGTACGGGTGGCCCGGGTCGTAGTCGAGGTTGTCGACCATCGTGGAGACGTACTGGCGCCAGAGGTCCGGCGCGACGGCGTAGCTGACCGCGACGATCGCGATCGTCGACAGGACGGCGATCCCGAACGCGAGCCACTCGCGGCGGAACGCGAACCACAGCGCGCCGAGGCCCGGCGTGACCTTCGTCAGGACGATGAATGCCCACGCCACCGGGTAGCGGAAGCCGACGACGATCGCAACCGCCATGAACAGGTGGATGTTGCCGTGGTAGAGCTCGAGCGGGATCGGCGGGAACGCCAGCAGGACCAGCCACGTCCGCCCGGTCAGCCAGACCAGGGCGCCGATCATCGCCGCGAAGTAGAGGGCGAAGAACAGCTCCCACGGCAGGACCCCGAAGACCGAGAACGCCTGGCCGGCCGCCGGCGTGTAGCGGAACGCGTCGAGGTCCGAGGTGTTGCCGGCGGAGTTCCCGTACAGGTTCGAGAGGTCCACCGCCCAGTAGGCGTGGGCGTCGAACCCGAACATCGAGTGGGCCTGGTTGATGACGATGATGTACGGGAGCGAGATCAGCCCGACGATGATCAGCGCGTGTCGCATCGCCCGCAGCCGAGCCGGACCGATGCGGGCGGCGAGCGCCTCCGTCCTGGCGGCGAGATCAAGGTCGCCGAGCCCGCGCATCGGGCCCGCGGCCGCCTGGCGACCGGTCATCCTTCGGCAGGCCTCGTCGTCCGGCCGATCCGGCGATGGATCAACGGGATCCGGAACAGGTCCCACGCCACCTGGACGGCGAGGCTCGGCCGGGCGCGCATCCGGGAGCCACGCCGGTCGGCCCAGGTGATCGGCACGATCGTCATCGAGTAGCCCCGGCGGCGGGCGAGGTAGATGAGCTCGACGTCGAAGACGATGCTCGTGATCCGCTGCCGGCCGAACAGGTCGTGGGCGGCGCTCCGCCGGAACCCCTTGAACCCGCACTGGGTGTCCTGGACGGGTCCGACGACCCACAGCGAGGCGAGGAGGTGGAACGCCTGGCCGAGCAGGCGCCGATAGCGCGGCTGCGTCTTGCGCATGTCGGAGCCGTCCGGCTGGATCCGGCTGCCGAGAGCCACATCGGCTTCCGCCAGCGCCGCGACGAGCGGAACGAGCATGTCCGGTGGCGTGGCCATGTCCGCATCGGCGAACACGAGGAGGTCGGAATCGGCGTGGAGCATCCCGGCCCGGACCGCGGCGCCCTTGCCGCCGTGGGGCACGGTCAGGACCGACAGGATCGCACCGGCCTGCTCGTCCTTCGTTTCGGGCCGGGCCCGGACGAGGTCGGCCGTGCCGTCCGTGCTGCCGTCGTCGACGACGAGCACCTCGATCCGGTCCGGGAGCAGGGCCGCGCCGGGGGCGCCGTCGCGAGCCGATTCGCCGCGGCGACGGAGATAGCCGAACAGCTCGTCCAGCGCAGGCTCGATGCGCCCGGCCTCGTTGTAGGCGGGCAGCACGATCGTCAGTGTCGGGGACAGAGCCATCGCCGGCAGTCTAGGGGCCGATTGCGGCCGTCAGGGGGAGACGATCGCACCGTTCGGGTCATCCAACTGGTGCAAGTCGTACGGCCCGGAGTCGCTGAACATGTACGACGGCGCCGGGTCGACGCGCGGAAACGTCGTCCCGAGGACCGGGTTCAGGAGGTCCGGGAAGACGTTGACCAGGGTCTCGTCGTCCGGGAGCGGATGGTCGTTGCCGGGCACCCGGGCTGCGAGGAGCGGCAGGAAGCGGAGACGTGCGTCGCCGGGCATCGCGCCGACCCACGAGCCGTGGTCCCCGAACACGAGGATGATCGGCGGCACCGCGGCCTCGCGCTCGATCGCGTCGATCTCCTCCAGCACCGGCTGATGGAGGTACTCGACGGAACCGGCGTAGCCGGCCTTGAGCTGGTCTTCGGTCAGACCCGTCTGGGCCGGATCATCGGCGTACAGGGCGTGGATGTCAGTGACCGTTCGGGGACTGCCGTCCGCGTTGAAGACCCATGGCGGATGGGGCTCGGAACGTGATCGAAGATGAACCGGGGATGGCCCGGGTTCTCGGCCGCGAGCGTCGACAGCATCCCGAGGTTGGTCGTGATCCGATTCCGCGCCTGCTGACTCGCGAAGTCCGGCGCGAGGATGTTCAACGCGTCCCCGAAGACCGTCCGGCGGAGCATGCCGATCTCGACCTCGTTCATGGCCGCCCCGGTCGTGATGAATCGGTCGGCCTCGCGGAGGCTGACCTCGGCGAAGCCGGACGAGATCCCGACGATCTCGTAACCCCGTTGATGGAGCGCATCGAACAGCGGGTTCTCCATCACGACCCGGTGGGTGATCGCTGTCTCTGCCACGTGGCTCGTCCCGCTGAGCACCGGTGGACAGGGCCGGGATGTCCTGCAGCAGCTGCATGTTGAACATCGCCATCAGGACCTGGACCGTGTTCGGGTAGTTCGTCAGGGCCTTCGAGGACACGCTGAGCCCGCGCGTGGCCAGCCCGTCGAGGAACTCGGTCTCGTCGACGGCGAAGACCTGCTTCAAGGCGTCGGCTCGGGCATACCCGTCGAGGAGGATCACGTAGATGTCCGGGGTCGCCGGTGAGGTGACGCCGGTGAACGTTCGTGGCGCGCGCAGTGGGGGCTCGTTCGTGATCGAGCGGGTGATGACGTCGATCCCACCGAGCTGGAACGCCTCGACGACGATCGCGAGGCACAGGACAAGGGCGAACACCCGAGAGATCCGGCCGATCTGCGGCCACGACACGCGGACGCGGCCGCGCAGGAGGCGACCCTCCACGAAGAGGAGGGCGATCAGGATCAGCGCGACCAGGAGGAGGCGCGGGTCGCCCCCGACGAGCGCGACCACCGTAGCGAAGGCGGCGACCCCGGCCCGGTCGCGATCGCCCAGCAGGAGCCGGAGGATGACCGATACCACGATGCCAATGACCGCGACGACGATGAGGGCACGCAGCGACACCCACAGCCCCACGCCGTTGATGGCGATCAGCTGAAGGAACAGAGCCAGCGCCACGACGATCGGGTAGAGCGGCACGTCGAAGAAGCCGCGCCAGCCAGTCACAGGCGACGGGTCATGCGCAGGAGGATCCGGGACGACCCCGGGATCGGCTGCTCGTCCAGGATCCGGTACCGCCGCTCGAAGGCGGACCGGAACCCCGCGACATCGTAGTCGTGGAAGACGTCCTCGCGGGTGGCCAGCAGGCGGCGGACCATCGAGTCGTCGCGGCCCACCCATTCGATGATCAGATGCGGGGCCAGCGTCGCCAGAAAGTCCGCGATCCGGGGCAGCGGAACGTTCCGCCCGATCGCGAGGTGGTGGACGAGGGCGAGGGCGAGGACGACATCCGCGTCGGCACGCTCGACGATCGATCGGCGCTCCTCGAGGGCCCAGCCGACGGCGGGGCTCGGGTCGGCGAGGTCCACGAGGAGCGGCAGGATGGCGGTGGCTCCGCGGGTGCCGGAGGCTCCGGTAGTGGCGCTCGACCGCGGCCGGGATCGCGCGTCCCACGCGACGACGCGGCGACCGAGGTCCGCGGCGATCGCGCTGTGCCGCCCGACGTTCGCCCCGAGATCCCAGACGACCTGCCCGCCCGCGTCGGCGAGCATCGCCCGGACGAGGACGTCCTTTGCATCGGCGATCGTGCGAGCAGCGTCGTCGGCGGCGTCCCCTTGCTCATAGTCGGCCCACTCCGTGCCCGTTGGCGTCCAGTCGAGCCCCGTCACGGTTCGCCGCAGGTTGTCCAGGAGCGCCTCCCCGCCGAGCCTCCCGACGGACGCGCGACGCGCCTCCGCGGCGGCGGCATCACCGCGCGCCTCATGCGTCCGCTGCGCCCGCGCGTGCAGGTGGAGATGAGCGCTCAGGCCCGGGTTGACGCGCGTCCGCCCGGGCAACAGACGGGCGGCGAGATCGAGCGGGATGCCGTCGAGATGACTGCGCTGGAGCCCGCCGAGCCGGACGTCGCGGCGGGCCATGAGGGCGAGCGGTGCAAGGAAGTGTTCGCAGAACTGGCGATACGCCGCCCATGGGGCGCCAGGCTCGGCAGGAGCGAGCGAGAGGGTATCGACGAGGATCGGCCGACCGCTCCGGAAGAGGACGTTGTAGGCGCTCGCGTCGCGGAGCGTGAAGCCCGCGGCGGCCGCTTCCGCCTGGATGTCGAGGGTCAGAAGGGCCGCGTCCCGGAGCATCCCGAACGACCACTCGTACGGATAGGAGACGAACTCCACCTCGAGCGGGCGGATGACCGCATGGGCGCGTTCGGGATCGGCGGCGAGGCCGAGGTCCGCGGGCTCGTGCGGGATCAGCCGGCCGTCGGCCTCGAGGCGCTCGAGCAGGCCGCTCGCGACGAGGCGGTCCCAGCGGTCGCCGAACGATCGATCGACCTGGCGCAGGAGGATGCCGTCGCGGCGATAGACGAAGCCGGCCGGGTCCCGGAAGGACGCCGGTTCCCGGAGGACCGCCCCGTCGGCCGCGGGAGCCTCGCGCTCAGGGCCGATGGAGCCCGTTGCTCCCTCCGATGGGCTCAGTTCGCGCGGTCGGCCGGGCTGTCGGCCGGGGTCGATCGCCCGCCGAGCCGGCCCAGCGAGCGCACGACGCGCGCGATCTGACGACGGAGGAAATACGGGATCGTCAGCAGCGCAGCGATCGTCGCCTGGACGACCAGGCTTCCGGCACCGGGGTCGATATACGCGACGAACCAGTGGTGCATGCGGTCAGGGTCCTTCGTTGGTCGCGCCTCACCCCCGGCCTGCGTAGCGAGATGCTACTCCAAGACTCGGAGTGGTTCCTTCGGCGGGCACTCTCCCATGGCGCCCGGGCTTCCGAACGACCCGAATGTCCCATCAGGGTCCCGGTCACTGCCGGGCGCGCGTTGGCCGGCTCGCCCGGACGGCGACCAGCACGAGACCGATCGCGAGCCAGACGAGCGGCAGGAAGGCGATCGCGACGGCCGCGACGACGAGGGCGGCGGCGACCAGCAGCCGGACCGCGGCCGAACGCCGGACCGCCGTGGCTGCGAAGCAGGGCGACCAGCCCGAACGGCAGCATCGCCGACGGGTAGTGGAACCAGGTGACCGGCAGCGTGGCCAGGGAGGCGGCGGCGGCCCAGCCGAAGCGCTCGACCGGGTCGCCGCCACGGCGGCCGGCGACGACCGACACGACGATGACCGCGAGCGTCACGCCGATCTGCGCAGTGCGCGCGAACCGGTCGTCCGCGCCGAGGAGGAGCGCCAGCTGGGCCGCGGGGCCGGCGTTCCGCGGATCGACGAGGTCGGCGTTGCTGCCGGCCCGGATCACCGCGAGGTAGTCGGTCCAGGGCGTGATCCCCCAGACCACGACGCTGACCGCGAGGAGGGCGATACCGACGAGGACGGCGACGAGGAGCGCGCGAGCGCTCGCCCGGTCGCCGCCGACCGTGCGGGTCCCGAACCACACGCCGAGCGATGCCGGGTGGAGCTTGGCGATCGACGCGGTCGCGAGGGCGAGCCCGCCGGCCCGCTGGCTGGCGGAGGTGGTCCCCGGCGCCACCGCGAGGAGCATCGCCCCGTAGAGCAGCGGGAAGAACACGTCGAGGTTGCCGAACAGCAGCCCGATCGCGAACGGGAAGCAGAGTGGGGCGAGGGCGACGACCGGGACGACGACCGAGCGCGTCGAGAGGTCCGGGGCGAACCGCCTGCCGAGCGCCGCGGCGACCGCGGCGAGTCCCGCGACGGCAGCCGCGCCCCAGGCAAGGAGCATCACCGGTGACGGGATCGGCGCGAAGAGCGCCATCGCCTGGGCGACGACGGGTGGGTACGAGTAGAAGAGGCTCTCGGCGACCGGCGCAGTGCCGGCGACGAGCGCCGGGTCATAGGGCGATCGGCCGGCGGCGACGTCGCGGCCAGCCCGGAGGAGGAGCTCCAGGTCGAAGCCGGCCTTCGGCGGTGTCGCGGCATACAGCGTCGCCCCGAGCCAGAGCAGTCCGAGCCAGCCGACGATCCCGAGGACGACGAGGGCCCCGCGTGGCGACGGACCGCGTGGCAGCCGGGCGGATCGCCAGCTCGTCGGTCATCGGTCGTCCGGGTCGCGGGCGGCGGCGACGAGGCTGGACAGCTGGTACAGGAGGAGGCGGGGCGACGCCAGGACCGAGAGGGTCACCGCGGCGGCCCAGCCGTAGCGGCGCGGGGCCGCCCAGATCGCGAACGCCGTGCCCGCGACGACGAGCGCGGCCCACAGCACCGGCGAGAAGGCGTAGGGCGACAACGAGACGACGCTGCCGACCTGGTCGAGCCGGAGGAACGACAGGTAGGCGATCGTGTCCGCTGGGGCGAGGACCAGCTGGAATGCGATCAGGCCGGCCATCGATGCCGCGAGCCAGCCGAGGGCCTTCCAATCCCGGCGACCCAGCCACCAGACCGCGGCGAGGATCGGGAAGACCTTCAGGTTCGCCGCGATCGCGATCGCCCACGGCATCCCGAGTGCGAGGAACAGCGTCACCGCGACCTGCGCCTGGCCGATGACGAGGCTCCAGCCGGTCGGGAGCGCGAGGGCGCAGACGAGGAACAGGCTGAGCGGCCGGCGGAGGTCGAGCCGGATCAGGGTCGCCGCGAACATCACGGCGAGGACCGCCATCCAGATCGCCGCGGCGACACCGAACGGGAGCAGGGCGAGCGGCCGGAAGAGGATCGCGAGGAGCGGCGGGTAGCGGTAGAAGGCCGCCTCGTCCACGCCCGCGGGCTGGTCGTACAGCGGCTGTCCGGCGTTCAAACGGGCGCCCGCGTCGTAGTACGCATGGACGTCGGCGAGGGGATCGCTCAGGAGGTGGAGGACCACGGTCTCGACGCCGAGGGCGATCCCGACGATCATCGCCAGGCGGAGGACGAGGCGGACCCGAGGCGTCGCCCACACGGCGGGACGACCCGAGCGGATGTCGCTGGTCACCGGGCCATCCTAGCGGCGCCCGGCGGCTCGACAGGGGACCGAACGACGCCGCCGGGGTGGCCCATTCGTACTGGTCGGAGGGCCCGGGGGGCGGTGCTACGCTGCACCGGCCGTGCGGATCCCGATCCTTCTCTATCTGCTCGCGCTCGTCGTCCGGATCGGATTGGTGATCCTCTACCCCGACCCGGCGTACCCCGATTCCTACTACTACGTCGACGTGGCGCGCGCCCTCGCCGCCGGCCACGGGCTGAACCTCGACTTCATCTGGATCTTCGCCGAAGTCGGCAACAGGATCCCGGCCAACCCCGTCCTGCCGATCCCCGGCAATGCCCACTGGCTGCCGCTCGCGTCGTTCCTCCAGGCGCCGTTCATCGCGGTCCTCGGCCCCACGACCCTTGCCTCCGCGATCCCGACGGTCCTCATCGGCTCGATCACCGCGCCGCTGGCGTGGTTCATCGCCCGCGACGCCGGTTCGCTCAAGGCTGTCGGCATCGGAGCCGGCGTCCTCTGCGCGATCCCCGCGGCCGGTGCCGTCTTCATGGCCCAGCCCGAGAACTTCGCGATCCTCCAGCCGCTCGTCGCGGCAACGATCTGGATGACGGTCCGGGGCCTGAAGGGCAGCACGCGCTCCTACGTCGCCGCGGGCTTCCTCGTCGGGCTCGCATCCCTCGCCCGGAACGACGGCTTCATCCTCGGCCTCGCGGTGGGCCTCGTGTTCGTGTGGGACCGCGGCCGCTCCTGGCTGTCCCGCGGCGCGACGCCGCCCCGGCTGCCGTGGCGGGCGGCCTTCGGCTGCCTGGCGCTCTACCTCGTCGTCATGGTGCCGTGGTTCGCCCGGCAGCTGGCCACGTTCGGCTCGATCTCGCCGACCACGTCCGGCGGCAGCGCGCTCTGGATCCGGACGATCCAGGAGTGGAACAGCATCACCGCGGATCCGTCCCTCGCGAAGTTCCTGGCCCAGGGCCCGGGCCCGATCATCGCGTCGCGGGTCGGCGGGCTGCTGTCGGCGATCGGCAACTTCGCGGTGATCATCTGCTCGGTCGTCCTCGTCCCGTTCCTGCTCGTGGGCGCGTGGCTCCGGCGACGCTCGATCGACTTCGGGCCGTGGTTCCTCTACACGTTCCTCGTCTTCCTCGGGGCGACGTTCCTCTACCCGCTCCACGTCCCGGGCGGCGCGTTCATCCACTCGGCGGTCGGGCTCGAGGCCTACGCCTACATCCTGGCCCTCGAGGGCGTCGCTGCGCTCGTGATGTGGATCGCCCGGCGCCGGCCCAACTGGAACCCGAAGACCGCCGTCCCGCTGTTCGTCGGGGCGGTGGTGATCTTCGTCGTCGCGACCGCGCCGCTCTATGCGGTCGCCCTGGGCTCCGCGTGGAGCGAGAGCCGCGCCCCGCGGGTCGCGCTGGCGAACCAGATGGCCAGCCTCGGCGTCGGTCCGGACGACCGACTGCTCACGATCGACAGCGCGGGCCTGAAGTACTTCACCGGCCGCCCCGGGATCGTGACGCCCGACGACCCGATCGAGACGATCGAGCAGGTGGCGCGCGCGTACGGCACGCGCTGGCTCGTCCTCGAGCGCGACGACATCGTCCGGTCGCTGGCGCCGATCCTCGCCGGCGGCACGCGCCCATCCTGGGTCGGGGCCGCCGGTGTTCGTCGTCCCCGCGGCCGATGGCGGGCCGGCCCGGCTCGCGCTGTTCCCGATCTGCCTCGACAACAGCGATGACCGCTGCGCCGGAGGCCCGACGCTCGCCGGCGGTCCGATCCTCGCGGACGCGCGTCGCCCGTGACCCGCCGCGAGGCGGTGCTGTCGGCCGCGGTCATCTTCGTCATCGCGCTGGCGATCCGCTGGTACGCTGCGAGCCTCGTCGTGTTCCCGAAGCCGGAGGACACGGCTTACTACGTCGACGTCGCCCGCAACCTCCTCGGCGGCCGTGGCCTCGTCAGCGACTCGCTGTGGAGCTTCCAGACCCTGCCGCTCGTCGTGCCGCGGGCGGCGTTCGAGGTCTGGCTGCCGCTCCCGACGTTCGCAGCGGCCATCCCGATGGCCCTTCTCGGATCGACCTTCGCCGCGGCGCAGGTCAGCTCCGTCCTCATCGGTGCGCTGGTGCCCGTCCTTGCCTGGCGGCTCGCCGCGGACGTCGCCGAGGAGCGGGCCCTGCCCCAGGGCCGGGCGCGGACCCTCGCAATCGGGACGGGGATCACGGCGGCCGTCTCGCTGCCGCTCATCCTCCATTCCGCGCTGCCCGACTCGACCATGCCCTTCGCCGTTCTGACCCTGGCGGCGTGCCTGCTGATGGCGCGGATCCGTCGGGCGATCGTGGCGGACGGCTCGACAACGGCAGTGACCCGGCGGTTGGTCGGCCTTGGAGCGATCCTCGGTCTCGCCGCACTGACGCGGAACGAGGCGCTCTGGCTGGGCCTCGCCTGGGCGGTGATCGCGGTCACCCTGCCGGTCGCAGCCGGGGATCGCTTCCGCGTGATCGCGGTTCCGGCGGTCGTGGCGCTGGTCTTGTTCCTCCCCTGGATGATCCGCGACCAGATCGCCTTCGGCAGCCTGCTGCCGGGCCAGGCCCTGAGCAATGCCCTGTCGCTCGACGGATCGGACATCTTCGCGTGGCAGGACCCACCGACCCTGTCGCGCTATCTCGCCGCCGGCTTGCCCCGTCTCGTGGAGCTGCGGGTGCTCGGGATCGGCCACAACCTGTTCGACGTCCTGCTGTTCCCGGGCGCCCCACTGTCGTTCATCGGCCTGATCGGCCTGCCGTGGATCGCCCGCCTGCGGTCCGTCCAGCCGCTGCTGATCGTCTCGGTCCTGATCTTCGCGATCACGGGGTTGCTCTTCCCCGTGTCGACGACCTGGGGGACGTTCCTCCATGCGGCGGGCGCAATCCACGTCCTCATGATCGTCTCGGCCCTCCTCGCCCTCGACGCACTGATCGCCTGGCTGGGCCGGCGGCGCGGCTGGCATCGGCCGGTCGCCTGGCTCGCGCCGGCCCTCACGGTGTCCGGCGCAATCCTCTTCTCGGTCGTCTTCCTCCCGGCGTTCGGGAGCGGATCGGCGGCGACCGAGCGGACGTTCGCCGCCCTCGACACCCGGCTGGCCGGCGCCGGGGTCCCGCTCGGTGGCGAGCAGCCGGTCATCACGGACGCCCCGATCTGGCTCCCCTACGTGGGCGGCGGAACCGCGCTGGCACTCCCGTTCGAGGCGCCGAGCAGCGTCCTCGACCTCGCCCGGCACTTCGGGGCATCGACGGTCGTGGTCGTGGGCGGGGACCATCCCTTCCCGGCAAGCGTCGCGGCCGGCGGTGAGGGATCGGACTGCTTCCATGAGGTCGCGCTGCCGGGCAGTCCGCTCCTGTCGAGCGAGGACTCGGACCCGACACGTGTCTATCGGGTCTCGTGCCCGTGACCGGCCCGTATACTCCGAAGCCAATGGACGCCGCCCGATCCAGCGACGAGACGCGGGCCGTACGCGACGTGCGGATCGACGGGCTGCGCGCGGAGGCGTCCGAGGCGGTCGGCTACAGCGCCAACACGCTCCGCGCCGTCAGCCAGCGCTACCGGACCGCCTATGCCGCCGAGCTCGGCCGCTGGCAGGTCCTGCGCGACGAGCTGGACGCCGCCGAGCGCTCCGGCGCCGGCGGGCCGCGACACACGGGGGCCGGCGGCGACGGTGACGACCACTCCTCCGCGTCGGCCGACGCGGCCGCGTTCGCGGCGGAGGTCGGCGCCGAGGACGCCCGGGTCCGGGCGCTCCGGACGGAGGTCGAAGGACTCGGCCGCGAGCTCGGCCAGCAGCAGACGGGGCTTGCCAAACTGGAGATCGCGCTTCGCAACCTGGAGTCGACGTGGCTCTTCCTGGAGCGGGGTGACTCGAGCCTCGTCACCGACAACGAGGGCCTGCCGACCGACATCCAGATGCGGATCGTCGAGGCCCAGGAGTCGGAGCGGTCCCGGCTCGCCCAGGAGGTCCACGACGGTCCGGCCCAGGTCCTGTCGAACGCGATCTTCCAGGTCGAGTACATCGAGCGCGTGATCGAGACGGACCTCCGGACTGCCACGACAGAGCTGCGCTTCCTGCGCGACCTGCTGCGCCGGGAGCTCGGGTCGGTCCGGACCTTCATCAGCCAGCTTCGACCGCCCGTCCTCGACGAGCTCGGGCTGGACGGCGCGATCGCCGATGCCATCGGGCGGGTGACCGCGCTGACGGGCCTCGCGATCAGCTCCGACCTCGCCGCGCCGGCCGAGCGATTGAGCCCGGCCCAGCAGACAGTGGTCCTGCGCGTCCTGCAGGAAGCGCTGCAGAATGTACGGAAGCACGGCGCGGCCTCGGCCGTCACGGTCGCCAGCGCGATCGACGGTGATGACTGGGTCCTGACCGTCCGCGACGACGGCCGTGGCTTCGATGTCGGCGCGGTGGCTGCCCGCGGTCGGCGGAACTTCGGTCTGCAGTTCATGCGTGAGCGAGCCGAACTGATCGGCGCCCAGTTCGAGGTGCATTCGCGACCGGACGGTGGCACGCTGGTCCGGCTCGCGATCCCGGTGGGAGCAGAGGAGATCAGCTGATGGGTTATTCGGGACCTGAACGTCGCCGCGGCGGACCTGACCGGCGCGGCGAGGGAGAGCGCACGAGGATCCTGATCGTCGACGACCATGCCCTGTTCCGCGTCGGCATCGCCAACATCCTCGAGCGCGAACCGGACTTCGAGGTCGTCGGCGAGGCCGACGACAGCCGCTCGGCGATCGACCGATCGCTGGAGACGTCGCCCGACATCATCCTGATGGACCTCTCGCTCCCGTCCCCGGGCGGCATCGAGACGACCTCGAGGATCAAGCGCGAGCTGCCGTCCACCGGGATCATCGTCCTCGCCGTCTCCGAGGACGAGGACGCCCTGTTCGACGCGATCAAGGCGGGCGCAGCGGCGTTCATCCTGAAGGACGTCGGCCCGGACGACCTCGTCACGATCATCCGCCGGGTCGTCTCCGGCGAGTACCTGATCAACGACAAGGTCTTCTCGAAGCCGGCCGTCGCGTCGCGCGTTCTCAAGGAGTTCCGCGAGCTCGCGGTCTACGGCCAGGAGGCCGCCCCGATCTTCGCGCCGCTCTCGCCGCGCGAGGTCGAGATCCTCGACAACATCGCCCAGGGCATGACCAACAAGCAGGTCGCCTACGCCCTGTCGATCAGCGAGCAGACGGTCAAGAACCACATGAGCTCGATCCTCCGGAAGCTCTCCGTGAACGACCGGACCCAGGCCGTCGTGTACGCGATGCGCCAGGGCTGGATCCGGATGCCGGAGGACTGATCGGCGCCCGTGTCCCCATCCAAGGCCGATCCGTCCGGCGCCACCGGAGCCGCCACCGCCGCTGATCTCGGTGCACGCCTCGAGCTGGAGATCCACGCCGTCGACGGCGAGCTCGCCGAGATCGACATGCTCGTCAACCAGGCGCGCACCGAGGCGACCCGTCACGAGCTGAAGCGGACCCAGACGGCCGACAAGCTGGCGGGCGGGGTGAGCCTCCCGCCGGAGGACCTCGTCGCCCTCAACGCCCAGCTGGTGACCCTGACCCGCCGCGCCTCCGTGATGGAGGCACAGGTCGACGTGCTCGAGGGGAAGCGCAAGACCCTGGCCCGGTTCCACGACGTCCTGGCCGAGCTGTCGGCCGTGTACGGCGGCGTCACGGCATCAGGAGAGGTGGGCGCGGGACACCGCGGCTCACGGCCGGCAACGGGCCGGCGGACGCCGGGGCGCCGATGAGCCGGATCGTCCTCAACGCCCAGGAGGACCTCCGCCGCGAGATCGCCCGGGCGATGCACGACGGCCCGGCCCAGAGCCTGACGAACATCGTCCTCCAGGCCCAGATCGTCGAACGCCTCCTCGGCCGGGATCCTGATGGCGCTCGCGGGGAGCTGCGCCTCCTCGTCCAGATGGTCCAGCAGACGCTCGAGGCCACGAAGACGTTCATCTTCGACGTCCGACCGATGGTCCTCGACGACCTCGGGCTCGTGCCGACGCTCCGTCGCGCGGCGCGCGAGCGTGGGCGGCGGGCCGGCGTTGCCGTGGAGTTCGATTCGATCGGGGCGGACCACCGGATCGACGCCGACCTGGAGAGCAGCCTGTTCCGGATCGTCGACGAGGCGCTCGCTGCCTATCTCGCGGCCAACCCGGACCGAGTCGCGGTCCGCCTCGACTGGTCGGAGGGCTTGATCGAGGTGGAGGTGAGCGCCCACCGCGCCCCGACGCAGGCCATGGCGGATGCGGATCGCCTCGTGACCGAGACCGTCGAAGCGGCGGAGACGGCCGGCAAGGACCTCCCGCCGGCGCTCGAGACGATGCTCGAGGACCGCCGGAGCCAGGCCGAGTCCGCCGCCGTGGCGGCGCGGGATGCCGCCGTGGTGTCGCTGCCGGCGGCGACGTGGCGCGAGATCGAGCAACGAGCCGTCACGACCGGGATCGTGGCCGTGCAATCCGACGGTGGCGCGACGCTCCGGCTGCGCGTCGAGATCGGGGCCGCGGGAGGCGCGGGGGAGACCGCCGATGCGGTGGCCACGGTCGACTGAGCCCGGAGCCGGGTCCGACGCTTGGGCAGGGCCTCATCGAGTACGGGCTGATCCTGTCGCTGTCGGCGCTCCTGGCGGTCGTCCTGCTGGTGTTCTTCGGCGGGACGCTGAGCGCGCTGCTCCAGGTCGTCGGCGACGCGATCGACGCCGCAAGCTGAGGGCAGCCACGCACCGGACGGCCCCACCTCCGGCGGGCCCGGTTGGTACCAAATGGCTAGTGGAGTTCGACGAAACCCTTTGCCATGATGGCCGCGCCCTCAACCGGGGGTGAGTACTCATCCAGGAGGCTGCCTCAATGGCGCTCGTTCACCAGTTCCTCGCCTCGCTTCGTCGGGACGAGGAGGGCCAGGGTCTCGCGGAGTACGCGCTGATCCTCGCACTCATCGCGATCGTGGCGATCATCGCCCTGATCTTCCTGGGCACCCAGGTCTCCACGATCCTGTCGAAGGTCGGCGCGTCGGTCTAGCCGACTCCCACCGAGACACCTGAACCGCCGGGGCCTTCGGGCTCCGGCGGTTCTCTTTGTGCTCCCGGGAGACACGGCGGACGTCGAACGACGCGAGCGTGGATGGTGCGGCGCGGCTCCGCCTAGTCGGCGCAACGCTCATTCATTCGTCTCATTGACACCGCCGAGGGTTCGCCCGTACGGTGGCGCCCGCCTTCGGCTCCGGCCGGGGAGCTCTCGAGGAAAGGAGGTATTGCCCACATGACGTTCTTCACCGCACTCATGTCGTCCCTTCGTCGGGACGAGGAAGGCCAGGGTCTCGCCGAGTACGCGCTGATCCTCGCCCTCATCGCGATCGTCGCGATCATCGCCCTCATCTTCCTTGGCACGCAGGTCAGCACGATCCTGTCGAAGGTCGGCGCCTCCGTCTAGCTTCGGACCAACGAACAAGACCGCCGGGCCCTTCGGGGCGCCGGCGGTCTTCGTGATTCCGGCGCCCGAGAGGGCCGATGCGTGCTGTCATCGCTTTTGCGGCCGGCCTTCTTGACGAAACGGATCGGCCGCTCGTAAGGTTCGCCGGCCCCCGGGGTTCATCGGGGAGTCTCGAGGAAAGGAGGTCCCACACACATGTCCGTTCTGAATGCACTTATCGCATCCTTCCGCCGGGATGAGGACGGCCAGGGTCTCGCCGAGTACGCGCTGATCCTCGCCCTCATCGCGATCGTGGCGATCATCGCCCTGATCTTCCTCGGCACCCAGGTCAGCACGATCCTGTCGAAGGTCGGCGCCTCCGTCTGACGCAGCACCGATGAACCGCCGGGCCGCATCGCGCGGTGCCGGCGGTTCGTCGTCTCCGGCCCCTTGTGGCCTGGGCGGTGCGTCACCGCGCCGCCCTGTACCAAGGGACCTATTGACAGGCACGTCACACGGCCTACCGTGCGTCGTGCCGGGGGCGCGCCTATCCCGACCTCCGGGAGCGCCCATTCGGGACGTTCGACGGAAGGAGGTGAATCAGTGTCCCAGTTCCGGCGGATCGCCGCCCGGTTGCGTCAGACATGGCGTGACGAAGACGGCCAGGGTCTGGCCGAATACGCACTCATCCTTGCGCTCATCGCGATCGTCGCCATCGTTGCCTTGATCTTCATGGGGCAGCAGGTGAGCAACAAGCTCAGTGTCATCGGAAGCACGATCCAGTCCGTGCAATAACCAGCGGCACCGCACCACATTCGAACGGCCCGTCCGGGCTCTCCGGACGGGCCGTTCGGCGTCTCCGGAGGGTCGCGCGCAACGTCTCGCCGCGGCACCGACAAACATTGCGATTTGCCTTGCGTCGTGCGTGATTTCCTCCCGTTTCTTCCCTATGGTCCTAGCCCATTGGTATAGTCGCGCGCCCCGAACCCGGTGCTACAGTGGTGCCACCTGTCACACGGCTCGGGAGACCTATCTTGAAGCGCTCGAATCGGCTTGTCCTGCTCGTCGGGGTGTTCCTGGCGGTCGTTGCGTTTGTCGGAATCGCGCTGTTGCTGAACAACGGCGGCTCGACGACCAACAACAACAACACCGCGGTCCCGACACAGCTTCCGACTGTCATCGCGAAGCAGGACATCAACCTCGGGGTGACTGTCACCGCTGACATGCTCGATACGCAGACGATCGACGTGACCAACCGAAAGGCGACCGCGTACGGTGATCCGAGCCAGGTCGTCGGGCAGGTCGCGCGCCGGCCGATCAAGGCCACCTCGCAGCTCGAGACGGCCGACTTCGACACGAGCGGCACCGGCGTGACGACGATCACCGTTCCTCCGGGCATGCGAGCGATCTCCGCCCAGGTCGACCAGGTCTCCGGCGTCGGCACCGTGATCAACACGGGCGACTACGTCGACCTCCTCGTCGGCTTCACCGGTGACAAGTTCCCGGTCGTGACGGTGAACCCGCAGGACAACTCGATCAGCGTCGTCAGCGGCCTCAACGGGACGAGCGTGAAGCTCCTCCTCGAGGGCATGCAGGTCCTCGGCCGGCAGCTCCCGCCCCCGACCACGACCCAGGCCCAGCAGCCTGCCGAGAACGGACAGACGCCCAGCGGACAGCCGACGACGTCGCTCAACGGCCAGCAGGAGATCGTCATCCTGGCGGTGACCCCGG
Organism: uncultured Chloroflexia bacterium; assembly: GCA_963817095.1. Taxonomy (GTDB): domain Bacteria; phylum Chloroflexota; class Limnocylindria; order Limnocylindrales; family CSP1-4; genus CF-46. The sequence continues at coordinate 87,698 of CAWFND010000002.1, forward strand.
CCCAGGCCGAGGTGATCAAGTTCGCCCAGCTGGACGGCTCGATCAGCCTCGTCCTCCGCTCCTCGAAGGACTTCGTCGACGACCAGGGCAACCCGGTCGTGACCCCGCCGAGCGGCACGGACGGCATCACCCTCAAGAAGCTCACCACGGACTTCGCGGTTCCGATCCCGGAGCTCGTCGAGGCCATCCTCCCCGCCCAGGCCAAGCGCTAGCCGGCCGAGGCACCACGCCGGTCGCGAGAGCCACCGGTCGAACGAGCCAAGCGCGACGGGCGCGTCGGACTCCGGTCCCCGCGCCCGTCCAACGCTCCGGGGACCCGTTCCCCGGCCACCCCCAGCAGCGAGACCTACCGGACCACTGAACGAATGGCCGACCAGATCCGCGTCCTGATCGTGGACGACATCCCGGAGACCCGCGACCACCTGACGAAGCTTCTCGGGTTCGAGAGCGACATCGAGGTGGTCGGGTCCGCCGCCTCCGGCAGCGAGTCGCTGTCGATGGCCGGCGAGCTGCTCCCGGACGTCGTCCTCATGGACATCAACATGCCCGACATGGACGGGATCGCCGCGACCGAGAAGCTCTCGTCGCAGGTGCCGAGCGCCTCGGTCGTGATGATGTCCGTCCAGGGCGAAGCCGACTACCTCCGCCGGTCGATGCTCGCGGGAGCCCGCGAGTTCCTCGTCAAGCCGTTCAGCAGCGACGAGCTGACCGCCTCGATCCGCCAGGTCTACACGCGCGAGCAGGACAAGCTCAGCCGGATGGCGATCGCGCCGGTCGCGGCCGGTTCGCCTCCGCGCGGCGCCGCCGGCGGCGGCGAGGACGGCCAGGAAGGCCAGGTCGTCGCGATCTTCAGCCCGAAGGGCGGGGTCGGCCGCACGACGGTCGCCGTCAACCTTGCGGTCGCCGCGGCGACGGAGCTCGGCAAGACGGTCGTGCTCGTCGACGGGTCGTTCCAGTTCGGCGACGTCGGCGTGCTCCTGAACCTGAACCCGAAGAACAAGTCGATCGCGGACCTGGTGCCGGAGCTGGAAGCCGGCGAGCCCGAGTCGCTCGACACGTTCATCATCAATCACTCCGCCGGGATCCGGGTGCTCCTCGCCCCGCCGTCCCCGGAGATGGCCGAGCTGATCACGCCGTCCGGCGTCCGCCGGGTCCTGGAGGCGCTCCGCCGTCACCACGACCTGGTGATCGTCGACTGCACGTCGTGGTTCAACGAGACGACGCTCGCGATCCTCGATGCCTCGGACATCGTCCTGACGATGCTCAGCCTCGAGATCACGAGCATCAAGAACATGCGGTTGTTCCTGGAAGTCGCCGAGCAGCTCGGCTACGACCAGCAGAAGGTCAAGCTCGTCCTCAACCGGGCGGACTCCAGTCTCGGCATCCGCGTCTCCGACGTGGAGAGCTCGATCGGCCGGAAGGTCGATCACACCATCGTCAGCGACGGGCGGTCCGTCGTGTACGCCCTCAACCGGGGAGTACCGTTCTTCCTGTCCAACCGGGAGGCGCAGGTCTCCCAGGACATCCTCCGTCTGGCCCAGTCGATCGCCGGGGAACGGGCCGCTGCCCCGAGCGACGAGGCACGCAAGACGGCCCAGAAGAAGTCGTTGTTCTCATTCCGATGATGTCGTCGGTCACAGCGGCCCAACGCGGCGCGATAAGGGGTTGATGCGATGTCTTTGCTGAAGCGGATCGAGAGCGCTCGTCCGGGCGCCGGGCCGGCTCCGGCCTCCACCGGAGTGCCGGCTCCCGGGCGGGTCCGGCCGCCCCGAGCGGACCGTCCGGAGGCGACGCCACCGGCCCAGCGCCTGATGACCCAGGCGCCGGTCCGGGAGTCGTTCCGTGACGTCAAGTTCCGGATCCAGAGCCGGGTCATCCAGGACCTGGACCCGAAGCTCGACCTGTCGAACCAGGTCGAGGTCCGGCGCCAGATCGAGGAGATCTTCGGCAAGGTCATCGACGAGGAAGGCCTCGCCCTGACCCGCGCCGAGCGCGTCCGGATGCTCGAGCAGATCACCGACGAGATCATCGGCCTCGGCCCGTTGGAGCCCCTCCTCCGCGACGAGTCGATCTCGGAGGTCATGGTCAACGGCCCGCGCCAGGTCTACATCGAACGCTCGGGCAAGCTCGAGCTGACGAACGTCGTCTTCCAGAACGACGACCACGTCATGCGGATCATCGACCGGATCATCGCCCCGATCGGTCGCCGCGTCGACGAGTCGTCGCCGATGGTCGACGCCCGACTGACCGACGGCTCCCGCGTCAACGCGATCATCCCGCCGCTGTCCCTCGTCGGCCCCGTCATCACGATCCGGAAGTTCTCCGCGTCGCCGTTCACGGTCGACGACCTCGTCCGGTTCGGCACGGCAACTCCCGACATGTTCGACTTCCTCCGCGCCTGCGTGGAAGCCAGGCTGAACGTCTTCGTCTCCGGCGGCACGGGCTCCGGCAAGACCACGACCCTGAACGTCCTCTCCTCGTTCATCCCGAACGACGAGCGGATCGTCACGATCGAGGACGCGGCCGAGCTCCAGCTCCGCCAGGAGCACGTCGTCACGCTGGAGTCGCGCCCGCCGAACATCGAAGGCAAGGGCGCCATCCCGATCCGCGAGCTCGTCCGGAACTCCCTCCGGATGCGGCCCGACCGGATCATCGTCGGAGAGTGCCGCGGCGGTGAGGCGCTGGACATGCTCCAGGCCATGAACACCGGTCACGACGGCTCGATGTCGACCGGCCACGCCAACAGCCCGCGCGACATGCTCGCCCGTCTCGAGACGATGGTCCTCATGGCCGGCGTCGACCTCCCGGTCCGCGCCATCCGCGAGCAGATCGCCTCGGCGGTCGACCTGATCGTCCAGCAGAGCCGCCTCAAGGACGGGACCCGGAAGATCGTCAACATCACCGAGGTCCAGGGCATGGAAGGCGACGTCATCGTCATGCAGGACGTCTTCGTCTTCGAGCAGACCGGTGTCGTCGAAGGCAAGATCCAGGGCCGCCTGAAGGCGACCGGGATCCGGCCCAAGTTCGTCGAGAAGTTCGAGGTGATGGGCATCCATCTGCCTCCGGGCCTCTTCGGCTTCAGCTACTGAACGCGGAGGAGGCCACGGAATGCCAGTCATGACGCTCGTCGTCGCGGGCGTCGCCGCCGCCGCGATCTTCCTGATCGCGATCGGCATCGCGACGTCCGGCAGCGGCTCCGGCGTGAGCGCCCGTCTCGAGCGGTACGCATCGGCTCGCCAGAGCGGCAAGCCCGAGGCGTCCGGTCAGGGCGGCATCGCCGACCTGCTCGCGCAGTCCGTCGCCCTCGCCCAGCTGAACCGGGTCGTCGAGAACCGCGACTTCGGGGCGAACCTCGCCCGCGACATCGCCCGCGCCGACCTGAAGCTCAAGCCGTCCGAGTTCCTGGCGATCTGGGCCGGCTCCATCATCGGGATCCCGTTCCTGTTCGTCGTCCTGTCGCTCGGCCTGCCGGCCCTCCGCAGCCCGATCGCACTTCTCGTGGGCGCGTTCATCGGGTTCATGCTCCCGCGCTTCTGGCTGGGCCGTCGCAAGGCCGGCCGGCTGGGCGCGTTCAACAAGCAGCTGCCCGACACGATCACCCTCCTCGCCAACGGCCTCCGCGCCGGCTCGTCGTTCCTCCAGGCCGTCGAGCTCGTCGTCCGCGAGTCGCGGCCGCCGATGTCGACCGAGTTCAGCCGCGTCATTCGCGAGGTCAACCTCGGCCTGCCGTTCGAGCAGGCGATGGAGAACATGGTCCGCCGCGTCCGGTCCGACGACCTGGAGCTGATGGCGACCGCGATCAACATCCAGCACACGGTCGGCGGCAACCTCGCCGAGATCCTCGACTCGATCGCCTACACGATCCGCGAGCGCATCCGGATCCAGGGCGAGATCCGCACCCTCACCGCGCAGCAGCGCCTGTCGGGCTACGTGGTCGGCTTCCTGCCGATCGGCCTCGCCGGCTTCCTGTTCATCGCGGCCCCGCACTTCATGGATCCGATGTTCCAGAAGCCGCCGGAGGCCCTGGGACTGCCGCTCGGCATGGTCATCCTGTTCTTCGGCGGATTCATGATGTTCATCGGCTTCATGCTGATCCGCCGCATCGTCGACATCGAGGTCTAGCCGATGCCCCCGATCCTCCCGATCCTCATCGCCGCCGTCGCGGCGGGGGCGATCCTGCTGATCGCCCTCGGCCTCGCGGGCGGCTCGCCGGTCGACCCGGTCCAGGCCCGCCTGACCCAGCTGGGCACGATGCAGGCGAAGAACCTCGAAGAGCTGGAGCTCCAGGCTCCGTTCCTCGAGCGGACCCTTCGCCCGATCGCCGCGCAACTGTCCGGCCGCCTGTCGCGGGTTGCCAGCAACTCGTTCCAGGAGCGGACGGAGAAGCGACTCGCCCTCGCCGGCAACCCCGGCAACCTGCGGGTCTCCGACTGGCTCGGCATCAAGGCCGTAGCCGCGGTCGTGGGCGCCGTCCTGTTCCTGCTCCTCTTCGGCGTCGTCGGCCTCCTCGGCCTGCCGCCGATCCTGCGCCTCCTCATGGGCGCCATCGGCCTGATGTTCGGCTACACGATCCCGGAGTTCTGGCTCGGCGGGCGCGTCAAGAAGCGCCAGCACCTGATCCTCCTCCAGATCCCGGACGTCCTCGACCTGCTGACGATCTCCGTCCGGGCCGGCCTCGGCTTCGATGCCGCCCTCGGCAAGGTCGTCGAGAAGATGGAGGGGCCGCTCGTCGACGAGTTCCGCCGAGCGCTGGCCGAGGTCCGCGTCGGCAAGGCGCGCCGCGACGCGCTCCGCGACATCGTTCCCCGGACCGAGGTCCCGCCGCTGACGAACTTCATCGGCGCGATCATCCAGGCCGAGCAGCTGGGTGTCTCGATCAGCAAGGTGCTCCAGGTCCAGTCGGAGCAGCTCCGGATCGAGCGCCGGCAGCGCGCCGAGGAGCAGGCGGCGAAGGCGCCGATCAAGATGCTCTTCCCGCTCGTCGGGTGCATCTTCCCGTCGCTGTTCATCGTCATCCTCGGGCCGGCGATCATCCTGATCATGCAGAACCTGACGGCGAACCCGGGCACGTGATCGAGCCCGGCGCCGCGCCGGAACCCTCCTCGGAGCCGTCAGCCCACCCGCCAGCCGCCGAACCGGACCCGGGCGCCGCGAGCGCCGACGGGTCCGGCGGCATGTCCGTCCGGAACGTCAGCCGCGGGACGGTGCTCGCCGCCGACGTGGAGACGGCCGCGGGTCTGTGGGGCAAGTTCATGGGCCTGATGGGCCGGCCGACGCTCGCGAGCGGGGCCGCGTTGTGGCTGCCCGAGAGCAACGGCATCCACATGATGTTCATGCGATTCGCGATCGACGCGGTGTTCGTCGGCCGGCCGGACGCCGCCGACGGCTCGCGTGCCGTGCTGTCGGTGCACGAGCACCTGCCCGCGTGGCGTGGCCTGGTCCCGCTCGTGCGAGGCGCCCACGGCGTGCTCGAGCTGCCGGCCGGCACGATCGCGGCGACGGGAACGAGCGTCGGAGACCGGCTGCTCCTCGCCTGAGGCTCGGGTTGTGCGTCCGGGTCGTCCGCGCGCCGCAGCCCGTCGCCGCCTCCCGCAGTCGCCCGCGGCAGCCGCCTCGTGCTCATGTCTCAGGAACATGCTCGAACCCCGGCCGCGGCGTGATCGTCGCGGCCATGGCCCGCGCCCATCTACCGTAGCGATTCCCGTCGTCGGTCGAGCGTGGACCGCGCGGACGCGCTGCCGCGGCCCGATCGGACCATGGCTCCGCGCCATCGGCGCCACGAACCAGAGCGCCGCGAGGTCGGACTCCGGTGCATGCAGCCACGCGCGTGCACGCAGAGACGCGTGCGGAAACGTGACGCTGAACATCGTCGCGTGACGACGCGCGACCGTCCGGTTGGCCGACGTCCCCGCGACGACCAGCAATCGGCCCAGTGCGCGCCGGTCCCAGCCACGTTGGCGCTCCACGATCTCGGGGACGATTCGGACCTTCTTCGACATCGACATCAGCATCGCCTGCAGGTCGGTCAGCTCGGTCTTGACCTCGACGATGAGCAGCGCTCGATAGGCAGGGTGCCAGCCAAGGACGTCCACGGATCCACGGTCTCCGAAGCTGTTGAACGTGAACTCGGGTTCGACGACCCAGCCGGACGCGGCGAGGCGGGCAGTCACGATCTCCACGATCGCGGCGTGTCCTCGATCAAGCAGGCGGTCGGCCAGCCCACCCCGCCATCGAGCGTCGACGACCAGGTCCACGCCGAGCGCGGCGGCGATCCTCCGGCTCGATCGGAGCGACACGCTCTCCAATCGTCCGTTCTCGAGATCCGAGACGACCGATTGATCGACGTCCGCGATCCGAGCCACATCCGATTGCCGAAGCCGATGGTCATGTCGAACGGCGCGGACGATCCGGCCGACGCGCAGGTCGTTCATCGCGGCATCGTGGCCGGTGGCGCTTCACCACCGCTGCACTGCGAACGGAGTGAGCGCGAGTGAAGCCGTCGTGAACCGGGCGATACGACCGGCGCACGATCCTCACGGGATGGCGACGCGGATGATGGCTCGCGCACTCGACGTCGCCTTCCCCGCGCGATGCCCCGGTTGCGGGCGCGAGGGCGCGCCGATCTGCAGCGACTGTCTGCCCGCGCTCGACGTCCGGCTCGAGCGGCCGCCCGGGATCCCGATCGGACTGCCGTCGGATGTCCCGGCGCCCCTGCTCCAGCTGGAGTGGTGCGCGCCGTTCGGAGGGCTCGTGCGCCGGGCGTTGCACGAGCTGAAGTACGGTGGCGAGACGCGACTCGCGGTGCCGCTCGGGGAGGCGGTCGCTCGACGCTGGGGGCGAGCCGGAGCCGGCGGCGACCTGCTCGTCCCGGTGCCGGTCCACGCGGAGCGGCGGCGTCACCGGGGATACGACCAGGCGGAGCTGATCGCCGCGTCGGCGGCCCGGACGCTCGGGCTCCCGATGGCCCCGGTCCTTCGCCGCGAGCGGGCGACGGCGGCGCAGTTCGACCTCGATCGACGGACGCGGGCGACGAACGTTGCGCGGGCATTCGCGCTCGTGCCGGGCGGCGGCCCGCGCGGATCGCAGCCGCTGCGCGGCCGCTGGATCGTCCTCGTCGACGACGTCGTGACGACCGGTGCGACGCTCTCGGCATGCGCCGGTCCGCTGCTGGAGGCGGGCGCGCTCGGCGTGTCCGCCATCACCGTGGCTCGCGAACGATGAAGGGATCACGGGCGGGTCTGCCGTCGAAGACGGGTGCCCGCCCCGCCGATCTTCCACGACCCCGGGTGTAGACTCGGATCACGACGGGTCCGCTCGTCGATTGCCCCTCGGACTGCCCGATGTCCGCGCGAACGAGGCCGCAAGGCCTCTCGGGAGGAACCGTGAGGACGATCGTCAAGGGCAAGAACATCGACGTCCCCGACAACGTCCGGGCGTACGCCGAGCGGAAGCTGTCCCGCCTCGAACGGATCCTCGACGACCGGAGCGACGCGCTCGTCGAGCTGTCCGTGGAGCAGTCCCGGAGCCTGGCGGACAGCCACATCGTCGAGGTCACCCTCGTGATCGACGGTCACACCCTGCGGACCCACGCCGCCGCGTCGACCCATCGCGCGGGCGTGGACGAGGTCGTCGACAAGCTCGAGCGGCGCGCGGTCGACCACCGCGAGAAGCCGCGGGTCCGCGCCCGACCCGTCGAGGAGAAGGCGATCCTCCGGCAAGATCGCCGACGGCACCGCCGAGCGCGCGCGAGAGAGCCGGATCGTCAAGACGAAACGCTTCGCGATCGAGCCGATGTTCGCGGAGGACGCCCTCGAGCGGATGGAGGAGCTGGGCCACCGGTTCTTCGTCTTCGTCGACGCGGAGAGCGAGCGGGTGGCGATCCTCTACCGCCGGAACGACGGCGACTTCGGCCTGATCGAGCCGATGGTCGGTGGCGAGTACACGAAGGGTCGAAGCAAGACGGCGAGTCGCAGCAACGGCCGCAACTGACCCGTCAGGCGTCCGGCAGGGCCGGTGCCATCGGCCGCGCCCGTCGGTAGATCCCCGCTTCGCGCGTCATGAGCCTCCCGTCGACCAGGTAGCGTCGGAGCGCAGCCACGTCCGGGTGCAGGAGGGCAAGCCGCATGTTGACCTCCTTCTCCTCGTACGGGCGGTCCTCCGGGAAGCACCGGTCGAGGATCACGGGAAGGAGCAGGTCGCGCTTGCCCGGCTTGGCCGGGATCGAGACGAGCCGGCCGTCGCGGAGGAACGCGCGGACCACCCTCTCCTGCTCGGTCAGGCGCCGGGTCGGCGGCTCGGTCGCGGGCCCGACCGGGCGGGACGGGTCGGTCGCGCCGGACATGGGGCGACCGTAGCAGAACCCCGCCCGCTACGATGGCGCCCATGCTTCCCGACGGCCGACGGCTCGGAGCCCACCTCGCGATCGGCGACGGGATGGTCAAGGCGGCGGACCGGGCGGTCGCGATCGGGGCCGACGCCCTCCAGGTGTTCACGGACAACCCGACCGCGTGGCAGCGTCGGGCAGAACCGTCACCGGAGATCGAGGAGTTCCGGTCCATCCTGGCCGCCCATGACGTGGCGCCCCTCGCGGTCCACGCCTCCTACCTGATCAACCTCGCCGGGTCCGACGAGACCCTTCGCGCACGGTCCCTGGAGCTGCTCGGGTCGGAGCTCGCAGCGGCCGATCGGTTCGGGGCGCGATTCGTCAACGTCCACACCGGGTCGCACGGCGGGAGCGGCCGCGAGGTCGGGATCGAGCGCCTCGCCGAGGGCATCGCGGAGACTCTCGCGGCGGAGACGGAGACGGCGACGACCACCGCGACGACGACCGAGTCCGGGCACGGCCCGGTGATCACGCTCGAGAATTCGTCCGGCGGGGGCGCCGGGCTCGGCGTCGACCTCGATGAGTGGGTCGCGATCGCCCGCGCGATCGACCGCGCCGGGATCGACCGCGCGAGGGTCGCCTTCTGCATCGACACGGCCCACCTGTGGGGCGCCGGCATCGACGTGTCCACTCCGGCCGGGATCGACGAGCTCCTTTCCGGGTTCGACGGCGAGATCGGGATTGATCGATTGCCCCTGGTCCACCTGAACGACACGAAGGCCGAGCTCGGCTCGCGGATGGACCGCCACGAGCATCTCGGAGCTGGTCGCATCGGAGCGATCGGGCTGGCCCATGTCCTCCGCCACGCGCGCCTGGCGGGCGTCGCGTACATCCTCGAGACGCCGGGGATGGACGAGGGCTACGACGCGATCAACCTCGACCGAGCGCTCGCGCTCGCGCGCGGCGAGCCGCTGACACCGCTCCCGCCGGGCGCCCTGTCGCTGCGCGGGAGCCGCACGCCGCCACGCCGCGCAACCGGCCGAGCCGCTCCCGCTCGCCGCGGCCGCGGCGACGGCCGCGACCCGCCGCCCGTGACCGAGGCCCTCGCGGCGGCCCGATCGCGCGTCTCCACGACGGCGCTCGAATGGATCGGGCTCGTCTCGATCCTCGCCGGGGCCGCGGTCCTCCGCCTCGTCAGCCTCCCGACGCGCGGAACCTGGGACGCCGACCAGGGCCATGACATGCTCGTCCTCCGCGACTTCGTCCAGCAGGGCCAGATCCCGCTCCTCGGCCCGCCGACGTCGATCGGCGACTTCCACCACGGAGTCCTCTACTACTTCCTCCTCGCGCCGGCGGCCGCCCTGTCCGGCATCGACCCGACCGCCGTGACCCTGTGGATCGCGATCGCCGGGATCGCCGCGGTCGGTGTCACGTTCTGGCTCGGGCGGTCGATCGGCGGCCCGGTCGCCGGTTTCGTCGCGGGGCTCCTCATGGCCGTCTCGGCGAGCGCCGTCGACGAGTCGACCTTCATCTGGAACCCCAACCTGATCGCGCTCTCGAGCGCGATCGCCCTCGCGGCCGCCTGGCACGCGTGGCAGGCGCGTCGCCCGCGGTGGTGGATCGCTGCGGGCGCCGCCGCGATCGTGACGATGCACCTCCACGTGCTCGGCGTCCTCCTCACGCCGGTCGTCGCGGGCCTGCTGATCGCGGACCTCGTGCGGCGGCAGCGCGACCGGGACACGGCGGGCGTCGGCGCGGTCGTCGCCTCGGTCGGCTGGTGGATCCTCCTGTTCCTGCTCAGCTACATCCCGTTGGCAGTCCATGAAGCGACGACCGGTGGCTCGGAGCTCCGCGCGGCGCTCGCATTCCTGACCGCCGGCGAGCCGGCGTCCGTCTCGCTCCCCGCGCGCCTGCCGATCGTCGCCCTGCGTGTCCTCGGCTGGCCGCTGACCGGGCTGATCACCGACGCACCGCTCGCCACGATCGCGAGCGCGACGGTCGTCGTCGTCCTGACGATCTGGCGGGGCTGGTTCTCGCACCCGGGGTCCGTCACCTCTGCCGAAGCCGAGCAGGTGGCACTGGCCGAGCGAACCGGCGTCCGCTGGCTGGGCCTCGGGCTGCTGTGGACGGTGGTCGGGCTGACGGTCGGGGCATCGAGCCTCGCGACGGTCGTGATCGGGCTCCCGAATGACCACTATCACGCGTTCGCCGACCCGATGGTGTTCGTCCTCGTCGGGGTTGGCGTCGCCGCGTTGATCCGGATCGGCCTGCGTGCCGACGGCCGCTGGGCTCGTGCCGTCCGGGCAGTCGCCTCCGTGCTCGCGGCAGGGATCGTCATTCTGCTCGTGGGCTGGAACATCGTCCATCAGCCGCCCGCAGTTGCCGCCGATGGCGGCTGGCCGGCCGGCCAGGCTGCGGCCGCGCGAATCCTCGTGGCGACCGGCGGCGGGCCCGTCATCCTCGACAGCCTGCCGGCGGCGAAGTCGGCCGATGCGGTCCGGTTCCCGTTGGAGGCGTTGGTGCCGGGGATCGTCCAGGATCCTGGATCCAGTCCCGGTGGCGCGACCGGCGGCGCCAGCGGGTCGCCGGCCCGGGTCGTCCTCTGCGACCAGCTGTTCCACGAGACGATCGGGGCCGCGTGCGGCGGCCCGGCCGAGGACGCGTGGATCGCCGCGGCGCTCGGGTCGGGGAGCCCTCCCCCAACGGTCGTCGATCGGTTCGAAGCCGCACCGGGCCGCTGGGTGACCGTCTACCGCGTCGGCGCCTGACACTCCGCGCCTACGCGATCTCCGAACTGGCTCTCAGCCCGACCGCGTTCGTCGCGCCCGGGCGAGGCTGGCAAGGCGCCGGGGAGCAGCGGAGCGAGCGCGGCTTGAAGGCCCGTGAGCGAGCAGCGCAGCCGGCAACGCAGTCCAGCGTCGTCCTGGCGCGACAGCCGTTCACCGCAGGCACGTGCAAAAGCGAATGCCGGCGCCCCAGACGCCGGCATTCGCTGTCCCCGAGACCCGGACGTGGAGGGCATCCGGGTCGTGCCCTGGATAGGCGGTGGTGTGCCCGACGATGCCGGGCGGAGGCTCCCGGGCTGCCTAGGGTCGACCCGGTCGGCCGAGGGGTCGGCCGATCGGGCGACTGGCGCCCATCCGGCTCGTCGGCACCGCACCGACCCCCGCAACCACCGGGCCGGAACCGAGCGTCGCAGAGCGCGCCACAGGGCGCTCCGGCGGACGATTGGTCGACGGCTCGGATGGCTGGAAGGCGCGGCCGAAGCGACGCATCCGGACAGCGAGGTAGTACTCCATGATCTGGCGGACCTGCGGCTCGCTCAGGAGCTCGTCTGCGCGCAGGGCGTACTCGACGCGTGCCGTCGGGTTCGTCGCCCCGGACGCAACCAGCCCGAGGTACTGCGGCGTGTCTGCATCGTCCCGGAGCTCACGGAGGCCGCGAGCGAGCTTCGTCGCCGTGCCGAGCGAGGGCATGCGGTCACCGCGGATGAGCCGGGAGATCGTCGAGTGATCGACGCCGGACTGCTGGGCAAGCTGGCGCTGCGACATCTTCTTGGCTTTGAGCTGGGCTCGAAGCCACTCGTTGAACGCGCGACCGTTCTGGGTGGTCATGACGTCGTTGGGCGCTCCGTCTGGTGAGCATGCGGCTGGTGACGCGATGCCCACATGATCACGAACGTCCTATGACCCCCTGTATCACCCGTTCGTACCGGCGCGGTCATCGCGGCCAGCCTCGCACGCGCCATGGTGCGGTGCGGTTGGCACGGGTCCGGGCCGGAGCGGGCATGGGACCCCGGTCCCCGTCGGGATTCGTCCGGGATCGGGCCGATCGGTTCGCCGGTCGCGATCCTCTCCTCCATGATGCGCGGGCCACGCAAGCCCGGACACTCGCGAAACGGTGCGTGCGAGCGGGTCAGGCCGCCGCGCGCTCCGCCTCCGGCAGGGGAGCCTCGACGATGCCACGTCCCTTGCGAATGGGCGACACCCAGTAGAGGATCGACCCGAACACGATCACCGAGACCACGCTGATCGCGCGGTCGACGAGGACGATCGCCAGCGCTTCCGTCTGCGGCACGCCGTAGACGAGCGTCAGGACGGCGATGACGCCCGTCTCGACGACGCCGATCCCCGCCGGCGTCAGTGGCACGGCGGTCAGCAGCGAACCCGTCAGGGCCACGAAGAACGCACCGCTGATCCCGAGATGGACGTCCGGGAAGCCGAGGGCCTCGATGACGAGGAAGAGCCGCATGGCCTCGGTCGTCCAGATCAGGCCCGGTGATGACGACGAGCAGTGGCAGGGCCTTCATCCCGACGGCGCCGAAGACGCCCTCCTCGAACCGGTCGTACAGCTCCATGACGCTGTGCGGCAGCGGCAGCCGCACGATCAGGCGCCGGCCGAAGTTCCGCATCGTGAGGAGGCCGAAGGCGAGGACGACGACGACGGCGACGCCGACCGCGAACAGGAACTGGACCTGGTCGGGCAGCTTGCCGCGGAACGACCAATAGCCGGCGGCCAGGCCCAGGACCACGATCGCGAACAGGTCGAGGATCCGCTCGATGAAGACCGTCCCGAACGTGCGCGACAGCGAGACGGTGCTGTTGATCTTCAGCAGGTACGCCCGGTAGAGGTCACCGAGCTTGGCCGGCACGAGGCAGTTCACGAGCCAGCTGAGGGAGATGATCTCGGTCGCGTCGCGGATCTTCAGGCGGAACCCGGTTCCGCGGATCAGGATCGCCCAGCGCCATCCGCGGAGCGGGAACCCGAGATAGAAGACGGCCGTCGCGGCCAGGAGGAGGACCGGGTTGGCGCCGGCGATCAGGGCTGGCAGCTCATCGAGGTGGAAGCCGGGCAGGGCCCGGGCGAACAGGACGAACAGGAAGATCGGGAGGACCAGCGACAGGATCGTCCGCGGCTGGCGGAGCCGGCGGCCAAGCGACAGCTGATCGGGCGTGATCGTCTCGTCCATGCGGCGCTCGGTTCCGGAGCGCCGGTCCGCGCCGGATCGTCGATCCTCGTCGCTTCGCCGCTCGGCATCCAGCGCGGCGGCGGCGTCCGCTGCCGCGGCCGCATCGAACGCGGTCGTCGAGTCGGCCGGGGCGGCAGTCGTCGCGGCCGTCGCGGCCGCCGTCTCCTCGTCCTGGCGGCGCTCCTCGCCGCTCCGACGGTCCTCGCCACCTCGACGATCCTCGCCACCCGGCCCGGTCGGGCCGTGGGCGGTCCCGAACAGCCCGCTCATCGATCCACGGACACGGGCCGATCGCTCGGCGGCGTCACCCGGCCATTGCCGCGGGCGCGCTGGACGACCTTCGCGATGGGCGTCCAGAGCCGGACGTAGAACGAGGCCCGGCCGCCGATCAGCTCGGCCGACGGCAGCGCCGCGAGCAGCCCGGCGGGCGTCGAGGGGTTGCCGTCGAACGCCGTGTAGGCGACCCCGACCTCGAACGCGCTGTGAGCGTCCGACACCGCGATCCCCGGCCGCCTGTGCTCATGCGCGAACTCGGCGGCCTGGCGGTTGCCATCACCGAATGCCACCCGCGCGTTGTGCGCCTCGACCCAGTCCACCTGCTCGACGATCCGCTCCATCCGGGCATCCTTCAGCATCGAGCCGCGGAACCGGTCGAACGGGTGCGGGATCCCGACGAGCCCGCCCTGGGCGCGGACCCCCGCGATCGCCTCGTCGGCGGACAGTCCGGGCGGGATCACGTCCGTCAGGAACAGCGCGATCAGGTCGCCGTCGGTCGTCTTGATCTCCTCGCCGACGATCAGCGTCAGGTCCGGGGCGATCTCCGCGGCGAGGGCGCGTCCCTCGACCGCACCATCGATCCGGTCGTGGTCCGTGATCGCGAGATGGGTCAGCCCCTGCTTCGTGGCCGTCCGGATCAGCGACTCCGGCGACGCCAGGGAATTGAAGGACGCGCGCGAGTGCGTGTGGAGATCGGCGAACGACCTGGCGCGCGGCGCCGGCCACGATGCCTAGACCTGGGACACGAGCGACTTCTTGAAGAAGTCGAAGTGCTCGAGCGCGAGACCGGTCCCCAGGGCGACGCAGTTGAGCGCGTTCTCCGCCACATGGCACGGCACGCCGGTCACCTGGGTCAGGAGCTTGTCGATGTTGCGGAGCAGCGAGCCACCGCCGGACATCACCATCCCCTTGTCGATGATGTCCGAGCTGAGCTCCGGTGGCGTCTGCTCGAGGACGAGGCGGACGGCCGTGACGAGCTGCTGCAACGGGGCCTCGATCGCCTCCATCACCTCGGAGCTCGTGATCGGGATCGTCCGCGGCAAGCCGGCGATCAGGTCCCGTCCACGGACCTCCATCTGGAGCTCGCGCTCGAGCGGGAGGGCCGTCCCGATCTGGATCTTGACCTCCTCGGCCGTCCGCTCGCCGATCATCAGGTTGTACTTCTTGCGGATGTAGGTGGCGATGTGCTCGTCGAACTTGTTGCCGCCGACCCGCAGGGAGGTCGACACGACGATCCCGCCGAGCGCGATGACCGCGATCTCCGAGGTCCCGCCGCCGATGTCGATCACCATGTTCCCGGACGGGCCGCTGATCGGGACGTTGGCCCCGATCGCGGCCGCGAGCGGCTCCTCGATCAGGTACGCCTCCTTGGCTCCCGCCTTCAGGGCCGCGTCCCGGACGGCCCTCTTCTCGACGGAGGTCACGCCGGCCGGCACCGAGATCATCACCTCCGGCCGCGAGAAGCCGATCCGCCCCTTCGTCGCCTTGTTGATGAAGAAGCGGAGCATCGCCTCGGTGATCACGTAATCGGCGATGACGCCATCCTTCATCGGACGGATCGCAGTGATGTTGCCGGGCGTCCGCCCGATCATCTCGCGGGCCTCCTCGCCCACCGCGACGATCCGGTTGTCGTCGGACACGGCGACCACGGACGGCTCCGTGATCACGACGCCCTTGCCCTTCACGTAGACGAGGACGTTGGCCGTGCCGAGGTCGATGCCGATCTTCATGAGGGTGTGGAAACAGTCCCTTCCTCGATGCGCGCGATCCGGGCTCCCAGATCGGCGAACTTGCGTTCGATGTTCTCATAGCCACGCTGGACGTGGTGTGCGCCGTGGATCGTGGACTCCCCGTGGGCGGCAAGCGCGGCAAGGATGAGCGAGGCCCCGGCGCGCAGATCGCCGATCTCGGCGTCCGCTCCGGTCAGGGGCGTCCGGCCGTGGATCGTCGCGTGATGGCTGTCGGCGATCTCGATCCGCGCGCCCATCCGGTTGAGGTCCGAGAGCCACTCCAGGCGATCCTCGAAGATCGCCTCGTGGACCCGTGACGGCCCGCTCGCCTGGGTCAGGAGGACGCACGTCGGGGGCTGGAGGTCCGTGGCGAGCCCGGGATAGGCAGCGGTCTCGATGTCGCACGCTCGGTAGCCGCCCGCGAGGAGCCGGCTGCCGTCGACGATGATCCGGTCCCCGTCGCATCGCGCGTCGACGCCCGCCCGCCCGAGCACCTCGAGGAATGCCGCCAGGTGGTCGCACGGCGCCCCGGTCAGGGTCACCTGGCCGCCGGTCACGGCAGCCGCAACGGCGAAGGTTCCGGCCTCGATGCGATCCGGGATGACGTGGTGGTCCGCGCCCCGCAGGCGCTCGCCGGCCGTGGACCTCGATCGTGTCGGGGGCCGTCCGCTCGACCTCGGCTCCCATCTTCTTCAGGAACGCGATCAGGTCGTCGACCTCCGGCTCCTGGGCCGCCGGACGGATCACCGTATGGCCATCGGCGAGGGTCGCCGCGAGCATCGCATTCTCCGTACCCATGACCGACACGAACGGGAAGTGGATCTCCGTTCCGCGGAGGCGGCCAGGGGCCGTGGCGAAGTAGTAGCCGTTCCGGTAGTCGATCGTGGCGCCGAGGGTCCGCATCGCTTCGACGTGGAGGTCGACCGGGCGCCGTCCGATCCGGTCGCCGCCCGGGTTGCTGATGATCACCCGGCCGAAGCGGGTGAGGAGGGGCCCGAGAAGCATGAAGCTCGCCCGCATCTTCGCGGCCGCCTCGAGCGGGACGAACAGCCATTCGACGTCGCCCGAGGCGACCTCGTAGACGTTCGTTGACGGGTGGTCGACGACGACGCCGAGGTCGCGCAGGGTCTCGGCCATGACCCGCACGTCCTCGATGTCCGGGACGTTCGTGAACCGGCAGCGCTCACCGGTGAGCGTCGCCGCCGCGAGCATCTTCAGGGCGGCGTTCTTTGAGCCGCTGATCGGCACCTCGCCGCGAAGCGGCGTGCCGCCCTCGATCCGGAAGACCTCGCGGGTCACCGGCTCGGGCGTGTATTCCCAATGGAAGGGACGGGCGTCAGCCATGTGAACTCAGATCGCCATCTCCGAGGTCCAAGGGGAAGCCCCACGACCCCATTGGCCCGAGGATTCGAGCGTCAGCCACAGAGCATCAGCATGGATTCCGTCGCGATTCGGTCGTGCCCCGGGCACTAGACGCGTCGCCGGGCTCCTTCGTGCTGTCGCCGTTCGGCGACGCGGATCCGGAGCAGGGCCGTCTGGAGCGAGGCGCGCGCCGCGGCCAGGTCGGCGCCCTCGACGAACCCGCCCTCGAGCGCCTGCTCCGCCTGGCGGCGGGCCTCGTGGGCCCTCTCGAGGTCGATCTCGGACGCGATGTCGGCCGTTTCGGCCATCACCACGACCTTGTCGGGGAGAACCTGGAGGAAGCCGCCGACGATCGCGAACGACTCCTCCTGCCCGCCCTTCCGGAGCCGTAGCTCACCGGCGCCGAGCGTGGACACGAGCGGCGCGTGATGCGGCAGCACGCCGAGCTCGCCCTCGCTTCCGGGCAGAACGACCGCGTCGACCTGGTCCGACCAGGCCAGCTTCTCGGGCGTGACGATGTCGAGCTGGAGGGGCATGTGCCCTACCCCGCCAGCTTCGCTGCGTTGCCGCGGACGTCGTCGATCGAGCCGGCCAGGAAGAACGCCTGCTCGGGCAGGTCGTCGACCTTGCCGTCGAGGATCTCCTTGAAGCTCGCAACGGTGTCCTTGATCGGGACGTACGCGCCGGGCCGGCCGGTGAAGACCTCGGCCACCGTGAATGGCTGGCTCGCGAAGCGCTGGAGGCGGCGCGCCCGGGCGACCGTGGCCTTGTCCTCCTCCGACAGCTCGTCGATCCCGAGGATCGCGATGATGTCCTGGAGGTCGCGATAGCGCTGGAGGACGCGCTTCGTCTCCTGGGCGACGTCGTAGTGCTCCTGCCCGACGATGTTCGGGTCGAGGACGCGCGACGTGGAGGTCAATGGATCGACCGCCGGGTAGATCCCGAGCTCCGCGATCGCCCGCTCGAGGCGGATCGTCGAGTCGAGGTGGGCGAAGGTCGTGGCCGGCGCCGGGTCGGTGTAGTCGTCGGCCGGGACGAACACCGCCTGGAGGGAGGTGATCGAGCCTTTCTTGGTCGACGTGATCCGTTCCTGCAGGGCCGCCATCTCCGTCGCGAGGTTCGGCTGGTAGCCGACCGCCGACGGCATCCGGCCGAGGAGCGCCGAGACCTCCGAGCCCGCCTGGGTGAAGCGGAAGATGTTGTCGATGAAGAGGAGGACGTCGCGGCCCTCCTCGTCGCGGAAGTACTCGGCCATCGTCAGGCCGGTCAGCCCGACGCGCTGGCGGGCCCCCGGCGGCTCGTTCATCTGCCCGAAGACGAAGGCCGTGCTCTTGATGACGCCGGACTCGGTCATCTCGTGGATGAGGTCGTTGCCCTCGCGCGAGCGCTCGCCCACCCCGGCGAAGACCGAGACGCCTTCGTGCTCCTTGGCGACGTTGTTGATCAGCTCCTGGATGATGACCGTCTTGCCGACGCCCGCGCCGCCGAAGATCCCGACCTTGCCGCCCTTCTTGAACGGGCAGATCAGGTCGATGATCTTGAGGCCCGTCTCGAAGACCTCGACCTCCGTCGTCTGCTCGTCGAACGGCGGAGCCGCGCGGTGGATCGGCAGGAGCTTCGACCGATCGACGGGCCCCTTGTTGTCGATGGGCCGGCCGAGCACGTCGAACACCCGCCCGAGCGTGACCTCGCCGACGGGCACCGAGATCGGCCCGCCGCTGTCGCGGACCCGGGTCCCCCGGGCCAGTCCGTCCGTCGTGGTCATCGCGACGCTCCGGACCCAGTTGTTGCCGAGGTGCTGCTGGACCTCGCAGACCAGGTCATCCTGACCCTCGCGGACGATCGCGACGGCGTTGTAGATCGCCGGCAGGTGGCCGGCGGGGAACTCGATGTCGACGACCGGCCCGGTGATCTGGATGACGTGGCCCGTCGGTGTGTTCGTCGCGGGTGCGGCGCTCGCCATGGGTGGTGTGCCTCCTGCTCGCGCTCAGCCGGCCTGAGCGCCGGACGCGATCTCGATCATCTCGCGGGTGATGTTGGATTGGCGGACCTTGTTGTAGGCGAGGGTCAGATCGTCGATCAGCTCCTCGGCGTTCTCGGTCGCGTTCTTCATTGCGACCATCTGGCTCGAGAAGAAGCTGGCAGTCGTCTCCAGGGCCGCCTGGTACAGACGGGTCGCGACGTAGCGCGGGAGGAGCTGCTCGAGGACCGCGCCCGGGTTGGGCTCGAAGATGAACTGATTGCCGGGGATGCCGGCGGTGTCGGCGCTCGGCTCGATCGGGAGCAGGGTCGCGAGGGCCGGTCGCTGGACCAGCGTCGACACGAACTGGCTGTAGACGAGGTCGACGCGCCCGAACGAGCCGTCGAGGAAGCCGTCGGTGACGAGCCTGGCCAGCGGGAGGACGTCCGCGAACGTCGGCCGCTCGCGAAACCCGTCGAAGTGGGCCTCCATCGGGACCCGCGCGCGGCGCATCGCGTCGCGACCCTTGCGGCCGACGGTGACGACGGTCAGGTCGCCCTTCGTGGTCGTGATGTGCCCGGCGGCGAAGCGGATCGTGTTCGTGTTCAGCGCGCCGGCGAGGCCGCGGTCCGTCGTGACGAGGATGAGAAGCCGCTTGCCGCCCTCGCGCTTCTGGAGGAGCGGATGGTCCTCACCGCTGAGCACGGTCGAGAGGTCCGCGAGGACCTCGTCGAGCTTCTCGGCATACGGCCGGGCCGCCAGCGTCGACTCCTGGGCGCGCTTCAGCTTCGACGCAGCCACGAACTGCATCGCCCGCGTGATCTGCTTGATATTCCGGCTGGACTGGATCCGCCGCCGGATATCGCGCTGGCTGGCCATCTACGCCGTGAAGCTCTGGCGGAAGGCGTCGATCGCCGTGTCCAGGGACGCAGCCAGCTCATCCGACAACGCCTTCGTCTCGCCGAGCTCCGTGAGGATCGCCGGGTGCTCGGTCTCAAGGAAGCGGTAGAAGCTCGACTCGAACTCCTTGACGCGCGGCGTCGGGATGTCGTCGAGCTTGCCCTTCGTGGCCGCGTACAGAATCGCGACCTGCTTCTCCACCGGCAGCGGCTGGTACTGCGGCTGCTTCGTGATCTCCGACAGCTTCTCGCCACGCGTCAGCTGGTCGCGCGTGGCCTTGTCGAGGTCCGACGCGAACTGGGCGAACGCCGCGAGCGAGCGGTACTGGGCCAGGTCCAGCTTCAGCGGGGCGGCGACCTTCTTCATGGCCTTCGTCTGGGCGGCCGAGCCCACGCGGGAGACCGAGATGCCGATGTTCAGGGCGGGTCGCTGGCCTGCGTTGAACAGGTCCGTCTCGAGGAAGATCTGGCCGTCCGTGATCGAGATGACGTTCGTCGGGATGTAGGCCGAGACGTCGCCCGCCTGGGTCTCGATGATCGGCAGCGCCGTCAGCGAGCCGCCGCCGTTTTCGTCGTTCAATCGCGCCGCTCGCTCCAGGAGCCGCGAGTGGAGGTAGAAGACGTCGCCGGGATACGCCTCGCGGCCGGGCGGACGGCGCAGGAGGAGCGACATCTCGCGATAGGCCCAGGCGTGCTTGCTGAGGTCGTCATAGACGCACAGGGCGTCCTTGACGAGCCCCTGGCCCTCGACCTCGACGCCGTTCTCCATGACCTCCTCGCCCATCGCCACGCCCGAGTACGGGGCGAGGTACTGGAGCGGCGCGGGGTCCTCGGCGCCGGCGACGACGACGATCGTGTGGGCCATGGCGCCGTGCTGCTCGAGGACCGCCACGGTCTGGGCGACGGTCGAGAGCTTCTGGCCGATCGCCACGTAGATGCAGACGAGGTTCTTGCCCTTCTGGTTGATGATCGTGTCGATCGCGATCGCGGTCTTGCCCGTCTGGCGGTCGCCGATGATGAGCTCGCGCTGGCCCCGGCCGATCGGGATCAGGGCATCGATCGCCTTGACACCGGTCTGGACCGGGGTGTCCACGGACTGCCGGACGATGACGCCCGGGGCGATCCGCTCGACCGGGCGGGTCTTCGTCGTGACGATCGGGCCCTTGTCGTCCAGCGGGCGCCCGAGGGGATCGACGACCCGGCCGAGCAGGGCCTGCCCGACGGGGACCTCCGCGACGCGGCCGGTGGTCTTGACCGTGTCGCCTTCCTTGATCGCGCGCGCATCGCCGAGGATGACCGCGCCGACCGTCTCCTCCTCGAGGTTCAGGGCGAGTCCGAAGACGTCGCCGGGGAACTCCAGCAGCTCCGACGCCAGGGCGTCGTCGAGGCCGTAGATCTGGGCGATCCCGTCACCGACCTCGACGACCGTCCCGACGCTGCGCGTCTCGGTCGCCGCGTCGAACGAGTCGATCGACGACTTGATGATGCTGGTGATCTCATCGGAACGAATGGCCATGGAACAGGGTCTCCTAGAGGGCGCCCGTGGCGAGCTGGTTCCGCAGCCGCTCGAGGCGGCCCCGGACGCTCCCGTCGATCAGTCGGTCACCGACACGGACGATCAACCCGCCGAGCAGGCTCTCGTCGACGTCGGTCTGGAGGGCAATGGTGCCGCCCGTCATCTGCTCGAGACGGGCCGTCAGGGCCCGGACCTCGAGATCGGTCAGAGGGGCCGCGCTCGTCGCGGTCGCGTGGGTGATCCCCTGGCGGATCTCGTCGAGCCGGCGGAACTCCGCCGCGACCCGCGGCAGCTGCTCGATCCGGCCACGCCGGACGAGGAGCTGGACGAGATTCCGGGCCGGGGCGGACAGGCCGTCGAAGACCCGCCGCGCGACGAGCTGCCGCTGCTCGAGCGGCAGGGCCGGATTGGCGAGGACCGTCATCAGGTCCGAGCCCTCGATCTCGCCGGCCGCCACGTCGAGGTCCCGCCGCCACGTCTCGATCGAGCCGTCGCGGTTGGCGATCTCGAAGGCGGCCTCGGCGTATCGCCTCGGCGCGCTGTCGCGCTTGGCCATCAGCCGGCGCGATCCGTCGCGGAGCTGGTCCCGGCCTCGCGGAGGAACTCGTCGACGAGCCGCCGCTGGCGGTCGTCGGTCATCGTCTCGCCCACGACACGGCCGGCGGCTCGGAGGGCGAGGTCGGCCACCTCGGCCCGCAGCTCGCCGATCGCGCGAACCTTCTCCGCTTCGAGATCGGCGCTCGCACGGACGCGGATCCGCTCGAGCTCCTCACGGGTCGCGGCCAGGTCGCGCTCACGCGACTCGTCGGCGACCTTCTGGGCCCGGGAGAGGATGTCGTTGGCCTCGCGGCGTGCCTCCTGGAGCGTGGCGAGGCGGTCGGCCTCGGCGGACTCGCGGTCCTTCCGGGCCTGCTCCGCATCGCGGAGCCCCTCCTCGACCCGCGCCTTGCGCTCGGCCAGCATCCGCTGGAGCGGCTTGAAGGCGAACGTCCAGATGATCGCGAGGAACACGACGAAGTTCGTCGCGGCGATGAGCACCTGGAACAGGTTGATCTGGAACAGCGGCTCGGCGGCGGCGCCCGCGACGAGGCGGGCGGCCTCACCCTGGATGCCGGACGCGATGGCCAGAAGGTCCACGATGGAAGCTCCGATCCGGACCGGCTACGCGCTGGGACCGGTGATGAAGATCGCGAGCAGGCCGACCACGATCGCGAGGACGCCGAGGCCTTCGGCGAACGCCGCGAGGATGATCGCGATGCCGCGGATCTGGCCGGCAGCGTCCGGGTTGCGACCGATCGCCTGGGCCGAGAGCCCGGCGAGGATGCCGATGCCGATGCCCGGGCCGATGACCCCGAGGGCGGCGAGGCCGGCGCCGATGTGCTCCATGCGAGATGTCCTCCTGTTCCCCGGGCAGGACGGCCCGGGTTCGATCGATATGGGTCCCCGCGCCCCTGCGCGGGACGAGATCAGTGGGCGGGCTGGAGCGTCTGCGGCTCCGTCCCCTTGAGCTCCGCGAGCGCCTCTTCGGCGAGGTGCCCCTCCTCCTCGTGATGGCTCTCGATGGCCAGTGTGATGAACAACAGCGTCAGGATGCTGAAGATGAGCGCCTGGATCGCGTTGAGCATCAGCTCCAGCGCAATGAGCGCCACCGGGATGAAGAGGACGGTCAGCGTCGTCATCACGCCGAGGGCGACCTCGCCGCCGTAGATGTTGCCGAACAACCGCATCGACAGCGTGACGGGCTTGACGAACTCGAGCATCAGCTCGATCAGGCCGACGAACAGGGCCAGGATCCCGGCCCCGATGCCGTTCTTGAACTCGTAGAGCGGGAAGAACTTCCCGAGGTAGCTCCCGGCGCCGAGCCTTCGGAAGCCTTCGATCTCGAAGATCAGGAAGCTCACGAGGGCCATCCCGATCGTGATGTTCACGTCGCTCGACGGCGCCCGCAGGAACTCGACCTTGCCGACCGGCGGGATCAGCCCGATCCAGTTATTGAACAGGACGAGGAGGAATGCGCCGACGAAGATCGGGATATACGGCGTGGCCGTCGGACCGGCGATCCCGAGGCCGAAGTCGCGGAGCATCTCGTAGACCGTCTCGATGATGTTCTGGCCGCGGCCCGGGATCATCCGCGAGCCGCGGACCATCAGGATCACCGCGGTCAGGACGACCGCCATGACGATCCACATCGTCAGGATCGTGTTGCTGATGCTCGGGTGGAAGTAGACGCCAACCGGCGGCGGCGGCGGGGCCGACGGGTCGAAGTCGAAGACGGTCTGCGGGGCCGGGAACTCGAGGGCGTTCTGGATGAAACAGGCGGGGAACGGGCAGTCCGTCCCGGCCGACGCGTGTCCTTCGGCGTCTGCGGGAACAGGATGAACGCGAAGATATCGAGCACGATCACGAGGCCGATGAGCGTGAACCACCGGGCCGACAGCCCACGGCGCGATCGCTCGGTCGGGCGTCGGCGGGGGTGTCGGGGCCTGGGCGGCGGCGTCGGCCGGGCCCTGCTCGATCGTCACGATCCCTCCACACACAGGAGCGCGGCCAGTCGCCGCGCTCTCGTCTTCGTCATCCGGTCCGTCGACGCTTCAGTCCATCGTCTCGAGGAACCTGCTGACCAGCCGGTAGATCATCACCGTTCCCGACCCTGCTCCGAGGAGGAAGCCGACGATCACGAAGACCGGAACGGTCATCCCGAGCTGCACGTCGACCCAGTGGCCGGCGAGCACGCCCACGAGGGTGGTGACCAGGAGCGAGAGGCCGATTTCCGAGAAGAGGGCCGCATAGGCCCAACCCCGGCCGGGCTCGATCATGGGTGACCTACCAAGGCGCCGGGAGTATAGCAGAGGGCGCGCCGCCGACCCACCCCGGGCGGACCCGCGTCAGGTCCTGATCGTGTGGCTCAGGACGAAGGCCGCCGTGTTGCCGGCGCGGTCCGAGGCACGGACGCGGAACCGGATCGAGCGGTCGATGTGGACCGTCACGGAGAGGGTCCGGACCGCCGACGATGTCAGCGTCAGCGACGTCCAGGCGCCGCCGTTCGTCGAGATCTGGACCTGCTCCCAGGCGAGGCCGGTCTGCGTCTCGATGATCGCCCAGCGGACCTGGAGCTGCGTCGACGTCCGGCCCTTGATGTGGGTCGCGGTGACCGTGGGCTGGCTGACCTTCGGTGCGGTCGCGTCCCTCAAGACGTTGACGACGACGCTGGCCGTGTCCGTCCCCCCGTGCCCATCGGAGATCGTGTACGTGAACACGTCGATGCCCGTGGTCGTGCCAAGTGGGGTGTAGGTCAGGCCCGTCCCGACGCCGGTGATCGCGACCGTCCCGTGGCCGCCATTCGTCACCGCGGTGATCGTCAGCGTCTCGGGCGCGTCCGGGAGCCACGTGTCGTTGGCGAGGACCTGGAGCGCCTGGGCGCCGCCCGCGAGATAGACGTTCAGCGCGGTCGGGACGCCGTCGTTGACCGCGTTGGGCGGGTCGTTGGACGGCGTGATCGTCACGGCGACCGATCCCGTCGCGGTTCCGCCGTGCCCATCGGACACCGTGTAGGTGATCGTGTCGCTGCCGAACGCGTTGGCGTTCGGCTTGTAGCGGACGCTGGTCGAGGTGAACGTGACCACGCCCTTCGTCGCCCCGCCGGCAGCCGTCACCGCGAGCGTGTCGCCCTCGACATCGGTGTCGTTGGCGAGGACGGACACGGCTGACGCGGTCGACTGGTCCTCGTTGACCGTCAGCGCGTCCGGCAGCGTCTTCGGGGCGTCGTTGACGGGCGTGATGGTGACGGTGACGGTCGCGCTCGCAGTGCCGCCGTGGCCGTCATCGATCGTGTAGGTGAACGAGTCGGCGCCGTTCGCGTCCTGGTTCGGCTCGTAGTGAAGGGTCGTGGCCGTGAACGTCACCGTGCCGAGGGCCGCAGCGCTCACGCCGGTGATCGAGAGGGCATCGCTCTCGGGATCGGTGTCGTTCCCGAGCACGTTGATCGCGGTGGCCGGCGCGTCCTCGGCGATCGTCGCGCTGTCGTCCGTGGCCGTCGGCGGATCGTTGTCGCTGTCGACGACGATCGTGAGCGTGACCGGAGCGCTCGTGTCGGCCGGATGGGCGCTCGACACGTTGTAGTCCTCGAGCCCGCCGTCGTCCTTGGCCTTGATCGTCACCGTGGCCGAGCCGGCGGCGTTCGCGGCCGGCGTGAACGAGAGCGTGCCGTCGGGCGCCACCGCCGGGGCGGCGCTGAACAGCCCGGGATTCGTGTCGCCGCTGACCTGGAACTGGACCGCCTGGGAGGATTCGTCCGGCGGTCCGGGCGAGATCGCCGTCGCCCACGCGGCGCTGTAGGCGACGTCTTCTGTCCCGTGGATGGTGAGAGGACCCGGATCGAAGCTCGGGGCGTCGTTCAACGGTGCGACCCAGATCCGGAGGGTCGCCTCGTTCGATCGCGCGCCGTCGTCGTCGATCGCCTGGTAGGTGAGGGTGTCGGATACCCAGTCGCCCGACGGCGTGTTGTAGTCGGGGTCCGGCGTGTAGCTGAAGATCCCGGGCTGGCCCGGCAGCCAGACGATGTTGCCGTGCGCCGGCTTCGTCACGACGTCCCACGCGACGATCGAGCCGTCGGTGTCGGTGTCGTTGGCGATCAGGCTGCAGGCCGCCCCGAACTGGAACGCCTGGGCGTCCTCGACGACCGGGAACGAGCCGCCGAACGTCGTGTGGTCCGGGGCACAGCCGGGGACCGGCGGGTCGTCGACCGCGACCGGCGGGGCGTTGACCTTGACGGTGACGGTCGCGGTCGAATCCCCGTCGGGATCGTTCGTGACCGTGTACGTGAACGTGTCCGGCCCGCTGTAGCCGCCGGTCGGCTCGTAGGTGACCGACAGGCCGTCGCCGGCGATCACGACCGTTGCCATGGGACGCCGGCGTCGGGGATGTCCGTGATCGTGTCGCCGGCCGTGACGGTGTCGTTGTCGAGGACGGGGATCGTCGTCGGGCCGGCGTCCTGCTGAACGACCGCCGCGTCGTCGACGGCCGTCGGGGCGGCGGCGAGGACCGCTGCGGGCCACGAGCCGGCAGCCAGGGCGGTCGTCAGCACGGCGATCGCCACGGCGGGAAGGCGCCAGCGGATCCGGGTGCGCGACGTCACGGGATGGTCACCGACTGGGAATCCGAGTCCACGCGACCGTGGCCGTCGGAGACCGTCAGGATGACCATGTACAGAGCCGGGGTCCATCGTATTTGTGCGTCAAACGGGCTCGGGCCGCTGCGGCAGGCGATCCATCGCCGAAGTCGAAGGTGTAGCTCACCGCGTTCAACGAGCCGGTCCCGTCGCAGATCGCCGACGTTGCCGGTCACGGAGCATGCGATCGATGCGACGCGGCGGCGGGGTCGGCGTGGGCTTCGGCGTGGGTTTGGGGGTCGGCTTCGGCGTGGGCTTGGGGGTGGCCTTCGGTGGGGGGGTCGGCGCAGGGGTCGGGGTCGGGACAGGGGTGGCGACCGGCGTCGGCACGGGTGTCCGCCGCGGTGTCGGCGCGGGCGTGGGAACGGGCGTCGCCGACGGCTCGCGTCGAGGGAGATGGGCTCGGGCTCGCGGACGGCGGGATGGACGCTGTCGACGGTAGCGGCGAGGGCGACCCGCCGGGCGCCACCGCGACCTGCGACGGTTCGCGCCGGAAGGCGCGGGGGGGGTGCTGCCTGCGGCGAGATGGACGCCCGGCGTGTCATGCGGCACGAAGATCGCCCCGAAGACCACCACGACGAACACGGCTGCCGTCACGATGCCCATGAGCGCAGCGAACCGGTTCGGCCAGCGTCCGGCGATCGCGGCGCATCGACCGGACCGGTCGCCGAGGCGGCTGCCGCGGCCGCAGCGCTGATCAACGTCGCACGTTCGGTCGCAACGGGAGCGGGAGCCGCGGCCGGGCGAGCGGCGCTGGAGGTCACGGCGCGCGTCGGCGTGATCAGGACCCGCTGGGTGGCGATCGTCGAGCCGGCCGGGAACACGGTCGAGGGACCCGGCGCCAGGGTGACGGGCGGCTCGGCTGGCGGCGGGGTGCTGTCGCCGTCGGTCACGCGTCCAGAGGCGGTCGACCGGTCACCTTCCGGAGCGCCCACATCCCGACGGAGTCGTCGACGAGTCGAGGCAGCACCGCGCGACCGGACTCGGTGCGCAGGAGGAAGCGGCCGGCGATGAGCAGCAAGCCGACGACGACGAGCGCCGCGACGAGAAATTCCAACGAGAAGGTGCCCCGAGCGCCTCGCCGGCTGACGGACCGGCGCGGGGTGGAATCCTAGCATCGGGCTGCGCTTCGGCCCAGTCGGCCGAATACCCTAGAACCGCACCCGACCCCACCCGGGTCCTGCCCCTGACGTCTCATGTGGCGCGGGCGCACCGCCTGCAGTCGGCGCCGGGGCTCGCCTAGTCCCCGAAGTCGGCCAGGTCCGGGTCGAAGACGCCGCGGGCGAGGATGAACAGGACGAACCCGCTCGCGAACAACACGCCGATGAACGCGTAGAGCTGGGTCGATCCGGACAGGAGCATCGCCAGGAGGCCCAGGAGGATGCAGATCGAGTAGATCAGCAGGACCGTCTGGCGGTGCGAGAGCCCGATGTCGAGCAGCCGATGGTGGAGATGCCCGCGGTCCGGCGAGAACGGGGACCGGCCCTCGGCGAGCCGGCGGACGATGATCCAGAACGCGTCGATGATCGGCACGCCGAGGATCAGCATCGCGACCGCGACCTTGGCCGTGCCGAGGATCGACAGGACCGCCAGCGTGTAGCCGAGGAACATGACGCCGCTCGTCCCGGTGAAGATCGAGGCCGGGTGGAAGTTCCAGCGGAGGAAGCCGAGCAGCGAACCCGCGAGGACGAAGCACAGGACGGTGATGAACGGCTGGCCGAATGGGCCGACCTGGGTCGTCAGGCTGATGATCCCGAGCGTCAACGCCGCGATCAGCCCGATCCCGGACGACAGGCCGTCGAGCCCGTCGATGAAGTTGATGCTGTTGATCATCCCGGCGATCCACAGGACCGTGAAGGCGATCCCGAAGATGCCGTCGAACCGGATCACGCCGGGCCCGAACGGATTGGCGACGAAGTCGACGGTGATGCCGAAGGCGATCGCGATCAGCGCGAGGCCGAACTGGCCGAGGAACTGCCAGCGCGCCCGCAGATCGAAGTAGTCGTCGACGACGCCGAACGCGGCCGCGAGGGCGCCGCCGATGAGCAGGCCGGTGAGGTCGGTCGGCTGCACGGTCAAGGGCACGGACACGATCCCGAAGGCCGCGTTCAGGCCGAGGACGGCGAGGGTGACGATGATGAACGCGGTCGCGACCGCGACACCGCCGCCGCGCGGGATCGGCGACGTGTTCACTCGTCGGCTGCCCGGCCGGTCGACGGCGTCCATCCGGATCGCGAGACGCCGGATCGACGGGGTCAGCAGGAGCGAGATCGCCGCCGCCGCCGCGAAACCGAACAGGAGGAAGGGGACGACGCCGGCGATGTTCGGGATGAATGTCACGTGGGACGGCGGAGGCCCGGAACCGGGAATGCGGCGGCGATCGCGGCCACGCGGGGGGCGAGCTCCGCCCGGCCCGGGGCGTCGTCGTGGCGCTCGATCGCGTCTGCGATGATCGCCGCGATCTCCCGCATCTCGTCGGCGCCCATCCCCCGCGACGTGACCGCCGGCGTGCCGACGCGGATCCCGGACGACGTGTTCGGCGGCTGCCGGTCGAACGGGATCTGGTTCTTGTTGACCGTGATCCCGATCTCGTCGAGGAGGCGCTCGGCATCCTTGCCGGTCACGCCCCGCGACATCACGTCGACGAGCATGAGGTGGTTGTCGGTGCCGCCCGACACGATCCTGAGCCCGCGCTCGGCGAGGACGGCCGCGATCGTCGCGGCGTTGTCGAGCGTCCGCTGCTGGTCGCGCCGGAACTCCTCGCCGAAGGCAAGTTGAAAGGCCACCGCCTTGCCGGCGATGACCTGCATGAGCGGGCCGCCCTGGACGCCCGGGAAGACGGTCCGGTCGATCGTGGCCGCGAGCGCCGCGGTCCCCGAGGGTCCGGCCTTGACGTTCGGGAAGTCGGCGGCGTCGACCGACGGCGGCAGCTCGAACCGGCTGAAGATCATCCCGCCGCGCGGTCCACGGAGGGTCTTGTGGGTCGTGGTCGTGACGATGTCCGCGTGCGGGAAGGGCGACGGGTGGACGCCGGCCGCGACGAGCCCGGCGATGTGGGCCATGTCGACGAACAGGAGTGCCCCCACGCCATGGGCGATCGCGGCCATCCGCTCGAAGTCCCAGGTTCGGGGATACGCGGACGCGCCCGCGACGATCAGCTTCGGGCGGACCTCGGCGGCCTGGGCCTCCAGCGCGTCGTAGTCGATCCGCTCGGTGTCCTCGCGCACGCCGTATGCGTGGACCTCATACAGGCGGCCCGAGAAGTTGAGCTTCATCCCGTGCGTGAGGTGGCCGCCCTGGTCGAGCTTCATGCCGAGGATCCGGTCGCCCGGATCGATGACGCTGAAGTAGGCGGCCATGTTCGCCTGGGCGCCGGAGTGGGGCTGGACGTTGACGTGCTCGGCGCCCGGGAACAGGCGGAGGGCTCGGTCACGGGCGAGGTTCTCCGCGACGTCGACGAACTCGCAGCCGCCGTAGTAGCGCTTGCCGGGCAGCCCCTCGGCGTACTTGTTCGTGAGCCAGCTGCCCTGGGCCTCCATGACCGCGGCCGAGGTGTAGTTCTCCGAGGCGATCAGCTCGATCTTGTCGTGCTGGCGGCGGCGCTCGCCCTCCATCGCGGCCCAGAGCTCGGGGTCGAGGTCCGCGATCGAGGCATCAGCGGTCCGCACCTGGTCCGTGATCCCCATCGCGCGATTCCTCCATCTGGCCCGCGTGGGCCGGTTCGCCGGACGTCCAACCGGGGCGCGCGCAAGCGGCGCTGCGGCCCGCGGTGTCGGGCGTATCTTCCCATGCCGGGCGAGCCGGCCGCGGGACGCCGAGCCTCAGGACGAGTCAGGACGCCCGCACGCGTCACCCCGAGGACGGCGTCGATCGCGTCGGGCGGGATCGCGCCGATGCGGAGGATCCGCGGTGGGTCGACGGTGCAGTCGACGACGGTCGACGGCGGCCCACCGTGGGCGTGACCGCCGTCGATGACGATCCCGACCGCGTGGCCGAGCTGGTCGACGATCGCGGCGGCATCGCTCGCCTCGGGCTGCCCGGACCGGTTCGCGGAGGTCGTCGGCAGCGGACCGACGGCGGCGGCCAGCGCCCGTGGCGCGTCGTGGTCCGGGACGCGCAGCCCGATCGTCGCCGCTCCACCAGTCAACACCGCCGGCAGTGCGACGTCCGCCCGCTGCGGGACGACGACCGTCAGCCCGCCGGGCCAGAACGCCGCGGCGAGCGCGGCGGCGGCCGGCGGCCACTCCCCGATCGTGGGCGCCTGCCCGGCGTCGGCGAGGAGCAGCATGATCGCCCGATCCGGCGGCCGGTCCTTCGCCGCGAACAGGTCCTCGATCCCGCCCGGCGTGGCGAGCGCGACGGCGATCCCGTAGACCGTGTCGGTTGGCAGGGCGACGATCCCGCCGGCCCGCAGGGCCTCGATCGCCGCGGCCCGCCCGTCTGCGTCGTCCGGGACGACCCGCGCCGTCACGCAGCGGCCCTGGCGAGCACCAGCCGTTCGATGAGGTCGGCCACGCCCTGGTCCTCGACGGGTGGGGCGATGTACCGAGCCGCCGCCCGGACCTGCTCGGGCGCGCCACGCATCGCGGCGCCATGCCCGACCGCCGCGATCATCTCGAGATCGTTGAACTGGTCGCCGATGGCCAGGACGTTCGCCAGGGGCACGTGCGCGCGGCGGGCGAGGTGCCGGACACCGACCGCCTTCGAGACGCCCGGCGCGAGGAACTCGAGGAAGCGCGGGTGGCTGATCGTGACGGCGGCGCGGCCGGCGAACTGCCGCCGAGCATCGTCCATCACGGACTCGGGGATCGGGTCGCTGGCGACGGCGAGGATCTTCGAGACGGGCCGCCGGATCCAGGCGGCGAGATCCGGCGTGACCAGCGCACGGGCGCCGAGGAACGACGAGTAGTCCTCGGCTCGCGGGTCGTCGGCCTGGACGACGAACCGCTCGAGGTCGTTGACGTGGGGCTCGAGGCCCACCCCCTTCGCCCACGCGAGGACGTCGCGGGCCGCATCGACGGCCAGCGGCCGATGGCGCAGGATCCGCCCGAGCCGCGGGTCGCGGTCTGCCGGTGGCAGCTCCCGGATCAGGGCGCCCTGGTAGGCGACGATCGGGTCCACGAGCCCCAGTGCGCGGGCGAAGACGATCGCGCTCGTCGTCATCCGGCCCGTCACGAGCGAGACGTGAACGCCGCGATCCAGCGCGGCGCGCACCGCGGCCGTGGTCCGCGGCGGGATCGTCATGTCGTCGCCGATCAGGGTCCCATCGATGTCGAGGGCGACGAGGCCGATCGGGAACGCGGCGTCCGGGCGGAGCGTCACTCGTGCCTCAGCCATGCTCCACGCGCAGGACGCGCGGCAGGCCGGCAAGGTCGGGCTCGACGGTCGTCGGCCAGCCCGGCAGGAGCTCGGCGACCGCCGCCACGGCGCGTTCGCCCTGGTCGGAGCCGATCTCGAGGAGGGCGACGCCGCCTGCGGCGAGGGCATCCGGCAAGCGGGCGAGGAGCGCCCGGATCACGTCGAGGCCGTCGGGCCCGCCGTCGAGGGCCGAACGCGGCTCGAAGGACGCGGCGATCGGCAGCCCGT
Source organism: uncultured Chloroflexia bacterium (assembly GCA_963817095.1). Classification (GTDB taxonomy): domain Bacteria; phylum Chloroflexota; class Limnocylindria; order Limnocylindrales; family CSP1-4; genus CF-46. The sequence goes on from CAWFND010000002.1 coordinate 119,486, forward strand.
CGATCGCGTCCGTCCGGATGTACGGAAGGTTGGCGAGGATGAGGTCGAACGGGGCACCGTCGTCCGGCAGGACCGGCGGCAGCAGGTCGGCCTCGGCGAACCGCATCCCCTCGGCCGCCCCGTGCCCCACGGCGTTCTCGCGAGCGAGGTCCAGCGCCTCCGGCGAGGACTCGGTGGCGAAGATCGTCACGTTCCGGCCCATCGTGACCCGCCGGCCGCGGAGACCGACCGCGAGGGCGACGGCGATCGCGCCGCTGCCGGTGCCGACGTCGGCGACGCGAATCGGGTCGCCGCCCGGACCCGGTCCGGCACCCGCCTCCCCGGGACGCTCGGCGAGCCGCCGCATCACGTCGGCGATCGCCGCGTCGACGATCGCCTCGGTCTCCGGTCGCGGGATCAGCGCCCGGGCATCGACGCTGAACGCGAGCCCGTGGAATTCCTTGAAGCCGCGGATGTAGGCCACGGGCTCGCCCGCCTCGCGTCGAGCGACGCCGGCATCGAACCGCGCCGCCGCATCGGCCCCGACCGGGCCATCCGGGTGGGCCAGGACCGTCGTCCGGTCCGCGCCGATCGCCCAGCCGAGGAGGACCTCGGCGTCCAGCCGGGCCGTCTCCGAACCGGCGGCGCGCAGCCGTTCGGTCGCGCCGGCAAGGCTCTCCCGGATCGTGGCCATCCCTCTCCTCTCCCTCCGTCGGCGCAGGGCGGGCGCGCCGGCGCCATCGTCTACAGGCGGATCGTCACGGAGACGTCGCCCACCTTGCGAAGCACCTCGGCGCTCGTCGTCCCGCGCCACCGGTGGAAGAGCAGGTCGACCGACGCGTCGCCGACCCGGAGGTTCGTCAGGGTCACCTTGCCGAGCCAGTCCGGGAGGTTCGGATGGAGCAGCTCCAGCTCGTGCTGGCCCGCGTTCGCCCGCAGGCCGAGCATCGTCTCGACGAACAGGAACGAGGCGCCCGCAGCCCATGCCTGCGGCGAGCAGGCGACCGGGTACGGCACGGGCAGGGACGAGTGGTCGCGATCGAAGCCGCAGAACAGCTCCGGCAGGCGGTAGTCCGGGAAGTGCTGGGCGGCCTGGAAGACATGCCCGACGAGCCGGTTCGACTCGTCGTCGAAGCCGTACCGCTTCAACCCCGCGGCGATCAGGGAGGTGTCATGCGGCCAGACGGAGCCCGTGTGATAGCCGATCGGGTTGTAGCCGGGCTGGTCGCGGCCGTAGGTCCGGACGCCCCACCCGGAGAACATCATCGGGCTCATCAGCCGGTCGGCGACGTCGCGAGCGTGGGTCGGTGTCGCGATCCCGGACCAGAGGCAATGACCGGCGTTCGAGCCGATCGCGTCGAGGTGGCGCTTCTGGCCGTCGAGGGCCATGGCGTAGTAGCGCTGGTCGTCGACCCAGAACGCGTCCTCGAAGCGACGGCGCGAGTCGTTCCGCCTCGGCCCGCAGCCGGCCGGCGAGGTCCTCGTCGCCGCGGAGCGTCGCGAGGTCCGCCATCCGCCGCTTGGCATCGAACACGTAGCCCTGGACCTCGGCCAGCGCGATCGGCATCGTCGGGAAGCCGCCGTCGCGGTCGCGGATCGCGTCGCCGGAGTCCTTCCAGCCCTGGTTGACCAGCCCGCGCGGCGATCGCCGCTGGTACTCGACGAATCCGTCGCCGTCGAGGTCGCCGTACTGGTCGATCCAGGCGAGGGCCCGCAGCGCGTTCGGCCAGAGCTTGTCGAGGAGGTCGCGATCGCCGGTCCAGTCGAAGGTCGCGGCGTAGAGGATCAGCCAGAGCGGCGTCGAGTCGACCGAGCCGTAGTAGGGCGTGTGTGGCAGCTCGCCGGCCCCTGCCATCTCGCCGGTCCGGAGCTCGTGGAGGATCTTGCCGGGCTCGGCATCGCGCCAGTCGTCGACCTCCGTCGCCTGATAGGCGGCAAGGACCTCGAGCGTCTCCATCGCGATCTGTGGGCGGAACGCGAGGGACTGGAACGAGGCGACGATCGCGTCGCGCCCGAACAGGGTCGCGAACCAGGGCACGCCGGCCGCCACGTAGCGCTGGCCCTCACCCGGGCCGTCGTTGATCAGCAACCGGAGATCCGCGAGCGAGCGGTTCAGTGTGAGGTTGAACAGCTCGTGATCCGTCTGGATCGACGTGGTCCCGCGGCCCCAGGCGTGGTACGCACCTGCGCCGTCGTCGCCGCTCACGCGCGGCGGATCCGGGAAGAGCGTCGCGACATCGTCGGCCGGCGTCCCCTCCGGGGTCGGGGCGATGGACGGCCAGATCGTCCACTGGAGCTCGTGACGCTCGCCGGACGCCATCTTGAGGTCCCAGCGGAACCGCACCGAGCCGCCACTCTGGAGCTGGTCGTCCGAGCCCGTGTCGATCGCCCCGAAGGACATCGCCGCCTCGGAGAAGACGATATGGGTGGACCGCCGCCGATGGTCGAGGCCGTCGTAGCGAAACGTGACCCGGGTCGAGGTCAGGGCCACGGGGAGCAGGGTGCCGCGCTCCGGCCGGGGATAGCCGCGGACCTCGAAGATGTCCGCGTCATCGGCGCCGAGCTCCAGCTCCACCGGGACCGTCAGCTCGCCGCCCGAGTGGTTGACGATGCTGAGCCGCTCCCCCATCGCGCCCACGCCGATCAGGCGATCGCGCGCGATCCCGATCGTGCGGCCCGCCACCTGCTGCTCGTCCGGGTGCATCTTCGCTTCGGGATTCCGGTCCGCGCTCGGGTTCGTCAGCTGGATCGAGCCGCGGTAGTTCGCGCCCATCGATCCCTGGAGGAGGACCGGCCGCGTCCCCCCGACACGCAGCGAGCAGCACGACAGGAGCCGCGTGTCCGAGAGGTAGAGCCCGAGCCCGCGGGAGTCGGGGTGGATGTCCCCGAACGGATCGGTCAACAGGTAGAGGTTGCCGTGCTTGAGGACCTGGACGCTCCCGAGGTCCGTCGCCTTCTCGATCGGGATCGCCCGCGGCTCGACGAAGGCGATACCCCTGTCCTTCACCGGCTTCGCGCGGGCGGGCTTCACCGGCGTCGCTCGGCCCGCCGCGGCCGGCTTCGCGCGGGCCGCTGGCTGCGCCGCCGCGACCGGGTTCGCGTCAGCTCGCCGTGCCATCGCCGTCGCCGTTGAGGCTCGCGAGCCGGTCGGCCTGGTCCGCCATGACCAGGGCGTCGATCAGCCGGTCGATGTCGCCGTCCATCACCCGCGGCAGCGCGGAGAGGTCGAGGTGGATCCGGTGATCCGTCACGCGGTCCTGCGGGAAGTTGTACGTGCGGATCTTGTCGGACCGGTCGCCGCCGCCGATCATCGAGCGGCGGGTTGCGGAGTCCGCCTCCCGCCGCTGCGCCTGCTGCCGCTCGTAGAGCCGCGATCGCAGGACCGACATCGCCTTCGCCTTGTTCTTGTGCTGGCTCTTCTCGTCCTGGATCTCGACGACGAGCCCGGTCTCGAGGTGGGTGATCCGGACGGCCGAGTCGGTCGTGTTGACCGACTGCCCGCCGGGACCGGACGATCGCTTGACGTCGATCCGGATGTCCTTGTCCTCGTCGATCTCGATCTCGACGTCGTCGACCTCAGGCATGACGACGACCGTGGCGGTGGACGTGTGGATCCGGCCCGATGACTCGGTGGCCGGGATCCGCTGGACGCGATGGACGCCGCTCTCGAACTTCAGGCGGCTGTACGCCCCGTCGCCGTGGACCTGGACGATCGCCTCCTTGACGCCGCCGATCCCGGTCTCGTTCAGGCTCAGGATCTCGGGCGTGTATCGATGGCGCTCGGCATACCGGACATACATGCGGTAGAGCTCCGCGGCAAAGAGCGCTGCCTCGTCCCCGCCGGTGCCGGCCCGGATCTCGAGGATCACGTCGCGGCCGTCGTTCGGGTCGCGCGGCAGCAGGAGCACCTTCAGCTCCTCGAGGAGGCGCTCCTCCTCGGCGGTCAGGCGATCGAACTCCTCGGATGCCATCGTGTGAAGCTCCGCATCGCCGTCACTCGTATCGCGCATCTCGCGGACGCCGGCCAGCTCCGCGCGGGTCGCCTCGAGCGATCGGAAGGCACTCACGACCGGCTCGCAGCCGGGCGAGCTCCTGGCCGATCCGCCGGAGCGCGTCGGGGTCGCCCGTGACCTCCGGGGTGGCGAGCTGCGCCTGGAGGCTGTCGTACTGGGCCGCCACCTCGTTGAGGCGAGCGTCCAGGCCGGTTCGGTCGGCGTCGCCGCTCATGCTCCCGGGACGGGCGGGTCGATCGTCACGGCGGCGCCCCCGGCCCGCCTCGGTGGGACTCCCGTCGGCGGCGCCGACGGGCTTCCCGTCGCGGTGGCCCGGCAGGACCATCCGATCCCGCGGCATCGTCGCGGATCCGGCGGGGAGCGCCTCTCCGTCGGCCGCGAGCGCCTGCTCCATCGAGACGATCGCCACCTCGATCATGTCGTTCGTCGGCTGCTTCGTCGTGATCTTCTGGACGAGGATCCCGGGATACATGATCGCCCGCACGATCGGGTTCCCGCGATGCTTCGCGCCCCACTTCAGGATCTCGTAGCCGACGGCGGCGATCACGGGGATCAGCACGATCCGGCTGGCGATCATCACGAGGGGCTCCTGCCGCCCGACGAGGCTGAACGCCACGATCGAGAGGGCGATGACGACGACGAGGAACTCCGTGCCACAGCGGGGATGGGCGGTCGGGTACTTCCGGACGGCGTCGACGACGAGCGGGTCGCCGTGCTCGAGCGCGTGGATCGTCATGTGCTCGGCGCCGTGGTACTGGAACACGCGCTGCACGTCCGCGGCCCGCGAGATCAGCAGCAGGTAGCCGATGAAGATCGCGACCCGGATCAGGCCCTCGACGAGGTGCTGGACCAGCCCGTTCTGGATGTTGGACGTGGTGGCGCTCGCGATGAACAGCGGCAGGAGGAAGAAGATCCCGACACCGAACAGCAGGGTGATCCCGAGCATCAACGCGATCGCGCTCTTGCCGAGCTCGACGCCCTCGTCGCCCTCCTCGCCCGTGCCGGCCGCCTGGATCGAGGCGCTCCGGACGAGCCAGCGGGTGCCGACGAACAGCGTCTCGTACAGGACCACGAGACCGCGGATGAACGGGAGCCTGGCCGACCGGCTGCCGTGGAAGCCGCTGTCGAGGGCTTCCGTGGCGTAGACGATCCGGCCGTCTGGGTGGCGGACGGCGACGGCGATCGCGTCGCGGCCGCGCATCAGGACGCCTTCGATCAGCGCCTGGCCGCCGTACGAGAAGCGAGGCATTGGGGAAGTCTAGCCGGTGGGAGCGATCCGCCCGCCTCGCTCGATCGTCCCGTCCGGTGCAGCGATCCGTCGCCTCGCGGCCTCGACGTACGCCGGCTCGAGCTCCATCCCGATGAACTGTCGCCCGAGCTCCAGCGCCGCGACGCCCGTCGAGCCGACGCCCATGAACGGGTCGAGGACGACATCGCCGGGATTCGATCCCCACTCGACGAGCTGGCGCAGGACCCGGAGCGGCTTCTGGGTGGGGTGGACCGGGTCCTTGACTCGCTCGCGGCCGGCACAGATCGGTGCCTCGATGAAGTTGTGCATGTCCCGCTGCCGCCCGAAGTTCCACGTATGGCCCTTGTCCCAGCACGCGACGATCAGCTCGCACGAGTTCAGGAAACCGGCCCGGCGGAGCTTCGGCGGCGGGTTCGTCTTGTGCCAGACGACGAACTGGAACGTGTCGAACGCCGGGTCGAACACCTCGTGCCAGCGGCCGAGCAGGTTGTAGCTCGTGAAGGCGAACAGCGTGCCGGTCGGCTTGAGGACCCGCCGGAACTCGGCCAGCCACGCCGCGGGCTCGAAGGCGAGCTGGTCCCACCCGGCGACGTCGTTGTTGAAGTCCTTGCGCCAGGACATCGTGATGTTGCCCGTGGAGTAGGCGCCGAGGTTGTACGGCGGGTCCGTGCAGATCAGGTCGACGCTGTGGTCGGGGATCCGGGCGAGAAGCTCGCGGCTGTCGCCCTGCCAGAGGGTCGCGGTCCGAGTTCCAGGCGCCTCCACGGGATCGGCAGCGTCGAGCACGCCCGAATCGTAGCGGTCGGAGCCCCAGCGGACGACAAGGTCGCGGAACTGCAGGTCGAACCTCGCCCGAGCTGGCGCAATTCTCGTCGGACGAGCGCATGCGACGAGATCCGCCCGATCCTCGTCGTTCTCGCTCGTCTCGCGGGAATCCTCAGCGGATTCCCCTCTCCGGCGGGCATGACGGGGCCCACGCCCGGCCGGAATCGGTCCGATACGCTCGTGGGGCGAGAATCCGCGCGAATGGGCCGTCGAATCGCGACGGCGGGTCGTGGGACCCGCCGTTCGGCGTGATGGCGAGGGACGGTGCCTAGGCCCGGGCCTGGCGCTCGAGGCGCTTCTGGAACCGCTCGACCTGGCCGGCCGTGTCGATGATCGTCTGCTTGCCCGTGAAGAACGGGTGGCAGTTCGAGCAGACGTCGACGCGCAGCTCGGGTCGGGTGGATCCAACGACCCACTCGGTGCCGCACGAGCCGCAGTGCACCTTGGCCTCGTAGTACTTGGGATGAATGTCGGGCTTCACGTCTGGTTCTCTCCTCCGACGCCTTCCGCTCCGGGACGAACGCCCGGCCGGTGGTCGACGGCTTGCGCTGCTAGGCCTGGGCTGCAGCCGCGGTGGACTTGCTTGCGGCCTTGGCCGCGGTGGTCTTGCCGGCCGCCTTGGCCGTGTTCTTGCTCGTGGCCGTGGTCCTGCCGGCCGCCCTGGTCGCCGGAGCGGCCTTCTTCGCGGTCGCCGGCGCGACCTTCGTCGCGGCCTCGACCGGCTCGACGCGGATCCGCTTCTTGCTCTTCGTCGCGTGCTCGAACCGGACCTTGCCGGTCGTCGTCGCGAACACCGTGTAGTCCCGGCCGAGCCCGGTGCCGGTACCGGCAAGGAACGTCATCCCGCGCTGGCGGACGATGATCGAGCCGGCGGGGACGAGCTGGCCATCGCCAACCTTGACGCCCAGCCGCTGGCCGACCGAGTCGCGGCCGTTCTTCGAGCTGGATCCAGCCTTCTTGTGGGCCATCGGGTCTACTCGTCCTTCTTCGTGGCGGGCGGCTTGGGCTTGGCGGTCGACTTCGTCGCTGGCTTCGTGTCGGCTGCGCCGCTCTGGGTCTTGGCGCGCGGGGTCTTCGGCTCGGCCTTGGCCGGCGCGGCCTTGGCGGCCGGCGTCTTCGCCGCGGCCTTTGCCGTCGTCTTCTTCGCCGGGGCCGCGGCGGCCGAGGCCTTCGCGAGCTTCGCGGCGAGGGCGGCGTCCTCGGCGGCCTGCTTCGCGGCGGCCTCCTGGAGACGATCGCGCTCGGTCTTCGCGGCCGCGTCGGCCTTGCGCTTGTCGTCGGCCGCGGACCGCTTGCCGAGCTTGACGTCCGTGATCCGGAGGACCATCAGCTCCTGGCGATGGCCCTTCTTGACCCGGCGCCGGGCCTTGGGGCGGTACTTGAAGGAGATGACCTTCTCGCCGCGGTCGCGGCGGACGACCTCGGCCTCGACGGCCGCATCGGCGACGATGGGCCGGCCGATCGCGGATTCGTCGCCGTCGGCGACCAGCAGGACGCGATCGAGGGTGATGTTGCTGCCCGGCTCGGCGTCGAGAAGCTCGACTTCAAGCTCGGTCCCGACCTCGACGCGATATTGCTTCCCGCCGGTCTCGATGACTGCGTACATGGAACCCTTCGGATTGGTGCGGCGGTCGTGGTCCGACCGCGACAGCGGACAGGGAGAGTCGCCCGGCAGGGGCCGGAACGCGGACGCGGAGTGTACGTTCGAACGCCGCTGAGCGTCAATTGCGCAGGCCGCACGGCCGGCTTCGCGATGACGCTCAGGTGGCGGGGCCCCGGCGCAGCTCGTCGGCGAGGATCAGGCGCGTCCGGGTCATCGTGCGGATCGTGAGCGGGAGCCCGCAGGCGTCGCCCAGGGCCGAGACGACCTCCTCCGGCCGCCCGGCGCCGAGCTCCGGATCGAACCGCGTCCGGGCGAGGATCGCGATGGCCGGCCCGGCGGCCGCGGCGGGATCGACCGTGATGGCGATCAGCAGCGGGCGGAGGTCGTAGCGCTTCTCGGTGGTGCCCTTCAGCCGGACGCGCGGGATCGATCGCGCGGCGGTCAGGGCGGTCGCTGCGTCGGCGACCCGCTGCGGCCCGCCGGGTGCGCCGTCGCCGCCGTCGAGCTCGATCCGCCAGTCCGCAGCGGCGACCTGGCCGGCGAGGGCCGGCGTCCCCAGCCAGACGTCCTCGGCGTCGACCCAGAGGTGGGCAGGCGGAAGGTTCGGCTCGATCGACTCGCGAAGACGCCAGAGCGGAACGCGCTCCAGCAGCCACGTCTCGAGCAGCTCGCGCTCGCCGCACGCAGCGGCCGGAAGCGGGGCACCGAACGCGATGCGCGCTCGGCCGTCCGGCCCGTCGACGCCCACCATCGGCAGGCCGGACCGGACCAGCGTCTCCTGCCACGCCTCGAGAGCCACCCGGCCGACCTGGTCCGGATCGACCGCCCCGCGGGAGAACGCGATCCGCCACCGTTGCCGCGGCTCCGGTGGCGGAGGGGCCGGCCGGTTCGCGGCATCGGACCCGTGGTCGGGGCGGCGATCCACGTCTGCTAGGCTCCCGCGCGATGGATCCGTACAAGGTCCTCCAGGTCGATCCCGAGGCGGAGGACGAGGTGGTCCAGGCCGCATATCGACGGCTGGCCCAGAAGTATCACCCGGACGTGGCGGGCCCAGAGGGGTCGGCCCGGATGGCGACGATCAATGCGGCGTGGGAGCTCCTTCGCGAGCCGAGCGGTCGGGCGGCCTACGACCGCGAGCGACGAGCCGCGCAGCGCGAGGCCGAACGGGCCGCGACCCAGGCCCGCCCCTCTTCGTCGAGCACAGCATCGCCGGCCGGAGGTGGGGGGGCGCCGACGCCGGGTCGAACGGCGCCGCGACCGCCCGAGGCGGTCTCGTCCGACTGGTCGAGCGGCCGATCGAGCACCGGCAGCGGCTACGACCCTTCCCGGATGCGCGCGCCCGATGGCTTCGGTGCGGCAGGTCCGCCGCCCGGCGACCCGTCCGGGTCGCTGGTCACGTTCGGTCGCTATGCCGGCTGGTCCCTCGGGGAGATCGGTCGGCGCGACGTCGACTACCTCGAGTGGCTGGATCGCATGCCGATCGGCCGGCCCTATCGGGACGAGATCGACGTCCTGCTCCGGAAGGTCGGCCGGCGGCAGAGCGCGACAGGTGACGCCCAGGATCGCCGGGGATTGTTCCGCCGGCGCTGATCCAGAGTCTCTTCGTCGGCCGGCCACGACTGCGGATGCCGTCGCGGCTCGCTCAGGCCGCCGCGATCTCCTCGGCCGCACCCGCGCCCGCACCGGATCGCCGGACGACCCACGAGACGGTGGTGCCCTGGACGAGCAGGGTGAACAGCACGACCCCGAACGTGATCCCCTGGAGCAGGTCGCGGTTCACCAGATCGGCCGGGAGCGACAGAGCGAGCGCCACCGAGACGGCACCGCGAAGCCCGGCCCAGAAGAGGACATGGAGCCACGCGAGCGGGATCGGCGCGCCGGTCGGCCGATCGCGATCCCGATCGCCACCGCGCCCGCCAAACAGGCGCGTTGCGCCTCCAAGCAGCCCGTACACGACGACCGCGCGCGCGACGAGGATCGCAAGGATCCCCCAGCCGATCGGCCCGACTGCGTGGACGAGCGTGCCCGGAGCGAGCGAGACGCCGACGAGCAGGAAGACGGCGGCCGTCAGGAGGAACGCGACGAGCTCCCAGACCACGTCGATCGTCTCGGTCGCCCGATCCGACAGGGCTCCGCGCGCCAGGTGCCCGAACACGCCGGCCGCGACCAGCGTCGCGATGACACCTGAGCCACCGAGCGTCGCCGCGATGAGGTACGTCCCGTAGGCGAGGACGATCGTGACCGTCAGCTCGATCACGTGATCGTCGACTCGCTGGACCAGGCGCGCCGAGGCCCAGCCCACGATCGCGCCGAGGAGGCTGCTGCCCACCACGGACACGACGAATTCGAGGGCGGCGCCACCCAGCGATCCGTGGCCGGCCAGGAGGTCGAGGGCGAGAGCAAAGAGGACGATCCCCGTTCCGTCGTTGACGAGGCTCTCCATCTCGACCGTCGTGGCCAGCCGGTCGGGGACGCGCACCTGCCGGAACGTGGCGAGCACGGCCGCCGGGTCGGTCGCGGCGACCATGGCACCGACGACGAAGGCCTCGGTCGGCGTGAGGACCGTCGTCGCCGTGAGGATCAGGGCGACGATGCCGGCGACGATGACGACGCCCGGGATCGCCAGCAGAAAGATGCCGCCGGCCGTCGGTCGCAGGACGTCGACGTTCGTCCGGAATGCCGCTTCGAACACGAGTCCTGGCAGGACGATCGCGAGGAGCAGGTCGGGGCTGACGGGCAGCGTCGTCGACACGGAGACGGACGGCCCGATGAGCGCGATCCCGAACCCCACGACGACAAGCACGACCGACGAGGGGATGGCCCAGCGGCGCGTCAGGATCGCGACCGCCACGGACGCGGCGAGGAGTCCGACGAGCAGCCAGAGCGGTGCCAGCGGATCGCCGTCGGTCATGTGCGGCCCACCAGACTGCCGCGCCCATCACCGGACGCGGCGATCACCACTCGGCGCGAGTTTGTCTGATGTTGATGCTTTGGACGATCCCCAGGCCCACCGCCAGACTGATCAACGATGCGCCGCCGTGGGAGATGAACGGGAGAGGGATGCCGGTGATCGGCATCAGGCCGATGACCATCCCGAGGTTGACGAAGAGCTGGAAGAGGATCATCGACGCCAGGCCGCTCGAGAACATCATCCCGAACGGGTCCTTGGACCGCCAGCCCGCGACCATCAGTCGCCAGACGAGCGCGGAGAACAGGACCAGCAGGATCAGCGCCCCGATGAAACCGAGCTCCTCGAGGTAGATCGCGGCCACGAAGTCGCTTTCCTGGACCGGAAGGAAGTTCAGCTGGTTCTGCGACCCGTTCGTCAGTCCCGTCCCGGTCCAGCTGCCCGATCCAACCGCGATCTGCGATTGGTACAGCTGGTAGCCGGCACCCTGCGGGTCGGTCGCCGGACTGAGGAAGGCGTTGATTCGGGCCTTCTGGTAGTCGCGGAGGATGTAGGTCCAGATCACGGGGAGCGCGGCGAGGATCAGGGCGACCATCGCGCCGAGCCAGCGCAGGCTCGCCCCGGACATGAACAGCATCCCGCCCAGGATCGCAAGGAGCACGAGCGATGTGCCGAGGTCCGGCTGGAGCATGACGAGGATCCACGGCGGACCGACGAGGACGCACGCGCCGAGGATCGCCCGCAGGGATCGCAGGGTCCCCTGGCGCGCGCCGAGGTAGTTCGCGAGGACGACGATCATCAGGATCTTCGCGAGCTCGCTGAACTGGAAGTCGAACGGGCCGAACGAGATCCAGCGCGACGCGCCGCCCACCCCGTGGCCGATCGCGAGCGTGAGCGCCAGGAGCCCCAGTTGAAGCATGTAGAGCGGCCACGCGAACGTCTTGAGCCACTTGTAGTCGAACGCCGTCGTCACGACGAACGCGATCAGGGCAATGCCGGTCCACATCAGCCCTCGCACGAAGGTCGTGCCGTTCGCGAGCACCGCCTGTCCCTGCTCGACGCTGTTCGTGTACGCCATCACCAGGCCGAGGACGGCCAGCAGGCCGGCATAAGCGGCAAGCTGCAGGTCGAAGGCCCGCCAGGCGGCCCCGATCGACTTCGCGGCCCAGTCGGTCATCCGGGCCGGCTCGGCGCGGATCACGCCCATGTCCGGCCCCCGGCTTCGCCCTGGATCGTCGACGGTCGTCATCAGTTCGACTGGTAGAAGTTGCCGCGTTGGAGAAGGTTGAAGTTGCGGTAATCGTGCTTGATCCCGTAGTGGAGCTGCAGGTAGTACTTCACGATCTCGGTCGCGGCGTTGCCCTTCGTCCGCGAGTCGTAGGCGAATGCGAGCACGACCAGACTCGCATCTTCGCGACCGATCGCCTTGAGCCCGCTCGGGTCCGACGCGCTCTTCGCCGGGTTCTTCGGCACGAACGCCACGAACCACGAGTGGAACGGCAGTCTTCCCTTGCTGTCCCGGAGGCCGAACTCGGCGGTTCCGGACTTGCCGGCGACGACGATCGGCAGGTCGACGAGGTTGTAGGTGTGCCGGACGAGCACGACGTTCCGGGCGGCCTCGCGCATGGTCTTGAGGGTGCTCCGCGGCACGTCGAGGCGGCGGATGAGCTTGGTCTTGAACGGCTGCACCACGGTTCCGTCCGGCCCGACGACGTCGTGGACGATCTGGGGCTGCAGGAGCTTGCCGCCGTTCGCCAGGGCTGCGTAGGCGTTGATCAGCTGGAGCGGCGTCACGACGTCATAGCCCTGGCCGATCCCGGCCTGGTAGGTCTCGCCCGGGAAGATGTCCTCGCCGAACGTCGCCTGCTTCCACGCGTTCGACGGGACGATCCCCGACACCTCGCCCGGCAGGTCGATCCCGGTCGGGGCGCCGAAGCCGAATTCCTTCGCCCAGTGGGCGAGCCGGTCGATCCCGAGCATCCCGGCGAGCTGGAAGAAGAACGTGTCGCTCGAGTGCGCGAACCCGAGCCGGATCGGGATCGGGCCCCAGCCGCGGTGGTTCCACTCCCAGAACTTCGTCTGGCCGAGCAGGAGATAGGGGTGGGTCGGGACGCGCGTCGTCGTCGAGATCTTGTGATCAGTGAGGGCGCCGGTCCCGGTCACGAGCTTGTACGTCGAGCCCGGCGGGTAGTGGGCCTGGATGGCGTGGTCCAGGAGCGGCTTGTTCGGGTCCGCGAGGAGCTTGGCGTAGGCCTTGGAGCTGATCCCGCGGGCGAAGGCGTTGTCGTCGTACGTCGGGAGGCTGACCATGGCCAGGATCTCGCCCGTCTGGGGGTTCTCGACGATCACGACGCCGCGCTTCAGCCCGGCGGCCCTCATGCCCCATTGGAGGGCCTTCTGGGCGAGCTGTTGCTCCTTCGTGTCGATCGTCAGGTTCAGCGAGTCGCCGGACGTCGCCTCGGCCACGGTCTGGAGGTCCTGGATCTTCCGTCCGGCCGCATCCTTCTCGACGGTCTTCTCGCCGTAGGTACCACGCAGCTGGGATTCGTAGAACGCCTCGAGGCCGGTCTTGCCGAGGAGGTCGTCCGGGAGGTAGCCCTTCGCCTTCAGGTCGGCGAGCTGGTCCGGTGCGACCGGTCCGGTATATCCCAGGATCTGGGAGACAAGCGGGCCCTCCGGATACTGCCGTCGTGCCTCGATCACGACCTCGACGCCCGGCAGCGCATCGCCGGCCTCGGCCAGGAGGCGGGCCGTCGCGTCCGGCACGTCCGTCGCGATCCGGACGAGATCGAACCGTGACCCCGGGTTGCTGTCGATCGCCCCGTTGATGTCCGCGGGGTCGAGGTTCAGGAGCGCCGCCAGTCGGGCAACGACCTCGTCCCGTCGTTCCTCCGGAAGATCGACCGGCCGGATCTTGACGGCAAAGGTGGGGACGTTCTTGACGAGCGGCACGCCCTTGCGGTCGTAGATCAGGCCCCGGGCGGACGGAATCGCCTCGACGGCCGTCCGGTTCCCCTCGCTGAGAGCGGCGAACTGCCCGCCGTTGACGATCTGGAGGTAGAAGAGGCGCGTCGTGAGTCCGGCGACCGCCAGGATCGCGGCGAGTCCGAACACGAGGAAGCGGCTGCTCGGCCGCGAGTACTCCTTCCGACCGTCGATGAACGGGTTCATCGCGGCGCCCGCTCCTCGTCGTGCACGAACCGATCGTGGATCGAGACGGCGAGCGGCCCAAAGATCGCGGCGACGATCACGTCGTACAGGACGCTTGGTGCCACGAACCGCAGCGGGTCCGTGAGGGCCGCCGAGGGACGCAGGATCGAGAAGAGCACAACGAGGGTCATCGAATACAGAAGACTTAGGAGGGCGGTTGCGATGATGGCGACGATCGGGCGGATGCGGTGCAGGGGGCGGGCGATCGCGGCCGTCAGGCCGACAGCGATCAGCAAGGCGAAGGCTGTGCTCCCGAGCGGCCGTTGGGACAGCGTATCGAGGGCGAGCCCTCCGACGAATGCCCAGACCAGGCCACTGTCGAGACCGACTGCGACCGTCCAGACGACCGCCAGAACGAAGACGAGATGTGGCTGGGCATCGCCCACCCGGAGGTATGGAGTGATGGTCAATTCAACGATGGCAGTCACCGTCGCAGCGATCGCGGCGATCAGCAATGTCATGGACAGTCCGATCCTCGGCGATCCCAATCGCGCCCAGATCGCGCGTGACGTCTGACGATCGGCGGCGGCGGTGACGTTCGGCGGCAGTATCCCACGCAACGCCGCGAACGGGCAATGGCCGCCTCGGCGGGTCGCTGCACGGCCGGGAGGCGGGCGCGACGTCGCGCCGATGGCGAGTGGCGCACGCCGAGGCATCGGGCGAGATCCCGAGGGTTTCACGTGAAACCTTGGCCCGGCCGGCCGCGACGTAGCCCCGATGGCGCACGCGCGGTCGCCGCAACATCCGGCGCGCCTGCGGGAGGGTTTCACGTGAAACCTCGACCCGCCGGTCTGACGCTCCGGTGATCGCCGGAGAATGCATGGCGAAGCACCGGATGAGCCGTCCGGGACACCATGTCCGCAGGCGCCGAATCGAAGGTTCGAACCGCCCCGGATGCTAGAATGGATGCTCGTGAGCGCTACTTCGCGGTGGTCCTGAGTGGGCCAAACGATCGCCTGTGCCAACCAGAAGGGCGGCGTCGGCAAGACGACGACCGTGGTCAATCTGGCGACCTCTCTGGCGCTCTCCGGACAACGAGTTCTGATCCTCGATCTCGACCCACAGGGAAACGCGACCAGCGGATTCGGGATCGACCGCTCCGGCCTCTCCGCGACGCTCTATGACGTCGTTCTCGGGGATCGCGACCTCGATTCGGTGATCGTCCCCACGGCGGTACGTGGATGTGATCTCGCGCCCGCATCGGTGGCCCTGGCCGGTGCGGAGGTCGAGCTCGCGTCCGCGGCGCAGCGCGAACGGCGCCTGGCACGCGCCGTCGAAACGACCCGCCATCGATATGACTACCTGCTCCTCGATTGCCCACCGTCACTCGGGCTGCTGACCGTGAACGCACTCACGGCCGCGGACTCCGTCCTCATCCCGACCCAATGCGAGTACTACGCCCTGGAGGGCCTCTCCCAGTTGATCGCCACGCTCAATCTCGTCCGGGACAACCTCAACCCGGCGCTCGCCATCAAGGGTGTCGTCCTCACGATGTTCGACGGACGGACGAACCTGTCGACGGACGTCGCTTCGGAGGTCCGGAGCCACTTCGGCAGCGCCGTGTTCGCCACGATGATCCCGCGAAGCGTTCGGCTGTCCGAGGCGCCCAGCTTCGGCCAGCCCATCGCCATCTACCGGCCGGACTCCCGCGGAGCCATCGCCTACGCCGAGCTAGCGGCCGAGCTGCTTCGCCGCGACGGCCGCGAGGTCCTCGCCCCGACGTCGGCCGCCGGCGCGACCGAGGTGGTCGAAACGGATCTCGCGCCTCGAGCCGAGTGGCCGGTCGACGTCGATCCAGGCCAGCCTGCCGTCATCGGAGCCCGATCATGACGATCCATTCCGAACGTTCCTCCGGGCTGGGCCGCGGCCTTGCGGCGCTCATTCCCCAGCGCGGCCAGGCGACCGGGATCACCGAGATCTCCCTTTCACGCATCCAGCCGAACCCACGGCAGCCGCGCCAGCGGTTCGACGCCGACCAGCTCGAGGCCCTCGCGGCAAGCATCCGCGAGCACGGCGTGCTCCAGCCGATCCTCGTCACCGAAACCCTGGACGGATACCAGCTCGTTGCCGGAGAGCGGCGCTTCCGTGCGGCGCAGCTCGCCGGTCTGGAGCGGATCCCGGCCGTCATCCGCCAGCTCGCCGATCGCGACCAGCTCGAGGTCGCGCTCGTCGAGAACCTCCAGCGTGCCGACCTGGGCCCGATGGAGGAGGCGGCGGCTTACCGCGCCCTGATCGGCGAGTTCGACCTGACCCACGAGGAGATCGCGCGGCGGGTCGGACGGGCGAAATCGACGATCACGAACACGCTCCGCCTGCTCGACCTCGATCCGAAGGTCCAGGCCGCGCTCGTCGACGGCCGGATCAGCGAAGGGCATGCCCGGGCTCTGGGCGGCCTGCCAGTCGAGCAGCAGTCCCGCGTGACGGCGACCGTCATCGACCAGGCGCTGTCCGTCCGCCAGGCGGAGGAGCTCGTCCGCCGGCTGCGGGAGCCGCGCCAGCCGGTAACCGTCGCCCCACCGCCGCGCCTCGACCCGGATCTCGAGCGGGTCGAGGACGACCTCCGCCGCCGCCTCGGGACGAAGGTGACCCTCGCCCGCTCCCGGAAGGGCGGCCGAATCATCATCGAGTTCTACAGCGACGAGGAGCTCGGCCAGCTCTACGACCGCCTGATCGGAGGACCTGCGTGACCGAGGAAGCGACCCAGTCGAGGCCCGCGGCGCCCCGAGCGAGGCGCGGCAAGGCGGCGGCCGGATCGGACTACACGGCCGCGAGCATCCAGGTTCTCGAAGGGCTCGAGGCCGTCCGCCGCCGCCCCGGCATGTACATCGGCTCCACGGACGCGCGGGGTCTGCACCACCTCGTGTGGGAGGTCGTCGACAACTCGATCGACGAGGCGATGGCCGGACACGCGACGACGATCAACGTCACGATCCGGGCCGACGGGACGGTCGTCGTCGTCGACGACGGCCGAGGTGTGCCGGTCGGCAAGCACTCGACGGGCAAGGACGCCCTCGAGGTCGTCCACACGGTGCTCCACGCCGGCGGCAAGTTCGGCGGCGGTGGCTACAAGGTCTCCGGCGGACTCCACGGTGTCGGCGTGAGCGTCGTGAATGCCCTCTCGTCGTGGATGCGCGTCGAGTCGGCCCGTGACGGGAACATCTGGTCCCAGGAGTACGAGCGCGGCAAGCCGAAGACGGCGGTCAAGAAGGTTGGGCCGAGCGGCGGCCGCCGAGGGACGACCACGCAGTTCCGCGCCGACGAGCTGATGTTCGAGACGACCGACTACTCGTTCGACACGATCTCCCAGCGTCTCCGCGAGTCGGCGTACCTGACGAAGGGCGTCTGGATCACGCTCGTCGACGAGCGGATCGACCGCGAGCGGTCCTTCTACTTCGAGGGCGGGCTGATGTCGTTCGTGCGTCATCTGAACCGCAACAAGGAAGCCCTCCACGCGAAGCCGATCTACTGCGAGAAGCGCGAGGGATCGACGTCGGTCGAGGTGGCCCTCCAGTACAACGACACGTACACGGAGAACGTCCTCGCGTTCGCCAACAACATCAACACCGTCGACGGCGGGACGCATGTCACGGGCTTCCGGGCGGCCCTGACCAGCTCCCTCAACGATTGGGCCCGTCGGGCAGGCGTCCTCAAGGACAACGACGCGAACCTCTCCGGCGACGACGTCCGTGAGGGCCTGACCGCCGTCGTCAGCGTCAAGCTGACCGACCCCCAGTTCGAGGGCCAGACCAAGGCCAAGCTCGGCAACGCAGAGGTCAAGGGCCAGGTCCAGACCGCGTTGGCCGAGTCGCTCGGCCAGTACCTCGACGAGAACCCCGGCGACGGGCGCCGGATCATCGAGAAGTGCCTCACGGCGGCCCGCGCTCGCGACGCGGCCCGCAAGGCCCGTGACCTGGTCCTCCGCAAGGGCGCCCTCGACGGTCTGTCCCTGCCCGGCAAGCTCGCCGACTGCCAGGAGCGGGACCCCGCCCGGAGCGAGCTCTACATCGTCGAGGGTGACTCGGCGGGCGGCTCGGCCAAGCAGGGCCGGGATCGGCGGTTCCAGGCGATCCTGCCGCTGCGCGGCAAGCTCCTGAACGTCGAGAAGGCCCGCCTCGACAAGATCGTCGCGAGCGAGAACGTCCGCCCGCTGATCATCGCCCTCGGCGCGGGCATCGAGGGGATCGGCGACAGCTTCGACATCGCGAAGCTGCGCTACCACCGGATCATCATCATGACCGACGCCGACGTGGACGGCGCCCACATCCGGACCCTGCTGCTGACGTTCTTCTACCGGTTCATGCCGCAGGTCATCGAGAACGGCTACCTGTACATCGCCCAGCCGCCGCTCTACCGGGTCTCGACGGGGAAGGTGACTCGCTACGCCCAGAGCGAGAAGGAGCGGGACCAGATCGTCAAGGAGATGGACCGCAAGAACGTGTCGGTCCAGCGCTTCAAGGGTCTCGGCGAGATGAACGCCGATCAGCTCTGGGAGACGACGATGAACCCGGAGACCCGGACGCTGCTTCGGGCCGAGATCGAGGACGCCGCCGAGGCGGACGCGATCTTCACGATGCTGATGGGCGAGAAGGTCGCGCCGCGCAAGGACTTCATCAAGACCGAGGCGCGCAAGGTCCGCAATCTTGACGTCTGAGCTGGGCGTGCGGCGCGACGATTCCACCGAGACGGTGGACGCTCCGCCGACGCAGACGGCCACGTCCGACGCGCGAACCGAGCTCGACATCGAGGTCGAGCCGCACAACTGCTTCGCCTGCGGCGAGCTGAACGAGCACGGCATCCACCTCGACCTGCACGTCGACGGCGACCGGTGCTGGACGGAGCTCACCCTGCCCGAGCGGTTCCAGGGCTGGGATGGGATCGCCCACGGCGGGATCGTCTGCACGATCCTCGACGAGGTCATGGCCTGGTCGCTCGCGTCGACGGACAACTGGGGGATGACCGCACGGATGAACGTGGCCTTCCGGAAGCCCGTCCGGCTCGACTCGCCGATCCGCGGCGAGGGCTGGGTCACGACGATCCGGCGGCGGATGATCGAGACCGCGGGCCGGCTCGTCGATCCGGAGACGGGCGCGGTCCTCGCCACCGCCGAGGCGACCTACGTCGCCGCCGACGCCGAGAGCCGGCGCAAGCTCCAGGCGCGCTATCAGTTCCGGCTCGTGAAGGCCGCGTCGGATCGAGGCACGTCCGCGTGAGCCCGGCTGCGACGCTGAGCCCGATCACCGCGCACGCGAATGCCTTCGTCGCGGACCGCCGGCCCGACGCCGAGTCGCTCGGCCGTCGCCTCGCGGACGAGGTCAACGATCCGGATGCGTTCGCCACGACCCTCCGGAGCGGCCTCGACGACCTGTCGGATCCGGCCTATCTCGAGGGCCAGCGCCGGATCGCGCCCGGAATCGGCGCGTTGCACGGCGTCCGCTGGCCACTGATCGAGGCCGTCAAGCGGGGCTTCCGCGAGGCGACCCGAACGGAACGGACCTCCGGCTGGCTCTTCGTCGCCGACCGGCTCCTCCGCGAGCCGACCCTCGAGGAGCGCTGGTTCGCGTTCGGCCTCCTGGAACGGCTCGTGATCGACGACACGGAGCGGGCGTGGCAGCTGATCCGCCGCGCCTCCCAGCAGGCCGCCGACTGGATCACGGTCGACAGCCTCGCCCACCCGGTCGGCAAGGGGATCCTCCTCGAGCCGTACCGCTGGGCGGAGCTCGAGCAGCTCGTGTACAGCCCGTCGCGCTGGGAACGGCGCCTGATCGGCAGCACGATCGCGACGATGCCGTTCGTGGATCGCCGCCGCGGGCGCGATCCGCAGGTGGCCCGGCACGGCCTCGCCTTGATCGCGGAGCTGATCGGTGACGCCGAGCCGGACGTCCAGAAGGCGCTCGCCTGGGCGCTCCGCTCGATGGCCGGGGTTGACGCGACCGCGACGACCGCCTTCCTGGACGACGAGGCCGGGATCGCCGCCGGCTCGGCGGACGGCCACCGTGCCTGGGTGATCCGGGACGCCCTGTCCAAGCTGGCTCCCGCGGATGCCGCGCGGATCCGTGCCCGGCTCGAGGGGATCCGCAGGCACGCCGGTGACCCCTCGACCTCTCGCGCCGCGGAGGCCGCGGCGCGGTTCGACGACGGCCGGCTCGGCCTGCCTGTCCCGCAGCCGCCGCTGACATGACCCCCGAACCGCGATACCAAACGAACGATCGTTAGGAGAGCCTGACCCGTGACCGACGACCTGGGCGACATCCGCGCGATCCGCATCGAGGACGAGATGCGGACGAGCTACCTCGATTACGCGATGAGCGTGATCGTGTCGCGCGCGCTGCCCGACGTCCGCGACGGCCTGAAGCCCGTCCACCGCCGGATCCTCTACACGATGGGCGAGATGGGGCTCAGCGCGACGAGCTCCTATCGCAAGTGCGCCGCGATCGTCGGCGAGGTGATGGGCAAGTACCACCCCCACGGCGACGTCGCCCTGTACGACGCCCTGGTCCGGCTTGCCCAGGACTTCTCGATGCGCTACCCGCTCGTCGACGGCCAGGGCAACTTCGGCTCCGTCGACGGGGACTCGGCCGCGGCCATGCGGTACACGGAGGCCCGGCTCACGGCCATCGCCGCCGAGATGCTCGACGACATCGACAAGGAGACGGTCGACTTCGAGGACAACTACGACGGCACCCAGAAGCAGCCGACGGTCCTCCCCGCCCGGCTGCCGAACCTCCTCGTCAACGGCAGCAGCGGGATCGCCGTCGGGATGGCGACGAACATCCCGCCCCACCATCTCGGCGAGGTCTGCGACGCGACGGTCGCGCTGATCGACGACCCCGAGATCACGTCGGACGACCTCTCGAAGTTCGTCCTCGGGCCGGACTTCCCGACCGGCGGGACGATCTACCGCTACGAGGTCCAGCGGAACCCGCTGACCGGCGAGAACGAGACCGTCGACGCGATCCGCCAGATGTACGCCCACGGCCGCGGCCGGGTCGTGATGCGCGCCCAGGTCGCCTTCGAGGAGATCCACGGCGAGCGGATGGCGATCATCGTCACCGAGCTGCCCTACCAGGTGAACAAGGCCAGCCTGCTCGAGAAGATGGCCGAGCTGGTCAAGGACAAGCGGATCGAGGGGATCGCCGACCTCCGTGACGAGTCCGATCGCGACGGCATGCGGATCTACATCGAGATCAAGCGCGACGCCAACCCGCACAAGGTCCTGAACAACCTGTTCAAGCACACCCCGATGCAGCTCGCGTTCAACATGAACATGCTGGCGCTCGTCGACGGCCAGCCCCAGACGCTGCCACTCAAGAGCGTCCTCCAGCACTGGGTCGACCACCGCCGCGACATCGTCCGGCGGCGAACCGAGTACGACCTCGGCAAGGCTCGAGCGCGAGCCCACATCCTCGAGGGCCTGAAGATCGCCCTCGACAACCTCGACGCGGTGATCCGGACGATCCGCGAGTCCCGCGAGGTCGAGGACGCCCGGACGAACCTGATGAAGCGGTTCGACCTGTCGGAGCTGCAGGCGAACGCGATCCTCGACATGCGGCTGGCCCGCCTCGCCGCCCTCGAGCGGAAGAAGATCGAGGACGAGTACCTCAGCGTCATCCAGCTGATCGCCGAGCTCGAGGACATCCTCGCGAACCCGGCCCGCGTGCTCGGGATCATCAAGGACGAGCTCGCCGAGCTGAAGAAGAAGCACGCCGGCGAGCGCCGGACCCGCGTCGCCGACGACTCCAGCCGGGAGATGACCGACGAGGACCTGATCGCCGACGAGGACGTCGTCGTCACGATCAGCGGCCGCGGCTACATCAAGCGCCAGCCGGTCGCCACCTACCGTCGCCAGCATCGGGGCGGGAAGGGGATCATCGGCCACGTCACCCGCGAAGAGGACGCGGTCGAGCACCTGATCGTCGCCAACACCCACGACTGGGCCCTGTTCTTCACCAACCGCGGCCGGGTCTTCTCGGCCAAGGTCCATTCGATCGTCGACGCCAGCCGCCAGGCGAAGGGCACCCCGATCATCAACCTGCCGGGCGTCCAGGTCGAGGCCGGCGAGGTCCCGATGGCGACGATCGTCCTCAAGGACTTCACGGCCGGCAGCTACCTCGTCCTTGCGACCCGGCGCGGCAAGATCAAGAAGACGCCGCTCGAGCAGTTCGAGCGGGTCCGGTCCACCGGCATCCGGGCGATCACGATCGACGAGAAGGACGAGCTGGCGTGGGTCGACGTCTCGACGGGCGACGACGACGTGATCATCGCGACGTCGCAGGGCAAGATCGCCCGCTTCCACGAGACCGACGTCCGGCCGATGGGCCGCGATGCGGCGGGCGTCATCGGCATCCGGCTCGCCCGCGTCGGTGACTTCGTCGTCTCGATGAGCGTCGTCCAGCCAGACACGGACCTCCTGGTGCTGACCGAGACCGGCTACGGCAAGCGGGTCCCGCTGTCGGAGTTCCGGCCGATGCACCGCGGCTCGCAGGGGGTCCGCCTGATCAGCCTCGAGGGCAAGAAGACCGGGGACGTCGCCGCGGTCCAGCAGGTCACCGAAGAGGACGAGGAGCTCCTCCTGATCAGCGCCGGCGGTCAGGTCGTCCGGACGGACGTCACGACGATCAACCGCCAGCACGCCCAGGCACGCGGCGTGATCACGATGCGCATGAACGAAGGCGACCGGGTCGTCGCGATCTCGGCATTCCGCGCCGGGCTGGCAGATCGCGATGGCATCGAGGACAATGACGCCCCCGAGCCGGGCGGCAGCGGCCCGGCCCCGGGTCGCGGCGCCTGACAGCGGTGCGATCGGTTCTCGGTCGGGAGGACGCCGTGTACGCGGATCAGTTCGAGATCTACCACGGCAACGCGAACCCGGACCTTGCCAAGAAGATCGCGCGCTGGCTCGGCACCGAGTGCGGCAAGGCCGAGGTCTTCCAGTTCGCGAACGAGAACATCTTCGTCAAGATCCTCGACAACGTCCGCGAGAAGGACATCTTCCTCGTCCAGCCGACGAGCCACCCCGTCAACCAGTCGATCATGGAGCTGCTGATCATGATCGACGCCTTCAAGCGGGCGAGCGCCGGCCGGATCACGGCCGTGATCCCGTTCTACGCCTACGGCCGGTCGGACAAGAAGGACCAGCCCCGCGTCCCGATCACGGCCCGCCTGATCGCCGACATGATCACGGTCGCCGGCGCCGACCGGGTCCTGACGATGGACCTCCACCAGGGCCAGATCCAGGGCTTCTTCAACATCCCGGTCGACGAGCTGACGGCCGTCCACCTCCTGTCGAACTACTTCATCCACAAGCACCTGACCGACGTCGTCGTCGTCACGGACCTCGGGTTCGCGAAGCGGGCCCGGACGTTCGCCGAGCTGCTCGACGCCCCGCTCGCGATCATCGAGAAGCGGCGGATCGGGAACCTCGATCGGGCCGAGCTGATGAACGTCATCGGCGACGTCCAGGGCAAGCGGGCGATCATCGTGGACGACGAGATCGATACGGCGGGCACGCTCACCGAGATCGTCCGCGCGCTCGAACGCGAGGGCGTCACCGAGATCTACGCCTGCGCGACCCACGGGGTTCTGAGCGATCCGGCGGTGGACCGGCTCCGCGACTCGAACCTCCGCGAGATCGTCCTCACGGACTCCGTGCCTCTGCCCGCCGTCAAGCGTCTCTCGAAGATCACGACCCTGTCCGTCGCCCCGCTGATCGGCGAGGCGATCAAGCGGATCCATCGCGGCGAGTCCGTCGGCGCGCTGTTCAGCAGCGAGGTCGAGTTCACCCAGGAGATGCTCCTGTGGGAGGATGGCCAGCAGCGCCGGATGGACACCCGCCAGGAGCCCGGCCATGAGGCCGAGGGCGGCCACGAGCGCGGCTCGGCCGGCGAGCCCGGCGGCGGATCCGACGATACGGAGGACGACACAGTCCTCCTGAGCGCGACAGGGCAGGGAGATCGATGAGCCTCCAGCTCCATCAACCCGACGGCCGGGGCGGCATGGAGCCGCGACCCGTCGGCGAGCCGAACTGGCGCCGTCAGCTCCAGTCGCGGCGATGGGGCATGAACCGGCGCGACGGTCGCCTGCCCGAGCTGAAGAACCCCGAGATGAACCCGACGTCGACGCCGATGGCGGTCCTCTTCTGGGTCGGGCTCGGCGTGCTGACGTTCATCCTCCTCGTCGCAGGCTACGGATCCGGGTTCTGGAAGTTCGCCGCCTGAGGGTTCGCCCGTTCGCGCCCGGCCTCCAGCCGCTGCGGCGGCTTCCTGAGGGCCCTCTCAGAACCGGCTCACGCGGTCAGGCAACCATCCGCCCATGAGATCCCGGACCGCCCTCCTCGGCGTGGTCGCCGTCCTCCTCCTCGTGATCGGCGGGGGCGCCATCGCGTGGGTCACGTTCCTCAAGGGCGATGATGTCGCGCCGCTCTCCCTGCCGAGCACCGCGCCCGGCGGCTCCACGCCGACCACCGGCGACGCGTCCCCGGGAACCGGCTCGACCGACGCCACCTCGAGCGCCGGGGCCACTCTCGCTCCATCGTCGGCCAAGCCGATCGACGCGGCGGCCGTCCCCGGAACCTGGACGATCACGACCGATTCGATCGTCGGCTATCGCGTCCGCGAGCGACTGGCGAGCCTCTCCGCCGACAGCGACGCCGTCGGCCGCACGAACGGGATCACCGGCAGCGCGACGATCGCGGCCAGCGGCGGAGCCCTGAGCGTGACCGACGCCAGCTTCTCGGTCGACATGACGTCGCTCGCGAGCGACAAGCGGATGCGTGACAACCGGCTCCGCAACGACGGGATCCAGACCGACAGCTTCCCGACCTCGACGTTCAAGCTGACCCAGCCCGTGGCCCTGCCGGCCGAAGCGACCACCGGGGCGATCGTCAACGTGACGCTCCACGGCGACCTGACGCTCCACGGCGTCACGAAGACCGTCGACATCCCGGCCCAGGCCCGGATCAGCGGCAACGAGATCCAGGTCGCGGGATCGCTGACGTTCCCGTTCTCGGACTACCAGATCAACGCGCCGAACATCGGCGGCTTCGTGTCGGTGGGCGACAGCGGCACGCTCGAATTCCAGGTGAACCTCGCGAAGGGCTGACGCGGCGGGCGCGACGGAGGCGGTCGGCGCCCTGGCCCGACAGCCGGGGTTCCGTGGCTCTCACCCTATACTTCCCCCGCCATGCGCTTTCTTTCCAAGTTCGTCGACTCGAACGACCGCGAGCTTCGACGGATCCAGCCCCTGATCGACGAGGCAAACGAGCTCGAGGCCGAGATCTCGGCCCTGTCCGACGACGAGATCCGCGAGCGATTCGCCCAGATTCGCGAGGAGATCCACGAGGTCGCCGTGCCCGGCGAGCCGACCGAGGAGGAGCTCACCCACCCGGACCTCGAGCGCCGCCGGGAGCTCGCGAAGGCCCGCCACAAGCGGGAGCTGGCCGAGGTCCAGGACGCCCTCGATGATGTCCTGCCGGACGTCTTCGCGATGGCCCGCGAGGCGATGCAGCGGACGCTCGGGATGCGCCATTTCGACGTCCAGCTGATCGGTGGCGCCGTCCTCCACCAGGGAAAGATCTCCGAGATGAAGACGGGCGAGGGCAAGACCTTCGTCCCGACCCTGGCTGCCGCCCTGAACTCGCTCACCGGCCGCGGCGTCCACGTCGTGACGGTCAACGACTACCTCGCCCGGCGCGACCCGCAGTGGATGGGACCCGTCTTCCACTTCCTCGGGATCAGCGTCGGGATGATCACCCACGACGAATCGTTCGTCTTCGAGCCCGGCTACCCGACGACCGACGAGCGGCTGATGAACCTGCGCCCGGTGACCCGCAAGGAGGCCTACGCGGCCGACATCACCTACGGCACGAACAACGAGTTCGGGTTCGACTACCTCCGCGACAACATGGTCACGGACCTGAACGACCGGGTTCAGCGGGAGCGGGCCTTCGCGATCGTCGACGAGGTCGACAACATCCTGATCGACGAGGCGCGGACGCCGCTGATCATCAGCGGCCAGGCCGAGGAATCCGCGGATCTCTACTTCACGTTCGCACGTCTCGTGCCGAAGCTCCAGGGCCGGCCGGAAGGCGACGAGGAGGGCGGCGACTTCTTCGTCGACCTCAAGGACCGCGCCGTCTCGCCGACCGAGGAGGGCATCGACAAGATCGAGAAGCTCCTCTCGATCGACAACCTCTACGACGCCGACCCGCGGCTCGCCCGCCACTTCGAGCAGGCGCTCCGGGCGCACGCCCTCTACAAGCGCGACCGCGACTACATCGTCAAGGACGGCGAGATCGTCATCGTCGACGAGTTCACCGGGCGGCAGATGCCGGGCCGGCGCTGGTCCGAGGGGCTCCACCAGGCGATCGAGGCCAAGGAGGGAGTCAAGGTCCAGCGCGAGTCGGTGACGCTGGCGACGATCACCTTCCAGAACTACTTCCGCCTCTACGACAAGCTGTCGGGGATGACCGGCACGGCGATGACCGAGGCCGAGGAGTTCCACAAGATCTACGAGCTCGAGGTCGTCGCGGTCCCGACCCACCGCGACATGATCCGGGACGACGAGGCCGACCTCGTCTTCCGCAACGAGCTCGGCAAGTTCACCGCGCTGATCGACGAGATCGTCGAGATGCAGGAGGCCGGCCGACCCGTGCTTGTCGGCACGGTCAGCGTCGAGAAGTCCGAGATCCTCTCGACGATGTTGAAGCGACGGGGCATCCGGCACGAGACGCTCAACGCGAAGTTCCACGAGCGGGAGTCCGGGATCGTCGCCCAGGCGGGCCGCACCGGCGCGGTCACGATCGCGACGAACATGGCCGGCCGCGGCACGGACATCAAGCTCGGCGGCGACGCGGCGGGGCTCGCATCAGAGAACCTCCACCGTCAGGGCCTGAACCCGGCCGAGGTGGACAAGGAGACCTACGACGCCGCGCTCGCCGAGGCGAAGCTGGTCACGGACGAGGACCACGAGAAGGTCGTCTCCGCGGGCGGGCTTCACATCATCGGCACGGAGCGCCACGACAGCCGCCGGATCGACAACCAGCTCCGCGGCCGGGCCGGCCGCCAGGGCGACCCCGGCTCGTCGCGCTTCTATCTGTCCCTCGAGGACGACCTGATGAAGCGGTTCGCCTCGGACCGCGTCGCCGGCCTGATGGAGCGCATGGGCCTCGAGGACGACGTCGCGATCGAGAGCCGCCTCGTCAGCAAGACGATCGAGAGCGCCCAGAGCCGCGTCGAGGGCTTCAACTTCGACATGCGGAAGCGCGTCGTCGAGTTCGACGACGTGATCAACCGCCAGCGCGAGACGATCTACGAGGAGCGCAACAAGGTCCTCCGCAACGAGGACCTGACCGAGACGATCCGGTCGTTCGTGGAAGACGAGATCCGGGCGATCGCCGACCAGCACCTCTCGTCCGAGACCCCCGACGACTGGGGCATGGAGGCCCTCGAGGCCGCTCTCAAGGCGATGGGCCTCGATGGCGAGGGGACCTCCGAGGACGACCTCTGGGAGATGGGCAGCCGCGAGGCGATCACCGAGCACCTCGTCGAGCTCGCCGATGCGCGGCTGGACGCGCGCGAAGCCGAGGTCGGCGAGGCCGACTGGCCGCTTGTCGAGCGGATGGTCCTGCTCCGGACGATCGACTCGCTCTGGGTCGAGCACCTGACCGAGATCGACGACATGCGGCGCGGCATCGGCCTCCGCGGCTACGCCCAGCAGGATCCGCTCAACGAGTTCCGACGCGAGGCGTACCAGCTCTACGGTGAGCTGCGGGACCTGATCCGGCACCAGGTCGCGACGACGATCTTCCGCGTCACCGTCACGCGCCAGCCGTCGCCCGAGCAGGCGGACCTGTCCCGTCGGCTCGCCGAGGGCGCGGCGCGGCTGGCCGCCGGCGCGGCCCAGGCCGGTGTCGCGGCCGTTGCCGGCACGACCGGCACGACCGGCACGACCGGCGGACCGGCACGGCCACGGCGGCGCGGCCGCCCGCCTCGGGCTCACGCCCCGTCGGCCCGGTCGTCTCCGGCGGCCTGGCATCCGACCCGATGGCGAACGCCCGTCCGGTCGGAGGCAACGGTGGCGCCCCGGGCGCCGGCCAGGCCCGCCCGGGCTTCACGCCGTCCGGGGCACGGATCGGTCGCAACGACCCGTGCTGGTGCGACTCCGGCCTGAAGTACAAGAAGTGCCACGGTCGCTGACGAAGCGTCCCGCTCTTCTCCCTCCACCCGGCTGATGCTCGTCACCCTCCCACACCGCGTTCGTGCGCTGCGCCGGCCGCAGGCCGACGCTCGGCTCGTCGCGTGAGGCGCGCGCTCCGCGTGGTCGTCATCGGCGCGGTCGTGGGCGCGGTCGCGGTCGCGGCCTGGACCACATGGCGGATCTGGGACGTCGGCAACCACGACGACGGCCGCCCGTCCGACGCGATCGTCGTGCTCGGGGCGGCACAGTACGACGGCCGACCGTCGGCGATCCTCAAGGCCCGCCTCGACCACGCGATCGACCTGTACCAGGGCGGGCTGGCGCCGTATCTGGTCGTCACCGGTGGCAAGGCCGAGGGCGATCGGACCACCGAGGCCGCCTCGGCCCGGACCTATGCCCTCTCGAGGGGCGTCCCGGACCGCGCGATCCTCGTCGAGGACAAGGGTCGGACGACGCTCGAGTCGCTGCGCGGCGTGGCCGGCATCCTCCGCGACCACCACCTCGACACGGCGACGTTCGTCTCGGACCGGACGCACATGCTGCGGGTTCTCCGGATCGCCCGGGACCAGGGGATCACGTCCTTCGGCTCGCCGACGCCGACGAGCCCGACCGACTCCAACCTCGAGAACCGCGTCGAAGCGACGGTCCACGAGCTCGGCGGCCTGGGCCTCTACTTCGTCGCAGGCCAGACGCTCTAGAACGCCGAACAGCGTTGTGACGCCGGGCCGCGACTGCGTTCGTCGCGCCCGGGCGGTCAGGCGAAGGCGAAGCCGAGCACCGGAGCGAGCGCACCTGAGGGTGCGTGAGCGAGGAGCGCAGGCTTCAACGCACGCATGGCCGTCCAGGCGCGACAGCCGAGATTCTTGCCAAAGAAACGGATTTCCCTCTTGGCCGTAGGGGATCGACATGCGATACTGCGGCGAATTCGCGCGCTCGGGACGGAGGGATCGCCCGAGCCAGCTTGCGCGCCGCGCCCAATCCTGCCCCAGCACCAGAGTGAGGGTTGAGTTGAAGCAGGCCGAGGAAGCGTCGTTCGTCGATCTCATCGCCTGTGAGCGTGACTGCCGGTCGTGCAGCTACGCAGCGGCACTCGACTGTGATGGCAACTGCGGTGTCTGTCCCCACAACTCCTACTGTCCCTGCGTGAACCCCGTCGTCGCCCGGAGCAAGTCCGCCCTGCGACTGATCGAGCTCCGCCCGATCCTCCTGCAGGACCTCCAGACCCGGAACTGAGTGGACGCGTCCACCGTTCGCGACCTGGCGGACCGGATCCGGTCGACCTCGGGGCGTCTTTGACCTCGGGACGAAGGAGCGGCGCGTCGCCCAGCTCGACGCCCTGACGCTCGAGCCCGGCTTCTGGGACGACCAGCGAGCCGCCCAGAAGATCCTCCGCGAGGCGGATGGCCTGCGCGACGACATCGCCCTGTGGCGCGGCTTCGAGGGCCGCGTCGATCAACTCCAGGCCACCCTCGAGCTCGTCGAGGAATTGGGCGACGCCGAGCTGACCGCCGAGCTGGACAGCACCGCCGCGACGCTCGAGCGCGACTTCGAGCGCGAGCAGACGGCCTTGCTCTTCTCCGGCGAGTACGACCAGGGCGGCGCGATCCTCTCGATCAGCGCCGGCGCCGGCGGGACCGAGGCGACCGACTGGGCCGAGATGCTGCTCCGGATGTACCTCCGCTGGGCCGAACGCCATCGGTTCAAGACCGAGATCGTCGACCAGCAGGACGGCGAGCAGGCCGGGATCAAGAGCGTGACCGTCGAGATCGACGGCCGCTCGGCGTATGGCTGGATGCGGGCGGAGCGCGGCGTCCACCGTCTCGTCCGGATCAGCCCATTCGACAGCCAGAAGCGGCGTCAGACGACCTTCGCCCTCGTCGAGGTCCTGCCCGAGGCGGGCGACGACATCGAGATCGAGCTGAACTGGGACGAGATCCGCGTCGACACGTTCCGCTCGCAGGGGGCCGGCGGCCAGCACGTGAACAAGACCGACTCGGCCGTCCGGCTGACCGACCTGAAGACCGGGATCGTCGCCCAGAGCCAGAACGAGCGCAGCCAGACCCAGAACAAGGAGATGGCGATCCGGGTCCTGAAGGCGCGCCTGCTGGAGCGGGCCCTCGAGGAGCAGGAGGCCGAGGTTCGCAAGCTGAAGGGCGAGCACGTCGAGGCGGGCTGGGGCAACCAGATCCGGAGCTACGTCCTCCACCCGTACCAGATGGTCAAGGACCTCCGAACGAGCCACGAGACCGGCAACACCCAGGCGGTCCTCGACGGCGACCTCGACGAGTTCATGCGGGCGGAGCTGGAGCGGCTCGCGACCGGTGGTGCGCCCGCCCGGGGCGAGGCCGTCGGCGAGGATGCCGTGGAGGCCGGCGGCAGAGGGTGACCGTCGCGAGGGGGAGCGGCTCGGGCGACGTCACGGCGGGACGCGACCACGTCCTCCGACCGGCTGCCATCGACGAGCTGGCGGGGTGCGCGACGATCTGGCGCGACGCGCTGAACGACTACCTTGGCCGCCTCGGGCAGCCCGACATCCCCGACGACCTCGCCCCGATCCTCCGCCTGTACGCACACCTCCGATCCACGGACCCGGCGACCTTCGTCGTCGCCGAGCGCGACGGCCGGATCGACGGCTTCGTCGTGGCCCTCCGACGCGACGAGCTGTGGTTCCTCTCGATGCTGTTCGTCCGACCCGGCGCCCAGGCGCGCGGCCTGGGCCGGGCGCTCCTCGCCGCCGTGTCGCCGGACGCGGGCTGGTCCGGCACCCGGGCGACCGCGACCGACAGCGCCCAGCCGATCTCGAACGGCCTGTACGGCTCGCTCGGGATGGTGCCCCGCGTCCCGCTGCTGCGCCTCGTCGGACTGCCGGAGCGGCCCGACGCCCTGGACATGCTCCCGGACGGGGTCGATGCCGTCCGGTTCGACGAGGTCGACGCCGGCGCCGACGGGCTCGGGCGCGCAGCGCTCGAGGCGGAGCTGTCCGCGCTGGATCGCGAGATCGCCGGGTTCGATCGCGCCGTGGACCGCCCGCTGCTCGAGCTCGAGGGTCGGACCGGGTTCCTGTATCGCGATCGTCGCGGCGAACCGGTCGGCTACGGCTACGCATCGGAGTCCGGCCGGGTCGGTCCCGTCGCCGTCCGCGACGATGCCCTGCTCGGGCCGGTTGTCGGCCACCTGATCCGAGCGGTCCGGCCCCGCGGCGCGTTCGGGATCTGGGTGCCGGGCGCGGCGAGCGGCGCCGTGGTCCCGCTCCTCCGAAGCGGCTTCCGGATCGACGGCTTCCCGGTCCTGCTCTGCTGGGATCGCCCGTTCGCCGCCTTCAGCCGCTACCTGCCGATGTCGCCGGGCTTGCTCTAGGTCGTCCGAGCGTCCACCGGCGCGGGGCCACCCGGGGGTGATGCGGAGACCGGTACCTTGGTGTGGTTGGCGGTGGTCCGGAGGCGGTGATAGCCTCTCGGGCAGATGAGGCTCCTCCTGTCGTGCCCCGCGGACGGAGCAACGGTGACCGAACCCGTCGCCGTCAGCCGATCGACCCGTCCCTGGAGCCGTTCGTGACCCTCGCCTCCACCAAGATCGCCTCGCCGACCCGATCCGTGCGCGAGCGCCTGCTCGGGCGTGGCCGCGACCACGTCGCCGCAGATCGAGCGGTCCTCGTCCTCCAGGAGGTCACGAAGACCTACCCGAACGGGAAGACGGCCCTGCGCGACGTCGATCTCGTCATCCCCGAGGGCGACTTCGTCTTCCTCGTCGGGCCGTCCGGCGCCGGCAAGTCGACGCTGATCAAGCTCCTGATCCGCGACGAGGTCGCCACGGAGGGTCACGTCGTCCTCGACGGCCACGACCTCGCCCGCCTGCCGCGTCGCGCCGTCCCGAAGGTCCGTCGCAAGATCGGGATCGTCTTCCAGGACTTCAAGCTGCTGCCGACGAAGAGCGTCTGGGAGAACGTGGCGTTCGCCCTCGAGGTCACCGGCACGCCGCGGCGCAAGGTCCGGCCCGCGGTCGACCGCGTCCTCGCCCTCGTCGGGCTGACCGCCCAGCGCGACCAGCTCCCGGGGACCCTGTCCGGCGGCGAGCAGCAGCGGACCGCGATCGCCCGCGCTCTCGTCCACGATCCGCGCCTGATCATCGCCGACGAACCGACGGGCAACCTCGACCCGCTGATCAGCTGGGAGATCATCCAGCTGCTCCTCCGGATCAACGAGCTCGGCGTCACCGTGATGATGGCGACGCACGACGCGGACGTCGTCACCGCCCTTCGCAAGCGAGTCGTCGCCCTCGAGGAGGGCCGGATCATCCGGGACGAGGTCGGTGGCGCCTACCACCGAGCCGACTGACCGATGATCGGCTTCGTCGTCTTCAGCCTCAAGCGTGCCTGGCAGGGGTTCTGGCGGAACGCGCTGATGAGCTTCGCGGCCACGGCGACGATGGTCCTCATGCTCGTCCTGCTCGCGGGCTTCTGGATCATCCAGACGGGCCTGCTGTCGGCGCTCGACTTCACCGAGCAGAAGGTCGAGGTCACCGCGAACGTCAAGGTCGACGCGACCGCCGCCGACATCGAGGGCCTGCGGGCACGGATCGAGGCCATGCCGCAGGTCACGACCGTGACCTTCGTGACGCGCGAGGAGGCCCTCGCCCGGTTCCAGCAGTCGATGAAGGAGCAGGGTCGCGAGGACCTGACGAAGTACGTCGACACCAACCCGTTCACGCCGAGCTTCGAGGTGAAGCTGGTCGACCCCGGTCAGGCGCCGGTCGTCGCCGACGCGCTCCGCCAGGACCCGGCCGTCCGGAACGTGCTCGACACGAAGGAGACGGCGCAGAACGTCAAGACCGTCACCGACATCCTGCGCACCGCCGGGACGGTGATCCTCATCGTGATCGGCGTGATCGTCCTGTTCATCATCGTGAACACGATCCGGCTGGCGGTCGTCGCCCGGTCGGAGGAGATCGAGATCATGCGGCTCGTCGGCGCGTCCGACGCGTTCATCCGGTGGCCGTTCGTGTTCGAGGGGGCGATGGTCGGCCTGCTCGGCGCGGGGATCACCCTGGGCTTGCTCTACCTGCTCGCGGACCCGATCGGCAGCTTCATGGTCGACTTCTTCCGGGTGCTGCCGTTGAGCTTCGGCTCGCTCGCGCGGGACCTCGTCCTGATCGTGACCGGAGCCGGCCTCGGGCTCGGCGTCCTCGGGTCGTGGGTGTCGGTGAGGACCTACCTGATCCGCTAGATCGTCGGTTCGAACAGTGCATTGCGTGAAGTTCCGTTCACGCTCGAACCATCGCCATCCGGGCGTGCGTAGGATCGATCGGGGCAGGTGTACCCTTGGCGCCCGCCCGCCAGCCACAGCAGCGGAGAACCACGTCCTCGATGCTCCCGTCCGACCCCGCGACCCCCGGATCCGCGTCGACCCCCGATCCGACAGCCACCGCCGCTGAGGCCGCCCCGATCGCCGCCGCCGCTGAGGCCGCCGCCTCGACCGGCCCGATCCCGGCCCAGGACGCCTCCACCGCCGTGCTCGAGGTGCCGCCGACCGCGGTCGAGCCGTCGACCACGGGTCGCTCCCGCGGCTCCGCACGCACCCCCGTCCTGGCCCTGGCGATGGTCGTCGTCTCGATCCTCGCCGGCGGGGCCCTGTTCGTCTCGGGCTTCCTCGTCGGCCAGCGCAGCGCCGATCAGCCGGGCACCCCGGTCAGCGCCGAGGCCGGCTTCCAGCCCTTCTGGGACAGCTACAACACGATCCTCAAGCGCTTCGCGCTCGGCGGCGCGGATCAGCAGAGCCTCGTGAACGGCGCGATCAAGGGCATGGTCGACTCGCTCGGCGACCCGTACTCCGCCTTCCTGACGCCCGACCAGTACCGCGCGGGCCTCCAGGACCTGTCCGGCCAGTTCGAAGGGATCGGCGCCGAGATCGGGACGACCACCGCCAAGGGCGCCACCTCCGATTGCTCGACGCTCGGTGCCGACTGCGTCCTGACGGTCGTCAGCCCGATCGAGGGCTCGCCGGCGGAGAAGGCCGGGATCCTGGCCGGCGACCAGATCGTCGCGATCGACGGCACGAAGCTCGATGGCCTCACGGTCGACGCGGCACGCGACAAGGTCCGTGGCAAGAAGGGCACCGAGGTCACGCTCTCGATCGTCCGCGCCGGCGCCGCGCCGAAGGACATCAGCGTCGTCCGCGACGTGATCGTGAGCAAGGAAGTCATCACCAAGAGCCTCGCCGACGGGAAGGTCGGCTACATCGCGGTGACCGGGTTCTCGGACAACTCGGCGGCGAAGTTCCACGACGCGCTCCAGGCCGACCTGAAGGCCGGCCAGAAGTCCTTCATCCTCGACCTGCGCGGCAATCCCGGCGGGTATGTCAACGCGGCCCGCCTGATCGCGAGCGAGTTCATCGCCAACGGGCACGATCTTCTGGGAGCAGGACGCCGACGGAACCCAGACCGAGACGACGGCCACCGGCCAGGGCATCGCGACCGGCGATGACATCAAGCTCGTGGTCCTCGTCGACAAGGGCAGTGCCTCGGCCAGCGAGATCGTCGCGGGCGCGCTCCAGGACCGGAAGCGGGCGACGATCGTCGGCGAGACATCGTTCGGCAAGGGCACCGTCCAGCAGTGGATCCAGCTCCAGGACGGCTCGGCGCTCAAGCTCACGATCGCCAAGTGGCTGACCCCGGACAAGCACTGGATCCACCACGTCGGGATCATCCCGGACGTCGTGGTGGCGACACCCGCGACGCCGACGCCGGGCAAGGACCCCGACGTCGACAAGGCCGTCAGCATCCTGACCGGTGACGCTGCCGCCCTTCCGGCGTTGCGACCCGCAGCCTGACCGCTCGTGGCGCCGTCTTGCACCTCGCCCGACCATCCTGTACGGTGTTCGGGAACGAAAGGAGGTGATGTGCAGTGATCGACAGTACCTGTAGCTGCACCACCTCGCAGGAGATGGCCGTTTAGTCGGACACCCTGTGGGTGGAAAGCTTTCGGACGCCGGCCCGCACTGGGCCGGCGTTCGTGCGTCCGGGAGGCGGCCCCGGACGCGCCCTTCCCTCACACTGACCGCAGCGCCACCTCACGAAGGAATTCATCCGTGGCCGACGAGAAGACCCTGGCCGTCAACCGACGTGCCCGACACGAGTTCACGATCGACGAGACGTTCGAGGCCGGCATCGTCCTGACCGGCACCGAGATCAAGTCGATCCGGAACGGCAAGGTCAACCTGGCCGACGCCTATGCCCGGATCGAGAAGGACGAGGCCTGGCTCGTCGGCGCCCACATCGCCCCGTTCGAGCAGGCCAACCGCTACAACCACGACCCGAAGCGGGTCCGGAAGCTGCTGCTCCACCGTTCGGAGATCGACGAGCTGCTCGGGCGGACGAAGGCGAAGGGCCAGACGATCGTGCCGCTGCGCCTGTACCTCAGCTCGAAGGGACGGGCGAAGCTGGAGCTGGGACTGGCGCGCGGCAAGCAGCTCCACGACCGCCGTCGCGACATCGCCGATCGCGATGCACGACGCGATATCGCGCGGGAGATGGCCGACGCGCAACGCGGTCGGTAGGGACCGGCGGCGGCGGCTAGGCTGCTTCACGTGAAACCCGTCGAGCGGGTCCATCTCGGCGCCGCTCCGCCTGGGCCCGACGATCCGGGCGGTCGACCTTCATGCGTGCGGCGAGCCCGGCCGGGTGATCGTCGGCGGCGTCGCGGACGTCCCCGGCGCGACGATGTTCGACAAGATGACCTGGCTCGCCGCCAACGGCGACGACCTTCGTCTGCGGATGCTCCGTGAGCCCCGCGGCTACCCCGCCGCGAACTGCAACCTCGTCCTGCCCTCGTCGAACCCGGAGGCTGCGGCGGGCTACGTGATCATGGAGCACGTCGAATATCCGGGGATGAGCGGGACCAACACGATCTGCGTCGTCACCGCGCTCCTCGAGACCGGGCTGCTGCCGATGACGGAGCCCGTCACGGAGCTCACGCTCGAGGCGCCCGCCGGGTTGATCCGGGTCCGCGCGGATTGCCGCGACGGCAAGGTGACGGGCGTGACGTTCCGCAACGTGCCGGCATTCGCGACCCACCTGGACGCCGCCGTCGAGGTGCCGCACCTCGGGACCGTGACCGTCGACGTGGCGTACGGCGGGATGTTCTATGTCATCGCCTCTGCGCGAGGCGTTCGGCCTGCGCCTGACCCCCGACGAGGGCGCCGACATCGTCCGGATCACCCAGATGATCAAGGCCGCCGCCGCGGAGCAGCTCCCGGTCGTCCACCCGGAGCAACCCGGGTTCGCCGGGATCACGATCGGGCAGCTGTCCGGGCCCGCCCACGATCCGGCGAATGCGATGCGGAACGTCGTGACGGTGTCGACCGGCGCGTTCGACTGGGATCGCCCGGCGACGTGGACCGGCGCAATCGATCGCTCACCGTGCGGAACCGGGACCTCGGCGCGGATGGCGACCCTGCATGCGCGCGGCCGCCTGGCGATCGGCCAGGACTTCCGCCACGAAGGGATCCTCGGCACGGTCTTCACGGGCCGGCTCCTCGAGGAGACGACGATCGGCGCGCGAGACGCCGTCGTCCCGGCGATCACCGGCGAGGCCTGGATCACGGGGATCGCGGACTACGTCGTCGACCCGACGGACCCATTTCCGGATGGCTTCACGATCGGCGACATCTGGGCCTGACGACGCGCGGTTCCCGTGCCTAGCGCAGGAAGTAGCGCCGACTGAGCGGAACCTCGTCGACCGGATCGATCGCCAGGACATGCCCGTCGAGCGTCACCCGCCCGTCCGTCGGGTCCACCTCGATCGGGGCTGTCGCGCGGTTCAGCCACAGGTCGTCGCGGGTGAGCCCGCGGGTCCGACCGATCGGCAGGACCTCACGGCCCGCGACCGACCGCGCCCGAAGTCCGGCGAGAGCTGCCGGTGCGCCGAACGTCACGCCCAGACGCGCCGCCGTCCCGGCCGATCCGCCCCAGTCCGGCCGGTAGCGGGTCGGCTCGGCGCGTTCGACGGTGGCGTTGCCCTCGCCGAGCGGCGCCCAGGCGGGATAGCCACCCTTGAGCACCAGCTCGGGCTTGGCCCCGAACCAGGCCGGCTTCCAGAGCACGATGTCGGCCAGCCGGCCCGGCCGGAGCGAGCCGACGTGGTCGGCGAGGCCGTGGGTGATCGCGGGCTCGATCGTGATCTTCGCGAGATAGCGGAGGACGCGCTCGGTGTCGTTCGGGATCCCGTCGGCATCGACGAGCCGCTTCAGCGTGCTGGCACGCCACCCTGTCATCACGCTGGCAAGCTGAAACGTCCGGCGGACCGTCTCCATCATCCGGCCCATCCCCTGCGAGTCGGAGTTGATGACCTGGATCGCCCCGAGGTCGTGGAGCGGCCCCTCCGCGGCCATCGTGGCGGGGTGGACCCGCTCGGCGGCGAGCGCGACGTCCTCGGCCACGCCCATCGATCCGCCGTGGTTCAGGACGATCATCGGGACGTGCTCGGCTGCGGTGTGGCGGCCGAACGGGACCGTCGGCGTCGTCGAGGAACAGATGATGTTCGGCTCGCGGACGAGCCCGATCAGGTCGGGGACGTGCCCACCGCCCGTTCCCTCGACGTGATACGCGTGAACGGTCCGGCCGGCGATCGCCGCGATCGTGTCCTCCAGCTCGGCCGACTCGTGCAGCCCGTCGGTGTGAAGGGACACAGCCACGCCTGCGGCGTCGGCGAAGGACAGGGTCACGTCGATGATCTCGGGCGTCGCGCCGTAGTCCTCGTGGATCTTGAACCCGATGGCGCCCGCGTTCACGAGCTCCTCGAGATCCGGGGCCGCCGTGGATCGGGCGCACGCCTGGAGCCCGATGTTCAGCGGCCATCCCGCCATCGACGCCAGCATCCGCTCCATCGCCCAGGGCGGCTCCTCGAACCCCGCCGAGATCAGCGTCGTCACCCCGCCGGTCAGCGCGGCCGGCATGAGCTCGGGGCTGATCAGGTGGACGTGGCTGTCGATCGCACCGGGCGTCGCGATCAACCCGTAGGCCATGATCGGCGCCGTGTGCGGCCCGATCTCCAGCTCGATCCCGTCGCTGATCGCGGGGTTCCCGGCGCGCCCGACCCCGACGACCCGGCCGTCCTTGATCCCGATGTCGGCCTTGACGATCCCGATCGTCGGATCGATCACGACCGCGCCCGCGACGACCGCATCCAGCTCCGAGGGCGATGCGCGTCCCGCCTGCGTCATCCGCGGTCGAAGCGTCTTCGCATACCCCCAGATCGGCTCGTCGCCGGGCGCCTGGCGGTCCTCACCGACCGTGACCCACAGGTCGGTGTCGCCGAGGCGGATCCGGTCGCCGGCCGTGGGGCCGTAGCGGGCGAGGCGCTCCTCGGACGAGAGCCCGCGGCTCATGGGCTGTCCCCGGCGCCGCCGCGGCCGCCGAACCGGACGAGACCGACCGGCTTCTCCTCGCCGGGCGCCCACCGCTCCGCGTCGCCGGCGGGCAGGTCGAGCCGGAACCCGACCGCCGCGGCCCGGTCGAACGCCAATCGTGGGTTCACCGTGTCGAACGGCATGTGCGACGAGACGCGGACCACCCGCCGCGAGGTGTTGTGGACGACGACCGTCCGGCGCTCGGCGCCGTCATCGGCAATTGACGATGCACCCGGACCGGCGACGACCGCGCCCGGCCCGTCTCGCTCCATGGGCCGGCCGCGGCCCAGCGGGTCGACGAGGACCACGAGTCGTGTCCCGTCCCCGACCAGCGACCTCCAGGCGGACCTCGTCGACGAGCTCGCGCACCCCGTCGAGCACGTCGTCCGGCCCGACGGCCTCCCGGCCGGCCGCCTCGACCGCGTCGAGGTCCGCGCCGTCCCGAGCCGCCTCGAGCAGCGCGTCGCAGATGATCGCGATCGCATCCGGCGCGCTCAGCCGCACGCCCCGCGCCCGTCGTTGTCGGGCGAGCTCGGCGGCCGAGAACAGGAGGAGTCGCTCCTCCTCCCATGCAGTCAGGCGCATGCCCGGATCGTAGGCCTCCGCGGCGCGCCCGGCGTCGACCGGTCGGGCGTCGGGTCGACGAATCGGCGACGAGCGCCGGATCAGCGCGCGGCGACTCCGACGGTCCGACCGCCCTGGCTCGCGTGCGAGGTCACGGCGGCAGCGGCCGCTGCCGGTCGCCGTCCGGCCTGGACGAACAACGCGACGCCGATCGCCGAGGTCGCGGCGCAGGCGAGCAGGCCGACGGTGACGTCGATCAGGCCGATCTGGAGCAGCAGCGCTCATCAGGAAGGCGGCGACGATCCCACGGGCGCCGGTCAGGGCGTTCCAGCCGGCCATCGCCGCGGCGCGCGATGCGAGGGGCGTCTGATCGCTGACCGCGGCGGCGATCCCGACGTCGATCGAGGCACTGCCGATGCCCGCGGCGACCGCGGCGAACCAGAGGACGACGACGCTCGGGGCGAACGCATAGGCGACGAGTGCGAGGAGCCCGATCGCGCTGCCGAGACGGAGCGAGGCGAGCGCGCCGTACCGGTCCGCGACGAGGCCCCACAGCGGGAACGCGACGGTCGTCGCGACGGCCGCGAGGATGCCGATCACACCGACGTCCGACAGGCTCAGGTTCAGGCGGTCGACGTGGACGAGGGCGAACAACGGTGCCGCGGCGATCAGACCGCCGCCGTAGAACCCCTGGGCGAGGGCGATGCGGGACAGGAGGGGGCGCTCGCGGAGGGCGCCGACGGATTCGCGGGCCGAGAACCGCCTGGGTTGCTCCGCGGCCGCCGCCTTCAGACCGACGTAGCCGACGGCGCAGACGACGCCGACGATGCCCGCCAGCGGCCACGGCCTGCTCCCCGCCGATCCGGTCGGCCAGGACGCCGCCGCCGAACGCGGCCAGGGCGCCCGCAGCCGCTCGACCCATCCCGAGGACGCCGACGACGCGACCACGCGACCGGGCCGGGTACATCGCTCCCCAGAGACGGAGATGGAACGGGCCGCCGAACGACAGGCTGAGCCAGAAGACGATCGCGACCGCCACGACGACCGGGGCGGGCGGCACGAAGAAGAGGACGAGCAGCGAGGCGGCGCCGAGCCCGCGGAGGAGCGCCAGCTTGGTGGTCGTCCGGGGCCCGAGCCGGCCGGCGAACGCGCCGAGGAGGTTGGCCAC
Organism: uncultured Chloroflexia bacterium; assembly: GCA_963817095.1. Taxonomy (GTDB): domain Bacteria; phylum Chloroflexota; class Limnocylindria; order Limnocylindrales; family CSP1-4; genus CF-46. The sequence continues at coordinate 159,598 of CAWFND010000002.1, forward strand.
GAACGGGGCCGCTGCCAGGGCCGACAGGCCGATCGGGGCGAGTCCGCCGCGCCGTGCGACGGTCGGCAGGATCGAGCTGATCAGGGCCATCGTCACGCCCATGCCGACGGCCACGACGAGATCGAGGGCGAGATTCCGCCCGATCGTCCGCCGGGACGCGGTCGAGAGCAGTGATGGCCGGAGCACGAACACCTCGGGTGCAGCAAGCGATGCCCGCTTGGCCTGCGAGGTGAGCTGTCGGGCTCGGCGTGGGTATCGCCGCCGCGGTCTTCGCGGTTCGCCCCAGGGACGTGGGTCCCCCGTCCTCCGCTACCGGAGGTTCGGCCACAGGAACTGTAGCAGGAGGTGCACGTTCCAGGCCGATGGCCTGATCGTCCTGGGAGGCGGCTGTCGAACGCAGTGGCGGCGCGGGTTCAGTCGGGACCGGCGGGGTACGCGGCGATGCAGGCGGCGCAGCGGCCGGTGATCGTCACGTGCGAGCGGTCGACGGCGAACGAGCGGCGGGCGTCGAACAGGGCCGCGATCGCGTCGGCCTCGCCAGGCTCGATCTGCCACGACCCTCCGCACGACCGGCAGTGGAGGTGACCGTGCTCCTCGATCGGGAGGACGTGGAACTCCTCGCGGCCATCGATGCCGTGGTGATGGCTGAGATAGCCGAGGTCCTCGAGGACATCGAGGGTCCGGTAGACCGTCGACGGCGTCGTCGCCGGATCGATCGCGCGGCAGCGCTCGACGAGCTCCGCACCGGTGACGTGACCGGAGGTCCGCGACAGGACGTCGACAAGCGTCCGGCGCTGGGGCGTCCAGCGGAGGCCGCGGGCGTGTAGGAGCTCCCGGACCTGCTCCCAGCCGTCAGGTCGCGATCCTCTGGACTTGCCGATCGAAGTCGATCCTAGAACGGGAGGACGGAGCCCAGGCTCGGGAGGAGTCCCTCGAGCCCGAACACGAAGATGGCCCCGACCACCAGGCTGAAGACGCCGGCCACGGCGCCGATCGCGACGTACACCCGCTCGCGCGTCTGGCTCGCGACGAAGCCACGGAGCTGAGCAGCACGATCGCGAAGTTCGACATCAGCAGGCCGATCACGAAGGCGAAGAGCATCGGGACGCCGAGGCCGGCGCTGGCGGCGCCTCCGACCGCGGCGATCAGCAGGACCTGCGTACCCGTCTCGGCGCCGATCCCGTGGATCATCCCGACGCCGAAGGCGGTCCGCGTCCCGTAGGAGCTCATCTCCAGTGGCTCGACGTGCTCGTGCCCATGGATCCGTGCCTGCAGCCGGCGCCACGCGTACCGGATGCCGTCGAAGACCAGCATCCAACGGCTCCGGATCCGGAACGTGTCGCCGGCGCGCGCGTAGCGATAGACGGAGTACAGGACCCATGCGCCGAGCGCCATCAACGTCACCCCGACAACGCGGGCCATGATCGGGTCGACCCAGTCGGGGAGGAGCGCCCCGAAGGCCAATGCCGCCAGCCCGAGGGCGATGACGACGGCCCCATGACCCAACGCGTACAGCGTCCCGAGGCGGACCGCCTCTACCTGGTGTGACGAGAGCAGGGGTTGCCGGATCGCCGGCGCAAGCCGCTGGGGAGCCAGGGTGGCGGCGCCCGGGCCCACGTCGTGTGCACGGACTTCGTTGGTTCCGCCGTGGGCGTGGTGGTCGCCGGCGATCAGCCGGTGCTGTTCCTGGTGACCCGCCTCGGCGGCGCCGGCCGCGGCAGCGGTGCTGGTGATGTCCGTGATCGCCGCGATGTGATCCCAGTCGATCCCGTGGCGAACCCCGAGGATCAGCCCCGTGAAGAGGATGGCGACGGCGGCGGGATCGAGCTCGGACAATGGAGATGGCCCCCTGGGTTCACGGTCAGCACGCCCGGACAGGCTAGCCGGTCATGCCGCTTGTTGCAACGTGTCGCACTAGCGACGGGGTGCGTTGGTTCAGCAGTGGATACGTCGGCAGGCGGTGTCGCGGATCAACGGCAGCCGCTTGGCGGTGGACGGGAGAGCCGCTACAATCCGCCATTCGAACGGAAGTTCGGCTCTGTGGGGATGTGTGGATTCGACAGGGCCTGGCTCCCGGGGAGCGCGAGCCGAGGATGCTGCTCAGGCCTCGTTAATCAGGCAGCAAAACGAAGTACCTGGCAACCGCCAGTCGACTCTCGCCCTCGCTGCGTAAGCAGCTAGTGTGAGCGTGGAAGCCACCTCGGTCCCGCGGGTGGTGGAAGCGTCATTCAGCGGGGCTGCGATCCGGGCAAGCGTCGCGTAGTCCGGAGACAAGCCCGATCTAGGGGCACGTGACTGGACCGACCGGCAGAGTGCCGATGCCCGTCCGGGCGGTCGACGACAAACCATCGGACACGCTCGTAGTTGGTCTCCGGCGAAGGGTTCTGGACGGGGAGTTCGACTCTCCCCCATCTCCACCACTACTCCGTTGGCGTGCCCCGGGCGGTGAGCGACCGCATCTTCGGGTCGCTCCCGCCTCGATCGGCGGTCGAAGGCGACCAGGGCCCAGGCGCAGACGAGCGCCCATGATCGCCGTCCCGTACATCGCCGCCGTCAGCCCGACCGTCACCGACAGCAGGCCCATGAGCGGCGGATAGAGCCGTCCCGCCGACGACCCCGCAGCCGGTCAGGAAGCCGCCGACGCGCCGCCGAGCGATCGGCGTAGCGCTCGCCGCCGATCGCCTGGATCATCGGGAAGATCGGGCCCGAGGCGATCCCGACGACCGCGAACAGGGCGATGGAGATCGACAACGAGGGCACCGCGATCGCCCCGACGAGCGCGATCGAGAGACCGATGGCGCAGGTCACCGTGAACCGCACGTGGTCGAAGCGATCCGCGATCCCGGCGGACACGAGCCGCCCGACCGCCAGCCCGGCCCAGAAGAGCGACAGGGCGAGTGTCGCGGTGCGTCAGCGGCGCCGGCTCGAGGAAGCGAACGAGCCAGTTCGAGACGCCGACCTCGGACGCGACATAGGTCAGGATCGCGATGCCGAGGAGGACAAGCGGGCCGGCGACGCGACGCCCGATGAACAGGCCGCTCGCTCACCGGATCCCGCGGCGCCCGGCGCGGCAGCCGCCGGGATGGCCGGCGGCCGACCACTCGGCATCCGGACGAGCCAGAAGCCGACCGCAAGCACGAGCGGCGCGAGCCCCGAGGCGACCATCACGACCGGCCACGACAGCCCGCCGGCCACCAGGGTTCCGACGATCAGGGGGGCCGACAGCGCTCCGACGCTGAAGAACAGGTGGAGCAGGTTCATCGCCCGCCCGCGTCCGGTGCGGAACAGATCGAGGAACAGGCCGTTGGCCCCGCCGTCGAGGCCGCCGGCCCCCAACCCGGCCGGCACGGCCAGAGCCAGGAAGACGGCCCAGCTGGGAGCGAGCCCGAGGCCGATGATCCCGGCGCCGTGCAGGAGGGCGGCCGCCGTCAGCACCGTCCGCCGGCCCAGCCGCTCCGTCACCGGCCCGCCGCCGAACGAGCCCGCCGCATAGGCGACCGAGTACAGCAGGTAGATCAGCCCGATCCCGGCGTCGGTCTGGTCGAAGGTCTCCTTGATCGACCGAATCAGGGACGGGATCAGGAGGCCCGTCCAGCCGATCGTCAGCAGGGCCAGGCAGCCGAGGATGGCGGCCGGCTGGAGCAGGCCGCGGGCGGGGACGGTCACCCCCCGATGCTACCGGCTGGGCTCAGGCGCCCGGAGACCGGCGGATCCGATCGGTCGCCGAGGTCAGCCCACCGGTTCGAGGAGGATCATCGGGATCACGCGATCGGTCTTCTTCGGATACTCACCGAACTCCGGCAGCTCCTTCACGTGATCGTTCCAGAGCCGATCGCGCTCCGCGCCCGTGGCCTCTCGCGCGTGAACTTGACGAACCAGGTTGTCGACCTCGATCGTCACGTCCGGGTGCGCCTGGAGGTTGCGGTACCAGAGGGGATGCTCGTCGGCGCCGCCCTTGGAAGCGGCGATGACCCAGTCGTCGCCATCACGGTGGTAGGTGACGATGGCGGTCCGGTCCTCGCCGGTCTTCGCGCCCCTGGACGTCAGGATGATCAGCGGCTTGCCGGCCATCGGGCCGCTCGACGGGCGCCCATCGTGAGCGCGCATGTCGGCGATGAGATTGCGCGTCCACGCATGTGGGTCCCAGTCAGCCATCGTTCACCTCCCGTGATGGGTGCTTGATTGTTGCTGACGCAACGATCTCACGAACCGCGGAATCCTGCTCGAGGCGTTCAGGTCGCCTCGACCCGCAGCTCCACCGGCCGGATGTCGATCTCGGCGAGGGCTCCGTCGCGCTCGATCGCGAGCGGCACCTGGCGGTCGACGAGGTCGCCGACCAGCGTCCGCTGGAGGTCGCCGACGCCGGCGATCGGTCGCCCGTCGAGGGTCAGGATGACGTCGCCCGCGCGAACGCCGGCGATGGCCGCCGGGCTTCCGTCGAGGAGCTGGACGACCTCGAGGCCCGTCGTCCGGCCGAGCCGCTCCGCGAGCGCGGACGACAGACGGCGGGTGCCGCCGACGATCCCGAGGTAGGCACGGCGGACGCGGCCGTCGTGGACGAGCGCGGCCAGGATCAGGCGCGTCGCATCGTCGACCGGCACGGCGAGCCCGAGACCGACACCCGCGACGGCGGTGTTGATCCCGACGACGCGGCCGCGGACGTCTGCGAGCGCCCCGCCGGAGTTGCCCGGGTTGAGCGCGGCGTCGGTCTGGATCACGTTCTCGACGAGCCGGCTCGCCTGCCCGTCGCGGGCAGCCAGCGATCGCCCGAGCGCGGAGACGACGCCCGCAGTCACGCTTCCGGCAAAGCCGAGCGGGTTGCCGATCGCGACGACCAGCTGTCCGACGCGCAGCCGGGTCGCGTCGCCGAATGGCGCGGCCGCCAGCCCGCCACTCGCCGTCCGGACGACGGCCAGGTCCGACAGGGGATCGCGCCCGACGACATCGAAGGGCAGCTCGTCACCGTCGACGAATGTCGCGGTTCCGCGATCCGCGCCGGCGACGACATGGGCGTTCGTGACGAGGTAGCCGTCCGGCGTGAACGCCACGCCCGAGCCCGACCCACCGCCCCAGCCGCCCGTGCGCCGATCGACACGGAGGCTCGCGACCGACGGGATCAGCCGCGCGGCGGCCGTGCTGACGGCGGCGGAGTAGGCGTCGAGCGCTTCGTCCTCGACGGCCTGGAGCTCCGCATCGTCGACGGGTGGCAGGGCGTGCAGGGCGACCATCGGACGATCAGGCCTCGCCCGACGCGTCCGTCGACCCGCCGACGCTGACCGAGCGCTCCTCGTCGCCGCGGACGATCTTCAGCTCGATCGGCAGGCCGACCGAGGCGAGGACCTCGGGCAGGGCGTCCGGCTCGTCGAGCGACCGGCCGGCGGCCTCCACCAGGAGGTCGCCCTCGCGGATGCCGGCACGGGCGGCGGGGCTGCCGTCTTCCACGCCCCGGACGAGCAGCCCGGCGCGATCGCTCAGGCCGACGGACGCGCGGAGGCGCCGGGCAACGTGCGACGGGGCGACGGCGATCCCGAGCCGGGGTCGCTCGACAGATTCGCCGCGGCCGAGGGCCTCGACGCGCTCACGGAGCGCCCGGTCGGCGGGCCGGGCGAGGTAGAACCCCTCGCCGACGCGGTTGGTGTTGATCGCCAGGAGCTTGCCCGCTCCATCGACGAGCGGTCCACCGGAGGAGCCGGGCGCCATCGGCGCGGTGTGCTCGACGCTGCCCCCGATCCGCGAGCCACCCGGGCCACGGAACGACCGCTCCACGGCCGACACGAAGCCTGTCGTGACGCGGGCCGACCCGGATCCTGTCGCGGCCAGGGCGAAGACCGCATCGCCGACGCCGGGATCCGCATCGGACCAGCTCACCGCGGTGGCTCCGGCGGTGTCCACCGCGACGATCGCAAGGTCGCCATCGGGATCGACGCCGCGCACGGAGCCGACCGCCGTCCGCCCGTCGCGGAACGTGACGGTGACCTCGTCGCCGCGCAGGTTGTGGGCGTTGGTCAGGACCTGGCCGTCGGCGACGACGATCCCGCTGCCGCGGATCCCACGGCCGACCCCGACGACCGCCGGACCGGCGGCCTCGTGGATGGACCGGATCGCACTGGAAAGCTCATCGAGAGCGGACATTGGTCTGGTTGCCTCCGTGACGGGAGCGCCGCGTGAGCGGCGTCACCCGGTTGGTTGTCAGTTGCAAGTCGCAACATACTACTCACATGACCGAGACGCAAGGGTGATCGGGTAGCATCGGGCCCATGAGCGAGCCCCTCGCGGTGTACGCCGGCCCAACCGCCCTCGAGGCTGCCCTGGACCGGGTCGGCGACCGTTGGTCCCTCCTCGTCGTGGATGCGCTGCTCGAGGGCCCGCGTCGCTTCGGAGCCCTGCGCGAGGCTCTGCCCGGGATCGCGGCGAACATCCTCACGGACCGACTGCGCCGGCTCGAGCGCGAGCAGATCCTCGTGTCGACGCCGTACAGCACTCGACCGCCGCGGATGGAGTACACGCTCACCGGAGACGGGCGGGACCTCGCCTCGGCGCTCCGGCTCCTGGCCGATTGGGGGAGCCGGCGGACGGGCGGCGAGCCGCTCCGCCACGATCGATGCGGGACGCCCGTGGAGGCACGCTGGTTCTGCCCGACGTGCGGGGTCGCCGTCACGGACGCGGAGATCGCCGGGACGGAGGAGACGCGGCTGGTCTGAGCGCGGGCGGCGCGTCGATCGACGACGGAGCGGCCGCCACTGGCCGGCCCTGCAGCGGCCGGCTGGTCGCCCCACCACGAGGACGCCGTTGACCGCTGGGTAGTGCGAGTAGTACCGCTTCGTCCAGTGGAGTTTGCCGTGGTCGTAGATCGACACGGTGACCCAGACGTTGGCGCCGTTCACCGGGGAGTTGTTGCGGAAGAAGTACCCCACAGGCTTGGTCGGATCATGCACGACCGTGTCGATCGCCTGCGCGCCTCGCTGGATGACCGTGTTGGTGACCTTGGCGGTCCGGCCGTTCGGCACGCTCCAGATCTTGAACGTGATCCATCGCCTGCTGCCGGCGTTGGTGATGGTCCGCGTGATCAGGATCGGGTACTTGGTGTCGTTCTTGAAGCTCATGGTCTGCTTGGTCCCGCCGACGATCCACACGGTGGCATCGAGGCCCGGCGGATACCGGTTGATGAACTCGTTGTGGTTCTGTCGGGCGAGCGGCACCATGCCGGCCCGGAACGCCGCGTTGAACAGCGTCGTGGAGGTGGTGCAGATGCCGCCGCCGAACGCGCCGGTGACGGTGATCTTCCCGCCCTCGATCGCGTTGCCCGGGCCCTCGCCGGGGAGCTTGCGCAGGTCGCCGACGACCTTCCAGAAGTCGAAGATCGTGCCCGCCGGCACGACCGTGCCGTTGATCTTCGTGGCCGGCGCCTCGATGTTCCCGCCCCAGTGGTTGTTGACGATGACGAAGTAGTAGACGCTGTACGACTTGATCATCTGCATCTTGGGGGCGAACGCGCTTGGCGTCCGTCGCGGTCAGCTTCGGGTCGACGGCCTTGACGACGGCAGCGATCGGCGATGCCGCCGCGCCCGCCTGGCGGGCCCCGATCTCGCCGATGATCGCGGCCTTCATGCCGGCAGCGTTGAGCGTTCGGCCCTCGCGGCTGGTGCCGGTCGCGACGACGTGTCCGCCGACCAGCTTGAGGCCCGCGTCCTGCGCGGTCTGGTTGACCTTCTGGGCCAGCGACTTGAGGATCGGGTCGAGGCCCGACTGATCAAAGACTGGGGTGATGCTCCCGTCGGCCGCGGTCGAGAACGAGATCAGCGGCGCGAGGCTCGCGCCGCCGATCGTCCAGCTGTCCGTGCCCCGGGCGACGACGACGTCGGCGGCCATTCGATTCGCGGCCGCCTGCGCCGCCTCGGCCGTCGCGGTGGCGACGGCGGGTGGCAACACTTGGACCGGCACGGCCATCGTGATCGACCCCGGCGTGCCGAGCGCCGCGAGCTGCTGGTTGAGCGCGGTCAGCAGGGCCGCCTTGTCCACGGCGCGACCGTCCTTCGCCGACGAGACGCTGAACGTCCCGCCCTGGCCGGCCGACACGGTGGCGTCCGCGGGGGTCTGGTCGATCGTCGTGGCGAGATTCTCGACGGCGGCCGCCAGCTTGTCGCGGTCGTAGGCAACGGCGGAGTCGAGGGTCACGCCGTGGATCGCGGCCCGGGGTGCGCCGATGAGGTTCGCAAGGGGCTCACTCTGGCGGCCTGCGGCGAGTGCCGCGTCGAGCAGCGCCGAGGTGTCGGGGCCGCGGCCGACGTCGGCGTAGCTGATGGTCGTCGTCTGGCCGTCGGGGCCGGTGAGCGTGATCTGCCCGGTGCCGAGCCACCCATAGGCGTTCGCGATCTTCGCCTCCGCCTGCTCGCGGGTGAGCCCGCCGAGTTCCGTGCTGCCGACGCGGACGCCGGGCAGGACCCGGCCGTCGTACTGCTGGCCCCATGCGTACAGGACGCCTGTGCCGATGCCGAAGGCGAGCAGGACGCCCAGGACGAACGAGGCGCCGAAGCGGAGGGCGAGCGACCGTCGGCGCCGAGGCGGTGCCGAGGGCTCGGCATCGGTCACGGCGGCCGCGAGGGGCAGGACCGGCACGGCATCGACGCCGTTCTCGGAGGTCGGCGACGTGTCCGCCGGGACGGTGTCGATCGGCTCGCCCCGCGCAGGGGCACCGGCGGCCGGGGTGGCGGGGACCGCCGAGGACGCGGGCCGGTCCGGGGTTCACGAGGGCGGCCAGCGAGGGGTCGGCGTCGTCTGGCGGTGCGTCGCGCCGGACGAGCGCCGCGAGCTCGGGGTCGCCGGCGGGCGTCTCGCCACCGGGTGTGGACGCGTTGTCAGCCCGGTCGGCTGCGGAGTTGGGCAGGTCGGTCATCACATGCTCATGCGTCGGCCTGCGCCGGGCCTCGTCCCTGCCAGCGGCTACATCTTGGCGCGTGCAGTCAAATCTGTCATGACGTCCAAGACGACGCCCGTAGCTCCGGGTCGCCGCGTCGACGCGAGTCATCGATCCTTCTGGCCACTGTCTGCCGGGCTCATCGTTTCTTCCCGCCGAAGCCGGGGAGGGCCGCTGCCTGTTTCATCCACGACGCGAGTTGGCGTTCGTCGATGTCGTCCACGGATTCGAGGTCCACGCCGCGCGAGTCCTTGCCCATCCCGATCGGCGCAACCGGCGGTTCGGGCGTGAGACTCGTGCCGCGCCCGAACGTGAGCTTGACGTGGCCGGCGAAGCCGCCGCACGCGAAGCACCATCCGTCGCCGACGCCATACCAGGCCATGCCCCACTTCACGCTGCGCTGCAGGCCGGGCAGCGTCTCGGCCGCCAGGGCATCGACCCGTTCGGCGATCGCCCGTTGCGGCTGCGGCAGGCTGCTGATGTAGGCGAAGACCGGCTTGTCGCCGACCGCGGCCTTCGCCGGGCTGGCCCGGCCGGTCATGGAGGCCGGCAGCGTGGTGAGGACGTCGCCTTGCGCGGCCGTTTCCTTGATGGGTTTGGCTGCCTTCGGCGTCACGTGGGTTGCCGCGCTGACTGAGTCGCTGACGGGCCGGCCGGCACCGACATTTGGCTCCTTGCGTCAGGCGATCGGGCAAGCCATCGAGAGTGATCACATCGACGCGCCGACCAATGGCCGTGGTCACCGCGGTCCCTCCTCGAGCCGGGCAAGGGCGTCGCGGACCTCTGCGGCGACCCGGGACATCGACGCGAATGGCAGTTCGAGCCGGATGGTGGCCGACTGGGTGAGCATCGCGTTGTAGGGCGCCCCGCTACCCGGCTGGCTGCGGATGTCGGTCCGGACGAGAACGACGGGCTTCCTGCCGAAGGCGTAGCCGCACTCCCAGGCCGTGCCGGAGTCAGGGTCCGGCCCGTCCATGATCGCGACGAGCGCGTCGGCCCAGTCGATGCCCGCGACATCGGTGGCGAAGATCCCCGCGGCGTCCTTGCTCGGTTCCTGCTCCTGGGGTAGGAAGACCTCGGTGTCCCGCCTCGCGAAGGGCGGTCGCGAGCCCCTCGTTCCAGGCCCGTTCCGCGGCCGAGAAGAGCGGCGCGGCGAGGTACAGCTTCATCGGCGCAAGTATCGCCGAGTCCGAGTCGTGGTTTGGATCCCACCGCCCCGAGGATGAACAGTCGACCACGTTCGCCGACTACCATCGCAGGCGCCGGAACGTCACCTGCCTACGGCCAGGGTCGAGCCGGCGCCTGGAGACGTCCATGACCAATCCGGCGATCCGCTTCCCGTCATCCTCGTCGTCGACGACGACGCCGCGGCTCGCGCCGCGCTCCTCGAGGCGGTCGACCGGCGCTACGGGCACGATTACGACGTGACGGCCGAGGGCTCGGCCGCCACAGCGAAGCTCCGACTCCAGGACCTGCATGACAACGGTCGGCCGGTCGCGATGATCGTCGCCGATCACCACATGCCCGGTGAGACCGGCGCACGGCTCCTCGCTGCGTCGCGGCGACTCCACCCGACGGCCCAACGACTGCTCCTGACAGACTGGGCCAACTTCAGCACCATCGACGACACCGTCCAGGCACTGACCGTGGGCGAGATCGACACCTGGGTCGCCCGGCCGTTCGGTCCTGCGGACGAGGAGTTTCACACCGTCCTGACCGCTGCGCTGGCGCGCTGGACCCACGAGGCCGACCGCGCCGGGGTCGCGCTGACGATCGTCGGCGAGCCGTGGGACCCGGCTGCCAGCATGCTTCGGGATGTGTTCGCCCGGCTGCTGCTGCCGTTCCGGTTCCGCGACGTCGCCTCGGCGGAGGGCCGTGCCCTGCTCGATGTGGCCGGCGTCCAGGGTCCGCTGCCGGTCGTCGTCCTGGCCGACGGGCGAGCGATCGCACAGGCATCGGCGGCCGATGTGGCGATGGCGCTCGGCGTCCAGGGAACGATCGGCGAGGAGCCTGTCGACGTCGCGGTGATCGGCGCCGGCCCGGCAGGACTCGCCGCGGCGGTGTACGGAGCGTCGGAGGGGCTGACCGTCACGGTCATCGAATCGACCGCCATCGGCGGCCAAGCGAGTTCCAGCCCGATGATGCGCAACTACCTGGGCTTTCCGGCCGGCGTGACGGGCGCCGAGCTCACCGCGCGGGCGTATCAGCAGGCGGTCACGTTCGGCGTCAAATTCGTCTTCGGGCGCACCGCGGTGGCGCTGCGGACCGAGGGCGACGATCGCCTCATCACCCTCGATGACGACAGCGAACTCCGCGCCGCGGATGTCGTCATCTCGACAGGGGTGTCGTACCGCCGAATGGGGATCGAGCGGCTGGAGGCGCTCGTCGGTCGCGGGGTGTTCTACGGCTCGGGGACGAGCGAGGCACGTGCCTTGGGGGCGGGCAGGTCTACGTCGTCGGCGGCGCGAACTCCGCGGGGTCGGCGGCGATCCACCTGGCGAGGCATGCGGCTCGGGTGACGCTCCTGGTCCGCGGCGGCACGCTCGTCGACACGATGTCGGACTACCTGATCCGCGAGATCGACAACGCGGACAACGTCGACGTGCGGCTGGAGACCGAGATCGAGGATGTCCGCGGCGATCTCCGCCTCGAAAGTCTGGTCCTGCGCGATCGTTCGTCCGGGACTTCGGAGGAGGTCCCCGCAGATGCCGTGTTCATCCTCATCGGAGCAGCCCCGCACACGTCGTGGCTCCCGCCTGAGATCCTCCGCGACAACCACGGATTCATCCTGACCGGCGTGCAGAGGCCGGACCCCACCGACGGACTGGGTCTTGCGACGACGCTGCCAGGCGTGTTTGCCGCCGGCGACGTTCGGTCAATCCGGTGAAACGCGTCGCGGCGGCGGTTGGTGACGGGTCCACGGCGATCCGTCAGGTTCACGAGGCACGCCTCCAGCGACGCCGAGCAGCCGTGGTCGCGGCAGGGGAGCCCTGACCTCGG
>CAWFND010000003.1:0-79594 GCA_963817095.1 uncultured Chloroflexia bacterium
GGCCGACGACGATCCCGACGTGACCACCCTCGATGAGGATCTCGGATGCGTCCTTGCTTCCGACGCGCTCGCTACGACGCTCGTCGTCGCCCGCGGCGCGATCTGATCCCGACTCGCGGCGATGTTGAGGACCGGACAATGGATGCTGGGCCAGGCGAACGGGCCGGCTGTCCATCTCGAGCATGTCCCGGGTCAGCCGATTCTCCTGGTAGAACTCGACGATCCACTGGCGGAAGGCGGCGCCCGCGAATGGGACGCTGTCGTTCACCCACCGGTACATCGCCTGCCAGGCCGTCACGTCGAAGGCAGGATCACCCAGCTTCTGCCACAGGTTGCGATAGGTGCCCACGTAGTTGGCCATCGGGCTGAGCAGCTTCGAACCGACGTCCGGCATCTGCCCCGGGGATCGTCGGATAGGTGTCCGTCAGCAGATCGATGGGAAAGACGCCTCGCGCCGTCATCCGACCGAACTGACCCGCGTCGGCGAAATCGAGCGGCGCCGTCAGGAGGACCAGGTTCCGGGCGACGTCGGGATGGAGGGCCGCGAAACAGGTCGCGAGCGCCCCGCCGATGCAGTAGCCCAGAACCGTCATGGTGATCGGCGCCCGGTGGCGCGTTGGATCGCTTTCGCGGCACGTGGCAGGTAGCGGGTGACGAGCGTCGTGACGTCCAGCGCCCGATCCTCGTCCCCGGGCGTCCCCCAGTCGATCAGGAAGACGTCATGACCTTCGCCGAGGAGGTACTCGACGAAGCTCGCACCCGGCCGCAGGTCCAGGATGTAGGCGCGGTTGATGAGCGGCAGCACGAGGAAGATCGGCGTCCGGTGGTCGCCGGCTCGGATGGAACGTAGCGGTAGAGTCGCGCCTTGTTCTTGCGCCAGATGAGCTCCTCGGCGTCAGGCCGACGGGCGCGTCGGCCGAGCCGAGCACGACACGCGCCATCTCGAGCGCGCGGTCGGCTGACGACCACAGGATTGGCCGCCTCCGGGTAGCGCGGACGCCGCGGCCGCACTCATTCAACGACAGTCCCCTCCGGTGCGGCCGGCTTCGCCGTGGCGGCGACCTTGGCGGCCGGCCGGGCCGACTCGGCACCTCGCGGCCGGGCGACCGCCTTGGTCGCTGCGACTGGGTCGTTCGCGACGGCGGGCTTGGTCGCGCCGGGCGAGCGGCGCGCGACGCAGGCTGGCCCCCTCCGACGCCCCTGCTCCGTACCGCCCGCTCGATCGTGTCGAGTCGCTTGGCGATCCGGTCGATCTTGGCGCCCTCGGCGGCTCGGCTGCGGAGCGCCCGCTCGATCGTGTCGAGTCGCTTGGCGATCGGATCGACTCGTCGATCTCGGCGGGGCGGCTGCGGAGGGCGCGTCGATCGTGTCGAGTCGCTTGGCGATCGTGTCGACCTTGCCGGCCGTGTCGACCTTGCCGGCCTCGGCCGATGACCGGTGAATGGCGTCCTCGAGGCCGTCGAGTCGGTCCGCGATCTGATCGCTCTTCTCCTCGAGCCCGACGACGAGCTCCCCGAGACGAGCGATGTCCTCGCGGGTCGGTACGTTCATCGTCTCGAGGTAGGCCCGCATGTTGTCGCGGACCGACTTCTGGGCAGCGAGCATCGTCTCGAGAAGCCGCCCGCTCGATTCGCCGAACTCCGGGGTGCCCATCGCCCCCTCGAGGGCCGAATTCCAGGCCCTCTCATTGGCGTCGTACAGCTGGCGCCAGACCGCGAACGCATCCGTGTCCTGGCTGGCCTCTTGAGCCTTCGTCATCGGTCTGTCCCTTTCCTGATCGTCTTCTTGTCGATCGTTGGCTTCGCGACCGTCCCCTCCTGGATCGTCCCTTTCTGGTCCGTCGGCTGGTCGGCTGCGTTGCGGGTCGCGCGGGGGCCAGTGCCGTAGAGGTCGAGGAACCGGTCGATGGTCTGGCGATAGGCGTCGAGCATCACGACCGAAGAGTCGAGCCAGACGTGGCCGGCGTCCGTGATGGAGTAGACCCGCCGGGCGGGACCCGTTGGCCCGGGCTCCCACGTCGACTCGAGGAAACCGTCCTTCTCCATCTGGCGCAGCGTCCGGTACAGCGTGCTCATGGTGATCCCGAACACGCCGAGGGCTCGCAGATAGTCCTCGATCACGTAGCCGTGGGCCCGTTCCATCGAGACGGCCAGCAGGACGAACGGTGCCAGGACGTCGCGCGGCGGCCAGCCCGACAGCGGCTCGCGCTCGTCGAGCGGCTCGGCCGGATCGGGCATCGACCTGGCGGTGGCTTGGTCGTCAGACATGGTTCACGGTGACGTTCTCGGCTCCCACTCCGGGCGTCCTCAGACGCGCTCGAAGGCCATCGCCACGGACCCGCCGCCACCGAGGCAGAGGGTCGCAAGGCCGTAGTGGCCCTGGCGACGCTGGAGCTCGTACAGGAGCGTCGCGACGATCCGCGCTCCCGACGCTCCGATCGGGTGACCAAGCGCAATCGCTCCACCGTTCACATTCACCTTGTCCCAGTCGAAGCCGAGCTCGCCCCCATCGGCGAGGGTCTGGGCCGCGAACGCCTCGTTGATCTCGACGAGATCGAACGCCTCGATCGGCATCTCGATCCGATCGAGGAGCCGGCGCACGCCCTGGACCGGGGCGAGGAACAGCCACTTTGGCTCGACCTCAGCCTGGGCGTAGCCGATGATCCTGGCCAGTGGCTTGAGGCCGTATCGCTCGACGGTCCGCTCGCTGGCGACGACGGTCGCGGCCGCGCCGTCCGTGATGCCCGGGGCATTTCCGGCCGTGACCGTGCCCTCGGTCGCGTCCCCGCGATCCTCGCCGTCGGGCAGCGGGAAGACCGGCTTGAGCCGCGCCAGGGCCTCGATCGTCGAATTGCGCCGGGGACCCTCGTCGACGGCCACCACGGTCTCGCGACCCTTGGCATCGCGCAGGGTGACCGGTGCGATCTCGGCCTCGAACCGCCCTTCATCGATCGCCGCAACCGCCCGCTGGTGGCTGCGCAATGCGAACTCGTCCTGGTCCTGACGGCTGACGTTGTTCGAGATCGCGACGCGCTCGGCATGGGTGCCCATGTGACAGCCTTCGATCGCGCAGGTCAGGCCGTCCTGGACGGTCGCGTCGACCAGCGTTCCGTTGCCGAGGCGATAGCCGAAGCGCGCCCGGGGCAGGAAGTAGGGCGCGCCATTCATGCTCTCCATCCCGCCCGCGACGACCACGTCGGCGTCGCCGGCTCGGATCTCGGCCGCCCCGAGCATGATGGCCTTGAGGGCGGAACCGCAGACCCGATTGATGGTCGTCGCGCTCGTCGTGACCGGCAGCCCGCCGCGCAGGGCTGCCTGGCGTGCGGGTGCCTGGCCGACGCCGGCCTGCAGCACCTGGCCCATGAGGACCTCGTCAACCGAGACCTCGGCCGGCAAGCCACTCCGCTCGACCGCGGCCCGAATGGCGACTCCGCCAAGCTCGACCGCCGGCACATCGGCCAGCGCGCCGCCGAAC
The DNA here is from genome assembly GCA_963817095.1 of uncultured Chloroflexia bacterium. Taxonomy (GTDB): domain Bacteria; phylum Chloroflexota; class Limnocylindria; order Limnocylindrales; family CSP1-4; genus CF-46. The sequence continues at coordinate 3,475 of CAWFND010000003.1, forward strand.
TTGCCGATGGGTGTCCGTGCTGCGCTCACCAGAAAGACGCCACCATTGCGGTCGGCGCGGGCCGTGTCAGTCATCGCGTGTCTCCTCTGGGAGCGATCGGTTTCGATGGAAACGAATGGTCGGCGGGTCGGAGATCAGGTATACAGCCCGCCGTCGATGGCGATCACCTGGCCGGTGATGTAGTCGCCGTGCGAAACGAGGAATTCGACCACCTGGGCGATCTCCTCGGGCCGCCCGAAACGACCCATCGGGATCTTCGCGAGGATCTTGGCCCGCACGTCCTCCGGCATCGCCGCGATCATCTCGGTCTCGATGAAGCCGGGCGCGATGGCGTTGACCGTGACGCCCTTTCGGGCCAGCTCGAGCGAGGCGGACTTCGTGAAGCCGATGATCCCGGCCTTGGCCGCCGCATAGTTCGCCTGGCCGAAGTTGCCATGCACGCCGATCACCGAGCTGATGTTCACGATCCGGCCGTAGCCGGCCTCGACCATGTGCGGCAATACCCGGGACGTCATGAGGAAGACGCTGGTCAGGTTCGTCTGGAGGACGGCGTTCCATTCCTCGAATGACATCTTGGCGAGCGACCGGTCGCGGGTGATCCCGGCGTTGTTGACGAGCACGTCCAACTTCCCGAAGCGCTCCATGGCGCTCGCGACGGCCGTGTCGACGGCCGCTGGATCCTGGACGTCGCAACCGAACGCGAAGGCCGTGCCGCCATGCGTCGCGATCTCGGCGGCGACCTGCTCGGCCGCCTCCTGGTTGCTGGTGTAGCCGACGGCCACGGACGCGCAATGCCGTCCGAGCTCGAGCGCAATCGCCCGGCCGATGCCGCGCGATCCGCCGGTAACGAGGCAAGTTCGGCCTGTCAGATCTGTCATCGCACAACCCTCCTCGAGTCGGCGGAGCCAAACGAATGGCCGGCGATCAGTCGCCGGCCATTCGTTGTCGAATCAGCAGCTGCTCTAGCGCTTCGCGGTCTCGGTCGCCTTCGCGGTGGCCTTGATGGTTGACTGCCACGTCTCGAGCGTCGCCTGCTGGGTTCGCTTGAGGAGCTCCGTGAACTGCGCGACAGCCTGCTTGTTGCTCTTGACGCTGAGGTCGAAGAGGCTCAGGCCTGCGTCGATCGCCGCGTTCTGCGCGCCGAACGCCGTCCGGAGGACCGCTTCGCTCTGCGTGGACCAGGTGCTCAGGAGGTCCCGGCCGAGGCCGCTTGCCTCGTCGAAGGACGAGCGCGCAGCCTCGATCGAGGCCTTGGCATTCTCGGTGTTGGTACGGGCCGCCTGGGCGGCGATCCGGGTGGCTTCCGCGACGGCGGCCGCCGCGGTCTCTGGCATGTCGTTCGTTGCTGTGGTGGACACGGTGTCCTCCTTCGCCTATGAGCTCGTTGGCGCTACATGCGCATCAAATCTAGGTGCATTATGCACATAGCTGCAGGAACTTGTCAAGTGGCCATGTGCGGTGGATCAGTCGCCCGGCTCGAACGGCACGTAGTCGGGCCACCACATCGAGCGATCGACGGCGGCCTCGATCTCCGGATCCGAGTAGGCCAGCCCGTGCCCGTCATCCCGAGCCTTGCCGATCACGGCGACCGCGATCGCCCGCGCCACGGCTCGGAGTCCGGCCACGGGCGGGTACAGCGCACCCGACCGCAATCGCTCGTCCGACACGAGGTCGGCCAGGCGATGGGCGGCCACCAGGAACATGTCGTCGGTCACCTCGCGAGTCTGGGCGACGATTGCGCCGAGACCCACCCCCGGGAAGATGAAGACGTTGTTCGCCTGACCGATGACCCGAACGCCGCCGGGACCGGCAACATCGCGACTCGGGCCACCGGCAGCGACGAGAGCGCGTCCTCCGGTCCAGGCGAGGACGTCCTCCGCGCGTGCCTCGGCGCAGGAGCCCGGGTTGGACAGCGGGAGCACGATCGGCGCGGGGTCGTGGAGCGCCACCTCGCGGACAAGGGCCTCGGAGAACGCGCCCGAGCAGGCGGTCGCGCCGATCAGCACCGTCGACCCGGCGGCACGGGCAATGGCGACCGGGTCGACCAGCTCCGACGGTCGCAGCCCGGCGCCCAGGAGCCGAGCGGGATCGACGGCGAACGGCCGCTGATCGTCGGGCAATGCCGGGCGTTCCGTATGGACCAGGCCGTTGCTGTCGAGCATCACGATGGCCGCAGCCGCGGCGTGAGGATCCATGCCCTCGGCGACGAGCTCGCGCTGCAGGAGAGCGGCGATGCCGATCGCCGCACCACCCGCGCCGACGAACAGGAAGCGGTCGGAGGTCAGGCCGCCACGCACTCGGCGAGCGGCGAGGAGACCACCGAGGACGACCGCTCCGGTTCCCTGGATGTCGTCGTTGAAGCTCGGTTGCCGGTGCCGGTAGGTGTCGAGGACGCGAACCGCATTGTGTCCCTTGAAGTCCTCCCATTGGACGATGGCCGCCGGGAACACCCGGGCCACGGCTTCCACGAACGCCTCCACGACCGCGTCGTACTCGGCTCCGCGCAACCGCGGCGCGCGGTAACCGACGTAGAGCGGATCGTCCAGGAGCTCCCGACGATCGGTCCCGACATCGAGCGAGACGGGCAGGGTTCGCGCCGGATGGATGCCCGCAGCCGCGGTGTACAGGGCCAGCTTGCCCACCGGGATCGCCATACCGCCGGCCCCCTGGTCGCCGAGGCCCAGGATCCGCTCGTTGTCGGTGACGACGATCAGGCGGATGTCGTCGCCGATCGATCGAAGGATGACGTCGATCCGGCCGAGGTCATCGGGTGTGATCCAGATACCACGCGGGCGCCGGATGATGTGGCTGAACTGCTGGCAGGCGAGACCGACGGTGGGCGTGTAGACGATGGGAAGGAATTCCTCGAGGTTCTCGACGAGGAGTCGGTAGAAGAGCGTCTCGTTGCGATCCTGGAGTGCGGCGAGCCCGATGTACTGCTCGAGGTCATCGGCCTTGCGACGGACGTGCTCGAGCTCCAACCTGACCTGTTCGTCGATCGTCGCCACACCCGGCGGAAGCAGACCGTTCAGGCCAAAGGCATCACGCTCGCCGATCGTGAACGCCGTCCCCTTGTTGAGGAGAGGGTTCGCGATCAACTCCTGCCCGCGGCTCCGAATTGCGAGACGAGGGGACGGCTCCTGACCCACGGCTGTCGACGCGGGCGGCTGCGGGGGGGCCGACAACTCAACGCCTCGCCGGCTCTGGGTCCGACGGGTCTGGTTCGACTGATGGCTTCCGATCGGCAAATCGGTGCGCGGCGAGGTCCGCGTGGCTGATGATCCCCACCAGGGCACCGCTGCCGTCGACAACTGGGAGGCCGGTCACCACGGTCGATCGAAGCGTCATGTCGGCTTCCTCGAGAGACGCATCCACAGCGACGACCGTCACATCGATCGTCATCACGTCCGCGACCACCTGCGGTTCCTTGCCCATATCCAACTCCTCCAAGGCTGACCGCAATCGTCCCACCCCGGGTCGCGAGCCGCGACAGGGCCGAGTGGACCGAACTGGCGGTCCAATTCCGATTCGCCGGTCAATAGGCCCGAGCGAACACCGCCGTCTCCGAGGCCGGCGAGCCACAGCGGGCACAGGCAGTCCGGGGTTCACGCTCCTCGAGCTCACCCTCGAAGGGGAGAACGCGCAGCGTGGCGCCGGTCGCGGCCTGGACGTCGCGTTCGCAGGCTGCCGAACCGCACCAGCCGGTGACGAGGAAGCCGCCCTGCGCGGCATTCATCTCCACGAGCTCGTCCCAACCGGAGACATCGTGCGTGTTGGCGCGCTGGAACGTGATCGCCCGCTCCAGAAGGCGCCCCTGAATCCGTTCGAGCCGCGCCGCGACATCGGCCGGAAGGTGTTCGACCGAGACCGACTCCTTCGCGCCCGTGCCGACCGTCGCCGGCGGCCGCTCGACCACCACGACCGTGCCGGCGGCGACGTCCCGTGGCCCGACCTCGAGCCGGATCGGGACGCCGCGCAGCTCCCAATCGTTGAACTTGTAGCCTGGCGTCACGTCGTCGCGCCGATCGACCCGCACCCTGATGCGCTGGTCGCCGAAGACGGCCTGTGCCCGCAGCGCGGCCTCGACCGGGGCGATCGCCGCTTCGACGGCCGCCCGCTCTTCCACCGTTCGCCAGATCGGCACGACCACGACGTGGATCGGCGCAATCCGTGGTGGCAGGACGAGGCCGCGCTCATCGCCGTGGACCATGATCACGGCGCCGATCGTCCGCCACGAGAAGCCCCAGGACGTCCCGAACGGGTGCCGCCGCTCGCCGTCGCGATCGAGGAAGCGGATGTCGAACGCCTCGGCGAAGTTCGAGCCGAGGTCGTGGCTCGTGCCCATCTGCAGCGCGCGCCGATCGCCCATCAGCGCCTCGCCGGTCAGCGTCACCTCGGCGCCCGGGAACTTCTCGGCTTCGCTCTTGCGGCCCGTGATCGTCGGGATCGCAAGCCAGTCGTGCCAGATCTCGCGGTACACGCCGAGCATCCGCTCCGCTTCCTCGCGGGCCTCTGTCGCGCTGGCGTGGAATGTGTGGCCTTCCTGCCACAGGAATTCGGCCGTGCGCAGGAACGGCCGCGTGCGGAGTTCCCAGCGAACCACGTTCGCCCACTGGTTCACGAGCACGGGCAGGTCGCGATAGCTCTGGATCAGGTCGCGGTAGACGGCACCGACCATCGCCTCAGAGGTGGGCCGGATCGCGAGGCGCTCGGCGAGCTCGTCGGCGCCGCCGTGGGTGACCCAGGCGACCTGCGGGCTGAACCCTTCGACGTGCTTCGCCTCGGTCTCCAGGAGGCTCTCGGGGACGAGCAGCGGCAGATAGATGTTGTCGTGGCCCGTCTCCTTGATCCGCCGGTCGAGCGCGTCGCGGACGTGCTCCCACAGGGCGAAGCCATAGGGGCGAACGACGATGCAACCCCGAACGGGCGCATAGGACGCGAGCTCGGCGTCGCGGACGACGTCGAGATACCACTGGCCGAAATCGGCCGATCTGGCGCGGGAACGGTCTGACGCGGGCGCGGGCATCGGGAGGCTCCTCGAGTCTGGGCGATCGTGGACGACGGCTCTAGCCGTGTCGGCGGTGCCGACGCTGTTCGGCTAGAGCCCGATCGGGCTTCGGAGGAGTCTCGGACGGCGCATCGCCGGCCGATCGTAGCGCATCCGGCGGGCCTGCCCGTCGTCCATGCTCGCCCGGCAGCGACCCCAGCTGACATCCCCCCGGTCGTGACGAAGGCAGCAGTCGCGTCCGCGCTGACCCGCGCCCCAATGCTCGCGGAGCGCGGTCAGGCGCCGGGCTTCCGGCGTCGCCAGCGTATGGTCAGAGGCGGTCAGGAGGGTCGGATGGCCAGAGTTCTCGGGATCGGCGGCGTGTTCTTCAAGTCGAAGGACCCGGGCACGCTCATCAACTGGTATCGCGACGTGATCGGCATCGACGTGGAGGACTGGGGCGGCGTCGTCTTCAGGCCGGAGGCGATGGCCGCCCATCCGGGCGCTGGCACCGTGTTCAGCCCGTTCGAGGCCGACACCACCTATTTCGCGCCATCGACCAGGGACTTCATGATCAATCTCGCGGTCGACGACCTCGACGGCATCCTGGCGAGCTGCGCAGAGCACGGCGTGGAGGCGAACGTTCTCCCCGATCAGCCCAATGGCCGCTTCGCTCACATCCTCGACCCGGAAGGGACGAAGATCGAGCTGTGGCAGCCGAAGCCGATGCCGGACTGACGGCCCCGGCGCGAGCGTCGCGCTCGCCTCGAGCAGGACGGATCTAGGAATTGCCGTCGGGCTGGGGCGTTGCCTCGACACGCACGGCTCGTCGGTTGAGCGCAGCCTCGATTGCCGCGAGCCTGGCAACCACCTCGTCGAGCTGCCGATGCAGTGCCTCGGCCGATTCGCGTTCCTGTGCCTCCTGGCCGGCCCGATGCCGGCGCTGGGCGGCTTCCACGAAGGTCGACGTGATCGACGCCGTGAGGATCGAGATGAGTGCGACCGCAACGACCATCACGGTCGCTCCGACCAGTCGCCCGAGCCCCTCGGTCGGGACCTTGTCGCCGTACCCGACCGTGGTGACCGTCTGCAGCGTGTACCAGAGCGCACCGCCCAGGTCGGGGAAGTCTCGCGCGTCGAATACCCAGACGATCAGGCCGCCGACGAGCACGATGCCCACGGTGATGACGATCATCAGGTAGGCGGCGTTCTTCACCGACGCCGGGTCCGCCGTGAACCTGTCCATCGCGTGGTGGACAGGGCTTGGTCGTCGTTTCATGTCGCGCAGCCTATCGGGCGACGCAACCCATCAGAACGTCCGCGCCGGCCCTTGCGGTCGCGCCAACCCGCGCGGCTGGGCGCGCCACGGAGGAATCAGCCGAACGTGAAGCAGTACGCCTCCGCGCCCCCGTCGAGGAACTCGATCTCGAACAGCCGATCGGCGATCGATCCCGATTGGCGGACCAGCTGGTACGTGCGCTGCTCGCGGACGATCCCGCTGCCGTCGGAGGCCAGATCGCTTCCGTGGGCATGCTCCACGAGCTGACCGTCGAGGAAGACCCGGAAGGGAATCGAAGCTCCCGCGGACGCTGGTCCCATGACGAGGTTGACGTCGCGCGCGTGGAACCGGAAGGCGATGCGGCCTCCGGGCTCGTTCGACACGGCGGCGTGCCGGGCGACGGTCCAGGTCCCCGAGAGGCCCCAGGCGTTGAGGGGCAGTCGGGCGGGCGCGGCGTAGGCGTGCGGCCGCGTCGAACCGGGCGACTTCCTCCTGGACGAATCCGCTGCTCTGGCCGTACCCGACATACGTCTCGGGCGACTGCAGCGTCCGCCAGTCGGCGGCCACCTCGAGGCCGCGCGGCTCGACATCCACGAGGTCCTGATCGATGCCCTTCGCGCCGGCGTCGAGGAGCAGCTGCTGGATGACCATCTCGGTCATCGCGTACTCCCCCTCGCCGAAGTGATGGAAGCGGATCCGCCCCTCGACATCCGCGATGTACACGGCCGGCCAGAAGTGATTCGCGAATGCGCTCCAGACCGCGTAGTCGTTGTCGAGCGCGATCGGGTACTCGACGCCGAAGGCACGCGACTCCGCGACGACGTTGTCGAGGTTCCGCTCGAAGCCGAATTCGGGCGTGTGGACGCCCACGACCGTCAGGCCGGCGTCCGCGTATTTCGCGGCCCAGGCCCGAACATAGGGGAAGGTGCGGAGCCAGTTGACGCAGGTGTAGGTCCAGAAGTCGACGAGGACGACCCGTCCGCGAAGCCCATCCGGCGTCAGCGGCTCGGAGTTGAGCCAGCCGGTCGCGCCATCGAACGAGCGCCAGGCGACCCTCGATCGGCAGGGCCGGCTGCTCGCCGGTCAGGCGATGGGCGATGGATCGGATCAGGCCGGGTCTGCCGGCCGGGGTGGACACCGCCGTGGCGCCGGCGGTGCCGTCCGCGGTGTCGGTGTCGTCGGACATCACGGTGCCGTCCGAAGCGACCGATGGGGCACCTCGACGCGGTACGGGCGAATGGCCTCCGAGTCGACCGAGGCCGGACCCGGGGCGGTTGCAACGTGCGACATGTCGCTCCTCCTCTTGCGTCTCCGGTCGGGATGAGCGGCCGCTGGGCATCGCCCTCTGTCGGAAGGCGGGGACCTCGGGTCGAATGAGGATGGCGTTCGACTCGACGTCCACGGAGCGCAGCGGTCGTTCCCGGGCCGCGTGGTGAGCACCCGGGTCGACCCCTATCAGTAAAGCACCGTCTTCCGGCTAGCGAGATTCACGGCATGACTCTGACCATAGGGACGGAGGCCGTTCGATTGATGCCGTCGCCGAGCCGCCTCGCGAGCGCCGTCGACCGCGCCAGAATGCAGCCGAAGCCGGGAAGCGGCACACTCCGTTCGCGGCGGCTCGACACGACCCGGGCGAGGCCGCGACGGAGGCCGACCGAGGAAACGCCCGAGGCTGCCGGAACCCGCGATCACGGTCCGAGACCGATCGACGTCCTGTTGTGGAGACCCGCCGCGTGACCGCCCTCGTTCTCGGTCCGCTCCTGCGGCACGTCGGCGTCGAGGACGCGACGATCTGGGTGGAGACCAGCGGCCCGTGCCTGGTCGAGGTCCGGCGGGTTCGTCGAGCGGGCGCGACCGCACATTCCATGTCGCCGGCCATCACTACGCGATCGTCGCGATTCGTGGGCTCGACCCAGGATCCGCGACACCATACGAGGTGGCCCTCGACGGCGACCGCGTCTGGCCGGCCGAGACGATCCGGCCGCCGAGCCGGATCCGGACGCTCGATCAGGACCGTCCCGTGCGGCTGGCCTTCGGGTCGTGCCGCGAGCCGGCGACCGCGGCTCGTCCGCGGGCATCGACCCGGACGTCCTCGTCGCCTACGCCGAGCGGCTGACCACGGCGGCCGACGACGGACTGGCCCAGCGCGCTCCTCCTTGTCGGCGACCAGGTCTACGCCGACGACACATCGCCTGCGATGCGTGCCGAGATCGCCGGCCGCCGCGACCCGTCGAAGCCGCCAGGCTACGAGGTGGCGGACTTCGAGGAGTACACGCGGCTCTACCACGAGGCGTGGACGGAGCCGAGCATCCGCTGGCTGTTCTCGACCGTCCCGGTCTCGATGATCTTCGACGACCACGACGTCCGCGACGACTGGAACACGTCGCACGCGTGGCGTGTCGAGATGCAGGCGACCGACTGGTGGGAGGAGCGGATCACCGGCGCGCTGATGTCGTACTGGATCTACCAGCACCTCGGCAACCTCAGCCCGGACGGCCTGGCCGCGGACGAGACCCTCCGTGCCGTGCGCGAGCGGACGATGGCGCGACCGTCCTCCGTGCCTTCGCCCAGCACGCCGACCGCGAGGCGGACGGCGCGAAGGGCACGATGTGGTCCTACCGCCGCGACCTCGGCCGGGTCCGGCTCGTGGTCATCGACTCCCGCTGCGGACGCGTGCTCGCCGAAGGGCCGCCGATCGATGATCAGCGACGACGAGTTCGCGCTGGGTCGAGCGGCCAGGTCGAGGATGGCGACTACGACCATCTCGTGATCGGGACGTCGCTGCCGTGGCTGCTGCCGCGGGCGCTCCACGAGATCGAGTCCTGGGACGAGGCGCTGGCCCGACCCTCGCGCGGCCGGCTGGTCGCGGGGTTCGGCGAATGGCTCCGTCGCGCGGCTCGATCTCGAGCACTGGGCGGCGTTCCGCGCGTCGTTCGATCGTCTCGCCGCCCTCTTCGGCCGGATCGGCCGCGGCGAGCACGGAGCCGCGCCGCCCGCGACGATCTGCGTCCTGAGCGGCGACGTCCACCACACCTATGCCGCGGAGGCGTCCTATCCGGATCCGACCAGCTCGCGGATCGTCCAGGTCACCTGCTCGCCGTTTCACAACACGATCCCCCGGCCGATGCGGCTCGTCTTCCATGTCGGCTGGAGCAAGACGGTCGAGGTCGTGATGAAGGGCGTCAGCCGGCTGTCAGGAGTGCCCTCGCTGCCGATCCATTGGCATCACCCGACAGGCCCGCACTTCGGCAACGCGCTCGCGACGCTCGTCCTCGATGGACGTCGGCGCGCCTGGTGCTCGAGCGTTCGGCGGCCGAGTCACCGGATGGGTCCGTCAGGGTCGAGGGAACACGGCTCGAGACCATCGTCGAGCTCGACCTGACGGAGATGCCGCGCGTCCCGGCCTAGAGGCCACGCCTCACCTGAAACAGGGCATCGCCCCGGACGCTGACCCGACGGAATGGGTTGACGCATGCTTGCAATGCGCGATCGGGCCCGCGATGTGATTTTCGACCGGCTGGACCTCCATCCTGTCCGGCCATGACCTCCGAACGAGCGGTGCTGTCGGGCGAATTGCCCGCGGTCGACGTCCCGCCTCTCTCGCCGATCGCGCGACAAGTCGACCCGCCTGAGTCGGCCTCGGCCGGCGACCAGACGGAGCGCGGTCTCGACCGGACGGCCATCGCCTGGGCACTGCTGGCCATCCTCGGCCTGACCGGGTTCGCGGTGATGACCGTGATGACGCTCAACCATGTCGTTTGGCCGTTCGACCAGCCGATGCTCCACCAGGCCCGCCAGTGGGTCGGCGACGGGACGATCTGGCGTGTGGTCTCCGAGTCGGCGAACATCCCGTTGATCGTGATCGGCGTCGGGATGGTCGTGATCCTGTTCGCCACCCACCATCGCCGGGAGGCCGTCCTCGTCGCGGTGGTCCTGATCGCCGTGACCGCCGGAAGTGAGGCGGTCAAACAGCTCGTCGCACGCCCTCGACCCGAGGGCACGGACCCGAACATCCCGGGCGTCGTGTACAGCTATCCGTCGGGCCACGTCCTCGAGGCGCTCACGATCTTCGGGATCATTGCCATCCGGTTCGCTCGCGGCACGTCGGCCACCATGTTGGCCGCGCTGTTCGCGATCCTGGTCGCCATCGTTGCCACCCTCGTCGGCCTCTCGCGAGTCGTCCTCGATGCCCACTACCCGAGCGACGCGCTGGCGTCGTTCATCGCCGGATTGGGCGTCCTCGGCGTCTATGGGTTCGTCACGCATGATCGCGGCTCGGCAAACCACGATGAGTCGGCTCGCTCCGACTCCGAGGCGAGTCCGGCGGTGAGATCCTGACCGCGACCGTGACCCAGCCTTCCAACGCGGCACCTGCACAACCGGAGCAGCGACTGCCCGCCGACCCGAGCAGTGCTGGAGCCCTACCCGCCGGGGTGGGTGCACCGGCGAAGGCCGCGTCCCTCCTGCTCGTCGTCGGGTTCGGGGCTCTCGTCGTCTGCCTGTTTCTCCTCGGCACGCTCAGCGAAGGAATCCGGGACAACGAGGTGTTCGCGCTGGACACGCTCGCGACCCCATTCCTCCACGGGCTTGCCAATCCCGGCCTCGACACGCTGATGAACGATGCGACGACGATCGGATCGATCTCGGTCATCCCCATCCTGTACGTCCTGGCGATGATCGCCCTGATCGCCATGCGACGCCTCGGAGCGGCGCTCTTCCTGACGGTCGCCAGTGGCGGTGCCCTCCTGATCAACCAGGCGATGAAGCTCTTCTTCCAGCGGCCCCGGCCCCAGCTCGAGTGGTCGCACGTCCTGCCGGACTACAGCTTTCCGAGCGGCCACACGATGGACTCCGTCGCGTTCTACGGGGCGCTTGCGGTCATCGTCTGGTCGATCGCCGGTCGCCGCTGGGGGATCGCCGCCGTCGTCGGAGCCGCCGTCCTGAGCACGCTCATCGGGGTCAGCCGGATCTACCTCGGATACCACTACTTCACGGACGTGGTCGGGGGCGCCCTCGCCGGGATCAGCTGGCTTCTCATAACGGTGGCAGCCTTCCGGATCCGCCCGCTGTCGGGCTGGTGGACCCCTCCGACAGGAACCGGACCTCGGGACGACGACCACTCGACGGTCCGTCGATCGTGACGAGGGCGCTGGTTCTCGGTCGCAGGCGCAAGGGTCGTCATATCGGCACGGCGGTAGAGGACGTCCAGCGCCTGCTCGAGCGCGCTGGTTGGACCGTCGAGAGCGCCGTCGTGACGCACAAGCGCATTCTCCGCAAGCGTGCGGCCGCGGCGGTCAAGGGCAAGGTCGACGTGGTCGTAGCAGTGGGCGGCGACGGCGCCGTGTTCCAGGTCGTGAACGCCATTGCCGGCTCCGGCACGATCCTCGGCATCGTGCCGAAGGGCACTGGCAACCTGCTCGCCGGCAATCTCGACATCCCGAACGACCTGGACAATGCCGTGAAGGTCCTGCTCGACGGCGCCCCGCGCCAGATCGACCTGGGCCGGGTGTCCATCGACGGCGCCGATCGTGACTTCGCGGTTGCCTGCGGCGTCGGCTTCGACGCCGTCGTCATGGACGCGACGGATCCGGATCAGAAGCGGCGATGGGGAAAGCTCGCGTACGTCGCCAACGCTATGCGCGAGGGACGAAGGATCGAGGAGGTCAGCCACGAGATCACGATCGACGGCAGGACGATCAAGACGGCGGCAGCCCAGGTGTTCGTCGCGAACTTCGGGCGGATCGGATCGATGATCGAGCCGCGACGCCGGGTTATCGCCGACGATGGCCTATTCGATGTGTTCGTCGTTCGAGCCGGCGGGCCAGTCGAGGGCATCCTCGCCGGGTGGACGGCGCTTCGCCAGCGTCACCTCGGAGAGACCGACAACCATCGGGTGTTGCGGACTCGTGGCCGTGAGGTGACGGTGACGTCGAAACCGCGCCAGCTGGTCGAGACGGACGGGACGGTCATCGGGCGGACCCCGATCTCCGTCTCGATGCGACCGAAGGCGCTCCGCGTGATGGCTCCCAGCCGGCGGTAGACCATCGGTGTGGCGTCGGCATAAGCGTCGGCCACCTGGCCCGTCATGGCCTCGTGGGATGGCTGTCGCGGCGAAGGACGTCGCGTTCTGCCTGGAGGCGCAGGCGGAGGAGGACATCCCAATCCCCAGTCGGGACGTCGAGCCGCGCGAGCTCGTCGTCGATCTCGGCGACGTCGGCTAGCGCCGTCTGCCGGGCGGTGCCCGGATCGGATGCCTGCACGAGGCGGTCCTCCACTCGCTGCGACTCGGCACTTCTCGTGAGATGGGCGGCGGTCCGCGCGAGGCCGGTCATCAGGGCGGCTCGCGCCCGTATTCTCTCGGCGGGTGGACCGGAGATCACGACATCGGAGGGATACACGCCGACCTCGAGATCGGGCCGCCGAAGGTCGATCATCTGGTCCGGCAGCAGGTCGCCGACGTCCTTTCCGGCGATCACCGCGAGGAGCCGGCCCGGGACCGACATGATTCTCGGAGCAGGACGGCGGGTGACCTCGAGGCCGGCCCGGCCCAGGGCGCTCTCGAGGTCGTCGACCATCTGCTCGTAGCCACCTGGTTTGACGATGATCGGGATGTGCGCGTCCGACCAGCCGCGACGGAGGCTCCCGATCCGGCGAGCCACGGCAGCAAGGGGCAGGAACAGGCTGACGGCAACGATGAGGACCGACAGTGGATAGCCGCGGAGGGCGTGTCCCAAGAGGGCGACGCCGCGGGGTCGCTGGTCATCACCCGCGACGAACGTCCCTGCGAGGCCGACGAGGGGCGGAAGAACGATGAACAGGACGACGATCACGGTCCGGAGCACGGCCAGACCGAGGGATGGGACGAATGGGGTCGTCGCCATGGCGAACGACATCAGGGGCCCGATCAGCAGCAACAGGGCGGCGAAACCCCACAGGATCGAGCCACCCAGCATGGCCTCGACGAAGATCTGGTGGTCCTTCGGCACGCGACCGTAGAGAAGGGTGCTCGCCCAGCCGAGGGAGCTGGTCAAGATCTTGCCGATCGACCGGCCAATGAGTCCCAGGATCGACACGATCATGGTCATGAACGGAGCTCCCGTGCCGCAACCTCGACATGAGTTCGGGGCGTCCCAGCCGGCCCGGACCCCGGCCCGGACCGACGTTCCCTGACCGAGCGTCGCCCACGATCACGATGATCGTCTGGCGTTTGCGCTCCGGCGCGCGCGGCGCCCTGTGGCAACCAGGTTGCAAACGCGCCAGACGGAACTTGACCCGTCCTCACGCCCGCGACATCTCGCGCCGGAGCAGGATCCAGGCGAGCCCGATATAGACCACGGCCTCGGCGCCCATCAGGCCGAGCTGCCATCCGACGACGGTCTCACCGCGGAACATGAAGTCGCTAAACAGCCGGATGCCGTTCGCCACGGGCAGGGCATAGATCAGCGATCGAACCGGCTCGCTGAACTCGCCGATCGCTAGGACGAACCCGGAGAAGAAGACCGACGCGAGCAGCAGGAGCAGGGACAGCTGGACTGCCGCAGCCTCGGAATCTGAGACTGCCGCGATCAGCAGCCCCAAGCCGAGTGAGCCTGCGACGAGGAGCAGGACAACGAGCGCAATCCAGCCGGGGTCCGCGAGCATCGGGACGTGGAAACCGACGGCGAGCAGGCTGATGGTGATCAGCGAGACCAGCCCCGCGAATAGTCCATAGGCCACGAGCTTCCCGGTCACGAGCTCGAACGTGCTGATGGGCGAGATGCAAAAGAGCTCGAACAAGCCGCTCGTCTTCTCGCGCTCGACCGACAGGGCGATCAACGTCACGGCAAGGTGCTGGAGGATCAGGGCCAGCACGGCCGGCGCGAAGTACTGGACCACGGTCGGCTGCGACGGGGCGACATTGACCAGCGTCACCTCCGCCGGGGGCGGCGACCAGCTCGGGCGAGATCTTCGCGAGGCCGGTCGCTCCCTGGTCGAGTGCGTATCCCTGCCGGTCGTTGCTGCCTGCTCGATGATCTGGCGGTTGACTGCCGACTCGAGCCCGCGAGCCAGGAACGCAGCGTAGCTGTTCGCGACCGGATCGATGACGTTGTCATTGACGATGATCTGACTGCGCTCGCCAGACTCCAGCGTCTGTTTGACATCCGATGGGGCGACCACAACCACGTCGACCTGCTGGCCCTGGAGTTTGGGCCATCGCCTCGCTCTCGTCCTGGGTCACGGCGACGATCCGCAGCCCCTCGCCGGCGACGTCCTGGTACGCCTGCGCATCCGTCGGGAGCCCGGTGTCCTGTGAAATGACGATGATCGTGTCGAGGGGCCGCCGATACCCGTTGTAGCCGAGACCGAACACCGCCATGATCAGGAACGGCCCGACGACGAGCGTCACCAGGGCGCCGGGCCGTCGGACGATCGACACGAGCTCCTTCCCGACGATTGCCATGACCCGCGTCAGGACCTTCAGGAGGCCCATGTCGCGGCCTCCGGCTGTTCTGGCGCGCTCGTCGATGGCGGGGCATCCGGGGTGACCGGACCCTCCGGCGGGTCGACATCGTCGGATTTCGCCGCCTTGCCCTCGTGGCGGGTCACGAGGATCCCGAAGATCTCGTCGAAGGACAGCCGGTGCTCTCGAGCGGACAGTACGTCGACTCCTGTGGCGGAGATCCGCTCGACGACGAGCGGCAGCGCGTTCCCGGCATCGTCGACGATGACACGCAGATGACGCGGACCGTCCTGGCTGACATCGCGGATGCCTGGGGTGCCGACGAGGTCCGCGGCGTCGAACATGGCCGACGTTTCGATGTCCAGGATGTCGCCGTTGGTCGCCTGCCGGCGAAGCTCGTCGGGTTCCGCGAGCGCGATGACCTCGCCGCCGACGATCATGGCGACGGCATCGCACTCGGCCGCCTCACCAACCTGTTGGGTCGTGACGAGCAGCGTCCGCCCGGCGTCGCGCAGCCGGTGAAGCTCGTCCCAGATCGTGGCTCGAAGCAGCGGGTCGATGCCTGCCGTCGGCTCGTCGAGGATGATCAGGTCGGGCTCGTGGACCAGTGCGCAGGCCAGCTCCAGCCGCCGCTGCATGCCACCCGACAGGCGACCCGCCTGGCGCTTCCTGACGTCCCAGAGATCCACGACCTGGAGCACCTCTTTCACCCGGCGCCGGCGACGGCGCACCAGCAAGCCGAAAAGGCTGGCGACGAAATCCACGTTTTCGCTGGCAGTCAGGTCCGCATAGAGGTTGAACAGCTGGGGCATGTACCCGATCCGCTCGCGATCTCGGCGGCGGAACGTCTTCGGCGATCGACCGAAGACCGAGATCTCGCCGCTCGAGGGGGAGATCGCGCCGGTCAGCATGCGGATCGTGGTCGTCTTGCCGGCCCCCGAAGGACCAATGATCCCGAGGATGATGCCGCGAGGCACCGTGAGGTCGAGGTCGCGGACGACGAGACGTTCGTCGAACTCGCGGCTGACACCGCGCATGACGACGAGGCCGGCCGACGACGGGTCGGGACCGCCGGCCGTCGATTGCGGACCGCGAACTCCGGCAACGAGCTCGGGTCGGATACCTCCCCCTGTCTGCATCACGACCCCAGAGCCGGGTCGGCTGGGCCGATCGCAGTGCGATCGTCGTCATCGGTGCCTGCGGCCGAGGCGGGGTCCTGAGCCACAGGCACGTCCCGGGCCTGAAGACCCTCGATCACGATCTCGCCAACGGCCGCGATCGGGACGGCCAGCAACGCCCCGGCGAACCCGCCGGCGGCGCCGCCGATCAAGACGCTGAGGATCACGAGGAACGGCGAGATCCCGACGGTATTCCGCATGACGATCGGGACCAGGACGTTGCCTTCGACAATCTGGAGCACCGCGTAGACGACCATGACGATCAACGCCAGCTGGGGAGAGACCGTCGCCGCGACCAGAACCGCGGGGATCGCGCCAAGCAAGGGACCGATGATCGGGATCCCCTCGGCGAGGGCGGCGAACAAGCCGAGCAGCAGGCTGGCGGGCACCCCGAGAACGGTATAGGCGATACCGGTTCCGATCCCGATCGCGCTCATCAGGATCAGCTCGGCGCGGACCCATCGCCCGAGACGATCCTCCGCCGCGTTCCAGCCCGCGTGAGCGCCGGACCGACGGGGCTGCGGCACGAAGGCCAGCACATACCGCTGCAGCCTGGCGTGCTCGGTCAGCCAGAAGTACACCACCGTCAGGAGGGTGAGGACCGCGACGATCGCCTCAGCGACCGTCAACCCCACCTGGACGACCTGGCCCGGCGCCGCCGAGGCAGGCGGGGCGAGTATCCGCGCCGCGGCATCGACCAGCGACGTCGCGCTGCGCGAGAGCCCCGCAGGGTGAAGGGTGTCGGCCCACTGCCTGGCCCGGTCGAGCATCGGCGGCAAGGCTGCGAGCGCACGTTCCAGTTGGACCGTCGCCGCGGGCACGACCACGAAGGCCATCCCGATGACGGCGGCGAGGAATGCTCCGTAGACGATGAGCAGCGTC
The DNA here is from genome assembly GCA_963817095.1 of uncultured Chloroflexia bacterium. Classification (GTDB taxonomy): domain Bacteria; phylum Chloroflexota; class Limnocylindria; order Limnocylindrales; family CSP1-4; genus CF-46. The sequence goes on from CAWFND010000003.1 coordinate 20,241, forward strand.
GATCCGCGACCGATCGGCAGCCGTGCCCGCAGCCATTCCACGACGGGCTCGAGTCCGGATGCCAGGATCACGGCGATGAACACGAGGATCAGGACGTCGATCGCCGCCAGCCCGATCAGGATGACGGCTGCGACCAGCGCGACGCCGACGGCCATTCCGGCGCCGTGACGGATCGAGGCAGTCAGGCTCGAATGGGCTGACGCCGCGAGCGGGGATTTGGAGCGTTGTTCCGTTGACACAGTGACGTCGGCACGCTACGTGGCAGGCCAGGGATTGCACGTACCGCGGACCGCCCGCCTGATTGCACGTTCATCACACGTTGAGGCTGGGACTGGCGCACCTGTGCTCAACCACCGCGCTCGTCCCTCGGGTTACTGGCCCGACGTCCGCGCCGCCCGTTCGGTCACGCGCCGGTAGGTCTCGTGGGCCGTCGCTTCGCCGACGTCAGCAAGGGCGACCTCGGACTCCGCTTCGGCGACCTCAGCCAGAGTCGATTTGGCCATGAGACGCGCCGCGGCGGCCGTCTTTCGAGCCGAGGCCTCGGCGAGGGTGGCGGCCTCTAGGGCGGTCCGGGCTGCAGCCGCCGTCGCGGCCGCCGCCTCGGTCGCCTCCTTCGCGGCAGCCGCGGCCGCCTGCGCGGCGATCGTTCCGCGGCGGGCGACGGCCAGGGTTCGCTCGGCGGCGCGCCATTCAGCGAGGGCGTCCTCTGTCGTCCGAGGTGGCTCGTTCGGCTCGTTCGGCTCGGGCACGGTGATCTCCCAGCTGTCGGAGCACGCGGGGTCGGCGACGATGCTACATCGGCCGCAGGACGCGTTCGTCGCGTTGCCGCCGCCAGGACCAGACGGCGGGCGGGACGGGCTCATCGCAAGTGCGAGCGTGAACAGCCGGGTCGTCCCGAGCACGCGGCTGTTCCATCCCTGGTCAGGGACCCGTCCCTGCGTCCTCGATCCGAGCCAAGGGCGATCGCACGGGCGCGGGGAGGTTCGACCTGATCGGACGCCCCCGCAACGCCCCGCCACCCCGGGGTGGATCGGTGGCAGGGTGATGCGATCGGGGTGCGGGCCACCCATCCTGCTGGGATGGCCGTCTACACCATCGTGGTCAAGGGTGAATTGAGCGATCACTTCCGCAGCTCGTTCGACGGCATGACCCTGCACGCGGCAATGGTGAGACGGAGCTGGTCGGCGATATCGTCGACCAGGCACATCTGCAAGGCGTTCTGTCGCAGCTTGCCGACCTGGGCCTGGCGCTGATTCGCGTGACGCCGGGCAGGTCCGATGAGATCGTGCGGCGGGATCCAACCGTCCGAGTTGAGGGAGAAGCGTGAACAGTCTGGCGGACTTCCTCTGGGCGATGATCGCCTTCTACTTCGTGTTCATGTTGATCTGGATCTTCATCCGGATCTTCGGGGACATCTTTCGGCGCGACGACCTGTCGGGCGCGATGAAGGTGGTCTGGATCGTCGTCCTCTTCGTTCTCCCGTTCCTCGGGGCGATGATCTACATGGTCACCAGGCCCAAGGGTGCCGTGGAATCCGATGCCTTCGTGGCGACGTCCGCGCCGCCTCCGCCACAGCCCACCGCGAGCAGCTCCACCGCGGATGAGATCGCCAAGCTGGCGACGCTTCGGGACTCCGGTGCGATCACCTCCGCGGAGTACGATGCGGCGAAGGCGAAGGCTCTCGCCGTCTGATCGGCAAGGACACTCGATCTGCCCACACGAACAGGCCCGGCGCGTCTGCTGCCGACGGCCTCTTGAGCGACCTGCGCACTGATCACTGAGGGGAGTCGACCATGACCGCACCGTTCGCCGGCACCATCAACATCGACATCCGCGATTCGGTCCCGGACTGGTCTCCATTCGAGCCTCCCAAGGCCCCGGACGGTGCGCCGAGCGTTGTCTACATCGTCCTCGACGACGTCGGGTTCTCTGCGATGAGCTCATACGGCGGGCCGATCGAGACGCCGAACATCGATCGCATTGCGGCGGACGGCGTCCGGTACACCCAGTGGCACACGACGGCCTTGTGCTCGCCGACGCGTTCCTGCCTGCTGACGGGGCGGAATCACACCCGCAACAGCATGGCCTGCATCACCGAGGCCGCGATCGGGTTCCCCAACGCGAGCGGCACGATCCCGCCCGAGAACGGGATGCTCCCGGAGATCCTCGGCGAGCGCGGCTGGAATACCTACATGACCGGCAAGTGGCACCTCTGCCCGACGGTGGAGATGAACCTGGCCTCGACCCGCCGGAACTGGCCGACCGGCCGGGGCTTCGAGCGCTTCTACGGGTTCCTCGGCGCCGAGACCAATCAATGGTTCCCGGATCTCGTGTACGACAACCATCCGGTCGATCCGCCCAGGACCCCGGAGCAGGGTTACCACCTGACGGTCGACCTGACCGACAAGGCGCTCGAGTTCATCATGGACGCCAAGGCCGTGGCGCCCGACAAGCCGTTCTTCCTGTACTACGCGCCCGGTGCCGCCCACGCGCCGCATCACGTCGCAAGGGAATGGATCGACAAGTTCAAGGGCCGCTTCGACATGGGCTACGAGGCGATGCGCGAGCAGACCCTCGCGCGCCAGAAGCAGATGGGCATCGTCCCGGCAGACACCGAGCTACCGCCCATGAACCCGATCGGCACGCCGGCGACGCGAAAAGGGCCCAAGGGCCAGCCGATGTCGGTCATGGACGTCACGAAGCCGTGGGATTCGCTGTCCGACGGTGAGAAGCGACTGTTCGCGCGCATGGCCGAGGTCTACGCCGGGTTCCTGGCCCACGCCGACCATGAGATCGGGCGCCTGCTCGACTTCCTCGAGGCGACCGGCCAGCGTGAGAACACGCTTGTCATCCTGGTCTCGGACAACGGCGCCTCGGGCGAAGGCGGCCCGGACGGCTCGGTCAACGAGCAACTGTTCATGAACGGGATCCCTGACAGCCTCGACGACAACCTTGCGATGCTCGACGACCTGGGCGGGCCGACGACGTACAACCACTACCCGAACGGCTGGGCGATGGCCTTCAACACGCCGTTCAAGATGTGGAAGCGCTACGAGTTCAACGGCGGCACGGCCGATCCCTGCATCATCAGCTGGCCGGCGAACAAGGCGGCAGCCGGCCAGATCCGCGAGCAGTACCACCATGCGGTCGACCTCGTGCCGACGATCCTCGAGCTGCTCGGGGTCGAAGCACCGGAGCGGATCAAGGGCCACGTCCAGGTTCCGTTCGACGGCGTGAGCATGGCCTACAGCCTGGCGGACGCGTCAGCGCCGACCACCCGCCGGACCCAGTTCTACTCGATGCTGGGCTCGCGTGGCATCTGGCACGACGGTTGGAAGGCGATCACGACGCACCCAACCATCAGTGGCTGGAGCGATTTCAACCTCGACACGTGGGAGCTCTACCACACGGACGTCGATCGTTCGGAGCTGCACGATCTCGCGGCCGAGGAGCCGGACAAGCTGCGGGAAATGGTCAACCTGTGGTACGCGGAGGCCGGCGCCAACGGTGCGTTCCCGCTCGACGACCGCGGACCCCTGGAGATCCTCCTGACCCCCCGCCCGCAGCTCGCGAGCCCGCGGCAGCGGTACGTCTACTACCCCGACATCGCGGAGGTCCCCGAGGCCCAGGCCGTCAACATCCGTAACCGATCGTTCACGATCGGTGCGCTCGTCGACATCCCGGCACCAGGCGCCCAGGGAGTGCTCTTCTCCCATGGCGCCGTGTTCGGCGGTCATGCTCTCTACATCAAGGACAACGTGCTCCACTACGCCAACAGCTTCGTGGGCAAGTTCGAGCAGAAGGTCATCGCCACCGAGGTTGTCCCGACTGGCAAGAGCCTCATCCTGTCCGCTTCATTCGAGAAGGACGGCGAGGATCCGCCGCACGTTGCCACGGGCATCCTGTCGCTGTACCACGGTGACAAGAAGGTGGGCGAAGGCCGGATCAAGACCCAGCCGGGGCCGTTCAGCATCGCCGGTGAGGGCCTGTGTGTCGGGCGGGATAGCAGCGAGCCCGTGACCACGGACTATCCGGGCGAAGCACCGTACGCGTTCACCGGAGGAACCATCAATCGCGTGGCCGTCGACGTCAGCGGAGAGCCGTATGTCGATCTCGAGCGCGAGGCTGTGGCGATGCTCTCCCGCGAGTAGTCGTGGTGGCGACCACCGCGCCGCCGTCCGACGGCGGCATCACGGCGGTTGACATCCGCCGGCCATGAACGCGGAGCTGGCCATTCTGGCCCTGCTGGTCGCGGGCTACGCGCTCGTCGCCGCGCGTCTCGACCGGCTCTCCGTCGGCTCTGCCCTGGCCTTCGTCGCGATCGGGATCCTCGTCTCCGATGACGCCTTCGGTCCGATCTCGCTCGAGCCGGACGCAGATGTGGTCAAGGTTCTCGCGGAGGTGACGCTGACCTTGCTGCTGTTCACCGACGCATCGGCGATCCGAGCGAGCGCCCTGCGTCTGGACGCGGCAGCCGTCGCCCGGCTGCTGGTGGTCGGGCTTCCCCTCACGATCCTGCTCGGGACGCTGGCCGGCCTCGTGTTCTTCCCGGGCGTCCCGCTGGGGATCGCGCTGCTCCTCGGCTCGATCCTCGCACCGACGGATGCTGCCCTTGGGCAGCCGGTCATCGCGAACCCGGCCGTGCCGGTCCGGATCCGGCGGCTGCTCAATGTCGAGAGTGGTCTCAACGACGGAATCGCCACGCCGTTCGTGCTCGTCGCCCTGGTCCTCGCCACGGCGGAGGGAACGAGCTTCTCGGGCTGGCTCGGCGACGCGCTCACCGAGATCGCGCTGGGCGTGGCCGTGGGGATCGGACTCGGGTACGGAGGTGGGCGCCTCCTGACGATCGCCGACCGCGCGCGCTGGACATCTGCGGTTTCCCGTCAGCTCTTCGTCCTCGCGCTCGCGGTCGCCTGCTACCTGCTGTCAACGAGCGTCGGGGGCAATGGGTTCATCGCCGCGTTCGTCGGCGGACTGGCCTTCGGTGGAGGGAGCCGGCAACGCGAGGAGGGCGCCGTCCGTTTCACCGAAACGCAGGGCTCGCTCCTGGCAATCGGCGTCTGGGTGGCGTTCGGGCTGACCCTGGCCGGCAAGCTGCTCCTCCACCTGTGGGACCCCGTGGCGATCCTGTATGCCGTCCTGAGCCTGACGGTGATCCGCATGCTGCCCGTCGCGATCTCCCTCGCCGGCCTGCGGTTCCAGTGGCTGACGGTCCTGTTCATCGGATGGTTCGGGCCGCGGGGACTCGCCTCGATCGTGTTCCTGATCATCGCCCTGGAAGGACTCAGTGCGAGCGGGGTCGACGCCGGGCCGCTGGCCCCGGCGGTGACCTGGACCGTGCTGCTGTCGGTCGTCCTCCACGGGCTCAGCGCGGGTCCGATCGCGGCCCGGTACGGCCGGTGGATCGGAGGCCTGGGATCGGGTGTTCCCGAGGTCGAACACGAGCTCGAACCGCCGAGGTCGCGCGTGACGTGGGCGAGTGACGAGCGGCGCTGACGTCGACGCGTCCTCGCAGGTGATTCGATCAGGTGCTCGCCGGCGTAGACACCCTCCCGGCCTCGATCGCCGCGAGGTATGCCGAGTGGTCGCGGGCGTTCTGATCCGCATAGGTTTCGGCGAAGTCGGCGATGGCGGCGTCGAACGTGTCACTGGTCCCGAGATAGGCAGCGATCGCCACGGCATCGCCGCTGCGGGCGTGCGCACGGGCAAGCGCCCAACCGCACAGGCCGCCGTAGAAGCCGAGCCCGACCGGCTGGAGGGTCGTCGTATCGACCGATCCCTTCATGTCCCACAGCTGACGGAAGTAGAAGTCCCGACCGCCCGGGCCGCGCGTCCAGCCAAGGAGGATGTCCGGCGTCGCCTGCATGAGCCGCTGGCCGACGACGACTCGCTCGCCGTGGTTGGCGTGCGCGCTTGCCGGAAGGTGCGGCTCCAGGACCGAGGCCGTGGCCTCCTTGACCTGGAGGATGAGCGGGTCGTTCTCGTCGCGACCCTCGAGCACGACGATGGCACAGCGGGTGCCGACGCTCCCGACGCCGACGACCTTGAGCGCCGCGTCGACGAAGCGGTAGCGCTCCAGGAAGTCCCGACGATTCTCCGCCAGGGTCGCACGGTAGGCGGTGAAGAACGCTTCGAGTGCGCCCTCCCCGAGGTCGAGGGGGACGTGCGTGATCGCCGGCGGGTCGTCGAGGATGACCCGGCGTCCGTCGACCACGGCCGTGAGCGAGCCGAACGCCCGCATGCCGTCCTTCCTGCGGGCCTTGCTGAAGACGGCGTCGATCGCCTGGCGGCGGCCGGCTCCGAGCTTGCCCTGGAGCAGCCCGGACTGCTGGGCTGCATCGCGCAGGTCGTCGTCGGTGATCGACGCGTAGAGCACGTCGATCAGGCGCATGCCGGCATAGCGGCCCATCCACTGGCGATACCCGCGCACGGCCCTCATCGCGGCCTCGCGATTCCTCGCGGCACTGAACCCATTGGCGCGGCCCGCGATGACCATGCTCGCGGCCAGCCGCTTGACGTCCCACTCCCATGGCCCCGGGAGCGTCTCGTCGAAGTCGTTCGCATCGAAGACGAGGGTGCGCTCCGGCGAGCCGAACAGCCCGAAGTTGGCCAGGTGGGCGTCGCCACTGGCCTGCACGATGATGTCCGTGCGCGGCGAGTCGGCGAGGTCAAACGCCATGACGGCGGGGGTGCCCCGGTAGTAGGCGAAGGCGGACTCGGCCATCCGCTCGTGGCGGAGCGGGACCAGGGCCGGGAGTCGGTCCGCCTCCTGCGCCTCGAGGATCGCGATCGGGTCTCGTCCGGCGCGCGGCTCGAATGCGGCTTGGGTGACGCGCGGCACGCGCTTACGAGCGGCCTTGCCCTCGGCGCTTCGGTCGGTCGGATGTACCCACGGTGCGGGCCGTCCACTGATTGCCGGTTCGCGACTCCGACCGTCGCGGGCCGCGCTGGCTGATGGTGTCCGGAGCGGCCACCCGGTCGGACGTCGTTCGACCCGGGGCGACCCTCCGCTTGGATGCGGTCGTCACCCCTCGATGCTGCGGCATGCCGCCCCTGCCGCCATCACCCTCGATGAATCCACCCCGGGGTGAATTGCCTACAGCAGGGCGAGTTCGCGAGCCCGCGCCACCGTCGCTTCGCGCGTCGACGTCCCGAGCTTCTGGTGGAGCGCCTTGACGTGCGTCTTGACGGTGTTGATCGAGAGGTACAGCTGGTCCGCGATCTGGTGCATCGAGAGAGGTGACGCCAGGAGTCGAAGCACGCGCATCTCGGCCTCGCTCGGCCGGTCGCCGACAGGGATCGCCCGCTCGACCCTCGTCCTCAGGCGGCGCTCCGCGATCTCGAGCCGGGCGGGTAGCGATCCGGCGTTCGGACAGGCATCGAGGATCCGCCGCGCCTCGCGCACCGCGGCACGAGCCTTGGCGGACTCACCGACCGCGGTGTACGTCGACGCCAGGACGATCAGGACATGAGCCCGGTGCAGCGTGCCCGCGACGCCCCACAAGCCGAGTGCTCGCTCGAGGAACGGCACGGCTTCCTGCGGCTTGCCCTGCGCTGCCAGCGACGCTCCGAGCCCGAACCAGAGCAAACCGCCCACTCGCGAGGTGCTCAGGCCCCATGCCTCTGCCTGTGCGAGACCTGCGCGCGCGATCCGCTCGGCCTCGACGCGTCGCCGAGGTCGACGTACGCGAGCGAGCGGGTCGCCGCCGCGCCCATCTCCAGGTTGGATGATTCAGGCGGCCATGCGGACGTCTGCAGGATCGCAAGTGCTCCGGCAGGGTCCCCCTCGAGGATGAGCACCGTTCCCAGGGCAACCCGTCCGGCTCCGGATGCGAGCCCGACCACGTCGGGATCATCGTTCACGAGGGACTGGGCGGCTGTCTTCTGTTCGGCGAGGTCGTCGGCGAACCACGATGCGACGACCACGGCAGCGAGTGGGTCGGGCGAACCCCCGTCCGACGCGGCCACGCCTCGGCGAGCCGCATCCGCCTTTGCCATCAGGCGCCGGACGACTCCCGGCCCGGCTCCCATGAGACCGGCCCCAAGCCCTTCGATGATCGCGAGCGGTCCGGCCATCGTGCCCGCGTCTCCGACCATCGCGATCAGGCGCTCGAGCGTCTGGAACTCGCCCACCCGGGCGAACTCGTTCCACGATCCAACGACCATCCTCGCCGCCCACTCCCGATCACCGGCCGCGACGGCGTGCTCGATCGCGACGTCCATGGGCCCGTGCTCCTGGTGCCATGTCGCGGCGCGACGATGCAGCTCCGGCTCGAGATCGGGCGACGAATCTGCCAGCAGGGATCGAAGAAGCTCCGCGAACAGCCGGTGGAAGCGGAACCAGGTCCCGGGCTCGTCGAGCCGGACGATGAACAGGTTGGCCCGCTCGAGCTCCCGCAGCCGGGCCGCCGAACGTTCCATCCCGGTCACGAAATCGCAAAGCGCTCCGCTCAACCTGCCGAGGATCGACGTCGCCAGCAGAAACGCCCGGTCATCAGGCGGCAGCCCGTCCAACACCTCGGTGCTCAGGTAGTCGACGACGTGGCGGCTCGAACCGGCGAACTCGGCGACGAACGCGGCGCGGTCCCGGCGTGTCCGCATCGACAGTGCCGCCAGGTACAACCCGGCGGGCCAGCCCTCGGTCCGCTCCTCGAGCGTGTCGATCGATCCGGGGTCCAGAGCAAGCTCGAGCGTCCCATTCAGGAATCGGTCGGTCTCGTCCGGGTCGAAGCGGAGCTGGTCGGATCGGATCTCCTCCATGGCACCGGTCGCCCGAAGACGGCCCAGCGGGAGGGCCGGATCGGCGCGCGACGCGATGACCACCCGGAGCGACGCGGGCATCTGGGCGATGAGCGCAGCGACCAGCTGATGGGCGGGCGCTCCGGTCAGGAGGTGATAGTCGTCAAGGATGAGGACGAGCGGCTCGCCTCGGAGCGCTGCGAGCAACCGCGGAAGGATCTCGCTGACGATATCGATTCCCGGCGACGCCAGATCGCGGTCGACGCGGTCGTCCGTCAGCGCGTTGGCGCGCCGCAGGGACTCGGCGATAGCCGCGATGAATCGAACGGTGTCGCTGTCTCCATCCGTGATCGTGATCCACGCCGTCCGGCGGGATCCGCGACGTGTCCAACCGCTCAACAGCGTCGTCTTGCCGAACCCGGTGGGTGCGGCCACGAGCGTCAGCGGATGAGTCGTCGCCGCGTCGAGCCGATCGAACAGCCGGTCGCGTTCGATATGTTCCCGACGGATCGGCGGCGGAATGACCTTCGTGTCCAGCACGAGCGGTCGCGCGGGAACATCGGCGAGGGCAGCGAGGCGGCTCATGCGTGACACGCAGTGTACGGGCGCCCGGAGAGGCGCCGCCGCGCTCGTCTCGCAGAACGTGTGGGCCCGGTCCGCGATGCGCGGACCGGGCCGATGCAGCCGTTCTCTTGATGGGCCGCGATCGGCGGCCCAATGAGCTAGGTCGTGGCGCCCGCGGCCTCAGGCTCGACCGGGGCCGCCGCCGCGACGGCCTCGAGTGCGTCGTCGGTGACCGCATGGGCCTCGACGTCGCCGCCCAGCTCTGTCAGCTTGCCGGTGATCGCATCCGCGTCCGCGCCCGCCGCGAGAACACCCACGGCCGCCTTGCCACCCTGGAGATCGGCGATCAACCGTTCGCGGTCCTCCGTCGTGAGGCTGAGGCCCTGGTGATGGAAGTGACCGAGCACACCACCACCAACGATCCCCGCGAGCAGCGTCGGCGGAGCGATCACGGCCAGGACGAGACCGATGCCGGCCCCCTTCTTGCCGCTCCGTGCACCGAGCTTGTGCTCCTTGACCTGGCCGTCTTCGCCGAGGACGAGGACGCCGATGGCACTGAGCGTGACCACTTCGGTCCCCTGATCCCACGCCTTCAGGGATTCGACCGCCGCGTCCGCGGCAGCCTCGTCGCCGAAGGTCCCGATGATCACTTGCTTGTCAGCCATGAGTCTTCTCCATAAATCCTGATCGTGGCGCAGTCGACTAGATGCCGAGCGCCTTTGCCTTGGCGGCTGCGAACTCCTCGTCGCTGAGGATCCCCTGCGTGTGGAGACTCGCGAGGTTCTCCATCTGCGCAGTCATCGGGTCCACCGGCGGTGCAGCAGGGGCGGCCGGCGCCTGGGCCGCTGCCGCGGCCTGTTGATCCGCGGCAACCTGCTGGTCGGCGGCCGCCTGCTGCTGCGCGCCCTTCTTGCTTGCGTGGTGCGCCACGGCGGCCACGCCGACGACTCCTACGCCTCTGCGTCGCATCATGTCGTTGCTCCCCTCTAGCGTCGTGCGCTCAGTCCGGAACTGCTTCCAGTTCGGGCGTTGGCGTGATCGAGGACCTCGGGAGCGACCGCCAGGCGCTTCATGAGGAAGCCGCCCGCGGCGGTCATTGCGTCGTTGAGGTCCTCAGGCCCTGCGATGTTCGAACAGCACAGCCAGGGCGGACGAACCGTGCGTCACTCTCACGGTGGTCCCGCTCGATCGGGTTGCCATCACCCCGCGGGTGATCCACCCCGGGTGACTACCACGGCAATCGTCGGAGTTGTTCGCCGGCTAGTCCGGGAGCTCGAGCCCGCCGAGGAGCTTGCGGAGGAGCTGCTCGAGCGTCCGGACCTCGTCGGGGTCGAGCCGCTCGACGAGCTCACGGTCGGTGACCGCGACGGCCTGGACGGCGGCGTCGACCACGTCGATCCCCTGATCGGTCAGCTCGATGATCACCCCGCGCCGGTCGTCGGGGTCGGGTAGCCGGCGGACGAGACCGCGCCGCTCGAGCCGATCGATCCGGCTCGTGACGCCGGCCGACGAGAGCATCAGGCCGCGGCCCAGCCGCGTCGGCGAGAGCTGGTGCGGAGGGCCCGAGACGCGCAGGGCACTCAGCGCGCCGACCTCGCCACGGTTCAGCCCGAACCGGCCGAAGACCTCCTCCTGGCGACGAGCGAGGAGCGGCCCGATCCGGGCGAGACGTCCGGTCACCTGGAGGGCGGTCGTGTCGATGTCGGGGCGGGCGCCGAGCCAGCCGCCGATCGTGCGATCCGTGAGGTCCCTGGCCATGACCCGGATGGTAGCGCAAGATTGCTCTTTACATAAGTATCTCACTTGCGAGATACTTATCTGACTGCAGCGCTCCGATCGCAAGATCCAGGAGACGCACATCATGGCCATGGGGATGCCAGACCGCCCACGCACCGTGGATGGCCACCAGCTCGACGACCCGTCCCTCCCTGACGACGTCCTCGTCCTACAGCTGATCGGTGGCTCGCAGGCGGCGCTCGCCGAGCTCTACGACCGGCACGCACGGTCCGTCCACGCCGCGGCGCTCCGCGTGAGCCGCGACCCGGGGATCGCGGCCGACGCGGTCCAGGACACGTTCCTCGCCCTGTGGGACCGCGCCGAGCTGTACGACGCCTCGCTCGGGTCGCTCCGCGCGTGGCTGCACACGATCGCCCGGAACCGGACCGTGGATCGGCTGCGGGCGAACCGCCGGCACGATCGAGCGGTGGCGTTCTCGTCGTTCGAGACCGCCGAAGGCGACGACGGCTCCGCGGCGGAGTGGCTCGTGGCGGCAGGATCGCCGGTCGGGATGGCGGGTCCGGAGCCGGGCCCCGAGGAGGCGCTGGCCGGCCAGGAGACGCGCCGATCCCTGGCCGCGGCGGTCCAATCGCTCGCCCCCAACGAGCGAGCCGTGATCGAGCTGGCGTATGCGGCGGGGCTCTCTCAGTCGGAGGTGGCCGCGCAGCTGGGCTGGCCCATCGGGACGGTCAAGACCCGGACGCGACGCGCACTCCATCTGCTCCGCGATCAGATCGAGACGACGGCCGGCGCCTGACCGGAGCCGGGGTTCTCAGGGATCCGGGCTGATCGCGCGGATCAGGACGTCGATGCCGTAGCGATAGGCCTCGTCGACGTCGCCGCCGAGGCGGAACGCCCCGGATAGCTCCATCGATACGAAGCCATGGGCGTAGGCCGTGACGAGACGGGCCGCCTCGAGCGCGCGATCCGGTCCGACCAGCCGCTCGACGAGCTCCAGAACGGGCGCCGCCGCCCGGGTGGTCTGCTCGTCGGATGGGCGGGAGTCCGCCGGCAGGCTCATGAACAGCAGCTCGTACGTCCTGGGGTTCCGGTGGGCGAAGGCTCGATAGGTGTCGGCAACGGCCCGCAGCCCGGCGCCGGGATCGGCCTCGCGACCCGACGGCGTCATGGCGTCGCGTAGCTCGTCCAGCGCGGCGGCCCCGATCGCCGCGATCAGCGCGCCGCGGTTCGGAAAGCGCTTGTAGAGGGATGGGGCGCGCACGCCCACGCGTTCGGCGACGGCGAGCATCGTGACCGCGTCGAGACCGCCGGCCTCGAGCAGGGCACGGCCGGCGGTGACGATCTCTGGAGGGGAAGTTCGTGCCCTGGCAGGACTCATGCGTCCTTTCGACCCATCCGCCCGAGATGGGTGTCGTGGAAGGATCCGGGAAGCTTGAGGCCGTAGCCTACGGCGCGGTCCATGCCGACGTGCGCCACGAGGATCGCACCGGCCAGGATGGCTGCCGGCGATGCGAGCCAGGCACCGAGTCCGAGCACGACGATCCCCGGTGCCCAGTTGTGGACCAGGTTGTAGGTGAAGGCGCCTGACTCGCGGGCCCGCCAGGTAGCCGGCGGCCGACACGTCCGGGAGCAGCATCAGCGGCACGACGAGAAGCCAGTTGCCGCCGACGACACCGAAGACGGCCAGGCCCGCGACGAACGCGGCGAGGCCTTCGAGCCTGAGCCACGTGCGGACCGTGCCCTCGGTCATGCCGGTCCGCGGGACGCCGTTGGCCTCGGTCGGACGCGGGAGCTCCATCATCGTGGTGGTCGGTGAAGTCACGGTCCGCTCCCTTTTGGATCTCAGGCAGGCGCTTGATGGCTATAGCATATAGCCATCATGGCTAATGTCAATAGCCTATCTCGAGTGCCGGGCCCACGAGCGCAAACGTTTGGCCGCATGTCGGTGCTAGGCTTGCGTGCGTGACATCGGATGCCCGGACCGAGTCCCCAGCTGCTGCGTCGTCCACCAACGGCGACCGGCCCCGGACCGTGCCCCGGATGCGCGACATCGCGGCCATGGCGCGCGTGTCGCAGAGCACCGTCTCGCGCGTCCTGAACGACGCCCCGACCCGGGTCCCGATCGCACCCGAGACGCGCGAACGGGTCCTCCTCGCCGCACGGGAGATCGGCTACCGGCCCAACCCGCTCGCGCGCGGCCTGCGCGGCGCATCCACGATGCTGCTCGGGGCCGTCGTCCGCGACATCACCGATCCGTTCTTCGCCGGGGCCGTCGAGGCGCTCTCGATCCAGGCGATGGCCCACGGCTACAACGTCGTCCTCGGTCACGCCCACGGGCGCGCCGATGAGGCGCTGGCCCTGACCACCGTCCTCGAGACGCGCCACTGCGACGCGATCGTCCTGCTCGGCGACATGCAGAACCAGCCGCGGCTGCTCGCCGACCTGAAGGACTCGATCGTCCCGGTCGTGGCCCTCTGGCAGGGCACGAGCCCGCTCGACGTCCCGACCGTCGACGTCGACAACCGCGCCGGCATCCGGGCCGGGCTCGACCACCTCACCGGCCTTGGCCACGAGCGGATCGCGTTCGTGAGCGGCCGGCCCCTCGGCGACGTCCGCGAACGACGGGCCGCATTCGAGGAGTACCTGCGTGATCGGCTCGGCGGCGTCCCGGATGCCTACATCCGCGAGGTCCCCAACACGCCGGCCGGTGGCGAGGAGGCGCTGCGCGCGCTTCTGGACCTGAACGATCCACCGACCGCGATCGTGACGTCCACCGACACGCTCGCCTTCGGCGTCCTGCACGCGGCCTGGGCCAGCGGACGGACGGTGCCCGCGGACCTGTCGGTCCTCGGGTTCGACGACATCCTCCTCGCGAGCCACACGGTCCCGGCGTTGACGACCCTGCGGATGCCGACGATGGAGATCGTCCGGGCCGGCGTCGACATGGCGGTCGATCTCGCCCGGAACGGCCGATCACCCGGCGAGCCGAAGGTCGAGATCATCGCGCCGTCGCTGATCATCCGCCAGTCGACGGCGCCGCCGCCCTCGCCGCGCGGACGTTAGCTCCGGGCGCCCGCCAGCTCACATTCTTCCCGCGGGAGGGGCCGGAGGGTCGAGGTTGCGGTGGCCGTCGGGTGGACGGCGACCATCCGACCGCGGGAAGCCGCCACTCAGGTTCCTCGGTTAAGGAAGTAGTAGGGCTGGTTCCAGCGGATCTCGTTCCGGAACGAGGCGTTCGTCGTCGCGGCGTCGATCGCCAGGAGCTCGACGTTCGCCATGTCGGCGAAGTCGCTGAGGACGTCCAGCCCGAGCGAGGTCGTCAGGGCCGTGTGATGCGGCCCGCCGGCGGTCAGCCACGCCTCCGCGGCCGTCGCGAGATCCGGCCTCGGTCGCCACACCGCGCGCGCGACCGGCAGCTTCGGGAGGGGCTCGTCGGGCCGGACGATGTCGACTGCGTTGGCGATCAGCCGGAACCGGTCGCCAAGGTCGGCGAGGCCGACGACGATGGCCGGGCCGGGCGTGGCATCGAAGATCAGCCGGACCGGGTCGCTCTTGCCGCCGATCGACAGCGGGTGGATCTCGCACGACGGCCGGCCGCCGGCGATCGATGGGCAGACCTCGAGCATGTGCGCCCCGAGGACCTCCGGGACCGGGTCGCCGAGGTGGTAGGTGTAGTCCTCCATGAACGAGGTGCCGCCCGGCAGGCCCTCACCCATGACCTTCAGGATCCGGACGAGGGCGGCCGTCTTCCAATCGCCCTCCGCCCCGAACCCGTAGCCGTCCGCCATCAGACGCTGCGCCCCGATCCCGGGCAGCTGGGCGAGGGCACCGAGGTCCTCGAACGTGTCGGTGAACGCCCCGAACCCGCCGGCCTCGAGGAAGCCGCGGAGGGCTGCCTCGATCCGGGCGGCGGCGCGCAGCTCCGGATGGCGATCGCCACCGGTTCGCAGCGCGGCGGCGACGTCGTACCGATCGGCGTAGGCGCCGACGAGCGCGTCGACCTGCTCGTCCGAGACCGCGTCGACCGCGGCGACGAGGTCGTTGACGCCGAACCCGTTGACCGAGAAGCCGAGCCGAGCCTGCGCCTCGACCTTGTCGCCCTCGGTCACGGCGACCTCGCGCATGTTGTCGCCGAACCGCGCGATCCGGAGGCGGTGGGCCTCGTGCCAGCCGACGGCGGCCCGGCACCACGAGCCGAGCTTGGCGGCGACGACGGGATCCTCCCAGTGCCCGACGATCGTCTTGCGCGACCGCCGCAGGCGCGTCTGCATGAACGCGAACTCGCGATCGCCGTGGGCCGACTGGTTCAGGTTCATGAAGTCCATGTCGATGGACGACCACGGCAGGTCGCGGTTGAACTGGGTGTGGAGGTGGACGAGCGGCTTGCGCAGCTCGGTCAGCCCGGCGATCCACATCTTGGCCGGGGAGAACGTGTGCATCCAGGCGATGACCCCGACGCAGCGGGCGTCCTGGTCGGCTTCGCGGAGCGTCGCGCTGATCGCTTCGGGCGTGGACACGACCGGCTTGGCGACCACGCGGACCGGACACCTGCGGCAGCTGGTCGAGACGGGCGCGATGACCCGAGCATCCTCCGCGACCCGCTCGAGGATCGCCGCGCCATACAGGTGCTGGCTGCCGGTGACGTACCAGACCTCGAGATTGGCCATCGCGGATGTCATCGACGCACTGCCCTCCGGGCTTGGGCTCTCAGCATGTCAGCCCTTGACGGCGCCGGACATGAAGCCGCGGACGTAATAGCGCTGGAGGAGGATGAACAGGATCAGGCACGGCACCGCCATGACGACGACGCCCGCCTCGGTGGCGCCGTAGTCGATCGTGAACGACGTCTGCTGACGGAGGCTGGCGATGGCCAGCGGCAACGGCGACTGTTTGTCGCCGCTGATCAGGATCAGCGGCGTGACGAAGTCATTCCACGCGGCGAGGAACGCGAAGAGCCCGACCGTGATGACCCCAGGTCGCACGGCCGGCAGGAAGATCCGACGGAGCACGGCGGCGCTCCCGGCGCCGTCGACCAGGGCCGATTCCTCGAGCTCGCGCGGCACGGCCTCGAACGAGATCCGCATCATGAAGATCGCGAACGGCAGCTGAAACAGCGTCAGCACGAGGGACACGCCGAGCAGCGAGTTCTGCAGGCCGATGGTGTGCAGCAGGACGTACAGGGGGATGAGCAGCGTGCCGTACGGGACCATGAGGATCGCGATCGTCAGCAGGAAGAGGGCGTCGTGACCCCGGAAGGTGAACCGGGCGAACGCGTATCCACCGACGATCGACACACCGAGCGTCAGGGCGACGGTGACGGTCGAGATGATGATGCTGTTCATCAGGTAGGTCCCGAGCCCGGCCCCGTACGCGAAAAGCGTCGCGTAGTTCCCCAGGCCAAATCCGCTGGCCTGCTTCGTCCCGGGCTGGCCGCTGACCGACGCGATCGCGCTCCACAGCAGGGGGAACAGGAACAGCACGGCGATCGCGCCGGTGAGCACGTACTGCGGCGTCCGCCCCAGCCCTGCCGAGCTCATCCCTTGACGGCCCCGGACAGGAACCCACGGACGTAGTGGCGCTGGAGCAGGATGAACAGGATCAGGCAGGGCACCGCCATAGTCACGACGCCGGCCTCGGTCGCCCCGTAGTCGATGACGCCCATCGTCTGCTGACGGAGCGTCGCGATGGCCAGCGGCAGGGTTGCCTTCTTGTCATCGCTCATCAGGATCAGCGGGGCGATGAAGTCGTTCCAGGCCGCCAGGAACGCGAACAGGGCGACGGTGATCAGGCCCGGTCGGACGGCCGGCAGCATGATCCGGCGCAGGACGGCGAAGCTCCCGGCTCCGTCGACGACGGCCGACTCCTCGAGCTCCCGCGGCACCGCGTCGAACGAGATTCGCATCATGAACACCGCGAAGGGCAGCTGGAAGACCGCCAGCACGAGGGCGAGCCCGAGCTGCGAGTTCTGGAGGCCGATGGACTTCAGCAGGACGTACAGCGGAATGAGCAGCGTCGCGTACGGCACCATCAGGATGGCGAGCGTCAGGAGGAACAACAGGTTCCGGCCGGGAAACCGGAACCGGGCGAACGCATACCCGCCGAACAACGAGACGAACAGCACCAGAGCGACCGTGAGCCCCGAGACGACGATGCTGTTCCAGAGGTACGTCCCGAGTCCGGCGCCATAGGCGAAGAGCGTCGCGTAGTTCCCCAGGCCGACGCCACTGGCCTGAGCCGTCCCGGGCTGGCCGCTGACCGAGGCGATCGCGCTCCAGATCAGCGGGAACAGGAAGATGACCGCCAGGCCCCCGGTGAGGACCCAGGAAGGCGTGCTCCGACCCGCTCCGGCTCGCATCGGCGTCCTACTCGCGCTCCGCGGACCGCAGCCCGCGGAATGGCAGCACGTTGATCAGGAGCAGGACCGCGAGGACGATGATCGAGAGCGCCGCGGCCGTGCCGAGATTCTGCCGCTGGAACGCCTCCCGGTAGATCAGCTGGACGACGGTGACGGTCGAGTTGTCCGGACCGCCGTTGGTCAGGATGTAGAACTGGTCGAACGCCAGGAGCGAGCCCGTGATGGACAGGATCAGCGCGAGGGCCAGCGACGGTCGGAGGAGCGGCAGCGTGATCCGACGGAGCGTCTGCCCACGGCTCGCCCCATCGATCGCCGCAGCCTCATAGACCTCCGACGGAATGGCCTGGAGACCGACCAGCAGGATCAACATGTAGAAGCCCGCGTATTTCCAGACGATCAGGAACGTCGTCGACAGGAGCGCGGTCAGCGACGTCTCGAGGAACTGGATCGGGTTGTTGATGACGCCGAGCGCCTCGAGCGGCGGGCTGATGGGGCCGATCGACGGCGAGTAGAAGCCCCAGAACAGCAACGAGGCCGTGGCCAGGCCGATCGCACCCGGGAGCAGGAAGCTCGTCCGGAGGAACCCGGTCCAGCGGCTGCTCTCCTGGACGATCAGGGCCAGGCCGAGACCGAGCCCGATCAGCAGGATCGTGACGATGATCGTGTACTCGATCGTGAAGATGACCGCCGGCCCGACCAGGGCGTTCTTGGCGATCGACGTGTAGTTGTTCGGGAAATTGATCCCGCGATCGCCGCCGAGGAGCGTCCAGTTTCCGATCGACATCCGCGCGACGAGCAGGAGCGGGATGACGAAGAAGACGATGACGTAGATCGCCGTCGGCAGAGCGTAGAGCATCCCCTGACGGCGACGGGCTCGGTGCCAGCCGGATGTCCGCCGGCGGGTCGAGGTCGCCGGCGTTGAGGTGGTTTCGGTTACCGCCACGACGCCTCCGACGCGTGAGGTTCAGGGAGCGGGGCCGGCGGATGCCGGCCCCGCTCATCGGCTACGGCTGAAGCGAAGCGTTGATCGCGTCGTTGTCCGCGTCAATCTTGCTCGCGTCACCGAAGACCGCGTCCCGGAGGAGGACGAGCCACGGTCCCTGGGGATCGTTGAACGTCTGGCCGAACTTCAGGGCGAACGGAGTCTGGCCCTTGCCCGCGATCGTGTTGAACATCACGAGCCGCGGATCGGCCGAGCTGTACTGGTTGTTGGCGAGGTCGGTCCGGGAGACGACATTGCCGCCCTTCGCGATCACGTTGACCTGGGCGTCCTCGTCCTCGAGCCAGGCGAGGAAGTTCCACGCCTGATCGGGGACCTTGCTGTCGCGCCCGATGCCGATGCTGTCGCCGCCGACGAACGTCGACTGGCCGCCCTTGATGCCGGCGATCGGGGTCGCGCCGACGTCGGCCAGCTTGAGCGTGGCGCTCTCGAGGCCGGTCGTCGTCGCGGGCCACGGCATGATGCCGATCTTGCCCGTGAGGAAGTAGCCGGTCCACGTCGGGCCGGTCTCCGTCTTCGAGTCCGGCATCAGGACGGTGCCGTCATCGACCATCGACTTGAACGTCGAGTAGACCTTCTTGTTCGTGTCACTGTTGAGGAAGGACGTCGTTCCAGCGTCGTCCATGACCTTCTCGCCGTCGGCCCAGGCGATCGGCCACCAGGTGAAGACCTCGCAGCCGCCGCAGTTGCCACCGAAGAAGGTGCCGTGGATGCCATTCCCGAGCTTGGCGACGGCGCGCGCCTGGGTGGCGAACTCGTCGAGCGTCGTCGGCGGCTTCTCCGGGTCGAGCCCGGCCTGGCGATACAGCGCCTTGTTGTAGAGCCAGACGGAGAGGTCGACGATGAACGGGAGGCCGTACTGCTTGTTGTCCCAGGTCGATGCCTTGATGTGGGCCTGGGCGATCTTGTCGGCGTAGGGCAGCCCGGCGATCTTGCTGGTGATGTCCTGGAACAGCCCCTGCGACGTCCAGTTCGGCATGAACACGACGTCTGCCGAGAACAGGTCCGGAAGGCCGTTCGAGCCGGCCGCCGCGCCGACCTTCGCCTGGTAGTTGTCCGTCGGGGTGACGGTCAGCTCGATCTGGTTCTTGTGCGAGGCGTTGTACGCCGCGACGAGCGGCCGGACGCGAGCCTCGGTCGCGGCGCGCGTCCACATCGTGACCTTCGTCCCATCATCGATGCCCTGTCCTGCCGCCGCCTGGCTTCCCGACGCGGCCGGGGCGCTCGCCGCCGGGACCGACGCGGCCGGGGCGCTCGCCGCGGGGGCGCTCGCCGACGGACTCGGAGTCGCACTCGATCCGCACGCCGAGGCGAGCAGAACGACGGCGGTGGCGAGGGCGGGCAACCTGAACTGGTTCCGCATCCCGTATCTCCTCCAATGTCGATCCCTGTACGGGGCTCGCGCGCGGCCGATTGCCGCGTCGCGGGCCCGGGACCCACGGGTACACTAGCACGGAGCAATCGCGTGCGTACATTCGTTTGCATGACGTGGCGCGCTCCCCGAGAGGACCATCGACAATGGGTGAGCTGAAGCTGGGGATCAACCTCTGGAGCCAGGCGTCGGACTGGCCGTCATTCCTCCGCGCGGGTCGGCGGGCCGACGAGCTCGGCTACGACAGCCTCTGGACCTGGGACCACGTTCTTGCGATCTTCGGCGATCCCGACCAGCCGATCTTCGAGGGCTACACGGCCCTCGCGGCGCTCGCGCAGGCAACGGAGCGGGCCCGCCTCGGGCTGTTCGTCGGGGCCAATCCCTTCCGGAACCCCGGGCTCGTGGCGAAGTCCGTCGCGACGATCGACCACATCAGCAACGGCCGCGCGATCATGGGCCTGGGTGGCGCCTGGTTCGAGACGGAGCATCGAGCGTTCGGGATCGACTTCGGCTCCGGGTTCGGGCAGCGCCTCGACTGGCTGGCCGAGGCGGTGCCGGTCGTGCGAACGCTCCTCGACGGTGGCGAGGTGACGAGCGAGCCGGGCGGGCGCTACGCGTTCGACCACCTCCGGATCGCCCCCCGCCCCATCCAGGAGCACGTCCCGGTGATGATCGGCGGCGGCGGCGAGCAGAAGACGCTGAGAATCGTCGCGAAGCACGCCGACATGTGGAACGTCTTCGGGACTCCGGAGACCGTGGCCCGCAAGGACGCCATCCTTCGCCAGCACTGTGCCGAGGTCGGGCGCGATCCGGACGCGATCGAACGATCGGTCGGCTGCAAGGTCACGATCCGGACCACCGAAGCCGAGGCGGAGAAGGTCCGGCGGGCGACTCTGGCCGCCAATCGGACGCCGCTCGAGCGGGTCGAGGGTGATGTCTCGTTCTGGACGGGCTCGCCGGAGCAGATCGCTGATACGATCCTGAGGTATCGCCGCGTCGGATTCGACACGTTCATCGTCGAGCTCGCGGCCCCCTACGACGACGAGACGATGACCTCCCTCATCCAGACGGTCAAGCCCATGGTCGAGAGCGCGTCGGTCTCCGCCTGATGGTCCGCCGCTGATGCCGCTGGCCGACCTGCGCGACCGGGTCTGTCGGGCGAACCGGGCCCTGGCGGAGGCGGGACTCGTCTCGCTTGCGTTCGGAAATGCGAGCGGAGCGGACCGGGCAGCGGGCGTCCTCCTGATCAAGCCGAGCGGCGTCGGCTGCGACGTCGTCGGACCGGACGACCTCGTGGCGGTCTCGATCGCGGACGGGTCCATCGTCGAGGGCACGCTCCGGCCGTCCTCGGACACGCCCACCCACCTCGAGCTGTACCGCCGGTTCCCGTCGATCGGCGGCGTCGTCCATACCCACTCGGTCGAGGCGGCGGCGTTCGCCCAGGCCCGGCGGGCCATCCCCTGCCTGGGGACGACCCACGCCGACCACTTCGCCGGCCCCGTCCCGGTGACGCGCGCCCTGACCGACGCGGAGATCGACGGCGACTACGAGCGCGAGACGGGCGTCGTGATCGTCGAGACGATCGACGGGCTGGGCCTCGACCCGCTGGCGATGCCGGCGATCCTCGTGGCGGGTCACGGTCCCTTCACGTGGGGCGCGTCCCCGGACGAGGCCGCGACGAACGCGACGGCCGTCGAGCTGGTCGCGGCGATGGCCCGACGGACCCTCGCCCTGGCGCCCGATGCGCCGCCGCTGCCCGAGCGGCTGCGGCTGCGGCACTTCGAACGGAAGCACGGACCGGCGGCGTACTACGGCCAGGGGTCGAAGGCCGGCCAGCCGGAGCGATGACCGCGATCGGCGAGGCCGGCGGCGAGATCGTCGCCGCTCGGCTGTTCGGGGCTCGCGACGTCCGAGTTGTCCGCGAGGCCGCGACGCGACCCGGTCCCGATGAGGTTCGATTGACGGTCGAGGCCGTCGGGCTGTGCGGCTCGGACCTCCACTGGTACGAGGAGGGAGCGATCGGCGATTCCGGGCTCGACCATCCGCTCGTTCTCGGCCATGAGTTCTCCGGCCGGCTCGACGACGGCCGCCTCGTCGCCGCCGACCCCTGCATCGCGTGCGGCTCGTGCCTGCCTTGCCGGGAGGATCGCGATCACCTCTGCCTCGCCACGCAATTCGCCGGGCACAGCGACACCGACGGGGCGCTCCGCTCGACCCTCACCTGGCCGGCGCGGCTCCTCCGACCCATCCCGGAGTCGATCTCGGCGGACGAGGGCGCCCTGCTGGAGCCCCTCGGCGTCGCGCTCCACGCCGTCGACCTCGCCAACGTCCGGTCAGGCGAGAGCGCGGCGGTCGTGGGATGCGGCCCGATCGGGCTGTTGATCATCCAGGTGCTCCGCCTGGCCGGCGTGAACCCGATCCTCGCGAGCGACCCGCTGCCCCACCGCCTGGCGGCGGGCGTCGCACTCGGAGCGACGGAGGCGACCGGTGACGCAGCCAGCCGTGATCTCGGCGTCGATGTCGCGTTCGACGCTGCGGGCACGGATCCCGGGCTGGCGGCCGCGCTCGCGGCGGCAAGGCCGGGAGGTCGCGTCATCCTCGTGGGGATCCCGCCGGGCGACCGGTCGAGCTTCCGGGCGAGCACGGCCCGACGGAAGGAGCTCTCGCTCGTGCTCAGCCGCCGGATGCGCGGCGAGGACCTCGATCGGGCGATCGTCCTGGCCGACGAGGGCCGGGTGGACCTCGCCGGCCTGATCACCCATCGCTATCCGCTGGCGGATGCCGGGGAGGCGTTCTCGACGCTTGCCGCACGGACCGGCATCAAGGTCATCGTCCACCCCGCCCCGTCGGGCCCGGATGACCGCCCTCAGACGGGGCGGGCGGCGGCCGGGTCGGTCCAGGTGAACTCCGGCTCGTAGCCGAGCAGCGACCGCGCCCGACCGATCGCCAGGAGCGTCTCGCGTCCAGCCACCGGCCGGCGCAACGGCACGTCCGGGAAGACCTCGGCGAGGAGCTCGGCGCTCGGCCGTCGCATGCAGGTGTCCGCCGCGGCGACGATCGCGACCTCGGCGCCGGCCACGCTCGCATCCAGGGCGCGACGGACGGCCTGGGCGACGTCGCGTGCGTCGACGTAGCCCCACAGGTTCCACTTCCGAACGAGCGGGTCGTCCTGCCACGTCTCGAACCGGGCGTAGTCGCCCGGTTCCATGATGTTCGAGATCCGGAGACCGACGAACGGAACCCCCGTGCGCCGGGCGAACTGGTCCGCCATCGTCTCGCCCGTGAGCTTCGAGAGCGCGTAGCTCGACTCCGGACGAGGCGGGTGGTCCTCGTCGATCGGGGCGAAGGCCGGCGGCTGGTCGAACGGCAGGCCGAGGACCGTCTCGCTCGACGCCCAGACGACCCGGCCCGCCCCCGCCTCGGTCGCCGCCGCGAAGACGTTGTACGTCGAGAGGACATTGTTCCGGAAGGTGTCGCCCGCGGGCCGGATCTGGGGCGCCGGGATCGCGCCCAGGTGGACGACCGCATTCGCGCCGGCGATCGCCTCCCGGGCCTCGCCCATGTCGGTCAGGTCCGCGAGCAGGCACTGCCCGTGTGGGCTGCCGTCGTGGGCGAGGTCGACGTTCAGGACGTCGTGACCCCGTGACCGCAGGTCGCGGACGACCCACCGTCCCGCCTTGCCGCTGCCCCCAGTGACGACGATCCGCATCGACCGGACCTTAGCCGATCGCGCCGCGTCAGGCCGCGGTCACCCCACTCGCCGCCTCGGCCGGCTCGCCCACCTCGATCGGGTTGTTCGCCGGGTCCCGGCTCCACTCCCACCAGCCACCGTCATAGACCGCGACGTTCGGCCAGCCCATGAGCGAGGCGTAGAACCAGGTCTCGCTGGCGCGCCAGCCCGTTCCGCAATAGAAGGCAACCCGCTTGTCCGGGGTGATGCCCGCCTCGGCCCAGCTTGCCGCGATCTCCGGATAGGGTCGCATCGTGTTGTCGACCGTGCGGTAGTGCTGCATGTGGTAGGCATCGGAGCCGCAGTTGCCCCACACGTCCCCGGCGATCCGGCCGGCGGGCCCGATGTAGTTGTAGCCGCTGGCCGCCCCGACGTGCTCTCGCCAGGTCCGAACGCTGACCAGCGCCGACCCGGAGCGGTCGGCGATGATGGCCTTCGCCTCGTCGATGTCGACGATCAGCTCCGGGCGCTGGGGGATGGCCACCCCGAACGCGGCAACCGGCACCGGGACCGGGATCCGCGTCTCGAGCGGGTTGCCGTCGCGGACCCAGTGGTCGTAGCCACCGTCGAGGATCCGCACGTCATCCACGCCGGCATAGCGGAGGATCAGCGCGGCTCGCGTCGCGGCGATCTGGCCGGCCCTGCGGCCCGGCCACTTCTCGTCGGCGTCGCCTTCGGTGTCCCGTCCGTACAGGATGACCGTGGTGTCGTGGGTGATGCCCAGCTGCCGAACCGCGCTGTCGAGCGCCTCCGGCGAGCGGCGGTTCCAGTCGAGCGGATCCTCCAGCCAGTTCGTGTCGAGGTAGTGGGCTCCCGGGATGTGGTCCTCGGCGTACTCCTCGGGCACGCCGAAGTTGACGTGGAAGATGAGGTACCGTCCCGCGGGCGCGGCTTCGGGCGCTCCGCCGTCGATCACCTCGCGCAGCCAGGCGGGATGGACGAGCTGCCGGTGGTTGGCCAGCGACTCGATCGGACGAGCCGGATCGGCGACCCAACCGGCCCACCCGTCGACGAGCTCGGCCACGTTCACGTATCCGTCCGCGCGGAGTCGGTCGGCAACGGGCGTCGCGTCTCCGTCCCGTCCGCCGTAGACCACGACGGGCCGATCCGCTGTCATGCCCGTCGCGGCCAACAACCGACCGATCTCGGCCTGGTCGACCGTCTCGAGCCAGGCGATCGGGAATGCGGCGGCGCCGGGGACGTGGCCGCCCGGCAGGCCGTCGGTTCGCCAGCCGTTGAACGCCCGCAACGGTCGGATGTCGAGCACGGTCAGCTGCGGATCGGACAGGGCGCGGAGCAGGTCTCCGGCGTCGATCGAGCGCGAGGTCGGGATCCTGGGGGTCGTCTGGCTGGTCATCGAGTGGTCCTCGTGGTTGGGCGTGCGAGGGATCGTGGGCAAACAAAAGACCCCTGCCTTGCAGGGGTTCCGGCGCGTCCTCGAGCGGTCTTCCTGGACCGCGAGCTCAGGGACAGCGCTCGCCCTGCTCGGCAGAGGAGGGACAGGAACACCGGTGGTCCAGACGATCGATGGGCGTCATCGCCGTGGCATTGTGCCCGCGTGACAGGCGGCGGGCAAGGGCCGTCACCAAGAGGCAACGTTGACCCGAAGACCGACCCCAAACCGGTGGCCGCGACGGCACCGCTGGACAACGCCATGATGATGGCGGCATTCGGACTGCCGACCGGCAGTCCCGGCGAGGAGCCCAGATGACGGTCGACACCGCGCAGAGCGAGATCCCCGAACCCGAGCCCTCGGACGTCCCGGATCGGTCCGGCATCGTCCCGAGCTGGCTCGACCGCCTGGCCGCGATCGGCTGGCGCGTCCTCGTGACACTCGCCCTTCTCCTCGTGATCGGCCGTGTCGCCCTCTTCCTGTCGACCGTGACCGGGGCGATCCTCGTCGGTCTGCTGGTCGCCGCCCTCGTCTACCCGGTCGTGATCCGTCTCCGGACGGAGCGCGGCTGGCCGAGGGGCCGGGCCGCGGCCGCCGCCAGCTTCCTCGCGGTCGGCCTCGTGCTCCTCGCTCTGACGGCGATCGTCGTCGCCTTCATTCCGGCCGTCGTTGACATCCTCCAGCGGAACAAGGAAGGGCTCGCCACCCTGTCGGCGAAGCTGACCGCGCTCGGGGCGCCGACGGGGCTGACCGACCTCGTCAACGCCATTGCGAACAATGTCCAGACCTGGCTCGCGAGCAACCTCGCCGAGCTGGTCGCCCCGATCGCCAGCTTCGTCACGATCATGATCCTCGGCGGGTTCCTGACCTTCTATCTGCTCGCCGACGGCGACCGCGGCTGGGAGGCGACCACGAGCAACATCGACGACTGGCGCGCCCGGGCCCTGACGGCCCGCGCGACCGTTGCGCTCGACGAGATCAGCGGGTACCTCCGGGGCACATCGGTGACGGCGGTGACCGATGCGGCCTCGGTCGCGCTGTTCCTGACGATCCTCGGCGTCCCGTTCGCCGGTCCGCTGGCGGTCGTCGTGTTCATCGCCGCGTTCGTTCCGTACATCGGAGGCCTGTTCAGCTCGACGGTGATCGCCCTGATCACGGTCGGGACGCAGGGGTTCCTCGCCGCGGCCGCCTTCCTGGCGCTGGTCGGCGTCACGAACCTCCTGGAGCGACGGCTCCTCGCACCCCGCGTGTACGGCGCGGGATCGCGGGTCAACCCCGGTCTCGCCCTTATCGCGATCCCGGCGGCCGGCGCCTTGTTCGGGTTCGTCGGGCTGTTCGCGGCCGTGCCGGTCGTGACGGCGCTCCAGGCGTTCGCCCCCGCGATCGTCGAGGTCCTCGGAACCCGGACGCACAAGGCGCAGACGACCGCGCTCGTGCCGGTCTGGCTCGATCGGATGGGCCAGTTCAGCTGGCGGGCGCTGGTGGTCCTCGGACTCCTCGGCGTCCTGGTGGCGCTGATCCTCCAGCCGCTCCTCAGCCTGCCGCTGATCCTCGCGCTCATCTTCGCGGTGGTCCTCCGCCCACTCGTCCGCGTCGCCCGGCAACGCGGCCTGGGGACGAACGCCGCACCCGCGCTCGTGACCATCGCCAGCGTCGCGGTCGTGGTCCTCGTGCTGGTCGTCACGATCCTGACCATGGTCGGATCCCTGCCCGACGTCGAGAGCACGGCGGCGAATCGGCGCCGACCACCTCAACCTCGGCACCACACCCGGTGCCCTCGTGCATCTGCTCGGCGGCGGGCTGGCCTCGAACCTCGCCGCGATCATCGCGAATCTCGCAGGGCTCGTGATCGCCCTGACGATCGCCCTCCTGCTGACGTTCTATCTTCCTGCGCGACGGCGCGGCATGGTGGGTCGACGTTCCTGCGCGTCGTCCCGGCGGACCGCCGTGACCGGGTCGACGCCGTCGGGACGCAGTCGGCGTCGACGCTCTACAGCTCGATGGTCGGGACGGCGATCGTGTCGGCCTCCGGCGGGGTGATGCAGTGGCTGACGATGTTCATTCTCGGCCTGCCCCTTGCGTTCCCGATCGGCGTCCTGGGCTTCATCCTCGGGTTCATCCCGTACATCGGCGGCGCGATCGCGACGTTGCTCGGCTTCCTCGTCGCCGTGGCAGTGGGGTCGACGACCGACATCATCCTGATGGGCATCTTCACGATCGTCTTCAACATCGTCCAGGGCAACATCGTGACGCCGCTCGTCTATGGCAAGACGGTCAGCATCCACCCCGCCGTCGTGTTGCTCGCGATCCCCGCGGGTGGGGCAATCGCCGGCATCGTCGGGATGGTGATGATCATCCCGGTCCTCGGGATCTTCGCGAAGACGTGGCGGACCGTGCTCCATCTGTTCGACGCGGAGCAGCCGCAGCCAGCGGCCGTCGCGGCCGGATCCGCGGCTCCGTCGACGGTCCGCCCGGTGCCGCCTGCGAGCGTCGAAGGACCGGCGTCTGCCCCGGCCACGGGGACCTAGCGCGGCAGCTCACTGCCCGTGCGACCAAAGCCGGCCACCGCGTCCTCGAGCAGCCGATTGAACTGAGGCGGATCCTCCAGCATCGGGAAGTGGCCGATCCCGGTCGTCGTCACCGTCCGAATGCCGTGGCGGCGCATCGACTCGATGTCCGTCGGCGGCATGTCCGGGTTGATCGCCACGACCGGCGCGGCGAGCCTCGAAAGTGCCGCGACGACGGGCCGCTCATTGCTCATCGAGTGCCACATCACGTCGAGGGCGATCTCCGGTGGGGCATCGGCCATGTCGGTCGCGACCTGCTCGACGAGGTCCGGATCCGCTGCCGGGCGGAACAGCCGATCCCGGACGAAGGACCGGACGGCTCCCCGGAAGTCGCTCCGGAAGGACGCGATGAACGCCTCGAGCGCCGCCTCGTCCTCCGGTTCGTCGAGCGACTGGTAGACGTCGACCCAGACGAGGCCCGCGACGCGGTCGCCGAGACGGAGCGCCGCCTCCACGATGACGTCGCCACCCATCGAATGCCCGACCATGACGACCGAATCGAGGCCGAGCGCGTCGACGACCGCCACGACGTCGTCACCGAACGCGGCCATCGTCCACGAGGCCCGGCCGATCCCCGACGCCCCGTGCCCGGCCAGATCGATCGCCACGACGACGTGACGCTCGGCGAAGGTCGCGACCTGCTCGCGCCAGTAGGTCCGGTCGCACGACCAGCCGTGGACGAAGACGAGCGCCGGATCGCCGGCGCCCTCCACGACAAACGCGATCGGGATCCCGTCGGGCGAGGATGCCGTCCCGTGCATACGGTCAGTCTGCGCCTGCGGCCCGTCGATGGACCCAGTCGCCGCCCGGGATCGGCTCGGCGGTGTCCGGCAGCTCCCCGGCGAACCGATAGGCCCAGGCGGATGGGACCGGGCCCTCCGAGACCGCGACGCGCCGCCGAACGTATTCCGAGCCGGGCTCGTCGGCGGGGTCGTAGGCCTCGAGGGCGTCGAGCCGGGCGAGGTGCGCGGCGTCGCGGAGCCGGTAGACCTCCACGACCACCCGGCCGTCGCCGTCCTCGACGAGGGCCGGATAGCCGTAGGACCGCTCCGTCGTCCGCGGCATGCCCCAGAGCCGGCCGCGGATCGTCGCCACGCCGATCCAGTCCGCGGTCGCGATCAGCTCGTGGTTCCGCTCGCCCCGACGCAACGTGCCGTAGACCGCCACGACGGGACGATCCGTCGTCCGCCGACCGCCCGGATGCCGGCGAGCACGCCCGCGAGCCGTCGAACGCCGTCGTCGATCGCGGCGGCGTCGATCGCGCCGTATCCGAAGATCAGGCCGGGGGGCCCGGGCGCGACTCGCCGCGTCGCGACGCCGGCGAGGGCGATGCCCTGGCCCTCGGCGGCGGCGAGGATCGCGGCCTCGTCGACGGGGAAGTCCGGCGGCAGCCAGGCGAGGACGTGGAGCCCGGCCGAAGCCCCCGTCGGACGGATGTCCGGCAGGTGGTGGGCCAGGGCCGCGAGGAGGGCGTCGCGCCGTTGCCGATAGATCGGGCGCATCCGACGCAGGTGGTGGTCGAGCTCGCCGCGGGACAGCACGTCCGCGAACGCGAGCTGGTCGAGGGCGGCGGAGCCCATGTCGGCCGCCTGCTTGGCGGCCGCGATCGGCCGGACGAGCGGCTCGGGCACGACGAGCCAGCCGAGCCGGAGGCCCGGGGCGAGGATCTTGCTCGCCGAGCCGGCGTACACGACCCGGTCCGGGCTCAGACCCTGGATCGCCCCGATCGGCTCGCGGTCGTAGCGGAACTCCGCGTCGTAGTCGTCCTCGATGATCGTCGCGCCGCGCCCCTCGGCCCAGTCGACGAGCGCCGCGCGCCGTTCCGGGGCAAGGACCGCGCCGGTCGGGTACTGGTGGACGGCGGTGACGACGACGGCATCGGCCCCGGTCGCCGCCAGCGCATCCACCCGGATGCCGGACTCGTCGACCGGGATGGCGACCCACCGGAGACCCGACGCATCGATCGTCGCGCGGTACTCCGGGTCGGACGGGTCCTCGACCGCGATCGTCCGCGCCCCCGCGGCGGCGAGCGCCCGGGCGACCAGAGCGAGGCCCTGGGCGAACCCCGTGCAGACGATGATGTTGGCCGGATCAGCGGCCGTTCCTCGGACACGGTTGAGGTAGGCGGCGAGCGCGCTGCGCAGCTCGGGCATGCCGGATCCCGCCTGGTAGGTCAGCCGCTCGCTCGGGGCCTCAGCGAGAACGCGGCGCAGGGCGCGAAGCCAGACGGCCCGCGGAAACTCGCGAACCTCAGGGCGGCCGGGCCGGAAGTCGAACTCGGGCGACGTGGGTTCCACGTGCGTCTCCGGCGTGGTCGCCGCCGTGGCGGAGCGTGCCACGCGAGTCAAACCGCCCGGACGACTGACGACGTACCCCTCCGCGACGAGCTGCTCATAGGCCTCCACGACGATGCCGCGGGAGACCGCCAGCTGCAACGCGAGCGCTCGGCTGGACGGCAGCGCCGTGCCGGCCTCGAGACGCCCATCGCGGATCGCCCGACGGAGCTCGCGCTCCAGCTGCCGATGGAGAGGATCGCGGCCGCTGCGGTCGAGCTCGACCAGCAGCTCCAGATCCGAACTGGTCCTTGATCCTGGCATCGAACTGGACCTTAGCAGGGGACCGGTGTCGAGGGATGATCGCCTCACGCACCGAAACGACCGTGATCCGACCGAAGACCCGTCACGACGCGCCGCGCCGCCAGAAGGAGACCTCCCATGGAAGCCCTGATCGCGCCTCGTCGCCGCGATCGCCGCGCCTGTGCGATCTTCGACGTCGCCGCCCTCCTGCTCGGCGCCGACAGCCGCGACGGCTTCACCGATGATTGCCTCCGGACGACCCTGAGCTGATCGAGACGGAGACTGCATGGCCACCTGGGACGACCTCGCCGCCGCCGCACCCACTCTCGCCGAGACCGGGCGTCGCCTCCTGACCCGATCCGGGATCGGCGAGGGCCTGCTCGCGACGGTTCGCGATGATCAGCCGCCACGGATCAACCCGGTCTACGCGGAGATCGTCGACGGCCGGCTGCTGACGTTCATCCAGGCCCGCTCGGCGAAGGCCACGGACCTCGCGACGGATCCCCGCTACGCGCTCCACACGCACATCGACCCCGCGGCGCCGGACGAGTTCGCGGTCCGCGGCCGGTCGCGTGTCGTGACGGACCCGGAGCTCCGCGAGCATGCCCTCGCGGCGTGGGCATTCGACGCGCACGGGGACGGCTATCGCCTCCTCGAGCTCGACATCGAGCATGCCCTGGTCGGACGTCGCCCGACCGCGGACGACTGGCCGCCGGTCTACGCCTCGTGGCGAGCCGACGGCACCTGACGCACCCGACCCGGGTCAGCCAGCGGACGTCGCGGCCGCTCCATTGACGATCGCGCCCGCGAGGTCGTCGATGTCCGCGTCGGTCGCGGGGGTCGCGACCGCGCCCATGCCGCGCGGTGCCAGGTAGAAGCCAGCGAGGAGCAGACGGACGAACAGGTCGGCCGCGCCGGAGCCCGTCGCCACCGCGGATGCGGCTGTGTGGTCTCCCGAGCCGGACCTGGAACAGCGACGCGGCGGTGTCCACGCGGACGTCGACGCCCGCGCCGGCCGCCAGCGCCGCGACGGCGTCCCGCAGCCGCGTCGCTCTCGTCGCCAGCTCGTCGTACACCGGTGGCGTGAGCGCCGACAACGTGGCGAGGCCGGCCGCGGCCCCGACCGGGTTGCCGTTGAACGTCCCGCCGTGGGTCAGCGCGCCGGTCCGGCGGGCGTCGAAGCGATCCATGATCTCGGCCGCCCCGCCGAATGCGGCGAGCGGATAGCCGCCGCCGATGATCTTGCCGAGCGTCGTCAGGTCCGGGCGGACGCCGGCGAGGGACTGGGCTCCGCCGGGAGCGGCCCGGAACGAGATGACCTCGTCGAAGATCAGGATGGCACCGGCCCGGTCGCAGATCGCGCGGAGCACCGTCAGGAGCTCGGTCGAGGCGGCGCGGACCCCACCGGCGCCCTGGATCGGCTCGATCACGATCGCGGCGAGCTCCGCCTCGCGGCCGGCGAGGGCCCGCTCGACACCATCGGGATCGTCCCAGGGCAACGTCATGACGAGGTCGCCGACGGCGGCCGGCACGCCGGGCGAGCCGGCGACCACCGTGTCGTGCGTGCCGTGGTAGGCGCGCTCGAAGATCCCGACGAGCGACCGGCCGGTCACCGCCCGGGCGGCCCGGATCGCGAACATCGTCGCCTCGGTGCCGGAGTTCGTGAACCGCACCCGTTCGATCGAGTCGATCCGCCCGACGAGCTCCTCGGCGAGGCCGATCTCGAGCTCGCTCGGCGCGCCGAAGGCGGATCCGCGCCGGACCTGCGCCTCGACCGCGGCGACCACCGCCGGATGGGCATGGCCGAGGATCAACGAGGTGTAGTTGCCGAGGAAGTCGCGGTAGTCGTTCCCGTCGACGTCCCGGACGTGGATCCCCGCGCCGCCGGCGAGATAGGGCGGATAGGGCGGGGCGAAGACCGTCGTTCGGGTCGAGCCACCGGGCAGGACCCGCGCGGCGCGCTCGAACAGCGCCGCGGAGCGCGGCGTCCGGGCCCGGTAGGTCGCGTGCAGGTCGGTGGCGACGGCTCGATCGGCGATGGCCATGGCGGGCATTGTGACCGATCGGCTCAAGCTCCCGGAACGCAGCGCGGGATCCAGGCTCGACTGATCCGGAGTCGGTAAGCCGCTATGCGGGCACGGCCGCCGCGACATCGTTGCGGATCGCGAGCTCGCCGCCCTTCCAGACCTGCTCGACCCGCTCGGACATCCCCGCGAAGTCGTACGGATCGCCGGCGAGGACGACGAGGTCGGCGATCTTGCCCGGCTCGACCGTCCCGAGCTCGTCGTCGACGCCGAGCAGCTGGGCCGCGCTCCGCGTCGTCGCCTCGAGCACGGCCGCCGGGGCCATCCCGCCGCGTTCCATCAGGGTCAGCTCGCGGAGGTTCTGGCCGTGGGGCGTGACCCCGGAGTCGGTGCCCATCGCGATCCGGACGCCGGCCTCGACGGCCTTCCGGAAGGCGTCGCGATGGATGTCGAGCACCATGCGGGCCTTCTCGACGACCGCCGGCGGAAACTGGACACCCGCATCCACGGCATCGAGCACGCCCTGCGGCGCGACCAGGGTCGGGACGAACCAGGTCCCGTGGCGGAGCATCAGCTCGATCGCCTCGTCGTCGAGGTAGATCCCGTGGTCGATCGAGCGGATGCCGGCCCGGACGGCGTTCTTGATCCCGTCGGCGCCCTGGGCATGGGCCATGACGAACATTCCGGCGGCCGTCGCCTCCTCGACGAGCGCCTCGAGCTCGGCCGGCCGGAAGTGGGCGTGGCGAGGGTCGTCGCGCGGCGACAGGACGCCGCCGGAGGTCGCCACCTTGATCACGTCGGCGCCCATCCGGTGCAGCTCGCGGACCTTCCGGCGGACCGCGTCGGGGCCGTCGACGATGCCGGACGGCCGTCCCGGGTGCGATCCCATGAGCGGGACCTCCGCGCCGGACGGGAACCAGTCGTCGCCGTGGCCGCCGGTCTGGCTGAGCATGATGATCGAGATCTGCATCCGCGGGCCCGACGATCATCCCGCTGCTCGACCGCCGTGCGGATCCCGAGGTCTGCCCCGCCGGCGTCGCGGATCGAGGTGATCCCGACCTCGAGCGTCTTCCGCAGGTTCTCCTCGGCATCGAAGAACTGGAGCGAGAACGGCTGCTGGACGGTCTTCCACGCGTCCACGTGCGACAGGCAGACATGGGTGTGGCAGTCGAACAGGCCGGGCAGGATCGTCCGCCCGGTGACGTCGACCCGCTCGTCGCCGTCGAGCCCGGACCCGACGTCCACGATCCGGCCGTCCTCGATCGGCCACGTCGGCCGGCCGCCGGATCGCTCCCCGTCCCGTCGAACACCCGGCCGCCCTGCAGCACGATCCGCGTCATCCGTCCTCCTCCTCGTCGATCAGGTCTCCCGGCGTCTCCAGCCGGGCCCGGAACAGGTCCGTGCCGCTCGTCCCGTGGGCGAGGCGGAAGCTCCAGCCGTCATCGGCGGGCCAGGCGGCCGCCTCGAGCGGCGTGCCCGCCTCGGCGGCGACGCGCGAACTCGCAGCGATAGCGGCGTGGCACGGCCGCGATCGCGACCGTCCCGGCGGGCTCGGCGGCGATCGACTCGTCGAGCCAGTCGAGGTAGACCGCATTGTTGACGTGGGCCATCGGGTCCAGCTCGTGCAGGCGCACCGCGAACGCGTGTCGCGGCGCGTCGACCGGCGTCGGCGGCAGGGCGAGCCGGCCGACCGCGTCGCGCAGCTGTTCGCCGCCGAACTTCTCGCCGAAGATCGGCGGGACCCGGGTGAGCGCCCCGCGCGCGTCGATCAGGACCCAGTCGGTGTGGACCCGACCCGGCGAGGGTCCCGTCGGCGAGGTGGAACGTGCCGCGACGCCGGGCGAAGACGCGCCGCATGCCCGACGACCTCGGTCCGGGCGGTGACGTTGCGTCCCCATCGGCGCGTCGGCACGGATCGTCGAGCTCCGCCGCCCGCACCAGCCAGGTCAGGCCGCGCTCGGCGTACCACTCGCGCCCGAAGCCGAGCGCGGTCGAGTGGAGCCAGGCGAGGTCCTGCGCGTAGCGCATGTAGCCGGACGTCCGGAGGACGCCGTCCGGACCCGCCTCGTCGAACCGGACGCGGTAGGACGTCTCGTGGAACGAGGGCCGGGTCCGGTCGATCCGGCGGGCATCGTCCGGACCGGGCGACGCGCCAGGTCGTCGAGCGTCTCGATCGAGACGACCCGCGTCCCGGCGAACGGCGCCGTCTCTCGAGCGAGCCGGACGTCGCACGACCGACGCGCGTCGAACACGACGAGGGTGGCGT
The DNA here is from genome assembly GCA_963817095.1 of uncultured Chloroflexia bacterium. Classification (GTDB taxonomy): domain Bacteria; phylum Chloroflexota; class Limnocylindria; order Limnocylindrales; family CSP1-4; genus CF-46. The sequence goes on from CAWFND010000003.1 coordinate 54,564, forward strand.
CCAGCGACTCGTCCTCGTCCGCGGCATGGGCGCGCGCGTCGTCGAGCTGGTGGAGGACGTCGGCGTTGATCCCGCGGGCGCCCCACTTGCAGTCGATCGCCTCGGCCGCCCCGGGCGCCTCGACGGTGACGTCGTACGGGTGGATCTCGGCCCGGACGCCATCGAACAGGATCCGGCGCTCCCGTCGGACCGCCCCTGAAATCGATGGCCGCTCGTCGCTCGGCCAGGATCTGCGGTCAGCGATTCGACGATGGCACCGCGGACCTGCGAGCGGACCTGCTCTCCGCGCTCGGCGACCTCGATCGCGACCGCGAGGATCGCCTCGCTCCGCGCCGGGTCGCCGTCCGGGCCGGTGCGACCGGCGGCCGCCTGCCCGAACAGGCTCGGAGCCATCGTCCGCCAGCGTCGCGGGGTCCGTCGACGACCCGTTCATCACGGCCCGAGCGAGGATCCGCTGGTCCGGTCCGGCGTCGGCGAGGAGCGATGCCGCGCGGGCGACGAGCGGATCGGCCTGGATCCCCGCGTACACGACCGCGCGGGCGTCCGGTGCGGCGTCCTGGAACCTCATCGGGCGATCGTCGGCCGGCCCGGATCCGGAGCCATCAGGGTCGCTCGCCGACCGCGATCAGGACGAGCTGCGGGAAGGTCGACAGCCAGTCGATCGCGCGATGCGGGTCGTCGATCGCGGCGATCTCGGCCGCGAGCGCCTCGACGGCGGCCGCGAGCTCCGGCGTGTGCCGTGGTCATCGCCGCGCCGCACCGCGACGTCGTCGAACCGGGCGCGCCATGCGTCTGCGAGGTCGTTGACGTACGACCACTCGTCGTCGACATCCTCCGCGAGCCCGAGCAGGTCGTCGTAGGCGGACTGCGCCGCGTCGAGCGCATCGGCGATCCGGGGCGCGGCGGCGTCGGCATCCACGCCGACAGGGTAGCGGTGCGGTCAGCGAGCCGGCGCGGACCGCCGACGGAGCGACCATCCCCGCGTCCGGGCCGGCGCCTCGGCGCTGCGTTCCGCCCGGACGAGCAAGGCAAGGAGGAGGCGGCGCGCCCCTTCGTCCCAGGCGCTCGAGTACGCCCGCGTCGCGTCCACGCGGATCCGGCCCGCCTCGGCGCGCGCGCCGAGACGCTCGAGCACGGCGACGCGTTCGAGGATCGCCCGATACAGCTCGGGCAGGTCCTCGGCGACGGACGCTGCGGCGTCGGCGACGGTGGCTTCCGCGGGGGCGGACGGATGGGACTCCATCACGATCAAGGATCGCCCGCTCGATCGTCGACCGATACCGAAGATCGTCCTGCCGCCCGATGCCGAACGTCCGGTTTCGCGGGGAACGTGGTGCAGCCTGGCACCAGCGGGCCCCGGACCGGCAACGCGATCAGTCACCGCGATGCCCGCCCGATCGCACCGTCGAACCCCGCGAACGCGCCCGACGCCCGGCATCCGCACGGCCTGGACGTCGGCCACGACCGCGCCCATCGGCCCGGTGCGCAGGAGAGTCTCGAGGGCGTCGAGCCCCGGCTCCGGGCCCTCGGCGACGCATCGCACGCTCCCGTCCGGTTCGTTCGCGACCCAGCCCGTCAGGCCCAGGTCCGTCGCGCGCCGGACGACCCAGTAGCGGAACCCGACGCCCTGCACGCGACCGCGGACGACGGCCTCGAGCCGGCCCGGAACCGTCGGCGACGGCTCGTTCATCGCGACGACGGGCCAGGCGAGGAGGAGGGTGTCGACGATCAGCTCGGGCCGCACGTTCGCCTCGAGCAGCTCGCCCGCGGCGTCGAGGCGGGCGAGGAACGTGGACAGACCCGCGTTCACCGGTTCGTCCGCCGGCACGTCGGTTGGGCCGAGCGAGACCGCGGCGGCCCGGAGGTCATCGAGCAGTGCGGGGTCGCGGACCTCGCGCTCCACGCCGAGACGGACGACCAGCAGGTCCCGGGCGAGCTCCCGCCACAGACCGACGACCGCGGCGGCCGCGCGCCGGCGCTGCGCAGGCGTGACACTCGTCTTCCGCGCCGCATCGACGTCCTCGTCATCGTCCTCGCCGCCGTCGCCTCGATCGGCGGCTGCCGTCGCCGGGCGCTCGTCGGAATCCGCCGTGGCGCCTTCGTTGCGTCGGGACCCCGGCTCCCGGCCGGCGCCGGTGGCCGTCGCTCCTCGACCGCGAGCCCGACCGCCGCGCGTCGTGCTCGGCGCGGCGGTGCCGGGCTCGGCCGCCTCGTCGATCGTGTCCGCGGCGGCCTGGTCGAGACTCCGGTTCATCCGGGTCGCGAGCTCGATGAGCTCGCGCGCGGCGGAGAGCCGGACGGCGTGATCCGCTGCCAGGAGATGGAGCAGGGTGCGGGCGATCTCGTCACGAGCCGCGACGGCGTCCGGGGACCGGGCGAGCGACCGCGCGAGACCCGGCCGTCCGCCGGACAGGCGCGCCAGCCGCGCGGCGAGTGGGGCGTCCGCGACGTCCGCATCGGCGAGGATCGACTCGACGTCACGCACCGCGACCGGTCCGAGTCGCAGACGCGCACACCGCGAGCGGATCGTCGGCGTCAGGCGCTCCTCGTCGTCCGCGCAGAGGACGATCGTGACCCCGGCGGGCGGCTCCTCGAGCGTCTTGAGCAGGGCGTCCTGGGCGTCGTCACCCAGCCGGTCGGCCCGCTCGATGATCACGACGCGCGCTCCGCCCTCGACGGGCAGCAGCACGAGGTCCAATACGAGGCGTCGAACCGTGCCGTCGTCGGGGTTGTTCCGGTTGCCGATCGGGATCACGTCGCCCGGACCCACCGGCGCCAGTCGGTGGATGTCCGAGTGCCGCCCACGCTCGACCAGCCGGCAGCTCCGACAGGCCCGGCACGGCCGGTTGGCCGGATCCGGGTCGTCGCACATGAGCCCCGCGGCCAGATCCAGGGCCAGCGTCGTCTTGCCGACGCCGGTCGGACCGCCGATCAGCAGCGCGTGCGGCGGTCGGCCGGCGATCATCGCCCGGACGGCGCGGGACGCGCGGTCGTGCCCACGCGTCCGCATCCGTCCGCCGCCGACGGGGGCGTCGACCGCCATCGCGCGTCCGTCCGGACGGTCGCCGGCCGGGATCAGGCGGGCTCGGCCTTCTTGCGCGTCGTGGTCCGGGTCTTCTTCGCCGGGGCCGCATCGGCCTCGTCACCCGCCTCGGACGCCGCCGGCTTGGATGCCGTCGCCTTCGCGGTCGACGCCTTCGCGGTCGTCTTGCGCTTCGGTGCGGCCGGCGCGACGGCATCGTCCACGCGCGGACGTCGACGCCTTGCGGGTCGTCGTCCGGCTCTTCGTCGGAGCGGTGGCCTCGGCGGCGGGAGCGTCTGCCGCGGCCTTCGGCTTCGCCGCGACCCGTCGCGTCGAACGTCCCTTCGGGGCGTCGTCCGTCGCATCGGCGACGGGCACGGCGGTCCCTTCCGGAGCCGTCACGCGCAGGCCCTTCGTCGCCACCGGATCGGCGTGAGCCGCCGGCGGGGGCCGGCGGACGGCCCTTGGACGATTGGGCGAGCTGCGCGCGGAGCATCTCCTCGAGCTCGGGCGGGACCTCGCTCCACGGGTCACCACCGGACCGTGCCGGGCGATCCGGTCGGTCCTGGCGATCGGGGCGATCGTGCCGGACATAGCCGCCGTCGCGGCTGCCACCGCCACCACCGCTGGGCGCGCGATTGCCGCCCTGGCGTTCGCGGCCGCTCACGTCGGGATAGCGGTTGATGCCGCCCCCGCCACCACCGTGGCCGTAACGCTCGCGCTCGACGGCCGCCGTATAGGCGCTTCGGCCGCCGCGAGCGCCGCCACGGCCCCCGCCACCGCCGCCACCACCGCTGCGACCCTGCTGCTGACGACCGCGCCGCTGCTCGGCGATCAGGTATTCGGGGATCTCGGGCTCGTCGAAGTCCTCGTCGTCGGCGACCGGGCCGACCGGCCCCGCCGGTGCGCTCGATGCGCTCGGGACGCCTTGCTGCGAGTCCCAGAACGAGCCGAACGGGGTCGTGCGCGGGCTGCGTGGCGCCGGCGACGCCACCTCGTCCGCCTCTTCGTCCTCGAATTCGTCGTCGGGTCGTGCCGCCGGGGTCGACCCGGCCGCCGCGGGCTCCGAGGGCTTCCTCGCCCCGTCCACGTCCGCGACCGCGACCGCGGCCGCCGCGCCGCCGCCGGCGCCGGCGACCGTCGCCGTCGACGACCATCTCCTCGCCTTCGACCTCGATGGTCTCGAGCTCCTCCTCGTCCACGTCGAGATCGAGATCGACCTCGCTCGTCGCCGCCGGCGCGACCCGGGACAGCTTCTCGCCCGGCAGGACGGTCAGCGATCCGCCGCCGTTGACGGACGCGGCGACCGCGGCCGTCGGAACGACGGACGACGTTCGGCCGCCCCGGCGTGGGGCCGCAGCAGCCGGCTCGGCCTCTCCGGGCCGGCCCCGACCCCGGCCGCGACCGCGTCCGCGGGCGCCCGTGCCTTCGGTCTGCTTGTCGGGGACCTCGGTCATCGACAGGTCCTCGTCGTCGCCGGCGACCCGCCGACCCGACCGCGAGGACGACTTGTCGACGCGCGCGAGCTGGGTGATGTCCGTGAAGAGGTCCGCGACGTCGATCAGGTCGCTGGACGTGTTGCCGCGGAAGCTGATCACCTCGACCCGGACGCCCATCTCCTGGACGGCCCGGATCGCCGGGGCGAAGTCGCCGTCACCGGACACCACGATCGCGATGTCGAGGTTCCGGGCGGTCTTCATCATGTCGACGACGAGCTCGATGTCGAGGTTCGCCTTGACCTTGCCGTCGCCGTACTTGCGGATGTCCTTGCTGACGACCTTGTAGTGGTTCCGCGCGAGGAACGCGTGGAAGTTGCGCTGGTTCTCGTTGTCCGGGTCCAGCCCCGTGTATGCGTACGCTCGGACGAAGTCGCGCCCGGCGGTTGCCGCCTTGAGGAGCGTGACGTAATCGATGTCCGTGCCTGCGGCCTTTGCCGCGTAGAAGATGTTCGCCACGTCCACGAAGACGGCGACGTTCTTGCCCACCTTGACTCCTTGACTGGTCGGGCGACGCCGGCGCGATTGCGCTGCCTGACGTCGCGGATCAGATGTTGATTGCTTGGTTGTTCTTAGTTGTTGCTGCGCGCCTTGGCCATGCCGACTGCGGCCACCCGACACTCCGCGCGCGGACCGGCTTCGACGAACCCGTGGCGCTCCAGGCGGGTCCGCTCCGCCGGGTCATCGGGCAGGGCCGCCTCCACGACGGTGCAGCCCTTGTTCCGTGCCGACCGGAGGATCTCCTCCAGCAGGGCGTCGGTCACTCGATCCGCGTCGTGGTCGGGATCGACCACGACGAAGTCGACGGCGCCGACATAGCCACCGGCCGCGACGGACGGCCGGAGCGCGAGGACCGCTCCTCCGACGACCTCACGTCGGGCCTCGGCGATGAAGATGCTCGCCTGCGGGAGGTAGACCAGCTGTCGGAGCAGGTCACCCGAGTCCATCGTACCGCCACCCGCGGACGCTCGGACGGGGCCGCCGGCGAGGGCGACGAGCCGTTCGATGTCCGTGACGCGAGCGGGACGGATCAGGTATTCCACGCGGGTGGGGGCACCTCGTGCGAGAAGGCGGAGGCGATCTATGGTCACGCCTACGCCGATCGGGAGCCGACCGTTGACTCGGCGATCGGTGGCACCTCGCGGGGGTGGCGAGCCAAGGGCTCGACAGCCACGCCCGGGTCGCGCCGACCGGTGTTGCATTCGGTCCGCCGGTCGCTATGATACGGCATCGCTTCGGCGGCAACCTGCGCGCCGTCCGAACCAGCGTTCCGCGACGTCATCCGTCACGCACCGCCGCCAGCCAGGGAACCGGACCCACGGCACCAGCCGAGGCCGTTCGGAGGCGACGCATCGGGCACCGGATGGACTCGTGGAGCCTGGCCGTGTCGGAGGCGGAGGCGGTGCGGACCGAAGTCATCCGGGGCCATTCCGGATCGGCGAGCGTTCGAGGAGGAGACTGAATGAAACTCGGCAAGGTTGGCGCGTTCGCCGCCGTCGGCGTGCTCGTGCTCGCTGGTTGCAACCAGGGCGGGAGCTCGGGCAGCGGCAAGGGCACGATCAACATCGCCATCGAACTCCCCCAGCAGGGCAGCGAGCTCGCGGCGTCCCAGCCGATCATCAACGGCATCAAGCTTGCCGTGAAGGATGCAGGCGGGTCGGCCGGTGGCTGGACGATCGACATCCCGAACTCGGTCGTGCTCGACGACGCCAAGGACGGCGTCCACGACCCGCAGACCGGCGCCCAGAACATGACGGCGCTCGTCGCGAACCCGAACGTCGTCGCGGTCATCGGCCCGCTCAACTCGGGCGTCGCCAAGGTCCAGATCCCGCTCTCGAACGCGGCCGGCCTGCTGCAGTGCTCGCCCGCGAACACGAACGAGGGCCTCACGAAGCCGGAGTTCGGCGCGCTGGACATCCGCAAGACCAATCCCACGCAAGATCAACTACGTCCGCGTCGTCACGACGGACGACAACCAGGGTCCGGCGGCCGCCCGCTACATCCTGGAGAAGCTCAACATCAAGACGGTCTACATCGTCGACAGCACCGACACCTTCGGGAAGGGCATCGCCGACAACTTCCAGAAGTACTTCGAGGCGAACGGCGGGACCGTCGTGCCAGCGTGACGGCGCGCCGAAGACGACCACCGACTACACCGCGCTGCTGACCGGCGCCAAGGCGAAGAACCCGGGCTCGATCTACTTCGGCGGCGTCACCGCCGACGGCGGTGCCCGGCTCCTGAAGCAGGCCGTCCAGGCCGGCCTCGACGTCCCGTTCGTCGGCCCGGACGGCATCTATGACGGCTCCGCCGCCACGAAGGACTCGTTCCTGAACCTGACCGGCGACGACGCCAAGATGGCGTACGCCACGGCTGCCGCGGTCGGTGACTTCCCCGGCCGCCAGGAGTTCGCGGACAAGTTCAAGAAGGAGTACGGCACGGATCCGACCGGCTACTCCGCCACCGGCTATGCCTGCGCCCAGGTCGTCCTCGACGCCCTGAAGCGGGCCGGCCCGACGGCGACCGACGCGAAGGACCTTCGCGAGAAGCTCCGTGCGGCGGCCGTCGACCCCTCGATCACCTACACGTCGGTGATCGGCCAGTTCAAGTTCGACGCCAACGGCGACACGAGCCAGAAGATCATCAGCTTCTACGCTTACGACCCGACCGCCAAGGATTGGGCGTTCAAGGAGCAGCTCGACTTCGCCACCAAGTAAGCCGGCCATTCCACGAGGCCGGGGATCCACGATCCCCGGCCTCGTCTGTCTCTCCAGCTCCCGTCCCGCTGATCGGAGAGGCTGATCGTGACCGCAGCTGCGTCATCGCCCGTCTCGCAACGCCGGATCCCGTTCGGGGCCAAGCTCGCTCTCTCGAGCATCGTCGGGATCCTCGTCTACTTCAGCCTCATCCTGCGTCATCCAGTACCTGACGAACCTCGGGTCGCCCGACCCCGCCGAGGTCGCCGAACGCGTTTCCGCGGGCCGTCTCGACGGCGCCCAGCAGGTCGGCAACGCGCTCGTCCTCGGCGCGATCTACGCGCTCGTCGCCCTCGGCTACACGATGGTCTACGGGATCATCGAGCTGATCAACTTCGCCCACGGCGACGTGTTCATGGTCGGGACGTTCATCTCGCCTGTTCTTCCTGACGAGCTTCCCGGCCCCGCTCGACTTCCTCGGGCTGCACCTGCCGGACACGCCCGATCACGCAGCCGCTCGTCCTGATCGCGGTCCTCGCCGCGGCGCTGGTCGTCGGCATGATCGATCATGGGCACGATCAACGTGACGATCGAACGGTTCGCCTACCGGCCGCTGCGTCATGCCCCGCGGGTCGCCCCGCTGATCACCGCGATCGGCGTGTCGCTGATCCTCCAGAACCTGATGCAGATCATCGTCGGGACCGGTGACCGGAAGGTCCCCCAGATCGTGCCGAACGAGCACATCTCGATCCTCGGCGCCCAGATCCGGGTGATCAGCGTCCTGATCTTCGGCGTCGCGCTTCGTCCTGATGATCGGGCTCCAGACGTTCGTCAGCCGGACCCGCCTCGGCCGGGCCATGCGAGCCACCGCCCAGGATCAGCAGGCCGCCCAGCTGATGGGCGTCGACCTGAACCAGACGATCGCGATGACCTTCCTGATCGGCGGCGCGCTGGCCGGTGCGGCCGGCGTGTTCCAGGGCCAGTACTTCGGCTTCGTCCGGTTCGACCTCGGCTTCAATGCCGGCCTGAAGGCGTTCACGGCCGCCGTCCTCGGCGGGATCGGCAACCTGACCGGGGCCGCGATCGGCGGCTTCCTGATCGCCTTCATCGAGGTGTTCACGCAGGCGGTCGGCCAGGCCCGCTGGTCGCAGGCGATCGTGTTCGTCGTCCTGATCGTCGTCCTCGTCTTCCGGCCGGCCGGGATCCTCGGCCAGCAGATCGGAGAGCGGGCATGACCGGCGCGGCTCGCCGGGATGGGCGGCGCTCGCGGCGCCTCCTTCCGAGACCGGATCCGGGCGTTCGCCGCCGTCCACCGCTCGACCACGATCATCGCGGCGATGGCGATCGTCGCCGTCCTGCTCCCCGTGCTGGCCGTCGTTCCCCCGTTCAGCGTCTTCCAGCCGCAGACCGTCTGGGTGAACGGGTTCTCGAACGCCGGCGTCTTCGTCCTGCTCGCGCTCGGCCTGAACATCGTCGTCGGGCTGGCCGGCCTGCTCGACCTCGGCTACGCGGCGTTCTTCGCGATCGGCGCCTACACGTACGCGTACGGGTCGTCGCCCTTCTCGGGCGTCCACGCGCCGTTCCTGGCGATGCTGATCCTCGGCGCCCTGGTGGCGGCCACCTTCGGCGTCCTGCTCGGCGCGCCGACCCTGCGGCTCCGCGGCGACTACCTCGCGATCGTGACCCTCGGCTTCGGCGAGATCGTGCCGATCGTCTTCCTGAACTGCCGACAAGTACACCGAGGGCACGAACGGCATCGGCGGGCTCTATCCGCCGTCGCTGCCCGGGGTCGAGTTCGGCATCCTCGAACCCGTGGCCGTTCTACCTCCTGATGATGGTCATCATCACGGTCGTCATGGTCCTGATCTACCGGCTCCAGGAGTCGCGGATCGGACGGGCCTGGATGGCGATCCGCGAGGACGAGCTGGCGGCCGCCAGCAATGGCCTGAACACGGTCACGACGAAGCTCCTCGCGTTCGCGCTCGGCGCCTCGACGGCCGGCTTCGCCGGTGTCTTCAACGCGTCGAAGCTGACCCTCGTCAGCCCGGAGCAGTTCCTCTCGACCGTGTCCTTCTCGATCCTCGCGATGGTCGTGCTCGGCGGCATGGGCAACATCTGGGGCGTCGCCCTGGGGGCGTTCATCATCTACACGATCCAGATCGTGCTCCTGAAACAGCTCAACACGTTCTTCCAGGCGCTCCACGTCCCGATCCTCCAGGACATCAACTTCGTCCAGTACCAGTTCCTGCTGTACGGCCTCGCCCTGGTCCTGATGATGCTGTTCCGACCCGAGGGCCTCTTCCCGAGCCAGCGACGGAAGCGTGAGCTCCACACGGCGTCGGGTGATCGTCGAGGCCGACGCGACGAACATCCTCGAGGAGGGCGCGCTGTGACCGCCGACGTCCGGGCGGCGTCCGCGCCTGTGGCGAACGAAGCTGGCGCCGGCGCCGCACGGGCAGCCTCCTGTCGGCGCAGCACATCACGAAGCGGTTCGGTGGCCTGATCGCCGTCAACGACGTCAGCTTCGACATCCCGGAGGGCTCGATCGTCAGCCTGATCGGGCCGAACGGAGCGGGCAAGACGACGTTCTTCAACATCATCGCGGGCATCTACGACCCCACCTCGGGCCGGATCGTCGTCCGCAACCGGACGATGGTCGCGCGGCCGGTCCGCGACCTGGCTCGAGCCGTTCGTGTGGGCCCTTCCGGCCGTGATCGTCGGGATCCTGTCCGGGATCGTCGTCTTCGGCGCGAACAGCGACGCCGTCGGCTTCATCGGCGGAGCGCTGACCCTGGCCGCCCTCATCACCATGCTCGTCTCGGCGATCGCCCGACCCGCCTGGTACCAGCGCCTGCTCGCCCGGCTCGGGATCTTCCGCAGCGCCCGGCCCAACGACATGGTCTCGGCGGGGATCGGCCGGACGTTCCAGAACATCCGCCTGTTCGCGAACATGACGGCGGAGGAGAACGTCCTCGTCGGGATGCACATCAACCTGAAGGCCGGCCTGTTCGACGCGATGTTCTCGACGCCGAAGAACCGGCGGGACGAGCAACAGGCCCGCGAGCGGGCGGCCGAGCTGCTCCGCGCTCGTCGGCCTCCGCGGCGTCGGCGGCGAGCTGGCGAAGAACCTGCCGTACGGCGACCAGCGTCGCCTCGAGGTGGCGCGCGCCCTCGGCAGCGACCCGACGCTCCTGCTCCTCGACGAGCCGACCGCCGGGATGAACCCGCGCGAGACGTCGGACATGATGGCGCTGATCAACAAGCTGCGGACGGACCTCGGGCTCACCGTCCTCCTGATCGAGCACGACATGAAGGTGGTCATGGGGATCAGCGACCGGGTCACCGTCCTGGACCACGGCGAGCGGATCGCCGAGGGCACGCCCGATGAGGTCCGCAAGGACCCGCGGGTGATCGAGGCCTACCTCGGAGCCCCCGCCTCATGACCGCGCCCGAGAGCAGCGGAGCGACGGCGGCCGCGCCGGGACCGACGCCTGCCATGTCGACGCCGTCGACGCTGGACGCCTCCACGGCCTCCCGCGAGTCCCTCCTGAAGCTCGATGGCGTGCATACCTACTACGGCCAGATCCACGCCCTGAAAGGCGTGACGATCGAGGTCAACAAGGGCGAGATCGTGACCCTGATCGGCGCCAACGGCGCCGGCAAGACGACGACCCTGAAGACCGTCTGCGGCCTGCTCCACCCGCGCCAGGGCACGGTCACGTTCGACGGCGCGAACACATCCCGGACGGCGGCCCACGACCTGGTCAAGGCCGGGATCGGCCATGCGCCGGAAGGTCGCCGGATCTTCTCCCGGCTGACCGTTCTCGAGAACCTCCAGATGGGCGGATTCACCCGCCCGCAGCCCGGAGATCAACGAGGACGTCGACCGGGTCATGACGCTCTTCCCCCGGCTCCGCGAGCGGACCCACCAGCAGGGCGGCACGCTCTCGGGCGGCGAGCAGCAGATGCTCGCGATCGGGCGCGCGCTGATGTCGCGGCCGCGCCTGCTGCTCCTCGACGAGCCGTCGCTCGGCCTCGCGCCGATCCTCATCCAGGTCGTCTTCGACACGATCAAGGAGATCAACGCGGCCGGGACGACGATCCTGCTCGTCGAGCAGAACGCCCTCCAGGCCTTGAACATCGCCCACCGCGGCTACGTCCTCCAGACGGGCAACGTCGTCCTGTCCGGGCGAGGCGGCTGCGTTGCGCGAGAACGAGACGGTCCGCAAGGCGTACCTCGGGGAGATCTGAGCCGGCGGAGCGCCGGCGGGGGAAGTCGATGAACGACGTGGCCGACGACTGGCAGGAAGACGCCGATCGGCCGAGAGCGACGGGCCGAGGGCACCAGCCGCGGCGTCGGCGTCGGCGCGGATCGGCAGCGCGGATCGCGGGCCGGGCCTCGTCGTCGTCGCGGTGCGCGATCTTCCTCGCCGTCGCGCTCGATCAAGCCGTGGCCGAGCGGCGGCGAACCGCGACCGGTCAGCCCTCGCCCGGGCACGCCGCCACCCACCGAGACAGCCGTCGCGTCGATCCGTTCGCCGCGATCCGCATCGACTGCGAGAACCGCCGGGCTGGCGCATCTTCAGCCGCGAGCTGCTGGGCCGGGCGGAATCCTGCGGTCCTGGCTGAGCCTGGAGCCCGTGCACGGCCGCGAGCGGCCCGCTGGATCCGGCGATCCCCGTCATCCCGATCAGCCCGGCGATCGTCGCGCTCGGCTACTGCGCTCCGTGGGACGGCCCGGATCGACCGCCCGCCGACGCTGCCGTGCACGCCTGGGGCGTCTTCCGGAAGGCCTGGGCGAGCCACCGGTCGCCGCGCCGCTCGACCTGCGGTCGGCCAGCGCGACCCTCCGTCCCGCCGCTCGGCGGCGCTGTACGCTCCCGCCGATGCGCGACGGCGTCGTGTCCGTTCGCCTGTGGCCGCCGGGACGTCTACGTCTTCGCGCTCGGCGGCGCCCGGCTACGAGCGGTGGTGGGCGGTCACGGATCGTGCCGGCCGACAACGAGGCCCGGCCATCAGCATCGCCGTGAGCCCCGGGTCGGCCCACGACCGATCCGGCGGTCGCCCGTACCATGAGCCGATGGACCTCGGACTGGACGGACTTCGCGCGCTCGTCGGCGGCGCGTCGAGCGGGCTCGGGCGCGCGATCGCGGGCCAGCTCGCCGACGAGGGCGCGCGTGTCGCCCTGACCGCGCGACCCGGGCCGCGCCTCGACGACGCGGCGGCGGCGACGCGCGGGCTCGCGGTCCCGGCCGACCTGTCGACCGCCGACGGGACCGGCCAGCGCCGTCGACACCGCCGTCGACGCCCTCGGCGGGCTCGACCTGCTCGTCGTCAACAGCGGCGGACCGGCCGGGCGGCTGGCTTCACCGACCTCGACGAGGCGACCTGGGCCGCCGCGATCGACGGCGTCCTTACCAGCGCCCTCCGCCTGATCCGGAGCGGCCTGCCGCACCTCCGAGCCTCGTCCGCACCCGGCGATCCTGATCGTCCTGTCGAGCTCCGTCCGCGAGCCGATCCCGAACCTGACGACCTCGAACGTGCTCCGGCCCGGGCTGGCCGGTCTCGTGAAGTCGCTCTCGTCGGAGATCGCGCCGATCCGGATCAACGGCATCGCCCCCGGGCGGGTCTCGACCGACCGGATCGCCCACCTCGACGGCGCTGCGGGCAACCGCGACCGGCCGGTCGGTCGAGGAGATCCGGACGCGAGATGATCGCCCGGATCCCGCTCGGGCGGTACGGCGACCCCGCCGAGGTCGGACGGCTGGGCGCGTTCCTCCTGTCGCCCGCCGCGAGCTACATCAGCGGCGCGATCGTGCCGATCGACGGCGGGATGATCCGGGCCCTGCCGTGACTCGCGGCGCCCGCGCGACGCCGTCGTCGCCGCTCGCGGCATCGCGCTCGTCCATGCCTCGTGCGATCGCGGCTCTCGCGATCGCCGCCGTCGCGGCGCCGACCGCGACGTCCGCCGGCTCCCCGGTCGCCGCCTGCCACGAGCCGGGCCCGCCGGGCCTCGACTGGGCGACCGCCGACGTCGAGCGGCCCGCCGGGATGGACGCGGCGCCGCCGTCGATCCCGCCGGTCGGCGCGCGGCGGCGGCCTCGGCCATCCCGGCCACTTCGCGAGCCAGGGCAATCCGTACGACGTCGCGCCGGTCGGCGACCGGCTCATCGCCGTCGGCTACACGTTCCCGGACTTCATGCCGGTGACCTGGACGTCGGCCGACCCGGACCGCCATCGCTGGACGCTGGCCGGGCTGCCGCCCGACGCGGATGGCGCGTTCGCCCTCTCGATCGCGGCCGGGCGCCGCCGACCGGGCCGACGGCCGGACACGTCGCGATCGTCGGCCGGGATCAACAACGACGCGGCGGCCTGGACCTCGACCGACGGCGTCGACCTGGCAGCCGGCCGGCCGGCGGATCCGCGTTCGTGGAGACGCCGGAGACCCGGATGACGACCGTCGTCGCGGGACCGCGACGGGTTCATCGCCGGCGGCTGGGCGGGGATCGTCAACCAGCCCGGGTCGCCGCGCTTCTGGGCGTCGCCGGACGGGCCGGACGTGGACCCGCCTCGCCGACGGGCCCGGGCTCTCGGACGGCCGCGTCGAGGCGATCGCCGCAGGCCCGGGCGGCTTCGTCGCCGTCGGGACGAACGGGCCCGGTCGGCCATCCGACGGGCTCCGCCGTCTGGCGCTCGGCGGACGGCGACGACCTGGCGACGGGTCGCGGGCGGCGATGCGCTCGGGCGGGCGCGATGGCGTCGGTCACCGCCGGCGGCCCGGGCTACGTCGCGGTCGGGTCCGATCTTGCGACTCGAAGGCCGCCATGGTCTGGCTCTCGACGGACGGGCGGACGTGGGAGGTCGCCCCGACCCAGGACTCGCTCGACCTACCACGGCCTCGGGATCACGATGGCGGACGTCGTCGCCGGGCCCTCCGGTCAGCTCGTGGCGGTCGGCCACTTCCTGTTCGGCCAGCAGTTCGGCCAGGGCACGGCCTGGACCTCGCCGGACGGGCGGACCTGGGCGCGGATGCCGGACCAGGCGTCGTTCGGCCAGGGCGAGCCGCAGGCGGTCGTCGCGGACGGTCCGGGCTACGTCGCCACCGGCACGGTCGGGGCGCCGGACAACTACATCCCGACGGTCTGGCTGAGCCCCTCAGGACCGTTGAGCGGGAGCATCCACGCACGGCACGCACGCGACTGCGTTCGTCGCGCCCGGGCGGTCAGGCGAAGGCGAAGCCGAGCACCGGAGCGAGCGCACCTGAGGGTGCGTGAGCGAGGAGCGCAGGCTCCAACGCATGCATGGCCGCGACGGCGTTCGTCGCGCCCGGGCGGTCAGGCGAAGGCGAAGCCGAGCACCGGAGCGAGCGCACCTGAGGGTGCGTGAGCGAGGAGCGCAGGCTTCAACGCACGCATGGCCGTCCAGGCGCGACAGCTGTTGGTCAGACTCGTCTCTCGCGCTGCATGTCGTAGACGGCGCGGCTGAGGAGGATCAGCCCGAGCGCCGCGAGCCAGAGCCCGTAGGCGCGGGTCGGGAACAGGACCTCGATGTTCGTCGAGGCGAGGTCGATCGCGCGGATCGCGAGGGCGATCCAGCCGATCACCGTCAGGATCAGGAAGCTCAGCGGCCGGTCGAGCCCGACCGGCGTGTCGCCTGCCGCATAGGGCAGGGCGAGCAGCGCGATGACCGCGAGGGCGACGAAGAACACGACGATCCCGCTGCCGCTGAAGGCATTGCCGGACAGGGGCGGCAGGCCGGCGTCGGTCGAGGTCCCGAACCAGGGCAGCAGGCAGGCGACGATGATGCAGGATCGCGGCAAGGCCCGCCAGGCGGCGGGCGCCGCCGAGCGGACGTCGGTGCATCGTCATTCGGGGCTCGTGTAGACCTCGGGCTTGAGGACGCCGACGAACCGGAGGTTGCGGTAGTACTCGCCGTAGTCGAGGCCGTAGCCGACGACGAACTGGTCGGGAATCGTGAAGCCGATGTAGTCGACCGGGATGTCGACGAGCCGGCGGGCCGGCTTGTCGAGCAGCGTGCAGATCCGGAGCGACGCGGGGTTCTTGCCGCGCAGGTAGCGGACGAGATAGTTCAGCGTCAGCCCGGTGTCGATGATGTCCTCGACGATCAGGACGTCCTCGCCGGCGATCGTCGCCGACAGGTCCTTGAGGATCCGCACGAGCCCGGACGATTCGGTCGACGTGCCGCCGTACGAGCTGACCTCCATCAGGTCGATCCGGACCGGCGACGGGATCGCCCGCATCAGGTCGGCCATGAACGGCAACGAGCCCTTGAGGACGGAGACCAGCGTCAGCCGGCTGATCGCCGTAATCGGCACCGATCCGGGCCCCAGCTCGGCGACCTTGGCGGCGATCTGCTCCTCGGTCAGGAGGATCTCGCCGATGTCGCCCTGGAGGTCGATCCGACCGGTCACGCGTCGCCCCCGGCCGTCCGTCCGGCGTCGATCGGCCGTCGCGTCTCGTCCTCGGCCGCCCGGTCCGGGACGACCTGGCCGGACGACCCGCTCAGCTCGTCGACGAGCGCCAGCCGGCCGAACTTCAGCATCAGCGCGCGGAAGTCGCGGGCGTAGAAGAGCTTCACCCGGATGTCGGGGTAGAGCTCGTGGATCCGGCGCAGCTTGCGGTTCTTCTTCCGGACGAGCCGCTGGCGGAGCGTCGTCATCTCGAGGTACAGGTCGAGGTCCGGGCAGCCAGAAGTCCGGCGAGAAGCTCTCGACGACGGACCCCTCGAGGTTCCACAGGATCGGGAACGTGTGGGGCTCGTACTCCCAGCGGATCCGGTAGAAGTCGAGGATCCGGGCCATCTCCGCCTCGCTCGCGTGGGCGAACGCCGGGCGAGGCCGATCCGGAGACGTCTCCGCAGAGAGATCGTCGAACCACGGAGATCGGCCGACACGGCCGCGGGGGTGATCGGATCTGCGCCATCGGCGACGATCGCGGCGACGGACTGGAGCTCCTGGGCGAGCCGCGCCCGGGCCGACCGCGCCGCCGTCCGGCGGCGGTTCCGGCGCTCGGGAGGTGGAGTCGGTCGCCGGGCGGCGGTCACCGGGCAGGTCCGGACGCCGGCGGGTCGGTGCGGCCGACGAGGGCGGCGAGCCCGCCGCGGGCGAGGAGCCCGTCGGACGGCGTCGACGTCGGTCGTCGTCGATCGGCAGCGGCCTCGCGGAACCGCTCGACGTCGCCGGGACCGAACTCGCCGTAGCAGGAAGGCGCTCACCCGGTCGGCCTCGGATCGCTCTGCCGGCTCGTCCTCGGCGCCGATCACGATCCCGAGCGAGTCGCTGCGGCAGCCGGGGCACGCGATCTCGACGAACACGAGGTCGTCGCGGCGGGCGAGGATGCGGATCCGGTCGGTCGGGGACGAGCTCGCCACAGGCGGCGCAGCCGACCCCGCCCGCGAGCGAATTCGAGGTCGTCGCGCGGATCCATCGGCGGCAAGTCTACCGGGTCGGCCCCGACGTCGTGCCCGGCGACGGCGGCCCGCAGGCGCCGTCCGGATCCGTTGCGAGTCGGATACCCCCAGGGGGTATCATCGAACGGCGTCCCGCCCATCCACTCGGAGACCGCCCGTGCCAGCTCCCGCGACCCGGCGCACGCCCGCGCCGCCGCCGCCCGCGAACTTCCGCCACAGCTACTCGAAGGACAAGTCCAGCCTCGTCCGCCGCCTGTCGCGGATGGAGGGTCAGGTCCGCGGGATCGCCCGGATGATCGAGCGCGAGGAGTATTGCGTCGACATCCTCCAGCAGACCGCCGCACTGCGGGCCGCCGTCGACGCGGTCTCGATCCTCGTGCTCGAGGACCACGTCCAGGGCTGCGTCAGGACGGCGGCCGAAGCAGGGCGAGGCGGACGCGTACGTGGACGAGGTGATCGACGTCGTGCGGCGAACGCTGGGCCGGCCGGTCCGCGGGAGCACTCGTTCGAGCTGACATGACGTGACCCGGATGATCCGCGCAGACCGTCCGCCGTCGATCGCCCGCCGCACCTTCAAACCGCATCGCACCGCACCCCGTACTTCCGGTCCATCATGCCGTCCGGCTGCCGGGTGATACCCGAAGCGGTCGCGCCGAGCGACCACGATCGGGCGGCCGATCGACGCGCGGTCGGCGCGACGTTCCCGGATTCGCGGGCGGCACACGCAGGAACCGATGACCGAACAGCGCCAGGACGGGCTCCCACCGCAGCCACCGACCGTCGCCGCACCGGCGCCGCTTCGTCGAGCGCCGCCAGACGTATCCGTCGAGCCGAGGATCGGATCGCCCACCAGGAGAAGGTGCTCCTGGCCCGGGCGCTGGACATCCTCGCGTCGGACGCAGAGCGCCGAGGAGCGCCTGGCCGGGCTGCTCCGTCTGCTCGCGCGAGACCGTCGGCGCGCGGCGCGTCGCCGTCGTCGCCGACGGCATCGAGCGGCGGGCGGCGGTCGCGATCGACGCGGACGAGGACCCGGCCGAGGCGGAGGCAGCTCGCCGCCTGGCTCGACGCCAACGCCCCTCGATCGCGGGCTCGGCGCGCCGCTGCCGGCCGCGCCCCGATCTCGTTCATCGTCGGGGGTCGGGCGCACGTCGAGGACCCGTCGATCGAGGAGCCGCGGCCGCTCGCCGATGATCTCGACGTGGCGGCCACCCACCGGGCGCGAACGAAGCACGGGTGGACCCGACGGCGGAGCCGTCGCTCCGCGCCACTTCGCGATCCTGCCGATCCCGACGGCGGGCGACGTCGCTCTCGGCTTCGAGTTCGGCCGCCCGGTCGATGCCGCCCGGCTCGCCGAGCGTCTCCCGCCGACGATGGCCCGCCACGCCGGGCGTCGCCCTGTCGCTCGTCACGATCGCAGCTGGCCGGCGAGCGCGAGCTGGCCAAGCCTGCGGGCCCGCGATGCGGAGCGGACGACCTTCGTCTCGACCGTCGCCCACGAGCTGCGGACGCCCCTCACGGGCCTGCGCGGCTACCTCGAGCTGATCCTCGGCGGCCAGGTCCTCGACCCGTCGGTCGAGCACGACTTCCTCGAGCGCAGCCGGTCGATCGTCGGGCTCGATGACCGACCTCGTCGGCGACCTCCTCGAGCTGTCACGACTGGAGTCGGGAACGATCAACCTCGAGGTCGGCCCGTTCTCGATCGCCGAGGCCGGCGCCCAGGTCGCCGTCGAGCCTCCTGCCGATCGCGATCGATCACGGGACGCGCCTGACGACGACGCTGCCGCCGCGGATGCGCGTCGCGACGGGCGACCGGCGCCGGGTCGAGCAGATCCTGACCAACCTCGTCGCGAACGCGCTGAAGTTCACCCCGGCCGGCGGCAGCGTCGAGATCGAGGGCCGGGTGGACGGGCTCGTCGCGATCCTCGTCGTGCGCGACGACGGCGACGGGATCCCGGCCGAGGACCGGGTCCGGATCTTCGAGCGGTTCCAGCGGCTCATCGGCCACGAGCGGGTGACCGGGCACCGGGCTCGGGCTGCCGATCGCCCGGGACCTCGCCCGCCAGATGGGCGGCGACCTGGACGTCGCCTCCGTGCCGGGACCGCCGGGTCGGCGTTCGTCCTCGTCCTGCCCGGCCCGGCCGAGGTGGACGCCGCCGAGATCGAGGCCGCGCTCGCCCGGGCGCTCGAGGCCGAGGAGGTCGAGCTCGAGGAGCGGATCGTCCGCCGGGCGATCGCGGCGCCGGCCGCGACGACGAGCGACGGCGATGGGACCGGAGACGATCCGGATGCCGTGGAGCTGCGCCTTCAAGGAAGACGAACCGGTCGAGCAGCAGCAGCAGAACATCACGTATTGCTGAGAGCTCACCATCCGACGCAAGCAGTTGCGACACGACGTCAGCCCTGTCCTCGACCGCCGCGTCGACCAGTTCCGCGAACAGGCGTTCCTGAGACATTCCAGCGTTTCAGAGGTCCGACGTCCGGTATCGGACCGCCACCATTGCGACCCATGTTGCTCGCGATGAAGGCAAGCCGATGATTCGACGTCAACGGACCCAGGCCAGTTGAAGGCGCCGCCGTCTATGAGGGGATGCGGCTCGCCGCCATCGGGCTGGCCGGCCGTCGGTGATTGTAAACGCAGGCCATCGTAGTAGGGATGCTCGAGCACGTCCCGGACGAGGGTGACGCCCGCACATCGCGCGGCGATACGATCGGCAGCGCCGGCGCGCTCCGGGGTTGCGAGTACCCGTATCTTCCTTCGGCGACCGTGTAGCCGTTCCGCTCCAGCCGGTCCAGTGCCGCGAGGTGCGTGTGGATGTGCTCTACGTCCGCTCCACCACGAAGCCATGGTCGACACGTTCGCGGCCGGCGGTCGCCAGGCAGAACAGCCGGAAGTGCTGCGCGTAGCCGGGTCCTTTCGGCGCCGGCTGCGCACGCACGGCGCCGGCGCGATGCTGCCAGCCGCACCACCCGGGCAGGGTCGTCTTTCAGGCGTCGCGCGCACTCGAGTGCCAGCACGTTTGTGGGGTCAGCGACGACCTCGGTGCCGCGCAGCGCAGAAACCACCCGGCGCTGGCTGGGGTCGGCGCCATGCGCGAACAGACACCCAGCGGCGCCAGCGGCGAGAGCTCGAGCGCCTCGAAGCCCGTTGCGGCCTCGAACAGCACCGCGTTGATTGCGACATTCCGGCGCCGGATCCATTGCGGCCGGCTGGGTGGATCGATCGTGTGCCCACTGCGCGCGGAGGTCCCTGGGTGCGCGGCGCGCCGCGCGACGGTCCACGATCTCCAGCAAGAGCGTCCAGACCTCGGACGCCGGCAGCTCTTCGGCGAGCGCCGCCAGAGCCTTCTCGTCGATGCCGCTGGTGCTCCAGGAGCGGTCGCCGCTCATTGTCGCTCGTCGTTCAGGTGATGATCACACGGCCGCGCGGTGTCTCGAGCGTCGCCGTCAGCACCGTCAGCTGATCGGCCAGCACGGTTGTCGAAATCCCGAGACGCGCCGAGCGTGTCCTGCAGCTTCGATGGCGCCGGATGCGACGCGTCGAGCGACACCAGCGGCACCCCGCCGGCGCGTCCGCGGACGGGTGCACGGACCCTGCTGCCCATTGAATGAAGAACGGCACCGGATCGATGTCGGCTTCCGCCAGCCCGGCCTGGACACCGGCGCTGCGCCACTTCAAGCGCTCGCCATCCGGGCGGACACGCGATCCGTCCCGAGGGCCGAACACGCCGAAACCGGCGGCGCGCGCGCGCGACACCACATCATCGAGATCCCGCGTCGAAGCCGCCCATGTCACGAGCCGCGGCGCCGCGAGCTTCCGGAGATCCATCTAAAGTTGAATGTGGATTGCGCCGGATCCGGCGCGACGATTTCGAAATACCGACGGTCACCAGGGACAGCAGCGCGTTCCGTGTACCCACGCCCGGATGGCTGCCGCCCACCTGCGCCTTCACGCCAGGGCCGCCTTCATCGACGCGATGCCCTTGTCCAGATCGGGCGCACCCAGCAGCAGGTGATCCACCGCGTCGCGCATGGCGTCCTGCTTTCGCCGCGGCCGTCGTCCGCGACAGCGACCACGCGGCGCCTGCGCCGCCAGCGCGAGCCATTCCCGTCGTCATCGTCAGGACCGCGGCGCCGCGATGGCCGTCGGGTGCTTCGGTTGATACAGGCCCAGCTCCGCCCCGCCGGAGCGCGGATTCCGTCTACGTGCCCGAAGCCCGGCGTCAGTGATTGGCCGCGAGAAGACCACGCCCTTGGCCCGCAACTCCTCCACGATTCGATGCAGGTCGTCGCACATCAGGTAGAGCTCGTGCTCGGCGTCCGTCTCCCGACGGATGAACGGCCAGCTCCGTCGGAGGCGTCGCGAAGATCAACCAGCCATGCCCGGCGTCCATGGACGGCCACTCGAGCACGTCGCGGAAGAACGCACGTACGGTCGTCCGCTTCGGACGAGGTACAGCAAGGCGTGAATTTCGGTGATCGACGAACAGGAGCGGTTGGGCCGAGCCACGCTCGGCCCTGCTTCTGTCACACTGCCGCAAGCAGCGTCGCGTCGAGGGTCATTCTGCACGCTGCTTGAGAGCGCGCGCGAGACGATGCAGTTCTGCTTGGCGTCGTCGGCGGATCGCTTGAAGTCAGCGTCGGAGATGCCCGGCACGACGCCCTTCAGCGTCAAGTCGATGCGGGTGATTGAGAACTCGTCGCCGACCTTCGCAAGCGTGACGGCGGCGTTGGTATCGAGGCTCGTGGCGACGTGTCCGCGTTGGCGAGCCCGGCCGAGAGCGCCATCGTGAAGCAGCCTGCGTGCGCCGCGCCGAGCAGTTCCTCGGGCGTCGTGCCCGGTGCGCCTTCGAAGGCCACTTGAACCAAGACGGCCCCTCGACGTGTCCTTAGCCGCGGTCAAGCCAATCTTGCCCTTGCCGTTCTTCAACCGCCTTCCCCAGTGCGTGTGTCCTGTCTGTGCCATGATTGCCTCACGGTCGACCGTCGTGCTCAGCTCGACGCTGAAGTTAGCAGCAGAGTTTCGCGGAGCCATCACAAGCGGAGGAGCGCGCCCGGACGCTCGCCCGTCGCTCGCTCGATGGCCGCCGCGTAGAACCCCACCTGACGGCGGGACCCTCGAGACCCAGGCGGCCAATCTCGATCTCGGTCTTGAAGTCGACGACAACCCATTGGTCCTCTTCGCTGAAGGCCAGATCGACGCTCCGTCGATCAACGTGCCTCGCTGTGTCGCCAGCTCACCGGCAGTCTCGCGGCGGCAGACCGCTTGACGCCGCCTGCCGCGCCCGTCGCCAAAGCTCGTGCTTCGCCACGCGGCGCGCCGACAACAGCGGCGACTGCGACCTCGGCGGTAGGGCGCCACTAAGCACCGTATGAAGCACGGCGGTCTCCTCGCACGACGTCTCGCCTTCGGCATCGAGCGGTAGGGTCGCCAGCACCTCATCACCAGAGCTGCCGTAGGCGGCCCCGACGGATGCTCGCCGGCGCGCGGCACGGAAACGACCGCCACGTCAGGCCAAGGTCGTCGGCCGGAACCTACGGAGTCGGTCGATTTCGCCCATTCGGTCGCCGTCGCACAGTCAGGATGGGGGCTGCCACGGCGACGGCGCCTCATCGAGACGATCGCCCACGGTCGGATGCGTCGCGAGTCGTGCGGCCAGCACCTCGGCGGCGACATCTTTGCCGATCAGCGAGGCGTTGCAACGCCGACGGCGGTGCTTGACCGAGACCAGGAGGCCGGATCCCACCAGACGACGTCGTACCCACCGTAGCCGGTGCGAAAGCGATGCAGGTCCGGCCGAACCACCTCGGCGGCGCCGGGGCGTCATCGGGCCGCCGACCACGGTGTCGCGCCCGAACAACGGACACCGCGGCGCCGTTCGGCCGGCGGCGCAACTCACGGCGGATAGATGGCGTCGTTGAGGGGATTCACCCAACCACCTTCGTACGTGCCGTCGCCGACCGCGGGAACGACCAGCAGGTCGCGTGCCCGGGTCGCCGCCACGTAGGCGATGCGCAAACCTTCCGATTGGTCGCGTCGCAGCTCTTGCCGTTCATGGTCGAGCAGATCGGCGGCGCCCAACCCGCCAGACGAACGGCGCACATCCGCTGTCCGCATCGAGTGGCGACCGGCCTGGCCCTGGCCAGCCTGCACGGTCCATGTCCGCGAGAATGACGACGGGAAACTCCAGCCCTTTCGCCTTGTGCACCGTCATGAGCCGCACGCCATCGCTGCCGTCTTCGAGGATCGGGGCCTCGGGCGCCCGGATTGCCCGGCCGCGTCGCCAAGGGCATCCACGAATCCCCGAAACGACAGTCCGCCCGCGGCTTCGTAACGACGCGCCAGGTCGGCAATGTGGAGGAGGTTCGCCAGCGCCTGCTCGCCGACGGGCGCAGCGCGAAGGCGACATGCGCGCGCGTCGCCGTCAGCAGGTCGCCCAGCGTCTCCGCGACCGGCCGGCGGTTGCGCCGCAGGTGCAACGTCCTCAGCAGCCTTAGCGCCACCGACAGGGCCAGCCGCGGCGATGAGGTTCTTCGGGCACACGGAATGGATGAAACGGGCCACATGATGCCGGTACTCGAGCAACTCCTCGTCGCCCACCGCCAACAGCGCCCCGCGCAGCTCGCAAACACCGACAGCTCGTCATCGGGCCATTCAATCGGCCGTCAAGCGCCGCCCGCAGCTCTCGATTTCTTCGCGCTCGTGAAACGACTCGCCGCCGACCAGCAGATGCCTGATGCCCCTGGCTTCAAGGGCGTCAACGTAAGGCGCGGGTCATATCCGCGCCGAAGTTCGTGAACCGCCGGAACAGCATGCACGCATGCTGAGGCCCCATTTTGATCCGCTCACGGTTCTCCGCGCGGCCCGACTCCGTTCCGTGACCTGTCCACCCGCTCTTCACGGTCAGCCAGTCCACCAACGCGCCCACCGCGTCCGGCAATGACTCCTCGATCGCGCACCTTCGTGACGTTCCTCGCCCGTATGGCCTCGGCACCGGCAGCACCACGACCGACAGGCTGATCGCCTGGCGTAATCACGCGACGGCCGCGACGGAAGGTACTCCGCCGGCAGCGTATACGGGGTCACCCGTCATCAGCGGCGCGAACGCGGCGTTCACAGGCGCTGCATGCGGGCGAGCGCGCGAAAGCTCGTCGTGAGCCGCACGAGCCGCGCCCCGCCCACGAGACTCGCGCACCTGCCGTAGTCCCCACGTCGGCGCGGCGGAAGCGGTAGATCGACTGCTTCGGATCGCCGACAATGAAGAGTTTGCCGGGTCTTCGGCGTAACATCCTGCCAGCGCACGGGCTCGTGATGATCGTCGGCGCGCCAGCAGCAGCATCAGGATCTCGGCCTGCAGCGGATCCGTATCCTGGAATTCGTCGACGAAAAGTGCGTGAACGCGATCCGGAATCGCGGCGCACCTCCGCGTTGTCGCGCAGCAACGCCCGCGCGAGCAGCAGGTCGACGAAGTCGAGGGCGCCCGCGCGGCGACTTCAGCTCCTGATACCGGCGATGCTGCCCCGCAACTCGCCCCGCAGGGCGGCGGCCAGATCGGCGTCGGCGTTCGGCGTTGAACTCGCCCAGGGCCGTACGGCGCATCGCGGCGCGCCCACACATCGGCCGCGCTTGGCACGCGGCGGCAGCACGCGGCCCGCTGCCCTTTCTGTCGCGCAAGATCGCGGTCGTCATGCAGGTCCACAAGCAGCCTTCGGGCCGTCCAGCGTCGGCGGGCACAAACCCGTTCCGGCTTGCAGCGCCCCACCCGTGCCGCGCTCCGCGGGGCGAGATAGAGCGAGTCCCTTCCAGGCTTGCACCGCTCATAGCCTCCGCGAACGCCTGGACCGCCCACAAGAAGGCGCCGCGACCTCCCGGCGCGGTCGAACGTGTTCCGACGCCAAGTGTCGGAAGATCGCGCCATCGAGTAGTTCGCGACCCGCCCGGCGAAGCTGCTCGATGGGCCGTCCTCGTCGACCTACGTGCCGATTGCGCCGGCCGGGCCGGCGCAGCGAACGGCGGACGCCCTCGCCCGGATCGCTGGAGCTAGTCCTGGAACCACGGCGAAACGCACGTCGTAGAGCCGTACCGGCTTGACCTCCGGCAGTACCTGGAATGCGGATCGACCTTCGCCTCCACCGGCCGCTCGCGCAGCAGGTCGGCGCAGAACCCGTGGATCGTGCCGACCGGCCTCTTCGAGATGGCGAGCGCGTCTTCGAGCCGGGCCGTCGCTCGTCCTGCGACTTCCGCGCATCGCTCGAGTTCCTCGCGCAGCCGCAGCTTCAGCTCACCGGCGGCCTTTTCGGTGAACTCACGGCGACGATTCGGTCTACGCTCGCCCTCCCGTCGGCCAGCACGTCGACGATGCGCGCGCACCAGCTCGGTGGTCTTGCCGGTG
>CAWFND010000004.1:0-4704 GCA_963817095.1 uncultured Chloroflexia bacterium
GAAGCCAGCTGACCTCGATCCGCGGGCCGGCTCGACGGCCGGTCAGCCTCCCGCCAGCTCGATGAGGAAGGGCGGCGTCCAGAGCGTCGACGAGGTCGTCGTGAATCCGGCGACGGTCAGGGTGATGGCGAGGAGGCGCGAAGGCCGAGGAGCACAAGGCGATCGGTCCGGTCGAAGCGGAGGTGTCGAAGCCAGGTCCGCTTGCCCGTCCCGAAGGCGCGCAGGTCCATCGCGTCGATCGTGTCCTCGGCGCCGGCGATCGCGTTGACGACGGCGGCGCGAGGAGCGGACCCGGCCGTCGAGCCGGCCGATCGGACCGCCCTTGCCGCCGCCGCCAGTCGTAGCCGCGGATCCGCTGGGCGTCGATCGTCGTCTGGAAGTCGGCCGCGAGGGACGGCAGGAAGCGGAAGGTCAGGTCGATGCCGAACGCGAACTTCTCGGGCACGCCCAGCCGGGCGAACGTCACGCCGAAGTCCCCCGGGGCGATGCGAAGGCGACCGGGAAGCCGATCGCGACCATCGCCACGTAGCGCATCCACTGGGTCGCGGCATAGGCGATCGACTCGGCGGAGACGGCGGTCCCGAGCAGCGGCAGGTGAAGAAGATGTGGATGCACGACCGGAGTCCCTGGACGCCGCCGCCGGTGAGGATCGTGTTGACCACCACGACGAGCGTGATGAACATGAGGGCGAGCGATCCAGTTGCCGCGGACCGCGCTCAACGGGATCCGGCGGAGCGGTAGTAGACGAGCGAGAGGAGCAGCAGCCCGAAGACCACCGGCCGTCCCAGACCTGGATGACCGTGAAGACGAAGAGGGCGACGACGAGGACGAGGACGCGGGGGTCGCGGCGTGCGAGCCACGACCCCCGGCCCAGATAGCGCGGGGCGATGTTCACGGGCTGCCCCTCCCGGCTGCGCTATCGCCCAGCTGTTCCTTCACCGGCTCCCAGGCGTAGACGAGGATCGGGACCAGGATGACCGTCGCGATGAGGTCGCCGACGACGACCGGGATGTACTGCGGTCGTGAGCACGGTGCCGACGTCGCCACCGCCCAGGACATGTCGGTGAACACGAACAGGAAGCCGATGACGACGGCGAACGCGCCGGCGATGGCGCCGCCGATGGCGCGGTCACGAAGATTGCCGTTGACCCAGCGGGCAAGGAACAGCGGCGCGAGGCCGGCGATCAGGCCGACGAGCCCGTTCGCGATGCTCCAGTTCCAGCGAGGTCAGGGGGCCCTAGCCGTAGAACTGGTCGCCGATCGCGTTGCCGACGAAGCCCGGTGAAGAACCCGACGATCGGTCCGAACGCGTAGCCGAAAAACGGGACGAGCGCGAACGCCGGGCGGATCGAAACGGTGCCGGTACCGGGGATCGGGATCTGAAGACTCCGAGCAGGAACGCCGTAGAGCGCTGCGCCGATCGCCGCGTAGACGATCGTTCGCGAATTGACTTCCCAGAGCGGCGACCGCGTCGACTGCTGCGCATTCATCGTTGCCATGCAAACCCTCCAACCGTGGTGTGTCCCCCAACCGGTCGGGCGCGGGGCGTCGACCCGGGTCAGGCAGGCGCGCGCTCGGAAGCGACCACCTGCTGTGCGAGTGCCTCCGCGTCGAGGAGCCGACCCTGCGCGGGACGCCAGCGGGCATTCGCCCGCAGGAGCGAGGTCAATCGGAGGTTACAGGCGATCCAGCTCTCCTCATCCGCGATCACGGCCGAAGGCGGTCCATCCGCCACGACGACACCGTCTCGCATCAGCAGGATACGGTCGGCGTGCGTCAATGCAAGGTCCACGTCGTGCGTGATCAGGTACAGGCTTTCGAGGTTCGAGATCGTCGCGACCTCGGCGAGGAAGCGGTTCGCGGTCCGGTGATCCTGTCCGGCCGATGGCTCGTCGAGGATCAGCGCCGGGAGGTTGCAGCGCCAGCGCGATCGCCAGCGCCAGTCGCTTCTGCTGCCCGAACGACAAGGTGAGCGGCGGCCGCTCGCGGATGTCATCGAGGGTGTCGAGCGACATCCGGTGCAGGACGTCGTCGACGATCCCGTCGAACGCTTCCGGCGGCCGGCCCAGGTTCTTCGGGCCGAAGACCAGCTCCTCGCGGACCGTCCGCGCAAACAGCATCTGGCTCGGGCTCTGGAAGACATAGCCGAAGATCGTGGCCAGCTGCGGGACGGTGCGCTCGGCGATCGGCCGGCCCTCGACGAGGATCTGGCCCGCGGTGGGCTCCATCAGGCGCATCGCGGTGCGGAAGAGCGTTGTCTTGCCGGAGCCGTTCGGCCCGAGCACGGCCACCGTCTCGCGACGACCGAACGATGCCGTGATCCCGGCGAGCACCTCACGCGTGCCGTAGCCGGCCCGGACGTCGCGGTACTCGAGGCGGGGACCCGCCCCATCCCCGTCGGGCGCGGAGCCGTCCGGGCTTGCCGGCCTCGGCCGGCGAGCGCCCTCGCCATCGACCGATGACGTCCAGCCGGCTCGGACCCGCTCGAGCACGACCTCGAACGGGAGCTTGACGGCCTCCGGATCGGCGATTGCGAGGAAGCCGTCGATGGAGCCCAGGTAGCGGGTCCGGCCGTCGTCGAGATAGAGGACCCGGTCCGGGCGGCAACTCGAGGGCCTCCTCGACCCGGTGCTCCACGATCAGGACGGCGTTGCCCTCGTCGGCCAGCGCTCGCAGCAGGGCCAGCAGCCGAGCGGCGGTCGCCGGATCGAGGTTCGCGAGCGGCTCGTCCACGACGTACAGGCGGGGCTGCATCATCAGGATCCCGGCCGCCGCGACGAGCTGGCGCTCTCCGCCCGACAGCGCCGCCGTCTCCCGCCCCGCGAGGCCCTGGATCCCCGTCCGGTCGACCACCGTGCGGATCCGCTCCGCGATCTCGGCCCGGTCCAGCCCGAGGTTCTCCGGGCCGAACGCGAGCTCCGCCTCCACCGTGGCCCCGACGATCTGCTTGGCCGGGTCCTGGAGCATGGTCCCGATCGTCCGGGAGATCTCGCGGAGGCGGAGATCGGTCGTTGGCCGGCCGTCGATCCGCACGGCGCCGCTGAGCTCGCCCGGATAGGCGTGCGGGATCAGCCCGTTGATCGAGCGGATCAGCGTGCTCTTGCCGCAGCCGGACGGACCCGCGACGAGGAGGACCTCGCCGGGCTGGATCGTCAGGCTGATGTCGCGGATCGCGGGTTCGGTGGCCCGCCGATAGCGGAACGTCAGGCCGTCGATCTCGACGAGCGGGACCGTCACCGGGCGGTGATCGTCACCGGCCGGTCGACCGCGAGGCCGAGCCGCCGGGCGGCATCCCCCTGGTTGTCGGCCAGCGACAGGTGCCCCTCCGAGTCCGCCATCAGCACCGACGCCCCGACCGGGACGCTGCCGAACGTGGCTCCCCAGATCGTGTCCTCGACGACCTGCCGGGTCGGTCGCGAACGACAGGCGGAGCGGCCGGCCCGCGGTGAGCGGCCCGAGCGCGTTCGTCAGGTCGAGGGTCGTGCCCGCGAACGTGACGTTGCCGTAGATCATCACGTGGACGATCTGGGTCTCGAGGCGTCCCTCAGTGACCGTCGGAAGCGGCCGCGCCAGCCGGACGAGTCCGTCGATCGCGACCGGTCGGCCGACCGACTCGTACGGCACGCCCATCGCGAGATGAGCGGCCGTCGGCGCGAAGATGTCGCGTCCGTGGAAGCTCGACGAGACGACCGGCAGCCAGAGGTCCCGGTTCTCGATCGCGCGCGCCTCGACGATTCCGCCGAGCCGCTCGGCGGCTTCGATCAGCAGCCCGTTGTCCGGCCCGATCAGGACGTCGCCCCGGGCGACCTTGAGCGCGATCCGGCAGCCGCTCCGTGCCGACGCCCGGGTCGACGACCGCTAAGTGCGTCCCGACGGGCATGTGGGGCAGGGCGAAGACGAGGCTGGCCGCCCCGTCCCGGATCGAGAACCGCGGGACCTGGTGATTGATGTCGATGATGTTCGCGTCGGGCGCGATCCCGAACATCACGCCGCGGCAGACGGCCGGCGCCGCAGGCCCGAAGTCGGTCAGGAACGTGATGACGGGACGGGCCATCGTCAGGCGGCCCGGATCCGGATCGGCTGGTCGACCCGGAGGCCGAGCCGCGCCGCGACGTTGCCCTGGTTGTCGGCGAACGAGATCGTCCCGAACGAGTCCTCGTAGAGCAGCGATGTCCCCGACCTGGGTCTGGCCGAACGTCCGCTGCCACGTGAGGTCGACCGGCTCGCGGGCGTCACCCACCTCGACGACGAGCGCACGCCCGTCGTGGAGCGCGCCGAGGGCGGCCGCGAGATCGTCCGGACGACCGGCCAGACGCGCATTGCCGAAGCTGTCGATGTACGCCACGCCGGTCTCGAGCCAGCCGTCGTGCGGGGTCGCCGACGGCATCCGCAGCTGGACGAGATCGGCGGCCGCGATCTCCGGGCCGACCGAGGCGAACGGCGACGCCCATCGCGAGATGGGCGCCGACCGGGCTGAAGATGTCGCGGCCGTGGAACGTGGACGAGGTCACGGGCAGCCACAGCTCGCGGTTCTCGAGGATCCGCGCCTCGGCGACGCCCCCGAGGCGCTCGGCCGCCGGCATGAACAGCCCGTTGTCGGGGCCGACGAGCCGATCGCCGCGACCGGTCAGGATCGCGATCGGGTGGCGGTCCGTCCCGACACCCGGGTCGACGACGCCGACCGCGACGCCAATTGGGAAATAC
>CAWFND010000005.1:0-126758 GCA_963817095.1 uncultured Chloroflexia bacterium
GGGTCCTGATCGAGGTTCCGGACGGGCCGCTCCCGATCAGCGAGCAGTAGGCCCGGCGCGAGCCGGCGCCTTCCGCATTGGCGCGCGCCCGCGCGCGCTTGCGCGCCAGGCCGCGCCTGCCTGCCGCGCCTGCCGCGCATGGCTTGAGCACATCCTCGAACGGCCCGCGGGTCGCTACGGCCAGCTATTCGGGCCCGATCCGCGCCGAACGATGGCGCGTAGCCATGTACGGCATGCTCCCGCGACCACGAGGGTCGAGCATGGCGATTAGCCATGACGAAATGCACGAGCCTCGATGGATCTGCTCCGACCCCACGTGTGCGTGGCACACGTCAGAACCTAGCCCACGGAGCGAGGCGCGAACGGGACGGGGGCCCGGCAACCAGCCCGACTTCGGCACCAGCTGGAGCGTCTGGAGCATCGCCTTGTGGATCGCGGTCGGCGTGAACGGGAGCGGCACGGTGCCGCCCGTCAGCCACGGCGCGATCATGTCGCCGTAGTGGCGATCGAACGGGTTGCCGCTCTGGCCGGTCGTCTGGATGATCTGCGCCCCGTCGAGGTCGGCGAGGTCGATCGATAGCCGGTACGACGGCAGGTTCGTGACCGAGAAGACGCCACCGATCCCGACGGGCTGATACGACGGGTCGTCCGGGTTCGCGTAGGCGCTCGCGGGGTCGTAGAACACGTTGTTGACGGCGCCTGCGGCACCGGCCGCCGCGAACGGACCCTTGTTGAAGTACCACTCCAGCGGCCCGATCCCGGAGGATCCGAGCGTCGCCTCGGCGAAGGTCGCCTGGTGGAGCTTTCCCCACGTCCAGCCGGCCGGATCGCCGTATGCGGCTCGCAGCTCCTGCCCGGCCTCGTCGAGGGCGCGGGCGATGATCGCGTCGCGTGTCTCCTTCGTGCCCGGTCGTCCGGGTGTCGTCCCACCAGGGCGAGTCGGGCTGGCTGAGCATCGCGACCATCGCCTGGAGGGACGCCCCGCTGCCGACGTACTCGCGGGCGAGCGGCCCCAGCTCGTCGTCGAACAGGCCGCGGACGAGCCGGTACTCGAACGCCTCGTACGCGGCGCAGCCGACCGAGTCCACCGGACAGTCATGGTTCGACCACGCGAGGATCCGCGACGCGATCAGTGCCCCGTCCTCGGACGTCGGCCGGCGCGGCCGCGACGAACGGAACGACGTCGTCGGCCCGCAGGACGACCGTGTCGTTCTGGATCCCGCGGAGCGTGTCGGTCGTCACGCCGCCGCCGCCGGCGGCCGACTTCAGGAGGTCCGTGATCCGCTTCGCGCGGTAGCCCGGATCCCACTCCTGGGCGATGAAGTAGGGGTACTTCGCGTCCACCGCGGCGTTGTTCGCCGTCACGATGATCCCGCTCGGCGGGTCGAGCTGCCAGGGCAGGTCGTCGAACGGGATCGCCCCGGTCCAGTCATGCTTGCCGTCGCTGCCCGACCGGATGCGGTCGCCATGGTCGTCCTTGTCGGCGCGGATCGGGATCCGCCCGGGCAGGACGTAGCCGATGTGCCCCTTGACGTCGGCGTAGACGAAGTTCTGCGAGGGAGCGCCGTACGTCCGGAGGGCCTCGTGGAACTGGTCGAAGGTCGTGGCCGTGGCGATGCGGAAGAACG
Source organism: uncultured Chloroflexia bacterium (assembly GCA_963817095.1). GTDB lineage: Bacteria > Chloroflexota > Limnocylindria > Limnocylindrales > CSP1-4 > CF-46. The sequence continues at coordinate 1,629 of CAWFND010000005.1, forward strand.
CGTCGAACGTCCCGTCGACCGTGTCGGTGGCGGTCCAGCGGAGCGCGAGGAGCGGCGCGTCCTTCAGGCGATCGTCGACGCCGTTGAGGATCGGCCCGTCGGACGTCGTCCGGACGTCCATCTCGACGCTGGCGCCGCCGGCCACGGCGATCGTCTCGTGGCGGACCTGGAACGGGACGGACGTGCCCGCGATGAGGTAATTGCTCGGGTTCGCCGGGTCCGGATCGATCGAGAAGAGATCCTGGACATCCGGGTCGACGTTCGTGACGCCCCAGGCGATCGATGCGTTGTGGCCGAGGACGATGCCGGGCAGACCCGCGAACGACACGCCGCGCCATCGCGTACGGACAGGTTTTCGAAACGACCCGGCAGCGGAGGCTGTTGATGTACCAGACGGATGGCATGCCGATGCCCAGGTGCGGGTCGTTCGCCAGGAGCGCGGTCTTCGACGTGGTCTTCGACGGGCCGACGACGAAGTCGTTCGAGCCGATCTCGTGGTCGCCGGCGATGCCGTCGGCGGCGTCGAGGCCGGCGGTCCGGAGGACCTGGTCGCCGCTCGCGACGAGGTCACGCCAGGCGGTGGCCTGGACCGGACCGATCGACGGGGCCGTCGTTGCCGACGTGGACGAGCGCGGCCGTCGTCGCGGACGTCTCCGCCGTCGCCCCGGCGCCGCCGGACCCCTTCAGGCCGCTCGGCGTGATCACCGGCATCGACGGGTCGTACGGCGGGAACAGGTCGTCGGTCCGCTTCGAGTCCCCGAGGGCCGCGTCGGCGAGCATCCGGAAGACCTCGGAGTCGTAGTTGCCGCCGAGCTGCCACGCCTGGACCTTCTGCCAGGCGAGGCTGTCGACCGCCGTCCATCGCGCGAGGTGGTACCCGCCCAACCCGCCGTCGCCGATCTTCAGACCGGTGACGACGAACGGCGTCGAGAGGGACCCGGCGTGGTCGTCGATCCAGGCATTGACACCCTCGGCGTAGGCGTCGAGGGCCTTCCGAGCGTCCGCCGACAGCCCGCCGAGGTCCCGCTCCGCCGCCTGGCGCCAGCCGAGCGTCCGGATGAACTTGTCCTCGCTGAGCGTGCTCGCCCCGAAGAGCTCCGACAGACGTGCCCGACGAGATGTGGCGCCAGACCTCCATCTGCCACATCCGGTCCTGGGCGTGGACGTAGCCCTGGGCCATGAAGAGGTCGTGGGGCGTCTCGGCCTCGATCGCGGCGATCCCGTTGGCATCCCGCGTGACGGTGACTCGGTTGTCCAGGCCCGGAATCGCGATCGTCCCGTTCGTGGTCGGAAAGCCGCGGATCGTCAGCACCGTGGCGAGGGCGCCGCCCGCGGCGACGGCCACGACGACGACGATGACGAGGATCCACAGGAGGCGCTTGAGCACACCACCGACACGTCGCATGCACGATCCCCATGCTCGGCCCCCGACGGCTGCGCCGACCGCGGGCAGTGTGCCTGTTGTCGCCGACGTGCGTGCGGCCGTTTCGCCGCCGCGCTGGTCAGCGGCCGAGGATCGTCCCCAGTCCCAGCTCCTCGGATCGTCGGAGGATCGCATCGCCGAAGACGAGATCGGCGAGCCCGACCCCAAGGTGCGTCACGAGGACCCGGCCGTGTTCGGGGCGCGCGATGCCGGCGAGGATGACCTCGCCCAGGGTCCCAGCCGGATCCGGGTAGCCGTCGAAGTTGCCGGCATCGCGGTTTGCCAGGAACTGCTCGCGGTGGTCGACGACGAACAGGGCCGCCCCGCGGGCGACGGACGCCGCCACGTACGTCGCATAGTCGACGGCGATGACGATGGCGTCCGGTGTCAGCCAGTCCGGGGTGAGGGTCTGGCGGTCTGCTGCCGGGGCGAACGACGCCAGGGTCACGACGACGTCGGCATCGGCGGTTGCCACACCCGCAGTCGCTGCGACGCGCGCCGAGCCGATCCCGGCGGTCGAGGGCGCCAGGGCGACGAGCGCCGCCGCCCGATCCTCGTGGCGATCGAACACCGCGAGCTCGCAGCCCGGCAGGACCTCGCCGAGCACGGGCAGGTGGCTGCGGCCCTGGATCCCGGCGCCGAGCATCGCCACCCGCGGCGGCCGGCCGTCGAGCGTCCCGCCTCCCGCGAACCGCGCGATCGCGACCCCGCTGATCGCCGCCGTCCGCTCGGCGGTGATCGGACCGGCGTCGAGGATCGCCACCGGGACGCCGGTCGTCGGATCGGTAAGGACGACGAGCCCGTGGATCGCCGGGAGCCCCGCGGCCCGGTTGCCCGGAAAGCCCGGCGATCCACTTGATGCCGAGCAGATCCTCCGCGCCGGCCGGATCGCCGCCGCGGAGCAACGCGGGCATCGCGTGGGCGAAGGAGCCATCGGGCCGGGGATGGACGCCGATCTTCGGCGGCAGCTCCGCGGCATCCACCAGCCCGACCATCGTCCGCTCGGCCAGCCGGAGCCGCTCGGGGAGGGGCGGCATCGCCGCCACGACGTCGGCCGCCGACAGCCAGCGGAGCGGGGGCAGGTCGCGGGCCGTCATCGGATCGAGTCTAGCGCCGGGTAGCATTCGATCCATGACCCCGGACACGACGCAGAGCCTGGCGAACCTGCGTCTCGAGCGCGACGCGATCCTCCTGTACGACGCCCTGGCCGGGATCGAGAAGGACCCAATGCGCGCGTCGGCCTTCCGTCGGATCGCCTCGAACGAGCGGCGCCATGCCGACATCTGGGCGTCGAAGCTCACCGCGGCCGGTGCCGACGTCCCGCCAGCATCGACCCGTCCGCGACCACGGGTCGCGGTGATCATCCTGCTCGCCCGGCTGTTCGGGACGTCCGCCGTCAGCGACCTCGTCACCGCGCTCGAGGGCGACGAGGAGGAGATCTACGGCGGCCAGACGTCGCCGGAGGTCGAGGCGATCGCCGCCGACGAGCGCGAGCACGCCGAGATCTGGAAGGGCCTGAAGAGCCCCCATGGCGGCCCGACTGTCGACATCGCGGCGAACGAGCGATGGCACCGATCGGGCCGGTCGGGGACGCTCCGGGCGGTGATCTTCGGGGTGAGCGACGGGCTCGTCTCGAACCTCGCGCTCGTCATGGGCGTCGCCGGCGCGGCGCACGACCAGAGCTCGTTCATCGTCCTGGCGGGCGTCGCAGGGCTGCTGGCCGGTGCGTTCAGCATGGCCGCCGGCGAGTACATCTCGATGCAGAGCCAGCGTGAGCTGTTCGAGCGACAGATCGCGCTCGAGCGCGCCGAGCTGGAGGCGATGCCCGAGGAGGAGGAGGCCGAGATGGCCGCCCTCTACCGCGCGAAGGGCTTCCCCGAGGATGAGGCGAAGGCGATCGCCCATCGCCTGTTCGAGAACCCGGAGCGGGCGCTGGACCAGCTGATCCGGGAGGAGCTGGGGCTCGATCCCGACGAGCTCGGATCGCCGATCAGCGCGTCCGCCGGGTCGTTCCTCGCCTTTGCGATCGGGGCGTTCATCCCGGTGCTGCCGTATCTCCTGATCACCGGGCCGTCCGCCTTCGCGGTCTCGATCGCGCTCAGCCTGGTGGCGCTGTTCGCGGTCGGTGCCGGGGTGAGCCTGCTGACCGGGCGCGGCGTCCTGTTCTCCGGCCTGCGCCAGGTGGGGATCGGCGCGGCGGCCGCGATCGTCACGTACATCGTCGGCACCGTGATCGGCGTGTCGGTCGCGGGTTGACGATGTCCGACGCCGTCGAGCGACTTCGCGCCGAGGGCCTCGACCCGTCGCCGTGGTCGAACGGACCGGGGGACCGGTACGGTGCCCACGACCACGGCTACGACAAGGTGATCGTCGTCGAGCGCGGCTCGATCACGTTCGGCTTGCCGGATCTGGGTGGCGCGATCGCACTGGCCGCCGGGGATCGCCTGGAACTGCCGGCGGACACGCGCCACGACGCCGTTGTAGGCGGCGCCGGGGTGGTGTGCTGGGAGGCCCACCTTCCCGCGGGCCGGTTCTCCGTGGCCGCGCGACGCGCCGCCGGGGAGTGGTAGGGATCGGAATCGCTCGTCTGCCCGGGGGACACATCGCTCCGCCATGCGACTAGCCGCATCACCGCCACAAGTCATCGCGCCCTTCGGACCGACCGTTCGCGAACCCTGGCCTGCATGCCGCCCTCTTGACGACGCTGCTACCTTCTTGTAACCGGTCTCATGTAACCGGTTTCAGCCGAGTGGGCGAGGTAGGCGGTGGCAAGGAAGGCCGTCACGATTCGCGACGTCGCGCGACACGCCGGGGTCAGCGTCGCGACAGCCTCCAGAGCCTTGAATGGCAAGGACGTCGTCAACGCCCAGACACGCGACCGGATCCTGACCGTCATGGAGGAGCTTGGCTTTGCGCCAAGCCCGGCGGCCCGACGCCTCAGCCTCGGCCGGACCCTGACGATCGGGGTCGTCGTTTCGTTCCTCACCCGACCACAAGCGGCGGAACGCCTGCGGGGCGTCGACGCTGTCCTGACGGACAGCGAGTTCGACCTTGTGATCTACAACGTCGAATCGGTCCAGAAGCGCGACCACTACCTGGGAACGCTGGCCCAGTCCCAGCGCACCGACGGGCTGCTGGTCATGTCCTTGCCACCGCCGGACGCCGCCATACCGCAACTCAGCCGATCGCCGATACCGGTGGTGTTCATCGACGTCCACACGCCGTCGATCGACGCGATGCCGCGGGTGGTCGGGGACGACGCGGCGGGAGGAGCCCTCGCTGCTCGACATCTCCTTGACCTTGGCCACACTGCCATCGGTTTCGTCGGCGATGCGATCGCGGACCCATTCGGCTTCACCTCGAGTCATGACCGCGAGGACGGCCTCACGCGCGAGCTGGCTCGAGCGGGGGTCTCGATTCCCGAAGCCTGGATCGGCCACGGGGCCCATGGTCGCTACGAGGCGCGCGAGCTGGCCCATCGCATGCTTGCAGGGAGTCGTCGACCCACGGCCATCTTCACGGCAAGCGACACCCAGGCTCTTGGGGTCATCGCGGCGGCGCGGGAGATCGGTCTTCATGTCCCCGACGACCTGTCGGTGATCGGCTACGACGACATCGAGGCCGCCGACTACGTCGGCCTGACGACGATCCGACAGCAGCTGCTCGAGTCAGGTCGTCGCGGCGCCGAGGTTCTCCTGGCGGAGATCGGCGTTCGTTCCGAGCAGCCACCAGTCGTTCAGCTGGAGCCCGAGCTGGTGGTCCGAGCGACCACGGCGCCGCCGAAGGAGGGCCGTGGATGACCACCGCCGAAGGCATTCGCACCCGCTAGGGACAGCATCGAGGAGGAGCGTTCATGGCCAGGGTCCAATTCCATCGCGCCGGCGCGAGGCTGCCAGCGGCGCGCTCCGCAGTCGTCGCGATTGCAGCCATCCTGGTTGCGGCTTGCGCCGCCCCAGGGGCCGTTTCGACCCCGAGTCCTGCGACGAGCGCGGCGCCCACGACGGCCGCGCCATCCGTCAGCAGCTCCGGCGTCGCCCCTTCCGCTAGCACCACGGCCGCTGGTCCGAGCTGCGGCACCGCCCCCGTCACACTGAACGCCTATTTCGAGACCGGGTTCGACCTGCCGTTCAAGCTCTCTGACGAGTTCACCAAGCAGTTTCCCAACGTGACCTGGAAGATCAGCCAGGATCAGTTCACGAACCTCATGACTGCCACCCCGCGACTCCTGTCCGGCGACAGTCCTCCGGATCTGATCCGGCTGCCGTCGATGGTCTCGCTCGTCAAGGACGGATTGCTCAAGAACCTTGACAGCTACGCGACCGCGTTCGGCTGGGACAAGTGGCCGGCCGCGCAGCTCGCGCAGAACCGGGTCGCGACCGACGGGACGCGCGGGTCCGGATCGCTTTACGCGATGGGCCTGAACTACAGCCTGACGGGCGTCTTCTACAACAAGAAGCTCGCGTCCCAGATCGGGATGACGGATCCTCCGAAGACGGTTGCCGACTTCGAGGCTCTCCTTGCCAAGGCCAAGACTGCGGGTCTGCTGCCGATCATGGCCTGGAACGCCACGGCGAGCGGTGGGGGCCTCGCCTTCCCCTTGCAGAACCTGATGGCCGCGTACGGTCCGACGCAGCCCGTCAACGACTGGATCTTCCAGAAGCCCGGAGCGACCATCGATACGCCAACGAACCTGACGGCCGCGCAGCATCTCCAGCAATGGGTGGAAGCCGGCTACTTCCCGAAGGATGCCAACGCGACCGAGTACACGGACGCCAACGCTCGCTTCGGAAAGGGCGAAGGCGTGTTCATGTTCAATGGCGACTGGCAGAACGCCGGTGTATGACAAGGATCTCGCGGGCAATGTCGGGTTCTTCGTCTTCCCGCCGGCTGAGGCTGGCGGATCACTGGCGGCAATGTCTGCGCCCCTGACGTACGGGATTGCCGACAAGGCGAAGAACGCGGATTGCGCCGCTGCCTTCTTCAATTGGGTCGCGACAAACGAGACGGCCCGCCAGATCGATGTCACCGTCGGTGGCTCGAACCCAGGTGGTCCAACGGACCTCGCGGTTCCGCCGGCTGCAGCCGGCTCCGTGACCAATGAGACCCTCGCCGCAGGAGCCAATGTCGCGAAGGACAACGGTGCGATGGACTTCATCGCCAACGCCACCGGTTCGATCTTCGCTCAGGGTTGGACGCCGGAGCTCCAGAAGATGGTGGGAGGCAAGCAGGACGCCGCCGGGCTCCTGAAGGCCGTTCAAGCGGAGTACGCAAAGGAACTCGCCCATTGAGTCATGCCGTCGACGACGCCACCCCGAGGCTGGATGTGTCCGCACCGCCCGCCTCGGCCGCTCGTCGGCGGCTCGGTCGGCGGATCCCCCTGGCGCTCGGGATCCGCCGACAAACGGTGGTCGGCTGGCTGTTCGTTCTCCCGGCGCTCGCGATGTACGGGATCTTCGTGCTCCAGCCGCTCGCGCTCACGGTGCAGTACTCGCTGTATCGCTGGGACGGCGTCGGGCCGGCGACCTGGGTCGGTCTGTCGAACTACGCGACCGTTCTCAGCGAGCCGAAGCTCGTCGAGACCCTCTTCAATGCGTTCCGGCTCGTGTTGTTCTACAGCCTCATCCCGGTGTCCCTCGGGCTGGTCACCGCCAGCGTGATCCATCGCGTCGCGAGTGGGCGGCTCGGCACGGTGTCGCGGACGGTGCTCTTTCTCCCGCAGGTCATCCCTCTGGTTGCCGCGGGAATCATCTGGGGCCGGCTGCTGTCCTTGACCGGTCTGCTCGAATCAGTTCCTGACGGCGATCGGCCTCGGGGATCTCGCCCGTGCTTGGCTGGGCGACTTCGACACGGCGCTGCCGGCGGTCGGCCTGATCGGCGTCTGGGTCCTGCTCGGGTTCTGCACGGTCCTGCTCCTGACCGGCATGACCAGGATCGACGCTGCGCTCTTCGAGTCCGCGAGGCTTGACGGAGCCGGCTGGCGACAGGAGTTCCTGGCCATTACCGTGCCGAGCCTGCGATACGAGATCGGCGTCTGTATCACGGTCACCGTGATCGCGGCTCTGGCTGCCTTCGACATCGTGTACGTGACGACCGGAGGAGGGCCCGGCAATGCGACGGCCGTCCCCGGCATCCAGATCTACATCCTGGCGTTCCTCGAACGACAGGTCGGGCTGGCGTCGGCACTCGCCGTGGTTCTCATGATCCTCGTTCTGATCGTGATCCTGCCGATCCAACGTCTGAGTCGTGGTGGCGCGCGGTGAGGGTCGCTCGCGGCGAGATGTACGCAGGCCGCACCCTTCTCCTGGCGCTCATCGCGATCACGATCGTGCCGTTCGTCAGCATCTTCACGACCGCCCTCTACCCCTCGGGGAGCGTTCCAAGTGGACTCGGGTTGCCCGCTAACCCGCAGTGGGGCAACTTCATCGAGGCATTCAAGGTCGCGAACATGAGTGCGCTTCTCGCGTCGAGCGTGTTCATCGTGGTCGCCGTGGTCCCGATCTCCCTGGTCATCTCGACGATGGCCGGGTTTGGAATCGGCCTCCTTCGGATCCCGGGCGCGGGCTTGTTGCTGCTCCTGTTCGTGTTCGGTCTGACCCTTCCGTTCGAGGGGATCATCACTCCTCTCTACTTCCTCGCGCGGCAACTCGGGATCCTGAACACCCGGCTCGCAATCGTCCTGCCGCTGATCGGGCTGTTCATGCCATTCGCCGTGTTCTGGATGCGAGCCCATTTCGTCAACATGCCGAGCGAGATCTCGGAGGCGGCCCGGGTCGACGGGGCAAGCACATGGGATCTGTTCTGGCGGATCCACGTGCCGCTTGCGCGAGCGCCGATGGCGTCACTCGGGATTCTCATGTCCGTCTGGGCCTGGAACCAGTTTCTGCTTGCTCTCGTTCTCGTGGAGGACCCGACGCAGCGAACCATGGCTGGCGCCCTCGGCGCATTCCAGGGTCACTACGCGACGGACATCCCGTTGCTTTGCGCTGGAACCGTCCTGATCCTGCTGCCGACGTTGATCGTCTTCATCGTGTTCCAGCGCCACGTCATCGCGGCGCTGCTCCAGGGGTCCGTCAAGGGATGACGACGCGCGACACCGCAACCCAGTCGGACGGTACCGATGTCGATCTTGGCGACGGCCGTCGGATCCACGGCTTCGTCGAGGCGGGGTACGGCGCCGTCATGGATGCCTTCCTTGCCAACTTCAGGCTTCGTCACGACGTCGGTGCGGCCTGCGCCGCCTACGTGGATGGTCGACCGGTGGTCGACCTGTGGGGCGGCTTCGCCGACGCACGAACAAATCGATCGTGGCGGCGCGACACAGCTGCGGTGATCTTCTCCTGCTCCAAAGGGCTGCTCGCGATCTGCGCGTATCTACTCGTCCAGGACGGACGCCTTGAACTCGACGAGCCGGTGGCCACCTACTGGCCTTCGTTTGGCGCGATGGGGAAATCGACGATCACCGTCCGTGAGGCGATGAGCCACCGGGCCGGCCTGGCGGCATTGGACACCGACCTCGGTCGACAGGACGTCCTGACCTGGTCGCCCGTCATCTCGGCGATCGAGGCCCAACGGCCGACGCATCGGCCATCGGAGGGGCACCTCTATCACACCATGACGTACGGCTGGTTGGTCGGCGAGGTGATCCGGAGGATCACCGGCATGACACCAGGCCGATTCTTCCGCCACGCCGTGGGCGAGCGGCTCGGTCTGCGAACATGGATCGGCCTGCCGAACGGGATGCGCTCGTCGGTTGCGTGGATGGAGCCGCCGCTCCCGGACGAGAACTCCGACGCAGCGCGCGAGTGTGCTCGGATCGCCAACGAGGACGCCCTGGTTCAGCGAAGCGGGACGATGGGTGGCGCGTTTGCCTTCCCAGCCCTGGACGGGGTCGTCACGTTCAACGATCCATTCATCCAATCGGCCGAGGTCCCCGGCGCGAACGGGATCAGCACTGCCGAGTCCCTGGCTCGCGCCTACGCCGCCTGCATTTCGGATGTCGACGGGCCAGCCATCCTGTTCGATTGGGCGATCGAGGATGCGCTCCGGGTGCAGGCTGCGGGACCGCAGCTCTCGGGCATGCCGGACGACGGAGCTCGCTGGGGAACGGGCTTCCAGCTGTCGTCGCCACCGTCGCAGCCGATGCTGGGATCGACCAGCTTCGGCCATGCGGGAGCAGGCGGCCAGCTCGGCTTCGCTGATCGTCACCATCGGGTTGGGTTCGCGTACCTTGGCAACCAGATGGGTGGCTACGGCGATGCACGTGCGCGCGAACTGACCCTGGCTCTGCGCGCCTCCATCGGCGCTTGACCGACGTTGCCGGCCCCTCGATGACACGACTCGGCGTCGAACCCCGGCCCCAACTGGTGACCTACCCGGATTCGTTGGGCGGCGACCTCGGGACGCTCGGCGACCTTCTCGACGGCCGGTTGGCGGGTCTGTTCACAGGTGTCCATGTCCTTCCACCGTTCCCGTCCTCAGGAGATCGAGGGTTCGCGCCGATCACCTATCGGGACATCGAGCCTCGGTTCGGAACGTGGCAGGACATTCGGCGCATCAGCGAGCGACATGACGTGCTGCTCGACCTGATGATCAACCACCTGTCTCGTCGGAGCGCGGAGTTCCAGGACTTTCAGCGCCACGGTCGGCGGAGCCCGTTTGCCGACTTGTTCATCACGCTGGACAAGGTGTGGCCGGACGGCAGACCGGGGAACGGCGACGTGGCCAGGATCTTTCTACGGAAGCCCGACGCACCGTTCTCGACGGTGACGATCGAGGACTCAGGTGCACAGGAACGGATCTGGACATCATTCGGTACCGCCGAGTGGTCGGAGCAGATCGATCTGGACGTGACCTCGTCGGCCACCAAGTCCCTGGTTACTCGCTGGTTCCGAGACTTTGCCGCGCGCGGCGTGCGGATCGTCCGGCTCGATGCAGTCGGGTACGTCATCAAGAAGCCAGGGACGACATGCTTCATGGTCGAGCCCGAGATCTACGAGTTCCTCGACTGGATGACCGACGTGGCCGACTCGTTCGGTCTGGTCATCCTGCCCGAGGTCCACGATGGCTACGCCACGCATGAGCGACTCTCATCGCGCGGATTCTGGACGTACGACTTCGTCCTGCCCGGGCTGACCCTCGCCGCGTTCGAGTCCGGACAGATCCGACGACTCGGCGAGCATCTCGCTCGGTCACCGGACCGACAGTTCACCACCCTCGACTGTCACGATGGCATTCCGGTCCGCCCCGATCTCGATGGAATTCTCGCGCCGAGCGAGATGTCCGACCTCGCCACGCGGATCCAGGCGCTCGGCGGCAACGTGAATCGGATCCTGTCAGACACTCATGCAGGTGGCGGCGATGTCCACCAGCTCAACTGCACCTACTTCTCGGCGCTCGGCGCGAGAGACGATCGCTATCTCGCTGCGCGCGCGATCCAGCTGTTCGCCAGAGGGGTGCCGCAGATCTACTACGTCGGCCTGCTTGTCGGCGAGAACGACGATGAGGCAGTCCGGCGAACGGGCGATGGCCGGGCGATCAACCGCCACGACTACACGCTCGATGAAGTCGAGACCGCGCTTGATCGGCCCGTGGTCAATCGCCTGATCGAGTTGATCCGGCTCCGCAACACGCACCCTGCGTTCGAGGGCGAGATGTGCGTGGAAACCGAGTCTGACCACTCGATCCGACTCCGATGGAAGCACGGGAGTGCGGAGCTCGCCCTCGAGGTCGACCTCGCCGAGGGTAGCGCAACGGTCGTTGATGGCGGCCGACGGGAGGTAGTTGCGGGTTGGGCGCCATGAGGCAGTGTTCCGCGGTCGTCAAGCCGATCGTCGTCACGAATGCCAGTCACGTTCAGTTCGGTTGACCGCGGGCGCCGGGACGCGCCCTGAACCCTCGAATGTCCGATGCAGGCAGCCCGGCCGGAACCTCCTCCTCCGGCCGGGCTGCTGCGCATCGCCCTGCAGATCAGCCGGGTTCTTCGTCGCTCGCCGAGTCCTTCGTCCAGCCCATGTGCTTCCGGAGCCAGCCGACCGACGCGAGGTGGTAGCTCGCGACCTCGTCGTAGGCGGGCAAGGACGCCAGGTCGGCAGGCGTCAGGTCGGTCGCGATGGCAGCGCTCGACATGGCGGTCACGTCGGCGGCGGGCACCATGACCTCACGGCCACCGGAGGCGAGCTTCACGCGGAGCCCGTGGAAGATGTCCTCGGCGTCCGAGCCGAGCACCTCGCGGACCGTGCCGGCCTGCGCCCCGTCCACGGTCGTGACCGGACTGCCGTAGACCACCGCCCGCCAGCCGATCGGATCCGTGTTCGGCACGTTCGTCTCCTTCATGACATCCCGGGCTCGCCGACCCTCGATTGGGGATCGGGTGCGTCCATTCTTCGCCATGATCGTGATCTCGTCCTGTGGGTGCAGTGCCCAGCACCTGATGCGGCTGGTGCCATCGCGGATGGGAGTGCACTCCGACCGCCTGACCGACGGCGGATCACCCAGCGAGGCGCCGCGCGCGAGGCGCCACGGGAATGACAAACGAGGCCCGGGAACTGGGGTCCCGAGGCTCGTGGAGTAGGCTATCGAGCCGGATCTACCGGACGCCGAGGTGGGTCCAGAAGTACAGCTCGTCCCGAGGGTCCGTCTTCCGGCGCGGATCCTCATTGCCCAGCAGGGTGCTGATCACTGAGAACAGCGCCAGGAACGCGAGTCCGAATGCGAACATCGTCGTCCTCCGCTGCGTGATCGCCGTGGATCCGTGGATCCCGTCGCTGGCTGCGACGGATCGGCAATCAGATGTCTGATATCCGCATGCTACCTTACAAACAGCGACTTCACAAGCCTGCAGCCTGACGAATAGGGACTACATGCCCACAGCCGAACGGATCAGCCCAAACGACGCGAGGATCCTCGCGGTGCTCCAGCGGGACGGTCGGCGGCCGTACGCCGAGATCGGGGCGGAAGTCGGGATGACCGGCCCATCGGCGCACGAGCGGGTCAAGAAGCTCGAGGCTCGCGGCGTCATCGAGGGCTACGCAGCGGTCGTCGACCCGCGCGCGCTTGGCTTCGACATCCTCGCCTTCAGCTGGATCACCCAGGCGCCGGGGACGACGAGCCACGACCTGACCGATGCCTTCGCCGCGATCCCCGAGATCGAGGAGTGCCACCACATCTCCGGCCAGGCCGACTACCTGATCAAGGTCCGCGCCCGCGACACGCTGGACCTCGAGCGGGTCCTCCGCCAGGTCCAGGCGACGTCGAACGTGTTCCAGACCGAGACCGACGTCGTCCTCTCGACCGGCTTCGAGCGGCGTCCGTTGCACATCGCCGTCGAAACCGACGAGCCCGGCCGAACGTAACCGTGGCAGAGAACCGTCAGGCCGCTGACGATGCTGCCCTCGTCCGCGAGGTCGTGGCAGGGTCCGAGGCTGCGTTGGGGGCGATCTACGACCGTCACGTCGACGCGGTGTACGCGGCGGCCAGCCGGTTGACCGCGGATCGCCAGATCGCCGAGGAGGTCGTCCAGGAAACGTTCCTTGCGCTGTGGAACCGGGCCGAGATGTTCGACCCGCGGATCGGATCGCTCGCAGCGTGGCTCCATACGATCGCCCGGAACCGGACCGTCGACCGGTTGCGGGCGGCGGGCCGGCGACCCAACCTCATCCCGCTGTCCGCAGCGAGCGGTGAGGACGAGCAGGACGCAGCGGCGCTCGACCGACTGGTCGGGACCGGGACGGTGCTGGGTGGGGCATCGATCGGCCTCGGTCCGGAGGGTGAGCTGGCGGCGACGGAGCTGCGTCAGGTCCTCCGGGACGCCCTGGCGGAGCTGCCGGAGTCGGAGCGGACGGCGATCGTCCTCGCCTATCGCGAGGAGCTGACGCAGACCGAGATCGCGGAGCGACTCGGATGGCCGCTCGGGACGGTCAAGACACGGACGCGACGGGCTCTGCTCCGGCTGCGCGAGGCGCTGGCGGACGAGTTGGGTCCGACGGTGAGCCGGGTGACGGTCCCGGTTCCGATCGGCGAGCACACGGAACGATGATGGGAGCGATGGACCACAACGAGGTACGAGAGCTGCTCGAGGACGCCGCGGTCGAGCCCGGCGGGCTGGAGCGATTGATGGCGGGCGACACGCCGAATGCGGCGCTGGTCGCGGGCCATCTCGCCGGCTGCCCGGAATGCACCGAGGAGATGGAGCGCCTCCGACGGACGGTCGGCGTCATCCGGCCGGCCGTGCAGGCGGTCCCGCCGCCCGAGCTGCGCCAGCGAACCCTCGACTACGTGGCCGCGGTCGGTCGCCCGCGCGGCCCGGCGACCCCGATCCCGGCTGGGGCCGCCTCGAGCCCGACGCCCACGGCCGGGCGGGCCTCGCGAGCCCCGTGGCGGACGCTCGCGGCGATGGCCGCGGTGCTCGTCCTCGCGGTCGCCGGGACGGGTCTCGTGATGAACGCCAACCACGACGCCGTCGTCCGCGGCCAGGCCGCCGAGATCGATGCGCTGGGTGACGTCGCGCGCTCGACGCTGCGGGTCGAGGCCCAGCCGGACCGCGAGCGGGTCGAGCTGGTCAGCACGACCGGCGCGCCGACGACCGGCACCCTCTTCTACGCGCCATCGACGTCGGAGCTCGTCGTCGTCGCCGAGCAGCTCCCGCGGCCGCCCGCCGGCAAGGAGTACCGCTGCTGGGTCGAGGTGAACGGGAAGCGCGTCCCGATCGGCAAGATGTTCTTCGGCGGCAATCTCGCCTACTGGGTCGGTGACGTGCCGGGGATCGCCAGCCTGCCGGCGAACGCCACGTTCGGCGTGTCGCTCATCGACCTGGCGGTACCCGCGCAACCCGGCGAGCAGGTCCTCGCCGGCGAGAGCTGAGCGTCCCGGCGCGTCAGACCGGGAGACCGTCCCCGTCGCTCCGCGCGGAGCCGCCGGCCGGTGTGATCGGTCGTCGCTGCGGCAGCGTCGCCAGGTCGTCCGGTGCCGCGGACGGCCCGGCCAGCTCGGCGAGGTCCTCGTCACTCGCCTCGTCCGGCGGCGGCGCGGAGAGATAGGCCGCGTGAAGGTCGAGCACGTCGGCGACATCGTCGTTCGTCATCGGTCGCCCCGCGCGTCGGAGCTCCTCGGCGATCCAGCGGGCCTCGCTCGCGCGCTCCCGGATCTCGACGTCCGCATCGCGCCGTGACCCATCGGCCAGGACCAGCCAGATGAGGCCCGCGCCGATCACCAACCCGACGATCAGCAGCCACCAGTTGAACTCCGCGTTCACCCCGCGAGAGTACAGGGAACGGTCGATGGGCCGCCGCGGAGGGCTCAACCCGTACACTCCGCAGCCATGATCGACTTCACCCCGGATCCCGTCTTCCTCCGGGTCTTCGGTTTCCCGATCTACTGGTACGGGATCGCCTATGCCGTCGGCCTGGCCGCCGTCTACTGGGTGATCCTCCGGGAGGCGCGGTTCCGCGGGCTGGACGAGAGCATCCTCGGGACCGGGATGATCATCGTCGCGATCGCGGCCCTCGCCGGCGGCCGGCTGTACCACGTGATCGACCAGTGGCAGCTCTACAAGGACCACCCGATCACGGCGATCCTGCCCCTGACCGTCCTGCCGGACGGATCGTTCGCGTTCGCCGGGTTCACGGGCCTCGGCGTGCCCGGCGGGATCGTCACCGGGACGATCGCTGCCTGGCTGTACATCCGGTACAAGCACCAGAGCTTCCCGCAGTGGGCCGACGTCGTCGCCCCTGGCCTGTTCGTCATGCAGGCGATCGGTCGGTGGGGAAACTTCTTCAACCAGGAGCTGTACGGACCGCCGACGACGCTCCCGTGGGGGATCAAGATCGACTGCGCCCACCGGATCGAGGGCTACCTCTGCACGCAGGGGTTTCCCGAGTCGACGCACTTCCACCCGCTGTTCCTGTACGAATCGATCTCGGGGATCCTCGGCGCGCTGTTCCTGATCTGGCTGGCTCGGCGCTGGTCGTCGAAGCTGATCTCCGGCGACCTGTTGCTGATCTTCTTCGTCTGGTACGGGACGACCCGCTTCCTGCTCGAGACGTTCCGCCACGACAACTGGACGTTCTTCGGGGTCCCGACCGCGCAGCTCGTGACGCTCGTGTTCATCCTCGGCGGCCTCATCGGGCTGTGGTATCGCCACGGACCGGGGCGGCCGGCCCAGACCGCCGCCGACCTGTTGCCGGCCCCTGGTGAACGGCGGACCAGCGAGGACGATGAGGAATCGTTCTGGTCCGACGATGGCGACGACGAGGAGGACGACTTCGACGAGGGCGACGACGTCGACGAAGACGGCGCCGACGAGAACGAACCCGACGACGGTGGTGGCGAGGCCGCGGCGCCCGCCGAGCCGCATCACGGAGCCGACCCTTCGTCGTCGTCCTGACGTGACCACCGCCGAGCCCGATCCCGGCCCGACGCGGAACCGGCCGCCCCCGGGGCGGCTTGCCCCGCAAGCCCTCGCCGATGCCAGGGGCGGCGCCGTCGAGGGGCTGGCCTGGCTCGGTCGGACGCCGGAGGCGAAGGCCTCGCTCCTCTATCGGGCGTTCCGGCTGCTTGCGCGGTTCGTCCTGTTCGGCCTGTTCCGGTTCCGGATCGAGACCTCCGGCCGGGAGCACCTCCCACGGGGCGGCTATCTGCTCGTCGGAGCGGCGCATCGCGGGTGGATGGACCCCTTCCTCGTGATCCATGCGCTGCCCGTCCAGCCACGGGTCTGGTTCCTAGGCAGCGCCCCGTCGACGTTCACGACCCGATGGCGTGAGGCGCTCGTCCATCGGCTCGGTGGCCTGCTGCCCGTCTGGCGCGGGGGGATCGGCGCCGATCCACACGTCGCCTCGGCCCGGGCGGTCGTCGGCAATGGCGCGGTGTTCGCCCAGATGCCGGAGGGCACCGTCAGCGGTCCCGCGGGCCGGATCGGGCCGTTCCGGGTCGGCTGGGCGGTGATCGCGTTGCGGACCGGCGCACCGATCGTGCCGTTCGCGATGGTCGGCACCGAAGAGCTCTACCTGGGCCGGCGAATGGTCTCGCGGGTCCTGCCCGTGACCTCGGTCGCGGGCCTGCTGGGTCCGGGCTGGGACGGCTCCGTGCCCGAGCCCGGCACGCGCGCCGAGCTCGACCTCGCCCGGCGGCTGAGCGTCGCGCTGGAAGGCGTCCTGGGGCCCGTCGTCGAGGAGCTCCATCCGCGGACCATCGATCCGCCCGACCATCCACGGCGCCTGCGCAAGCGGTTGACCTGGCTGCTCCTCCGACCCGGCCGGCTCGACCGCGACGCCCAGCCCACCGCGAGTCAGCCGCCTGCCTGAGCCAAGGGCCGCCGATCGGCCCGGCACAGCCGGCTCGCGGAGGAGCGCCTGGCGAGTGACACCTCGCGGAGCTGAGTCGGGGCGGCCGCGGCCAGACCCCACGCCGAGGCGACGCGGGGCCGATGCCCGTGTGCGATGCTCGCCCGATGGTCGAGCCCGCGGACGCAAGCCCGCTCGGCGTGCCACCCGATGTCACGGGCGGCACGGTCGACGCCCGGACGCGCATCGGCCGGTCCATCGCGACCCTGCGTGCGGCGGGCACGAACCGGGCGATCGCCCGCGCGGTCGTCGCGTTCGGCGGGTTCAACCTGAGCGAATGGGCGATCTGGATCGCGATGCTCGTCTACGCCTACGAGCGTGGCGGGGCGACGGCGGCCGGTCTCGTCGCGGTCGTGCAGCTCCTTCCGTCGGCGATCCTCTCGCCGGTGATCGCCGGGTATGGCGATCGCCTCCCCCGGGAGCGGCTGCTGCTTGCCTCGTACGTCGTCCAGGCGGTCGGGATGACGGTGACGGCGTACGCCCTCGCCTCGGAAGCGGAACCCATCGTCGTCTATCTCCTTGCCGCGGCGACGACCGTCGGGATCGGGATGACGCGACCGGCCCACTTCTCCGTGCTCCCGTCGCTTGCCCGGACGCCGGACGAGCTCACGGCCGCGAACGTCGCGTCGTCGACGGTCCAGAACCTGGCCATCCTCGTGGCCCCGGCGATGGCGGGCCTGATCCTCGCGGCCTCGGGCGCCGGGGCGGTGTTCGCGCTGGCGGCCGTCGTATCGACCGGATCCGCGCTGCTCGTCGCATTGATCCGGACGGAGCCGCTCGCCCGGGCGGCGGCCGATCAGCCGCTCGCGGTGGGCGCCGCGGTCGAGGGCGGGGGTGTCGCGACCGAGATCGAGCTTGCCCCGCCCGACGTTGACCACGAGCCCGTGATCGGGTTGATCGACGGGCTCCGGATCCTCAGGCGCCATGTCGGGACACGGACGATCGTGATCCTGATCGGGACCGGCAGCCTGATCGAAGGCTCCCTCGACGTGATCGGCGTCGTGCTCGCGCTCGAGCTGCTCCAGACGGGCGAATCCGGAGTCGGCATCCTGGGGTCGGCGGTCGGACTCGGCGGGTTGGTCGGCGCCGCGATCGCGGCCACGCTCGTCGGCCGGCGTCGCCTCGCCGGTCCGTTCGCGATCGGCCTGATCCTGTGGGGTGGCCCGCTCGCGATCGTCGGACTGCTCCCGCTCCCGCTCCTGGCCGTCCTGCTGTTCGTCGTCGCCGGGGTCGGTCGCAGCCTGATGGACGTCGCGGGCCGGACCCTCCTCCAGCGCGTCGCGCCCCACGATGTCCTTGCGGGCGTCCTCGGGTCACTCGAGGGACTCCAGGACCTGATGCTCGCGGCCGGCTCGATCGCGGTCCCGATCCTCATCGCCCTCGTCGGACCCCGCTGGGCGATCGTCCTCGCGGGCCTGTGGCTGCCGATCGTGGTCCTCCTGACATGGCGGTATGTCGTCGCCGCGGACGCGCATGCGGTGATCCACGTCCGGGAGCTCGACCGCCTTCGGGCGCTGCCGCTGTTCGCGCCGCTCCCGCCGCCGACGATCGAGTGGCTCGCTGCGGCCCTCCAGACCATCCCGGTTCCGGCTGGGACGGCGGTCATCCGGGAGGGCCAGGCGGGCGACCGGTTCTACGTGATCGATGCGGGGTCCTGCGAGGTGACGATCGGCGAGCGAGTCATCCGAACCCTCGGGCCGGGCGACGGCTTCGGCGAGATCGCCCTGCTCCGCGCAGGTGCCGCGGACGGCGTCCGTGTGGACCCTCGAGCCGACGTCGTTGATGGCGCTCGAGCGCGACGTCTTCATCCGGGCGGTCACGGGTCACGTCGGCTCGCGCCGGGTCGCCGACGACCTCGTCGCGCGGCGCCTGGACGCGGACACCGGCGGGGTCGCCTGAGGCGACGACCGCTATCCTCGGGCGCATGCAGTACGCGGAGACGATCCTCGACCTCGTCGGGAACACGCCGCTCGTCCGGCTGAGCCGGGTGACCCGCGACCTCGGCCCTCTCGATCGCCAGCCGCTGGTCCTCGCCAAGCTCGAGATGCTCAACCCCGGCGGCTCGGTGAAGGACCGGATCGGGCTGCCGATGATCGAGGCAGCCGAGCGCGCCGGGCTCCTGAAGCCGGGCGGAACGATCATCGAGCCGACGTCCGGCAACACGGGCCACGGCCTCGCGATCGCCGCCGCCCTCAAGGGCTATCGCTGCATCTTCGTGATGGCCGACAAGCAGTCGACCGAGAAGCAGGCCCTTCTCCGGGCGTACGGCGCCGAGGTCGTCCTGTGCCCGACGAACGTCGACCCGGCGTCGCCCGAGTCCTACTACTCGGTCGCCGCCAGGCTGGCTCGCGACATCCCGGGTGCGTTCAAGCCGGACCAGTACTGGAACATGGAGAACCCCGTCGCCCACGAGAAGACGACCGGCCCCGAGATCTGGGAGCAGACCGACGGGCGGTTGACGCACTTCGTCGCGAGCGTCGGGACCGGCGGAACGATCACCGGGGCGGGCCGCTATCTCCGAGGGCAGAACCCGGACGTCGTCGTCGTCGGGGCGGATCCGGAAGGCTCCGTCCTGTCCGGAGACACGGCCCGGCCCTACCTCACGGAGGGCGTCGGCGAGGACTTCCTCCCGGGCACGTACGACCCCGCCGTCGTGAATCGGTGGGTCCGCGTGAGCGACCGCGATGCCTTCGCCGCGGCCCGCCGCCTGACCAGGGAGGAGGGGATCCTCGCCGGCGGCTCGTGCGGGACGGCCCTCGTTGCCGCGCTGACGGTCGCGCGCGAGCTGGCCGACGCGGGCGAAGGTCCCGGCAAGGTCATCGTCGTCCTGCTCCCGGACAGCGGCCGCAACTATCTCTCGAAGGTCTACAACGACGAGTGGCTGCGGGTGAACGGTCTGCTCGCGACGACCGGTGCGGTGGCTCGCGTCGCCGACCTCCTGGCCCGGCGCGACCACGAGGTCGAGCGACCGGCCGTGGTCGTCGCGCGGACGACCGAGCGGGTCGGCGCCGCGATCGAGCGGCTCCAGGAGTACGGCATCTCGCAGATGCCGGTCTCGGAGGATCCCGAGGGCGACGCCGTCGCCGGGATCGTCGGTTCGATCAACGAGAAGGGGCTGCTGGACCGCGCCTTCCGCGACCCGACGATCGTCGACCGGACCGTCGGCGAGATGATGGACGCCCCGCTGCCGCTCGTGGACACCTCGGCGACGCTGGATGACGCCTTCGCCCTGCTGAACGGCGGGGCGCCGGCCGTCGTCGCGGTTCGCGGCGAGCAGCCGGCGGGCGTCGTGACGAAGCTGGACCTGCTGGAGTACCTGTCCCACCGCGCTCCGGGCGGGTAGTCCCCCGGCCCAGGAGCGCATGTGGGCGCCCGGCCGAGCCTCAGGCCGCGACCGCCATCGACAGCGCGATCGCGTTCGGCTTGAGCAGGGCGAGATAGATCGGGCAGCGCTCGCGCCAGGCGGCGAACATCGCCTCGACGCGGTCCGAGGGCGACGACGTCGCGACCTTGATCTCGAGAGCCAGGTCGGTCAGGTCCGGCGCCGCGCCGTCGATCGCCAGCAGGCCGCGCAGGTCCGAGCCGGCACTCGCGACGGCGGTGACGTCATCGAGCTCGACCGCGAACTGCGGGGCGAGCGTGTCGCGCAGGAAGGCGACCGCGCAGCCGGCCAGCGCCCCCAGGAGGTACGCCGTCGGGCTTGGAGCGAGGTTCTCGCCGCCGAGCGGGGCCGGCAGGTCGGCGTCCCAGTTGAAGGGTCCCGCCGACAGCCGCGCCCGGCCGTTCGCGAGCGTCGCGGTCACGGCGGGCTTCGAGCGGGCTTTCGTCGGGTCGGCCCGGTACAGGGCTTCGGTCTCGCCGATCGTCGTGATCATCTCCCGGTCCTCCATCACGACCCCGGAGCCGGGGTCTGCGGAGACCGTATGGAGAGAGCCTCGATCGCGGAACCGCAGCGGCACCCAATCTCGCGGGGACGCTCAGGGTGCGAGTGGCGCCCGACACGCAGTTCCCAGTTCAGCCCTCGCGGAGGAGCCTCGCGACGGCGCCGGCGCGGGCGGCGCTGCCCGACAGCCCGAGCTTCTGGTAGACGTTCGACAGGTGCCGCTCGACGGTGCGCGGGCTCAGCGTCAGGGCGGCTGCGATCTCGTCGTTCGTCCGCCCATCCGCGCAGAGGCGCAGGACGTCGCGCTCCCGTGGCGAGAGCGATTCGACCGATCGATCGCGGTCATGGTCCTGCCAGGCGGCTCGATCCGGCTCGAGGAATGCGGTCACCTCGTCGACGAAGGTGGTCCAGGCCGGCTCACCCGCGAGGAGGATGTGGTTCCGGCTGTCCATCGCGACGAGTCGCGATCCTGCGATCGCGGCCGAGACCTGGATCGCGTTCTCGAACGTGGTCGCTCGATCGCCCGTCGCCTGGAGGATCAGCGTCGGCGCCGTGATCGTGGGGATCTCGTCGATGAGGTCGACCTGCTGGCGGGCGATCCGGCTCGCAACGGCGTTCTTCGGCGAGGTCGCCATCCGCTGGAGGTCGTCGAACCAGCGCATCTGCTGCTCGGTTGCCTCGGGGATGAAGATCGTCGTGAAGACGCGCCGGAACACCGGATCGGGCTTCGCCCAGCCGACCCGGATCATGCTCCGGTAGGTCTCCTCCTCGGCGAGGGCGTCCCCCTCCATCACGACCGGCACACCACAGGCGGTTCCGTAGAGGACGAGCCGCGTCACCCGATCCGGGTGTTCCCCCGCGTACGCCATTGCGACCGCCGAGCCACCGGACATGCCGAGCAGGGCGAACCGGTCCAGCCCGGCCGCCGCGATGACCGCTTCGAGGTCGGTCCGGCGCGCCTCGATGGAGAAGTCGTCGACGTCCCAGTCGGACAAGCCGAAGCCGCGCTCGTCGTATCGGATGACAGTGGCGATCGCCCCGAGGTCGTCGAGGAAGTGCCGCCAGACCGGGCTCTGCCAGTCGTACTGGAGGTGGCTCAGCCAGCACGAGGCGACGACGAGGGGTGGCCCGGATCCATGAACGGCCCAGGCAAGCCGCGTTCCGTCTGCCGAGTGGCAGAACCGGATCTCCTGATCGAGGATTCCCGTCGGTGGGGAGGGCCGCGCCGCGATGACCATCGTGGGGGATGGTACGCCCCGCCGTCGATCGCGCCGCAAGCTGCGCGGATCCGCCGCCGGGAACCATCGCGCCCACCGGGAGCCCGCGCCCGCCGGGAGCCCGCGCCCGCAACGTTGATTGCCAGGCCACGTCTCATCGTGATGTGAGCGGCCAAGCGCGACCATCGTTTCATCGGCTGGGACAAAGATCGGTGCCCGCGCCTCCCGCGACGGCCTCCGACCGGCGGATACGATGCCAACCATGGCAGACACGCCACCCGGCCGACCCGGGTCGCAATGGCCCTACCTCCTCCAGATCGCCATCCAGACGATTGCTTGGCTGCTCCTGGTCTGGGCCGGGTTCCGCATCATCGGCATGGGCTCAACGTGGCTGGGGATCGTGACGTTGGCCCTTGGCGGGCTGACCGCGTTCCTGTCGATCCGCCGACTGCGTCGATCCCTCCACTCGCCGGATCACCGGGTGACCGAGTCCGGTGATCTTCCGAGCAAGGAGCACGACTACATCATCTGGACCGCCGTGGGACTGCCCGTGATCCTGGGCATCGTTCTTCTGGTGTTCGTGGTCACGGGGCGTCGATAGGCTGCCGTCCGGCACACCGTTTCCTGAGCCGTCCATCCCGCTCATCGAGACGATCGTTGCGCTTGGCCGCAACGACCGCGAGATCGGCCGGCAGCGATGACGTAGCCCCGGCCGGATCAAGCGCGACCGCCCCCGCGACCTTCGATCCCGACCTCGGTGCCGGCCAGCCAGGCCGTGATCTGGCCATGACGCTCCGGATTGAGCGCGTACAGCATCTGGCGGCCATCGGACAGGCTCTGATGGCGATGCACGAGGCCGGCCCGGCCGAGAAGTCGGAGCTGACGCGAGACGGTCGACCGGGATAGCCCCAGGCTCGCTGCGAGGACGGCTGGTCGCCTTGGCCAGATGGCGAGCTCGGCGATCAGCCGCCGACGCGTTGGATCGGCAAGAAGGGCGATCCCGTGACCGTTTCGTCGGGGCATCGATCAACGATGCCCATCGGGAGTTCGCCGGCGCTTACGCGCCGACTTCGCCGGCGCTTACGCGCCTACGCGACCCAGGGCAGGTGGATCGGCAGGAACGCGTTCAGGAGCAGGCCGAGGACGAGCAGACCGCCCGCGCGGCGGGTGTGGATGAACGCCGCACCGACGAACCACAGCGGCCAGCCGACGTAGCTGTGCGGCGCGACCTCCGGGCGGGGCACCGAGAACGTCTTCAGCACGGAGAGCAGCCGGGGGATCCCGAGGACGACGAGCGCCACCCATGGCCCGATCCAGCCGATCAGGGCCGCCCCGATCACGATCGGGTAGAACGAGATCATCAGGATCTTTGCGACGCGGCGTGCCCGGCGCTCGCCGAGGATCACGGGCAAGGTCCGGACGCCCTTCTTCGTGTCGGCGACGATCTTGTCGATGTGCTTCCCGAACAGCACCGTGGTCACGAGGATCGCGTAGGGGAGGGAGGCGATCCAGGTCCAGGCGGGGATCGAGCCGGTCGCGACGAAGAACGTCCCGACGGTCATCAGGGGGCCCCAGACGATGAACACGCCGGGCTCGCCGAGGCCGTGGTGCTTGAGGCGGATCGGCGGCGCCACGTAGAAGACCGAGATGAACAGGCCCGGCCAGCGCGAACGCGATCACCAGCGGGCCGCGCACGGCGGTCAGGTACAGCATGATCGCGAGGTCGATCGAGTTCGCGATCAGGATCGCCGTGCCGAGCTGGCGCTTCGTGACCCAGCCGGACAGGATCGGGTGCGGCGCGTACAGGGCGCGGACGTAGTCGTCCGTGTCGACGCCGCCTTCGAGGTCGAAGTAGTCGTTGATCATGTTGTTCGCCGCGTGGGCGACGACGAGACCGACCACCGCAAGCACGAGATACAGCCAGTTGACCGTGACCTCGCCGGTCAGCCGCATCGCGCCGACGGCCAGCAAGGCCCCGATCAGTCCCGAGGTCGCCGTCATCGAGAAGACCGCGGCGCGCGTGATGACCAGCCACTTGCTGATCGCGTCCGGATGGGTCATGCCCTCGGGCAGGTTCGCGGTGTTCAGGACGTAGCGCCACGTCGCGAGGCGGCCGACGGGCGGCGGGGCGGTGGTCGCGGCCGCCGAGGTGGGGGTCGGCGCGACGGTCGGGTTCGTGGCCATGGCGGGAGCTCCGGTGGGCTTGAAACGTGCACCTGAACGTTAGCATGAATCTATACGGCCACCGCGGTCGCGCGGATGACATCATGATGCCGATGAGCCCGACCCCCGACGACGCCTTCGAGACGCTCGCGGTCCACGCCGGCGCCGAACCCGACGAGATCACCGGTGCCGTCTCGCCGCCGATCTACCAGACCTCGACCTATGCCCAGGATGGCGTCAACCGGCCGCGCCGCGGCTACGACTACGCCCGGAGCGCGAATCCCACCAGGGAGCGGCTGGAGCGGGCCGTCGCGGCGCTCGAGCGGGGGACGCACGGGATCGCGTTCGCCAGCGGCTCGGCGGCCACTGCGGCGATCGCCCAGTTCGCCTCGAGCACGGAGGAGATCGTCGTCGGCGACGACGTCTATGGCGGCACGTACCGCTACCTCGAGCGGGTCCACCGCCCGGGCGGCGCGGCCGACGCGCGGTTCGTCGACCTGTCCGGCCACCCGGATCAGCTGTGGGAGCAGCTGACCGACCGGACGCGGCTCGTCTGGTTCGAGAGCCCGTCGAACCCGAACCTGAAGCTCACCGACATCGCCGCCGCCGCGCGGACGATCCGCGACCGGGCGGCCCAGACCGGAGCCGCGCGGCCCCTGCTCGTCGTCGACAACACGTTCGCGTCGCCCGGCGCTCCAGAACCCCCTCGCGCTCGGCGCGGACATCGTGTTCCACTCGGCGACGAAGTACCTCGGCGGGCACTCCGACACGATCCTCGGCATCGCGGTGACGCGCGACGACGCGATCGCCGAGCGGCTCCACTTCCTCCAGAACGCGATGGGTGGCGTGCCCGGACCGCTCGACTGCTTCCTCGTCCTGCGCGGCCTCCGGACGCTCCACCTCCGCGTCGAGCGCCACGTCGCGAACGCCACGGCGATCGCCGGGTTCCTCGCCGGCCGCGAGGACGTCGATCGGGTCTTCTATCCGGGTCTCGCGGATGGTCGGCATGCCCATCCGGGCGCGGCCCTCGTCGGTGACGGTCGTCAGATGCGTGCCGGCGGCGGGATGGTGTCGTTCATCCCGCGTGCCGGGATCGGCGGCGACGGCCGGTCCGCCACGGAGCGCGCGATCGCGATCGCCGAGGGGACGCGCCTCTTCACGCTCGCCGAGTCGCTCGGCGGGGTCGAGTCGCTCGTCGAGGTCCCGGCGACGATGACCCACGCCTCGGTGGCAGGGTCGCATCTCGAGGTCGACCCGGCCCTGGTCCGACTGTCGGTCGGCATCGAGCACGTCGACGACCTGGTCGCGGATCTGCGTCAGGCGCTCGATCGCGCCTGACGCCTTCTTCGGCTGTCGCGCCTGGACGCCGCTGGGCGCGTTGACACCTGCGGTGCTCGCTCACGCACATTGAAGTGCGCTCGCTCCGCTCCTCGGCGTCGCCTTCCCAGCGACGCCCATCCGCGACGAACGCAGTCGGCGATTTCCTGACGGACACGTCCCTCGAGACACCGGGACCATTGGGTTGCGGACAGGTTGCGGCCGAGTTGCGGTACGATCTCGGCCAACAGCGACTGCGGAAGCCGACTTCCTCGGGTCAGCCCGAGCTACGCGCGGCCGGTCGATCGAGAGCGATCGCCTGCGCGCCGAGGAGTCCGAGCCCATGACCCAGTCCTCCGCCCACACCGCCGCGACCGACGCCACGCGTCGGGCCGATGGGCACGCGTCCATCGGCCGGATCGTTCGAGCCAACCTCTCCACCGCCGAGCTCTACGAGGACGCCGTCCGCGCCGGCGAGGGCGTGATCGCGGCGGAGGGGCCGCTCGTCGTCCGCACCGGCAAGCACACCGGCCGCTCGCCGAAGGACAAGTTCATCGTCCGGGAGCCGTCGTCGGCCCGGAAGATCTGGTGGGGCGACGTCAACCGCCCGATCGCCCTCGAGCACTACGACCGCCTCCGGGCGCGGCTGATGGCCTACCTCGCCGATCGCCCGGTCTACGCCCAGGACTGCTTCATCGGCGCCCATCCCGCGCACCAGCGGAGCCTCCGCGTCTACACCGAGACCGCCTGGGCGAGCATCTTCGCCCGGAACCTGTTCCGCCGCCCATCCGCCGCGGACCTCGCCGACTTCGTCCCGAACTTCACGATCATCGACGTCCCGTCGTTCCAGGCCGACCCCGCGACCGAGGGCACCCGGACCGGCACCGCGATCCTCCTGAACCTCGCCCGGATGGAGATCATCATCGTCGGCACCGAGTACGCGGGCGAGATCAAGAAGTCGGCGTTCACCGTGATGAACTACCTGATGCCCGACGAGGGCGTCCTGCCGATGCACTCGGCGGCGAACGTCGGCGCCGCGGGCGACACGGTCGTGTTCTTCGGGCTCAGCGGCACCGGCAAGACGACGCTCTCGGCCGACCCGCTGCGCAGCCTCATCGGCGACGACGAGCATGGCTGGGGCGTCGACGGCGTCTTCAACTTCGAGGGCGGCTGCTACGCGAAGACGATCCGTCTTTCGCCGATGTACGAGCCGGACATCTTCCAGACGACCCGCCGCTTCGGGACGATCCTCGAGAACGTCGACCTCGATCCCGTGACCCGCGAGCTGGACCTCGACTCGGAGCGCTTCACCGAGAACACCCGCGGCGCCTACCCGCTCGGCTTCATCGGCAACGCCGATCCGACCGGGATGGCGGGCCAACCGACGAACGTCGTCCTGCTGACGGCCGATGCCTTCGGCGTCCTGCCGCCGATCAGCCGGCTCACGTCCGACCAGGCGCAGTACCACTTCATCAGCGGCTATACGGCGAAGCTCGCCGGCACGGAAGTCGGCGTGAAGGAGCCGCAGGCGACGTTCTCGGCCTGCTTCGGCGCCCCGTTCATGCCGCGCCACCCGGGCGAGTACGCGGCGATGCTCGCCGAGCGGCTCGAGCAGCACGGCGTCCGGGCGTGGCTCGTGAACACGGGCTGGACCGGCGGGCCCTACGGGACCGGGCAGCGGATGAACATCAACCACACCCGCTCGATGGTCCGGGCGGCCCTGTCGGGCGCGCTCGATGACGTGCCGACCGAGCTCGACCCGACGTTCGGCGTCGTGGTCCCGCTGTCATGCCCGGATGTGCCCGCTGACGTCCTCCAGCCGCGATCGACCTGGACGGACGGCGATGCCTACGACCGTCAGGCCGCAGCGCTGGCGCGGATGTTCGTGGAGAACTTCGCCGCCTACACCGACGGCGTGTCCGAGGCTGTCCGGGCAGCCGGTCCCGTGCCCGGCGACGACGCGCCGCGGCTCGACGAGGCGGGTCCCGGCGAGGGCTGACCCACACGGGACCGGACGGGTCCCGACGCGGCCGGTCCCGTCAGGACGGGTTCGGGCGGACCAGGCCGTTCGGTATCCCGTCGGCGAGGGTCGCGACGAGGGACCCCAAAAGGGCCATCGCGGCGAGCGCGAGCACGACCGGGACGATCGCGACGGCGGCGACGAGGATCAGGGTCGACAGCATCTCAGCGGCTCCGGGCGGCCAATGCCTGGAAGAACGACCCTCCGAACAGGCTGGCTACCCCGAGCCCGATGAGGGCGAGGTTGCCGGCGACGAAGAGCCCGATCGCCGTCAGCAGCAGGCCGACGAAGACGAGAGCGGTGGTGGAGGCGTTCATTCGGCGGAGATTCCCAGGCGGGTTGATGTCCCGTCGATCCTCGGCCGGGGCGGCCGGACCCACCATGGCCGCGCGACCATCCACGGCATCGACGGATGTCGCGGTGCCGGGGTGGGTGCCTCGGAGGGCGCGTACAGTCCAGCCGATGGACGAGCCTGCGGCAGTCAGGGCGATCGGGACGGCCATCCGGCAGCCCGGCATCGTCCACGCCGAGCTGCGCCTGCGGCGCGACGACGTCGAGCACGTCTATGTGGCCGCAAGCCTCGAACGCGGCGGAGCCACGACCGTCGCGCTCCACCTCATGGCCCTCCTCGACGGGCGCGTTCGGGACGACCTCGAGCTCGATCACTGGCTCAGCGTGGTCCCGGACGGCCGGGGGGCGATGTCGCGGATCTTTCCCGAGGTCGATTCCGGCACCGCGACCGTCGCGGCGACAGCGGCGCGCCGGGCATTGGAGCAGCTCTTCGCGGCCCGTCGTCCGCCCGATCCCGCGCCGCTCGTCGCCCGGACCGTGTCGATCTTCGACGATCCGGGCTGGGCCCAGATCGGCTGCTTCGTGGCGCTGATCAGCGCCGTCGTCGGGGTCGCCCTGGCGGCCCTCATCCGCCTGGTGCTGTCCCAGCCGATCGACGGTGGGCGCGTCGTGCCGCTCGCGATTGCCGGCGCGGTCGCGGCGATCCTCCTGCCGCCCGTCCTCGTCTCGATCGCGTCGCGCGTCCCGATCCTGCGCCGCTGGCTCGCGGGGATCGCCTACGTCTGGCTCTTCGTGGGTGCGCCCGTGGTCATCGTGATCGTCGACCAGGTGTGGCGCGTCCCGCCGTCCTAGCGACGGCCGGGATCCCGACGCGCGGCTCCGTAGAATGGACGGACTCGACCACGAACCCCGAACCCGAGGTCCAGACACGCCCATGGCCAGGAACAAGGTCACCGTCATCGGCGCCGGCAACGTCGGCGCCACGACCGCGCAACGGATTGCAGAGGCGGGTCTCGCGGACGTCGTCCTCGTCGACATCGTCGACGGCCTGCCCCAGGGCAAGGGCCTGGACCTCGCCGAGGCCGCGCCGGTCGTCGGGCACGACAGCCGCGTGACCGGGACGAACGACTATGCCGACACGGCGGGGTCCGACATCGTCGTCGTCACGTCCGGTCTCGCCCGGCAGCCGGGGATGAGCCGGGACGACCTGCTCGCCAAGAACGCCGGGATCGTCCGGGTTGTCGTGGAGCAGGCTGCGAAGCACTCCCCGGACGCGATCCTGATCGTCGTCACGAACCCGCTCGACGCGATGTGCCACGTGGCACTCAAGGCGTCCGGCTTCCCGCGGGAGCGCGTCCTGGGCATGGCCGGCGTCCTCGATTCGGCCCGGTTCCGGACGTTCATCGCCCAGGAGCTCGGCGTCAGCGTCGAGGACACCCACGCCTTCGTCCTCGGCGGCCACGGCGACACGATGGTCCCGCTGTCGCGCTACTCGACCGTGGCCGGCGTCCCGATCACGGAGCTGCTGCCTCCGGACCGGGTGAAGGCGCTCGAGGAGCGGACCGCCAACGGCGGGGCCGAGATCGTCGCCCTCCTGAAGACGGGCTCGGCGTTCTATGCCCCGGCGGCATCGACGTTCGAGATGGTCGACGCGATCCTCCGAGATCGGAAGCGCGTCCTGCCGTGCGCGGTGCTCCTCCAGGGCGAATTCAAGACACACGACCTGTTCGTCGGCGTGCCGGTGGTCCTGGGTCGCGGCGGGCTCGAGAAGGTGTTCGAGATCGAGCTGACGGCCGCCGAGCAGGCCGCGATTCGACGCGTCGGCCGCCGCGGTCAAGGAGCTGGTCGGCAAGCTCGGCTAGGACCGCGCCATCACGAGTCGCTCGCAGGCGACGAACGGCCCCGGTGTGTCACCGGGGCCGTTCGGTTCGGACCGTCCGGCTGGGGAGGAGCTTGCCGGGGTCCGGTGGGTCGCGCGGCGGGGTAGGACGCCGCGCCGAGAGGGCTAGGCGCTGTTCACGAGGACGTTCGTGAACGGGCGGCGGGCGCGACGCCGGTCGTAGCCGAGCGCCGCAACGCGCTCGTGCGAACGCTGCGTGGCACCCGCGAGGGCGATGCGATACGCGGCGTCGGTCTCGGGCAATGGCGTGACCGAGAGCTCCGAGCGGAGGATCGCGCACAGGCGGCGGTACTGGCGGACGATCTGCGAGCGACTGCCCGCGCGGCCGTAGAGCGCGATGAGGACCGCGTGGGCCTCCTCGCGGAGCGGATCTCGGGCGAGCAGCTCGGAGGCCGCCGAGCGGGCGCCGACCAGCTCGCCTCGTTCGAGGCGCTGGGCCGCGACGATGCTCAGGGCGTCCTCGTAGATGTCGCTCATCCGTTCCCGCT
Source organism: uncultured Chloroflexia bacterium (assembly GCA_963817095.1). GTDB lineage: Bacteria > Chloroflexota > Limnocylindria > Limnocylindrales > CSP1-4 > CF-46. The sequence goes on from CAWFND010000005.1 coordinate 31,666, forward strand.
CGGCGGCGAAGCATTCGTGCCCGAGGCCCTCGAGCAGGTCGCCGGAATAGATGGCGATCGCGTTCTCGACGTCTTCCGGCGATGAGCCGGTGGCGAGCCGGTCGAACAGGCTGGTGTCGAGGTCGAGCTGGACGTCGCGGCGGATGCCGAGGCTGTCCTGGTCCGCCTCGATCCAGTCGTCGGGGACAAGGCCGACGGCGGTGAAGGCCGAGCGGATCAGCCAGAGCGCCTGACGGAGCGATGCGGCGGACGGGCCGTCGAGGTCCGGCCAGAGCTCGGCGGCGATCGTGTCGCGGAGTCGCAGGCGAGGCCGAAGGGCCAGCAGCCCGATGAGCGCCTGGGCGTGTCGTCCGCCGATGCGGATGGGCGTGGATCCTGCCCGGATCTCCAGCCGGCCCAGCAGCCGGATCGTCAGCGTGCCCGTCGCCTGCATCGATCTGCCTCCCCGACGGCGATCAGCGCCCGGCCCGAGTTCCCCCAGGGGCCGGGCGCTGCCGCCAGTCTGGTCGCCTGTCCCCCCTGGAGCGGGCGACCTTCACCCCCGGGACGGGCAACCCCTCGTCCGTCCCATCGGCCGGGCCTCCGAGAGCGGAGACTCCGCCGATGCTGGGGATGGTCGTCGCGTCCGCGACCCTCCAGTGAGCGTGCCCCCGACAGCGCGGGTGTCGGCCAGCCGACACGCCGGCGCGGCTACACTGGCGCGCATCGTGCCGAATGCCGTCATTGCGTTCGACTTCGACCCGTTGCTCCGGGTCGGCGACGGGGTCGTCCGGTGGGAGACGATCGGCGTGGCGGTGGCGATCTTCGTCGCCCTCGTGATCGCCGGGATGACCGCCCGACGGATGCACTTGCGCGAGGATGACCTGCTGTTCGTCGTCCTCGGCGTGGTCCCGGGGGCGGTGATCGGCGGCCGGCTGGGCTACGTCCTGCTCCACCCGGCCTGGTTCCAGGCCGACCCGGCGAGGATCATCGACCCGAGCGTCGGCAGCCTGGAGCTCGCCCTCGGGGTCGTCGGCGGGGCGATCACCGGGGCGATGGTCGGCGCGCTGCTCGATGGCCGGCCCGGGCGCTGGCTCCATCTCGCCGCCCTTCCGATGCTCGTCGTCGTCGCGGTCGGGAAGCTGGCGATGGTCCTCGGCGGCACCGGGCAGGGGCAGGTCACCAGTGGGAACCCGGCGACCGCCTATCTCGGCCCGGGTCCGTGGGGCTCGCTCGGCCCCGCCCTGCCATCGATCCCGTCGCAGATGCTCGAGGGATTCGCGACACTCGCGCTGGCCGCCGTGTTCCTCGCCGTCATCCGCCTGCCACTGGCCCGCCGGCCCGACGGCCGGGCGTTCCTCATCGCGCTCGCCGCCTGGGCCGCCGTCCGCCTCATCGTGGCCGCGACGTGGCGCGATCCCACGGTCCTCGGGCCGTTCCGGGCCGCGCAGCTGATCGCCCTGGCGATCCTCATCGGATCGCTGGTCCTGCTGGCAGTGCTGGTTGCTCGCGGTGGCCGCGTCGAACCGCTCGAGGCCGATCCGCTCGACGGGAAGCCTCAGCCGGCCTGATCAGTCGCCGGCGACCAGTGGCTCGTCGCCGTCCTCATCCGGGTCGAGGTCGCCGTCCGTGACCTCCGTCCCGAGCAGCGCGGCGAGGCGTCTCGCGACCGCCGCCTCGGCCTCGTCGAGCGAGTCGCCTGGCGCCGTGGCCGTGGCCGCGACGAGGCGCATGGCCGGATCGAGATCGGCGAGGCCGGGTTCGACCGCGGCCCGGACGCCGCGCAGGTAGGCCCGAGCCGCGAGCTCGCCGGTCGCCGTCAGCGTGACCCGCCATCGATCGGTCCCAACGGATTCGACCAGATCGGTTGCTCGGGCGGCCCCGCGCAGCTCCCGCTCCAGGGCCTCGCTGAGCGCGGGCGATCGCACGATCCGGACTCCGGCGGGACCGGCCAGCGCAACGAGGGCGATCGTCGTGGGCTCAACGGCGTCTGCCGCGTTCTCACCGCCGGCGAGGAACGTCTCGATCGAGCGGTTTACCTTCGCCTCGTGATCGTCGTCGAGCGGCGGGAGCGCGAACTTCCGCCGGCGGCCGGAGCCGCGAGGCGCCGTCCCGGCCGAGGCCGCCGCCTTCGGCGCGCCGGCACCGCGCGCGGCGGCACCGGTTGCCGTAGCCCCGGCCGCAGCAGCCCCGGCCGCGCTGGGGCGGCTCGAGGTCTTCACCCGCGTCGGCTGTCGCGGGGGCTCTTTCGCCGACGCCGGCGGCGGAGCGAGGGGCGGCTCGGGGAGCGCAGCACTGACGGCCGCGGTGGTGGCGACGGTCGCTCGGGGGGCGGCCGCGACTGGCTCGGAGGAAGCCACTACCGCCTCATCGCCGCCTGGCGCCGGCGTCCGCCCGGGATCGGCGGTCGGAACGGGAGCGGACGTCGGAGGCGGTGTCGGCGACGCGGCGGTCACGGCCGCGCGCGACCGGTGGCGAGGTGGTGGCGGGGGTGGCCGGCGGTCGGCGCGGTCCGGTCCCCGGAGCAGGGCGCGAAGCGCCACGACGATGAGGATCGCGTTGGCGACGAGCGTCAAGGCGAACGCGGGCATGAGGAGATCGGACGGCATGCGACCTCTGGACGGGCAATCGGGGGATCCATCGGGAGTCTACCGGCGGGTCGGGGAAGGCATCGATTGCGCCCGCGGGACGAGACGTTCGGGCACCCGACCGGACGCTGATCAGGCTGCGCCGGGGTCCGCGTCAGGCAGGCGTCGGAGGACGAGCAGGGTCAGGTCGTCGAAGGCCTCGGCTCCTGACCGGAAGACGGCGAGATCGGCCATCACGCCGTCCACGATCGCGGACGCCGACCGACCGGCCAGGCCGGCCAGCACCGCTCGATAGCGGTCCTCGCCGTAGAAGCCCCCGTCGGGCGAGCGCGCCTCGGTCACGCCGTCGGTGTGGGCCACGATCGCGTCGCCCGGCTCGACGACCTCGCGGACGGAGTGCGCCGCGATGTCGGCCGACATCCCGATCAGGCGGCCCGTCGGCTCGATGATCGTGAGATCGCCGTCGCGCCGGAGGATGTGGACAGGGTCGTGGCCGGCGCTCGCGATCACCAGCTCGCCGCTCGGCCCGTCGACGACGCCGTGGGCCACGGTCACGAACAGCGACGTCGCCCGTTCCTCGACCAGGACCCGGTTGACCCGCCCCAGGCTGTCCGCGGGGTCGGTCGCATGGTCCGCGGCCGCATGGATCAGGGCCCGCGCGTCGGCCATGAGGATGGCCGCCGGGATGCCCTTGCCGGTGACGTCCGCGACGGCGAACGCCAGCTTTCCGGGTTGGCCACGCAGGGGGAACGCATCGTAGAAGTCGCCGCCGATCTCGCGCGCCGACTCGTAGACGGCGGCGATCTCCCAGCCGGGCAGGTTCGGGAAGCGCCGCGGCATCAGCGATCGCTGGATTCGTCGCCCGATCGCCAGCTCGTCGTCGATCCGCCGCCGGCCCAGGATCTCGCGCTGGAGGGCCGCTCGCTCGAGGGCGATCGCCGTCTGGCTCGCCACGGCGGCAACGAGACGGCGGTCGACATCGTCGAACGGCCGCGACCCGGGCCGGCGACCGAGGACCAGCGCGCCCTGCGTGCCGCGGGTCGTGCGGACGACCGCGGCGAGGATCGAGCCGAAGGCATCGGGGAACGCGGGCCGAGCGAGGTCGGCGCACAGTCCCTGGTCGGGGTCCTCGGCGCGAAGCCGATCGACGAGGGTCGTGGAATCGAGCGCGAGCCGCGCGACGTCGTCGGTGGACCCGAGCGCCGCGACCGGTCTCGGGATCCCGCCGTCGCCGGCGGGCTCCGCGGGCAGGACGAGCGCGACCTCGGCACGGAGCGGGTCCGCGATCGCCTCGAGGACGCGGCCCGCGATCTGCTCCGGGTCGACGGCCGTCCCGACCGTCTCGGCGAGTTGCTTCAGGAGCGAGAGCTCGCGGAGGTCGTCCAGCGCCGCGGCCGTCACGGCCCGGCGGCTTGCCGCCTCCCCCGCCACCAGGGACAGGGCCGCCGCGACGGTCGACGCGACCGCTCCCAGCGCCTCGGGCGGCCCGTCGCCGGTCACCTCGACGACGCCGATCGGCTCGTCGTCGACCTCGATCCGGGCACGGCCTCGGGACGCGCCGGGCGCCGCCTCCCCATGGACGACGAGGGCCGTCCCGAATGAGTCGCGAACCTCGATCGCGATCCCCGGCGTCAGCGTCGCGGCGGCCGCCAGCAGCGGCTCGATGGCTTGCGCGTCGAGCAGCCCCTCGAGGGCCGCGACGGCCACGGGCGTTCTGCTGTCGGTCCCGTCAGGCCGAGGCGGCCGCGACCGCCGCGTCGCGATCGGCATGGACCGGGAACAGGCCGGTCATCCCGCTCCGCTCGAGGACGCGGTTGACCGCCGGGCCGGGCGCCGCGAGAAGGAGCGTCGGATCGGCATCATCGTCGGCTTCGCTGCCGATGTCGTGGATCGCCTGCCAGCCGTCCTCGGGAGAGATCGGCTCGCGTCCACGCGTGATGAGCGCGATCGAGTGGATGGCGACGAGCCCCGAGCTGCCCATGTACGTCAGCCCGCCGAGATCCAGGACGACGCGCGATGCGCCGCCGGCGACCGCGATCCGGCCGGCCTCGATCACCTGCTCGAAGTTCGAGCCGTCGAGCTCGCCGGCCAGGGCGATGACGGCGACGTCAGGGCTTGGTCGCTCCGTCGTGATGTCCATCGTCGCCCTCCTTCGGCTCGGCCGGCAGCAGCCGCTTCGTCACGGTGACCTCGTTGCCTCCACTCGGCAGGATACGGTGGTCGATCCGGTCCGTGAGGCCGCGAGCGAGGTGGACGCCCATCCCGCCGAACGGCCGCTGCGAGAGGGGCAGGTCGAGACGCGGCTCCGGGACGGTCCGCGGGTCGAACGGCGGGGCGTCGTCCCGCAGGCGGATCTGGATCGCGCCGTCCACCACGCGGCCATCCACCTCGATCGACCCGGTGCCGCCGTCGTAGCCGTGGGTGATCACGTTGCACGCGAGCTCGTCGACGGCCTGGACCAGGTCCGCGGTCGCCTCGTCCCCGGCCCCCGCGCTCGCGGCGACCGCCCGGACGAACGCCCGGATCTCGGCCAGGTGAACGACGTCGGACTCGATCGCTGAGCGTCGCCGGCGTCGTCACGGGTTCGGCCACGGTCTCCCCGGCCCTGGTCGCGTCAGCTGATCCGGGCGTAGTCGGCGGCCGCTCGCTTCACGAACCTGCCGGCGCCCTTCCGGCCGGTGAACTGGCCGTCCCGGACGATCACCGCGCCCCGCGACAGGACGATGTCCGACCGACCCGTGACCCGACGGCCCTCGTAGCACGAGTAGTCGACATCCATGTGGTGGGTCGAGGCGCTGATCGTCCGCGTCGCCGTCGGGTCGTAGACGACCAGGTCCGCGTCCGAGCCGACGGCGATCGCGCCCTTCTGCGGGTACATCCCGAACAGCTTCGCCGGGGCGGTCGCGATGATCTCGACCCAGCGCTCCTTCGTGATCCGGCCACCGACGACGCCGCCATCATGAAGGAGGTCGACCCGGTCCTCGACGCCCGGCAGCCCGTTCGGGACCTTCCGGAAGTCGCCCTTGCCGAGGTCCTTCTGGCCCTCGAAGTCGAACGGGCAGTGGTCGGTCGAGACCAGCTGGAGGTCGTCCTTGACGAGGCCCGTCCAGAGCTCGTCCTGGTGGTCGGCCGGGCGGAGCGGCGGCGAGCACACGAACTTCGCCCCGTTGAACCCGCCCTTCATGTCGTCGAGCGAGAGGAACAGGTACTGCGGGCAGGTCTCGGCGAAGGCCTTGACGCCGCGATCCCGCGCCTCGCGAACGGCATTGAGCGCGTCCCGCGCGGACAGGTGGACGATGTAGACGGGGACGCCGGCCGCCTCGGCCAGCCGGATCACCCGGTTCGTCGCCTCGCCCTCGAAGATCGGGTAGCGGGCCACGCCGTGGTAGTAGGGATCGGTGTGGCCGGCGGCGACCTCGTCGGCCGCGACGACGTCGATCGCCATCCCGTTCTCGGCGTGCATCATGATGAGCCCGCCGTTCTTCGCGGTCCGCTGCATCGCCCGGAAGATCGCCCCGTCGTCGCTGTAGAAGACGCCGGGGTAAGCGGTGAAGAGCTTGAAGTCCGGCACGCCCTCGGCGACGAGCCCGTCCATCTCGGCGAGGCTGTCGTCGTTGACGTCGCTCATGATCATGTGGAAGCCGTAGTCCGCGACGGCGTTGCCCTCCGCCTTGGCATGCCAGGCGTCGAGGCCCTCCCGGAGGGTCTTCCCGCGCGACTGCACCGCGAAGTCGACGATCGTCGTCGTCCCGCCGAACGCCGCGGCCCGCGTGCCCGTCTCGAACGTGTCCTTGGCGAAGGTGCCGCCGAATGGCAGCTCCATGTGGGTGTGGACGTCGATCGCGCCCGGGATCAGCCAGCGGCCCGCGGCGTCGATCGTCTCGTCGGCGGTCGCGCTTCCCGCCAGGCCCGTGCCGATCTGGGCGATCGCCTCGCCCTCGATCAGGACGTCCGCCGCCGTCGACCCCTCGGCGGTGACGATCGTGCCGTTCGTGATGAGCGTGCGCATCGGGCCTCCTCCTCGAAGTCGGACCCGACGAGGATAGCGACTGCTCCCGATGCCCGGCTCTCGTCCCGGGCGACGTTCAGCGGTCGGGCGTGTGGCGCATCCGCGAGATCGCGATCAGGATGCTCGTGCCGAGGAGCGCCAGGAGCATCCCGGCCAGGATCGGGCGGCCGCCGCCCGAGACCAGGAACTCCGGGTCGATCGTCGGGATGTGGCTGACGAGCACCGCGATGGCGACCAGGGCGAGGAGGAGCATCGCGGATCGCAGCAGACGGCGTTGGAGGCGAACCCTGCGGGCGCCCTTGCCGTCCATGTCCCAGAACGGGTCGTGGCGATCGGTGGATCGGGACGGGATGGTCACGGTCGGTCCTCCCGGGACTCGGGCTGCCTGTGGGCTGGGCGCGGCGCGCGGCGCGCGGGGTCGACGTTCGGCGATCCGGCGGGGCGCGGGACGGTGCGCGTCACGGATGTGGCCGATCGATCCGATCGTCGGCTTCCGGCGACCGCCGCGCCAGTCCCCCGTTCCGGCCAGGGACCCCCGCAGACGCCCCGGACCGCACCAGCGGCGGTGCCTCGTGGTGCGTCCCCGCACCGGTCCGACCGACGCGGGCGGCCCTACCCGGACCTGGCGTCGGCGGAGACCGCCGGGATGATCTCCTGGCCGTAGGCCTCGAGGACCCCCTCCTCGTCACCGTTCATCAGGTAGATGTTGAACTGGTCGACGCCGGCGGCCGCGAGCCGCTGGAGCTTCGCGACGTGGTCGTCGACCGAGCCGAGGACGCAGAAGCGGTCCGTCACCTCGTCGCCGACGAAGCGGGCGTTGGACGACCCGACCTCCGCGTGGTGGAGGTAGTCGTAGCCCTCGCGGTCATGGACGTAGCCGGTCAGCGACTCCGGCAGCTGGTCACGCGGGTACTTGTTCACGAGGTCGACGACGTGGTTGCTGACGAGGGCGGGGAACCACCGGGTCCGCTCGCGGCACGTGGCCAGGTCGCCGACGTGGGCCGGGGCCGCCGCCTGGACCCGGACGGATCCGGCGGGTCGGCCGGCAGCCGCCTCGGCCTCGCGGACCTGGGCGACGAACCACGCGATCAGGTCCGGGTCGGCAAGCTGGAGGATCACGCCATCGGCGACTCGTCCGGTCATCGCGAGGGCCATCGGGCCGTAGCCGGCGACCCAGACCGGGAGGTCCCAGCCGCGGGTCCACGGGAAGTGGAGACCCGTCCCCTCGTACGTGACCGTCTTCCCGGCGACGAGCGACCGGATGACGCCGATCGCCTCCTCGAGCGTTGCCATCGTCGTCGGTGGCTTGCCCAGGACGCGCCGCGCGGAGTCGCCTCGCCCGATCCCGAGGTCCATCCGGCCGTCGCTCAGCTCGTCGAGCGTCGCGAGGACGGATGCCGTGACGCTCGGCTCGCGGGTGCCGGGGTTCGTGACGCAGGTGCCGAGTCGCATCCGCTTCGTCGCCTGGGCCATGAGGGTGAGGAGCGGATAGGGATCCCGCCACAGGACGTGCGAGTCGAACAGCCAACCGGCTGTGAAACCCGCGGCCTCGGCCTGGCGGGTCAGGGCGATCGTCCGTTCGATCGAGTTCTCGGGCTTCAGCGTGAAGCCGAAATCCATCGTTCTGGCACCTTCAACTGGGAGCTGACACCCGCCCACCGCAGGCGGAGGGGAAGCTGCGCGACCCCATCCGCCTAAGGTCGGACGAGGTCGTCGTAGGCGTCCGGCCGGCGATCCCGGTAGAACTGCCACGTCTGGCGGACCTCGGTGATCTTGTCGAGGTCCATGTCCCGGACGATGAGCTCCTCGTCATGGGCTGATCCGAGCTCGCCGATGAACTGGCCGCGCGGGTCGACGAAATAGCTCTGGCCGTAGAAGTCGTCGTCGCCGATCTCGGCCTCGATGCCGACCCGGTTGATCGTCCCGACGAAGTAGCCGTTCGCGACCGCGTGGCTGACCTGCTCGATCCGCCACAGGTACTCGCTCAGGCCGCGCGACGTCGCGCTCGGGATGAAGACCATCTCGGCGCCGTTCAGCCCGAGGGCCCGGGCGCCTTCCGGAAAGTGCCGGTCGTAGCAGATGTACACGCCGACCTTGCCGACCGCGGTCTCGAACACCGGATAGCCGAGGTTGCCCGGTCGGAAGTAGAACTTCTCCCAGAAGCCCTTGACGTGGGGAATGTGCGTCTTGCGGTACTTGCCGAGGTACGACCCGTCGGCATCGATCACCGCCGCGGTGTTGTAGTAGATCCCCGACGCCGTCTGGTCCTCCTCGTACATCGGCACGACGAGGACCATCCCGGTCTGCTTCGCGAGGTCCTGCATCCGCTTCGTCGTGGGGCCGTCCGGGATCAGCTCCGTGTAGCTGTAGTACTGGGCGTCCTGGACCTGGCAGAAGTACGGGCCGTAGAAGAGCTCCTGGAACAGCATCACCTGGGCGCCCTGCTTCGACGCCTCGTGGGCGGCCCCTTCGTGCTTCTGGATCATCGATTCCTTGTCACCGGTCCAGGTCGCCTGCAGGAGCGCGCCTCGGACGTTTCGCGGCATTCGGGCACCTCGCATGATCGGAGAAGGGGAGAGGGTACACCGGCAGCATGGCGCGGAGCGCAACCCGCGCAAGGGTCCGCCGGCGACCCGGGCCGTGCCGGCCCGGTCGCCTGCCCGGGCGGTCTGCCCCACACTGGGGTGGATGCCCACTCCGACCTCCGATCGCCCGCTCGTCGTCGTCAACCCGAATGCCTCCCAGATGGCCGATCCGGGTCGCCGCCGGCGGCTCGTCGCGTCGGTCACGGAGGCGGTCGAGGCGCGCACGGGACGGCCGCCGGTCGTCGTCGACACGACGCCGGCCGCGGCTCGGCGGGCGCTGGGCGCGGCACGGTCGTCGCCGCTCGTCGTGGTCGTGGGCGGCGATGGGACGATCCGCGACGCCGCCGAGCCGCTGCTCGGGAGCGGGGTCCCGATCGCGATCGTGCCCGCTGGGACCGGCAACGTCTTCGCGTCCGTGCTCGGGATCCCGCGTCGGCTCTCGTCGGCCGTGAAGCTGATCGGGGCCGGCCGGCCGGAGCCGATCGATGTCGGCGTGGCGACCTGGGGATCGAACCGGGCGGACGGCGAACCCGACGACCGGACGACCCACCAGCGAACGTTCGTCGTCGCCTGCGGGCTCGGGTTGGACGCCCGCGTCATGGCCGCGACGTCGACGGACCTGAAGCGCCGGCTCGGCTTCAGCGCCTACATCGTGTCGACCGCGCGGGAGGCGGCCCGAGTGCGCCCGGTCGACTTCCGGATCGACGCCGACGGCGCCGTCCACGAGGTCAGCGGGCTCGTCGTGATGCTCGCGAACTGCGGCCAGATCATCCCCGGGCTCGTCGGCCCGCGACGGCCGATCGACCCGACCGACGGGCTGCTGGACGTGATCGTCATTCGCGCCTCGGGGGCCGTCGGCGGGCTCATCGCCCTGGCCGAGGTGCTTCTCGAGCGGGACGACCCGCCCCACCATCGGTCGCGGTCGATGCGGATCCGAGCCCGGCAGGTTCGGGTGACCGCGGTGCCGACGGAGCCGTTCCAGGTCGACGGCGATCACCATCGCGCCGACTGGGTGACGGCCGAGACCCGGCCCGGGGCCTTGACCGTCCTGCGGGCCTGATTCGTTCGAGTGGGTCAGCTCTGCGGGTTCGCGGAGCGTTCCATGTACCACTCGCGGAACTCTGTGCAGCGTCCGTCCCCGTCGAACGTGCAGACGAAGATGTTGCTGTAGGTCCGACCGTTCGTGTAGCGCGACTCGCCGGTGGCCACCGCAGTGGCGCCGTCGACCGCCAGCGGCCGGTACTCCGCCTCCCACGACCCCGGCTCGTCCGGGTCAGCCGCCCAGTCGGCAACGATGGCGCCACGCCCGACGACCGGCTCGCGATACGGACCGTAGTAGTAGCGGGCGTCCGCACTGAACAGCTCGCCGATCGCGGCCGCGTCGCCGGTCCGCCAGCCGTCGATGTAGCGGTTCAGCCAGTCCTGGAACGTCGTGTGGTCCATCGTCAACCGTCCTCGTGTCGGGTGCGCATCCCGCGAGCTGCGTCTCACCGCAGGTTCGGTGGGAAAGACGTCAGGCGTCGTCATGAACGCCCGGCTCTCAAGCCGGCAGAGCTGCCTCGTCCGTCGCCGTCCGGATCCGCGGGATCGGCGAGAACACGAGGAACAGGATCGAGACGGCCATGCCCGCCCAGCCGAGCGCGATCCCGCCGCGGACGCCGATCACCTCGGCGACGCCCGCCGCCGCGAGCGCGCCGATCGGATAGGCGATCCCGTGCGAGAACACCTCGAGCGTCGCGTTGACCCGGCCGAGGATCCGGTCCGGGCTCAGGCCCTGGATCAGCGAGAGCTCCGCGACGCCCTCGATCGTCTGGAGGCCGTCGCCCACCAGTTGCGGGATCAGCACCATCACGGTCACGACGAGCAGCGGTCCCTGGGCGAGCGGGGTCAGGATTCCGAGGACCGACGCTCCGACCGCTGTCCAGATCAGCGCCGGACCCAGCCCGAACCGGCCGATCACGCGCGAGGCATAGAGCGAGCCGATCAGCGCCCCGACGCCCCCCGCCGAGACGACGACGCCGAACAGGAAGGGCGTCAGGTGCAGCTCCTGGAGGAGAAAGATCGCGTACAGCACGCCGTAGAACGACCCCGCGACATGCGCGACCACCGATCGCGCCGCGATGGCTCGGAGCACCGGGTGGTGGAGCACGAGCCGGAGGCCCTCGACGATCTCGAGCCGGATCGGGGTCGAAGCAGTCCGGGCCGGACGCGGCGGCTCAGGGGTGCGGATGAGGAGGAGCGAGATCGCGGAGACACCGAACGACACCGCGTCGACGAGGATCGCGAATGGCGCGCTCACCAGCTGAACCAGGGCGCCGGCCAGGCCCGGGCCGCCGATCTCGGCCAGCGATGAGCTCGTCGCGAGCTTGCTGTTGCCGTCGACCACCCGATCGACACCGATGAGCGAGGGGACGTAGGCGGGATATGCCGCGTCGAACAACGAGCCGAGACAGCCCTCGACGAAGACCACGAGATAGAGCTGCTCCATGCGCAGGACCCCGGCGGCGTAGGCGAGCGGGATCGAGAACAGGAGGACGGCCCGGATCGCGTCCGTCCCGATCAGGAGCGGACGACGCCGGAGCCGATCCACCCACGCCCCGGCGAGGAGGCCGACGAGGAGGACCGCCAGGCTGCCCGCAACCACGAGCAGGGCCATCTCGAAGGGTCCGGCGCCGAGGACGAGCAGGGCCACGAGGGGCACGGCCGTCCGCGTCACCACCGAGCCCAGCTCGGACACGGTCTGGCCCACCCACAGCTTCAGGAAATCGGCGTGTCGCCACAGGGAAGGGGATGCCACAGCGTCGGCATGGTAGCGGCTGCCGGGAGCGGGATCGGCGACCCGGCGGGGGTCGCGCCATCTGCGACAATCGCGGGACGTCCGAACGCAGCGAGCGGGAGCCCTCCATGGCCGTCGAATCCGCGAGCACGATGTCCAGCGCCGAGATCGTGCAGCTCAGCCGCGCCCACACCTTCTTCTCGTGGTCCGCCCAGGGCGCGATCGACCCGATCGCGATCGACCGGGCGGAAGGGCGTCTACCTCTACACGCCGGAGGGCCAGCGGATCCTCGACTTCAACAGCCAGCTGATGTCGGTGAACATCGGGCATGGCGACCGCCGGGTCATCGATGCCATCACCGCCCAGGCGACGAAGCTCCAGTACGTCCAGCCGGCCTTCGCGACGGAGCCGCGGGCCCGCCTCGGGGCGAAGCTCGCCGAGATCCTGCCGGGCGACCTCGACAAGGTCTTCCTGACCCTCGGTGGCGCCGAGGCGATCGAGAACGCGATCAAGCTCGCCCGCGCCTACACCGGCCGCCACAAGGTCCTCGCCCGATACCGCGCCTATCACGGGGCGACGCTCGGGGCGATGACGCTCACGGGCGACCCGCGTCGCTGGGCGAACGAGCCGGCGCTCGTCGGCGTCGTCCGCTACCCGGACACGCACCGCTGGGGCGAGGCGGAGCCGCGCCCGGCCGCCGAGAGCCTCCAGGGCCTCGAGGACGTGATCCGCTACGAGGGTCCCCACACGATCGCGGCGATCTTCCTGGAGACGATCGTCGGGACGAACGGCATCCTCATCCCGCCGGACGGCTACATCCAGGGCGTCCGCGAGCTGTGCGATCGCTTCGGGATCCTCATGGTCGCCGACGAGGTCATGGCGGGCTTCGGGCGGACCGGCAAGTGGTTCGCGATCCAGCACTGGGATACGGTCCCGGACCTGCTCACGATGGCCAAGGGCCTGACCTCGTCGTACCTCCCGCTCGGTGCCGTGGCGATGAACCACAAGATCGCCGAGCACTTCGACTCGGCGTTCTACTACGGCGGCCTGACCTATTCGAGCCACGCGGTGTCATGCGCGGCGGCGCTCGCGAACATCGGCGTCTACGAGGAAGACGGGCTGATCGAGAACGCGGCCCGGCTCGGGCCGGTCATGCGCCGCCACCACGAGGACCTGGCCGCCCGCCACCCGTCCGTCGGGGCCCACCGCAACCTGGGGCTGTTCGGGATCCTCGACCTCGTCCGGAGCCACGATCCGTGGACGCCGATGACGCCATTCAACGGCACGAGCGACGAGATGAAGGCGATCGGCAAGTACCTCCGCGAGCACGGCGTGTACACGATGATCGCCAACAACTCGATCCACACGAACCCGCCCCTCTGCATCACGGAGGAGCAGCTGGCGGAGGGCTTCGCCGTCATCGACGGCGCCCTCGACATCGCCGACCAGGTCGTCGCGGGCTGACGGATGGCGACGGCGACCGCCACGCGTGGCGGCCTCTCGTCCGTCGCGCCCGACCGCGCCGGTCGGCGACGCGGCCGCGGGATCCTCGTCGGTCTCGCGGCCCTCGTCGTCGTCCTCGTCCTCTGGGAGGGCGCGAAGTTCCTCGGCGGCACCCCGTGGCGAGCGCCGCTCGCCCAGCCGGGCTCACCGGTCCTCTGGAACCCGCCCTTCCGCTGGGCGTTCGCCAACGACCTGAACCTGCCCCACGTCTGGAACATCCTGCTGACGTTCAATGAGCCGTGGCAGCGCGGTGCGGACCGGTCCGTCGCGGTGTTCCTGTTCGACGCGGCGCTGTACACGTGGCGCGAGGCGTTGATCGGGTTCGTCCTCGGAGCGCTCATCGGGCTCGGCCTCGCGACGATCTTCGTCCACTCGAAGCTCCTCGAGCGGGCGCTGGTGCCGTACGTCGTCGCCAGCCAGACCGTCCCGATCATCGCCCTCGCGCCGCTGATCGTCTTCGCTCTCGGGGCGAACGTGATGTCGGTCGTCGTGATCGCGACGTACCTCACGTTCTTCCCCGTCACGATCGCGATGATCCGCGGCCTCCGCTCGTTCGACCCGCGGGCGCTGGAGCTGATGCGGTCGTATGCCGCCAGCCGTTGGACGATCTACAAGCGCCTCCGCTTCCCTGCCTCGCTTCCATACCTGTTCACCGCGCTGAAGATCGCGGCCACCGCGAGCATCGTCGGGGCGATCATCGGCGAGGGCCCGGGCGGGATCGCCGACGGCCTCGGGCGGGCGATCATCAACTACAACCAGTACTACATCACCGGCCCGGAGAAGCTGTGGGCCTCGATCGTCGCGGCCGGGATCCTCGGGCTCGCCTTCTACCTCGTCATCGACGCGATCGAGCGGGTCGTGCTCCGCGGTCGCCGCCCTGCCGACGCCTGACCGATCGAGGAGAGCACCGACCGATGACCGAACCGTCCGCCCCCGTCGTCCGCGTCGTTGGTGTCGACAAGACGTTCAGCCGTGGCGACCGCGTCGTGACCAAGGCCCTCGAGGGGATCGATCTCGATGTCGCCCGCGGCGAGTTCGTCTCGCTGATCGGGCCGTCCGGATGCGGCAAGTCGACGCTCCTCCGGATCGTCGGCGACCTGACGTCACCGTCGAGCGGGACCGTCACCGTCAACGGCAAGACCGCCGAGCAGGCCCGCCGCGATCGCGACTACGGGATGGTGTTCCAGGCGCCGGTCCTGTTCGACTGGCGGACGGTCGAGGACAACGTGAAGCTCCCGCTCGAGGTCCTCGGCTGGGACGGCGCCCGCCGGACGGCCCGGGCGAAGGAGATGCTGGACCTCGTCGAGCTCGGCGACTTCCTGAAGCACCACCCGTTCCAGCTGTCGGGCGGGATGCAGCAGCGCGTCGCGATTGCCCGTGCCCTGTCCTTCGAGCCGTCGATCCTGCTGATGGACGAGCCGTTCGGCGCGCTGGACGAGATGACCCGTGAGCGGATGAACAGCGAGGTCCTCCGGATCTGGGAGCGGACCGGCACGACGATCCTGTTCGTGACCCACTCCATCCCCGAGGCGGTCTTCCTCTCGTCGCGGGTCGTCGTGATGAGCGCCAGGCCCGGCCGGATCACCGAGGTGATCGACATCGACCTGCCGCGGCCCCGGAACGACGATACCCGCGAGACCCGCCGGTACTTCGAGCTGGTCACCGCGGTTCGGGAGGCGCTGCGCAAGGGCGGCGGCGACCTCGACGACGCGGGCACGGTCGCCGGGACGGCCGACGCCTCGATCGAGCGGACGATCGCCGAGGGTGCGGTCGGGTGAGCGCGGCCGTTGGCAGCGTCGGGCGCAGGCCGGGTCGCGGCTCCCGGCTGATCCGGACCGTCGCGTGGTACCTGCCCGCGGTGCTCGTGTTCGTCGGCGCGATCGCCGCGTGGGAGCTGGTCGTCGGTGCCCTGAACCTCCAGAAGTTCGTGTTCCCGAAGCCTTCGGTGATCCTCGCGGCGCTCCAGGCGAACTGGGCGGAGGGTCGCTTCGCCCTCCTGCCGTCGGCCCTGGCGACGCTCCAGGAGGCCCTGCTCGGACTGCTGATCGGCACCCTGGCCGGCCTGCTGGTCGCGTTCGCGTCCGCCCGCTACGTGACGGCACGCGGGATCCTGCTGCCCCTCGCCGTGGCGGCGAACGCCGTGCCGATCATCGCCTTCGCCCCGCTCCTCAACAACTGGTTCGGGCTGATCAACCCCCTGTCGAAGGCGCTGATGGCCGCGGTCCTCGTGTTCTTCCCGGTGATGGCGAACGTCCTCCGCGGCCTCGTCGAGGTGGATCCCGGCGCCGTCGAGCTGATGCGGTCGTACGCGGCGAGCGACGGGACGATCCTCCGGAAGGTCCGGATCCCGAATGCGCTCCCGTACTTCTTCACGGCGATGAAGGTCGCCACGACGCTCAGCCTGATCGGGGCGATCGTCGCCGAGTATTTCGGCGGCTCGGCGACGGTCCTCGGCCGGATGATCGTCCAGAGCGCCAGCGCGCTGAAGTTCGACATCACGTGGGCCGCCATCCTCCTCGGCGCGGCCACCGGGATCGTCTTCTACCTGATCGTGGTCCTGATCGAGCGGCTCGTGATCCCCTGGCACGCGACCCAGCGCGGCGATCCCTGAGGGGCCCCGAACCGGAACGGATTCGGCCCGGAATCGAGTGCGCCGGAGCCGTCTCGAGGTCGTATCCTTCCGCCCTCGACGGTTGCGGTCGTCGCGTCCGAGGAGCGCTCGGCGGGGAGCCGAGCGCGGAGGAGGAGGAGTCCATGGGCAAGAAGCGCGGCTACGCGCTGAGTGCGGTGGTGGCGGTCGTCTTCGCTGCCTGTTCCAACGCTGCAACCCCGACGCCATCGGCCTCGCAGGCCCCGGCGCCGTCGACCGCCCCCTCGGCGGCGGCCGCTCGGTCGCGGCCTCGGAGGCTCCGGCCAGCCAGGCGGCGGCCGCTTCGGTCCGCCTCCAGCTCCAGTGGAACCCGCAGGCGCAGTTCGGCGGCTATTTCGCGGCCGACAAGCAGGGGTACTACAAGGCCGAGAACCTGACCGTGACCATGCTCCCGGGCGGCGCGGACGTCATCCCCCAGCAGGTCGGATCCGCGGCGGACGGCCCCGAGTTCACGATCAGCTGGGTTCCGAAGGTCCTGGAGGCCCGCGAAGGCGGCTCCGACCTCGTGGACATCGCCCAGATCTTCCAGCGCTCCGGGACGCTCTCGGTGACGTGGAAGAAGGACAACATCACGGACCCCTGCGCCCTCGCCGGCAAGAAGGTCGGCGTCTGGGACTTCGGCAACGAGTTCGAGGTCACGGCCGGACTGCTGACCTGCGGACTGACGCCCGGCCTCGAGAGCAACGGCGATCCGACCAAGCAGTACCAGAAGGTCATCCAGGCCTTCAACATGTCGGCGTTCCTCGCCCACGAGATCAGCGCCGGTGAGGCGATGATCTACAACGAGTACGCCCAGGTCCTCGAGGCGACGAACCCCGAGACCGGCAACCTGTACTCGCCCGACGACCTCAACGTCATCAACTGGAACGACTACCGCGTCGCGATGCTCCAGGACGCGATCTTCGCCCGCAAGGCGTGGCTCGACCAGGGCACGAACAAGGACGTCGCGGTCCGCTTCATCCGGGCCTCGCTCAAGGGCTGGATCTACTGCCGCGACCATCCCGACGACTGCGTCAAGTACACGACCGATGCCGGCAGCCAGCTCGGCGCCGGGCACCAGAAGTGGATGATGAACGAGGTCAACGCCCTCGTCTGGCCGTCACCCCTCGGCGTCGGGATGATCAACCCGATCTACTGGGGCCAGACCGTGATGATCGCGAAGAACGCGGGCATCATCAAGAACTACCCGTCGATCGATGCGTACACGCCCGACCTCGTCACGGAGGCCTTGAAAGGCATCACCGATGACACGAAGGGCACCGGCTTCACGAAGGCCACCGTCGCGGTCACGCCGGGCGGCAACTGAGGACGCGGGCCTCCGGCCCGTTCCCATCGCGCACGAGACGGCCGGCCCGCGAGGGCCGGCCGTTCGATTTCGGACGAGGTGTCACGAACCTGCCTCATGGCCGGGTTGCCGGACCACCTAGACTGGGGCAGGCTCCCCCGACCATCGGGGTCGAGCTTGCGGCTCCGACGCCCCAGCGTTCGGCCTGTTCGTGTTCGGCCGCCCGGGTGTCTCCGGCCGCCTGATCTCGACCGCGCGTCGGCCCACGGGCCGGCCCGACGATCGAGGGGAGGAAGGGACATGCCCGCTCGCCTCCGCCGCCCACGCCGCCCGATCCTCATGATGGCCCTCGCCGTCGTCTGGCTGACCAGCCTCGGGATCCATTCGGCCGGCGCCGCGACCGGCTACAGCCGGGACGTCTACTTCGTCGGCGCGTACGAACACCAGGTCGACAGCCGAACCTGCACCGCGGCCTCGGTCGCGATGATGATGAACATGATCGACCGTCACGACCTGAACCTGCCGCAGGCGTCGATCCTCCGGTTCGAGCAGTCGCGGGATGCGCTGAGCACGGCGGCTCGCGGCTCGGATCCGCTCGGCTGGGCACTCGCAGCCAGCTACTACTCCCGCTACACGTGGCGCCCGACGGTCTACCACTGGGAGGCCTATGACAGCCGTGGCGATGCCCTGAACCGGGCTGCGACCCTGATCGCGTGGACCGGCAAGCCCGTCGGGCTGCTCGTCCTGCACGGCAAGCACGCCGTCGTGATGACGGGCATGACCGCGTCCGCGAATCCGAACCAGACGACGCAGTTCACGCTGGGGAACATCGCGATCAGCGACCCGAACGGCTTCACCCATCGCTGGTATGTCGGCGCGTCGTACACGCCGCTGAACACGTATCTCGAGACGGACGCGACCGCCGCGTTCGACGCCCAATGGGTCGGGAAGTACGTGATCGTCGCGCCGCAGGTCTGATCCGGCCTCAGGGTGCCGCGATCGTGACCGGCTGACCGACCTTCGTGAAGACCACGTCGAGATCGATCGCGATCTCCTGGAGCTGGCCGGAGACCCGGCCGTTGCCGATGATCTCGGCGACCCCGCTGATCGGGCGACCCGCGGCGTCAACGAGGACGGTGAGCTTCGGATCCGTCACGACGACCTCCGTCAGGTTCGACGCCGGGATCATCACGGGGTTGACGATCGCCGACACCACCTGGAGCCGGTAGAGCGTCTTCCCGCCGACCGTCGTCGGGCCCAGGTACGAGACGTCCGCCGGGCCGCGGACCGCGGGAAAGGCGGCCATCGACTGGGCGGGCCCGAAGCCCGTGAGCCGCTGCCAGGCGTGCGGCAACTCGCGGAGCCAGCCCTTGCCGCCCACCGATCGATGCTCGACCGTCGCCTTGCCCCGCTCGGGAATTCGAACGTCGCGCGCACGAGCACGTCCGAACCGCTGACCTGGAGCACGCCCTTGGTGATCGGGAGGACGTCGACGGTATGGCGGCTTTTGCCGGTGAACGTCGCCTGGTAGGACGCGTCGGCCTTGGAGGCGAAGTCGACGAAGCCCCGGACCGCGGCCGTCGCCGGATCCGTGGGCGGCTTCACGGAGGGTCTGGTCGATGCCGCCGCGTGGGTGGGCGGCGATCCCGACGGTTGCGCCGTGGTGGCCGTCGGCGCGGGACCCTGCGGGCTGCACGCCGCCAAGCCGACGATCAGCAGCGCGACGACAGCCACGATCGCGCCTGGGCTCCTCCGGAGCCGCTGACCGGTCGCCGTTGACTGGCAAGATCTGCGCCGCTGCAGTCACGGGTGTGAAGGTAGGTCCTTTCGCGGCCCGACGCTCGAGTCCCGGTTGATCGCGTCGTGAATCCGGCTGGGATCGTGGACTCGTCGGCTAGCCGGCTGCATGAGGGTTCTCCCTTCGTTTCGGCCGGGCGCCGCGGTGCTAGCGTCCACGGCATGACGCGATCCGGCTCACGATCCTCGCGCTGGCGATCCTCGCCGCGTCGGCGGTCGCGGGCATCGCAGCGTACTCGGCGGGCGTCGTGGACCCCGGGTTCGCGTACGGGTTCGCGCACGACGACGCCGGCCAGCAGACGCTGATCATTGCCTCCGTGCGCCCGGGCGGCCTCGCCTCGCATGATGGCGTGGAGCCCGGCTGGATCGTCCTGAGCGTGCAAGGGGGTGCGCCCGGGGTCGGGATCGACAGGCAGGTCTACACGTTGCCGGGAGCGGTGGAGGCCCAGCAGGCCGCCCTCGAGATGGTGCCGGGGTTGGTCTTCATGGCCAAGCCGGGCGAGCTGCCGTCGCCGCTCCCGCCGGACTACCTCGGGTCGCAGACGTGGGTGCCCAACTGGGCCTTCGTCCGCCTCTACGCGAGCGCGGTGGCGCTCATCGCGGCCGGCCTGCTCTGCCTCGCAGGCCTCCTCTGGCTCGGCTACCGCAGACTCGCCCGCAAGCGGCCCTGGGCGTGGAGGCGCCGCTCCTCGCCGCCGCGGCCTCGCCGCTGTTCCTGCTGCCCGCGTACCTCACGCTGAACCCCCTCCTCGTCGTGCTGACGAGCGTGCTCGTGGCCGCCGCCGCCCTCGTCGCCGCCGCGGCCTTCGCCCAGCTCATTGCCACGCCCCGGGCGCGGCGCCGGGCGCTGCTGGGCTCGACCGTCCTTGCCCTGGCCGCCGCCCTCGTCGGCGCCCTGGCGGCCGTCCTCGGCATGGAGCGTGGTGCCCTGTCGGTCCTCCGCTGGGCGCTCGTCTCCGCGGTCCCGCTCCTGCCGGCGCTCGTCCTTGCAGCGCAGGTCCGGCGCGATGCAGGCCGCCTGACCGGCTCGAGCCGGCTGGCCTCGGTGCTCCGCGCCGGCGACATCGCCGTTCTCGCGACGCTGCCGGCGGTCGCGCTGGCCCCGCTCGCGGCGCTCACGACCACGCCGTTCCTCCAGCCGCTCGTCGTCTGGATCGTCGTCGTGGGCATCACCCGGGTCGTCGCCGTCCTGCCCATCGCCCGCGAGGCAGCCAGGGAGGCGCGCGACCGCAGTCTGGTGGTGGACGAGGGCGAGTCGGAGCGAGCGAGGATCGCCGCGGACATCCATGACGACGTGATCCAGGACCTCTCGATGCTCGTCCACCGGCTCGACCGCGCCGGCGAGGACGACGCCGCTGCCACGCTGCGCGCCGCGATCGCCCGGCTGCGGGCGATCTGTGCCGACCTGCGCCTGCCGGTCATCCACGACCTCGGTCTTGCGGCCGCGCTCGAGGCGCTCGTGGGCGAGGTGCGGGCCGCATCCGGGATCGACATCGACCTCCGCTACGACGGAGACGAGCGGCTGCCGTACGACGTCGAGCTCGGGCTCTACCGCATCGCGCAGGAGGCCGTCGCCAACGCCATCAAGCACGGCCGCCCGCCGATCACGGTGCGCCTCCGCGCCGAGTCTGGCTCGGCCGAGCTCGAGGTCGAGGACCGCGGTTCTGGCGTCGGCGAGGACGCCCTCGCGAGGCCGGCCAGCCCCGGCCATCTCGGGTTCCTCACCATGGCGCAGCGCGCGGCGAAGCTCGGGGCCGAGCTGACGGTCGCGGACCGGCCCGAGGGCGGGACGCGGGTCCGCGTCGTCTGGGCCGGCGCGGCCGCAAACCCGGCGATCGAGGGCGCTCGAGCCTCGGCCACGTGACGGCCGAGCCTCGCCCCATCCGCGTGGCGATCGTGGACGACCACCCCGTCGTCCGGGACGGCATGTCGGCGCTGCTCCGCGAGTACCCGGGGATCGAGATCGCGGGAACGGCGGCGTCGCTCGACCTCGCCGAGCCGCTCCTCGACCCAGCGCTCGTGGACGTGCTGCTCCTCGACATCCGCCTCGGCCAGGAGACCGGCTTTCAGCTTCTCGAGGGCCATCGGGATGCCGGGCAGCGGCCGGCGGTCGTGGTGCTGACCGCGTTCGCGCAGGCCGAGTACGCCGCGGCGGCGCGCCGCCTCGGCGCCGCGGCGCTCGTGCTCAAGACCGCGCCGATGCCCGAGCTCGTCGCCGTCATCCGGGCGGCGGCGCTCGGCGAGCCCGGGGATGCGGCGCCCGGCCCCCGGGCGATCGACCCGACGCTCACGACCCGCGAGCAGGAGATCGTCCGGCTCGTGGTCGAGGGCCGCTCGAACGACGAGATCGGCGGGGCGCTGGGGATCGCGACGAAGACCGTCGAGGGCCATCTCCGGCGCGTGTTCGAGCGGCTCGGCATCGAGTCGCGGGCGAGAGCTGTCGGCGAGAGCGGTCGCGGAGGGGTGGCTCGAGGTCCCGACCGTCGCCCGCCGCCGACGGCTCGGGCCGCCACCGGGGGCGGCGCCGGCGGGCGACGTTCCTGACCGGCGACATCCGTGACGCCTGTGTGGAGCTCGCGTCCGTAGGGTTTGCCCGAGGCAGAGTCACTCCTACGTCAACCTCGGCTCAGCCCGCCTTGCCGGTGCCGAACTGGCGATCGCCGGCGTCGCCGAGGCCCGGCATGATGTAGCCCTTGTCGTTGAGCTGGCGGTCGAGCGCGGCGCAGTGGATCTCGACGTCAGGATGGGCCGCCGCGACCGCCGCCACCCCCTCAGGCGCCGCGATCAGGTTGACGAGCTTGATCCGGACGGGCTTGACCGCCCCCCAGCGCTTCAGGACCTCGATCGCCGCGGTCGCCGACCCGCCGGTCGCGAGCATCGGGTCGAGGATCAGGCACAGGTCGATCGACGCGGAGTCCGGCAGCTTGTTGTAGTACTCGACCGGGCGGAGCGTCCGCTCGTCGCGGAACAGCCCGAGGTGCCAGACCTCCGCGGTCGGCATCAGCTCGAGCATCGCGTCGACCATGCCGAGGCCGGCTCGCAGGATCGGCACCAGCCCGATCCGGTCGCCGAGCTCCTCGGCCTGCATCTCCTCGATCGGCGTGGTGATCGTTCGCGGACGAACGCGGGCGTCGGCAAGCGCCTCGTAGCCGAGGAGCCAGGACAGCTCGCGGACGATCTCGCGGAACTTCTTCGGTTCCGTCTTCTCGTCCCGGAGGATCGCCAGCTTGTGCCGGACGGCGGGATGCGTCGAGACGTGGAGGGTGGCGGGCAGCGACACGAAGACCTCCGGGGTGATCGCTCCCGGCGACGCGACGGCCGCGACATCGGCGGGATCGGCTCGCGAATGCTAGCAAGCGCCGTTGCCCGGCCGGGACCGAGTCCGCCGTCGACGGCCCGCGGCGGCCTGCCTCGCGCTATCCTCGCGGGACCCATGACGACCACCGACGACCTGCCTCCGTCCCCGCAACCGGCTACCGGCCGGCGGGTGGCCGGCAGTGCGGGCCGTCCGGCGACGGCACGTGCGGGGGCCGCTCGCTCAACGGGGCGGCGGCCGGGACCGGTCCTTGTTCGTCAGGTCCGGGGCGGGATCGAGGAGAGCGTCCATCGCGGCGATATCGTCCAGGTCGACGTCGACGGCGCACTGATCCGGGGGCTGGGCGATCCCGACCGCGTGGCCAACCTGCGGAGCTGCGTCAAGCCGTTCGGTGTCGTGACGCTGATCGAGGCGGGCGGGGTCGAGGCGTTCGACCTCGAACCGCCCGAGCTGGCCCTGATGGCGAGCTCGCATTCGGGTGAGGATCTCCACGTCCGGACCCTCCAGGCGATGTACCGCCGGGCCGGCGTCAGCCAGCAGCTGATCGCGACCGGATCGGAGGGGATGCCGCTCGACGCCCTGACGGCCGCCCGGCTGGCCCGGGACGGCGAGAAGGCGAGTCCCGTCCGGCATATGTGCTCCGGGCAGCACTCGGTATTCCTCCTCCTGTCCCGGTTGAAGGGCTGGGATCCGGAGGCGTACTGGCTCGACAACCATCCGGCCCAGGTCGCCTACCGGTCGGTCGTGGCGCGCGCGTTCGGGACCACGCCCGGCAAGCTTCGGACCGCGATCGACGGCTGCGGCGTCGCGACGTACGCCTTCCCGCTGCGGGAGATCGCCCGCGGTTACGCCCTCCTGGCCGACCCGTCCGCGGTGTCGTCGTCGGACGCCCGTTCGTCGCTCGCCCCGGCGCTGACCCAGGTCCGCGACGCGATGCTCGCCAACCCCGAGATGGTCGGCGGGACGCGCGACCGCCTCGATACGTCGCTGATGAAGGCCGCCGAGGGTCGCGTGGTCAGCAAGGGCGGGATGGAGGCCCTCCGCGGCCTGGCGATCCTTCCCGGAGCGGCCCCGTCGACCGCCGGCGCGTCCGGGATCGCCATCAAGGTGGAGGATGGCGACGGCTACGAACGGGGGACCTGGGCCGCAACCGTCGAGACCCTTGCCCAGGCCGGCGTCCTGGACGGGCAGGCGTTGCGGGTCCTCGCCCGCTACCACCGACCGGTCGACCTGGACCCGCATGGCCGGATCGGGGCCGAGGCGATCGCGGAGTTCGAGCTCGCCCCGCTGGGCGAGCGGATCTGAGGTTGGCGCCGGCCGATCCCGAGGCACGCGATCGCTGACGCGTTCGACGGGAGCGTTGCATCCTTGACCCGATGACGCCGAACGCGGATCCATGGCGCACGCTCGGACTGAACCCGGGTTCGAGCCTCGATGACATCCGCCGGGCGTACCGACGACTGGCGAAGGCGAACCATCCGGACACGGCCGGCGAAGCCGCCGTCCCGCGGTTCCTCGCGATCCAGTCGGCGTACGAGCAGCTCGCCGGTCCGTCGTCGCGGCGCCGGCCCGGAAGCCGCCCCGGGCGAACGACGCCGGCGCCGGCGCCGGCGAACGAGCCCTGGCAGGCCGATCCGGACCGCGCCCGCGCCTCCGGACGGGCCGACGGCCGGCGACCGGGGGCCCGACCGTCGGGCAAGCCCGGACCGGGCCCGACGGATGGAGCGGGCGCGACCGATGGCGCGGGCGCCACCGGCGAGGCGTCGCCGCCCGGCTCGACCCGGGCTCGTCGCGCCTCCGGCCGACGACGGACACCGAACAAGGCGACGCCGTACTCGACCTCGTATGACGCCGCCGACGAGGAGCCGTTCGAGCCCGGCTGGAGCGGCGCCACCTGGTACGGCGCCTCGAGCGGGACGTACTGGACGATCAACCCGAAGGAGTACGCGGACCCACGCAAACATGGGCCCGAGTACCAGCGGCGCGCACGACGTGGCGCGACCGGCTCGATCCCTGACGACGGGCCCGACGAGGTTCGTCCCGACGCCCCAGCGGCGCAGGCGGCACCGACCTGGACTGACGCGCGGGCGGGCCGCCCACCGGCCAACCAGCCGGCCGGCGGCGGCGATGGACCCGGAGCCTCCGCTCGACGGGCAACCGGAGCGGCGGCGGCTGCCACAACCGCTGCTGCCGCCACCGCGACGGCCGGACCCACAGGCAGGTCGGACCAGGCGTCGGCGCCCGATCGAGCAGCACCCGGCGCGGGCGGAGGCGAGCCGCCGTCGCGATCGCCACGGTCCTGGATCGAGGAGCCACCGCCCGGTCGACCGTTCCGCGGGCCCGTCCTGCGCGTCCCGTCGACGCCGACCGGCCGGCTCGCGATGGCGCTCGTCGCCTGGCCGCCGCTCGGCCTGCTGGCGACGGCCGCGATCGGCGAGGAGACCGGCTGCGGGCGGTTCGCCGCCTCGTGCAGCGAGCTGTCGTCGCCCGGGACGTGGATCGTGGAGGTCGGCGATCCTGATCCTGCTGATCGCCCTGCCGCGCGTCGCGGCCTGGGCGGCCCACGGGACGATTGCCGCGGTTCTGGTCGGCATCCCGGCGGCGATCCTGCTGAGCGCGGCCGGCGGTGCCCACGAGCAGGAGGCGAGCGCCTCGGTCCTGCTGGGCCTGATCGGGCTGGCATGGGTTGCCGGGATCGTCTACGCGATCCTGGTTCCCAGGCTCGGGCGCTCCGACGCCGCGTACCATGACCCCTGATGAGTCGCCGTCACGACGCCCATGACCTGTCGAGCGCGGCCCAGGAGTACCTGCTCGCCCTGCGGGTGATGGCCGGCGACGGCTCGCATGTCAAGGCCGCGCAGGTCGGTCGCCATCTCGGCGTCTCCAACCAGGCCTCGAGCGAGATGTTCCGCCGCCTGGTCGCGGACGGACTCGTCCGCCAGGCCGATGGTCGCGACCTCGTCCTCACGAGCGCGGGTCGGGCGGCCGCCGATGGGATCTTCCGGAGGCACGCACTGCTCGAGTGGCTGCTCACGGCGGTCGTCGGGCTCGGCTGGGCGGAGTCGGACGAGGAAGCCGCGCGCCTCCAGGGCGCGCTGTCGCCGCGGGTTGAGGCACGCCTCGACGAGATGCTCGGCCATCCGCCCACGTGCCCCCACGGCAATCCGATCGACGCCGAGACGGCCCGCCAGCGGCCGAAGGGCACGCCGCTCAGCCAGATCGAGGCCGGCCAGCGGGCGACGATCTACCGGATCACCGAGGAAGCCGAGGAGGACGCGGGCCTCCTGTCCTACCTCGAGGCGAGGGCATTGACACCGGGCGCCGCGATCACGGTCCTGGCACGCTCGGAGTCGCTCGACTCGCTGACGTTGGACGGCCCGCGCGGACGCGCCACGCTCGGGCTGCGGCCGGCCGCGCTCGTCCACGTCCTCCCGGGCGAGGCGGACCCCGGCCTGTTCCACACGGTGCCGCCGCGCTGATGCCGCACCCCGATCCCACGATCCGCGTCCGGATCGCGCCGAGCCCGACCGGTCCGCTTCATATCGGGACCGCGCGGACCGCGTTGTTCAACTATCTGTTCGCCCGCCACGTCGGCGGCATGTTCCTCTTCCGCCTCGAGGACACCGACGTCGCCCGAAGCACCACCGCCTATGAGCGCGACATCCTCGAGGGCCTTCACTGGCTCGGGATCACCTGGGACGAGGGCCCCGACATTGCCGGTGGCGGCGACATCGGGCCGTACGCGCCATACCGCCAGATGCAGCGCCTCGACTCCTACCAGGCGGCCGCGGATCGCCTGCTCGCGGCGGACCTCGCCTACCCCTGCTTCTGCACGCCGCAGGAGCTCGACGCGGACCGCAAGGCCCAGGAGGCCGCGAAGCAGCCGCCCCGCTACGTCGGTCGTTGTGCACACCTGACCGCGGAGGAGCGGGCGGCTCGCCTTGCGGAGGGACGTCGGCCGGCAACGCGCTTCCGCGTCCGTCCGGGCGTCGTCGGCTGGGTCGACCTCGTCCGTGACCGGATCGAGATCGACACGTCGAACCTTGGCGGCGATTTCGTCATCCAGCGTGGCGACGGGACGCCGCTCTACCACTTCACGGTCGTGGTCGACGACGCCGCGATGGAGATCAGCCACGTGATCCGCGGCGAGGATCACGTCCCCAACACCCCGAAGCACATCCTGCTGTTCGAAGCCCTCGGACATCCGATCCCGGTCTTCGGCCACCTGCCGCTCATCCTCAACCCGGACGGAACGAAGATGAGCAAGCGGAAAAGTCAGACCGCGGTCGACGACTACCGCGAGCAGGGCTTCATCCGCGAGGGACTCGTCAACTACCTCGCCTACCTGGGCTGGAGCCCGGGCACGGAGGAGGACGTCCTGTCCCTCGAGGACGTCGTCGCCCGCTTCGACATCGACAAGGTCCAGAAAGGCGGCGCGCGCTTCGATCGCGACCGCCTGGAGTGGCTCAACGGCCAATGGATCCGGAAGCTCGGACCCGACGACCTCGTCGACCGGCTGCGGCCCTTCCTCCAGGCCGCCGTCGACGACGGACGGATCGACTGGCTGCCGAGCGACGACGAGATCGGCGCCCTCCTCCCGATCGTCCAGGAACGCCTGCCGACGCTCGCCGCGATCGTCGATCTGGTCGGCTTCCTCTGGACGGACCGCGTCGGCGTCGATCCGGGCGTCCTGATCCCGAAGCGATGGGATGCCCCGACGACGCAAGATGGACTGGCCGCCGCCCGCGACGTCCTCGCCGCCCATGACGCCATCACCTGGGAAGCAGACGAGCTCGAGCCGCCGCTGCGCGCGCTCGTCGAGGAGCGCGGCTGGAAGGCCGGCGACCTGTTCATGGCCATCCGCGTCGCGACAACGGGCCGAACGGCAACCCCGCCGCTGTTCGACACGCTGGTCGCCCTCGGCCGCGACCGGACGCTGGCCCGGCTGGACGCGGCGATCGCGACCCTCGGCGAAGTCCAGGCGGAAACCCCTCGTTAACACGGGCCGATAGGATTTGCGGCGATGGCACGAACGATCCTCGTCGTGGAAGACGAGACGACCCTCCGCGAGACGCTCGCCGACGCGCTGGAGGCGGAGGGGTTCCAGGTCATCCAGGCGGCCGACGGCCGCATTGCCCTCAGCCAGTTCCGCGCTGAGCGGCCGGACCTCGTCCTGCTCGACCTGATGCTCCCGGAGCTGTCCGGCATCGAGGTCTGCCGGATCATCCGCGCCGAGTCCGGCGTGCCGATCGTCATGCTGACGGCGAAGGACAGCGAGCTCGACAAGGTCGTCGGCCTCGAGCTCGGCGCCGACGACTACGTGACGAAGCCGTTCTCGGTGCGCGAGCTGTCGGCCCGGATCCGGGCATTGTTCCGGCGGTCCGAGCACCTCGCCTCGCCCGGGGGAGCGGGCCCGGCGGTCGTCGACCTCGGCCGCGTCCAGGTGGACCTCGCGGGCCATCGGCTCCTGCGCGACGGCGAGGCGGTGCCGATCAAGCCGAAGGCCTTCGAGCTGCTCGTCTTCCTCCTGCGCAACCCGGGCCAGGCGTTCACCCGCGATCAGCTCCTCGAGCACGTCTGGGGGTACGACTACGCGGGCGAGACGCGGACCGTCGACGTCCACGTCCACTGGCTCCGCTCGACCCTCGAGGACGATGCCGCCGCCCCGAAGTTCATCCACACGGTCCGCGGGGTCGGCTACGTCTTCCGCCGCCCGGTGGAGGCCGCCCGGGCCTGAGGCGCCGCGCCACCGGCGGTGTCCTCCCCCGCAACGTTGACGGCCCGATCACCGGCCGTTGATCGGCCGAGCCGACGCTCCGGTCATGTCGATCGTCGCCCGCCGCGGCCGCGTCCTCGCCGAGCCGCGTTCCCGTCTCCTCCGGTTCGAGCGTCCGGCGACCGCCGGGGTCGCGGCCGGCCCGATCGGCAGCCTGCCCGAGGCCGTCGATCCACAGCACGATCTTGCGCGACTCGCGCTCGACCTCGTCCTTCGGACGAGCGAGCCACTCCGACTCCCCGAGCGCTGGACGCGCACGCCGTTCGGCCGGGAGGTGGATCGGACGAGGGCGCAGCTCGCCCCGATCGCGACTCGCTCCGCCCTCGCGGCCTCGTTCTCGCGGGAAGCCTCATCGCGGTCACGCGAGACCTGCCGCTGACGCCGGCCGATCCCCCCGGACCGGTCCGCGTCGCCTATGCGATCCGCTGGCTGGAGCTCGGCGACGGTCGGCCGCGCCCGGAGTGGGCCACGATCACCCGCGGCGTGATCGTCGACCTCGTCGCAGCACCCCCACTCACGAGGGCGCCGATCAGCTGAGCGGCGCAGTGGCGCGCGGCGCCGGTATCCTTCGCCGATGCGCCTG
Organism: uncultured Chloroflexia bacterium; assembly: GCA_963817095.1. Lineage (GTDB taxonomy): Bacteria > Chloroflexota > Limnocylindria > Limnocylindrales > CSP1-4 > CF-46. Next base: position 60,513 of record CAWFND010000005.1, read on the forward strand.
AGCCAGCTGTTCTTCACGACCCTCCGCGACGACCCGGCCGATGCCGAGATGCCGTCGCATCGCCTCCTCCTCCGGGCCGGCTACATCCGCCAGCTCGGATCGGGGATCTACTCCCTGCTGCCGCTCGGGTTCCGCGTCAACAAGCGGGTCGAGCAGGTGATCCGCGAGGAGATGGACCGGATCGGCAGCCAGGAGATGGAGATGCCCGTCGTCCATCCGGCGGAGGTCTGGAAGGAGAGCGGGCGCTACTTCAAGATCGGCCCGGAGATGGCCCGGTTCAAGGACCGCGGCGACCGCGACATGGTCCTCGCGATGACCCACGAGGAGGTCGTGGCGACCCTCCTCCGCGACATCGTCCAGAGCTACCGCCAGCTCCCGATGATGGTCTATCACTTCCAGACGAAGTTCCGGGACGAGCCGCGATCGCGCGGCGGCCTGATCCGCGTCCGCGAGTTCGTGATGAAGGACGCCTACAGCTGCGACCGCGACGAGGCGGGCCTCGACCACAGCTATCGCCTCCAGTACGAGGCCTACGAGCGAGTCTTCCGCCGTCTGGGGCTCGACGCGATCGTCGTCGGGGCCGACGTCGGGATCATGGGCGGCTCCGGTGCCCACGAGTTCATGGTCCTCAACGAGTTCGGCGAGGACACCCTCGTTCTCTGCGACCAGTGCGGCTACGCGGAGAACCAGCAGATCGCCGAGGTCCGCAAGCCCGACCCGGAGCCGGAGGCGTTGCTGCCGATGGAGGACGTCGAGACGCCGGGCGCGACGACGATCGACGCCCTCGCGGCGTTCCTCGACATCCCCCGGACGCGGACCGCCAAGGCGGCGTTCTTCATGACCGGCGACGGCCGCTTCGTCGTTGCGATCGTCCGCGGCGACCACGACGTCAACGAGACGAAGCTCGTCAATGCGGTCAAGGCGCTCGGCGGCATGCGACCGGCGACGGTCGACGAGATCAAGGCCCGCGGGATGGAAGCCGGCTACGGCTCGCCGATCGGCGCTCGCGACGCGGTCGTCGTCGTGGACGAGCTGGTCGTGCGCTCGCCGAACCTCGTCGCGGGCGCGAACCGGGTCGGGCTGGCACGTGAAGAACGTCAACGTCCCGCGCGACTACCAGCCGGACCTCGTCGCGGAGATCACGAACGTCCGGGAGGGGGACCTCTGCATCCGGTGCGGCTCGCCGGTCGTCCTCCGGAAGGGGATCGAGGTCGGGAACATCTTCAAGCTCGGGACGGACTTCACGGTCCCGATGGGGGCGACGTACCTCGGCGAGGACGGCGAGCGCCACCCGATCGTCATGGGGTCGTACGGGATCGGCGTCGGGCGCAACGTCGCCTGCGTCGTGGAGGCCCACCACGACGAGAAGGGGATCGCCTGGCCCGAGGAGGTCGCGCCGTACGCGGCGCACCTCGTCGCGATCGGGGCCAACAAGGAGCCGCGCGTCACGGAGGTCGCCGAACGGCTCCACGACGTCGCCCAGGGCGCCGGCTACTGGCGCGACATCCTGTACGACGACCGTGACGAATCGCCCGGCGTGAAGTTCACCGACGCGGAGCTGCTCGGGATGCCGTGGATCCTCACGGTGTCGCCGCGCTCGCTCGCGGCGGGTGGCGTCGAGGTCACGAACCGAGCCACCGGGGAGCGGTCCACCCGCCCGATCGAGGAGGTCGAGGCGCTGATCCGGGGCGCGTGAGCCCGGCCGGCCGATAGGATGAGGCGGCGATGCCCGCCCGCCCGATGCTCCCGACCGACGACCTCTACGTGCGTCTCGAGCTGCCGACCGACGCGTCCTTCGAGGCCGTCGAGGTCGCCTGGCGGGCGCTCCTCAAGCAGCACCACCCCGATGTCGCCGGTGGCCGCGCCGACGCCGACGACCGGGCGAAGCGGATCAACGTCGCCCACGACTGGCTTTCCGATCCCGAGCTTCGTGCCCGCTACGACCGCGAGCGTCACATGCGGCCCGGTCGCACGCCGTCCGACGGGCGGACCCGCGGCGGACCTCCGCCGCCTCCACCGGGCTCGCGTGGCCGGCCGACGGTCGCCTCGGCCAGGCCGACCCGTCGCCGTCCGGTCGACGCCGAGGAAGCGCTCGCTCGGCACCTCGATCGGATCGAGCGGCTCACGCCCGATGAGATCGACCGCCTGACGCTCGCCGAGACGCCGCCGATCGCATTCGTCGCGTCGATCGCCCGCTTCCTGCCGCCGGACCTGCTGGCACGACTCGAATCGGTCGAGCGGCGCGTCCACGAGCGCCTCCCGCGGGCGGTCCGCTGGAACCCCGGCGTCCGCGATTCCGCCGTCGGCTACGGCCAGGAGATCGTCCTTGCGGCCTTCCTCGACGAGCACCTGTCCGGCGATTTCCGCGAACGCGTCCAGGAACGGCTGACCCGGGGCTGGACCGCCGCGGTCGACCAGCCGAGGTACGGACCGAACGGTGCAGCGGTGGCCGCCGCGATCGCCGCGCTGGGCCGCCTCCCGGCGGACGACCTCCGTCGGATCGCGGCCGCGGCCACTCCGGCGTCGGTCGGACGCGGCGGACCGCCATGGCCGCCCGGGCTGCGCCCCGACGAGAACGACGCGCTCCGGGTTTCGTCGGAGCTGGCCCGGCGGGACGCGATGGCGGCCCTCGCCGGCCCGATCCCGCCCGCGGCCCGGCGCTCGCTCGATCGGGCGATCCACGCGATCGTCCTCCGCCACGCGTTCGCGCCGGCCCAGTTCGAGGCACTCCTCGGCCCGTGGCGGACCGCGCTCGCCGTCGGCTCCACGCCGCGCCCCGGGATCCGCGACAACACGCGCCCGCGCCGCTGATCGGCCACGAGGCGACATCTCGTCATCCATCGGCTACGATGGCCTTCTCGTGTTCGATTGGGCGCTCCGGTCTGCGCCCCGGTCTCCGAAAACCGCCGACCCCGATCCATCCGTGCCCTGACCGGGCCCCGCAGCGTTGCGGGAGGGCCCCGTCAGGAGTTCTCTCTCCCATGTCCTTCGATGCCCTCGGGCTGACCCCCGAGCTGCTCCGCGCCGTCGCGGACCAGGGCTACACCGAGCCCACCCCGGTGCAGCGCGAGGCGATCCCGATCGTCCTCGCCGGTCGCGACCTGCTCGCCGGAGCCCAGACCGGCACCGGCAAGACCGCCGCCTTCGTGCTGCCGATGCTCCAGCTCCTCAACGCGACGCGGACGCCCGGCTGGCAGGCACCGGCGGCACCGCCGCAACCCGCCCATGCCCGTGATCGGCGCAACGAGCCGCGTCCGCCGATCCGCGCCCTCGTCCTCACGCCCACCCGTGAGCTCGCCCTCCAGGTCGAGGAGAGCGTCCGGATCTACGGTGCCCACCGCCGGATCCGATCCGTCGCGATCTACGGCGGCGTCGGCTTCGAGCCCCAGGTCCGCGCCCTCCGCGCCGGGCCCGGGATCGTCGTCGCGACGCCCGGCCGTCTGCTCGACCATGCGGGCCAGGGCACGATCGACCTGTCGACCGTCGAGATCCTCGTCCTCGACGAGGCCGACCGGATGCTCGACATGGGCTTCATCCGGGACATCCGCCGGATCCTCGCCCTGCTGCCCGCCGAGCGTCAGAACCTGCTGTTCTCGGCGACGTTCTCCGACGACATCCGATCCCTCTCGGGCGGCCTGCTCCGCGATCCCGCCACCGTCCAGGTCACGCCGCGGAACACGCCGACCCAGCTGGTGACGCAGATCGTCCACCCGGTGGATCGAGAGCGGAAGCGCGAGCTCCTGAGCCAGTTGATCCGGACCGGCCGCATCGACCAGGCGCTCGTGTTCACCCGGACGAAGCACGGTGCCGATCGCCTCGCCGACCAGCTCGCCCGCGACGGGATCGCCGCCGCCGCGATCCACGGCAACAAGAGCCAGGGCCAGCGCGTCCGGGCCCTCAACGACTTCAAGGCCGGTCGGGCGACGATCCTCGTGGCGACCGAGGTCGCATCGCGCGGCCTGGACATCGAGCTGCTGCCGCACGTCGTCAACTACGAGCTCCCGATGGTCGCCGAGGACTACGTCCATCGCATCGGCCGGACGGGGCGCGCCGGCGCCACCGGCGATGCGATCTCGCTGGTCTGCGTGGACGAGGCCCCGCTTCTCCGCGACATCGAGAGGCTGCTCGGCGGTCCGATCCCGACCGAGGTGATCGCCGGCTTCGAGCCCGACCGATCGATCCGCCCCGAGCCGATCCGGCAGCGGTCCGGCGATCGTCGCTCGCGACCGGTCGGTGCCCGGCCGCCGGCCGGTGGCCGCCCGATGCGGCCGGCCTACGGAGCGATCGGCCAGCGGCAGGTCCATGCCGGGATCGGCCAGCGGCCGGTCCTGCGATCGCCAGCGGCCGGTCCACGCGGCGATCGGCCAGCGGCCGGCCAACGCGCCGATCGGGCAGCGACCGGCGACGGGACCGCGCCATCACGGGCCTCGTCCCGGTGGCAACCGACCCGGCCAGCCGACGCCCTACCGTTCGGGTGCGCCGGTGCCCCACCACTCGGCCGCACCGACGCAAGGCGGCCAGGACCATCGCGCCGTCCCGATGCCCGGTGAGCGGATCGCCCGTTCTGCCGGACGCGCCTGAGCGTCCGCCCCTCGTTACGGCACTGCGACGCCGTCGCGGTTCGCGCCGTCCCGGGGCGGCGGTATCCTGCCGCCGAGCCCGGCCGACCGGCCGGCCGTCACGACCGGAGGCCGCTACGCCGTGGTGGACGCCCGGAATCCCGCCGCTGCCGCCCGGATCCTGCTCGTCGAGGATGATCCGTCGATCCGTGAGGTGACGGCCATCGGCCTGGGGGCGGCGGACTTCGAGGTCGTCACCGCCGCCGACGGCGTCGAGGGCCTCGAGTGGTTCCGGGCCGAGCCGTTCGACCTCGTCCTGCTTGACATCATGCTGCCGCGCCTCGACGGGTACGAGGTCTGCCGCCAGATCCGTCGGGTCTCGACGATCCCGATCGTCATGCTCACGGCCCGGGCCGACACGATGGATGTCGTCGTCGGGCTCGAGGCCGGCGCCGACGACTACGTCCGCAAGCCCTTCGACCTGCCCGAGCTCGTCGCCAGGCTCCGGGCCGCCCTCCGCCGCGCGGGTTCGGGCGCGGACGAGCCGGTGACTCTCCGCCTCGGGCCCCTCGCGATCGATGTGGCGGGCCGGACCGTCGCCCGGGACGGCGCGGACATCCCCTTGACGCGGACCGAGTTCGACCTGCTCGTGGAGCTCGTCCGCCACGCCGGCCAGGTGCTGACGCGGGACGTCCTGCTCGATCGGGTCTGGGGCTATGACTACCTCGGCGACTCGCGCCTCGTCGACGTGGCGATCCAGCGCCTGCGGTCCAAGGTCGAGGCGGATCCCGCCGTTCCGGAGCTCATCCAGACCGTGCGCGGCGCCGGCTACAAGGCCGTCCGATGATCGCCACGGCGCGCGAGGTCGCGTGACCGGATGCTGAGCGGTGTCCGGGGCCGGCTGACGATCACGATCGTCGCCCTCGTCGTCCTGACCGCGGTGGTCCTCGGGGTTTCCGCATACGCGTTCGTCGACAACCGGCTCCACGAGCAGGCCCTCCGCGAGGCCGCCGACCAGGCCGGCTTCGACCTGTCCGTCCTCGCTCCCGGCCGGCTCGACGAGCCGCCGACCGCAGCCCAGATCCAGGACCTCGCGGACGCCTTCCAGCGACGTCGCCTCGACACGATCATCGTCCCGACCGCCGGCGAGCCGTTCTACAGCCCGTCGACGCTGCGCGGGACCCTCGAGACGCTTCCGGCGGACGTCCGGAGGCTCGTGGACCAGGGCCAGATCGCCTACGCCTGGCAGCCCATCGACGGCCGGCCGAGCCTGATCGTTGGCGGCCGGGTCTCGGGGACCGGTCCGGCGATCTGGTTCATCCGCGACGAGACGGCGATCGAGCAGACTCTGCTCCAGCTCCGGATCGCCCTGGTCGTCGGGACGATCGCCCTCGCCCTCGTGGCCCTGATCGCGGCGCGGGTCGTCGCCCGCGGCGTGCTCGCCCCGGTGGACGAGGCCGCCAGGACGGCGCGCCGGATCGCGCATGGCGACCTGACCGCGCGCGTCGCCGTCATGTCCGACGACGAGTTCGGCGTCTGGGCGCAGCAGTTCAACGAGATGGTCGACACGCTCCAGCGGACGATCGTCCGGCTCGAGTCCGCCCAGACGCAGAACCGCCGCTTCGTCGCCGACGTGAGCCACGAGCTCCGGACGCCTGTCGCCGCGCTGGTCGCCGAGGTCTCGATCCTGCGGGACCACCTCGACGCGCTGCCGCCCGACGCGAGACGCGCCGGCGAGCTCGTCGTCCAGGACGTCGGGCGGATGCGGATCCTCGTCGAGGACCTGATGGAGCTGTCGCGGTTCGACGCCGCGGGCGAGGAGGTCCGGAGCCAGCCGGTCGATCTGAATCGGCTGATCCGGGACGCCGCCGCGGCCCGCCACCGCGATGCGGTCCTCGAGCTGCCCGACGACCGGATCGTGATCGAGACCGATCCCCGACGGCTGGAGCGGATCATCGGCAACCTCCTCGACAACGCCCGGGAGCACGCTCCGGGTGCGCTCGTCGTCGTCGCCCTGGCCGCGGCCGACGATCGCGTCCAGATCACGGTCGCGGACCGCGGACCGGGCGTTCCGCCGGATCGCCTCGATCGGATCTTCGATCGCTTCTACATGGCCGATCCATCGCGGCGCGGCGGGAGCGGGCTGGGACTCGCCATCGCGGCGGAGCACGCGGAGCTGATCGGCGGTCGATTGCAGGCCCGCAATCGCGAGGGCGGCGGCCTCGCGATCGATCTCGTCCTGCCCGTGACCATTCCGTTACCCGCCGGCGACACCGTTGCGATCCCGTCCGCCGACGGTAAGGGTCGATGAATATGCCAAGAGAGGCGCTCTCGATGAAGGCTCGACGCTCGTCGTCCATCCTCCTCGTTCTGCTGTCGCTCGTCGCGCTCGTCGCGGCGTGCGCCGGGAGCAGCGGGCCGCTCGGCTCCGTTCCGGTCGTGCCGACGTCACCCGAGCCGTCCGTCGCGCAGGGCAGCCCCGACGTCACACCGGCGCCATCCACGGACGGCGAGTCACCCTCGACCGAGCCGACGGACCAGCCGAGCGACGCGCCGTCGTCTCCGGCCACGAACCCCTCGGCCTCGCCCGCGCCGGGTGGGACGACGATCGTCCGGACCTACTTCTGGCTTGGTGGCCGCGATGGCAGCGCCGGCCTGGTCGCGACGCTCCGCCAGGTGCCCGGGACGAAGGCCGTCGCGACCGCGGCGTTGAACGCGCTGCTGGCCGGGACAACGGCCCTCGAGACGAAGAACTCGATCAGCACCGCCGTTCCGGCCGGCACGCAGCTGCTCGGCCTCTCGATTGCCGGCGGGGTCGCGACCGTCAACCTCTCGAGCGAGTTCGCCGCCGGCGGTGATGCGACCGCGGTCCAGACCCGCACCGGCCAGGTCGTCTACACGTTGACCCAGTTCCCGACGGTGAAGTCGGTCGCGGTCCAGGTCGAGGGGGTCGATCCGGCAAAGGCGCTCGGACGAGCCGACTTCGTCTCGCTCCTGCCGGCGATCTGGGCCGACCGACCGGCGTGGAACGCCGCGATCGGCAACCCGGCCCACGTCACGGGGTCCGCGGACGTGTTCGAGGCGACGTTCAGGATCTCGATCCTGGATGGGTCGGGCAAGGTGATCGCCGACGAGCAGGCCATGGCGACGTGCGGCAGCGGCTGTCGCGGCACGTTCGACACGTCGGTCGACTACAGCGTCGGCAAGGCGCAGTACGGGACGCTCCGGGTCTACGAGCCGTCGGCGAAGGACGGCTCGCCCCAGAACGTCCGCGACTACCGGGTCTGGCTCACGCCAAAGGGCTGATCGCGACCGACTGCCCGCCGCGCGTCGCGTGTGCGATGCTCGGCGGGCATGGACTGGCCCGTCGTCGCCCTCCTCTCGGTCCTCGTCATCCTCCTCGCGGTTGCCGTCTGGGCCGCCATCGATCGCCAGCGCCAGATCGACGCGGCGCGCGCGGTGATCCTCCGGCTCGAGCCGCCGGCAACGAACGACCGGGCCGGGACGGCCCATCCCGACCGCATTCGGGACCGGAGCACCGACGGCGACGCGGACGCCGACCTCCCAACGCTCGCGCGCCGTCTTCGGGACCGTCTGGCCGCCTCCGAGTTCGAGCTCGACCAGCAGGTCCGCAATGCGTCCTACCTCGCCGACCTGATGGGAGTCGGAATCCTCCGCCTCGACGAATCCGGCCGCATCGACCTGGCGAACGCTGCGGCACACGGGCTCCTGCGGCGCCCGCCCCGCTCGCTTCGAGGGAGGACCGCGCTCGAAGCGTTCGTCGATGCCCGCGTCGAGGACCTGATCGCAACCGCCCAACGGACGGGCGGATCGTCCGGCGAGTACCGGTTGGCCGGACCGGACGGACCGATCCTCGTCATCCGGGCTCGTCGCTCACCGCTGCTCGGCGTCTGGGTCGTCCTCGAGGACGTGTCCGAGCTCCGGCGACTCCAGCAGATCCGGACGGAGTTCGTCGACAACCTGTCCCACGAGCTGCGGACGCCGCTGTCGACCGTCAGCCTGCTCGCCGAGACGCTCGTCCGCGAGGCCGAGACCGTCGGAGATGTCATCCCCGCGAAGATGCGCGATCGGATCGCGAAGATCGAGGTGGAGACCGGCCATCTCGTCCAGATGGTCAACGAGCTCCTCGACCTCGCCCGGATCGAGGGAGGCGGGCCGCTCCTGCTGGAGGAGGTCGACCTCGGGCGCGTCGCGATCGAGGCCGCCGACCGCCTCCGGGTGTTCGCCGATCGACAGGGCCTGCGACTCGTCGTGGACGTGCCGCAACGGGTGCCCGCGATTCGCGGCGATGAGGGTCGTCTGGGGCAGGTCGTCGTCAACCTCGTCCACAACGCCCTGAAGTTCGGCCGGCCCGGTGACCTCGACGACGACGAGCCGATGACCGCCCGATCGGATCGCGGTGACGGAACGCCCGACGAAGTCCGGGTGACGGTCCGAGCGGCGGACGACGAGGTGACGCTGGCGGTCGAGGATCACGGCGTCGGGATCCCGAAGGCGGACCAGGACCGGATCTTCGAGCGGTTCTACAAGGTCGATCGCGTCCGGGTACGGGGCGGCGGGACGGGGCTCGGGCTCGCGATCGCCCGGCACGTCATCCAGCAGCACGGCGGCCGGATCTCGGTCGAGTCCGAGGAGGGCCGCGGATCGACGTTCACGATCGCGCTGCCGGTCGCGGCCCGGATGCCGTCGCCCATCGGCGCCGGCTGACGCACGCGGAGCGACGAGGCGTCGCCCGCGCGGCACACTTCGCCCATGGATTCCGTGCACGTCGCGACGCTGAACATCCGGAACCTCGCGGATCGCTGGGACGAACGCCTGCCGCTGATCCTCGCCGACATGGCTGCGCTCCAGCCGGACCTGCTCGGGCTCCAGGAGGTCGTCTACGTCCTCCAGCAGGACCGGTTGATCGGGGCGGCGGGCGAGGGCCGGTACGAGAGCGTCCGCGGCTGGGCCGGCCGGCCGGAGTACGGCAACGCCCTGCTCGTTCGCGCGCCGCTCGTTGCCACGGACCCCGAGCGGCTCGACCTGGGCCTGGCCCGCTCGGCGATCCGCGCCGTGGTGCGGCTGCCCGGCGGAGCGACGGTGCTGATGGTCGTGACCCACCTCCACCATCTCACGGCAGACGAGTCCGCGCGGGACGAGCAGGCCCGTCCGCTCGCAGAGTGGCTGGACGGCGCGCTGTACCCATCCGACCACTTCGGGCTGTCCGCCCGGCTCTCGGTGGGCCGATGACCGCGGCCGCGCCGGCGCGGGCGCTCCGGCTCGCCCATCGCGGCGATTGGCGCCTCGCTCCCGAGAACTCGATCGCCGCGTTCGTGGCCGCCCTGAACGTCCCGGGCTGTGACGGCCTGGAGTTCGACGTCCGTGAGTCCCGCGATGGCGTGGCCGTCTGCCAGCACGATGACACGCTGACACGGGTCTACGGGTTGCATGACCGGGTGGCCGACCTGACGGCCGATGAGTTGGAGCGGCTCGGCGTGCCGAGCCTGGAGGAGGTCCTGGCGACCGTCCCCCGCCGCGCGTTCCTCGACATCGAGTTCAAGGTCGACCCGGGACGCGGCGCCTTCGAGGCGATCGTCGCCGGTCGTGGCCCGGGTCTCGAACGAGCCGTCATCTCGTCCTTCTTCGACGCGACGCTGGGCCGATTCGCGGCCTGGGCACCGACGTGGCCGCGCTGGCTCAACTCTCGAGACGCCTCGCCGAACACGATCGGCCGTGCCGTCGACCTTGGGTGCAGCGGCGTCTCGATCGAGTGGCACGCACTCGATCGGGCCGCGATCGGGCGCGCCCGGGACGCCGGGCTGGACATCGCGACGTGGACGGTCCGCCGCCGGCCGACGTACCGACGCTTCGAACGGCTCGGAATCACCGCGATCTGCGTCGAGGGGGCGGCCCTCGACGGCTGAACCGTGATCGGGGCCGCTGGCGCCTGACGGCGCGGCCCGACCGCCGCGACGCGCAGGTCGCCCGGTCCATCGAGCGGCCTATCCTCCGGGGGTGGGCAGCTCGGATCACGCGGACCTTGTCGTCGTCGGAGCGGGGACGATCGGCGGCTGGGCGAGCACGTTCGCCGCGCGGGAAGGGGTCGGTCGGGTCGTCGTCGTCGAGCGCGGGATCGCCGGTCAGGGAGCGAGCAGCCGCGCGGCGGGGATCGTCCGGGCCCAGGGCGGGACGCCGACGACGGTCGCGCTCGGCCGCTGGTCGATCGACTTCTATCGCGGCCAGCCGGAGACGTTCGGCACCGACAGCGGCTTCCGCGAGCTCGGCTACCTGATCCTCGCGGTCACCGACGAGGACGAACGGTCCGGACACGAGCGGGTCGCGATGCAGCAGGCGGACGGCCTCGCGGTCCGCTGGGTGACGCCGGCGGACGCCGTCGCGCTGAATCCGACCCTGAGTCCCGACGGGCACCGCGGTGGGAGCTACCTCGCGACCGACGGCCACATCGATCCGCCGCGGAACGTCCGCGCCTATTCGCTCGCGATGCAGCGCGCCGGCGTCGAGCTGCGCGAGCGAACTGCGTTCACGGGCCTGATCACCGAAGCGCTTCCGGACGGCGGATCACGCGTGATCGGCGTCGAGACGGATCGCGGGTCGATCGAGACGGAGCGGGTCATCCTCACCGGGGGTCCGGGCCTCCGGGCGGTCGGCCGGCTCGCCGGGATCCGGATCCCGGCCGGCGCCGTCCGCCACACGGTCGCGGTCCTCGAGCCCCATGAGGCGTTCGCGGTCGAGCGTCAGCCGATGGTCTTCGACATCGGGGCCGGCCTGTACTGGCGCCTCGAGGAGGGCGGCCTGCTGTTCGGCTGGAGCGACCCCAACGACCGCCCGGGCGAGGCGCGCGACATCGACTGGCCGATGTACGAGGCGATGCGCGATCGGCTGGCCGGGTTCGTCCCGGTCACTCGGGGACTCGGACTGCGCAAGATCTGGGCCGCGACGATCGACTTCACGCCCGACCACTTGCCGATCCTCGGGCCGGGCCTGACCGCGGCCGGCGCGCGGATCGCGGGCGTGACGATCGCCTCGGCGGGCGGCCACGGGATGATGTGGGGACCGGGCGTGGCCCGTGTCGCGGCGGACCTGGCCCTGACAGGGTCCACGGATCTCGTCGACGTCACCGATCTCGGGCTGGACCGGTTCGATGCCGCCGGCCGGAGCCGGCTCGCGACCGACCCGATCGCGTTGCCGTTCCCGGCGGACGCCGAGGACGACGAGCCGCTCGTCGTCCCGACGGGAGCCGGCTGACCGGGGTCCGGATCAGACGGCTGGAGCTGGCCCGGGGATCAGGCGGCCGACGCGTTCGTTCAGGCGGGCGACGCTGCGCTGCGGCGAACCGGGCGGACGAGGGCCGCGACGGCGGCGCCGACCCGGGAGCGGCCCGAGCGCGTCGGCGGGACCGAGCGGTACGGCCGGCGAGCGTCGGCCTGGCGGGCCTCATCGTTGGCGAGGAAGACGTAGTAGGCGGCAAGTGGCTGCATGGTGGTCACGGACCTCTGGGCGAATCTCGAGCGGCGAGTGCTGCCGTCATCGTCTGCCCGGGGGGTCGCGTGGGGACATGGACGCGGGTTGCCGACGGCATGGACATTCGTCGAGTGGATCCGTCGTGGCGACGCCGCCCGGAGTGGACTCCCGATCCGCGGACCGGACCTAGCGGCGGTCGCGGTCCAGGAGGTCCGGTGGGATCAGCCAGCGCAGCGTGCCGCGGCCGTCGACGACCCGCCCGCGGACGTCGATCCGGGCGAACGCCCCTTTCTTCATGGTCAACTCGCCCGTCCCTGCAAGCGCGGACAGCAGCTGGCTGAGATCCGGGTCGTGGCCGGACAGGACCGGCCGCTCGGGCGACCCGGCGTCGGCAAGGATCTCGTCGACCGTCGCGAGATCGAACGGCATCGCCAGGCGATCGTCCACGCGGACGGCCGCCCCGAGCCCGTCGGCGACGATCTCGGCGGTCCGCACGGCCCGGACCCTCGGGGACGTGATCAGGGCGTCCGTCGAGAACCGGATCCCGTGGAGGAAGGTCGCGAGACGCTCGGCCTGGGCCTCGCCCTTCGGGCTGAGGGGCCGATCCGCGTCGTCACCCGCCCACGCCTCCGAATCGCCGGCGTCGGCATGTCGGAGGAGGTAGAGCTGAAGCGTGTTCGACCGGTCGGAGCTCACCTGTCGAGGGTAGCGATGAACGAGGCGATCCGCACGCGCAGATCGGCCATTGTCGCCCGATAGACCGCGAGCTGCTCCTCGTCGCTGCCCGTCGCACCCTTCGGATCCGGGATGCTCCAGTGGGTCCGACGCGCAGCGCCTGGGAACACCGGGCAGGCCTCGGCGGCGTCGTCGCAGACGGTGATCACGTGGTCGAACGGCTGATCGAGGAGCTCGGTCATCGACTTCGAGCGGGCCCAGGCGTGATCGATGCCGGCTTCGTCGAGGACGCGGATGGTGCGGGGGTCGACGCGCCCCTCGGGCCGGCTGCCGGCGGACTGAACCGCGACTGCGGCTCCGCCGAGCTCCCGGAACAGGGCCTCGGCGAGGATCGACCGGCAGGAGTTGCCGGTACAGAGTACGAGGATCCGGACCGGATCGGCGGCAACCGGTCCCATCGTTCTACTGGGCCGCGGCGGCGGGCTGATTCCGCTCCGCGAGCAGGACGAACTGGCGGATCCGCTCGCCGAGCAGGATGAAGGTCCGTTCGAACGCCGCCCGGCGCTCGGCTGCGTCCTGGACCTTCGCCGGGCTCGGGTAGCCCCAGTGCATGGAGTGGTCGGCGCCGGGGAAGACCGGGCACGCGAGGCGGGCGTCGTCACAGACGGTGATGACGTAGTCGAATGGCTTGTCGAGCATCTCGTCCAGGGACCTCGGCTCCAGCCCGGAACCGTCGATCCCGGCATCGGCCAGGATCCGGAGCGTCAATGGATCGATCGGGGCCGGATCCGTCCCGCACGCCCACGCGTCGAAGGCATGGCCGCCGACGTGACGGAGGAGGGCCTGGGCGAAGATGGCCCGGCAGGCTCCGCCAGTCGAGACGAACAGGACCCTGGTCGGCTCCGTCATGGATTGAGATCCTCGATCTCGCCGCTGGCGAGAAAGACCACGTCCTCCGCGATGTTCGTCACACGGTCGCCGATCCGCTCGACATAGTGGGACGCGAACAGGATCCGGGTCCCGCGCTCGACGTTCTCAGGGTCGGCCCGCATCAACTCGACGACCTCCGCGAATGTCTTGTGGTACAGGTCGTCGATCTCGTCATCGCGAGCGGCGACGGCGCGCGCCGCGTCGACGTCCACGTCGACGAGGGCACGGAGGATGGCGCTGACCTGGGTCGCCGCCAGATCACCCATGGCCGGCAGGTCGACGTAGCGGGCGAGGGGCGGCTCCGGGGCCAGCTTGCGGACCTGCTTCGCGACCGAAGCGGCGTGGTCGCCCATTCGCTCCAGCTCGTAGCTGACGTGGTCCAGCGCCAGGAGGAACCGCAGGTCACGGGCGACCGGAGACTGGGTCGCGATCGTCCGGGTGATCAGTCCCGTCACCTCGCGCTGCATCTCGTTGATCCGCCCATCGGCGTGGATCACGGCCGTGGCGGCAGCGGCGTCGTGAGCGACCAGGGCGGCCATCGCCGCGCGGATCGACTCCTCGACATACGACCCCATCCGCAGGATGCCGTCCTTGATCTCGCGCATCTCCTGGTCGAGCATCTCGCGCGCCGGATGCCCGCCACCCGTGGTCGAAACGGTCCGTGCGGTGTCGGCGAGGATTGCGCTTAACTGGCGCTGGATCTCGGCGTCTCTGAGCCCGTCGTTGTCGGTCATCTGCTGGCTCCCCCTTCGCTCAGCCGAAGCGGCCGGAGACGTAGTCTTCGGTCAGCGGGTTCTTCGGGTTGGTGAACACGTTCGTCGTCTCGCCGATCTCCACCAGGTACCCCGCTCGATCCTCGCCCATCGTGAAGAAGGCTGTCCGGTCACTGACCCGCGACGCCTGCTGCATGTTGTGCGTGACGATGACGATCGTGTAGGTCGACTTCAGCTCCGTCATGAGCTGCTCCACCTGGAGCGTCGCCACGGGGTCGAGAGCCGAGCACGGCTCGTCCATCAGGAGCACGTCCGGCTGGAGGGCCAGGGCCCGCGCGATGCAGAGTCGTTGTTGCTGTCCTCCCGACAGGGAGGTCCCGCTTTGATGGAGCTTGTCCTTGACCTCATCCCACAGCGCAGCCTGCCGGAGGGTTCGCTCCACGAGCTCGCTCTCCGCCGCCCTGCCCTTCACCAGCCCGTTGAACCGGGCGGGTGCGACGACGTTGTCGGCGATGGACATCGTCGGGAATGGATTCGGCTGCTGGAAGACCATGCCGATCGTCCGGCGAACGGCTGCAGGATCGATGCCATCGCCATAGATGTCGATCCCGCGATACAGGATCGTGCCGGTCGCGCTGGCTCCCGGGATGACTTCGTGCATTCGGTCGATGCATCGCAGCATCGTCGACTTGCCGCTGCCCGACGGACCGATGATGGCCGTGATCGCGTTCGTCCGAACGCCAAATGTCACATCGCGCACGACCCTGCGGCTGCCGTAGAAGGCATCGAGATGTTCGAGGGTCAGGACGTTCGAGGATTCCTTTGGCGTCGGCTCCACGGCGGCACCTCGGAGGTCCGCGGACACGTTGGCGGGGTCGGGTTCGAGCTCGGCGATCATTGGCACCTCATCCCGGGCTTACGAGCGCCCGCTATTCGGCAGTCGTCTGTTCACCAGCCACCGGCCGAGGAGATTGAAGATCAATACGATCACTACGAGGACGAGGGCAGCGCCCATCGCCCGGTCGCGAGCCGACGGGAACGCGGAGTTGAGCGCATTCCGGTAGATCAAGAGCGGCAACGCCTGCATGGGTTCGCTGTAGTCCAGCGTGAAGAAATTGTTGCCGAGGGCCGTGAAGATCAGCGGAGCCGTCTCGCCGATGGCGCGCGAGACCGCCAGCAGGATGCCGGTGAAGATCCCTGACAGCGCGGTCGGAATGATTACGGACAGGTACGAGCGCCAGCGCGTGATTCCCAGTGCGCGCACGGCCTCCGAGACCGGGCGGGGAACGAGTCGCAGCATCTCTTCGGTCGAGATGACGATGATCGGAAGCATGATGATCGCGAGGGCGACGGAACCGGCGAACCCCGAGAAGTGGCCCTGGGCGACCACAACGAGCTCGTAGACGAAGATCCCGACCACGATCGACGGCAGCGCCACGAGCACGTCCATCAGGAAGCGGATCGCGACGGCCGGCCGTCCTCCGATCTCCCGGTTGAACACCGCGATCAGGATCCCGGCTGGCACGGCGAAGATCGTGGCGAGCCCGGTCATCATGAGCGAGCCGACAACTGCGTTCCGGATCCCGCCACCGACCTGGCTCAGGTCTCCGGGCGGGTCCTCGGTGAGGAACTCGAGCCGGATGACGCCAATGCCCTGGCTGATGATGAATGCCAGGATCGAAGCCAGAGGAATGAGGGCGGCGACGAGGGCGATGACGGCGAGAACCTGGACCAGCCGGGCCTTCGCCAGGCGACCGCGGCCCGTCGGCCGGAAGACGAGAGCCGGATCAGCCAGCACGGCCAGCACCTCGCTCGAACCGTCGCCGCACCGCGACGCCCGCGCCGTTCACGATCACCGCGATCGCGAGCAGAACGACCCCGAGCGTGATCAGTGACTCTGGGTGGAGCGGCTCGGTCGCTTCGTTGAACTCGTTCGCGATGACAGAGGCGAGCGAGAATCCGGGCGAGAAGATCGAAGGGCCGATCTTCGTTGAGTTCCCGATCACGAGCGTGACCGCGATGGTCTCCCCGATCGCCCGTCCGAGGCCGAGGATCACCGCCGCCTGGATGCCGGTTCGCCCGATCGGGACGACGACGTGGCGGATGACGTCCCAGCGAGTCCCGCCCAGGGCGAGGGCTGCCTCGCGCTGGAGCCGTGGGGTGGCCGCGAAGACCTCCCGCGTGACTGCGGCAACGATCGGGATGATCATGAACGCGACGATGACACCTGCGGCGAAGTAGCTGGGTCCCGGCGTGGGCGGTCCAAAGAACGGGATGACCTGGCCGATGCTGCCGGCGATCGCCTTCTCGATCGGTCGCAGGAACGGAACGAGCACGAGCAGCCCCCACAGGCCCCAGACGACCGACGGGATGGCGGCCAGCAGGTCCACGGCGACAGCCACGGGCCCGGCGATCCGTTTCGGAAGCATCTCGGTGACGAGGAGTGCGATCCCGAGCGCGATCGGAACTGCGATCAGGAGCGCCATTGCGCTGGTCAGGAGCGTCCCGTAGATGAACGGCCAGGCCCCGTAGATTCCGAACGACGGGGACCATCGCGTCCCGGTGACAAACCCGATGACGCCGAACTTGTCGAAGACCGGGACGGTCGTTACGACGCTCTTGTAGACCATCAGGCTGATCAAGAGCACGACCGCGAATGTCAGCGCCGCAGTGATGACGCGGAATACGAGGTCCCCGGACACGACCGAACGCCTGGTCAATCGCCGTGGCTCGAAGCCCTGACCGACGGTCGTCATCTGCGGCAGCGTCTCACGTCCGAAGTAGTGGGTTGGATTCCGGAATTTTGACGCCGCCCCGGGCGTCGCGGTATGCCGGGGGCGGCGTCGTGACAGGAGGAGCGAAGACTACGGCAGCAGCGGCTGGCCGCCCCAGTTGAGCGACTTCACGGCCGCCTCGACCTGCGGAAGCAAGCTTGCCGGAATCTGCGCATAGAAGAGCGGCGCGGCACTGTCCTGGCCCTCGTGGATCGCCCACCAGAGATAGTCGACCAACGCGGTGGCCCGATCCTGGCTCTTGAGCACCTTCGACAGATCCTTGTACGTGATCAGCCAGGTGGTTCCCGCAATTGGATATCCCGTCGGGGAGTCCGTGTTCACCAGGTTGAACCGCAGGTCGGCCGGGTAGCTCGGCAGGTCGGCGGCAGCCTTCACCGAGTCGAGCGACGGCGTGATGAAGGCGCCGGACTTGTTGGCCACATCCGCGAACGGGATGTTGTTCTTCAGGGCGTACGCGAGTTCGATATACCCGAGCCCGCCCTCGGTCTGAGTGATCCCCTGGGTGACACCCTCGTTGCCGCTCGCCCCGAGACCCGTCGGCCACTCCACTGTCTTCCCGGCCGACTTCTTCGGATCACCAGCCCCCACGGTCGTCACCCAATCCGGGCTGACCGCCGTGAGGTAGTTGGTGAAGATGCTCGTGGTCCCGGACCCGTCCGAGCGGTGGACGATCGCGACGTCCGTGTCCGGCAGGGTCACGCCGGGGTTCGCCGCGGCGATCGAGGCGTCATTCCACTTCGCGATCTTGCCCAGGAACAGGTTAGCAACGATCTCCGGCGTCATCTTGATCGGCGCCGACAGGCCCTTCAGGTTGTAGGCCAGGACCACCGCCCCGAAGGTGACAGGCATCTCGACCGGCTCACCGTTCTTGGCTGCGGCCGCAATCTCCTCGTCCTTGAGGTAGGCATCCGAGGCTCCGAAGTCGACGGTGTTCTCCGTCCAGCCCTTCACGCCACCGCCGGACCCGATCGACTGGTAGTTGATCTTGACGCTGCACTTGGTGTTGTAGACGTCGCCCCACTTCGACATGAGCGGGAAGATGAATGTCGATCCGGCACCGTTCAGTTGGCCGTCGCCCTTCGTGCAGCGATAGGAGATGGCCTGTGCAGACGGCGCTGCCACCGATGCGGAGGGCGCCCCTGCGCTGGGAGCGCCAGTGTCTGCGGGAACGCTCGCGGCCGTCGACGGGGCCGCGGCGGACGGTGACGGACTCAGAGTGCCGCCGCTGCAGGCTGCGAGAATGAACAAGCTTGCGGCGGTCAGGGCGGCGCCAAGGTGCCGGGGTCGCGCGATCAAGGGTCCTCCTCTCCGCCGGCTTGGGGAGGCCGACGGCGTTCAGTCACGGCGTGACTCGGTCTCGTGACAACGGGGGAACCGTGCCGAGCGCGGGTCAACCGTTGCTTTGTGCCGTGTTAAGCATCGATTAACAGGTCGGGCGGTCAGTGGCCCCCGGGAACGAGTCTGGCCGGTGTGCCCGAGCAGCACACCGGCCAGGAGGAGGGACCGGCCATCGCTCCGAGCACGAGGCCGGGTCGGATCAGTGGTCCCCCCCGACCAGTGGTCCCTCCCCAAGAGAGTTGCCGGTGCGGGTTACCGCGATGTTTGCGGGCGATCAACAACCCGCAGGCCGCCAGAATGGGCATCCTCCTCGCGCTCCAGCGCCGCCGCCCGGTTAACCTCGCGTTAACCGGGCCGTTCGAGATTCCGCGGCCGTCGGTCGGCGAGAATGAGCAGGGCCCACGAGGAGGCACGATGACCGAGCAACCGGCCGCGCCGGCATCCGACACCGCAACTGCCGCACCGGCTCTGAAGATGACGCCGTCGGCCGCGCTCGCCCGTCACATCGAGTGGCTCGAGTTCGCTCTCGCCGCCGCGCGATCCGAGGAGACGTGGCGAGCGTCACGGCTCGCGAAGGCGACGAAGCGCAACCGCGAGAAACGGGCTGCGCGACTCGTCGAGGTCCGCGAGGAGATCGACGAGCTGACCGCGCTGCTCGAGGCGATCCACCGTCTCCAGGCCCGGCCCGCGGCTCCGGCCACGAGGACGCGGTCGAGGAAGGCGCCCGCGGCGACGAGGACCGCCACGAAGACCGCCACGAGCACGGCGCCCACGGCGACGGCGCCCACGGCAGCGAAGCCCGCCACCCGGCGAGCGCCCGCGGCGAAGAAGGGGCCCGCTGCGACGAAGCCTGCGCCCGCGGGCGCGGGCGCGGCCGCGAAGGCTCCGACGTGGAAGCGATCGTCCACGACGGCCCCGACCCGCCGGCGGCGTCCGGCCGGTGGCGCGAGCAGCTCATCCTGATCGTGCCCGCTCCGGCGTCCCGCGAGCCCGCAGGCATCGGACGGGGCTGAACCACCGTGTCCAGGCGACCCGGCGCAGCGATCGACCTGGGCTCGACCTCGGTCCACCTCCTGATCGCGAGACCGGATCGGACCGGGCTCGTCGTGATCGACGACGAATCGACCTTTCTCGGGCTGGGCGCCGCGGTCGACGGCGCCGGGTCGCTGGGTGCCGCCGGTCGGGCGACGCTCGCCTCGACCGTCGGTGCCTACGCCGATCTCGCTCGGGAGATGGGCGTGGCCGAGCCCATCGTCATGGGGACCGAGCCGCTCCGCCGGTTGGCGGACGCGACCCGGATCGTGGCCGAGGTCTCGTCCAGGACCGGCGTGCCGTTGTCCGTCCTCGAGCACGAGGAGGAAGCGCTCCTGACGCTCGTCGGGCTGACCGCCGGCGAGGCAGTCGATCACGATCTCCTCGTGGTCGACATCGGCGGTGGATCGAGCGAGCTGGTCGAGATCGGCCCGGGCCGTCTCGCCCGGGCGGCGGGGGTCCGGCTCGGCGCCGGCCGGCTCACCCGGCAGATCGTCGATCGGGATCCACCGACCCGCGAACAGTTCGGGGCGCTGAACGCGGCGGCCGCCGAGGCCTTCGACTGGACGCCGAGCCGTCCGCCGTCCAGGGTCATCTTCGTCGGCGGGACGGCCACGAACCTCCTGAAGCTGCTTCGTCGCGCCGGCGATCCCGAGCGAGATGACCTCCTGGATCGCGCCGCCCTCGAGACGGCGCGAGAGATCGTGGCGTCCGGGCCGGCCGAGCTCCTCGCCGCGAGCTACGGGCTGCGCGAGGCGCGGATCCGGCTTCTGCCGGCCGGCGCCGCGATCATCGAGGCGATCCTGGATCGTCTCGCCGTGTCATCGGGCCGCGTCGTCGACACCGGGATCCGGGAGGGCGCGATCATCGCCGCAGATCGGGCGGGCGCCGGGTGGCGAGATCGGCTGGACGAGCTCGCCCACGGCTGGATCGCGTGAATGATCGGGCGTCGCGCGCAGCCGATCGGGCGACGCGCGGCAGACCGCCCGGATCTGCGAGGAGACCGGCGAGCTAGAGACCGGCGAGCGCCCGCCCGAGCCCGCGGCGGAACCGGATGCCGGAGACGCCGCGCCACGTCGGGCCCACCGTTCGGCGCAGGCGGTTGACCTCGTGCTCGCGGTTCACCAGGTAGCGCCCGATCGCCGCGCTCTCGAGGTCGCTCAGCTCGCCCGCGTGGTCGAGCAGGAAATCGCGGGCGAGGTGGGCAGAGACATCGGCGTCGTGCATCAGGCCGAGGTGGTCCTGGAGAGCGGTCACGCGCGCGATGAGCACGTCCGCCTCGGGACCAAGGGCCTCGCGGACGAACTCGATCGTGTAGCGCAGCCACTTTCCGGCGATCCGCAGCTCGTGGATCGTCTCGATGTCCGCCCAGCGGAGGACCGGCTCGTAGGCCCGGACCTGCTCGTACGCGGCCTGGATCCGCGACGCCGCGGTGTCGCGGACGCGATGCGGCTCCGTCGGGCCGACCGGACGGGCACCGACGCCCTCGTGCCGCACGAACTCCGCGTAGTCGTCGAGCCAGCGCTTGAAGCCATCGGAGTCGAGCTCGCGGAGGAGGAGCACCCGGGCCTCCTCGCGGTGGACGCGCCAGGCGGCGACGAGCGGCTCCAGCGCGCGCTGCTCGACGATCGGGAGGTCGGCCCGGTAGGCGTCGGCGGCCTCGAGCAGGACGTCGAGATCGCGAACGGCCCCGAGCCGCGACGCGACGTCGCGCAGCCGTCGTCGGTGGGTCTTCGTCCGGCCGGCCCGGAACGCCTCCCCGAAGATCCGCCACGCCGCCCGCTGGCGACGGGTCGCCACGCGCATCGAGTGGAGGTCCTCGGGATCCTCGCCGCTGCGGGTGCCCGCCTCCCGGGCGATCATCCGGGCGAGGTGGAACCGGAGGACCTTCCGGCCGGCTTCCGCGAGGTGGTCGTCGGCGAGGACGCCGGGGGTCTTGCCGGCGACGAGGTGAGGCCGTTCGTCGGCCTCGATCACTGCGTCGGCCGGCTCCTTCGTCCGGGCCGTCCGCGACTCGGACGGCGATGCCATCACCGGCGTCGCGTCGGGCTCGACGGGAGCCGTGCGACGACGGGCCGGCTCCGAGGCGCGACCTGCCGGCTCCACGGTCCGTGGCGGTTCGGTGCTCCGCGCCGCCTCGCCGAGCGCGGCCGCGACGATCCGTCCGACGTCCCCGCCATCGTCGACGCGAGCGCCGGGCTCCTCGTCGACGTCGACCGGCGGGAGCAGCCGGTTGCCCTTCTTGCCGCGGCGCGGCTCGAGGGCTGCGACCGCTCGCAGGGCCGACTCCAGCTTCGAGGAGTCCGCGGGAGCCAGCCCCGGGTCCGCGGCCAGCACCTGCTCGATGTCGAGAAGTCCGGATTCGTCGCCCCGGACGAGCTCGACCTCGAGCTCGACGAACCGGCCGACGACCCGGCTGCGAGTGACCGCGTCGACCTCGTCCAGGCTGACCTCGACGGCCGTGCCGTCGCGCTCCAGGATCCGCTTCCGCCGGAGCTGGCGGATCGTGACGACCTCGACGAGCGGCGCGTCACCGCACTGCTCGAGGATCAGCGAGCGAGCATCGGACGGCGGCCAGTCGCGCGGCGGCGATGTCCGGTCGGCCGGGCCCTCCAGCTCCTCCCGGCGGTAGACGGTGCCCCGATCGATGCGACGCACCGCCGACTTGACCGCGACGGTCGTCGTCTTCGCCGTCTGGCGGATCCGCGCCGCGAACCCGGCACGGGCAAGGGCGCCATCGACCGTGTCGATGTAGCGGTCCTCGACCTGGGCCGAGCGAGCGGGGGATGCCGGGACGAACCCGGCCACGTCGTCCGCCTCGAGATAGTGGTCACCGGCCGGCCGGTCGACGACGCGGTATTTCAGCTCGATCTCGATCGGCCGTCCCTGGCGCGAGACCGTGCTCATCGGGCCTGGCCCGCGCTCGTCGGGGGCGCCATCAGGCGCGCGGATCGAGCGATCCCAGGCCGGCCCGGGGTCGATGCGGCGTGGTTGCGGTCTGGGCAGCGGCGAGGGCGCGGGCCTTCAGCTCGGCGTGCGTGTCGCACGCACCCGCGTGGCCCGTGATGTCCTCGGTCCGCCGCCACTCGCCGTCCCGGCCGAGCTGCCACGACCGCCGGTCGTCGGCGAGCATCACGTTGATGATCTCGGCCAGACGCCCGCGCGCTTCCGGATCCTCGACGGGGACCATCGCCTCGACGCGCCGGTCGAGGTTGCGGTCCATCAGGTCCGCCGAGCCGATGTACCAGTCGGTCTCGCCGCCGTTGCCGAAGGCCCAGATCCGGGAGTGCTCGAGGAACTCGCCCAGGATCGATCGGACGGCGATCCGCTCCGAGGTGCCCTTGACGCCGGGGACGAGCGAGCAGGCGGCCCGGGCGATGACGTCGACCCCGACGCCGGCGCGCGACGCCCGATAGAGCGCCTCGATCGAGGGCTCGTCGACGATGGCGTTGAGCTTGACGACGATCCGCGCCTCGTGGCCGAGACGGGCGTGCTCGATCTCGCGGTCGACGAGCTCGAGGAACCGCGTCCGGAGGCTGTGCGGCGCGACGAGCAGGCGTCGGAAGGTCTGCTGCCGCGACAGGCCGGTCAGGACGTTGAACAGATCCGTGACGTCCGCGCCGAGCTCCGGCCGGCAGGTCAGAAGCCCGAGGTCCGTGTAGAGCCGGGCGGTCTTGGGGTTGTAGTTGCCCGTCCCGATGTGGACGTAGCGGCGCAGCCCCGAGCCTTCGCGCCGGACGACGAGGCACACCTTCGAGTGCGTCTTCAGCCCGACGAGGCCGTACACGACGTGGGCGCCCGCCTGCTCCAGCCGACGGGCCCAGACGATGTTCGCTTCCTCGTCGAAGCGGGCCTTGATCTCGACGAGGACCACGACCTGCTTGCCGCGCTCCGCCGCGCGGATCAGGTCCCGGACGATCGGCGAGTCGCCCGACGTCCGGTACAGCGTCATCTTGATCGTCAGGACCTCGGGATCGTCGACGGCCTGGGCGATGAACCGTTCGACGGACGCCGCGAAGCTCTCGTAGGGATGGTGGACGAGCATGTCGCCGATCCGGATCGCCGCAAAGACATCCGCCGGCTCGTCCTCGTCGGGCGGGACCAGCCGCGGCGGCGTGACCGGTGTCCAGGGCTGGTACTTCAGGTCCGCGCGATCCAGCTCGACCAGGTCGCGGAGACCCGTCAGGTCGAGCATCCCCTTGACCTCGTAGGCGTCGTCCTCGCCGAGGCCGAGCCCGCGGAGGAGCAGGGTGCGCGTGGCGGGGGGCATCGATCGCTCGACCTCGAGCCGGACGGCCTCGCCGAAGCGGCGCCGTCGGAGCTCCTCCTCGATCGCCATCAGGAGGTCGTCGGCCTCGTCCTCCTCGAGGGAGAGATCGGCATTGCGCGTGACCCGGAAAAGGTGGTGCTCGACGATCTCCATCCCACTGAACAGGAGGTCGAGGTTGGCGCCGATGATCGAATCGAGAAGGACGAACCGGTTCGGCTCGACCTGGTAGAGCCGCGGCAGGATCTGCGGAACCTTCACCCGGGCGAACTGGAGATCCTGCGTCTCCGGGTTGCGGAGGCCCACGGCGATCGAGAGGCTCAGCGTCGAGATGTACGGGAAGGGGTGGCCGGGGTCCACCGCCAGGGGCGTCAGGACCGGGTAGATCTCGTCGATGAACCGCTGCCGGAGCGCGTCGTGGTGCTCGGGGATCGAGTTGTACTTCACGATCTCGATCCCCTCGGTCGCCAGCTCCCGACGGACCTCGGTCCAGACCGTCGTCAGCTCGACGGCGAGCTCGAGGACGCGGCGGCGGGCCGCCGCGAGCTGCTCACCGGCGGTTCGTCCGTCCGGCGACGTCTTCGTCGACCCCGCATGGACCTGTTGCCGGAGGCCCGAGATCCGGATCTGGAAGAACTCGTCGAGCATGCTCGCGAAGATCGTCAGGAAGTTGACCCGCTCGAGGAGTGGATTGCGCGCGTCGCGGGCCTCGTACAGGACGCGCCCGGAGTAGTCGAGCCACGAGAGCTCGCGATTGAGATACGGCGTCGGGGCGGTGCGACGGGGCTCGCGGCTCGTCCGCGTCTTGCCGGCCGGGCCTCGCGTTGGGGCCGTCGCAGGCGCTCCGCCGCGTGGCGGACGGTTCGGGTGTTCCGGGGGACGCGGGCAGCGCAGTCATCGGAGCGGCGGCGGACTCCCGTCGATGGCGAGCATGATCAGGCTGCTCGGGCCGGCGAGAATAGCACGCTCCCGTGCACGGACCACCCCTCCCGATCGTCCTGCCGTGACCTCAATCCTCCGCGACGTAGCGCCGCTCGCCGGTCCCGCGGTCGAGGTAGACGCGCATCCGCTGACGCGTCGTGGGATCGACGAAGCGTTCGTCCGTGGGCCGGAATCGCGGCTCGAGCGAGCCTGCCGGCTCGCCGCCCCCCGGGCCGGCCGGCTCGAATGATCGGTCGGCTGCCTCCGAGCGGTAGCGGTTCCGCTCGATCACGAGGGCGATGAGGAGCACGGCGCCGATGATCGTCGCCCAGATCCCGCTGAGCGGGGCGAACGAGAGGGCGATCAGGCCGCCGAGGAGCAGCAGGAGCGCGATCGCCACCGCGACGATCCGGACCGTCGGGCTGAGCATCGGGTTGCCTCCGGTCGGTCGTATCGGCGCCGCCGCCTACTCGCTCGCCGGCTGGGCCGACGCGTCGGGCTCGATGACGACGGCAGTCCCGTAGGCGACGATCTCGGACATCGTCCCGGCCAGCTCGGAGCTGTCGAACCGCATCGACACGACGGCGTTGCCGCCCATCAGCGTCGCGTTCTTGACGAGCCGATCGAGGGCCTGGCGACGGGTGTCCTCGAGGAGCGAGGTGTACTCGTGGATCTCCCCGCCGCCGAGCGAGCGCAGCCCGGCGATCAGGTTGCCGGAGAAGCCCCGGCTGCGGACGACCAGGCCGAAGGTCTGGCCCTTCGTCTCGACGATTCGATGGCCGGCAATGAACGGGGACGTGGCGACGATCATCGAGGCTCCCTCACGCGTGCTGGTGGTCGATGCCCTGCTCGTGATCCGCCGCGCGGCGGGCCGTGCACACGGGGCACGGGCAGCGATCCCGAAGCAGGCGGTAGGTGTAGAACCCGGTGGAATGGCCGTCGCCCCAGTGCGGCGAGACGGCGTAGTTGCCGACGAGATGGATGTCGGTCATCCGCGTCTGCTCGTCCGTCAGCACGGGCGCCGAGTCCAGCCAGCCGGGCAGGCCGGCCTCGCCGCGACAGTAGGCGCAGGGGCAGAGCCAGCGGAGCGGCGTGAAGTCGTAGACGGTCGCGTGCCCGTCCGCCCAGTCGATCGCGAACGTCCGCGCCGCGCGGTCCGCATGCATCCGGACCGGTGCTGTCGGCGAGCCGCTCGCACCCGATCCGGACGGCGATTCGGTGGTTTCACGCTGGGCGGTCACCGGGTCATCATCGCATGGCCCGGGACCATCGTCCGGGGACGATCCTCGTGGACCCGGGCTATCCTCCGCCGGTGAACGTCCCGATCGGTGGCGCGCGGTGAGCCTGCGCATCGACAACCTGCACAAGCGCTTCGGATCGGTCGTGGCCCTCGACGGGCTGACCTTCGAGGTCCCGAGCGGCGAGATCTTCGGCTTCCTCGGTGCGAACGGCGCGGGCAAGACGACGACGATGCGGATCGCGCTCGGCGTCCTCGCGGCCGACGAGGGCCGGATCGACTGGAACGGGGCCGACACGCGTGGCCTGCCGCGCGCGACGTGGGGCTATCTCCCGGAGGAGCGCGGGCTCTACCCACGGATGGTCGTCCTCGACCAGCTCGTGTTCTTCGCCTCGCTCCATGGCCTGCCGCGCGACGTCGCCCGTCGCGCGGCGCTCGACTGGCTGCGCCGGTTGCGGGTCTCGGACCTCGGTGGGCGGCGGGCGGAGGAGCTGTCCAAGGGCAACCAGCAGAAGATCCAGCTGATCTCGGCGGTCCTCCACGAGCCGCCGGTCCTGCTGATGGACGAGCCGTTCACCGGCCTCGATCCCGTGAACGTCGCGCTGCTCCGGGAGGCGCTCCTCGAGCTCCGCGACGGCGGCCGGACGCTGATCTTCTCGACCCACCAGATGGAGACGGTCGAGGCGATGTGCGAATCGATCGCGATCGTCGATCACGGCCGGGTCGTGGTGGGCGGTCCGCTCCGCCAGATCAAGCGAGCGGGCGGGCGTCGCCTCGTCCGCCTGTCGGTCGACGGCGACCATCGCCTCGGCTGGCTCAGCTCCGTGTCCGGCGCACGCGTGCTCCGGCCCGGGATCGACCGGACCGAGATCGAGCTCGATCCCGGCGTGGAACCGGAGGCGATCCTCGCGGCGGCGATCGCCGCCGGCGCGCGGGTGAGCCATTTCGAGGTCGCCGAACCGTCCCTCGAGCAGATCTTCATCGACCATGTCGGCCGTCCGGTCGACGCGGAAGAGGGTCCGCTCGGAGCGTCCGACGAGCCGCCGGTCGTCGAGGCGGATGAGCCTCGCCCGTCGACGGCGGAGGACGCGGCGTGAGCGGCGCGAGTCACGCGAACGAGTCGCCGCCGATCCCGACCCGCGACGAGCCGGCCTTCCCGAACACGACCCACGTGGCGTCGCGCGAGTACCGCGAGCTCGTCCGGTCGCGGATCTTCCACGTGTCGACGATCACCCTGACGATCATCGCCCTGATCGTCGCGCTGCTGCCGATCGCCGCCCGCTTCATCGAGCGCGGCGGCACGACGCGGATCGCCGTCGTGGCCTCGGATACGGACCTCGGCGAGCGGACGGCCTCGACGCTCCTCTCGATCCTCAACCAGAACGGCGGCGCCCGCTTCGAGGTCGTCCACGTGCCCGGCAGCGACGAGGCCGTGAACGGCGTCCAGGACCATCGCTACGACGCCGCGATCATCACCGCCCGTCAGCCGACCGGCCAGATCGTGACGCAGGTCCAGCTCGGCGAGACGATGGGCAACGACACGCTGACGCAGCTCACGCTCGGGATGTTCGGCGTCGCGGTCCTGGACTACGCGAGCCACAACCCGTCGAGCGGCTTCCAGCTGCCGGACACGCAGATCCTGCGCGCCGCCGGCGGCGGTGGGAACGCGACGGTCGGCGCGTCGGCCTATGCGAGCCGCCTGATCGTCGGGGCCGTGTTCGGGATCCTGATCTTCCTCACGATCGTGATCTACGGGATGTGGGTCGCCGCGGGCGTCGTCGCCGAGAAGTCGAGCCGGGTCATGGAGCTGCTGATCAGCGCCGCGTCGCCGCGCCAGCTCGTCATCGGCAAGGCGCTCGGGATCGGGCTGGCCGGCGCCACCCAGGTCGCGATCGTCCTCGCGCCGGCGATCCTCGTGCTCCTCCTCGAGGACCGGATCGCAAGCGCGCTCCTCGGCCCGGCGGCCGGGCTCGCGCCCTCGCTCCAGGCCCTGACCCCGACGCTGCTCGGCGCGTTCGCGATCTACTACGTCCTGGGGTTCGCCCTGTACTCGCTGATCTACGCCGCGGCCGGGTCGCTGGTCAGCCGGCCGGAGGACCTCCAGATCATCGCGCTGCCGCTGAGCCTGATCGCGATCCTGGGCTATCTCCAGGCGATCCTCGCCCTGACCGGCGGGATCACCTGGTTCATCCGCCTGGCCTCGTACATCCCGTTCTGGAGCCCGTTCGTCATGCTCACCCGGCTCGCCGTCGGCCGGGTGGAGCCGCTGGAGCTCCTCGTCTCGGTCTCGATCCTCGCGCTGACGATCCTCGTGACCGCGGTCATCGCGATCCGGATCTACGGCGCGGGCGTCCTCCTCTACGGCCAGCGACCCGGCCTACGCGCCTACGTCGCGGCCGCGCGCCACGGCTGAAGGCTCAGTGTTCGTCGCGCCCAGAGGCACGGTCTCGACTGCGTTCGTCAGCCCTACTCGTCGAAGAGGAGCGGGAGGCGGCGGATCAACGCCACGACCGGCGCCGCGGCCGGACCGCCCGGCTCGGGGAGATCCAGCCCGAGATCCGGGTTCGCGGCCGGTACGGACGCCGGCCCCGTTGCGATGAATCGCCACAGGCGTGAGGTCGTGCCCGGGAGGTAGGGGCTCGTCCGCTGGCGCGCCATGACCCCGGCGATCCCCTGGGCCGCGGCGGCGGCATGGAGGGCCCGGCCCTCGGCGGCGATCGCGGGCACGGCGAGGACCTCGTCGCCCGGGTGAAGGACGCGACGCAGGAGGTCGCGCCGCTTGTGGAGCGGCGTCGACAGCAGCGATCGCCCGTCGATGTGGAGCAGGTCGAACGCGAGGAACGCGACCGGGCGGCCCGCCGCCCCGCCGATGCGCCGCGCCAGCTCCGCCGGGTCGGCACGGCCGGCGGCGTCGACCGCCACCAGCTCCCCGTCGAGGACGGCCGATCGGGCATCGAGGCGCACCGCCATCCCGGCGAGCTCCGGCAGAGCCGGGCCGATGTCGCGACCCTCGCCGTCGACGATCCGGACGTCGCCCATGCCCGGGCGCTCAGCCGGGCCGATGAAGGCGAGCGCGCGCGTCCCACCCCACGCCGGCTCGAAGACATGCGCCGTCGAGTCGAACGCCTCGGCCATCATTCGGGGGAGCATCGGCCGCAGCCCATCCGGGAGGTTCGGCAGCGGCTGGACTTCGGGGTCCAGCGGCAGCGACAGCTGGTCGCTCATCGTCGGCCGATGGTAGCGCTAGACTCGTCGCCGTCGTCGTTCACCGGGTCGGCACCGTGGCGCTCGTCTCGCGCTCGCCTGCCGCCCACCGCCCGATCGACGGGCACGTTCGGAGGCCGCACACCTGTGTCCAGCCGAAGCCCGAAGCCCGTCACGCGGTCCTTCCGACCCGAGGATCTCTACCGGTTGCGCGTCGCGACCGAGCCGCGTCTCTCGCCGGACGGCAGGCTGGCCGCCTTCACCGTCCAGACCGTCGCGCCCACGATGGATGGCTATCGGCACGCGTTGTGGGCCGTCGACGTCGAAGGCGGCGGCGAGCCGCGCCGGCTGACGATCGGCTCGAAGCACGACCGGTCCCCCCGGTTCTCGCCGGACGGGCGAACGCTCGCCTTCCTGTCGGACCGTCGCCTCCAGGTGGAGGAGGAGCCGAGCGCGGGCGATCCGAAGACCCGCGAGGACGCCCAGCAGGTCCACCTCCTGCCGCTCGACGGCGGCGAGGCCCGCCGGATCACGGACCTGCCGCGCGGCAGCGGACAGCGTCGAATGGTCGCCCGACGGACGCTGGCTGCTCGTGTCGAGCTCGTCCCACGGCTCCACCCGTGACGAGGACCACCGGATCCGCGGCAAGACGCCGGCCCCGAAGCCCGGCGATGAGCCGGAGTCGGACTACCACTTCGTCGACCGGCTCGGCTATCTCGTCAACGGCGCCGGCTTCGTCTACCACGCGATCGCCCAGCTCTGGCTCGTCGACGCCCGGACCGGCGCTGCGCGCCGGCTCACGACCGAGCACGCCGGCGTCGGCCACGCGGCGTGGTCGCCGGATAGCCGCCGGGTCGTCTACACGACGAACCTCCGCCGCGACCACGACCTGGAGACGCGCTCGCATCTCGTCGTCGTCGACGTCGAGGACGGCCGCCGGACGCGGCTGACCGCCGATGCATCGATCCTCTTCAACCCGACCTGGCTGCCCGATGGATCGGCCGTGGCGGCGCTCGGTGGCTACCTCCCGGGGAACTACTACCGGAGCGACGTCTGGCTGATCGCCGCTGACGGCTCCGACGCGTCGACGTCGAAGGGCGGGCGCAACCTCACGGGCCGGCACGACCTGATGCCGGCCTCGACGATCAACAGCGACATCGTGCCCGGCGAGAACGCCCGGCTCGTCTCCTCCGCGGACGGCGCGTGGATCACGTTCACCGCCCCTGCCGAGGGCAGCGTCGAGCTGTTCCGCGTCGCGACGGCCGATGGCCGCGTCGAGCGGCTGACGACCGGCCACCAGTCGATCAGCGCGTTCGACCAGGTCTCGACGGGCGGACGCCGACTCCGCACCGCCTGGCTCCGCTCGTCGCCGACCGAGCTCAGCGACCTCTGGGTGCGCGACGGAACCCAGGGCGCGCCGCGGCGGCTCACCGACCTCAACCGGGAGATCCTCGCCGAGGTCGCGCTGCGCGAGCCCGTCGAGCGATCGGTCACCGTCGACGGCCGAACGATCCAGGGCTGGTACCTGGCGCCCATCCCGGCGTCGGTCAACGGCTCCAACGGCACCGGCCGCCAGCGGTCCGGCCCGCCACCGCTCGTGACGGAGATCCACGGCGGGCCGCACACCCTGTACGGCTGGTCGCCGATGCTCGAGTTCCAGCTGCTCGCCGCGAACGGGATCGGCGTCTTCTTCTGCAACCCGCGCGGTTCCGAAGGGTACGGCCGGGACTTCAACGAGGCGAACATCCGCGACTGGGGACCGGGCCCGATGCGGGACGTCCTCGCCGGGGTCGAATCGCTCGTGGCGGACGGGCTCGCCGACCCGGCCCGTCTCGGGCTGACCGGCGGCTCGTACGGCGGCTACCTGACGAACTGGATCCTCGGCCACGACGGGCGGTTCGCCGCCGCCATGACCTGCCGCTCCGTGAGCGACATGTCCCTGCTCTTCCTGACCGGCGACATCAGCAGCGGGTTCTGGCCGCGCTACGAGTTCAAGGCGATCCCGTGGGAGGACCCGGAGTACTTCCGCTCGATCTCGCCGATCGCGTATGCCGACGGGATCGACACCCCGCTCCTGATCCAGCACAGCGAGAACGACATCCGGACGACGATCGGCCAGGCGGAGGAGCTGTTCACCGTGCTGCGGTCGCGAAAGCGCCCGGTCCGGCTCCTCCGTGTTCCCGAGGAGACCCACGAGCTGACGCGGTCAGGCACGCCGTTCCGCCGCGCCGAGAACCTGAAGGTCGTCCGCGACTGGTTCCGCCACTTCCTGGTCGACGGCAAGCGCAGCCTGCCGCCGCTGCCGAAGGTCCGCGCCGGGCGCTAGGGGTATCCTCACCGTCCCATGGCCACGGCCCATCGCCCGGACACGCTCGCGCGAGAGCGCGCCCATGAGCTCGTCCGCTCGTGGGACGGCCGCCCCGGGGCGCTCGGCAGCCTGCTCGGACGGGTCAGCAGCGTCGACCAGGTCGGGGTCGAGGAGCGCGTCGACAGCCTGAAGAAGCGCTCGATCAAGAAGCAGTCGAAGCTCTGGGCGCTCGACCTCGCGATCCGGATGATGGATCTCACGACCCTCGAGGGGAAGGACACGCCGGGCAAGGTCCGGGCGCTCTGCGCGAAGGCGATCCATCCCCAGCCGGGCGACCCGACGATCCCGTCGGTCGCGGCGATCTGCGTCTACCCGACGATGATCGGGGACGCGAAGGACGCCCTGAAGGGCTCGACCGTCAAGGTCGCCTCGGTCGCGACCGGCTTCCCGTCCGGCCAGACGTTCCGGGACATCAAGATCGCCGAGACCCGGGCGGCCGCCGAGGCCGGCGCGGACGAGATCGACATGGTCATCGACCGCGGCGCGTTCCTCAGCGGCGACTACCTGACCGTCTTCGAGGAGATCGTCGACGTCAAGGACGCCTGCGGCGGGGCCCACCTCAAGGTGATCCTCGAGACGGGCGAGCTCGAGACCTACGACAACGTCCGGCGGGCCTCGCGTGCTCGCGATGGCGGCGGGAGCCGACTTCATCAAGACCTCGACCGGCAAGGTCGTGCCTGCCGCGACCCTGCCCGTCACCCTCGTCATGCTCGAGGCGATCCGCGACTTCGAGCGCCAGACGGGTCGCCAGGTCGGGATGAAGCCCGCGGGCGGGATCCGGGTCGCCAAGGAGGCGGTCCAGTACCTCGTCGTGCTGTACGAGACCCTGGGCCCCCGCTGGATGAGCCCGGACTGGTTCCGGTTCGGCGCGTCATCGCTCCTGAACGACGTCCTCATGCAGATCGAGAAGGAGCGGACGGGCCGCTACCAGGGGCCGGACCACTTCACGATCGACTGACCGGACGACCCTTCGGCCCGTACGCCCCGGCCAGGCCCGCCGGCCTACGCCTGCGGTGCGGGCGCCCCCACCAGTTGATCGGCCAGCCCGTTCGCGAAGGTCCGGGCCTCGTCGAGGTGATGCGGCCGGATCCCGCTCGGCGGGATCTTCATGCCGAACTTGCGCGGATGGTCTTCCCCGGTGCCCAGGTAGCTGATGAGCGACAGCATCGAACGGACCTGGCCGCCGTCGAACGAGCAGTGCGTCCCATCGATCCAGCGCCCGCCGAGCGCTGTGCCCATCTTGCGCACGGTCTCGAGGTTGTGGTGCCAGTACCGCCGGCAGACCGCAAAGGCCGCGAAGCGCTTGCCCTTCAACAAGGCGGCGCCCTCCGGCGACTGCAGGAACGAGCGAATTGGGATGTTCGTCGAGAGCCACCAGGTCGGCGAGCCGAAGCAGACGAGGTCGTACGTGCCCTGGCCGACGATCGGCGGGATGCCGATCTGGGCGGGCTTCCGGCGCAGCTCGGGGATGAGCATCCCGAGGACTTCGATGAGCGGATGCGGCATCGGGAACGTCGAGAACCGCTTGACGTAGCGCGGGTCGGTGAGCTCGATCCGCGCCGCGTCGACGTTGCACCCCCGACCCCGGAGGACCTCGGCCATCGTTTCGGCGACCGTGTGGGTCTGTTCGGTGTACGAGAAGAAGACGAAGAGGACCGACGGTCGTCCGGTTGCCGGTTCCATGGCACCCCCAGAAGGTATTGGCGTCACGCCGCCCGCGGGCATCCGGTCGATGGGGGGACAGACGACTCGCGGGGAACGGTGCCCACCCGCCCAGCTGCGGGCCGGCAACTGCCCGGGATGGGATCGCGGCCCCCTGAGCGTGGGCGGCGCTGCACGTGTCTGGTCCACGAATTATCCTTCACGTCAACGTGAAGGTTATGCACGCAGCCGGCGAGACGGGCGACAACTATCGCTGGGTCGTGCTGGCGGTCACGAGCCTGGGTGCGCTCCTTGCGTCCCTGACGTCGGGCACCCTGATCATCGCCCTGCCGGACATCCTCCGGGATCTCCAGACGACGTTGTTCGCGCTCCTCTGGATCGTCATCGGCTACACGCTCGTCGCGACGGTCCTCGTCCTGAACGCGGGCACGATCGCCGACCAGATCGGCCGGGCCCGCTCGTACACGACCGGGTTCGTGGTCTTCACGCTCGCTTCGGTCTGGTGTGCCCTCGCGCCGACCGACCTGTTGTTGATCGGCGGCCGCGTGCTCCAGGGCGTCGGCGGGGCGCTCCTCATGGCCAATTCGGCGGCCCTCGTGACGGACGCCTTCCCGCGCCGGGAGCTGGGCCGGGCGCTCGGGATCAACGCGATGGTCATCGGCGCCGGGCAGATCCTCGGGCCGATCCTCGGCGGCTGGCTGACAGGCTTCGGCTGGCGATCGATCTTCTGGTTCAACGTGCCGATCGGGATCGTCGGCTCGCTCGCGGCGGCGGCTCTCCTCGTCGAGCAGGCCCGACCGCAGTCACGGCGGCAATTCGACGTCCCCGGCACAGTCCTCTGCATCGCCGGCCTCAGCGGGCTGATGGCCGCGCTCGGGTTCGGCGGGATCTACGGCTGGACGACCTGGTGGATCGTCGGCGGGTTCGTGACGTTCCTCGTGGCACTGCCCGCGTTCGTCCTAGTCGAGCGGAACCGGACCGATCCACTCCTCGATCTCGGGCTGTTCCGGAACCGCCTCTTCGCGATGGGCAATCTGACGAGCCTGCTCAACGGGATCGCCCGGAACGGCGTCCTGTTCCTCCTCGTGTTCTACCTCCAGGGCGTGCGCGGGTTCGACCCGGTGACGGCCGGGATCCTCCTCAGCCCGCTGGCGATCGGGCTGCTCGTCCTGTCTCCGATCAGCGGGGCACTCGCCGACCAGTTCGGCTCGCGGATGCTTGCGACGGCCGGCATGGTCGTGACGGCGATCGGCCTGGCGGGACTGGCCCTCACGATCGCGGTCGACACGCCGATCTGGCAGCTCGTCCTGTGGCAGCTCGTCGTCGGGGCCGGCTCCGGGCTCTTCGCATCACCGAACACGAGCGCCGTCATGGGTTCGGTGCCCGCCGACAAGCGCGGCATGGGCGCGGGCGCCCGGATGATGCTCACCCAGATCGGGTTCATGGTCAGCATCGCCCTGGCCCTCGGGCTCGTGACGAGCGTCGTCAACCCCGAAGTGCTCCTGGCGGTGTTCTCCGGGGCGCAGACCGGCTCGGCCGGGATCGACCTCGGTCCGTTCATCGAGGCGCTCCAGCTCGCCTTCGCCGTCGGCGTCGTCTTCAGCCTGCTCGGTGCGGTCGTCTCGGCGATGCGCGGCGGTCACCAGGTCGACGAGCACATCGGTCAGGCCGTGGCTGCCTGACGGCTGCCGGGATGACGAACTTCAATTGCTGCCAGCATCGACCGATTCGCGGAGCGCCGCGATCTCTGCGCGCTGAGCTGCGATCTCCACGCGGAGTCCTGCGAGCGCCTCGGCGACGGTTCCGACCGCGTCGTCGGACGAGGCCGGCTGCTCCGTAGTCTGCTCGGCGGGGGCCACCAGGATGCTGGCCAGGATGCTCGCGAGAGCGCCGATGATCCCGATTCCCGCGAACATGACGAAGACCGCCGTCAACCGACCGAGGAACGTCACGGGATAGAGATCGCCGTATCCCACCGTCGTGATCGTGACGATGCCCCACCAAAGGGCGTCACCACCCGTCGTGATGTTGGCGTCGGGCGCGCGGCTCTCTTCCTGCAGGATCAGGAGGCTGGCGACCGACAGCACCAGTCCGGCGAGCAGGATCGTGATGAACGTCGCGTACTCGCTTCGGTTCTTGAGGACGTCGAGGACGAGGTCCTTGCCGGCCTGGCCCTGGAGGAGCCGGGTGATCCGGAACAATCGACTGAGTCGGGCAAGCCGAAAGAGGGCAGTGAAGGGGATGAAGCCGAAGCTCGGGATGGATCCGAGCAGGTCGAGCCAGCCCCGGGCTGAGATGAAGTAGGCCCGCTTCGGCCGCGCTCCGCTGAGATTCACTACGAAGTCGAGCAGGAAGATCATGCAGATCGCGTTGTCGTAGAGGTTCAGCAGGGCGTGCGTGTCAGGGTCGAGGGGCACGACCAGGAGGACCATCAGCGCGAGTGAGTAGATCGTCAGGACCAGGATGAAGATGTTGTAGGCGTTGCCGTGCTGGCGCAGCACCGGTGCCCGTGTGGTCATGACTGACTGTCCTCCTCGCACGCTCCGCGGTCGGGAACCGCCCGTCACAGTGGCACGGTCGGGCCACGGGTGCCCGCGACTCCCGGAGTGGCACCTGGACAACCCGTAGACTTTGCGTCCGGCACGATTTGCTGGGACACAAGTTCTGGAGGGCAAGGGACGATGGACACGAAGAAGCTGCTGGCGGAGCTGCTCGGGACCTTCACGTTCTTCCTGATCGGCTTCATGGCGCTCCTGTCCCAGAAGGCGTCGGAGCCGGGCATCGTTGTCATCGCCTTCGGGTTCGGGCTTGGGCTCTTCGCGGCGATCCAGATCTTCGGTGCCGTCTCGGGTGGTCACTTCAACCCGGCCGTCACCGTGGCTGCCGTGATGGACAAGCGGCTCGACCCGATGACCGGCGTCGGCTATGTCGCCTCGCAGCTGGTTGGCGGGATCGCCGCCGCGGTCGTGGTCCTCCTCCTGTTCAACCAGTCGGCCGTCGCCACGACGAGGACGTTGCCGGGCAACGGGATCGACGACCTCAAGGCCGTGGTCCTCGAGACGATCTTCACGGCCTTCTTCATCCTCGTGATCCTCGTCTCGACGAAGAAGGCCCCTACTCACGCGGGATTCGCAATCCCGTTGACGCTCGTCGTCATCCACTTCGCGCTCGTGCCGTTCACCGGCTCATCGGTGAACCCGGCGCGCTCGATCGCGTCCGCGGTCGTCGGCGGCGACCTGACCTCCCTCTGGGTCTACATCGTCGGGCCGGTCATCGGTGCGCTCATCGGCTGGGGGATCTACCAGTACGCGACCGGCGACAAGGCGGCGAGCTGACCAGAGCCTTCGGATCGGTCAGGTGGGCTGCACCTGACAGCCCGGATCAGCTCCCGCCGATCGCCGCGAGGTAACGCATCAACGGCGTGCCGATCGCGAACGTGTTCGCGATGACCGTGGGGAGCTCCGGCGAGAGGGCCTCGTCGTCAGACAGCCGGTGGCCGAACGTGACGTTCTTCAATCGCAGGATGTCAGCCGCCGGGTGGTCCGCGGGATAGCCCGGTGGGACCCGCTTCAGCGACTCGCCGTCGTCGCTGACCCGTCCGAAGGCCTTCGTGAACGCCGGCGCCTCGGCGATCGCGCGGAAGCCGTCGACATCGCCGGCGACCCGCGTCCGGAAGCCGGCGAGCCAGGCGCTGTCCGGGTGCCAGACGCCGCCGCCGACGTAGATCTCGCCGGGCTGGAGATGGAAGTAGCCGCCGCTCGCATGGACGTTGTCCGTGTGCGAGCGGCCCTCGGCGGCGTCCACCCCGTCACCCGCCCAGCCGAAGCTCGCCGCGACGTGGGTCTTGTACGGCGATTTGTCCTTGGAGAACCGCGTGTCGCGGTAGATCCGGAAGGGAGATCGGGACGGGTCCGCGTGGAGCGGCAGGTCGCGCCGGCGGAACTCCGCCTCGAGCGCGAGGCACAGCTCCTCCATCGGCGTCTTCAGGAGCCGCTCGTAGTCCGCCTTGCGCGGCTGGAACCACGCCCGGTCGTTGTTCTCGGCGAGATCCGCGAGGAACTGGATCGCTTCCGGTCGGAAGCCCGTGAAGGATGGTGCCGCGATCGCCATGGCTGAGCTCCGGGTGCTGGGTGTGGCCTCGACTCTACGCCTCGCGCCTTATCCGCCGGTTGCGCCGATCACGACGGCCGCATTCAGGCCACCGAAGCCGAAGCTCGTCGACAGGATCCGGTCGTACGTCCCGGACCGGCCCTCGCGAAGCAGGCCCGGCAGCAGGGCGTCGATCTCGGGCTCCGGCTGGACGAGGTTCGCGGACGCGGGCACCCAGCCGTCGCGCACGGCAAGGGCGCAGATCGCGGCCTCGATCGACCCGGACGCCCCGAGCGGATGACCGTAGAGCGCCTTCGTCCCGCTGACCGGCACCGAAGTGGCTCGGTCGCCGAGGGCGAGCCGCAGGGCGCGCGCCTCGGCGATGTCGCCCAGCGGCGTGGACGAGGCATGGGCGCTGACCCAGTCGATCTCCTCGGGCGCCACGCCCGCATCGGCGAGCGCGATCGTGGCCGCCCGGCCCGCCTCCCGGCCGTCCGCCCGAGGCTGGACCATGTGCCAGGCATCCGACGTCGCGCCATAGCCGAGCAGCTCGGCGTACGGCTCGGCGCCGCGAGCCCGGGCGACCTCCTCCGCCTCCAGGACGAGAAGCGTGGCGCCCTCACCCATGACGAACCCGTCGCGCCCCGCATCGAACGGCCGGCAGGACTCGGTCGGGTCGTCGTTCCGGCCGTCCGAGAGCGCGCGGATGATGTCGAACGCGCCGAACGCGAGCGCGCTCAGTGGCACCTCGGCGCCGCCCGCGATCGCGGCGTCGACTTCGCCGTCGCGGATCGCGTTCAGCGCCTCGCCGAGGGCGACGCCACCGGAGGCGCAGGAGTTCGCGGTCGACAGGATCGGTCCACGGACGTCGAGCGCGATCCCGAGGTTGGCTGGTGCCGCCCCGCCGAAGACCGCGAGAGCGAGGTTCGGGGCGACGGCCTTGATCCCGCGCTCGAGGTATCGCTCGTGCTGGCCCTCGGCGTAGGCGATCCCCCCGAGCGCGCTCCCGAGGAAGATCCCCGTCCGTTCCCGGGCCGCGGCGCCGCCCTCCCCGGGCCGCAGGCGCGCGTCCGCGAGCGCGAGCTGGCCGGCGACGAGCCCGAACTGGCTGAACCGGTCGAGCTGTCGGGCGATCTTGGGCGTCATCCAGGCGGCGGGGTCGAAGTCGTCGATCTGCGCCGCGACCTGGCTCCGGAACGGCGACGGGTCGAACCGGTCGATCCGCTTGATCGGCGAGCAGCCGGCGCGAAGGCCCGCGCGGAACGCGTCCACGCCCGTCCCGATCGCGGTGATCGGCCCGATCCCGGTGATCCAGACCCGTCGACGCCCGCTCATGACAAGGGATTCGTCGGCGCGCGGCGCCTGGACTGACGGCGGGCCGGCGTGGGAGGCGCGGGCACCTCGACGGGCGCGCCCGGCACGGGATCGGCGGGCGGGTCGGCGAGGCTTTCCGCGATCGCCCGGAAGGTCGCCAGGGTGCGGCCGGCGACCGGCCGCGTGAAGAGGCGATCGATCAGCCACGCCCAGCCGGGGACGCGCGGCCGGAAATCGTGATCGATCTCGACCCGGCTGCCGCCCTCGGGTCGGTCGTCGATCCGCCAGGTCACGTCCATCCCGTTCGTCGCCCCGCCGCGATGGACGAACCGCAGCCGGCGCGCGTCCGGCTCGGACCATGTCGACGAGCGCCACGCCACCGGGACGCCGAGCCCGAGGAGCGGCACGAACGTGCGCCGGGCCACGAACCGGACGAGAAGACGACCCGTGGCATCGGGCGGAGCGAGGCGGGTCGCGGCGACGTAGTGGGGGAGGAGGCGCGGCCAGCGCTCCACGTCGTGGGCGAGCCGGAAGACCAGCTCGGCCGGCGCCGCGACGTCGATCCCGATCGTGCTCCTCACGCCCGGGCCCGCTCAGCGCTGGCGGGCGTAGGCGAGGTCGACCCCGAACCGGGCGATCTCGACGAGACGAACATCGGCGAGCTCGTCGCGGTTGAACCACCGCGCCGCGTCGGTCGTCCCGTCGACCTCGTCCCGGAGCTGACCACCGACGATCCGGACCGCGTAGAGGATCCCGAGGAAGTGGAGGTCGGCGCCCTCGAACGCTCGCGACTGGCGGTAGACGTGGGAGAAGACGCCGGCCACCTCGTCGATCTCGCCGCTCAGGCCGGTCTCCTCGTCGAGCTCGCGAATGACCGCCTCGTCCGGGTGCTCGCCGAAGTCGACCCCGCCGCCGGGCAGCGTCCAGGCGCCGACGTCGACCTCGATCGCCGAGAGGCGGGTCAGGAGGATCCGGTCACCCTCGTCGATGCACAGCGCGTAGGCGCCGAGCCGCGTCCGCCTCGGCAGCGGCTCCTCGTCCGCGGGGACGTGACCGGTCTCGGTCATGGCCGGAGGAGGCCGACGAGGAATTGCGGGTCGAACGCCGCGGACGCCGGGACGAGGTCACCCATCACGAGGCCCATCGTCTCACGGGCGGCCGGCCGCGCCGCGAGGCGACGCGCGGCGTATTCGAACAGGGCAGGGACCTCGAGGAAGCCCTGGACGACGAGGCTGACGGCGTCCTTCGAGCGGGTGCGGCGCGTGACGGCGCGGTCGTAGGCCGCGAGGGCACCCGCGTTACCTGCTAGGTGCCGATCCACCGCCGCGGCCGCCAGCTCGGCCGATCGAAGGGCTCGATGGAGCCCTTCGCCGGTGAACGGATCGAGGAAGCCCGCCGCGTCGCCGACGAGCAGCCAGTCCGCGCCGGCACGCGTCGCGACCCGGGTCCCGACCGGGGCCGCACCTTCCAGCGCATCGCAGATCCGCGGCGTGGTCCAGGAGATCGGGTCGTCGTCCGCAGGCGGGACCGCCGCCATCACGGCCGCGGCAACCGACGCGGCTCCGTCCTGCCGCAACCGATCGCGCCAGGCTCGGCTCGCCAGCACGATCCCGACGTTCACCCGGCCGCCCGGCACGGGCGCGAGCCCGACGTATCCGCCGTCGAACACGACCATCCGTGCGTCTCGGACCGCGTCCGGCTCCGGGTCCTGGACGTGGAACGTCAGCGCGGGTCGGTCGCCGAGCGGTGGTCGCCGGGCGACGCCGCCATCGCGGGCGACGACGGACCGCAATCCGTCGGCGCCGACGACGACCCGTGCCCGGATGTCCACACCGTCCGCCGTCACGGCCACCCCGTCACGGACGGAGCGGACCGCGACCCCCTCCCGGACCTCCGCACCGGCGGCTCGTGCCAGGTCGAGGAGCAGCGGATCCAGGGCCGAGCGGTCGAGCCCGACCGCCGACGCGGCGAGCGACCCGTCGTCGCCATAGGTGAGCCGGAACGTGCTCCCCACCGCCGTCTCGACCCGCATCGCCGGGATCCGACGAGCGATCCGGTCCAGGTCCCGTCCGTCGACCCGGAGGCGACGAAGCGCCCGGACCGTGGCCGGCGACGTGAAGACGCCGCACGCGCGCCAGCGCCATCCCGGCGCCCGCTCGAGGACGAGGACGTCCCGGCCCCTGCGCGCGAGCCCGATCGCCGTGGCGGCCCCGGCCGGCCCGCCCCCGACGACGAGGACCTCGCGCTCCTCCATCGGGGCAGGGTAGTCGCTCAGCGGGCGGCGATCGCGACCCGGTGCCCCGCGAACCCGACGACCGTCCGGACCGGGGTCAGCCCAGCGGCATCGACGAGCTCCAGCAGCTCCCCGCGGCTGTAGGCGCGCCGCACCGAGAGCGGCCCGTCGTGACGTGTGAACCGGCTTCTCGCCGTGGCATGGATGATCAGCCACCCGCCGATCCAGTTGAGCCGCCCGCGGACCAGGTCGTTGGCGACGATGCCATGCCGCGCCACCCGCCGCAGCTCCCGGAGGAACGCGATCGCGTCGTCCCGATCGAGGTGGTGCAGGACCATCGAGGCGTGAGCGACGTCGAACGTGCCATCCGGCCAGGGGAGGGCCCGCCCGTCGGCGAGACCGAGCTCCAGCCCCGCCGTCCGATCGAGTGCCGGACGCGCGATCCGCGCCGCCGCCAGCACCTCGGGGCGGCTGTCCGTCGCCGTGACGGTCAGGGGATGCCCGGCTCGCAGGGCGGTCGCGAGAAGGGTCATCGGGATGTCCGCCGCGCCGGTCCCCACGTCGACGACCGTCCTGATCGCCCGACCGTCGGTCGGCGCAGTCGACTCGAGCGCCGCGAGTGCACGCTGCGACAGCGCCGTCCCGCCGGTGAGCCGGTTGAGGCGGGCCAGGTCGCGCAGGTTGCCGACGAGCGCGCGTTCGTCGTCCAGCGACCCGTCGAGGTACTCATCCACGCCCGTGAGTCGGTCCATCGGCGCCAGCCTAGCGGCTGGCGATGGCCTGGCGACTGACGCCAGGCTGGCGGCCGGCAGCGGTCCGGCGGGCGGCCTAGGCTTCGAGCGTGGCTGATGACCGCCCGCTGATCGTCGTCGCCGGCGAGAGCCTGATCGATCGGATCGTGCGGCCCGACGGTCGACGTGAGGCGGTTCCCGGTGGCGGGCCCTTCACCACGGCCCGGGCCCTCGGACGGCTCGGCTGCCGCGTCGCGTTCCTCGGCCGCCTCTCGAGCGATTCCGACGGACGCCTGCTCCGGAGTCTTCTCGTCGATGATGGCGTCGACCTCGCCGTGGCAGCGACGTCCGACGAGCCGACCCTCCAGGCGATCGCCGAGCTCGACGGCCGCGGTGCCGCTTCCTATCGCTTCGAGCCGCCGGGCTCGGCTGCCGCGGGTCTTCGCCCGGGCGACGTGCCTGCCGGGCTGCCGGCGGAGACCGCCGTCCTCCACGTCGGGACGCTCGGCCTCGTTCTGGAGCCGACCGCGACGACGATCGCCGGGCTCGTGGCGGCCACTCCGCCCGGCATCCTCGTGATGCTCGATCCCAACATCCGCCCGCTCGCGATCGCCGACCCCGCGGCCTATCGGGCCCGGCTGGACGCGGTCGTCCGTCGCGCGGATGTCGTGAAGGTCAGCGTCGACGACCTCCGCTGGCTCGAGCCGGCCGTCGCCCCGATCGATGCGGCCCGTCACATCGCCGCGATGGGCCCGGCGGTCGTCCTCGTGACGGACGGCGCATCTCCCGTCCGGATCGTGAGGCCGGCCGGTGTCCGCGAGGTCGAAGCTCCGCGCGTTCGCGTCGTCGACACCGTCGGCGCCGGCGACGCGTTCGGTGCCGGGTTCCTGGCGGCGTGGACGGACGCCCGGCGGAGCGCCGCCGGCCTCGGCGACGAGGCGGCCGTCGTCGAGGCGGTCCGGTTCGCCGTCCGTGTCGCGTCGTGGACCGTCGGCCGCGCCGGAGCCGATCCGCCGACCCGCGCCGAGCTCGGGCCCGTCGACGGCCGGGTGCGATAATCGATCCGATGGCCACCAAGACGCCGGCCGACCCGGCCGCGACGAACGGCGCGGTCAGCCGCGTGGCGCAGGCTCCGTCGAGCTGGGGCCTCGGCGACGGTGCGGCGATCCCGTGGGAATACGCGCCGGCGCCGGAATCCCGCGACGTCGTCACGATCAAGGACCGCTACGGGCTGTTCATCAACGGCCGCGAGGTCCAGGCGACCGGCGGCGAGACGTTCGCGACGGTCAACCCCGCAACCGAGGAGCCGCTCGCGCTCGTCGCCAGGGCGACCGCGGCGGACATGGACAAGGCCGTTCGCAGCGCGCGAACGGCGTTCCGTCGGTCGTGGAGCACGATCTCGGGCAAGGAGCGTGCGAAGTATCTCTTCCGCATCGCCCGGATCCTCCAGGAGCGGTCGCGCGAGTTTGCCGTCCTCGAGTCGATGGACTCCGGCAAGCCGATCAAGGAGTCGCGCGACGTCGACGTCCCGCTCGCCGCGGCGCACTTCTGGTACTACGCGGGCTGGGCCGACAAGCTCGACTACGCGTTCCCGGGCCGGGTCGCCCGGCCGCTCGGGGTCGCGGCCCAGGTGATCCCGTGGAACTTCCCGCTCCTGATGCTCGCGTGGAAGATCGCCCCGGCCCTCGCGGCCGGCAACACGGTCGTCCTGAAGCCGGCGTCGACCACGCCCCTCAGCGCCCTGCTCTTCGCCGACGTCTGCCGCCAGGCCGACCTGCCGCCGGGCGTCGTGAACATCGTGCCGGGCCCGGGCGAGGTGGGGATGGCGCTGATCACCAACCCCGGCGTCGACAAGGTCGCGTTCACCGGCTCGACCGAGATCGGGCGGAAGATCTTCGCCGGCGTCGCCGGCACGGACAAGGCGCTCACCCTCGAGCTCGGCGGCAAGGCGGCAAACATCGTGTTCGACGACGCGCCCCTCGATCAGGCCGTCGAGGGGATCGTCAACGGCATCTACTTCAACCAGGGCGAGGTCTGCTGCGCCGGGTCGCGTCTGCTCGCCCAGGAGTCGATCGTCGAGCCCCTGATCGAGAAGCTGAAGGATCGCCTCGCGACGCTGCGGGTCGGCGACCCGCTCGACAAGAACACGGATGTCGGCGCGATCAACTCGCGGGCCCAGCTCGAGAAGATCACCGAGCTGGTCGCCGCGGGCCGGGCCGAGGGCGCGGAGATGTACCAGCCGGCGTGCGACCTGCCCGAACGCGGCTACTTCTTCCGCCCGACGCTGTTCACGAACGTCGCGCAGAGCCATCGCATCGCGAGGGAGGAGATCTTCGGGCCGGTCCTGTCGGTCCTGACGTTCCGGACGCCCGAGGAGGCGGTCGAGAAGGCGAACAACACGCCGTACGGCCTGTCGGCCGGCGTCTGGACGGACAAGGGCAGCCGGATACTCCACATGGTCAAGCGGCTGAAGGCGGGCGTCGTCTGGGCCAACACGTTCAACCGGTTCGACCCGACGTCACCGTTCGGCGGCTACAAGGAGTCCGGCTTCGGCCGCGAGGGCGGGATGCACGGGCTGCACGCCTACGTCCGGCTCGAGGATCGCTGAGGTG
Organism: uncultured Chloroflexia bacterium; assembly: GCA_963817095.1. Classification (GTDB taxonomy): domain Bacteria; phylum Chloroflexota; class Limnocylindria; order Limnocylindrales; family CSP1-4; genus CF-46. The sequence goes on from CAWFND010000005.1 coordinate 104,678, forward strand.
GCTCGCTAGTGGCGCCCGACCGGATCGACGTCCGGAAGACCTACAAGCTGTACATCGGCGGGGCGTTCCCGCGCTCCGAGAGCGGCCGATCCTACGTCGTGTCGTCGGCGTCCGGCGAGCCGATCGCGAATGCGGTCCGGGCGTCGCGGAAGGACCTCCGGGAAGCGGTCCGGGCCGCGCGCAAGGCGTTCCAGCCGTGGGCCGACAAGACCGCCATGAACCGGGGCCAGGTGCTCTACCGCGTCGCGGAGCTGATGGAGGGTCGGCGCGACCAGTTCGCCGCCGAGGTCGCGGCCGCCGAGGGACTGCGCGACGGACGCGCCCGGGACGTCGTGGACCGGGCAATCGACCGCTGGGTCTGGTACGCCGGCTGGGCCGACAAGATCGCCCAGGTCCTGGGGTCGTCGAACCCCGTCGCCGCTCCGTACTTCAACTTCACGATCCCGGAGCCGACGGGGGTCGTCGGGATCGTCGCCCCGGAGACGTCGTCGCTGCTCGGGCTCGTGTCCCGGCTGGCGCCGCCGCTCGTCGCCGGCAACGCCGTCGTCGTCCTCACATCGGAGACGCGGCCGCTGCCCGCCGTGACGCTGACCGAGGTCCTGGGGACGTCGGATGTCCCGGGCGGGGTCGTCAACGTCCTGACCGGGCGGAAGGCGGAGCTCATCCCCGTGCTCGCGGCCCATGTCGACGTCGATGCGCTCGACGTCTGGGGCGTCCCCGCGGAGCTGCGCCGCGAGACCGAGCTCCTCGCGTCCGAGGACATCAAGCGGATCGCCCGCCGGCCCGCCGGCGTGACCGACGCCCGGTTCGACTGGCTCGACGATCGCGCCGCCGAGCGCCCCGAGTGGATCGCGGCATGGCTGGAGATGAAGACCGTCTGGCACCCGATCGGGGTGTGACGGCGGGCGAACCTCTCGCGGCGGGCGAGCCCGACGTGTCACGAAGTGTCAGCATTGACTGAAACTTCGGAACGGACTAGCATCCGCGCATGGCCGCGATCCTGACCCACGAGCAGAGCCGGTTCATCGAGGAGATGGGCCAGTTCCTCGGCGGCTACGGCATGACCCCGATGGCCGGCCGGATGTGGGGCTGGCTGCTCCTGTGCGACCCGCCCGAGCAGTCGGCCTCGGAGATCGCCGAGGCCCTCCAGGCCAGCCGCGGTGCCGTGAGCGGTGCCGCCCGGATCCTGACGACGGCCGGCTTCATCCGCCGCACGACCCGTCGGGGCGACCGGCGCGAGTACTTCAGCTCGCCGCCGGAGGCGCTCGACTCGATGCTGTCGAGTGCGAGCGTCATCTATCGCCAGCTCCGGATCATCGCGGAGCACGGCCTCGACGCCGCGGGGGACTCGCCGAGCGCGCAGGCCCGGATGCAGGAGTTCCACGACGTCATGGCCTTCATCGAGGTCGAGGTGCCCCGCGTGATCGACCGGTTCCTCGACGATCGCGGCGCACCGGCAAACGAAGCGTCGGCATGACGACGCGACACGAACGCGATGCCGGCACGGAACCGGCGAAAGGACAGGCATGACCGCCATCATCGAGATCGAGAAGCTCACGAAGTCATACGGCGAGCATCGCGGCGTCATCGACGTCGACCTGACCATCGAGGAAGGCGAGGTCTTCGGCTTCCTCGGCCCGAACGGCGCCGGCAAGACCACCACGATCCGGACGCTCCTCGACCTCATCCGGCCGACATCCGGCAGGGCCCTCGTGTTCGGCATCGATTCAACGGCCGACCCGGTCGCGATCCACCGGCGCATCGGCTACATCCCCGGCGAGTTCACGCTCTACGACCGCCTCACCGGCGGGCAGACGCTCGAGTACTTCGGCAACCTTCGGGGCGGTGTGGATCCCGCCTACCGGCAGTCCCTCATCGAGCGCTTCGACATCGACCCCAGCCGCCGGTTCAAGGAGTACTCGAAGGGGAACAAGCAGAAGATCGGCCTCGTTGTCGCCCTGCAGCACCGCCCGGAGCTGCTGATCCTCGACGAGCCCACGTCGGGTCTCGACCCGCTGATCCAGCAGTCGTTCTACACGCTCGTCCGCGAGGCGCGTGAAGCGGGCCGAACGGTCTTCCTGTCCAGCCACATTCTGTCCGAGGTGGAGCGGACCTGCGATCGCGTGGGGATCATCCGCGACGGCATCCTCGTGAGGGTCGATCGCACGGAGGCGCTCCGCGACCTCGCCCACCACCAGGTCGAGCTGCGCTTCGTCGACGGCACCGATGTGCCCGCCGAGGCCTTCCGCAATCTCCCCGGCGTCTCTGACGTCATCATCGACGACCACACGCTCCGACTCCGGGTATCCGGCTCGATCACGCCGGTTGTTCGCGCCGCCGCTGCGTACGAGCTGTCGGACTTCGTGAGCCGTGAGCCGTCCCTCGAGGAGACATTCCTGGCTCAGTACGGCCAGGAGGCGGTGGAGGTGAAGTCATGACCGCCAGCGCCAGCGCGCCGCAGCAGGCGGCAGCGTACCCCGCGATCCCTCTCCGTCGCCGGATCTACGGCTTCGGGAGCATCTACGGCAAGACGATCCGCGACTCGCGGCTCGCGTTCATCATCGCCGCGGGTCTGCTCGGCGGCATGTCGCTCGTGATGGGGGCGGCCATCAGCACGGTCTTCCCGACCCTGGAGGCCCGGCGGGACGTGAACGCGCTCGTCAGCAGCATGCCTGCCTCGATGGTCAACCTCTTCGGCAATGCGACCCTGATGGGCGACAAGCTCGGCACGCTGGGCGGCTACGTGACCTGGAAGTACGGCTCCACCTTCGCCGTCGGCACCGCGCTCTGGTCGATCCTGGCGCTGTCGGGGACGCTGGCAGGCGAGGCAGCCCGCGGCAGCCTTGACCTGGTCGCCGTAGCGCCGTTCGGCAAGCGGCGGATCGCGCTCGAGAAGCTCGCTGCGCACCTCACGATGCTCTGGCTGGCGATGGCGATCCTCGCGATCATGCTGACCGTCAGCTCCAACGCGTTCGGCGACCTGGCCCTCGGCGACCAGATCTCGCTCGGCTCGGCGATCGGCTTCGCTCTCTGGGTCGGCTTCATCGCCATGTTCTTCGGTGGCGTCGCCTTCGTGCTCGCGCCGGTTCTCGGCCGAGCTGGCTCTGCCGCAGTCGCCGGCGTCGTCATGGTCGTGCTCTGGACGATCAGCGGCCTCGAGATCGGCGGCCCACTCGTGAATCTCAGCCCGTTCCACTGGACGTCCGACCATATCCCGCTCGTGGGCATCTACAACTGGCCGGGGCTGGCGCTCGTCGGCGTCTCCGGCGTCATCTTCCTCGCGATCGGCGTCGAGGTATTCGTCGGCCGCGACCTCGGGGTGACCGCCGGGCTGTCGCTGCCTTCGCTGCCGAAGGACGTCCTCGGCGTCCGCGGTCCGATCACCCGGGCGTTCGGCGATCAGCTCCCGCGGGCGCTCTCCTGGGGCATCGGGATGGCGATCTGGGGAGCCCTCCTGGGGTCGCTCGTGGGGTCGTTTTCCGACCTGATCGCCAAGACGCCGGACATGGCGACGATCTTCGGCAAGATCTTCCCCGGCTATGACTTCTCGACCGCGGGCGGCTGGCTCCAGCTGTATGCCGAGCTGTTCTTCATCGCGGCCGGCTTCGCCGCCGCGACCTTCGTGTCGAAGTGGGCCTCCGACGAGACCGACGGCCGCCTCGAGGAGGTGCTGACCACGCCGCTAACCCGCGCCGGCTGGGTCGTCGCAGGTGGCATCGCCGCGATCCTCGCGGTGGTGCTCATCACCGTGCTGTTCGCGCTCGGCACCGCTCTCGGTGCGGCCGCGGGCGGTGCCACCGCCGGCGATGCGCTGCTCGGCTCCGCGGCCCTGGGCCTCTATGGAGCCGCGATCGTCGGGGTCGGCGTCGCGATCGGCGGCCTGTGGCGGACCTCGCTCGCCGCCGAGATCGCCGCGCTGTTCGTCGTCGCGACGTTCCTGCTCGACCTGCTGGCTCCGCCGCTCGGCCTGCCGGACTGGGTCCACCAGCTCGCCCTGACCGCTCATGTCGGGCAGCCGATGATCGGCCAGTGGGATCCGGTCGGCGTGGTGCTCTGTCTGGTCATCGCGATCGGTGGCATCGCGATCGGCGCCTGGGGGGTCGGCCGGCGCGACATCGGCCGCTGACGAACCTCAACCGGGTGTCGGATTGTCCGGCACCCGCTTCGACGAGTCCGGCGCCGGCGACGAGCGCCGACGCCCGAATTCGGTGACAGAACGACGCCGGGCGTCGACAAGGCACGATCGATCGCCCGTCTGCGTTCGTCGCGCTCGGGCGGCGAGGGCAAGGCGCCGGGGAGACCAACGCGAGCGCACTTCAAGGTGCGTGAGCGAGGACCGCAACCGGCAACGCCGTCATCGCCGTCCAGGCGCGACAGCCGTTGCATAGACTCGGACCCGTGGATCCCGTCGTCTTCGTCCTGGTCGCGGGTGCGGCCGTGCTCCACGTCACGTGGAACGTCCTGCTGAAGACCGCGGGCGACCCGCTCCGCGCGGCGGCGATCGGGATGACGGCGGCGGCCGTGGTTCTCTGTCCGACCGCGCTCGTCGCCTGGATGCTGATCGAGCGGCCGGTGATCCCCTCGTCGACGCTCGGGCTCTCCGTCGTCTCGGGCTTCCTCGAGGCGCTGTACTTCGCGTTTCTCGCCTCGGCGTACCGGCGCGGTGACCTGTCCGTCGTGTACCCGATCGCCCGCGGTTCAGCGCCGTTGCTGGCCGTCGCGATCGGCGTCCTGATCCTCGGGGAGCGGCTGGGCCCCGTCGGGTTTCTCGGCGTCGCGTGCCTGCTCGTCGGGATGCTGGCCCTCCAGCGGCCGTGGCGGTACCTGCATTCCGGCGGGCGCGCGGGCTCGGGGGCCGCCGGGTTCGCGCTCCTCACCGGCGTGACGATCGCGTGCTATTCGGCGGTCGACTCGGTGGCGGTCAGGGGCACCGAGGCATGGATCTATGCGGCGCTGATCTGGACGAGCATGGTCGTGTTCCTGTGGACCTACGTGTGGATCTACCGCCGCTGGGCGGCGTCACGTGCGGCGGCCGGGATCCCCGTCCCGGCTCTCGACCCCGACCCAGCGGACCCTGACTTCTCGGTCCGACGAGCCGCTGTCGGCGGCCTGATCACGCTCGCCGCGTACCTCCTGATCCTCGTGGCCTACAGCCTCGCCCCGTTGACGGCCGTGGCGCCGCTCCGCGAGTCGGCGATCGTCCTCGCGTCCGGCTGGGGCGCGTTGCGCCTTCGTGAGGCGAGCGGCAATGCGGACGCCGTTCGACGGATCGGCGCGGCTGCGCTCGTCCTCGTCGGCGCGCTGCTCCTGGCGTTCGGGTAGCGTTGAGCGTCGTCGAGATGGCTGCCTTCGAACGGATCGCCGAGCTGCATGTGGACCGGGCATCAGCGCGCGTGTTCGAGCACGGATGGCAGTCCTGGAGCCCGTCGACGACCTGGGCCGTCACGGACCGGTCGTCCCGGCCGACGGATGCGCGCGGCCAGGTCATGGGCTACCGGCCGGGCCACGTGGTGCCAGCGCGGCGTCTTCCAGGGCGAGGGCCTGGTGGCGGTCCAGCCGGCAGCGGCGGCCGGCGTCCACGTCTTCGGGGTCGAGCGGGCGGATCGGTCGGTCGCGTCGGTCCGGGCGGCCCTCGACGGCGACACAGTGCGAGTGACCGCCGACGGCCCGGTGACGCACGCGATCGACGATGGACCCGGCGGGATCGACGGCGCCCTGGCGCGGTGGGCCGACGGCTTCGCGACCGAGGCGGGTGTCGCCGGGATCCGGCGCGCGCCGACGATCTGGTGCTCCTGGTACCACTACTTCACCTCGGTCACCGAAGCCGACATGGACGAGAACCTGGCGTCGATGGACCGGCTGGACCTGCCCGTCGAGAGTGTCCAGCTCGACGACGGCTACCAGGCGGAGATCGGCGACTGGCTGACGCTGTCCGGCCGGTTCGTCTCCCTGGGTGGTCTGGTCCGACGCATCCGCGGCGTCGGTCGTCGGGCGGGGATCTGGGTCGCGCCCTTCCTCGTCGGCGAACGATCCGAGATCGCCCGAGTTCATCCCGACTGGCTCGTCCGCGACGAGGCAACCCGTGCGCCGGTTGACGCGGGCCACAACTGGGACCAGCGGCTGTACGCCCTCGATACCACCCACCCGGACGCCCGGACTTGGCTGACCGAGGTGTTCGAGTCCCTGCTCGGTCTGGGGTTCGACTACTTCAAGATCGACTTCCTCTACGCGGGCGCGATGCCCGGCCGGCGTCACGATCGATCGCTCACCGAGATCCAGGCGTACCGAGGCGGCCTGGAGCTGATCCGTCGCGCGATCGGCGACGCGTACCTCCTCGGCTGCGGGGCGCCGATCCTGCCCAGCGTCGGGCTCGTCGACGCGATGCGGATCAGCCCGGACACGGCCCCGGAGTGGGAGCCCGAAGACGGCGATCTGTCCTCCCCGGCGGGCCGGTCGGCGGTCGTGACGGGTGTCGGACGAGCATTCCAGCAAGGCCGGTTCTGGATCAACGATCCGGACTGCATCATTGCTCGGCCGGCCATCGAGCATCGCGAGGAGCTGGCCCGCCATGTTGCCGCCTACGGTGGGCTGCGCGGCTCCTCCGACCGCCTCGCCGACCTCGACACATGGGGACTCGCAACGACCCGTCGGCTCCTCGCCGAGTCGCCGGTCGCGACGTTCATCCCATCGGTCGCGGACCCACCCGCCGACGAGCGCGGCACCCGCCGATGAGCACGACCACCGGCCCGTTGATCGACGCCCTCGTCGCCCGTGAGCCCGATGCGGCCCGTCGCTCGGAGGCGATACGCATCGTCCGTGCTCCGGGCCGGGTCAACCTCATCGGCGAGCACACCGACTACAACGACGGGCTCGTCCTGCCGGTCGCGATCGACCGGGACGTCCGGATCGCCTTCATCCCGACCGGGTCGCGCCTCATCCGTCTGACCTCGCTCGACCGGGGCGACACGGCGGAGATCGACCTCGACGACCTCGGCTCGGCGAGCGGCCGATGGATCGACTACGTGGCGGGCACGGCCTGGGCGATGAAGGCGGCGGGACTGCCGGTCGCCGGCTTCGTCGGCGTGATCGGGAGCGACCTGCCGGCCCAGGCCGGCCTGTCGTCGTCCGCCGCCCTCGAGCTCGCCTCGGCCTGGGCCCTGTCGGGCGGTGGGGCACCGCCGACGGATCCGATGACCCTGGCACAGACAGCGCAACACGGCGAGAACGTCTTCGTCGGCGTCCAATGCGGCCTGATGGACCAGTTCGCATCAACCCTCGGCGTCGCCGGTGCCGCCCTTCGCCTGGATTGCCGGTCCCTGGATTGGGCCCAGGTGCCGCTGCCGGCCGACCTCGTCCTCGTCGTCTGCCACACGGGCGCTGCCCGGTCGCTGGCCGGCTCGGCCTACAACGATCGTCGAGCGGAATGTGCCCGTGCCATCAACGAGATCGCGACGATCGTCGGGGGCGAGCGGACGATCACGTCGCTCCGAGACGTCGATCCGGCGCTCCTCGACGCGGTCCTGCCCGAGCTGACGGCCGCGGACCCGGTGGCGGCGCGCCGGGCGGAGCATGTCGTGCGGGAGAATGCCCGCGTGGACGCGACGGTGGCGGCGCTGGCGGATTCGGATACGGACGCGCTCGGCGAGCTGTTCGCGGCCAGTCACGAGTCGCTCCGAGGGCTGTTCGAGGTGTCGTCCGTCCCGCTCGACACGTTCGTCGAGATCGCCCGCGCGACGCCCGGCGTCGTGGCCGCGCGGCTGACGGGCGCCGGATTCGGCGGCTGCACGATCAACCTGGTCCGCCCCGGCGCGGTCGACGACCTGCGCAACGCCGTGGAGCGCGACTACGAGCGACGGACCGGCCTCCACCCCCGGGTCTTCGTCGTCGCCGCGGCCGACGGGGCCGGGGCGGTCGACCCCGCCGGGGCGTTCGACCCGGCTCGACCCCGGCCCGCGGCATGACGGTCGAGCGTCACCTGCTTCGCCACGCCGACGGCCGGCGCCTGTATGTCTACGGCTCGCTCCGTGGCGACCTCGACGAACCGGCGTCGCCGGCCCGTGCCGACGATGTCGCCGTCGGGCTGCACCAGCGACACGATGCCCTGACGGACAGCTGGGTCGCGATCTCGCCGGCGCGGAACACGCGGCCGCACGCTCAGAGCGATCCATCCGACGTCAGGTCCGGCGTGTCCCCTCTGCCCGGGCGGACCGGAGGTCCCGTTCGCCTACGACGCCGCCGTCTTCGAGAACCACTTCCCCTCGCTGGAGGCGGACCCGCCCGTGCCGCCGGATCTCAGCGGTGCCGCGCCGTCCCTCGGCCGCTGCGAGGTCGTCCTGTACACGGATCGGCACGCCGGATCGCTCGCGACGCTCGACCCCGCCGAGCTCGCGCGGCTCGTCGCGATCTGGGCCGACCGCTCGGGCGACCTGTGGTCCGACCGCCGCCACGCCTTCGTGATGATCTTCGAGAACCGCGGGGCCGCGGTGGGGGCGACCCTCTCGCACCCGCACGGCCAGATCTACGCGTTCGACCGGGTGCCGCCGCTCGTTGCGGCGCGCGTCGCGGCGCTCGTCCGTCACCGAACCCGGACGGGGGCCTGCCTGGGCTGCGCCCTGACGGCATCGGCCCCGGCCGGCGCCTCGACCGCCGACACCGAGGCATCGGCCGCCCGGATCGTGGAGGCGTCGGACGCGTTCGCCGTGGGTGTCCCGTTCGCCCCGCGTTGGCCGTACGAGATCCACGTCCGGGCACGACGGCACGGAGCCCGCCGCCTCGGGGACCTGGAGCCGGGGGAGCGGGTGGAGCTGGCCCGGGTCCTTCGCCGCCTCGTCGTCCGCTATGACGGCCTGTTCGGGTTCGAGCTGCCGTACATGATGGTGGTCCACGAGGCGCCCGCCGGCGCGGACGACTGGCACCTCGCGGTCGAGTTCTATCCGCCGCACCGGACGGCCGACCTGCTGAAGGTCCGGGCCTCGGTCGAGACCGCGACCGGGCTCTTCATCAACGACACGATCCCCGAGGCGAGCGGCGCCGCCCTGGCCGCGATCCCCGTCGACGATCGCGTGGAGCGCCCGGCCGTCGAGATCGTCCGGGTCGAATGAGCGGTCGCCTGCTCCTGCTCTCGTATCCGTTGCGCGCCGACGCGCCGGTCTGGCCGGGCAATCCGCCGGCCGCGGAGATCGAGCTGACGACGTCGATCGCCCGCGGCGACGTGACGAACATGACCCGGCTCCATCTCTTCTCGCACTCCGGCACGCACGTCGACACGCCGTGGCACTTCGACCCGGACGGACCGGCGGCCTGGCAGCTCCCGATCGAGACGTTCACGTACGCGGCGCCGCGGATGATCGAGGTCCCGGCCGGGGAGCGGACCCTGATCCGCGTCGACCATCTAGCGCCGCATGCCGCGGTCATCGCCGCCGCGGACCTCCTGATGATCCGGACCGGCTGGTCCGACAAGCGCAGCAGCGATCCCGGCCGGTTCGCCGCCGAGGGGCCGCTCCTCGATCCGCCGGCCGCCAGGTGGCTGATCGAACGTCATCCGGCCCTGCGGGCGGTTGCGACCGACGCGATCTCGATCGCGGCCCCGTGGGACCCGGATCGGGCCGTCGCCACCCATCACGCGCTGATGGGCGTCGGCCGCACGGACGGCCGCTTCCTGCTGATCTACGAGGATGTCCGGCTGGTGCCGGAGGCCGCGCGGGCGACGCGCGTCCACGGCTGGCCCCTGTTCGTCGAGGGCGCCGACGGCAGTCCCTGCACGATCGTGGCCGAACTGCCGGACGAGGCCTAGGGCCGGCCCTCGGGCTGCGCTGCCGGGGTCCGGGCCGGGGCCGCCGCGGGCGGCGCGCCACCCCGGACGAAGAGCGGCCGCGTGCCGAAGCGCGAGTTGACGAGGGCGATCCCGCCGACGATCAGGACCGTCCCGAGCAGGGTCGACGCGGCGATCGGCTCGTGGAGGACGATCGCGCCGAGGGCGATCCCCCAGACCGGCAGCAGGTAGGCGACGAGCGAGGTTCGGGTCGCGCCCCAGTGCTGGAGGATCCGGAAGTAGCAGAGGTAGGCGAGGCCGGACCCGAGGAGCCCGAGCCAGACGACCGCGAGGACGGCCTCCGGCGACCAGTCGACGGCAAGCGGCCGCTCGGTCGTGAAGGCGAGCGTGCTCGTCACGAGCAGCCCGAAGAACACCTGGAACACCGCCGGGATCATCGGCCGCAGGCCGTGGATGTTGCGCTTCGCATAGACGTTGCCGGAGGCGTACGAGATCGTCGCGAGGACGAGCGCCAGCTCACCCGGGACGTTGGCGCCGCCGAGCGTCGACACGTCGAACCCCACGAGGATCGCGACGCCGACGAAGCCGATGCCGAGGCCGACCAGGCGGTTGACGGTGATCGTCTCGCCGGGCAGGAAGATCGCCGCCAGGACGATCACGAACAGCGGGACGGCGCTGTTGATCACCGACGCGAGCGACGAATCGACCGTCTGCTCGGCGAACGTGATCAGGGCGAACGGGATCGCGATGTTGATCGTGCCCATGACGAGCAGGTGGCCGTACGTCCGTGGGTCGCGGGGCAGGGGCTGACGGGCGATCGCGACGACCGTGGCGAGCAGGATGAACCCGATCAGCAGCCGGAACATGATCAGGGTGAACGGCTCCAGCCCGTGGTCGACCCCGATCTTGATGAAGAGGTAGCTGCTGCCCCAGAAGAAGCCCAGGGCGATGAAGATCAGCCAGTCGAGGCGGGAGCTCCGGGTTGACATCGGTCCTCGGTTCGCGGGTTCGTTGGCCTAGTCTAGTGATCCAAGCGACGGATGCAAGGTCGCCGCCGTCATTCCGAGGAACACACCGGCCGGCACCGCCGTTGCAGGTCGGCGGCACCGGCTCGACGCGATCATCCATCGCGACCCTGTCGGATCGCGGCATGATTGCCGGAGGGCCGCGACCGAACGGGGTCGCGGCGCGATCGAGGTGGCCGGTGCGACTCTGGGGCGGGCGATTCGGGGCGGACGATGCCGACGCCATTGACGGCGACGCCGTCGAGCGGGCCGCCGCGTTCGGTCGATCGATCGACGTCGACGCGGAGCTCGCGCTCGACGACCTCGACGGCTCCATCGCCCACGTCCGTGGTCTCGGCCGGGCCGGCATCCTGTCCGATCCGGACGTCGCGACCCTCGTCTCGGGGCTGGAGGGGCTTCGACGCGAGGTCGCGAACGGCGAGATGCGCTGGGACCCATCGCTCGAGGACGTCCACCTGAACCTCGAGGCGGCGCTGACGGAGCGGATCGGACCTGTCGCCGGGAAGCTCCACACCGGACGCTCGCGGAACGACCAGGTCGCAACGGACCTCCGTCTCTGGACCCGGCGCGCGATCGACCGTCTCGACGGCGGCCTGCTGGCCTTCGAGGATGCGCTCGTCGGGCTCGCCGAGCGTGACGGCGACGCGATCCTGCCCGGCACGACCCACACCCAGCCTGCCCAGCCCGTGCTGTTCGGCCACCACCTGCTCGCCTACGTCGAGATGGCAGAGAGGGATCGGGGGCGCCTCGCCGACGCGCGGCGCCGCCTGAACGTCAGCCCGCTCGGCAGCGGCGCGCTCGCCGGAGCGGGCTATCCCCTGGACCGCGAGGCGACCGCCGCGGAGCTCGGCTTCGACGGCGTGACCGCGAACTCGCTCGATGCGGTCGGCGACCGCGACTTCGTCGTGGAGGTGCTGGGCTCGGTCGCCCTCGTGATGGTCCACCTGAGCCGGCTGGCCGAGGAGATCGCCTGGTGGTCGAACCCGCGGTTCGGGTTCGTCCGGGTCGCCGACGCATACTCCACCGGCAGCTCGATGATGCCGAACAAGCGCAACCCGGACCCGGCCGAGCTGGTTCGTGGCCGGACGGCGGCAACGATCGCCGCGGTCGGCGGGCGTCCTGACGCTGCTCAAGGGCCTCCCGCTCGGCTACCAGCGGGATCTCCAGGAGGACAAGCCGCCGCTCTTCGCCGCGGTGGCAACGGCCGAGGCATCGCTCGCGATCATGGCCGGCCTCGTCGCGACCCTGACGATCGACCGGGAGTCGATGGCCTCGGCCGCGGCCGAGGGCTACACGACGGCGACGACCCTCGCGGACGCCCTCGTTCGCCGCGGCGTGCCCTTCCGGGCGGCCCACCACGTCGTCGGGGCGCTCGTCGGGCAGGCCGAGCGGGACGGCGTGGGCCGGCTCGCCGATCTGCCACCGGCCGCCCTCGAGACACTGCTCGCATCCTCCGACGATCCGACGGCGCGGGCCCTCGCCGCCGAGCCCGGGATCGGGACGACCCTGCTCGCCGCGGCGACGGTCGAGGGATCGCTCGCGGCGGCCGACGTCACCGGCGGGACGGCGCCGCGACGGGTGACCGCTGCGATCGCGGCCGCGCGCGCCCGACTTGACGCCGAGGCGGCCCGGCGGGAGGCCGCGGGCGGGTCCTGACCCAGGATCGAAATCGACCCCTCATCGGGCAATCGACCGATGACCGACGCCTCCGCGGCAGCGAATGTCGGGCCATGGATCGACGGATCGTCGATCGGCCTGGGATCAACCGGAGGAAACGCGGTGGCAACGTTCATGGACATCCACAACGGCTTTGTCGGCGTCAGCCGACAGCAGCTGCTCGAGGCGCATCAGCGCGACCTGGAGCTCGAGGGCGAGGAAGGCGTGCACTACGAGCGGGCGTGGCTGGATCCGGAGTCCGGCAAGGTCTTCTGCCTCGCGACCGGCCCGTCCAAGGAAGCGGTGATGCGGGTCCACGAGCGGGCCGGCCATCCGACGCCCGAGGTGTACGAGCTGCCGATCGAGGTCTGATCGGCCGCGACGCGATCCGCCCCGACGGGGGCATCCGGGACGGGCTGAGTCGACGCTGCATCGGCGGAACAGCCCGCGCGCCGGCACCTCGTCGGCGACGACCCCTTCGCCATCGCGCTCGCTACCGAGCTGAACTCGCTCGCGGGCGCCCAGTCCCCGGGCAGCGACGGACCTGTCCGGAGTCGCGCGCCGACTCGATGCGGGGCGCGTGGTGGAGGCGGGCGAACCTCAGCGGCGGGTCGCGACGGCCGTGCCGCCGCCGGCGCGATCCGCGGTTGCCGGACGACCCACCGTGGCGGTCCAGGCCGCGATCTCCGCACGCCGGGTGACGCCGAGCTTGGCGAGGATGTGCTCGACGTGGGAGCTCGCCGTCTTCGGCGCGATGTCGAGCTGATCGGCGATCTCGCCGTTCGTCAGGCCCTCGGCGATCAGTCGGGCAACCTCGAACTCGCGGGCGGTCAGCGGGTGCCACGGCTCCTCGATCGTGCCCCGCCCGCGCCCGATCCGGGCGAGCTCGTCGGCCCGGGCCATCAGCGGCCGGCTGGCGAGCCCACCGGCCGTCGTGCGGACGGCCGACACGAGCGCTGACGCCTCGCCGTAGCGGTTCGATCCGGAGCAGGCAGTGGGCCAGGTCGAGCCGCGCCCACGAGGCCTCCCAGATCCGGCCGAGCTCGTCCCAGCCGCGGACGGCCGTGTCGAGCGCCTCACGCGCCGCGGACAGCGATCCGAGGGCGAGCTTCACGAGCCCTTCGGCGTGGGCCAGGGCCGGTTCGGCCATCGCCCAGCCCGCCAGGTGGGCCCGCAGGCGTCGAGCCAGCGCTCGGCCTCGTCCGGTCGATGCGTCGGCCAGGAACGCCCGGGCCCCGGTCACGACGAACGGCACGAGCAGCGCGCGCTCGCCGTGCGCCGACGAGTCGAGAGCCTGACTGCAGCGAGCGCCTGCGCCTCGGCCGGATCGCCGGCCACGAGGGCGAGCTCGGCGATGCCCCACAGCGAGCGGGAGCACCAGCTCCGGGTCGCCGTCATCCTCGCGGTGTCCGCGATATCGTCCAGCCAGCGCCGCGCCTCGTCGACGTCGCCGCGCCCGAGCGCGACGTAGCCGAGCACGTCGAGTGCGCCGACCACGCCCCGACGGCAGCCGCGCTCGACCAGCTCCTGGTTGGCGATGCCGACGGCCTCGTCCCAGCGACCGGCCGCCCAGGCCATGAGCGCCGGTCGTCGTCGCCATCTGCTGGCGACAATGCGACTGCTCGATCGCGTCGGCATAGCGGAGCCCCTCGAGCGATCGCGGACTTCGGCGTTCCGATAGTCCATGACCCGGGCCGCCATCGTGGCATGCACCCGGTAGGCGGTGACGCCGGTCGACTCCCAGGCGTGCTCCCGTCCTTCGCGCGCAACGGTCAGGAGACGCTCGAGACCGGTGTCGACGCGACCCGAGACGACATCGAGCATGCCCGCGTTGAACTCGACGTCGAGGACGGACTCACCGTCTCCAAGGGCGTCCGCGAGCTTCTCGTACCGTTTGTTCGCGGCCGCCGCCTCCTCGAGCTCCATCAGGTCGAGATCCGTTACGACCTCGTAGCTGGTTGCTTCCAGCCGTGCCTGGTCCCGCTCGGCGGACGCTGGGAGCGCGTCGAGCTCGGCGAACACCTCGTCGAGCAGGCGGTGCCGCTCCTCCGGGGTCGATCCATTCTTCCGGGCGGCACCGATGATGCACAGCTGGGCAGTGGCGGCCTCGACCGGACGGTCGGCCGCGCGAAAGCGCTCGCGGGCGATCGTCGCGGCCTCGACCACCACGTCGAGGTGCTCGATGGCTTCGGCGGCATTCGCGTAGTCCTGATACAGCTTCGCTTGGTCGATCAACGGCAGGTCGTCCGGGATGTTCGCCACCGCGCGCCGGTACAGCTCGAACGACTCCCGTCGCGACCCGGATCGGCCGGACTTCTCGGCCCCGCTCAGCGCGGAGCGGTACGCCTGTGGTCGGAGCCCGGCGCGCTCGAAGTGGACTGAGCTGTGGATCTCCGTCTGGCCGTCCAGCGTCGTTCCGAACTCGGCGGCACGGGCGTGGAGGCGGCGAAGCTCGGTGGGCGGGACCGTGCGATAGAGGACGTCGCGGAGGAGCTGGTGCCGGTAGTCGAGCCAGCCCGGGTCGCCGGCGTCGTACAGGTACGACTTCTGGACGAGCTCCTCGAGCGGCGTGTCGAGGTCCGACAGCGGCCGGTCCATGATCCCGGCGAGCACCTCCGGGATGAAGCAGCGGCCGATGACTGCGCCGGCCCGGGCGACCTCGCGGGCATCCGGCGAGAGCTGGGCGATCCGGGCGAGGATTGCGTCCTCGATCGTGTCCGGAACCTGCGCCTCGCGGATCTTCCGGCCGTCGATGCGGGCGTCAGGATCGAGCGCGCCGAGCAGCTCCTCGATGTGCAAGGGGAACCCATTCGTCCGCTCGTGGACCGCCTGCACGACCTCACGCGGCGCGGGCAGGCCGGTGTTGAGGATCAGGGTCGTCATCAGAGCGGTCTGCTCGCGGGTGAGTGGGGCGAGACGGACTTCCTCGGCCAGGCGCTGGCTGATCAGCCGGGCCCGCCATTCGCGGAGGAAGGCGCCGGGTGGCAGCTCCTCGGTTCGGTAGGCGCCGACGATCAGCACGGGACGGTCGCGGACGCGCTTCGCCAGCTCGCCGATGATCTCGAGGCTCATGTCGTCGGCCCACTGGATGTCCTCGAAATCGATGAGGATGGGCCCGCTGAGCGACGAGAGGATCCGGTCGACCATGTCGAGGACCAGGATGCGGCGCGACCCGAGTGCGTCGGCGGTCTCGTCGACGCGCTGGGCCAACAGATCGTCGCCGAGGCTGCCGAAGCTCGGCATCGTCCGGAACGTCCGCGCGAGATCCATGATCAGGGCGGTCGGGACGTTGACGTCCTGTGGGGCGACCGAGCCGTTGACGACCTCGAACCCCTGGGTCCGGGCCTGGCGGCGGATCGCGCCGAGGAGGCGCGTCTTGCCGACGCCGGCCTCGCCGGCAAGGAGCAGGAGCTGGCCGTGACCGGCCGCCGCCTCGGTCAGGCGGCGGTCTGCCAGCTCCAGGAGCTCATCCCGGCCGACGATGATCGGACACTGCAGCGATCCGATGGCGCTCATTGCCGGAGTGTACGAGTCGGGCCGCAACATGCATCGGTAGAACGACCGATGAGGTGTCCCGGCTTCGGGAGCCTGGCCCGACAGGGCCCTCGCGTGGGTCGTACCATCGGCCGGAGCCACGCATGCGAGGAACCGGTGCTCACCCTCGACACGATCCGCTCGGCCCCCAAGGCGCTCCTGCACGACCACCTCGACGGTGGCCTGCGCCCGGCGACGATCGTCGACCTGGCCAGCGAATACGGCCACGAAGCTCCCGACGACGGACGTCGACGAGCTGACGACGTGGTTCCGGCGCGGCGCGGACCGCAAGTCCCTCGAGCTGTACCTCGAGACGTTCCAGCACACGTTCGGCGTCATGCAGGAACGCGACGCGATCATCCGGGTCGCCGCGGAATGCGCGGAGGATCTCGCCGCCGACGGCGTCGCCTATGCCGAGGTCCGGTACGCGCCGGAGCTCTCGACCGAGCACGGGCTGACCCTCGACGAGGTGGTCGCCGCGAACCTCGAGGGGTTCCGACGTGGGGCGGCGCGGGCCGCCGAGGCCGGCCGGCCCATCGTCATGAAGATGCTCGTGACCGCGATGCGCCAGGCCGCCCGATCGGTCGAGGTCGCCGAGTGCGCCGTCCGCCATCGCGACGAGGGCGTCGTCGGGTTCGACGTCGCGGGGCCCGAGAAGGGCTATCCGCCGACGCGTTACCTCGACGCATTCGACCTCGTCCGTCGCGAGAACTTCCACATCACGATCCACGCGGGCGAGTCGTTCGGGCTGCCGTCGATCTGGGAGGCGCTCCAGTTCGCCGGCGCGGAGCGGCTCGGCCACGGCGTCCGGATCGTCGACGACATCACGGTCGCCGACGACGGCACCGTCCATCTCGGGCGGCTCGCCGCCTTCGTCCGCGATCGGCGCGTCCCGCTCGAGATGTGCCCCACCTCGAACGTCCACACCGGCGCCGCCGCGACGATCGCCGACCACCCGATCGACCTGCTCCGGCGGCTCCGGTTCCGGGTGACGGTGAACACGGACAACCGGCTCATGAGCGGCGTGTCCCTCTCGTCCGAGTTCGCGGCGCTCGACGAGGCGTTCGGGATCGGCCTCGGCGAGATGGAGTGGCTGACGATCAATGCGATGAAGAGCGCGTTCGCCCCGTTCGACGAGCGTCTCCGGCTGATCAACGAGGTCGTGAAGCCCGGCTACGCTCGCCTCCGCGCCGAGCAGAGCCGAGTGGCCGTCGGGTGAGCTCTGAAGGATCGGTCGCCTGGGGGATCCTGGGGACGGGCGGGATCAATCGGCGCTTCCTGGGTGGCGCGGCCTTGGCGACGCTTGGCCGTGTCGTCGCCGTTGCGAGCCGAGACAGTGAGCGCGCGGCCGCGTATGCGACCGCGAACGGGATCCCGAGAAGCCACGGCTCCTACGAGGGGCTGCTCGCCGATCCGCGGGTCGAGGCCGTCTACATCTCCCTGCCGAACAGCCTCCACCATCCATGGACGATGGCCGCGCTCGCGGCAGGCAAGCACGTCCTGTGCGAGAAGCCGTACACGCGACGGCCCGCCGAGGTCGAGGACGCGTTCACCGCCGCCGCGCGCGCCGGTCTCGTGCTCGCCGAGGCCTTCATGTGGCGGTACACGCCACAGACGGAGCGGCTCCTCCAGGAGTCGTCCCGGATCGGCGAGCTGCGGACGATCCGCTCGACCTTCAGCTTCGTCCTCGACGACCCGTCGAACATCCGACTCCGTCCGGAGGTCGAGGGCGGTTCGCTGATGGACGTCGGCTGCTACTGCGTCAGCGCGGCGCGGCTGCTCGCCGGCGAGGAGCCGGTCGAGGTATCGGCGATCCAGGAGATCGGCCCGACTGGCGTCGACGTCCGGTTCAGCGGCCTGTTGCGGTTCCCATCGGGCGTCGTCGCGGAGTTCACGTCCGGGTTCGGGAGCTCCCATCAGTCGATCGAGGCGATCGGGAGCGCTGGGTCCGTGACGTCGAACCACCATCCGTGGCATGACGGCGACGGCTGGCTCCTCCGCGACGGCGCGGACCGGATCGAGGTGCCGGTCGTGGACCCGTACCAGCTCGAGATCGACGAGGTCTCTCGGGCGATCCGCGGCGGGCCGGCACCCCGGATCGGGCGCGCGGACGCGCTCGGCCAGGCGCGGACGATCGAGGCGCTGTACGCCTCGGCCATGTCCGGGAGGGTCGTCAGCCTCTGATCTGCCGGACGTTGCTGGCACCCAAACTTGGTGATCTTGCACATACGTCGGTGTGAAGAGAGGGTCAGTCGCGTCGATATGACCCGCGGATGTGCCTCGCCCAGACCCGTGAAGGCTGTTCATCTTGGGCGTCGCGCCCAAATTGACCGATCCGCAACCATATCGCGACCAATGCCGCCTGATCCAGCGCAGTAGCGTTCCCGCTATCGGCACCACCTGGTCGGTGCCGTCGGAGGAACGAGCGTTGACGGACCTGCTCCTGCCGCTGGCCATCGTCCTGATCGCCGCCGAGATCGGCGCCGCTGCCGCCCACGCGCTTCGACTGCCGCGGGTCGTCGGCCAGATCGGTGCCGGCATCGTCCTGGGACCCAGCCTGCTCGGCATCGTCTCCGACGGGCCGCAGGTCGCGATGCTGGCGGGTCTCGGTGCGCTCGCGATCCTTGCGACGGCCGGTCTCGAGACCAACGTCGCGGCGATGCGTCGGGTCGGCCCGGCAGCCCTCCTCGCGGCGGTCGGCGGGGTGATCCTGCCGATAGTCGGTGGGACCGGCGTCGCGCTCGCCTTCGGCCTGGACATGCGAGCGAGCCTCTTCTGCGGGGCGATCCTCGCGGCCACCAGCGTCGGGATCACCGCAGCCACCCTCCAGTCGCTCGGGCTCCTCGCCGGATCGGCCGGCCTGACGATCCTCGCGGCGGCGGTCATCGACGACGTGCTCGGCCTTGCGGTGCTGGCGCTCGTCGTCGCGGACACGACCGAAGGATCGTCGCCGGTCGGGGTGATCGTGCCGATGATCCTGACGATCGGGCTCGCCGCCCTCGCCCTGCGCTATCTCCCGCCCAGGCTCCACGGCATCCTCGACCGGCTGCACGTCCAGGGCGGCGGAGGCGGTCTTGCCGCGACGCTCGGGTTCGTGCTCCTCGTGGCCTGGCTCTTCGAACAATTCGGCGGTCTGGCAGGCATCACCGGCGCCTACGTCGCGGGAATCGCCCTCGCAGGCTCGCCGCTCGCTGAGCGCTTGAAGGATGGCCTCGCGCGCGGCGGCGAGGCGCTCGTCGTCCCGGTCTTCTTCGCTTCGATCGGCCTGGCGGCCGACCTCCGGACCGTGCCTCCCGTCCTGCCGTTTGCCCTGGCCCTTCTCGCCGTTGCCTGCGTCGGGAAGCTCGTCGGCAGCGGCATCGGAGCGCGCCTCGGCCGGCTCGACGGCCGCGACTCGGTGCTCGTCGGGATCGGCATGATCGGCCGCGGCGAGGTCGCCCTCGTGGCAGCGACGCTCGGCCTGCGCAGCGGCGCCATCGACGCCGGCGTGTATTCGGCCGTGGTGCTCCTGGCCCTCGCGACGACAATCATCGCGCCGCTCGGAATCGTCCTCTGGCAGCGCGGCTTGGCGCTGCCGTCGACCTCGAACCCGCTCGGTCGAGCGATCCCTGTCCGGGTCGCGGTCACGACCTCGGACCAGCGATGACGGCCCTCGACGACGAGATGCGGGCGGCCCTCCGGTCCCTCGCTCACGAAGAGTTCGCCCAGGGCCGCGCCGGGCTGCTCCGGATTGTCGGAGAGGCACCGGAGTGGGCCGACGCCTGGGCCCTCCTCGGCGGCGCCCACCTCGCGATGGCCGACGTTCCGGCATCCACAGCTGCCTCCGAACGAGCGATGGCCCTGGCGCCGGATCGCTTCCTGCCCCAGATGAAGGCCGGCGAGCTTGCCCTCCGGCTCGGCCACGTGGCCCGCGCCGAGGACCTGTTCCTGGCGGCTCTGCGTTCGACCGAGCCCGATACGAGCGACGCGGTCGCGGCCAAGCGGGCCCTCGCGATCGCGCGTGCGGCCAATCGCGCGGGGATCGCCCACCGGGCCAGCCTGCCCGGTACCGATCGGTTCCGCCGCCTGCTCCGACCCCTCCGCCTGCCGCTCGGGTCACGGCCGTCGACAGCGCGCGTCGAGGTCGGAACGGAAATCGGCGCGGAGATCAGCTGAGGCCGCTCGAAGTGGCCGATCCAATCCCCAGCCCGCCGAAGGAGGACATCGTCCGATGCAGGCCACGCCCGCGACACTCGACGCCCCACCGCCCCGGTTCGAGCCCCAGACGGACCGGCGCCCGCGTGCTCGCTCGAGCCGGTGGCGTGGCCTGGTCCTGATCCTCGGATTCATCGGGGCCGTCGCGCTCCTCTCCGGATGCTCCGCGATGACGGTGCCGGCGCCGGGCGATCCCAGCGGCCTCACCACCGGTAGCGGGGCCAACCTCGACGGACTCGCTCCCGGAACGATCGAGAAGGGTGACTATGAAGCCGCCCAGAGGACCGAGCCGTTCGCCACGAAGCTGGCCGACCTCGTCGACCAGAACCGCCTCGGCGTCAACTTCGTGTGGTTGCTGGTGACCGGCTTCCTGGTCATGTTCATGCAGGCCGGGTTCGCGCTGGTCGAGACCGGCTTCACCCGGGCCAAGAACGCGATGCACACGATGAGCATGAACTTCATGGTCTACGGCATCGGCATCGCTCGGGTTCTTCCTCGTCGGCTTCGCCTTCGCCTTCGGCGGCCTCGCCGTACGTCGGCGGCGGCAACCTGGGCGGCCTGCGGCGCTCGGCACGATGCTCACGTCACCTCGGCGGCACGACCTGGGGCCTGCTCGGGACGACGGGCTTCGCCCTGTCGGGCAGCACCTATGACGTCGGCGTCATCGCGTTCTTCCTCTTCCAGCTGGTGTTCATGGACACCACCGCGACGATCCCGACCGGCGCCATGGCCGAACGCTGGCGCTGGAAGCCGTTCGTGATCTACGGCCTGTTCATCTCCATGATCCTCTACCCGGTCTACGCGGCCTGGACCTGGGGCGGCGGCTGGCTGGCCCAGCTGGGCACAGTCGGTCTGGGCGGCGGCTACGCCGACTTCGCCGGATCGGGCGTCGTCCATTCCATCGGCGGCTGGTGCGCGCTGGCCGGGGCGATGGTGCTCGGTCCGCGGCATCGGCAAGTACAACAAGGACGGCCGAGCAACCGATGCCCGGCCACAACCAGATCCTGGCCATCCTCGGGATGTTCATCCTCGCCTTCGGCTGGTTCGGCTTCAATCCCGGCTCCACGTTCGGCGCGTCGGGCAACGGCGCGCTGCGCATCGGCATCGTCGCCGTCGTCACGATGCTCGCGTCGGCGTTCGGCGCCGTCGCCGCGATGTTCTACACGTGGTGGACCGAGGGCAAGCCGAACCCCGGCATGATGGTCAACGGGATGCTCGCCGGGCTGGTGGCGATCACCGCGCCGTCGGGTTTCGTCGGACCGCTCGCCGGGCGCCATCATCGGCGCGATCGCCGGCGTCCTCGTCTGCCTCGCGGTCGCGTTCTTCGACGGCTCCACGTCGACGATCCGGTCGGGGCGATCTCCGTCCACGGCGTCAACGGCCTGTGGGGCGTCATTGCGCTTGGCATCTTCGCCGACGGCACGGCGAACTACGGCGGCTCCGGTCAACGGCTTGCTCTACGGTGACGTCGGCCAGTTCGTGGCCCAGCTGATCGGCGCCGCCGTCGCCTTCGTCTGGGCCTTCGGCCTGTCCTACGTCTTCTTCCGGGTTCTCAACCTCGTCGTGAAGATGCGGGTCAGCCCGGAGACTGAGATCGCCGGGCTCGACATCCCCGAGATGGGCGTGTTCGGCTACGTCCCCGACGACATCGGCACCGTTCCGCCGGGGCGACGTTCACCGGCGCCCCATGCACAACTCCGGTGGCGCCGGCCGCCTGAGCCTCCACTCCGTCTTCAGCCAATTCGGCGCCCGCTTGGCCCTCCGGGCCGGGCGGGCGTCCAAATGCCTGGCCCGGTCTCCGCGACCGACGGGCGCACGATTGACACCACCGGCCCTCAATCCGTGTGGAACACCTCGGGCAGGTCCAGCCACCACGCCCCCGGCGGGCGATCCGGATCCG
>CAWFND010000006.1:0-72734 GCA_963817095.1 uncultured Chloroflexia bacterium
CTGGGCGTTAGTGGCCTGTCCCGCTACATCCGCACTATTGGTCTCTTCAATACCAAAGCGAAGAACATCATCGAGACCTGCAGGCTGCTGATTGAACGTCATGACGCCGAGGTGCCGCAATCGCGCGAAGAGCTTGAGGCCTTGCCTGGGGTGGGGCGCAACGACCGCCAATGTGATTTTGAATACGGCCTTCGGCGAGCCAACGATTGCCGTCGACACGCATATTTTCCGCGTGGCCAATCGCACCGGCATTGCACCGGGAAAGGACGTTCGCAGCGTCGAAGAAAAACTACTGAAGGTCGTGCCTGATGAGTTCAAACACGATGCCCATCACTGGCTCATCCTGCATGGCAGGTATGTCTGCCTGGCGCGCAAGCCCGGCTGCCGGAATGTCTGATCGCTGATTTGTGCCAGTTCAAACAAAAGACCCGGGCGGAGACAGCAAAGGTCAAACAGCAATCGAGTGGACAGCGATCCCTGGGCCAAAGGATCCGGCGTGCGACACGCTCACGTCCTGCCAAATAGGCTGGTGCGGCGTCAAGGCCGCACCAGCTTCGTCAGTCTCCGCAGCGCATCAATGACCGTGTCGACGCTCCTGTTCCTTGCGATCGCGTTCCTGCTCCTTGCCGATCTTCGACTGCGCCTTGCCGATGTTCTTTTCCACCTTGCCTTCGAGCTCGCCGGACTTGTTGCCGGTGAGTTTCGAAGTGCCTTCCTTAATAGCACCCTTGATCTGCTTGCCTGCACCTTCAGTCTGATTTCGGTTCATGGGGATCTCCGGTTGGTACAGCGACGAAACGCGTCATTACGCCTTTTGTTCACGCACCTCGATTACTCTTTCGTTACGCGGCGGCGCTGCCGCTAGAATGCTTCATGCCGATTTTCGACACCCAATCCCGCGATCAGCTGCGCAACGTCTACCTCGAAGCGTGGCGCAAACGCCTCGAAGGCCTGCCCATGGAAGCTCTGGAAATGCAGGTGGCGGACATCATCGAACTGCATCCGGAGTACCAGGCGGCGCTGACGAAATCGGATAGCGTGCTGGACCGGGACTATTCACCGGAAGGGGGTCAATCGAACCCGTTCCTGCATATGGGCTTGCATCTGGCGGTGCGCGATCAGCTCGCAACGGATCGTCCGGCCGGGATTCGCCGCGCTTTCGATGAGGTTGTCCGTAGCCTCGGCGACCTGCACAGGGCTGAACATCAACTCATCGAATGTCTGGCCGAGACACTCTGGGAAGCGCAACGCTCTTCCCTGCCGCCGGATGAAGGTGTGTACCTCGAGCGCGTCCGGAATCTGCGATAGAGACCTCTCTGAGCGCTTCCTGATCAGAATCTTGCCGTGCTTTCTGGCGCCCAGGCGTGGCCATTGCCGGCCTGCGAGATTGGAATGCAGGCATGCAATGCCCCGGGAACAGCCACGTACTGCAGCACCTGTGTCGCGCCGGGCTCTGAGGTGAAGAACCCGAGCAGCGTGAGTTCCTTCGTCATGAGGATGAAGGGGCGGCGCGACGACTTATCTGGTTGATGGTCCTGCCGTTCCTTCTGCAATGCGGCGTCGTGAACCTGCTGTATCAGCTGTGCACGCTGCATCGCCGCAAGCTTCAGATAAGGCTTGCCGAACTGCTTCTCTGCATCAGCCTCGAAAGCCTGCAGACCAGCGATGAAACGCTGCTGACCATCCGCCGGATAGACATCGTGCAGCATCTTGTCGATGAACTCGGGAACGCCAACGTCTTTTGCTCCGGGAGTGTCGGTGCGCGGAATGATGACTTCGGCGATGTCCGCAACCAGCGCGGCCTGTTCCGGCGAAAGAAACAACGGCTTCCAGGTCACCTCAGGCTGCTTTGGCGAGCAACCGCTCAGCACGCCCACGATGGCGGGCGCGGAGATCGCTCCACCCATCAATGCGGCGACATGCTGCAACACTTCACGTCGATTCATCATGTCAGCCTCACAGATTCATTCGCTTGAGTTCACTCACTGCGTGGTCCACGGCGCGCGCCGTCAGCGCCATGTAGGTGAGCGATGGGTTCTGACAGGCTGACGAGCTCATCGCCGAACCGTCGGTGACGTAAACGTTCTGACAGGCATGCACCTGGTTCCAGCGATTGAGCACGGAAGTCTTCGGGTCCTTGCCCATGCGCGCTGTGCCCATTTCGTGAATGCCGAGACCTACACCGCCTGCTTTGTCGTGCGCTTTCACATCCTTGTAACCCGCGGCTTCGAGCATTTCGGCGGCATCGTTTGCCATGTCTTTGCGCATGCGGAATTCGTTTTCGCCGAGCGCCGCGTCGAATGAAAGGATGGGCAGACCGAACTTGTCGGTGCGATTGCGATCGAGTGTCACGCGATTCTCATGTCGCGGCAGCATCTCGCCGAAACCGCCCAGATTGATACTCCACGGTCCCGGCGCCTGCGCCTTTGCCTTCAGATCCGCGCCCAGGACCTTATCGCCCATGAGGTTCATCCAGCTGGACCGGCCAGCGCCGCCCTGGTAGCCAAAGCCGCGCAGATAGTCGCGCTTGTCGGTGCCAATGTTGCGGAATCGGGGAATGTAGAAACCATTCGGCCGACGACCGAAGTAATACATGTCGTCGAAGCCTTCGACCCTTGCATCTGCGCCCACTTCGAGGTGGTGGTCCATGATGTTGCAGCCCAGCTCGCCGCTGTCATTGCCGAATCCGTTCGGGAAACGCTGCGACACTGAGTTGAGCATGATGTGCGCCGAGCCGAAGGTCGACGCACACAGGAAAATCACACGCGCAGTGAACTCCGTTTCTTCGCCGCTCATGCGCATCGCGAACACGCACGCCAGAGGCGCGGCCTTCTTTGGCATCATAAATAATTTCGTGAACGATGGAATTCGGCCGCAGCGTCATGTTGCCGGTTCTTTCCGCGGACGGCAGCGTGCTCGAATTGCTGCTGAAATAGCCACCGAAAGGACAACCGCGGATACACATGTTGCGGTACTGGCAGGTGCCCCGCTGCGGGCTTTCGTTGTGTGGCAGCGGCGCCGTCAGATGGGCGGTACGGCCGATCGTCAGTACGCGGCCAAATTTCTGGGCAATGGTTGTTTTGAATACGGACAACGGGAGCAGACCGCCGAGGAGCAGCAGGCCGGAGGCAAGCGCAAGGACCGGTCGCAGGCGGATCAAGCGATCGAGTCCTCCGTGTCCGCCCATCGCGACGGATGGTGACGCGCCGCAGGGTGCGGCCGGCTCACAGCATCCGGCCCATGCTCCCGATGGCCAATCGACCGATCGTACCGACCTCCGCATGCCTCGATCGCGCCGGTGCAGGTCGGCACCGGTGGGCGATCAGGCGGCCCGCCCGGGCGAGCCCGCCCGGTTGTCGTGGACGATCTGCCCCTCCTTGATGACGACGACGGGACGCTCCAGGACGCTGACGTCGGCCAGCGCGTCGCCGTCCACCGCGACGAGATCCGCAAACCGGCCCGACACGAGCGATCCGACGCGGTCGGACCAGCCCATCGCCTCGGCCGCGACGACCGTCGCGGCTCGGATCGCCCCCAGGGGGCTCAGCCCGCAGCGCACGAGCGAGTCGAACTGGCGGCCGTTGAGCCCGTGCGGATAGACCCCGCTGTCCGTTCCGAAGGCGATCCGGACGCCGGCGGCGACGGCCTTCCGGACGACGATCTCCACCGAGACCTGCGCTTCGCGCATCTTGCGCATCGTGTCGGCCGGCCAGCCCGCGGGGCCACCGTGCTCGAGCGCCCACTCGCCGTCGTACAGGTCGGGCACGAAGAACGTTCCCGTGTCGACCAGCATCCCGATCGCCTCGTCGTCGAGGAACGACCCGTGCTCCACGGAGCGCGCGCCGGCCCGGATCGCTCGCTTCGCGCCCTCGGCGCCGTGGGCGTGGACGGCGACGTGGGCGTCGTAGTGAGCCGCCTCCTCGACCGCGGCCCGGAGCTGGTCCTCGCTGAGCTCGGGGGCTCCCGGGACACCGCCTCGGGTCAGGACCGCACCCGTGCCGATGCACTTGATGAGGTCGGCGCCGCCGATCAGGAGGCGACGGACCCGGTCGCGAACCTCGTCGACGGTGGTGACGACGCCGAACTGGAGGTCGTCGGGAAGCCGGATGTCGTGGGCCAGGCCGACGACGTCGCCGCCGCCCCAGCGTGCGGTCACGTACGCCCCGGCGCATTGCATCCGCGGGCCGACCACGTCGCCGCGGTTGATCGCGTCGCGCAGGGCGCAGTCCGTGAACGCCCGGAACGGGCCGAGGTCGCGGACCGTCGTGAAACCGGCTCGGAGGGTGTCGCCGGCATGCCGGACGCCGATCAGGACGTCCTCCGCGGCGGAGGTCGTCGTCGCCGGGACGCCCGCCTCCTGGACATCGCCGACGAGGTGGGTGTGGAGGTCGATCAGGCCCGGCAGGACCGTCAGCTCGGACAGGTCGACGACCCGCGCATCCCCGGGGATGCCGTCGTCGGTCCCGGCCTCCGCCGTGATCCGGCCGGCCGCTGCGTGGAGGACACGGTCGTGGCGCACGCCGCCGGTCTCGACGTCGAGCAACGCGCCGCAGCGGATCGCGATCGGTCGCTGGGCGTCGACGTCGGGCATGTCCGAACGATAGTCGGCCGGGGAGGGCAGCCGTTCGTCCGGCGGGCCCGACGGGCTCTGGCCTCGTCGTCCTAGACTCAGCGGATGACACACGTGAAGATCGGGATCAACCTCTGGAGCCAGGCCTCCTCCTGGCCGGATCTCCTCGCCGCCGCCCAGCGCGTGGAACGCCTCGGCTACGACAGCCTCTGGACGTGGGACCACCTCCACGCGATCATCGGCGACCCGCAGCAGTCGATCTTCGAGGGTTACACGACCCTCGGCGCGTGGGCGATGGCGACCGAGCGGATCAAGCTCGGGCTGATGGTCGGCGCGAACACGTTCCGGAATCCCGGCCTCGTCGTGAAAAGCATCACCACCCTCGATCACATCAGCGGTGGGCGGGCGATCCTCGGGATCGGCGGGGCCTGGTTCGAGTACGAGCACACCGCGCACGGGATCGACTTCGGGTCGGGGTTCGGGCAGCGGCTCACCTGGCTGGACGAGTCCGTCGCCGCGATGCGGACGCTGCTCGACGGCGGCACCGTGACCTCGGCGCCGGGCGGCCGGTATGAGTTCCTGGACCTCCACCACGTCCCGGACCCGATCCAGCGCCACGTCCCGATCATGATCGGCGGCACCGGCCGGACGAAGACTCTCCGGACGATCGCCCGCTACGGCGACCAGTGGAACGCGGCGGGGACGCCGCAGCTGCTCGGCGAGCTCACCCCGATCCTCGACGGCTACCTCGCCGAGGAGGGCCGGCCGAAGGAGGCCGTGGAGCGCACGTCGAACATCTGGATGATCATCCGCGACGACGAACGCGAAGCGCGACGGGTCTGGGACGAGACGATGGCGATCAACCGCAAGGAGGTCGATCTCGACCTGATCGCGGACCAGCGGCCGATCCTCGGCAGCCCAGCCAAGGTCGCCGCCCGGATCGGGGAGTACGTCGCGGCCGGATTCGCAACGCAGATCCTCGAGGTGCCGGCGCCGTACGACGTCGAGACGCTGGAGCGCCTGATCGGCGAGGTCGTGCCACTGCTCCACGCCGGCTGACGGCGTGCCCGACGCCGCGCCATCCCCGACGATCGGCAGTGCGGTCGGGCGGCTGATCGCGGTCTTCGACGATCCGGAAACGGTCGACGCGGCGCGGACGGCGCTGGTTGCGGCGGGTGTCGAACCGAATGCGATCGAGACCTTCTCCGGACCCGACGCCGCGGGCGCGTTCGATCCGACCGGGACCCGCCACGGCATCCTCGGCGTCGCCTACCGCGTCCTCGAGTTCAGCTGGGCGGATCAGGCCCCGGACTTCGCCTGGTACGACGCCGCGATCCGCGAGGGCCGGATCGTCGTCAGCGTCCGGGTCAAGGGCCAGCGCCATGTGGCCCACGCCGCTCGGATCGTGGCCGATCAGGGCGGCCACTTCATCAACCACTTCGGCTGGTTCGAGACGCAGGAGTTCGAGCGGTGGCGCGGTCCCGAGCCGGACGTGCCGGGCTTCCTCCGGCGCTAGCTGTGATTCCCAGAGACGTTGTTGACGAACGAGAGCTTCGCTCCATGGTTCGGGGTGTTCAGCACCCAAGCCCGGAGGAAGCTCTCGTGGCCCATCGTAGGGCGCGTCTCAACGTGTTCGGGCGGCAGCTGCTGGTGACGCGGATCGAGCTCGACGGCTGGCCTGTGGCCAAGGCCGCGGAGGCCCAGGGCGTGAGCCGGACAGACGGCCCACAAGTGGGTGACGCCGGTATCGGGCCGAGGGCTGGCCCGGGTCTCGAGGACCGCAGCTCGAGCCGGCCGCACCGCTCGCCGCGGCTCACGCCGCCCGACGACGGTCGAGGCGATCCTGCGCGGCGCGGGTCGAGCGACGCTAGGGCCCGCACCGCCTCGGCCCGCTCCTCGGTCATCCCCGCTCGACCGTCTATGCCGTCCTCGCCCGGGCCGGGTACAGCCGGCTGCGGGACGCCGACCGGCTGTCGGGCGTGCCCGGTCCGCTACGTCCACGATCATCCCGGCGCCCTCGTCCACCAGGACCACAAGAAGCTCGGCCGCATCCCGATCGGTGGCGGCCACCGGGTCCTCGGCCGGGAGCACGGCATCCGCAGCCCACCGGCCGGGCTCGGCTACGACCACCTCGAGGTCGTCGTCGACGACGCGCAGCCGGCTCGCCTACGTCGCCCACGTCCCCGACGAGAGCGCCACGCAGCGCGGCCCGGGCCCTGCTCGACGCCGCGGTCTGGTTCGCCGGGCGGGGCGTCCGCATCGAGCGCGTCCTGACCGACAACGGCTGGGCCTACACGAGCCGGGCCTACGACCGGGCGGTCGAGCCGATCGAGTGCCCGCCACAAGCGGACCCGGCCCTACCGGCCCAGACCAACGGCAAGGCCGAGCGGTTCATCAAGACCCTGCTCGCCGAGTGGGCCTATGGCCGCGCGTATCGCACCAACGACGAGCGGCTCGCGGCCTTGCCGGGCTGGGTCGACTACTACAACACCGAGCGCACCCACACGGCTCTCGGCGGCATCACCCCACAAGCGGCGCTCGTGAACAACCTACGCGGGAATACAGCTAGCCGGGGTCAGCCCGCGACGCTGGCGAGGATCTCGAGGATCTCGGGCTTCGACGGCAGGCGCGGGCTGTTGTTGATCGCCGCGTCGTCGAGCGCGTCCTGGGCGATCGTGTCGTGGGAGTCCACGCCAAGACCCTGGGCGGCGAGCGTCCTGCGCTGGCCGACGCGCTCGAGGAGGGAGCGCAGGGCGTCGATCCCGGCCCGGGCAGCGAGTGCCGGATCGTCGCGCGGATCCGCCGCGCCGAAGGCCACGGCGACGAGGGCGAGCTCCCGATCGCGGACGCCGAGATACGTCGCGAGGACCTCCGGCATGACGGTCGCGAGCGCGGTGCCGTGCGCGATCCGGCCGCGCGTCCCGATCGCGTGCCCGATCGCGTGGACCGCCCCGACGCCGGTCCCGCTCTGCTGTCCGACCCCGGCGTAGTGCGCGGCGAGCAGCATCCGGCTGCGCGCCTCGAGGTTCGACCCGTCGTCCACCGCCACGGACAGCCACTCCGCGACGGCCCGGACCGTCCCGAGCGCGATCGCCTCGGCGAACGGGTTCGGGTTCCGCGACAGGAGCGACTCGAGCGAATGGGTCAGCGCATCGACGCCAGTTGCCGCGGTCGGGCCGGGCGGCAACCCGAGCGTGAGCTCCGGGTCCAGGACCGCGACCCGCGGGAGGACGCTCTCGTGGCCGACGTAGCCCTTGCGACCGACAGCCTCGTCCGTGATGACGCCGTACGTGTTCGTCTCGGAGCCCGTCCCGGCGGTCGTCGGGATCGCGATCACCGGCAACCCGGGCGCGACCGTGTCATCGTGGTAACCAAGTGACATGACAGCACGCTGATTGGGTGCGTGGAGGGCGATCACCTTCGCCGAGTCCATCGCCGATCCGCCGCCGAGCCCGATGACGACGGTTGCGCCGCCGAGCGCGGCGATGCACCGGCGCAGGGCCTCGGTGCCGCGATCGATCGAGGTTGTTCCGGGGTTCGGCTCGACCCCGTCGAAGAGCTCCGTCCGGATCCCGGCGTCCGCGAGCAGGTCGACGACGCGCTCCGGCCACCCCGGAGGCGACGAGGCCCGGATCGGTGACGACGAACGCGGCGGAGCCGCCGAGCGTCGCGCACGATCGACGGCAGCTCCCCGATCACGCCGCGCCCGAACCGCGCCCGGTCGCGGGCCGTGATCTCCAGCCGTCGACCCGCGTAGCCCTCCATCAGCGGACCTCGAGGACGCGGTCGGCCCGCGTATCACGCCGGACGGTGAGCCAGCGCCGGCACCCGGCCGCATGGAACCACCGCTCGGTCGTCTCGCCGTCGGGGTTGTCGAAGATCCAGACCTCGTCGAAGTCCCGCGCGTCGGGGTCGTCGATCGTCGACGGCGTGGTCCGCCGCTCGCCCCCGAACGTGAACTCGTCGAGCGGTCGGCGGCCGCAACGCGGGCAGTCCAGCTCGTGCATCAGGACCGCCCCATCAGCGCGTTCCCGCCGAGGCCTGGTCGGCCATCGCCAGGTCGTTCCGGAACCGGTCGAGCCCGAACGGCGCGATCAGCGCCGGTGTCCGGCCCGTCGCGATCCGCTCGGCCATCGCCTCGCCGCCCGCCGGGATCGCCTTGAAGCCCCAGGTGCCCCAGCCGGTCGTGATCAGGAACCCGTCCACGCCGGTGTCGCCCATGATCGGGCTGAAGTCGGCCGAGATGTCGCATAACCCGGCCCACGTGCGCAGGATCCGCATCGAGCGCAGGAATGGCAGCAGTGCGGTGATCTTGTAGGCGTAGCTCCGGAGCGCGTCGAACGACGACAGCCGCGAGAACGAGGGCTGGCTGTCGAACTCCGCTCCGATCAGCATCTGGCCGCGCTCGGTCTGCGAGACGTAGCACGCGAGCTCCGTCGAGGCGACGATCTTGTCGAGCCCCTGGGCGAAGTCGTTCGTCACGAACGCGTGGAGCGGATGGGTCCGGACCGGCAGCCGAACCCCGGCCATGCCGGCGAGCTGCGTCACCCACCCACCGACGGCACTGACGACGATCCCGCTTCGGATCGGGCCGGCCGCTGTCTCCACGCCCACCACCCGGTCGCCGTCCCGGAGCAGGCCCGTCACCCGGCGGTTCTGGATCACATGGACCCCGCGCGCGGTCGCGCCGGACGCCAGCGCCCACGCGACGCGATCGTGGCGCGCGGTCGCTGCCGGGACGTGGTGCGACGCGCCGAAGACCGGGTAGCGGCCGCCGCCGGTCAGGTCGATCTGGGGCACGAGTCGCTTCACGTCGGCGGGCGTCAACAGCTCCGTGTCGACGCCGAGGGCCTGGTTCATCAGGACGCGGGCACGTTCCGTCCGCATCCCCATCTCCGAGTGGGCGATCCAGACGTGGCCCTTCTTCCGATGGAAGATCGCGGCGCCCGTCTCCGCCTCGAGCCCTTCGTACAGCTGGAGGCTGCGGTGATAGAAGCGGATCGCCTCGGGAATCGCATAGTTCGCCCGGATGATCGTCGTGTTCCGGCCGGTGTTGCCCGACGCGATGTAGTCGGCCTCGACGACCGCGACGTTCGTGATCCCGTGGCGGGTCGCAAGGTAGTAGGCGGTCGACAGCCCGTGGCCGCCGCCACCGACGATCACGACGTCGTAGCTGTCGCGCGGCTCGTGCCAGGCGATCGGCTGGAGCGTCGCGATGTGCTCGCTCAGCGCCATGCGAGCCGCCTCCCGAGCTCATCGCCGTAGGCCGCCTGGGTGAGGAGGATCGACGGGTCGCCGATGAGGAGCTTCGTCGGGACACCCGCGATCTTGCCCTGGACGAGCGTCCCAGGCTTCGCGAGGACCGGCATCGCCCAGTCCGCGTGCGCGGCGAGGGCCGCCAGCTCGTGACGATCGAGCAGCGCCGCGACGAAGCCCGTCTCGGACTCGACGATCGCGTCCGGGTCTCCGTCCAGATCGACGCCGATCGCGCCGAGCACGAGCGCCTCGTCCGGCGCGATCCGGATCACGTCGACGTCATCGCCCCGCCATCGTGCGCCGTCGAGGGCATCAGGCAAGGCCACGACCCGGAGCCCGGCGACGGGCTCAAGCGCGGGCACGACGGCCCTCCGGGTCGTAGAACGGAGTCGGGGTCACCACTGCCTCGCGGCCGTCGATCAGGACCCGATCGGCGAATGGCTCTCGCTTCTGCCAGCCGAGCATCAGCGCCCGGCCGAGGAGGGGCGACGTCCAACACCCCGTGACGGTCCCGAGGACCTCGCCGTCGTGGAGCGACCGGATCGGCGTGCCTTCGGCGGGCGCTTCGCCATCCATCGCGAACCCCATCCACCGTCGCGTCTCCGGCAGCTTGCCTGTCCGTTCCAGCGACGCCCGCCCGATGAACGCCGGCTTCTCCATCCGGATCGCCCAGTCCATCCCGAGCCGGCGCGGCGTCGTGTCGAGCTCCGTATCCATCCCGACGATCACATGGCCCTTCTCGAGTCGCAGGCCGAACAGGGCCTGGAGGCCATGCGGCCGAATCCCGAGCGTGCGCCCCTCGGTCATGAGCGCCCGCCACAGCTCGACGGACCGATCGATCGGATGATGGAGCTCGAACGCGGTCTCCCCGGTGAACGACAACCGCATGACGTGGCAGGGCACGAGCCCGACCTCGGCCTCGACATGGCCCAGGAATCGTGGAGGATCGGTGAGCCCGAGCCGCCCGAGCAGCGTCGTCGCCAGCGGACCCGTCACGTTGATCGCGGCGAGCGACATCGTCCGGTCCATGACGTGGACGCGAAGGCCCCAGGTGTCGACCCAGTCACGCAGCCACATCTCCGCGTTGGCCGCGCCGCCGGACGTGAAGGTCAACGCGAACCTCGTCTCGGACTGACGGAGGATCATCCCGTCGTCCATCACGTGGCCGCGCTCGTTGAGGAGCAGCGCGTAACGCGAACGGCCGGGCTTGATGTCCGCGACGTGGCACGGGTAGAGCCGCTCGAGTGCCTCGACGACGTCGGGCCCGGAGACGACGAGCTTGCCGAGCGTCGAGACGTCACCGATCGAGACGCCCTCGCGAACGGCCCAGTACTCGGCGATCGGGTCGCCGTAGTGCCACGGCCGCCACCACCCGCCGAACCGGTCCATCCGAGCACCGAGCGCCAGATGCTCGTCGTGGAGCGGCGTCCGCCGGAAGGCATCGATCGAGACGTCGGCGGCGGCCTCCGCGAGCGTGATCTGGCGGGCTGCGGGACGGGCCGTGAAGGGTTCGGGCACGACGCCGGTCCGCCCGGCGAGGAACGCGCGCACGTGAGGCAGGCACGCGCCGCCCTGGCACGGGCCGAGACCGGCCCAGCTGGCACGCTTGAGCAATTCGAGGTCCGTGTAGCCGGCGTCGAACGCGCCCGCGAGGTCGTCGACGGTCGTGCCCATGCACGGACAGACGACGCCCGACACCGGCGCGGGCGGTAACGGATGGTCGTCGGCGGCGGCGCCCACGACCGACACGGCCGGATCGGGCGACATCCTGGCGAGAACATCGCGCGATGCGCGGCCGAGGTCGACGATGACGGTATCGGCGGGCGTCGTGGTCTCGGTCGCGTCGGCGGCCCGGGTCACGACCGCGCTCACGTGACCGGTCGGGTCCCCGTCGAACCGAACGAGCTCACGGCCGACCCGGACGACCCGGCCGAGGTGGACGCCGGCATTCGCCAGCTGGTCGGCGGCTCGCGGCGTCACGATCCCCGCCAGGTCGCTGCCCGGGCAGACCGGCTGGAGCTCGGCGGTCCCGGTCGCCACGACGACCTCGTCGGCGCGGAGATGGAGCATCCCGGTCGGCGCGATACGAGCCACGATCGACGGGCCCGGGTAGATCCCGACGACCTCGATGCCCTCGGCCGCGTCGAGGTTCAACGAGTCTCCGGCCGCCCGGTGAGGTCCGATCACCACGCGCGAGGCGTGCGACCGCATGACCTCGACGTCGGCACCGGCCGGGGTTCGACCCAGGTCGCCTTGATCCACGACCGGCAGCGGTGGCTTCCCGACGCGGGGATGGCGAAGGACGACGGTCCCGGGCTTCGCCGCGACCTGACACGTCCGGACATAGGCGATGCCATCGACCTCGGCCAGGCAGTTGCCGCAGTCGCCGGCGAGGCAGAGGCAGCCGCCGTGGGCCGGCGCCTCGCCGCGACGCAGGATCGCCACCGCAACCGAATCCCGCTCCTCGAACGCGATCGGCCGCCCATCCACGACGATCCGGCCGCCGGCCGGCTCGGTCACTGGCGCATCCGGAGACCCTGCGGGTCGAACAGCGGCTCCGGCTGGAGCCGCGCGGGCCGGCGTCGCCCGATGATCTCGATCTCGAAGCCTCCGCCACCGGGGCCATCCGGGGTCGCGAGCTCCGTCGGCACATAGCCCAGGGCGATGGATTGCTTCACGTGATGGCCGTACCCGCCGGAGGTGATCCACCCGACGACCGTCCCGTCATGCCACACGGGCTCGTCGCCGATCACGTCGGCCGGATCGTCCGGCTGCGGGTCGACGACGAACGTCACGAGTCGCCGCCTGGGGCCACCGCCCGCGAGCTCCGCCTCGTGCGCGGCCCGCCCGACGAACTCGTGATCGAGCTTGATGTAGCGCGTGATCCCGCCCTCGGCCGGCGTGTAGATCGGCCGGTACTCGCGAAACCACGTCCCGTAGCTCTTCTCAAGACGCAGCGACATCAGCGCCCGCATCCCGAACACCCGCAGGCCGTGCGGCTCGCCCGCGGTGACGATCCTGTCGAACAGGGCTCGCTGGTGCTCCGGTGCGACCCACAGCTCGTACCCCAGGTCGCCGGAGTAGTTGATCCGGGCGACGAGCGCCGGGTGCATCCCCAGGTCCACGCGCCGGAACGTCATGAACGGGAAGGCCGGGGTCGAGAGGTCGAGGTCCGGAGCGATGGCGGCCAGCACGTCGCGCGATCGTGGACCCGTCAGCGACAGCCCGACGAGGCCCAGGCCAAGCACCTCGAACGACACCGACCCATCGCCCGGCAGGTGGTGCCGGAACCAGCGTGAGTGGTGGGTCTCCGCGGGCAGCGACCCGAACAGGTGGAACTCGTCGGCTGCGGACGCGCGGGCGACCGTGAACTCCCCGACGATCCGGCCCCCCTCGTTGAGCATCGCGGTCAGCGTGATTCGGCCGGGCGCCGGCATCCGGGCCGTCAGGAGCGATGACAGCCACGCCTCCGCACCCTCGCCGGTGACCCGGTACTTCGCGTAGTTCGAGATCTCGGTCATCCCGACGCGTTCGCGGACCGCCGCAACCTCTTCGGCGACGCACTCCCAGGCGTTCGACCGACGGAAGGTGACGTCCTCCTTCGGCTCGAGCCCGGCCTTCTGGAACCACAGGGCGTGCTCGAGGCCGGCGGTCGCGCCCCAGACGGCGTTTGCCGCGGTCAGCCGGTCGTGGATCGGCGTCGTCAGGAGCGGCCGCCCGGCGGGCAGCTCCTCGTTCGGGAACGTAATCCGGAAGCGGCGACGATAGTTCTCCTGGACCTTCGCGTTCGTGTAGGCGAGCGTCGCGTAGTCGCCGTAGCGGGCGACATCCATCGCCCAGATATCCATCCCCGAATCGCCCGCGTCGCCCGCGGTCATCCACGCAGCCAGCGCCAGCCCCACGCCGCCGCCCTGCGACAGCCCTGCCATCACGCCGCAGGCGACCCAGAAGCCCCGAAGCCCGCGGACCGGCCCGACGAGCGGGTTGCCGTCCGGCGAGAACGTGAACGGCCCGTTGACGACCCTGCGGATGCCGGTCTCGCGCAGCGGCGGGTAGTGCTGGAAGGCGACGTTCAGCTCGGGCGTGATCCGGTCGAGGTCCGGCTTCAGCAACTGGGATCCGAAGTCCCACGGCGTCTCCTTCGGGGACCACGGGACCGCCGCCTGCTCGTACGTGCCGAGGAGCATCGCCCCGCCTTCCTGGCGGATGTAGATCTCCCCGGCGAAGTCGAGCGCCATCGGCATCTCCTTGCCGGTCTTCGCGACATTCGCGGCGACCTCGGGCATGTCGACGGTCAGCAGGTACATGTGCTCCATTGCGAGGACCGGCAGCTCGATCCCGACCATCCGGCCGACCTCACGGGCCCACAGCCCACCGGCGTTGACGACATGCTCGGCGTGGATCGGGTCGCCGTTCTCGACATGGACGTCCCACGTGCCGTCGGGACGCTGCGCCAGGCCCGTCACCATCGTGTGCTGGCGGATCTCGGCGCCCGCCATCTGGGCGCATTTCACGTAGGCCCGCGTCACGCCGGTCGGGTCGACGTGGCCCTCGACCGGGTCGTACAGGGCCCCGACGAAGTACTGCGGGTCCATGAGGGGGAAGACGTCGGCCGCCTCGCGCGGCGTGATCAGGTCCAGCTCCATCCCGAGATACCGGCCGCGAGCCTGGGCCATCCGCAGCCAGTCCATCCGGACCTCGGTGTCGGCGAGCATCAGGCCGCCCGGCAGGTGGATCGAGCAGTCCTGGCCGCTGACGCGCTGGATCTCGTCGTACAGCTGGATCGTGTACTGCTGGAGCCGGGCGACGTTCGGGTCGCCGTTGAGCGTGTGCATCCCGCCCGCGGCGTGCCACGTGGAGCCCGCGGTCAGCTCGCGCCGCTCGAGGAGGAGGACGTCCGTCCAGCCGGCCTTCGTCAGGTGGTACAGGACGCTGGCGCCGACCACCCCCCCACCGATGACGACGACCTGGGCAGACGACTTCACGCGACCCTCCTGGATGCCGGGACCCCGAAAGCCTACGCGAGGAGGGCGGGGCGGTGCGTCAGCGGGATGCGGCTCACCCGACCAGGAACGACGTGACGCGGATCGTCACGGTCGGGACCGCGTCGGGCCGGGCATCGTGGGTCGTGATCTGCGTCGGATAGCGGTACTCCGGGTCGAAGGCGATGGTCGAGCCGTCCAGCATCGCGGCGGTGGTCGCTTCGTCGAAGAGCGCCGGAACGGTCAGGGGGACGCCCTCGAGGTCGTAGCTCGCGATGCGTCGTCCGCGGGATCGGACGGACGCGTTCCCGTCCTTGACCGTGATGTCATACGCGCGTCCCGTGGTCGCGCACTCGCAGGTGATCTTGATCGACCATCGGTAGCTCGAGATGCCCCGCTGATTCCATGCCGCGCGTGCGGCCGCAACCCGGCCGACGAGGGCGTCGTCGGGTGGCTGGAGCGTCCAGTCCGAGACGTCGAAGGTGAGCTCGTCGTCGACCGCGTCCGCGATCGGGTCCGAGTCCATTGCGATCGGGACACCGGTGTTCGCGTCGTACGTGATCGTCGCGCGGTCGCCGAGGATCGCCCGGTGGACGATCGCGAACAGCCCCTCGACCCCGGCCGGGGCCCCCATCGGCGGTGCGACGCTCCCGTCGACCACCAGGCCGTCGATCCGGATCGACGCCCCGTCCCCGACGACCAGGTGCGGGCGGAGCGGGCAGAAGCACGACGGCGTGTAGACGAACGCATACCGGGAGATGCCGGCCGATCGCCAGCGGGCCAGGTTGCGATCGAAGTCGTCGAGCAACGGCCCCTTGACGCTGAGGGGCGAGCCGACGGGGCTCGTCGGCGTCGCCGTCACCGGGTTGGGCGGAACGACCGTGGGGCTCGCCGGCGTCATCGTCAGCGGGTTACAGGCGGCGATGACCACGACGAACACGAGCGCCGCCGCCAGACCGCCGATCGTCGTGGACTTCATCGGGCCTCCCGAGGGGATGTCGGGTGGGAGACGGCTCACGGCCGGCGCGAGTTCCCCGGGATCAGAAGTCGGTCGGGACGC
The DNA here is from genome assembly GCA_963817095.1 of uncultured Chloroflexia bacterium. Taxonomy (GTDB): domain Bacteria; phylum Chloroflexota; class Limnocylindria; order Limnocylindrales; family CSP1-4; genus CF-46. The sequence goes on from CAWFND010000006.1 coordinate 15,869, forward strand.
CGCCTTCGGCGACACGGCGGGCGACGAACGCGTCGAGCTCCTCGCGGATCGCCGGGTCCATCGGCGGCGGCTCGTAGGCCGCGAGGAGCTCCTTCCAGATCCGGTTGGCCTTGCCCGCGGCCTCCGGCGAGCCGGCCTCCTGCCACGTCTCGTAGTTCCGCCAGTCCGAGAGCATCGGCCGGTGGAATGCGGTCTTGTAACGGGACTGGGTGTGCTGGGCGCCGAAGAAGTGACCGCCGGGCCCGACCTCCTGCATCGCCTCGAAGGCGAGGCTGTCCTCGTCCATCGGGACCGGGTCGAGGAACGCCTCGACCATCCCGAGCAGCTCGGCGTCGAGGATCGCCTTCTCGAAGCTCGCGTGAAGCCCGCCCTCCATCCAGCCCGAGCCGTGCATCAGCATGTTGACCCCGCCCATGACGGCGCCCCATAGCGAGAAGACCGACTCGTACGCCGCCTGGGCGTCCACCGCGTTCGCGGCGTTCACGTTCGACGACCGGTACGGCACGTTGTAGCGCCGTGCCAGCTGGCCGCCGATCATCGCGGTCCGCATGTACTCGGGGGTCCCGAAGGCCGGCGCCCCGGACTGCATGTCGACGTTCGAGGTGAACCCGCCGTAGATCACCGGCGCGCCGGGCCGGACCACCTGGGTCAGGGTGATCCCGGCGAGCGCCTCGGCGTTCTGCTCGACGAGGGCCCCCGCGAGCGTCACGGGCGCCATCGCCCCCGCGAGCGTGAACGGTGTCATGCAGATCACCTGGTTGCGCGCCGAGTACTCGAGGATCCCATGGAGCATCGGCGTGTCCAGCCGAAGCGGCGACGAGGAGTTGATGACCGTGAAGATGGACGGCTCCCGGTCCAGCGTCGCCTCGTCCACGCCGCGGGCGATCCGCGCCATCTCGAGCGCGTCGAGGTTCCGTTGCCGGCCGAGGCTGTACGCGTGGAACGGCTTGTCGGCGAGGGTCACGACGTCGTAGATCGCGTAGAGGTGGCGGACCGAGGCGTGGATGTCGATCGGCTCGACGGCGTAGCCGGCGAAGAAGTGGACCGAGTTGAGCATCTGGAACAGGCGGACGAGGTTCTGGTAGTCCGCGCGGTTCCCGACGCGACGACCGCGGTCGAGGTCGGCGACGTTCGGTGCGCTGCCGACGGTCCCGAAGGCGGTCCAGTTGCCGCCCATGACGAGGTCGTGAGCCGGGTTCGGGGCGTGGAGGGTGAACGTCGACGGGGCGGTCCTGATCCGCTCCTCGACCATCGCGGGGTCGAAGCGGACGCGCTGGCTGTCGGCGCGGACGTCGGCGCCGGCCGCCTTCAGGACGTTCCGGGCTCCCTCGTCGAGGAAGTCCATCCCGATCTCCGCGAGGACCCGGAGGGAGGCCACGTGGATCGACTCGAGCTCGTCGGCGGAGAGAACCTCGGTCGGGGTGTACGGGATCCGCGGCTGGGCCCACTCGCGCTGCGGCGGCAGGGTGCTCCGCTCATGCCCGGCGCGGCCGCCCCGCCGGCGGCCGATCAGTGCCTGCCCGGCGGTGGTGTCGGCGTCCGTCATGTGCGGCGAATCCTACTCGTCCTCGCCGCCGAGACCGCGGATGTAGTTGATCAACCCGACGATCAGGAGGATCAGGAACCCCAGCAGGCCGAGCTGGACCCACGTATACGGCATCTCCTTCGGCAGGGTCGACCGGGTCTCATTCGGGAAGGCGAGAACGATGTACAGGAGCGCGCCGACGACGAGGACCGACGTTCCGAGCGAGATCAGCCGGCGGCGGGCCGAGCGGACCCGGCGACGGAAGCCGAACAGGGAGCTGGTGGCTTCGGTGATGACGGGCTGCTGCGCCTCGAGGAACTCCATGAACTCGACCGCCCGCTGGACGCGCCCGGTCGCGGCGTACAGCCGGTCGAACGTGCGCCGGGGATCGAGCAGGGCGATGGCCTGCTTCCGTCCGAGGCGGCGAATGAAACGGCTGACGGTCGCCTGGAGGTCGTACTGCGCCGCGAGCTGGAAGCGGAGCGTCCCGAGCGTGACCAGCATCTTGAGATACCCGACGATGCTGGGCGACATCGACAGCTGTTGCTCCCGGACCGCCTCGAGGATGTCGACAGCCAGCTTCGAATAGGGGTTCTCCGTCGGGTGGCTGAGCGGCCCGGGGGCCGCCACCGTCGTGCGCGACTGGTCCGTCGCGATCTCGTACAGGAATGCCTCGTGGATCCGGATCAGCCGCCGGCTGGCGACGGCGGTGTCGGTCGAGGGCCCGGGTGCGAGCCAGCGCATGAGCTCGCCCACGGCGCTCTCCACGTCGCCCCGGAAGAGGAGCCAGCTGTAGCGGATCAGCGAGCTGCGAACCGCGTCCGGCAGCTGGCCGACGATCCCGAAGTCGACGTAGCCGATCGCATCGTCCTCGAGCACGAACAGGTTCGCGGGATGGAGATCGGCGTGGAAGTAGCCGAAGACATAGACCTGGTTGAGCATGTTCCAGTCGAGGTGGCGGACGATCCGGTCGAGGTCATGACCGCTCGCCGCGAGGGCGTCGAGGTAGGCCCGGTCGCCGTCTCGCTTGGCGATGACGATGTCGATCAGCGGGATGCCCTCGATGAGCTCGGTGGTCAGGACCCGCGACGTCGTGTAGTCGCGATGGACGCGGGCGATCCGCTCGTACGAATCACCCCCGGCGTTCTGGTGCAGGAGGACCGCCTGGCGGGCCTCGACGAGGTAGTCGAGCTCATCGGCGGTCCATCGCGCGAACTCGTCGATGACCTCCCGGCTCCGGGTGGCGCCGAAGACGTTCGCCAGGTCCAGCAGCCACGTCACCGAGTACATGAGGGCGATGTCGGCGGCGAGGGTCTCGCGGATGCCCGGTCGCTGGACCTTGACGGCGACCGGCTCGCCACTGTGCAGGACCGCCCGATGGACCTGGCCGATCGAGGCCGCCGCGAACGACGTCGGGCTGAAGGACGCGAAGACCGCCTCGGGCTCCCCGCCGAGCTCGCGCCGGATGATCGCTGCCACGTCCGCGTACGGAAACGGCGCGACCTGGTTGAGGAGCTTGAAGAGCTCGTCGCAGTACTCGGCCGGCAGCAGGTCGAAGCGCAGGGCCAGCATCTGGCCCAACTTGATCCAGGCGCCCCCCAGCTGCTCGAACGCCAGGCGCAGACGGATCGGCCGGCTGCGTCGATCCGAGCCCGGGAGGTGGAGGGCCGGCGCGAAGAAGAACCGGAAGAACGTTGCGATGACGTGCCAGACCCGGCGCGGGTGCCTGAGCAGTGTCCTCACGTCGGATCGCCCCGATCAGCTGCGTCCTGGCGTCGGCCCGTTCGGCCCTGGTCCCTCGGATGCGGCCCCGCGACCGTTACCGGTGGCCCGGCCGGCGCGCCGCGGTGATCACGAGCGATCGTCGTCGATCGACACCCGCCGTCGACGCGGCGGGAGCGACGTCTCGTCCTCCCACTCGCGACCAGCCTGGACCAGCTCGGTGAATGTCCGGCGCGAGAACCGATAGAGCAGCGCGAGAGCCCCTTCCGCGGCAAGCTGGGTCTCGCGACCGTAGTGCACGCCGAGCCGGAGCAATTCGGTGAGCCGTGCCTCGCCCTCCTCGAACGTCTCGGACAGACGACGCTGCCGGAGCCGCAGCGCGTACGCCTCGCGCTCGTCGGCGGTCGGCCCCTCGATCCAGGCCCGACGGCGCTCCGTCTCCCGGCGCGCCCAGTCGTCGATCTCCTCCTGGGTGGGCTCGATGGAGATCGACTCGGCGACGTCGTCGCTCGCCTTGTTCGGTGCCGGTCGGGCCGATGACGTGGCTTTCCCGGTCGTCAGGTCGGACACTCTGTCCGTCGCGTTGCTCATCCTCGCCCGCCCCCTGATCGCATCGTGAAGGGTCGAGTCGCGAGTGTACGCCTCGGTGGCCCGGGCACGGAATGGGTGTCGCTCAGTCCGCGGAGAGGTCGAACCAGGTCGTCTTCAGCTGGGTGTAGCCATCGAGGGCGGCGAGGCCCTTGTCGCGTCCGAAGCCGGACTGCTTGAAGCCGCCGAACGGGACGGTGATGTCGGCGGTGTCGAATGTGTTGACCCAGACGACCCCGGCACGGATCGCCCGCGAGAGGCGGTGGGCGCGACTGACGTCGCGGGTCCAGATCCCGGCAGCCAGGCCGTAGGGCGTGTCATTGGCAATCTGCAGCGCGTCCGCCTCGTCGTCGAACTCGGTCACGGTGAGGACCGGGCCGAAGATCTCCTCGCGGGCGACCCGCCAGGTGTTCGAGACGCCGTCGAGGATCGTCGGCGGCACGTAGAAGCCACCGGACGCCTGGCGGACGCGCTCGCCACCCACCACGAGGTGCGCGCCCTCCTCCTGGCCGAGCCGGACGTAGCCGAGGACCTTGTCGAGCTGGCGCTCGTCGACGAGCGACCCGAGCTTCGTGGCCGGGTCCAGCGGTTCAGCCGGGGCCAGCTTCCGGCCGAGGTCCGCGATCCGCTCCACCAGCTCCTCGCGGACCGAGCGATGGACGATGAGCCGCGAGCCCGCATTGCACGTCTGGCCGGCGTTGTAGAAGATCCCCCACCCGATCGACGAGGCGGCGGCCGCCACGTCGCGGACGTCGGCAAGGACGATCTGCGGGCTCTTCCCACCCAGCTCCAGCGAGACCGCCTTGACGTCCGTGTCGCCGATCGCCCGAAGGAGCGACTTGCCGACCTCGGTCGAGCCCGTGAAGGCCACCTTGTCGACGCCCGGATGGCGCGCCAGCGCGCCGCCCACGACCGAGCCGGGGCCCGGGACGACATTCAGGACGCCGTCCGGCAAGCCGGCCTCGGCGGCCAGCTCCGCCAGCCGCAGGGCGGTGAGCGGCGACTGCGACGCGGGCTTCAGCACGACCGAGTTGCCCGTCGCCAATGCGCGCGCCGATCTTCCAGGCGGTGATGATCAGCGGGTAGTTCCAGGGCACGATCGCGGCGACGACCCCGATCGGCTCGCGGGTGACGAGCGAGAGCGTGTCCGGTGCAGTGGGACCGACCTCGCCGTAGACCTTGTCGATCGTCTCGGCGTACCACTGGATCGTCTTCGCGGCGCTCGGGACGTCGACGGCGAGCGTGTCGCGGATCGGCTTGCCGACGTCCAGCGATTCCAGCAGGGCGAGCTCGTCGCGCGCGCCGCGGATCCGCTCGGCGAACGCGAGCAGGACGCGCTTGCGGTCCGCGGGCGAGCGATCCGCCCAGCGGCGGTCGTCGAACGAGCGCCGCGCCGCGTCGACGGCGCGGGAGACGTCCTCGACGTCGCACTCGGCGACCTGGGCGATCGTCGAGCCGTCACGGCCGGCGACGTCCGCGAACGTCCGGCCGGAGGCCGCCGGGACGAACCGTCCGTCGATGAACGCCTCCGTTCGCGGTGCGACCGCCGCCGCCCGGGCGAGCCAGTCATCCAGGGTGGCGCGCGGCTCTCGGAGTGTGGTCATGCCGCGTACCGCCGGATCGCGACGTCGTCCAGGACGATCCCCAGGCCCGGCAGGTCCGGAACGCGAAGGATGCCGTCCGGACCCGGCCGGACAGGCTCGGCGAGGACCGCGTCGCGACGCTCCGGCGTCCAGCCCGGCGGGTCGTACGGGAACTCCAGCCACGGCCCGCCGCCGACGCCCGCGGCGACGTGGAGGTTCGCCAGCAGCCCGATCCCGTTCGTCCATGTGTGCGGCGTGAACCAGCGGTTCCGGGCGAGTGCGACCTCCGCGATCGTCCGCGTCCGGAGCATCCCGGCCGCCAGCACGACGTCCGGCTGGTAGACGTCGAACGCGTCGGCGTCGAGGGCCGCCAGACCCTCGGCGAACGTCCGGGTCATCTCGCCGCCGGCGATCCGGATGCCGAGGTTGGCCGCGCGCAGCGACGCGAGGCCCCGGAGGTCCGTTCCCGCCAGCGGCTCCTCGAGCCACAGGACGTCGAGCTCGGCGAGCTGTGCGGCGATCCGCCGGGCGGCGTCGACGTCGATCGACGGCGACACGTCGCCCGCCATCCGCCAGCCCTGGTTGAGGTCGACCATGATCGCCATCGTGTCCTCGACGGCGTGACGGGTCGCCGTGACAGCGGCGAGACCCTCCTCCAACCGACGTGGATCGACGCGGATCTTCAGGGCGCGGAACCCCTCGTCGCGGAGGCGCACGGCGGACTCCGCCCGTTCGGCGGGCGGCAGGTGCATGCCGCAGGACGCGTAGGCCGGGATCCCGTCGAGCGCGCCTCCGAAGAGCGTCGCCACCGGCAGCCCGGCGACCTGCCCGACGATGTCCCACAGGGCGACCTCGAGCGGCCAGTACCGGCCGGCGTGGAAGTCGATCGTCTCGAGGGCCCGGACGTGGCGGGCGATGGCCAGCGGGTCCTGCCCGATGAACAGGTGCGCGAACGCCTCGAACCCATCCATCGTGTCGCCGGATCCGACGCCGACGATCCCGTCGTCGGTCTCGACCCGCACGAGCGTGACCGGGAACCGGGTCCGCGGCACGGGATCCCACGCCGCCGGGAACGGCGGATCCAGATGGGACGACGAGCCGGTCGAGGCGGATCGCGGTGATGCGCATGCGCGGCCAGTATCGCCGACGCCGGACGGGATGCGGTACTGTCGCGACTCCATCGTCCACCGGCAGGTGCAGCCCCCGAGGAGGGTCGCTGGTCCGATGACCACCACCCAGCGTCAGGCCGCGGTCGTCGAGTTCGACCACGTCACGAAGCACTACGACGCGCCCACGGGCAAGGGTCCGGAGCGGCCGACGCCGGGTGCGGTCAACGACCTGTCGATGCACGTCCCGGCCGGCAAGATCTGCATCCTCGTCGGCCCGTCCGGCTGCGGCAAGACGACGTCGCCTGAAGATGGTCAACCGCCTGATCGAGCCGACGTCCGGGAGGATCCTCATCGACGGCGTCGATGCCGGGACGCGCGAGCTGACCGACCTTCGGCGGAGCATCGGCTACGTGATCCAGCAGGTCGGCCTGTTCCCGCACCAGACGATCGGCGAGAACGTCGCGACCGTGCCCCGGCTGCTCGGCTGGACGAAGGACGCGCCAGCGGGAGCGATCCGAGGAGCTGCTCGGCCTCGTCGGCCTCGATCCGGCGAAGTACCGCGACCGCTTCCCGAGCCAGCTCTCGGGTGGCGAGCGGCAGCGCGTCGGGGTTGCCCGGGCGCTGGCCGCCGACCCGCCGATCATGCTGATGGACGAGCCCTTCGGCGCGGTCGACCCGATCGTCCGCGACCGGCTCCAGAACGAGTTCCTGCGGCTCCAGGAGACGATCGCCAAGACGATCCTCTTCGTGACCCACGACATCGACGAGGCGATCAAGATGGGCGACCTCGTCGCCGTCTTCCAGACGGGCGGGATCCTCGCCCAGTTCGGGACGCCGCTCGAGATCCTGTCCAGCCCGGCGTCGGAGTTCGTGGCCCGGTTCGTCGGGCAGGACCGCGGCCTCAAGCGGCTGTCGCTGCTGCGGGTGTCGGACATCGATCTGCGCGCACCGTCGAACGTCCGGGTCGGTGAGACCGCGGCGGACGCCCGCCGGGTCGCGGCGGCCGACCCGCAGCGCTACGTCCTCGTCGTCGACGACGCGCGCCGCCCGCTCGGCTGGATCGCCCACGACGAGCTGCCGACCGAGGGCGCGCATCACCGCCGAGATGCCGAACCCGGTGTCGCCGACGGTCAACCGCCGGACCACGCTCAAGGACGCGCTGTCGATGATGCTCGACGCCGACGTCCAGACCGGCATCGTCGTCGACCGGACCGGGGCGGTCCAGGGCCTCGTCACCCTCGGCGCGGTCGCCGAGAAGATGCGGGAGGGCGAGCATACCCCGGCGTACGACGACTCGACACCGTCGCGGCGGCCGGAACGAGCCTGACGCCGGGCGAGGCCGATCCGCCACCGCGGCGACCGGAGCATCCAGGAAGCCGGCGGCTGAGCGCATGGACATCTCGATCGACTGGGGCTGGGTGACGTCGCCACTTCGGCGCGATGGCCGACCCGGTTCGGCCAGCACCTCCAGCTGGTCGTGATCGCCGTCGGCGTCGGGTTTCGTGCATCGCCCTCGCGTCTCGCGATCTGGGCCTACCGGAGGCCGGGCGTCTACGCACCGATCACGGCGTCGACCGGGATCCTCTACACGATCCCGAGCCTCGCGGCCTTCGCCCTGCTCCGGCCGATCACGGGCCTGACGATCGTGACGGCCCTGATCCCGCTGATCACCTACACGCTGCTGATCCTCGTCCGCGGCAACGTCGCCGGGTTCCAGTCGGTGCCGGCCGATGTCCTCGAGGCCGCCGAGGGCATGGGCTACACGCGGCGCCAGCGGCTGCTCAGCGTCGAGCTCCCGCTTGCGGTGCCCGCTGATCATGGCCGGCATCCGGCTCGCGGTCGTGACGACCATCGGCCTCGCCACGGTCGCCTCGATCCTCGGCGAGAGCTTCGGCGGCTTCGGCTTCTTCATCACCGAGGGCCTGAACCGGTTCTTCCTGACCGAGATCTACGTCGGGGCCGTCCTGTCGATCGCCATGGCCTTCGGGGCGGACTTCCTGCTCGTCCGGCTCGAGCGCCTCGATGACGCCCTGGGCGCGAGCTCGCGCCGGAGCGCGCTGATGGGCGAATCGTCAACTGGTTCCTGGATCCGGCCAACTGGACGGGGACCGGGAGCATCCCGCAGCGCATCTTCGAGCACCTCGCCCTGTGCGCCGCGGCCATCGCTACCGCGACGGTCATCGGCCTGCCGATCGGGCTCTACATCGGGCACACCCGGCGGTTCGCGAACGCCGCGATCAACGTCACGAACATCGGCCGCGCTCTGCCGTCGTACGCGCTCGTCGTGATGATCCTGCCGATATCGTCTGACCCTCAGCCCCGAGTACGGCCTCGATCCCATCCCGACGTTCGTCGCGATGACCCTCCTCGCGATCCCGCCGATCCTGATCGGCGCCTACGCGGGGCTCCGGTCCGTCGATCGCGGACCTCATGGAGGCGGGCCGCGGGATGGGCCTGCGCGAGCGCCAGATCCTGACCAACCTCGAGCTGCCGACTCGCCTCGCGGCGTCATCGTCGGCGGCTTCCGAACGGCGACGCTCCAGGTCATCGCGACGGCCACGATCGGGGCGATCGTCGTCCGGCGGCGGGCTGGGCCGGTTCATCGTTGACGGGATCCACAACCAGGACTACACGACGGTGATCGGAGGCGTGATCCTCGTCGCGACGGTCGCGATCGTCGCGGATCTCGTGCTCGCCTTCGTCCAGCGCCGGGTGACCCCGCGCGGGATTCGGTCGGCGGCCGCGATGGTACCGGCGAGGTGCCGGACGTCGGGCCGCCGATCCCGGCGCCGACGACGGACATGACCGGTCGAACCTGACAGCGATTCGGCAGAGATGCTGGTACCCTAGCCGCTCCTCGGCGTGTGCCTGTGTCGAGGTCGTAAGAAGGAGGAGAACCCATGCGGTTGACCCGCACACTCGCCCTTGGGGCGTCCGTGTTGGTGCTTGTCGGCGCCTGCACGACGGGTGGGGGCGGGACGCCATCACCCTCGGCGCCGGCGCCTTCGGCGTCGCGGCGGCGTCCCCGTCCGCCGCCGGCGGAGCTTCGCCGTCCGCGGCGGCGTCGCCGTCCGCGGCTGCGGCGTTGACGCCCGCGGACATCAAGATCGGATCGGACGACTTCTACGAGTCCAGCGTGGTCGCAGAGATGTGGGCCCAGGTGCTCGAGAAGAACGGCTTCAAGGTCGAACGGACACTTCAACATCGGCGCTCGACAGGTCCGCCAGCCGGCCCTCGAGCAGGGCCAGATCGACCTGGTCCCGGAGTACGTCGGCTCCGGCCTCAACTACTACAAAGGCACGGCGACAGGCGACGGCGAGGGGAACCGGACCGCGCTGCAGGCGATCATCACCGGCAAGGGCGGCGGCCTGACGCTGTTCAACATCAGCCCCGGCCAGGACCAGAACGCGTTCGTCGTCCGCGGCGACACCGCGACAGCCGACAACCTGTCGAAGATCAGCGACCTCCTTGCGAAGCAGGCGACCTACAAGTGGGGCTTGCCGGCCGACTGCGACACCAACCCGTCGTGCTCCGGGGCGCTGAAGGACAGCTACGGATTCACCTATCCGCCGGCCAACCGCAAGGCGCTCGACGCGTGCTCCGCGCCGATGGCCCAGGCCCTGAACCTCAAGGCGATCGACATCGCCGAGCTGTGCTCGACGCAGCCGGCGATCGGGCAGTTCGGGTTCAAGCTCCTCGACGATGACAAGAAGACCCAGGGCGCCGAGAACATCGCCGCCGAGGTCCGCAACGACTACCTGGCAAAGGTCGGCGACAAGGCCGCCTTCCAGGCCCTGCTCGATGGCGTCACGGCCAAGCTCACGACCGAGGAGCTGACAAAGCTCGGCGTCGACATCCAGGTCAACCACAAGGACGTGAAGGTCGCGGCGACCGATTGGCTCAAGGCGAACGGCTTCCTCTAGGCCACTCGTTCATCGACGAAGCGCCCGCCCGGTCCCCGGGCGGGCGTTCTGCCGTCCGGGCCCGTATAGATGTCGCGTTCGGGCGGGCGTCCGTGAGACGATCGGAGCCCGGTCGCTCATCCGCGGGCCCGCCGACAACGAAGGACCATCCATGGGGGACAGCCTTGCGCGCCGACATTGATCGAGCGACCGCTCGCGATCGACCGCCGGAGGAGGCGGCCGAGGACACGTCGTTCGCGCGCGGCCTGCGGGTCCTGTTGACGATCGCCGATCGCGGCGAGATCCGCGCCGACGAGCTGAGCGTCCTGCTCGAGACGCCCGTCTCCACGATCTACCGCTACCTCCGCACGCTGGCATCGTTCGGGTTCATCGATCGCTCGGGCGCGGGCTATCGCCTCGGGCCGCGCCTGATCATCGGGAGCGGCGCGAACGTCACGGCCGAAGAGCTGATCCGGACCGCCGGTCCGGTCCTTCAGCTCCTCGCGGACGAGACCGGCGAGACGGCAGTGATCGTCCGCCGGATCGGGCTGGCCGCCGTCTGCCTCCACGAGATTCCGTCGCATCACGCGCTCCGGGTCACGGTCCCCTCGCAGACACCGCTCCCCCTGGAAAGCGGCGCGCTCGGCAAGGCGCTCCTCGCGTTCGCCCCCGACGAGATCCTCGACGAGATCCTGGCCGACTCCGGCCGGGACCCCGCGATCGACCCAGACCGATTGCGGGCCGACCTGGCCGAGGTGGTCACGAGCGGTGTGGCCCGGTCCGTCGGCGAGGCGATTTCCGGAGCCGTGGCGATCGCCGTTCCCATATTTCGAGAGGACGGGATCGTGGCTGCCATCGGGGTCGTCGGCCCGGAGTCCCGCTGCGGGCTGGCCTGGCGGACCCGCGTCGCCCGCCTGCTTCCGGGAGCGGCGAGCTCGATCGTCGGTGCGCTCGGACCGGGACTTTCGTCCCAGGACTCCCGCGATCCGGAATAGTCCAATCTCAGCATTTGACAATCTCATGATCGTCTCTATGCTCCGCCGCAATGGACGCGCTGCCGCGCCTTGCTCCGATCTCGACGGATTACGCGTCCCTGCCCGTCGCCGACGCGTTCAACTGGTCCGACGGAGCGACGGAGCTGGGCGACGGCGAGTGGTACCTGGTGGCGTTCCGGTCGGTCCGCCGGCCCGGCGCGGACGAGGAGCGGCTCGCGACGTTCGACGAGCTGGCCCACCAGGAGGCCGCGGGGGCAACCGGCTTCGTCCACTACCTCAAGGGCCCGTCCGCCGCAGACGGCAGCTGCATGTCGTTCTGCCTCTGGCAGAGTCGCGATGACGCGCGCGCGGCTGCCCGCGGTCCGGCGCACGTCCGCGCGGTGAGCCTGCTCGAGGAGATGTACGCGACGTATACCCTCGAGTTCCTCCACGTCCGGCGAGAGGCCGGCGGGCCGCTCACGTTCGAGCCGTACCGGGCGCCGGCCCAGGTGATCGGCGCGGCCGCCGATCCGCTGTCGGAGCAGGCTTCGCCCACCCTCTCGATCCGACCCGCGATCGCCACCTGAACCCGACCCGCCGGATCGCGGTGGTCGCCCCCGGCCGGATCGCAGAGCTCGCTCCCGGCCTGATCGTCGCGATCGTCGTCGCGGCATTGGCGCGCCTCGCGACCGGCGTCCTGCCGCCCGTCATCTCCGAGGTCACCATCGCGATCCTCATCGGCCTCGCGGTAGGCTGGCTGCCGATCGTTCGCGGCGCCGGACTGGGTCCGGGCCTCGCATTCGCGTCGCAGCGCCTGCTCCGGCTGGGGATCGTCCTGCTCGGTGCGCGCCTGAGCATCCAGCAGGTCGTCGGGATCGGGCTGCCGGCGGCCGTCGTCATCGCGGTGACGATGGCGGCGGCCTTGATCGTCGTCCTGCTCCTGTCGAGGATCGCCCGGATCGACGCCCGGCTCGCGACGCTCCTCGCGGTCGGCGCGGCGGTCTGCGGGAACTCCGCGGTCGTCGCGACCTCACCCGTCATCTCGGCCCGGCCACGCGACACGGCGTACGCGGTCGCGACGGTGACGCTGTTCGGGACGATCGCGGTCTTCGCCTACCCGCTGATCGGCCACTCGATCCACCTGGGGGATGCCGCGTTCGGGCTCTGGTCGGGGATCGCGATCAACGACACGAGCCAGGTCGTCGCCGCGAGCTCCGCCTACTCACCCGGCGCGTTCGAGGTCGCGACGGTCGTCAAGCTGATCCGGAATGCGCTGATGGCGCCGCTGATCCTCGGGATCGCCTGGGCGTGGAGCCGGCGGACCGGCGTCGCCGGCGACACCCGCACGGGCCTCCGGCGCGCGGTGCCCCTGTTTGTCTTCGGGTTCCTCGGCATGGCGGCGCTGCGGAGCGTCGGCATCATCGGAGCGGACGCGGCGCTGACGTTCGAGACGATCGCCCGGACGCTGATCCTCGTGGCGCTCGCGGCCGTCGGGCTGAGCGTCCGGGTCGACGACCTCCGCTCGATCGGCTCGCGGCCGCTCCTCGTCGGGCTCGGCGCCGCGCTGATCATCGGGGTCGCGACGATCCTCGCGATCGAGACGCTCGGTCTGGCCGCGGGCCTGACGGTCTGATCAGCGGGGCTGGACCGCCTCCGTCGAGCCAGGCGTGGCCGACGGCGCGGTCTCCGGCGTCCGCTGCCAGCCAAGCAGGATCAGCGAGATCCCACCGCCGATCGAGGTCACCGCGAGGATCGACACGTGGACGATCAGGGCGAGGGCGAACGCCTCGTCGCGCGGGATGCCGATCGTCGCGCCGACGGCGACGGCGGCGAACTCGAACGTGCCGAGGTTCGCCGGTCCGGCAGGGACGGCGGCGGCGAGCGCGACGCCCGATGCGATCAGGGCCGCCTGGCCGATCGACAGCTGGAGGCCGATGGCCTGGCCGGCGGCCGCGGCGGCGAGGATCGAGCACGACCACGACACCGAGCTGCAGGCGAACGCCTCGACGAGGGTCCGCGGCCGGCCGGCGACGGCGAGCCCGTCCTGGAGCCGCCGGCCGAGCTCCTGGATCTTCGGCCAGCGCGCGGCGATCGCCCGGAGCCGACCGGCTCCGGGCAGGCGATGGGCCATCAGGCCGATCGCGAGGACGATGACGAAGAGGCCCGCCACGGCGACACCGACCAGCACCATGCTCGACAGCACGCCCCGGACGTTGAGGACGAGCAGGGAGACCGACGCGATCCCGACGACGGCGACGAGGTCGACGAACCGCTCAACGACGACGGTGCCGAGGGCGGACGTCCGGCTGATCCCCTCGCGGTCACCCAGGTAGTGGCTGCGGACCAGCTCGCCGAGCCGGGCCGGCAGGATGTTGTTCATCAGGTACCCGATCAGCAGGTAGCCGAGCATGTGGAGGTACTTGACGGCCTTGATCGGACGGACGAGGCGCTGCCAGCGCAGCCCTCGAATCGCCAGGTCCAGGCTGAGGAGGACCAGCGTCACCCCGATCCACCGGGGGTCGGCGGAGCGGAGGACGTTGGCCGTTGCCTGGAGGTCGACGCTCCGCAGGACGAGGAACAGGGCAACGAGCGAGATCGTCGCCCCGATGAGCGCCCTCGGGGCGGGGCCGCGCAGCATGGACACGTCGGCCGGCCCGGCTCAGGCCGCCCGCCGCGGCGGTTCGGGCGTTCGGGCGGTGAGCTTCGGCGAGCGGCGCACGCCGACCCGGTGGAGCACGTAGCGGAGGACGACGCGGAGCGTGGACGTGCCGTAAACGACGCTTCGCTTGAAGCCGACCGAGCTTGCCTCCTCGAAGTAGCGCGTCGGGACGGCAATCTCGCCGATTCGCCGGCCCATCCCGGCCGCGACGACCTGCGCGATCAGCTCCTGGTCGAAGACGAAGTCGTTGCTGTTGAGCTGGTACGGGATCGTCTCGAGCAGCCGGCGACTGTAGGCCCGCAGGCCCGTGTGGTACTCGGACAGGTGCAGCCCGAACGCGACGTTCTCGACGGTCGTGAGGAAGCGGTTGGCGATGTATTTCCATTTCGGCATGCCACCCGCCAGCGGGTCGCCGAGGAACCGGCTGCCGAGCATCAGGTGCTTCTCGCCGGACAGGATCGGGGCGATCAGGTCGGGGATCCGGGTCGCGTCGTACTGGTAGTCCGGGTGGAGCATCACGACGACGTCGGCGCCCTGCTCGAGGGCCGCGCGATAGCACGTCTTCTGGTTGCCGCCGTAGCCCAGGTTCTGCTGGTGGATGATCACGTCGAGCCCGAGCTGGCGGGCGACGTCGACCGTCTCATCCTTCGACACGTCGTCGACGAGGATGATCCGGCTGACGAGGTCGTGGGGGATGTCGGCGTACGTCCGCTCGAGGGTCTTCGCGGCGTTGTAGGCGGGCATCACGACGACGACGCGCGGGTGCGTGTCCGGGATGGCGGATCCGGCGCCGCTGGCGGCGTCGATGGGACGGTCCACGAGTCGGAAGCCTACTCGATCGGTCGACCGTTCAGTCCGGATGCGCATCGTTCGATCGTCCCGGTCGGGCGGCGGATGGTCCCGTTTGCGTCATCGGCCCGACACCGGCCGATCGGCGGCCTATGGCACGATGGCGCCCGACGCCCAACTCGGAGACATGATGTTCGAACGCCTCTTCGGCGGCCGGGAGATGGATCCCGCGACCGCCGAGCGCATCCCGCCCGGCCAGTACAAGACCGACAAGTTCCCCGTCCTCCACTACGGCTCCGTCCCGCACACGGACCTCGCGACGTGGGACTTCAAGGTCTACGGCGAGGTCGACAACCCGTTCACGCTCACGTGGGACCAGTTCAAGGCCCTTCCCCGCAAGACCGTTCACACGGACATCCATTGCGTGACGCGCTGGACGAAGCTGGACACCGACTGGGAGGGCGTGGCGATCCAGGAGATCCTCAAGCTCGCCCAGGTCCGCCCGACGGCGACCCACGTCGTGTCCCACGCGGAGCAGGGCTACACCGCGAACGTCCCGCTGTCGGTGCTGGACGACGACGACGTCCTCCTCGCCGACACCTTCGGCGGCCAGCCGCTCGAGCTGGAGCACGGCTATCCGCTCCGGCTGTTCATCCCGAAGAGATACTTCTGGAAGAGCAGCAAGTGGGTGCGCGGGCTGGAGTTCCTCGACCACGACCAGCTGGGCTTCTGGGAGCGCTACGGCTACAACAATGACGCGGACCCCTGGAAAGAGGAGCGCTTCTCCGAGTAGGGCTGTCGCGCCTGGACGCCATGGCTGCGTTGCCGGCTGCGCTCCTCGCTCACGGGCGCTCAAGCCCGCTCGCTCCGGTGCTCGCCGGCGCCTTGCCCTCGACGCCCGGGCGCGACGAACGCAGTTGCGTGCGCGGCTTCGCCTTCGCCTGACCGTCCGGGCGCGACGAACGCAGTGCGTGCAGTGCGGTGTCAGCGCGGGGCGCTCGACGTCAGTGCAGGACGGCGAAGGCGTCCAGGTCGATCCGCGGCCGGCCGGCGATCCCGTCGACGATCAGCTTGAGCGTAGTGGGTCCCGCTCGTCGACCAGATCGTCTGCCAGGCGATTCCCTGGTAGACCGTCGGTGAGTCGAGCATGTCCACGCGCGTCACGTACTTCCCGTCGAGGTAGACGCGGACCGTCCCGCGCGTCATCGCCAACGTCGAGACGAGGGCGATCCCGCGGCCGGTGAACGTATACGAGGCCGAGCTGCCCGCCGTCGATGATTGGCGCACCGAGCCACCCGAGAACAGCGGCGAGCTCGCGGTCGCCCACGTGCCCGTGTAGTGGATCGCCGTCGACGTCTGCTGGACGAGCGCACCGCTGACCACGGGCCCGGCCGGGCCGATCCCCCGGTTGCCCGCGGCGTCGTACGCGTTGACCCGCAGCTGGATCGACACGCCCGACGACACGCCCATCGCCGTGGTCGGGGTGGTCAGCGTCGACGCGTAGGTGGTCCACGGACCCCCGTTGACCTTCCGTTGGAGCTCGTACCGGACGATCCCGGAGCCGACATCCGCGCGCAGTCCACGTCACGACGATCGGGATCGTGCTGGCGGTCAGGGCGACGTGGAGCTTCGGGCGGACGACCGGAGCGCCCGTCGTGGGTGGGGAATGATCCACCTCGATCGATGCCGCGGCCGCGGCCGCGACGGGTGACGAATTGCCCGCCGCGTCGACGACCGACGACGCCTTCAGGCCGAGGAGCACCGTCCCGGTCCCGCAGCCGTTCACCGCGACGCTCCAGGTCGTGGCGCCGGTCTGGGTCGGCGGGGCGACCGTGCAGCCCGTCGCGGTCCCCGTCCGCGTGAAGTCGGCCGCCGACAGCCCACTGATCCCCTCCGAGAAGGCGAGGGTCCAGATCGGTGGCACGGCCGCGGTCGGCGACGCGGGTCCGGTCAGAAGTGCGGTCGCCGGCGTCCGATCGATCGTCACGAGGCTCGACGTCACGGCCGCCGGAGGGCCGGCATTCGACGACAGGTCACGGACGGAGGCGGAGGCGAGCGTCAGCCCGACCGAGCCTTCGCCGCAGCCCGTGACCTGGACCGTCCAGCTCACGTGGTCGGCGAGGGGCTGCGGAGTCCCGATCGTGCACCCGCCGGCCGTCCCGTTGAGCGACAGGTCGCCGGCCGTCAGGCCGGTGATCTGCTCGCTGAAGACGACGGTCGCCGTCGGTGCGATTGCCTTCGTCGGGCTGGCAGGCATCGCGATCGTCGCGTGAGGAGCCACGCGGTCGATCCGGACGGTCGGTCCGGACGTCGCGACGGTCGGACCGCTCGACGTCCCGTCGCTGACCGTGTTCTGGCCGAGCGTCAGGATCACGGTCCCGTCGGTCGGGCCGCCGGACGACAGGGTCACCGTGTACGGCCCGCTTCCCGAGCCCGTCACGCCGGAGACGCCCCAGCCGGCGGAGGTCCCGCCAACGGTGAAGTCCCCGGACGAGAGGCCGCTGACGTTGTGGCTGAACCAGACGGTCTCGTCGAAGGTCGAGCCGATGCCGACGCCGCTCGGCCCGATCAGCAGGGCTGTGGGCGGTGCGGCCGGATCGCAGCGGGCCGCGGTCAGGGCGGCGACGTCAAGCCGCTTGCCCGAGGCCGTCTTGCCCGCGAGCGAGGGAGTCGGCGTCGCCGGCGGCGAGGAGATCGGAGCGGATCTGGTTGGCGGGCCGCCCGAAGTCGCACGATGCGACGAGGGCGATCGCGCCGGTCACGTGGGGCGCGGCCATGGACGTACCGTCGTCGAGGGCGTAGATCGAGTCGGGATAGGTGGACACGATGGCGACGCCCGGCGCCCCGAGGTCGACGCTCGTGGCCCCGAAGTTCGAGAAGTCGGCGAGGGCGCCGGTGCGGTCGATGGCCGTCACCGAGATGATGCAGTCCCAGCCGCGCGCCGTGCCGCTCGGGTAGTGCTTGTCGCACTTGTTCGCTGCCGGGTAGAACGGGCTCGCCCCGTCGTCGTTCACGTGATCGTTGCCCGCCGCGGCGACGAACAGGATGTTCTGGTCGCCGCCCCGGTTGATCGCGTCGACGAGGGCCTGGCTGAAGGCGCCGCCGCCCCAGCTGTTGTTCGTGGCGACGATGTTCAGCCCGTGGCGAACCTTGAGGTCCGTGAGGTAGTCGAGGGCGCGGACCGCGTCCGCGGTGTCCCCGCTCCCCTCGAGGAACTTTGCGCTGATCAGGGTGACGGCCCAGTTGACCCCGACGACCCCGATGCCGTTCCCGCCGACGCCGCCGATCGTCCCGGCGACGTGGGTCGCGTGGCCGTCCGTCGCCGGGCCGTCGTACACGCTGTTGTCGTCGTGGAGGAAGTCCCAGCCGTGGACGTCGTCGACGTAGCCGTTGCCGTCGTCGTCGATCCCGTTGACCGGGTCCCACGGGTTCGTCCAGATGTTCGCGGCGAGATCGGGATGGTCGACCTGGATCCCCTCGTCGACGACGCCGACGACGACGCTCCGGCTGCCGGTGACGCCGGACGCCCACGAGTCGACCGCGCCGGTCCCGAACGGGCTCGCGGCTCCGGACAGCATTCCCCACAGGTTGTTCGGAGGACCGGCGACGAGGAACGGATCGTTCGACGTCGCGTCCGTCCGGACGATGTAGTCGGGCTCGGCGAAGCGGACGTCGGGGTTGGCCTCCAGCGTCGCGATCGCGTCGTCAACGGACGTTCCTGCCGGCAGGGTCAGCTTCTCGGAGGTCGCCGACAGCGGCGACAACGCCTGCGACGACGTCGCATGGGCGAACCGCCGGGCGACGACCCGTTCGGCCGTCGTCGTCCCCGGCTGGTAGCCCACCAGCACGACGCCCGGGACGCTGGGGCGATCGGGCCGGACCCGATGGACCGGCCGGACGACGGGCGTTGTGGCGACGGAGGGAGCTGCTGGCGCCGGGTTCGCGGCCACGACCGTGGCGCTCGGGGCGGCCAGCGCCCAGCTGAGCGCGGCGGCCGCCGTGACGGATGCCACGCGGCGGAGACGGCGGGCGCGGGCAGAGGCGCCTCCGCGGGCGGCGGCGTCCAAGCGGGGCTGGGTCTGCACGAGGTTCGGGCCAGTCTCCATCAACGCGCGAGATGCTCTCGTGACGCGAGACGTTCGCCGGACGCTTCGGTGCGACGGAGCCGATCCCGAGGCTACCCGGTCCGGTCGAGCGAATCAATCCACCCGATCGGGTGACCCACCGGTCGGCACATCGGATGCGGACCGTTCATCGCGACGATCGCGGTCGACCGCGCGCGGTTTCCGCCTCGCCGCGCAGAATTGGGCGATGCGATACGGCTTCCTCGTGAGCACCGGCGAGCCACGCGTCGTCGCGGAGCTCGCGCAGGCCGCGGAAGACCACGGCTGGGACGGCGTGTTCACGTGGGACGGGATCGCCGTCGGCGACATCGAGACCCATGACCCGTGGGTCCTGATGGCGGCGATGGCGATGCGAACCGAGCGCGTCCGTCTCGGCGCGATCCTCACGCCGCCGGCGCGCCGCCGGCCGTGGAAGCTCGCGCGCGAGACGGCGACGCTCGACCGGCTGTCGGGGGGCCGGCTCGTGCTGCCGGTCGGGCTCGGAACGCTCGACGACCAGGGGTTCGGCAACGTCGGCGAGGCGACCGAAGCGCGGGTGCGGGCGGAGCGGCTCGACGAGTCGCTCGAGATCCTGCAGGGGCTCTGGACGGGCAAGCCGTTCGCGTTCGAAGGTCACCACTTCCGGTTCGACGCGATGACGTTCCGACCGCCACCGATCCAGAGCCCGCGGATCCCGATCTGGGTGGCAGCGACGCTCGCCAGCGATCGCTCGGTCGCGCGTGCCCTCCGGTTCGACGGGATCCTCCCGCAGATCGCCGATCCGTCGCGAATCCGCGAGCTCGCGACGCTTGTCGCCGCGACGCGGCGCGAGGGCGACGGTCCCCCGTTCGAGATCATCGTCGAGGGCACGACCAGGCCGGCATCCACGGACGACGTCGATCGGGTGTCCGCGCTCGCCGATGCCGGCGCGACCTGGTGGATCGAATCCGACTGGCAGGGCGCGACGGTCGAGTCGCTCGCGCGAACGGATCGCGGGCGGGCCGCCGCGGCACCCGGGCCGGCCGGGCGACCCGTCGGACCTGTAGGAGGACGGGTCAGACCGCCTCGGCGAGAGCTCCCGAGAACTGGCTCTGATACAGGTCGGCGTAGGCGCCGCCGCGGGCGAGCAGCTGATCGTGCGACCCCTGCTCGACGATCCGGCCCTTCTCCATGACGAGGATCGTGTCGGCGTCGCGGATCGTCGAGAGCCGGTGGGCGATGACGAACGTCGTCCGGCCCTTCATCAGCCGTGCCATCGCCTTCTGGATCAGGACCTCGGTCCGGGTGTCGACCGACGACGTCGCCTCGTCGAGGATCAGGATCGGCGGGTCAGCGAGGAAGGCCCGCGCGATCGTCAGCAGCTGCTTCTCGCCCGCCGACACGTTCGTGGCGTCATCGTCGATCACCGTGTCGTAGCCGTCGGTGAGGGTCCGGACGAAGTGGTCCACGTGGGCCGCCTCCGCCGCCGCGCGGATCTCGTCCTCGGTCGCATCGAGCCGCCCGTAGGCGATGTTCTCGCGGATCGTGCCGTGGAACAGCCACGTGTCCTGGAGGACCATCCCGAAGGCCCGTCGCAGGGCATCCCGATGGAGGTCCCGGGTGTCGATCCCGTCGATCGTGATCTTGCCGTCGTCGAGCTCGTAGAACCGCATCAGGAGGTTGACGAGCGTCGTCTTGCCCGCCCCGGTCGGCCCGACGATCGCGACGGTCCGGCCGGCGTTGACGTTGAGGTTCAGGTCGTCGATGAGCGGCCTGTCCGGCTCGTAGCGGAACGAGACGTCCTCGAAGGTGACGGCTCCCACCGGCTCCCGGAAGGCCGGGGCCACGACCGGATCGGCCGACTCCTCCTTCTCGTCGAGCAGCTCGAACACCCGCTCGGCGGACGCCACTGCCGACTGCAGGACGTTGACGACGCTCGCGAGCTGGATGATCGGGAACGTGAACTGGCGCGAGTACTGGATGAACGCGACGACGTCGCCGAGGCTCATCTGGCCAGAGGCCACCTGGAGGCCGCCGACGACCGCGATCGTGACGTAGTTCAGGTTCGAGATGAACGTCATCACCGGCTGGATCGTCCCGGAGATGAACTGGGCCTTGCGGCTGGCCTCGTACAGCCGGCCGTTCTCCTCCTCGAACCTCTCGATCGCCTCGCGCTGCCGGCCGAAGACCTTGACGATCGAGTGGCCGGTGTGCATCTCCTCGACGTGGCCGTTCAGCGCGCCGGTCGACGCCCACTGCGCGACGAACTGCTGCTGCGACCGCTTGACGATGATGATCGTCGCGAACAGCGACACCGGGACGACGAGCAGCGAGACCACCGCGAGGAGCGGGCTGATCAGGAACATCAGGATCAGCACGCCGACGATCGTCAGGAGGGACGTCACGAGCTGGGTCAGGCTCTGCTGGAGCGACTGGCCGATGTTGTCGATGTCGTTGGTGACCCGGCTGAGCAGGTCGCCGCGCGGGTGGCCGTCGAAGTAGCGCAACGGCAACCGTCCCAGCTTCTGGTCGACCTCCGTGCGGAGGCGCAGGACGCTCCGCTGGGTGACGCCGGCCATGATCCAGGCCTGGCCCCAGCTGAAGATCGCGCTGGCGATGTAGACGCCCGCGAGCGTGAGGAGGATCGCCCCGAGCTGCCCGAAGTCGATCCCGACGCCCGGCGTCAGGGTCATCCCGGACAGCATGTCCGCCTGCTGGGTCTGGCCGGCGGCGCGGAGCCCGGCCTCGATCTGGGCCTGGGTGGCCCCGGCGGGCAGCTGCTTGCTGATCGCCCCCTCGAAGATCACGTTGATCGCGTTGGCCAGGATCTTCGGGCCGAGGACCGCGAAGAAGACGCTGACGACGGCGAACAGGAACACGAAGACGATTCGGAGCGCTTCCGGCCGAAGAAACCCGAACAGGCGGATCAGCGATCCTCGGAAGTCCTTCGACTTGGCCGGCGGAAGGCCCATGCCCATGCCGAACATGCCCGGCCCGCCGCCCGGCCGCCGAGGGCCGCCCGGCCCACCGGGTCCACCCGGACCGCCGGGTGCGGCGGTCGGCGGAGCTGCCGGCCGAGCGCTGCTGCCGTTGCCGCTCGAGGCGCCCGTCGGCCCGCTCACGCGACGGCCTCCGTCTCGGACAGCTGCGAGTACACGATCTCGCGGTAGGTCTCGTTCGTCTCCAGCAGCTCGCGGTGGGTCCCGATCCCGACGATCGCGCCGTCATCCATGACGATGATCTGGTCGGCGTTGAGGATCGTCCCGACGCGCTGGGCGACGATGATCACGGTCGCGTGGCCCAGCTCACGGTCGAGCGCGGCCCGCAGCCGCGCATCGGTGGAGAAGTCCAACGCGCTGAAACTGTCGTCGAAGATGAAGATCGGGGCGTCCTTGATGATCGCCCGGGCGATGGAGAGACGCTGTCGTTGGCCGCCCGAGACGTTCGAGCCGCCCTGCACGATCGGTGCGTCGAGCCCGCCGTCCATCTCGCTGACGAACTCCCGGCCCTGGGCGATCTCGAGGGCGCGCCAGATCTCGTCGTCGGTGGCGTCTGCTTTGCCAAACCGGAGGTTCGAGCCGACCGTCCCGGAGAACAGGAACGCCTTCTGGGGGATGACGCCCATCCGCGACCAGAGCTCGTCGCGGTCCATCGCCCGGACGTCGACGCCATCGACGAGGACGGTGCCGGTCGTCGCGTCGTAGAACCGCGGGATCAGGTTGATCAGGGTCGTCTTGCCGCTGCCGGTGCTGCCGACGATCGCGGTCGTCTGGCCCGGCTCCGCACGAAACGTGATCGACCGGAGGACCGCCTGCTCCGCGCCCGGGTAGCGGAACTGGACGTCGCGGAACTCGACGACACCCGCGTCCGGTCCATCCGCTTCGGGCATGACCGGATGCTCCGGGTCGTGGATCGTCGGCTGGGTGTCGAGGACTTCCTGGATCCGGGCCGACGACACGGCGGCACGCGGGATGAGGATGAACATGAAGACGGCGGTCAGGACGGCGAACAGGATCTGGAACAGGTACTGGAGGAACGCCGTCAGGTTGCCGATCGGGAGATCGCCGGACTCGACCCGCATCGCCCCGAACCAGAGGACGGCGACGGTCGACAGGTTGAAGATCGCGAAGATCAGGGGCTGGGTGATCGCGAAGATCCGGGTCGCCTGGAGCTGGACACCGTAGAGGTCGCGGCTCGCGGTCTCGAAGCGGGCCTCCTCGTGGCGCGTCCGGACGAACGCCCGGATGACCCGGACACCGGACAGCGTCTCGCGCATGACCTGGTTGATCCGGTCGATCTTGGTCTGGGTGGCGCGGAACAGCGGGATGAGCCGGAGCATCGTCAGGGCGATGACGACCGCCATGACCGGCAGGATGATCAGCAGGAGGGCCGACAGGGGACCGTCGGTCCGGAGCGCCATGAACACACCGCCGACGATCAGGATCGGGGCGGAGACCATGATCGTCAGGGCCACGAACACGACCTGCTGGACCTGCTGGACGTCGTTCGTGTTGCGGGTGATCAGGGTGGCGGGGCCGAAGGTGTTGACCTCGACCTGGCTGAAGGTCTCGACCTTCGTGAACACGGCCGCGCGGACGTCGCGGCCGAAGCCCATCGCGACCCGGGAGCTGTAGTAGACCGCCACGATCGCGGACAGCCCGATGACCGCCGTGACGAGGAGCATCAGGCCGCCGATCCGGATGATGTAGTCGGTGTCGCCCTTGACGACGCCGTTGTTGATGATGTCGCCCTGGAGGTTCGGCAGGTAGAGGTTGCCGATGGCGCCGACGAGCAGCAGCCCGATCACGATGACGAGCTGGGTCGTGTACGGACGCAGGTACGTCCGGAGGAGGGCGATCATCGCTTCGTCTCCGTGGTGGGCGCGGTCGGGGATCCGGTCACCGCCGGTTCGACGAGCGGCTCCACCGGCAACTCGGCGTGGACCGCCTCGCGAGCGGCACCGACCGCCCGAAGGCCGGTCTGGAAGGCGTGAAGCTCGTCGTCCGTCAGGTGCTCGAGCAGCCGGGTCAGGTGCTCCCGGCGCTGCGTCATCATGTCGTCGAAGACGGCCTTGCCGGCGTCCGTCGGTACGACGAGGACCACCCGCCGGTCCTCCTGGTCATGGCGGCGCTCCACGAGACCGCGCTCCTCCATCCGGCTCACGATGCCGGTCGCGCTCGCGACCGAGACGTCGAGGCTGTCCGCCAGATGGGACATCGGCAGCGGACCGTCGATCTCGAGGATCGTCAGGACGTGGACGTGGATCAGGCTCAACGAGCCCTTCAGCCACGATCGGAAGACATGCATCCGGTCGCGCGGGCTCCACGAGGTCATCTCGTCGACGAGCTCGACGATGACGCGGCCGCGCGGCCCGGGCGTGACCTTCAAGGTCTTGGTCGCGCTGATATTCAATGACACATTGACAATCTACGTCATCTGCAATGACGGTGTCAACGCCAGACAGACAGCGGCGCCGGCGAGTCAGGCCCGGGGGCCGATCAGCTGCGGCGCGAGCCCAGCAGGCGGGCATCCGGACGGTAGATCCGCAGCCGACGCTCGAGGAGGAACAGCTCGCGGTTGATGATCGCGAGAAGGGCGCGGAGCCGGGCCTCGCTCGTCTCCGCCTCGAGGAGCGCCTGCCGCCGCGACGATTCGACCTGGATGATCCCCGTGAGGAGGTATGACAGGATCGTCGGGTCGTCGGGGATCGTCACGCGGCGCCGCCGCGGACCGGATGACGTCTCGGCGTCCGGCTCGTCGGCACCGCTGCCGGCGTCCGACGTGGTTCTCGCTTCGCCCTCGGACTCGGCCTCGGCCTCGCCCTCGTCCTCGTCATCCTCCGTCTCCACCTCGACCCGGACGTCGATCTCGTCCGCCGTCTCGCCCTCCCGTGGCTGAAGCAGCTCGAGATACGTGACGAACCGACGGGTCGCGGTCATCGCCAGCCGATGGGCCGTCTCGGGGTCACCGACCCGCTCGTCGAGGAGCTCGACGTCGGCCACGAGGTAGGGCTGCCGGGCGCCGAGGACCTGGCGGATCTCGAACCGGCGCGTGCCCACGATCAGGAGGTCGAAGCGACCGTCCTCGTATCGGCCCGCGTCGCGGATCTCCGCGATCGTCCCGATCCCCGTGAACGAGATCGCCCCGGTCCCGCTCTCGCGACCCTCCCGGATCAGGACGACGCCGAACGGCGACGTCGTGTCGATGCAGTGCCGGACCAGGGCCCGGTAGCGCTCCTCGAAGATGTGGAGTGGGAGCGCGATGCCCGGGCAGAGCACCGTATTCAGCGGAAAGAGGGGCAGTTCCACCGGCGGTCACCCCCACGGGACGTCGGGTGGCGGCTCCGAGACCCGAGCTCCGAGCGCGTCTGGCCGCAGTCTAGAGAATCGAACAGCCGCCGGAGGGCCGGCGGCCGGTGGTTCGACGGATCAGGCCGGCGCGATCGCCGGCTCGGGATTGGTCAGTGGGAGCAGCCCTTCGCCTGTCCGGCGTCGTCCGCCGTCCGGAAGCTGGAGCCGCAGCCACAGGCGGCGACCGCGTTCGGGTTGTTCACCGTGAAGCCGGCACCCATCAGCGTGTCGACGTAGTCGATCTGCGAGCCCTTGAGGAGGTCGACCGAGGTGCCGTCCACGTAGACCTTCACGCCGTTCGCCTCGAGGATCTTGTCCTCGGCCGTTGGCGCGTCCTCCAGCATCATCCCGTAGCGGAAGCCGGAGCAGCCGCCGGAGTAGACGTAGACGCGAAGCCCGATGTCCGGATTCGTCTCTTCAGCCGTCAACTCGCGCAACTTCGTGGCGGCGGCGTCCGTGAGGCTGACGACGGTCGGCTGGACTTCGAGCATCTGGATCAATCCTCCGGGAGGGGTGTCGCGATCGTCGCAGGACGTGCGCTGCACGTCGATGGGCCAATCGTACGCACGGCAACCAGTTTCGACAAGCGTTGCGTCGGAACGAAATCGCACGCGGGCGCTAGGCGTCGATCCGTTCGATCACCGTCGCGATGCCCTGCCCCACCCCGATGCACATCGTCGCGAGGCCCCAGCGACCGCCGGTTCGGCACAGCTCGTGGCTCAGCATCGTGATCAGCCGCGCGCCGCTCATCCCGAGGGGATGCCCGAGCGCGATCGCCCCGCCGTTGACGTTGACCTTGTCGGGGTCGAGGCCGAGGTCGTCGATGCAGACGAGCGACTGCGAGGCGAACGCCTCGTTCAGCTCCACGAGGTCCAGGTCCGCGACGTCGATCCCGGCCCGCTCGAGGGCCTTCCGGGTCGCCGGCACCGGGCCGTAGCCCATGATCGCGGGGTCCACGCCGGCGACGGCCGTCGAGACGATCCGGGTCATCGGCCGGAGACCCAGCTCGCGGGCGCGGTCCGCCTCGACCAGCAGGACCGCCGACGCGCCGTCGTTGATCCCCGAGCTGTTGCCGGCCGTGACCGAGCCGCCGTCGCGGAATGCGGGCCGCAGTCGTGCCAGCGCCTCCGCCGAGGTATCCGCGCGCGGATGCTCGTCGCGGGCGACGACGACCGGATCACCCTTCGCCGACGGGACCGTGATCGGGACGATCTGATCGTCGAACCGGCCGGCATCGATCGCCGCGACCGCCTTCTGCTGCGAGGCGAGGGCAAAGGCGTCCTGACGCTCTCGATCGACGGTCCACCGTTCCGCCACGTTCTCGGCGGTCTCCCCCATCGAGTACGGGTAGTGGATCGCGGCCAGCGCGGGGTTCAGGAAGCGCCAGCCGAGGGTCGTGTCCTCCAGCTCCCTGGGACCGCGATCCCAGGCCGTGGCGGGCTTCGCCATGACATACGGCGCCCGGGTCATCGATTCGACCCCGCCGCCGATGAAGACCTCGCCGTCGCCGCTCGCGATCGCGTGCGCCGCGGAGTTCACCGCCTGGAGGCCGGAGCCGCACAGCCGGTTCACGGTCAGCCCGCCGACCTCGACCGGCAGCCCCGCCAGGAGGAGCGCCATCCGGGCGACGTCGCGATTGTCTTCGCCTCCTTGGTTGGCGCAGCCGAGGATCACGTCCTCGACCAGTGACGGGTCGACGCCGGATCGCTCGACGACAGCGCGGATCGCGGCCGCAGCGAGATCGTCCGGGCGAACCGAGGCCAGCGCGCCGCCGTACCGGCCGATCGGCGTGCGGACGGCGGCGACGACCCACGCCTCCCGGAGAGGTCGGTGAAGATCCCGTGTCACCGGCCGATTGTATGGGGCGGCGCGGTCAGCTCCGTGGAGCGAGGCGACCGCGCCGCTGCGAGGTCAGGGAAGGTTCTGAAGGATCGGCGCCGCGTCGGTGTCGTTCTTGGCCGAGACGAAGAGCACCGCGTCGCCGTGGAAGTAGACGTAGGTCGTCGCGTCCGGTCCCGGTGCTGGACATAGACGTCCTTGCCGCCGACCGACTTCTCGGTCGCGGTCTCGCCGGACTTGGCGACTGCAGCGAGCATCGCGGTCTTGAGCGTGTTCGGGTCGACGCCGTTGATTCGGAGGATGCCGGCGGTACAACCGGTGTTCGCTCCCGCGGCGATGGCGAACGACACGTCGTTGGCGGTCTTGCCGACGGCCTTGAGCGCGTCGAGGAACTCGGTCTGACCCGACTGGGCGAATCGCGCACCCGCTCATGCTCGCCTTGATCGACGTTTCACCACAGACCTTGTCGGGCAGGAGCGCCTCGAGACCCTTGTCGTCGCTCGGAAGGGAGAAGCTGGGGATGGCCACGCTCGGGGCGGCGCCGCTCGCCTCGGCGACGGACGGCGCGGCCTCGGACGGCGGCGGCCTCGGACGGCGCGGCCACCGACGGCGCGGCCTGCGACGGAAGCGACGCGGCCTGGCTGCCGGAGGGCGACGGACTGGCCCCACTCGAACATGCCCCCAGCAGGAGCGCCAGGGAGACGGAGGCGAGCCCTCCGAGGATGGATCGGCCGACCATGGATCTGTTCCTCCCCGAACGGGCCATCAGCACGCGCCCGGCGAGCGCCGGGCGGGCGATGCACGGAGTCTAGCGATCTGTCGTCAGAGTGCTGTCTGGGCTTCGTCACGTGCGCTCCCGTTCGAATGGACCGCTCGGATGGGCGGCTCCCAGCCGGAGCGCGAGGTCGATGTCCGCCTCCGACGCGACGCCGTCGGCGAGCGCGAGATGGGCCTCCGTGGCGATCGCCGCGAGGATCCGATCGCGGATTGCGGTCTCGTCCGATATGCGTTCGCTCGTGAACCGGTCGGCGACCACGGTCCGCCGGCCGTCGACGTAGCGATAGAACCCCTGGCCGGTCTTCCGGCCGAGCTGGTCGGCCCCGATCAGCTCGTGCTGGATCGGGGACGGTCGGAGCCGATCCGGCCGGCCGAGCCCGTCCCAGATCGTGGTTGCGGCCGCCGTGGTGACGTCGATCCCGGTCAGGTCCATCAGCTCGAACGGCCCGAGCGGAAACCCGGCGCCACGGATGGCCGCGTCGATCGTCTCGACGCCGGCGCCGCCTTCCTCGAGGATCCGGAGGGCCTCGATCGTGAACGGGCGGTTGACCCGGTTGACGATGAATCCCGGCGTATCCGTGGAACGAACCGCGATCCGACCCCACGACTCCACCAGGCGGGTCGCGCGCGCCACGACGGCGGAATCCGTCGCGGCGCCGGGCACCACCTCGACGAGCCGCATCAGCGGGGCCGGATTGAAGAAGTGGAGCCCGAGGACGCGCTCCGGATGACTCGTCGCCACGGCGATCGATGCGATCGAGAGCGCGCTCGTGTTCGTCGCGAGGATCGTGGCGGGATCGGCGACCGCGTCGAGGGTCCCGAAGATCGTCCGCTTCAACGCGAGATCCTCGAGCGCGGCCTCGACGACGACGTCCGCCTCGTCGCCGAGCTGCTCGAGCACCTCGGTCGTCCGGAGCCGCGCGATTCGCTCGTCGACCCAGGCGTCGATCCCGGCCGGATCGTCGACCTGCTTCGTCGCGCGACGGGCGAGGCCGTCCGCGATCCGGTCGCGACCGCGGTCGAGGGCGACGTCGTCCACGTCGTGGAGGACGACCTCGTGACCGGCCTCGAGCGCGAGTTGGGCGATCCCGGCCCCCATGACGCCCGCCCCGACGATGCCGATGACCTCGATCACGTAACTGCGTTCGTCGCGCATGGGCGTCGAGGGCAAGGCGCCGGCGAGCAGCGGAGCGAGCGCACTTCAGGGTGCGTGAGCGAGCAGCGCAGTCGGCAACGCAGCCGTCGGCGTCCAGGCGCGACAGCCCTCATAGAGGCTTGAAGGCCTCGAAGGGGTTCCGGCACTCGCGGCAATAGAACAGGGAGCGACAGAGCGTGGGCCCGAAGGCGCTGTCCATCGCGACCCGCGAGGAGGCGCAGTACGGGCACAGGACGTCGGCGGGCTCAGCGGGCGGGGCGATCCCGGCAGCCCGCAGCCCCTCGCGGCCGGCGGACGTGAGCCGGTCGGTCGTCCAGGGGGTGGCGAACGTGAACTCGACGCGGACGGGCCGGCCGAGCGGGGCGAGGGCGTCCGTCACGGTGGCGCGGATGACCTCGAGCGCCGGGCACGCCACAAACGTCGGGAGGAGCTCGACCTCGATCCCGTCCGCGTCGTTGCGAATTGCGTGGACCAGGCCGAGGTCGACGATCGAGACGGTCGGGATCTCGGGATCGTGAACGGTCTCCAGCAGGTTCCGGATCGCGTCGACGGATGCCGGTGCCGGTCCGGCGATCACCATGTCGCGGCCGCCTCGGAGCGACGGACGATCGTGAACTCCGCGTAGAGCGCGCGGAAGGCATCCGAGTGGGCCGTCCGGGCCGTGGCGGGATCGCGGGTCGGCGGCAGCGGCGCGAGGCCGAGCCGGCCGAGCGTGGCGTCGGCGTCGGAGCGCCAGCGGGCCTCGATGTCCCCGAACGGCTCGGCGAGGATCCCGTGACGGACGAGTGCCGGCTCCCCGGGGAGCGGCGTCAGCACCGTCCCCGCATCCGGCCCCATCGCTTCCAGGGCCTCGATGAGGCGTCGCCGCGGCTCGCCGCCCGCGTCCGCCAGACGATCCAGCCACGCGTCGACATGCATCCGGTGGTAGCGCTCCTCGCGGCGGATCTTGGCCACGAGCTCGCGCAGCGGCGCGTGCGACGTGTCCGCGAGGGCCGCCAGGCGCGCCGCGTCGGCGGCCTCGTAGAGCCAGCGCCGGGCGATCGTCGCCGCCCAGTCGCCGCGGGGATGGTCGAGGAGTCGCGCGTGGAGATAGCCCTCGGGCGGCCGGTCGTACGCCACCGCATCCGCGTCCCGGCCGTCGGCCACGACGTCGACGAACAGCCCGTACAGCGCCTGGGCGTGCCCCAGCTCGTCCTGGGCCAGCGAGCTGATCGCGACGTCCTCCTCGAGGATCGGGCCGATGCCGGTCCACTCGGAGTCGCTGAACCCGATGACGAACTCGTCGTCCGCCATCGACAGGATGAGCAGCGCGAGCGCGCGCTCCCGGCCGTCGCCGGCACCCGTGAGGTCCATCGCGATGGGCGGGTCCTCCCGTGTCATCGCGCGCCCTTGTTGGCCTTCGGCTTCGACTGTCCGGAGACCTCGCGCGCCGCCGCCAGCTTGTCGCGCATCACGTACCCGCCCGGCTTCTTGAACGACCGATCGAGCGGCGGCTGGAGGAGGTCCGGGTCGGCGAGGTCGTGGATGTCGGCCCTCCGAACGACCCAGAGGTGGACGCTCTCCTGGCGCCGGCCGAACATCTCGCGGGCGTAGTGCAGGGCGAGCGTTGCGTCGGGCGCCAACACGGAGCCGCCGTGGCGCATCGGGTCGCCGTCCTTCTCCCGTCGAAAGACTTCCCACGGCTCGAGCACGCCGGGCTCGGACGCAGGCGGGGCGGACTCCGTCATGCGGCCGCCCGCGGCGCGGAGAGGATGGCGTCCCGGACCCACTGGGTGTCGGCCCACTGGTCGCGACGGAACAGGAGCCGTTCCTGCGACATCGGGCCGTGGTTCGTGACGACCGTCCGGAGCTCGTTCCAGTCCGGCTCGGCGTAGCGCCACTCGCCGCTGGCCTCGTCCTTGCGCAGCTCGGGGTCCGGCAGCGTGAGGCCCAGCTCGCGGATCCGCGGGACGTAGATGCCCAGGAACTCCTGGCGCAGCTCCTCGCTCGTCTTTGCCTTGATCTGCCAGTGGATGTCACGGTCGTTCGCCCGGTCGCTGCGCGGGCCGTGCATCTGCATCAGCGGGCCCCACCAGCGATCGAGCGCGTCCTGGATCGCCGCCCGCTGGGCCGGCGTCCCGGTCGCCATCGTCACCACGACATCCCGCCCATGCATGATGTGGACGGACTCCTCCCAGCAGATCTTCCGCATCGTCCGGGCGTACGGGGCGTAGCTGCTGTCACGGAGCGCCTGCTGCGCGACGATCGCCGCCGCGTCGACGAGCCAGGCGATGATCCCGATGTCGGCCCACGACCTCGTCGGGTAGTGGAAGACGTTGTGGAACTTCGTCTTGCCGTCGAGCAGGTCCTGGATCATGGCGTCACGCGGCTTGCCGAGGTCCTCGGCGACGCGATAGAGCAGCTGGGCGTGGCCGACCTCGTCCTGGACCTTGGCGGTGAGCGCGAGCTTCCGGCGGAGGGTCGGTGCCCGCATGATCCATTCCCGCTCCGGCAGGACGCCCATCAGCTCGCTGTTCGCATGCATCTCGACGAAGCGGAGGACCTGGGTCCGGTACTCGTCGGGCATCCAGTCGCTCGCCTCGACCTTGCCCCCGCCGGTCACGTGCTCCTCGAAGTGGCGATAGCGCTCGTCATGGTCGAGGGCGTCGTCGTTGAACGGCAGCTGGCTCCGCTCGCGGGCAGGCAGGACGGGATCGAGCGCGAGGGGATCGGTCATCGGTGGTCCTCCGCGAGGGCGCGGAGCGCGAGGTCGACGTAGTGATCCGCGATCCGGTCGGCCGTCAGACGGCCGTCCGGCCGGTACCAGGTCGCGATCCCGTTGAGGGCGGTGAGCACGAAGGTCGTCGCGACGGCCGGGTCGGTCGCGTGGAAGGCCCCGACGGCGACGCCGTCCTCGATCGTCGTTCGGAAACGGGCCTCGTATGCATCGCGGCGGACGGAGATGGTCTCGCGGCGCTCGCCCGACAGGTGGCGCCACTCGGTCACGAAGACGCTCGAGCGTTCGGGATCGGCGGTCACCACCTCGACGTGGGCCTCGACGAGGGCGGCGAGTCGGTCGACGGGATCCGTGGCTGCGCCATCGGCGACGGCGGCGTCGGCTGCCTGCTCGAAGGTCGTCGCCGCCCGGTCGACGATCGACCAGAGGAGGTCCTCCTTCGAGGCGACGTGGGCGTAGAGGCTGGCGCCCTGGATGTCGAGCGCCCGGGCGATGTCGCGGACGCTCGTCGCCGCGTAGCCGTTCGCGTGGAAGAGCTCGCTTGCGACCTCGTCGATCTCCCGCCGTCGGGCGCCGGTCTCGATCATGGGCGCATGATCCGACCTAACGTTCGTTAGGTCAAGTATTGTGTGGCGAGTCCAGGAGCGGCTGCGCTGCCAGAGCGCAATGTTCGTCAGCGTTGCGCAGTCGGGCCGTGCAGGTCCGCACGCTTCCCACGCCAGCTTGCCGCGAGGAGGGAGTACCCTTGCGCTCTGACCGGTCGGTTAACCGGCGTCCGCTGTGGACGCCCTCGGCCCTTCTTGAGCAAGGACCGACCCTTGGTGACCGACAACTCGGTGCGCGCCTCTGCGCCGACGCCGGCTCCCGCCGTGGAGTCCCTGGCGGATGATCGCGCCCTCCTCGAAGAGCTCGAGCCCGAGGCCGCCCGCCTGTACGACCGCCACGCGAAGGTGGCCCAGGAGTGGTTCCCCCACGACTACATCCCGTACCGGCTCGGGCGCGACTTCGACAAGGAGCCCTGGACGCCCGACCAGCCGCGGCTGACCGGCGTCGCCCAGACCTCCTTCGAGGTCAACCTCCTGACCGAGGACAACCTGCCCTCGTACCACCGCCTGATCCACGGGATGTTCGGCTCCGGCGACGGTGCGTGGATCAACTGGATCGGGCGCTGGACGGCCGAGGAGGGTCGACACGCGATCGTCCTTCGCGACTACCTGACGGTCACCCGCAACCTCGACCCGATCGCGCTCGAGCGGGGGCGGATGACCCAGCTCCAGCAGGGCTACGACCGCGAGTCGATCGACACGCTCCGCGGTCTTGCCTACGTCGCGTTCCAGGAGCTCGCGACCCGGATCTCCCATCGGAATACGGGGCGCTACTCGCAGGATCCGGTCGCCGACAAGATCATGGCCAGGATCGCGGCCGACGAGAACCTCCACATGGTGTTCTACCGGGACATCCTCGCCGCCGCGCTGAAGATCCAGCCGTCGCGAGCGGTCCAGGCGATCGTCGCCGAGGTCCTCGCATTCGAGATGCCCGGGAACGGAATCCCGGGGTTCCTCCGGAAGGCCGCCGCGATCGCGCGAGCCGGGATCTACGACATCAGGATCCACCGCGACGAGGTCCTGATGCCGATCCTCAATCACTGGCGGATCTTCGAGCTGACCGGTCTCGACGCGGCCGCCGAGGACGCCCGACGGGTCCTTGCCGACCATCTGGACAAGCTCGAGATCGCCGCGAAGCGGTTCGAGGAGAAGATGGCCCTGACCGGCGGCCCCGATCGGCTGATCCGCGCCGGCTGACGCCACGGGCCCCTCCGGCGGCTCGGTCGGACCGTAGGATTGGCCATCCAGCCGTCCGACGCGAGGAACCGATGGCCGAGCCGCTGACCATCCTGTTCATGCCCGAGTCCGCGTACGGGCCGACGAACAACTGCATCGGGATCGGCGACGTGCTCCGGCGTCACGGCCATCGGGTCGTGTTCGCCGCCGAGGCGTCGTGGAATGGCCGGCTCGAGCCGCTCGGCTTCGTCGAGGACCTCGTCGACCTCGCGCCGCCGCCCCCGCCCGATGCGCCGGCCCAGGACGCGGGGCAGTTCTGGAAGGACTTCATCCGGGACACCGCGCCGGAGTTCCGCAAGCCCACGATCGAGCAGCTCGAAACGTTCATGGTCCCGACATGGCAGGCGCTGATCGAGGGGGCCCGCTTCTGCGAGCCGCGGCTCCGCGAGATCATCGCCCGCCAGGTGCCGGACGTGATCGTCGAGGACAACGTCGTCGCGTTCCCCGCCCTCGAGACGGCCGGCAAGCCGTACGTGCGGATCGTGTCCTGCAACCCGCTCGAGATCCGCGGGCCCGCGATCGCGCCACCGTACTCGGGCCTGCCCGCGGACGACCCCAGCGAATGGGAGGCGTTCCGAGAGGAGTACGACCGGACCCATCGGCCGACCTGGGAAGCCTTCGACGCCTGGTGTCGCGACCATGGGACGGAGCCGCTGCCCGAGCTCGAGTTCGAGCACGCCTCCCGCGATCTCAACCTCTACGTCTACCCGCACGTCGCCGACTACACCGACCGCCGCCCGCTCGATCCGGGGCTGTGGCGGCGGCTGGACTCCTCCGTCAGGGCGACGGACGCCGCCTTCGAGCTCCCGGCCGAGATGGCCGATCGGCCCGCGGGCTCCGGGCTCGTCTACCTCTCGCTCGGGTCCCTCGGCAGCGCCGACGTCTCGCTCATGCGGCGGCTCGTCGCGGTCCTCGCCGACACGCCCCATCGGTACATCGTGTCGAAGGGCCCGCAGCACGCCGAGTACGAGCTCGCCCCGAACATGTGGGGAGCGGAGTTCCTGCCGCAGACCTCGATCATTCCGCTCGTCGACCTCGTGATCACCCACGGCGGCAACAACACGACCACAGAGGCGTTCCATTTCGGCAAGCCGATGGTCGTCCTGCCGCTGTTCTGGGACCAATACGACAACGCCCAGCGGGTGGACGAGACGGGCTTCGGGGTCCGGCTGCCGACGTACGGGTTCGCCGACGCGGATCTGCGAGGCGCAATCGATCGGCTGCTCGGCGACGTCGAGCTGCGGACCCGGATGGCCGGGATCGGAGCCGAGATCCGGGCACGGGACGGCGTCGCGAAAGCCGCGGCCGCGATCGAGTCGGTCGGGCTGGCGCACCGGTGACGACCGTCGCGCCCGCAGCGATGCGCGTCGTCCGTGCCACGCGCTACGTGACCGCGTTCCGTGAGGGCGGCTCGCTGCCCGGGCTCGTGGAGGCCGACGACGACGGGATGTACGTCGTCAAGTTCCGCGGCGCCGGACAGGGCCCGCGCGTCCTCGTCGCGGAATGGCTCGCCGGCGAGATCGCCCGCGCGCTCGGGCTGCTCGTCCCGGAGCTCGTCGCCGTCGACCTCGTCACGGGAATCGCCGACAGCGAGCCGCACCAGGAGATCCACGACCTGCTCGTCGCCAGCGTCGGCCGGAACATCGGGCTGGACTTCCTCCCGGGCTCGCTGACGTTCAACCCGGCCGTCGATCGGGTCGCGGATCCGGACTGGGCCGCGGCCGTCGTCTGGCTGGATGCGCTGGTCACGAACCCGGACCGCTCACCGAAGAACCCCAATCTCCTGACCTGGGGCGGCCGGACCTGGCTGATCGACCATGGGGCGTCGCTCTACATCCACCACACCTGGCGCGATCCTGAGGCGCACGCCCGCCGATCGCACGCGGAGCGGCTGGCCGATCACGTCCTCCTCCCGGCCGCATCCTCGATCGCGGCCGCCGACGCCCGCCTGACGCCGCTCGTGAGCCGCGACCTCGTCGAGGGCCTCGTCGCCGCGGTCCCCGACGACTGGCTGGCGGCGGATCCGGTCGCGGGCTCGGCCGACGACCAGCGACGGGCCTACGTCGCCTACCTTCTCCGCCGGCTGGAGCCTCCCCGTCCGTTCGTCGAGGATGCCGACCGGCTGCGTCTCGCGGTCGCCGCCTGATGGCCGGTCACGCCTTCCAGTACGCGGTGGTCCGGGTCGTCCCGCGGGTCGAGCGTGGCGAGAGCCTGAACGCGGGGGTGATCCTCCTGTGTCGCCCGAAGCGGTTCCTCGCGGCCCGCGTCGGGCTGGACGTGGCGCGGCTCCGCGCTCTGGCGCCGGATGTGGAGCCCGCGGCGATCGAGACCCACCTCGCAGGAATCGAGCGGATCGCCGCCGGCGACCCCGCTGCCGGACCCATCGCCGCGCTCGGCCAGGGCGAGCGCTTCCACTGGCTCGTCGCCCCGTCGTCGACGGTCATCCAGCCGTCCGACGTCCACACGGGGATCTGTGACGACCCGGCGGTCGAGCTGGAGCACCTCTTCGAGGCGCTGGTCCGCTAGACCGGCTGGATCGGGCCGATCGTCGCGGTCGCGTCCGCCCGTCCAGGCGCGGCGAAGTCGTTCGTGCACGATCCAAGAGTTGGTCGTCGCCAGTACGGCTGGCCGATGGCTGCTCTCGAGTGCCGGCCCGTACCGTCGCGATCGCGATGGATGCCGCTTCCCCGTCAGCCGAACCGATCGGGCACGCGTCGCGTGACGGCGTGCCGGTCGGCGGCCGCGGTCTCGAGCCGTCCGCGGCGACACCTCGGTCCACCAGGATCGGTGCGCCGCGCTGGACGGCGCTCGTGGCCGCGACGTGCATCGGCCTCACGGCACTCGCCATCGGCTCGAGCCGTCCGGTCCATGTCGCCGTGCCGGCGTCGCTCGGCCCGGTGACCGCCACCACGATCACGCACCTCGGACTGACGTCGCCGGCGACCGACGGGTCGGACCTCGTCAGCGGCGACGTCGTCACCGTCGGCGCGGACGGGACGGCGACGATCCGGCTCGGCGCTGGCGAGGCCCGTCTGGCCCCGGGAACGACCCTTCAGATCGACGAGCTCGACGAGCGTGGGGTCGTCCTCGAGCAGCTCGGCGGCCGCGTGTACCACCGGATCGCGCCGGGCAGCGGCCCGTACGTCATCCGGACCGGCTCGATCGAATGGACGGCGCTCGGCAGCGCGTTCGACCTGGACCGCGAGCCCGTCGGCGAATCCACCCTCGAGCGGGTCACGGGGACGCCGATCGAAGGCTCCGTCCTTCTCGAGGGACCGGGGCTCGACGGCACCGTCGTCGAGGGACGCCAGGCGGTCGTCGGGATCGGCGTTGAGAACCCCGACGTCGCGACGGCGGAGGTTCCGGCGGGCTGGCTCGCCGATCCATGGGTGGTCGAGAACGCCGGCCGCGATCGAGCGGCCGGCGCGGCACTCGGCATCCTCGCTCGGCGCGATCGCGCCGCGACGGTCGCCCCGGGTCCCTAGACCTCGCGCTACTCCCCGCGGAAGCGCGGCGGACGGCGCTCGAGGAACGCCGCGATCCCCTCGGCGTGGTCTGTCGTGGCGCCGGCCCGGCCCTGGAGCTCGGCCTCGCGTTCGAGCTGCTCCTCGAGCGTCGCGCTCCCAGGCGGCCTCCAGCGCCTCCTTCGTCAGGGCCAGGGCGACGGGCGCCCCGGCCGCGAGGCGGCCCGCGAGCGCCTGCGCCTGCGGGAGGAGATCCGCCGCCGGCACGACCCGCGCGACGAGCCCGAGCCGCTCGGCATCGGAGGCCGAGAGTGGATCGGTCGTCAGGGCCAGCTCGGCCGCCTTCGCCCCGCCCACGAGACGCGGCAGCAGCCACGTGGCGCCCGTGTCCGGGATCAGGCCCACCCGCCCGAAGGCGAGGAGGAAGGTCGCCTCCTCGGCCGCGATCCGGATGTCGCAGGCGAGGGCAAGCGACGCGCCGGCACCCGCCGCGACGCCGTTGATCGCACCCACGATCGGCTTGCCGAGCCTGCGCATCGCGAGGAGGAGCGGGTTGTAGCGCGCCCGGATCTCGTCCGCCAGGGGCAAGGCATCCGGCTCGAGGCGTTCGCGCAGGTCCTGTCCGGCACAGAATGCGCGGCCGGCCCCGGTCAGGACGATCGCCCGGACGGTCTCGTCGGTCGCGAAGCCGTCGAAGGCGGCCCGCAGGGCCTCCTTGAGTGGGACGGTCAGCGCGTTCAGGGCGTCGGGGCGATCGATCGTGACGGTCGCGACGCCGTCAACGACGTCGACGCGGAGATCTGTCATGGCATGGCCGTGGGACGGGGCGTGCCGCGACCCGGTCGGTCAGGCCGGCGTCGTGAGGCCCTCGGCCTCGACGAGGCGTCCGTCGACCAGCTCGAAGACCCGTCGATCGACCGGCTCGTCGGCGCCCCCCGACGCCTCCACGACGAACTCGGTGAAGAGGCCGGCGAACTCCGCATCCGCGGGACGGAGGGCACCCGCCACGAGGAGGTGTCGCTCGGGCAGCCCGATGAGCACGCGTCCGGTCCCGCCGAGCTCAGCCGCCAGCTTCGCGACGACGTCCGGCAGGAGGATCCGCGCGGCGTCCCAGCCGTCGCCCGTGTCGCTGGAGATGAGCCGTCGCTCGCCGGAGACCTCGTCGGTCCAGGCCGCCGTCGCCGACCAGGACGCGAGGTTCCGCATCGCGGCTTCCTGGATCGCCGCGGTCGTCACGCCCCACGAGAGGAGGTGGTCGCCGTTGACGATCACGTCGAAACCGCCCGCGTGCAGGACGTAGACCACCGCCAGCCCGCCCGGTCCCTCGTCGACGAGCGGCTGCGAGTGGCTGCGCGCGGCGTCCGCCGCCAGCGCGTCGGGGTCCAGGTTGGCGACGGTCAGGCCCTGGGCTCCCGGCGGACGGAGGGCCGGGAAGATGATCGCGGACGCTGCCTCCCAGCTCTGCTCGGGTGAGTCCGCGATGGACGTCGACGACTCGGGCGCCGGCTGGTGGCCGGATATGGGCGACGAGGCGTCGATCGGGGCGAGGAGATCCGGCGCCGCGTCGCGGTAGCTCGACGGGGGTTCATCCCCGATGTCGCGGAAGTCCTGGCCGTAATCGCTGGCCTCGCCGGGCTCACGTTCCATCGGTCAGCGTCCCTTCCATGCAGGTCGGCGCTTCTCGACGAACGCCGCCATCCCTTCTGTCTGGTCCTCAGTGGCGAACAGGGCGTAGAACGCCCGCCGCTCGTGACGCAGGCCCGCCGACAGCGGCAGCTCCTCCGCCAGTCGGACCGCCTCCTTGGCGGCGAGGACGGCGACCGGCGCCTGCGCCGCGATCGACGAGGCAAGCGCCAGCGCCGCGGGCACCGTCTCCTCGGCCGGGACGACCCGGCTGACGAGGCCCATCGCCGCGGCCTCCCCGGCGGCGATCGTCCGGCCGGTCAGGACGAGGTCCATCGCCCGGGCGCGGCCGATCGCCCGCGTCAGTCGCTGGGTCCCGCCCGCGCCGGGCATCACGCCGAGGTTGATCTCCGGCTGCCCGAACCGGGCGTCGTCGCCGGCCACGATCAGGTCGCAGCTCATCGCGAGCTCGCAGCCGCCACCGAGAGCGAAGCCGCGAACGGCGGCGATCACCGGCTTGCGGACGGCCGCGATCCGCTCCCAGGCGGCGAAACGGTCCTCGGCGAGCAGGGAGACGGGGGTCTGTCGGGCAAGCTCGCGGATGTCCGCACCGGCCGCGAAGGCGCGGTCGCCCGATCCCGTCAGGACGATGGCGCGACATGCCGGATCGCGATCGAGCGCGGCCAGCGCGTCGGCCACGGCGTCGAGCAGATCGAAGCTGAGGGCGTTGAGCACCTGCGGTCGCTGGATCGTCACGAGGGCGACCCCGTCGAGCGGGCCGTCCGGCCCGGCGGCGGGAACGGCGACGCTCACGAGCCGGTCGTCGGCCGGCTGATCCGTGGCGGTCGGCGAGGTCTGGGTCAACACGCTCCCTCCGTCGGATGCTCACAGTACCAGCGGGGGCCAGCCGACGGAACGCTCCCGGCGGAAGCGGTCGGAGCCTCAGACCGGCGGGCCGGCGTCGTCGAGGACGAGCAGCGTCGACAGGCCCGGCGCGATCTCGCGCAGGTTCCGGCCGGCCTGGCGCATGGCGTCCGAGGCGAGGCCCGCATCGAGCCCCGCGCGGTCGTCGAAGTCCATGGCCGTGACCATCACGAGGTCAGTCTCCGTTCCGAGGGCCTCCTCGACCCGTTGGACGCGCGTCGCGCGCAGGCCCGGCGTCCCGGCGACGAGGGGCAGGTGCTCCGCGTGGTAGCGACGAAGGAAGGTCGCGAGCGCCTCGTCGCCGCCGTCGGGTCGGCGGAAGAGTGCGAGCAGGGTCGTCATGCCGTCTCCTCGTGGCTGGTGTCCGGACTGCCTCCGGCTCGCTCACGCGCGGTCGTCTCGGTCGAGCGGAAGAACCCCATGACTGCCTCGTTGAACAGTCCCGGCTTCCGCGACATCACCTCATGCCCGCAGTCGGGCGCGACGAACAGCCGCCCATCGGCGAGATGGCGCCGGAGACCCGCGGCGTGCTCGATCGGGACGAACGGGTCGCGGTCGCCGCAGACGACGAGGCTCGGGGCATCGATCCGGCGCAGGTCGCGCGGGGTCAGCAGCGGTTGGCTCGCGATGTCCGCGGCGATCGCGGGCAGTAGGTGTCGCCACGCCCCGGCACCCTGCCCGGCGTCGTGACGCCGGCCGAGCAGAGCCGCCCAGGCCGGGTCGTCCCGATCGACCCGGGCGGGGTCCATCAACCGGCGCCCGACCGACGTTCGCGGCTCGCGCTCGGTCGTGAGGCCGACCACCGTCATCGTCCGGAACCGCTCCGGCTGCCGCGTCGCGAGCATCAGCGCGGTCATCGCCCCCATCGAGAAGCCGATCGCGTGGAATGTCTCGAGCCCCAGCGCGGCGACGAACGCCGCGAGGTCGTCGACGAGCCAGTCGTAGCGAAAGCCCTGGGTGACGTCCCAGCGCGTCATGCCGTGACCGCGGGCATCGGGGACGAAGCAGCGGAACGCCTTCGACAGGAGCGGAATCTGGGCGGCGAAGTCCTCGCGCCCCAGCGACGTCGCGCCGTGGAGCAGGAGCAGCGGTGGGCCCGCGCCGTGGACCTCGTAGGCGATGTCGAGGCCGTTCGCCTGGATCGTGGGCACGCGGATGGCTCCTCCTCGATCGCTGTGCTCGGCGCAGTCTACGGCGGCCGTCCGCGAACTCACCCCGGTATCGTCCGCCATGAGATGACGCCGACCCGAAGCCCGACCTCCCGGCCGTGGGCCGGGCCCGAGGACCTCCACGCGATGGGCGACCTGCTCTCCGCGGCGTGGAACGGCCCGGCCCGGCCGCTCGTCCCCGTGACCGTGGGCGACCTCGAATGGTGGATCGCCCTCGGCGGTCCGGACGTGGACTGGTCGACGCGGATCCGGATCTGGGAGCTCGAGGATCGGATGGTCGCGTGGTGCTGGTTCAAGCCGCCCGCCGAGGCCGACTGGTTCGTCGCGCAGGACCTCGGGCCCGACGACACTTCGGCGATCCGCGACGAGATCCTCGAGTGGCATCAGCTCCAGATGCTTCGCGATGCCCGCCGCCTCGTGCTCGCCGGATCCCACGACGGTGAGCCGCCGGCGCTCGAGACCTGGGCGGCGGACAGGACGCGCGATGCCGCGTTCCTGACGGCGCGCGGCTGGACCGCCGGCGAGATCGTCCTGACCCAGTATCACCAGCCGCTGGACGTGGACCTGGACCCACCCCGCGTCCCGGAGGGATACGTCCTGCGGACGATGCACGGGCCGGTCGATATTCCGGCCCGGGTCGAGGTCCATCGCGCGGCGTTCGCGCCGTCGGCGATGACCGTCGAGAAGTACACGGTCCTCCGGCGCCAGGACCATTACGCGTTCGACCGCGACGTCGTCGTGGAAGCGCCGGACGGCGCCTTCGCCGCATTCGCGATGTGCTGGGCGGATCCCGTCGGCTCCGTCGGAGAGTTCGAGCCCGTCGGCGTCCATCCGGACCACCAGCGGCGTGGTCTCGGCCGCGTCGTGATGCGCCACGGCCTCCGGCTCCTCCGCGAGGCGGGACTCCGCGACGCCATCGTCTTCTCCCTGCGAAGCCTATAACGCTCGCAGCCCCGGTTTTCGACTCGCCGATCTTGTGATCGCCTATCACGAGAATGGTCAACCCGAGAAGTCGAAAGATGCAGCAAGGCGTCTGCTGTCGGCTCGCCGGGATTTCACCATCGCAGCGTGGCTAAAAACGCAGGTTCGGCGTGACAAGGCCCGGCTAGAGGCGGACGTTGCGGCGCTTCGCACCGCCGGGCTTGCTATGGGCTGAGCGCAGCTTCTCACTTAAGAAATTGACTCATCACGTTTGGGGGTGAGAGGACATTGCGTGGACTGTCGTGAAATGTGCGCCGCAACCTCGTCACGCCTTGCCTATTGGCGGCGGCCTGCGCAGCAGGTCCAGCAGCTTGGCGACTTTTTTTTGCGGCAAGCTCCATCTGCTGTCCGGCGGTACGCTGGTCATCGGCGGCACGCTCTCCGGCTTTACCGTCAGCAGCGGCGACGGCGCGC
Source organism: uncultured Chloroflexia bacterium (assembly GCA_963817095.1). Lineage (GTDB taxonomy): Bacteria > Chloroflexota > Limnocylindria > Limnocylindrales > CSP1-4 > CF-46. Next base: position 58,056 of record CAWFND010000006.1, read on the forward strand.
CAGCTTGGCTGCGTGCTGCGCTCCCCATGGCGGCGAGGCCACCTTACGCCTACCACGACCACGGGCGCGTTGCGGCGCCTGGGTGCATGCCCGACCGACGGCGCAACCGGGCGCGCGGTCGGCACCGAGGAGGGCAACTGGCTCGAGTTCATACTCAGGCGCGGCGAGGAGCTAGCGCGGTCCGCCTGGTCGTGATGCCGACGCCGCCGCGCACCGCGGCAGGCCGGCGCGACCTCGACACCAACCTCTACGCGCTGGGCGACGCGCGGTCGCGGGAGATCCCGCGCTCGAGGGCCGGCGGCGTTGCCGGGGGTGAGGGGCTTTTTGCTCAGTGGGGCCCCCCGGGTGGGGACCTGGCTAGAGTTCGTCACAGTCACCTTGGTTTTGACCGAGTTGGCAATGAAACAATTCTCGTGTGCGGCATGGTGCATTTCGTCGAGCTGTTCTGCGCTTGGTGTTCGTTCACCACCCCAGGTAATCTCCGGGCGAAGCTCGACGCGAGTAATGGCCATTTTCCCTTCGGCATTTTTCTCCATATGGCCAACCGCCTCGTCCCGGTAAGAACTGAGCAAGAACTTCTGTTTGCACGCAATCGCCAAAAACGTAAGCATGTGACAGCTCGAGATTCGACGCGACGAACGCCTCCTCGGGATCAACATTCGCCGGACTACCGAGATAAGCCGGGGCGGCCGTCGCCGTCATCGTATGGCCGCCGTCGAATATCCAGGTATGATCGCGCGGATACTTCTGATACGAAAATTCGGCTCCGCCGCGCTTCCAAATCAAAGTCACTCTGTGTTCGGGCATGTTGTTCATATAGAGTGCGCACGAGCGCGCCGCAAACCGTAGCGGCAAGATCAATCAAGGCGCGCGGCGCGGTCGAGTAGCCGTTGGAGGTAGGTTCACGAGACGGGTGCGAGTCCCGGGGGTGGGACCCCTTTTCGACGTCACCACCCTAAATGTGATCGAGAGACACTTCCCTCGATCATGCGATCAGACGCCGGAAGGCGCTCGATTGGCGGAGGGCACGCGTGCCTCCGAGAGGTCGCGCAGGCGCGCCGGATCAAGCGGCGGCGCGCCCGGGCGCGAATGGCGCGAGGTCGACGTGCCGCGCAGCACCGTCAAGGATCAGTTCGCTCATTGCCTCGCCGGTCGCGGGCGCGTTGAGCATGCCCCAGACACTGTGGCCGGTCGCCACGAAGGCACCGTCAACCTCGGCACGGCGCCGATGATGGGAAGGCCGTCTTCCGTGACCGGCCGGAAGCACGCCTGCCACGCTTTGATCGGCGCTGCGGCGAGCGCCGGCGAGATATTCCGACACAGTGCTTCGAGCCGGGCGTGTGCACCCGCATCAGCTGCAACGTCGGCAGGATCGACCGGAAGCGGCCCGATGGTCGAGATCGCACACACCCACGTGCCATCGGCCCGCGGAAATAACTCGGGGGTCAGGATTTCGCCGCTCGCCTCGCGGTACTCGAGGAACAGTGCCTCGGCCGGAATGGCCCCACCTGTTTCAAACACCAAGCTATGGCCCTTGTAGCCAAGCACCGCGGGCAGTGGTAGCCAGCGCGCGGCCAGGATCGACCACGGTCCCATCGCGATCACGACGGCGTCGCCTTCGACGATCTCGCCGCTCGCGAGCGCGACGCCGCGCACTGCGCCGCTCGGGCGGCGCACCAAATCGACGACCGTACCGTGCCGCAGCATCGCGCCATGCACATGAGCGGCGCACATCAACCCTGTCGTGAACGCGCGGGGTTCGACCACCGCCGTAGACTCGGTTGAGCCGAGCCGACCCGTGATCGTGACCCCGCCGGCCAACCACGGTCGCCCGCCCGGACTGCGCGCGGTATCGCCCTCGGCGGCGTAACCGCTGTAGGTGGTCAACGGCCGATATCCCCAAGGATCGCCGAGCTCGGAGGAAAGTTGGGCATGGAGCTCGAAGCTACGCCGCGCCAATCGATCGAGCGGGCTGCCGCGGCACCAGTCGAGCGCCAGGAAGCCGCCCGATTTGCCGGATGCCGCGCCGCCGACCTCGTAACGCTCGATGACGATCGGCCATGCACCGCGTAGGCTTGTGAAGTAGGCGATCGCGGCGCCGATCGCGCCACCACCGCAGATCACTATGCGTTTGGGCGATCCCATACCTCATGCTCGGTTAACAGTTCTATGGTCGGTTTTCGCAGATACTTTGCGCATCGTTTATTTTATCACCTCATCGGCCACGCCAAGCACAGCCGCCCACTACGATCGATTTGTCTTTGGGGGTGTGCTAGTCGCGCACTGCAGTGCTAGCGAACACCGGCGTCATCGGCATTCGTCTGGTTCGGCGTAATGACCGAGCCGCTTGGCGACAGTCCTGTCGCCCCTGCTGCTGGCGTGCCCGCATCCGGTGCGGCCGAGGGCGTAGGATTAGGCGTGGGGAATTTCTCGGCGGCCGGCGGCCCCAGATATTGACTGGCGGCAGGCCAATCGAGTTCACGACCGTGGAGGTCTTTCATGCGTCCTTTGGCATTTCGCCAGTAGACGTCAGTTTCGGCTTGTCCTCTAAGATCGAGTAACTGCTGATCTTCAATCCGATAGCGGCGCTCTTCGTGACTCATGATGTTATTTGGTGCGTTGGACTTATTGGAATGGCCAAGGCCGCTCATGTGAAGCAGTTCATGGACCGCCGTCACTATGTCCCGATTTGAGCCGGTATCGGCAAATCCCCAACTCTTTAGGCTGCTCCCTGCACCAGCAGCGTCGGGATTGAGAGTCAGAACTCAATTCCAATAATTTTCCTCATGGGTTCTAAGTTCGAGAACATTCAGTTCTCCGCCAATCGGCACATCAGTTGGGACAATTATGATCTGGTACTTGAACTCCTTTCCCGGAGCCCGGTATGGGGTGTTCCCGGGACAATTGGATTGCCGAAGTGGTCCACCACCTGAAGCGGCCTCGGCTGCAGCGACGATGCGTGGAACGGTGTTGCGCGCTTGCTCGTTACCCACGAACTTGGTGGGAATGACGACGGAAACCGTTTCATTAGGGGTATCGTAGATCCCGATCGGCCATTTACCATTGGGATCAATCGCATTGAGCGGATTGTTGAGGACGTAGGCGTAACGGTTCAACGCCTGCGAGCTGCCGTGCAATTGGACCTCGTCCGCCTGCGTGAACCGACCGGTGTCGGGGTCATAGAGTTGGCCGCAAAATCATAGAGTCCCGTGGCGTCGAGTTCCTTGGACGCGAACTGTCGATTGCCTGATTTGTCGGTTTGCGGCGCGGCGCCGGCATCGACGAATTTGCCGTACGGCCGATAGAACGCGCGCGTTCCCGCCACTTCCTGGCCCTGGCTGCCGGTCAGGAAATATGTCCCGCCGAGATGATCGTTGCTGAACCAGGCGAGATCCGACGTCTGCAGCAGACTTCCCGCAACGGCTTGCTGCAGCACCCGGCGCGCAACGTTGCCGCCCGCGACGTACATTGCCTCGAAGTTCGTTGCTGCCGTGCCCGTGATCTCGCGATAGGTGGGATCGAGAATGATCTGCGTCGATCCGCTCGGCTCCGATTTCGACACTCGCACGCCGTCGCCGTCATAGAGATATTGCGAGACGGCCCCCGCGCCGCTGGTGACCGAGGCGACTTTGCCGCGTGCGAAGTAACTGTAGGCGCGGTTGGGCGACCACCGCATCTTCCCTGCCTCGTCATAGCAGTAGAGATAGGGAGTGAGGTTCGCGGGAACCGGCTGCTGCCCGGTCAGGATCACGCGGCGCTGCGTGAGCGCATGGGCGAGCGCGTTGGCGCCAACCCCGCACCCGGATTCGAGATAGGCCGGGCCGTAGTCCTGGATAGCGCCGTCGCCAGACCGCAGGTTGCCCGCTCCGATCGCCAACGCGCCGGAACTGTCGTAGCAGCCGAGCGGTTGAACCCCGTCGATGAGAAGGAGATTGCCCAGCGCATCGTAGCAATAACGAACCGCAAGCGGTGTCGCGCCTCCGACCGTTACGGTCGCGGTAGCGATGCGACGCAGACTGTCGTGGCTGTAGGTCGCGTCGTATTGGGCGTTTCCCTGGCCAATCTTGTTGTCGTGGACGTGGAGGAGGTTGCCGACCGGGTCCCATTCGTAGAGACGATCGCTGAGCATTGCGCCACTGGAATCCGCGACGGTGGTCGAGTGAAGAGTGTCGGGGCCGAAGGCACCGCTCGGCGAGGACGTTGCTCCCGGCGCCGCCGGGCCGTTGTCGTAACCCCACGCCGTGACCACGCCGTTGCCGTAAAGTCGTGACGCCGGGCGCCCGGTGACCGTCGACGCGCCGCTGCAGATGTAGACCTGTGACTGGGGCAGGCCGGTGGCGGTCGCCGGATCGCAGGGCAGAGTCGACATGGCGGTCGTCGCCTGTCCCAGTCCGGGCCCATACCCGGTGAGCGCCGCTTGCGTGCCGTCGACGTCTGACTGGTCGACGAGCACCTCGCCATGCGGATATTCGATTAGGCCGTTGCGGCCTGCCGCGTCCGAAGCGGCACGCCTCACGAAATAGTCGTCGCTGCTGCGCTGGTTGAGCACATGCTTGACGCCAGACATCGCATGTCCCTCGATGTCGAAGGCGCGCAATTCGCGCGCCGGCTGCTGCGACAGATCATGCGGCTGGTCGTTTTCGTCCGTATCCACCTGGATGCCATCGCGCCAGATGAAGCGATTGCGCAGGATCGTCTGGCGTCCGAGCGATTGCGTGAACGCCGACGGCAGGCGCGCCGACGCCGCGACTTCGAATTCGCGCTTGGCATAATTCGACACGCGCACCTCGTCGACGAAGCCATCGAAGGCGTTGTTTTCGTCGTCGTCCGCGACCAGCACAGGCTTGGTGTTGTCGATAATACCGCTGATGCATTCGGCATCGCCGACCGTAACGCGCTTGTTCGCCGGGTATACGTCGGTCAGCGTCGCATTTTCTATTGCCGCGCATGCGACTGCCGGCGCAGGCGGCGTCGTACAATTGTCGATGTCGGGATCATCGAGCTGCGCACCCTCGCGCGGCCCCGACCCGCACCAGCGATGCAGCGGCAGCCCGTCGCGGAACACGCGCAAGCGCCGTCCGTCGTAGGTGGCGGCCACGTGATGCCAAACGAGATCCTTGACCTTCTCCTGGGTAATGAACACTGAGCGCTTCGGCGGTGACGTCGTACCCGGTTGCGCAGTCACGACCTCCCAGCGCAACCGGCCGGACGGCGTCATCTGCAGCCGCCATCCCGGCGTTATCGGCCCGGCCCATTTGCCGATCAGGCGTGCTGATCCGGTCTGCGTGCTCGTGGTCTTGATCCATACCTCGGCCGTCACCGCGTTGCTCAGCTGCAGCGTGGACGAATGATTGACGGTCACCTGCCCGGTGGGCGGCGGCAGGCTTCCGCCAATCCCGATCGGTCGATTGGCCCGCGTATCGAAGACCATGCCGATGATCCCGGGAACGAGCTTGCCATTGGCCGCGGTCGCATTGTTCTGCGCCTTCGACTGGTCGATCAGGCCGCCGCCGCCCGGATGATCGAAATCGATCGACACAAGATTGCCGCGCGGCGGACCCACGGCGAGCGGCCGCAGGGCATCCGCGTGGACATGGTCCGTGGTGCGCGTCGCAGCGATCATGCGAACTTCGTCGATCGCTACCGCAACCGGCGAGCTGCTGAGTGACATGGCATCCCCGAGCTGCAGGGAGGACAGAACCAGCGGAGCGCCCGTCGAGAGGCCCGTCGTCTGCTGAGTAATGCCGTTCACTGCCGACCATGGGGACTTGCCGTCGTCGATGATCGCGACATGTGTCCAGGAGTCGGTCGGCAGGGGATCGGCGCTGGCGGCAACAGCGGTACCGGTGCCGCCGTCATAGCCAAGTCGTCCGTCGACCATGAGCTTCAATGCGATTTTGCCTGCGCTGAATATCGCCTGTTCGGGACAGAAGGACGATCCAGCTGGCGGCGGCTGTCCGGGCGCTGGACGCCCGAATGGGCACGCGTCCGGACGCACCCACATCTCGAGCGTGAAGGTCGAGAGCGCTGCGGTGGCAGACGCGACGGTACCCTTGCAGTTTGTTCCGGCCGGAAGCACGAGGCCCTTGCCGCTCGCGCCGACGATCATGTTGGCCGGTAGGGTGGCGGGAGAGCAAGATGCCGTATCAAACGACGCGTTTGTCGGCGACCGATCGATCGGCACGCCGCGCAGGTCGAACATGTCGAAGGTCAGGTCGAGGACGGGCCTCACCTCCCGCCGCTTGCCGCTAACCTCGTCGAAATAGTAGGGCGGCTCGCTCGAATCGTAGGTCCGATGTACGCGCTCTTCCGGCAAGTAGATCGTGGTCGTCGTCGGATTCGACCAGATGAAGCCGAACACGTAGCGCGCCTTGGGATTGAGGATCTTTCGGTTGGCCGGTTGCGGATCGACTAGAATATCGAGTTTCTTGCCGTGCAGCTCGCGCGGCAGCAGGACCCGCGCCGCGGCCGCCACTTCACCGGCGAGATTGCCGCCGCGGCCAAGAGCGCGGGCAGCATAGTGCGCCCGCGTCAGGGGATGGGTTGCGCTCGCTTTGTCGTCGGTCTCTCGATAGCTGATCAGCAGATCACCGGCACAGTTATTGCGATTGCCCGCTGTTTCATCGCGATTGTCCGCAGCTTCGCAGTCGGAGAATACGCGGTAGGAAAGATCGAGCGTGGCGTTGTCGGCGGTCCCTACGAGGAAGGGAAACTGAATGGCCTCGGCGGGAAGGCCCGTACAGGCAACGCCGAACACTGCCGCGTCCGCGGTGCCGCCGAACGAAAATGATCCGCCGGGGCCGACAAGCGCTGAGCCGCCAGCGCCGGGTTCAAATCCTCTGTCGTACTCGGTCTTGCCGTCGGCGAGACGCAATCCGCCACCGGGCGCAAAATTCGCAGGCACCCGCACATAATCATAGCGGACGATCGAGTTGCCTTCCGTGAGGGTGGCGCGGACGATGACTGGTTCGTTTGGCCGCTTGGCGAGCGTGCCGCGCCATTCGATCACGAGGCGGCGCGATCCCTCGGGACCAGCCACGCCATAGCGGACGCCGTCGGCACGCGCGACAAAGTCCGACGCAATGACGTTGAAAGTGGCGCCCGCCCCAGCTCGAGTTGCCGCTGTCTCACGTGGCCTGCGGCCAAGATTAATTTGACCGCCCGACCCAATTAACACGGCCGTGCCACGCGCGAAGGCGTAGTCGCGCTCCTCGAAACGGAGCGCCGACCCATGCGCGCTCGGCAGCTGCGAAACGGTGCGGATATCGACATCGAACGGCAGGTCGATCGCAGCTTCGCCAGCCTCGAGCGTCAGCTGCTGCAGTTCCGGTGGATCCGGCCAGCCCGGCCCGGGACCCCACCACGTCGGCTCCTTCAAACCAGCGACGATATTGCAGTTCGGGGGAAAATGGATCGTGCCGAATGGCCCGCCAGTCTGCGGATTCGTCGCGGTCGACGAATTGGTCGGAACCTGGACCGGGCGTAGATAGTCGGTTTGGGATACGCGGGCGAGCGCGTCGTATTCATGGTGGGTCTTTTCGCCCGAGGCGACGATGCGGTCAGTGACCTGCGAGCGCAGGTCGTACTGGTAGGTCGTAAGGCCGCGATCGGGGTCGGTAGCGGATATAAGGCGCGACAGCGCGTCATACGTGTTGAGCGAAGTGTTGCCGTTCTGATCGGTAGTGCCCGTAAGCCGACCCAACTGATCATACGTCGACGCTACGGCGGAATATGCAAGGGGCTGCGTCGTGGCCGAAGGCAACACATATTCCTGCACCAAGGTGACCAGACCGCGCGTGTCGCGATGTTCGAGGGTCGGAATATTCTTGGCATCGATCGTGAGTTTATCGCCCGGCGCCGGATAGCTGAACTTGGTGACGTCGTTGACCGCCGGCGGCGTCGCCAGCGAGTCGCAGACAAGGTTGGACGTCGGTTGACCGTTGGGATCGAGTGTGGTGGCCGACGTGCCGCCCTGGCATAGCGGCCAACCAGGACCATAGGTCCGGATCGCGTGACCCTGCGCGTCATAGGCGATCTGAACCATCGCGACACTGGTGCGCAAGGGATCCGTGCTGAACTTACCACCGTCGCACCAGCTCCCATCCGCCGGACAGGCCTGCGGCAGGTATTGGATCTTGTAGGCCCTCGCGAAGCGCCCGAGCGCATCGTAGTCAACGATCCCCAGGACGGACCAACCGGGTTTCTTGTTGTTCACCGTCTGATGCTGGATCTGTCCATCCCCGAAGGCATAGCTCGTCTTGTAGGCACCGGTTGCGGTTTCCTGCGCGAAATCGACGGCGTCGCTTTTGGAGCATGAAGTGATCCCGCCGCTTGAACCAACACATCGCCGCAGCTGGTCATCCCAGTTCAGTGTCGTCACCCTCGGCGGCGATTTAAGATGCAACAGGGAATAGTCCGGGTCGGTGCAGTCTGCCATCACAAGGATCGATGTGGTCCCTTGCGGCTTTTCGCAGGCCGCATCGTCGTAAGCCATCTTGATTTTCGCGGCCGATCCACGCGATCGAGCGGCGACCACGCCGCAACGAGCCTGCCCCAATCATCATAGCTGCTCACGGTCAGCGCTTTGTTGGCATCGATCTTGGCGGCGAGCGCTCCATAGTGACCTTGCAGTGCGAAGATCCCGTACGGGCCCGAGCGCGGCGCGATTTGCGGGAACAGCGGATCGTCCACGCCGTAGTATTTCGTCCGCGACGTCTGGTTCAGCGCATTGGTCACGGACAATGCGAATGTGCAGGTTGCGTCCCACGACGTCGTGGTCACCTTGCCAAGCGGGTCGGTGACGGTTGCTACACGACCGGGACAATTGCTGTCGTAGGTTGTTGCCGTGGTCACGCGCAGCGCCGCCGAATTTGGCTGCTGTAGCTGTGGGAGTCCATCGAATGAGGCCTGCCGTGTCTCGTTCCCGGTGGTGACGAGTTGGAACGGCCGGCCGTCGTAGGTGTGCTCGGTGTAACTCAGAAAAGCGCCAAGGGTACCGTCAGGCTGCAGGACTTGCTTTGCCTCGGACGCCACCATGCCGAAGATCGGTGATTTGACGTTGGCAGCCGGGTCTGGTCCCGCATACTTGAACACGGTCGCAACGTCGTCGGCTGTCGTCGACATGTCGTTGCGGTCGAATATCGTGAGCGGCTGGCCGAATTCGATGGGGCACGCGCCAATGGTGCATCCGACCGGCAGGCTCAACGCAATCTCACGGTCGGATACGCGCACCGCCGTCTGCCAGTATTCCGGATAGAACCGAAGCTCCCCGAGTTCGCCACTGAAGCACTCGATCGGCGGACCGGTCACCTGGAAGCCGCAGCCGACGAAGAGGTTGCTCGAGGTCTGCGGCGGCATCAGCGACGCGGTGGCATCGCCGACAATCTTACCGTTAACGAAAATCTTGGCGCCGGACGCTCCGAATGTGGCCACTACATGCTGCCAGTGTTCCGGCAACAGGTCGTCGGGACCGCTCGACGTGACGGTGAAGCTGCCACCCACCATGAACTGCCAGTGGAACGCGTCGGGGCCCTTGACGATCGACAGGCGGAAAGCGCCGTTCTGGTCGACGACAATCTGATCACCCGCCGGCGTATCCGGCTTGATCCAGGCTTCAACGGCGAGCGCGCTGACGGGAACGGGCATGCCGGATGCAATCGGGGAAGCCGACGGATAGGCGGGCAAAGGATAGCTCAGCGCAAACGCAGTTCCTGAACACTGAACGGGCAATGTCGATGTCGAGAACGTGGCCGCGCCTCCCGTCGCAACCGCCGTCTTCATGCCGTCTACCGTCTCGCTCGTTTTTGGCGCCGATGTGAGGAACGTCGCAAAGTCCTGGCAAGCCGATGATGGCATCTGCGGCGCCAGCCCTCCCGCGCGGTCCCGCCATGGGTCGAGCCCATCAAATCCGACGTCGAAGATCGCTCCCTTGCCCAACTCGACGGGTACTCGACCACGAAGGTCCGGCTCGGCGCGCTGAAGATCGAGGTCCAGCCGCCGGCACCGACGGTGGAAACAGTTGGATCGGATTCCGCATATGACGTGAGTGTCTCGCGAATGGGTGCACCGGTGCCGCGCACGACAAGCCGCGATTGGGTATTGCCCGGCAGCCCATTAGGCCGCTGCGCGCTTCGGGTAACGCTGGCAACACTCGCCGCCACCGGCTGCACGGTGAGCGGATCGAGCGCGAATTTCGACCTGACCGCGAAGCCGAGCGAGACGCGCCCGCGCACATCAAAATTCGGAAGCTTGAAGTCGTATCCAGTGCGGGTGCGCTGCTCGTCCCGGCCGAGCAGCCTTTCGTCCGTCACCGAATAAACGAGCTGGCGGGCGACCCCCATGATGGGTGCATGACCGAGGAGCGGCGGTGAGCCGTCGGGTGTGGCGTCCTTCCACTGGAAATTCACCGCGGGCCTGTACTCCACCAATGTCCGGGAGCCTTTGATCGGGTCGCGGTCCTCGATCACCAGATCCTGCGGTCCACCGGCGTTGGCGCGCCGCCAGACCAGCAGCGCCTCCGTCGGGGACTTGGTGGGATCGGGATCATTCAGCCGCACGCGACGAACGGCATCGAGCACGCCATCGCCGTCGATATCGAGGAGCCCTGCGGTCGTGTCGGAACGATCGCGCACCGTGCCGCCTTGTTTCTGATCATTGAGGCTCAGGGTCGTCCTGATCATCGGGTATTGCACGTCGAGATTGTCATCGAGGCCGCTGGCGGGCGCCGCATTGACCGCGACAACATCGGTGCGGGTGTCGCTCGGGCTGGTGATGTCGACGCTCTGGCTCTCGAAGCCCGCTCCGTTGTTGAGGAAAACGTGCCAGGTGCGCAGCCGCTTGATCCTCTGCTGCTCGGCGGTATCGGTCGAGACCTGCACCGTTCCCTCGCCGCTGAAGCGGTTCCACGGATGGTCATCGTCGATTGCCATCACGATGTCGGGGCGGCCATCACCGTTGACGTCGATCAGGCTCACCAGCGAATCGACCACAGTGTCGGCGCGCACCGGCTTGTTAAAGTCGATCTTCTCCGGCGACCGGTTGACGTGATCGAGGCTGAGCGGCAGCGTCTTGAAGTCGACGCCGTCGTTGATCGACAGCTTGCTTGGCAGAGCGGGCACGAGAAGACAGCTCGATGCCTGGTCGAAGGCGCGTTGCGCCGAAATCGAGCTGTTTCCCGTGCCCCAGAACACCTCCCACTGCCCGACCGGACAGTTGGACTGGCGATCGTCAGCGACAACGTAGTCCGGAAGCCCATCGCCGTTGAGATCGATGAAGCCGCGCATCTGCGCCGCGACGCCTTTGGCGTACTCGTCCAATCCTGCGGAATCGAGCTCAGAAAAGGCGCGGTTTACGGCATTGATGCGCGACCGATGGGCGAGCTGAAGCAAGGATTGCGAGAGGAGACCCAGCGCCTCGGTGAGGGTGTCGGCGACAGCGGTGGTCGTGTCCATCGCACCAACCGTGGCCGCGGCAACTACACCAGTCGGTGTCTTGAGGGCTGTAGCCTCGGCTCGCAATACGCCAGCCATCGCCGCAATCTCATCAAGGCGGGCGCGTTCGGCATGGATGGCGTCGGTCGTCGCGTCGTAGAAGGGGCGCACCGCGGCAACGGAATCGTCCGCAAGCTGCGCGAGCTTGACCAGGCGGTCGCCGTAGAACGCGCAGGATTCGATCCCTGTGATCGGGAACACTGCACGCGTTTTGCAAAAGGTGTCGGCCGCATCCGGAGCCGTGACTGGATCGCCTAGGGGCGCGCCTATCGCCATCACCTCTATCATCCGATCTTTTTCGGACGTGCCTCCGGGCGGATCATCGGGAGGAAGCCCAATTAGCGGATTCCAGACCAGTCCGGAGTCGACATCGGTCGCGGTCTTCAGGTTCATCTTGATCTTGGTGATGATGTCGTCGAGCGTCGTCGGCAGGCCAGCTGCGTCCGTGAGCGTTGGATAGTCGAAGCCGTTGTTGATGACGGTCGCGTTCCCGAAACCTGTCGACGAGTTGAAGAAGACCACCAGGCTCCCACGCGTGACCCCCATCAGCGGATCGTTTGCGTCGGTATGTGGCCCGCTGTTGTAGATCAGATAGTCTGGCAGCCCGTCGCCGTTGATGTCGATGAGCTGCGCCCTCGTTTCCGTGCGGTTGCGGCTCGTCGCCGACTGCACCGTCAAATCGATACTCATGTGGGCCAGCGAGGACACCATACTGAGACCGGAATTGAGGCTCTGCAGCAGCTGCGTGCCCGATGGAGACGGTCGGTAGATCGTCAGGCCGGCACTCGTGCGAGGACTGAAGGTTTCGATGGTAAGCCCCGGCGCCGCCGCCGCGATCGGCATCCAGCACATGCAGGCTGCCGTCTCCGCCCCGACGGACAGCAGGCTGCCGATCGGCAGGCTGAATTCAAATCCCTCTGCCGAACCGGTCGAGATATCATAGCTGAGCGGTACGCCAATCGGCGCCATTGGCCCCGATCGCCGTTGCAGCATGATACCCACCGAGCTGGCGGCAAACGTCCCGACATGCCAGTCGGTGTCGACGGCGCCCGATTGCGTGGCTGGCTTGGGAATGCGCGCACCGAAAGAGTTGGCAGTCCTGAGGCTGGCGAGGGCCCCGAGACTTTGGCAATTTGGATCAATCGTGAAGCGTTCGATCCAGCTCGGCGTGACGACGAACTCGGGGATCCCATCGCCATCAAGATCCATCCAGCCGGAGACCGTCGAGGACACGGCGTACGTGGGCTGATAGGCGTCGAAAATTCCGATCGCGGCCTGGACTGCGACATTGCCGATATACATGTTCCCGCCGGGCGGAAATGGATTGGCCTGCGCTACCGGATCACCGGTCGAGCCTTGCGAGCCACCGAACGTGCCGTCGGGATAAACGGGCCAAATGCGCGAGTCGGTACCGGGCTTGAGTATGACCGGCGTGCAGGCGGTGATCACCCGGGCGATTTCCGGAGCGCTGACCGACATCGGCATGCCCGTCCTGGTCTCGCCGCGGCCTTCTCCCCAGTACCATGGCGTGAATCCCGCATCGGGACCCTTCTCCGGCCATGAGGGGTAGAGCGTCTCAAGCGAATGCGCATCGCCGGAATTGGCATGAGAGTTGATATCCGTGGAAGTCGTCGCGAGGCGCGCGCCGACGAGGCCCTCGTTGATCAGCACTTTCTGCTGGGCCGGCCTTGGCGTCGAAGAATTGGAGGTCTCGAACGTCGTCCAAGTCTGGTTCGTCCCGGTCTCGTCGCCCCACTGGATGTCCGGCAGCCCATCGCCGTTGATGTCGGCAAACATCCACTGCTGGGTGGTAGCGTGCACCCACGGGGAGGCGTCGGAGACCTGGTCCCACCCCTGTTGAAATAATCCGAACGCGTCGTTGAGGAGGTTCTGATGCCGGACCGGCCGGCTGATCGATCCTGCGAGCGATTCCGGAAAAGCACCCGTGCCGAGTTCGACTACTGAGACATCGCCGAACTGGAGATTGCGCTTGCCGTAAGTGAAGACACGCAGAACCCGTGAGGGTTGCAGGGGAACAGTCTGACTGATCTGCATGAGCAGCGGCCGGTGCATTTCACTGTCGCTGCCTGCGAAGGAGAGAGTGAACGTGTCTTGCGGGCTGGTCGCCCCGGCCGCGTAGACGTCGATTTCATAGAGCAGGCTGTTGAAAGTGACCGGCGCTCCGAACCTCATTGTCCAGGTGTGGAAATACTCGGGCGCCAGATTCTTGTACTGGAAATTGATGTGATGACTTGCCGCGAACGCGCTGCTCGTGCAGTCGCCGGCGTCGGGCCGCGGCCCATACGCGACCCGCTCAAGTACGGTGGCCTCACCCCAGTGACTGTTCGGGTCGATTACGCCGAGGGTCGGCGGAGTGGACGGCACCGCCTTGTAGTAGAAGCAGGTGCGATAGCCATTGCGGTCGACAACGGACGATAGCCGGAATCCGAATAGCTTGGTTTCGGCGCCCGCCGGCGCGGAAGGAAAGGCGAGCCCGTCATAGAGGATGGGCTCGTACTCGAGCGTGCTTCCGTCGGCGAGGTGGGCGTTCGCCGCCTCCTTCCCCGCGGCCAGGACGAGCTCGACGCTGCCCAGAGTGTCCGGTGCCGTACGAAACTCATACCTGCAGTCGCCGCTCAGGGTCGCCGATTCCGGATTGAGATCGCAACCTGAGGCCTTTGACAGAATCAGGGGACTTGTTCCCAAGACCCAAGCGCTGCCACGCGTCCATTGCGGCGTGCCGAACCTCACGTCGCGCGCGATCGCCATCGGATACCCGACGGAAAGATCCCATCCCGTCCCTGCGAGCGTGCTGTTGACGTGACTGTCGTATTCGAGGGAAATCCGTGGAGCGCCGGGCGCAGGGGGAACGGCGATCTCGAAGCGTGTCTGGTAGGAGCCGGCTGCGGAGACGTGCTCCGTTTCGGGCAACGCGCCGCCCAACTGGGGAGGATCCGAGCCCGGCCCGGGATTCTGGCTTGTCGGGGCGGAAGGAGCGCACGCCGAGAGGCCGGCGGCGAGCAGCGCCACCGCGAAACCGCCGCCAAGCAAACCGATCGTCCTGGGTGATGCGCGCCACATCTTCGCCCCTCTGCGTGTGCGCGAGACAACCCGTTCAAATCATTGACTGCAACCAAAACAAGAAGTTGATCGGTACTAGGACAATACCAACTTGAGAATATTGTTCGAA
>CAWFND010000007.1:0-147245 GCA_963817095.1 uncultured Chloroflexia bacterium
CCCCAGTTCGCCGTCGCGGGCACGGACCTCGCCGGTCGTGTGGCGGCGGTAAGCAGTTTGGTGACCGCCTTCCGCCCCGGCGACGAGGTGTACGGGAGCGTCCCCGGCGCGATCGCGGAGTACGTCGCGGCGCCGGACACCGCCCTGGCGGCCAAGCCGTCGAGCCTCAGCTTCCAACAGGCCGCCGCGATGCCGCTGGCCGCGCTCACCGCACTCCAGGGGCTTCGCGATGCCGGACAGGTCCAGCCCGGGCAGCGGGTTCTGATCAATGGGGCCTCGGGCGGCGTCGGCACCTATGCGGTGCAGATCGCCAAGGTCCTGGGCGCCGAGGTGACCGCGGTGACCAGCGGCCCGAACGTCGAGATGGTTCGATCACTCGGCGCCGACCACGTCATCGACTACACCAGCGAGGACTTCACGGAGTCAGCCAGTCGGTATGACGTCATCCTGGACCTTGTGGGCAACCACTCACTGTCGGCTCGACGACGCGCGCTGACCGCGACGGGCACGCTGTTGCTGTCATACGTCGGTACCAACCGCTGGGTGGGGCCGATCGGTCACATCCTGGCTGCCGTGGTGCTGACGCGGTTCACGAGCCACAGGATCGTCTCGTTCACGACCGCTCCGAGCAGTGCCGACCTGCTCGTCCTTGCGCAGCTGACAGACGACGGAAAGATCGTGCCGGTCATCGACCGGACCTACCGCCTCGACCAAGCAGCCGAGGCGATCCGCTACCTGGAACTCGGACGTGCCCGGGGCAAGGTCATCATCAGCATCAGCGACCGCGGCGCGCTGGCCGCGCTGACGCGGGCGAGTGTGGCGTCGTGACGGCGCCAGCGATGCCAGTGGGGCCGTACGCGGCTCGTCTGACCATTGACTACCCCGAACGCCTTGATCGGGTTACGACCTTCTTTCGCCTGATCTGGGTCATACCGATTGCCATCGTGCTCGGAGTGATCACGGGGAGCGGGACCCACATGATGGTCACCGCAGCCGGTGAGCAAATTGTCGGAGCCGGCGGTGGACTGCTCGCTGGCTTGGCTTTCGCCACGGCGCTGATGATCGTCATCCGCATGCGCTACCCGCGCTGGTGGTTCGACTTCGCACGGGAGCTGACCCGCTTCGGCGCCCGCGTCGGTGCCTACGTGGCCCTGCTCACGGACCGATATCCGTCCACTGTCGAGGAGCAATCGGTGCACCTCGAGATCGAGTATCCAGAGGTCGATCGCGACCTGAACCGCTGGCTTCCACTGGTCAAGTGGTTCCTGGCGATCCCCCATTACGTCGCGCTGATCGTCCTGATCATCGGAGCGGCCCTCGCCATCGTGATCGCCTGGTTCGCGATCCTCATGACCGGGCGTTATCCCCAGCCGCTCTTCAACTACGTGGTCGGCGTCGGGCGGTGGAGCCTGCGCGTGAACGCCTACGCGTTCCTGCTCGTGACCGACCGCTATCCCCCCTTCAGCCTGAAAGCAGGGTAGTCATGCGAATCCTCCGAGAGCTCTCGCGGCGCAAGCTGCGCACGAGCCTGACCATCACCGGCATCACCATCGGCATCTGGGCACTCGTGGTGTTCAGTTCGCTGGCCAACCAGATCAACGGCCTCGTCGGCATGGGCAGCGAATACTTCGCCGACAAGATCGTCGTCACCGACGGCATGGCCTTCGGCTCGTCGCCGATGCGCCTCGACGACGTCGAGATCATCGCCGGCCTCGACGGCGTCGGTGCCGTCCAGCCCAAGGTCGAGATCCCGTGGGACCCCGATCCCGCTATCGGGTTCGGCGCGCCGGACTTCCTGGTCGGGACCATCCCGGGCGCCGACGCCGGGTTCGAGACGTTCACACTCGAGCTGGCCACGGGACGCCAGCTCATCGCCGAGGACACCGGCAACGTCGTGGTCCTGGGGTCGACCATCGCCCGCAAGTACGGCGTCGTCGCCGGCGGGACGGTCGACATCCGAGGCGAGTCCTTCGAGGTCCTTGGGACCCTGCAACCCACCCTCAGCTCGCCCGACACGAACGGCTTCATCCCGCTCTCGACGGCCCAGGCGCTGTACCTGGGCGACCTGCCCCCACTCGTCGCCGAGTCGCTCCAGGCGGACGAGCTGGCCAACCAGATCGTCGTCTTCCCCGAAGTCGGTGCCGACCCGACGACGGTGGCCGCGGCGATCGAGGCCGCGGTCGAGAACAGCGCGACCATGACCGGCGCCGAGTTCTCCGAGACGGTCGGCGCCACGACCGTGATCTTCAACGCGATCATCATCGGGGTGGCCGCCATCAGCCTCATCGTGGGCGGCCTGTCGGTGATCAACACGATGGCCATGAGCGTGGCCGAGCGGACCCGCGAGATCGGCATCCGGCGGGCCATCGGCGGCTCCCGGCGACGCATCGTCCGCGAGCTCGTCGCCGAGGCCGGGGTCATCGGGCTGCTGGGCGGCCTGATCGGGCTCGGCCTGGGCGCTGCGGTCGTCGTCCTGGTCAACGAGGCCGGCCGATCGAGCGGCACCGTCCTCTTCGACCTCACCGCACAGACCGCGGCGTTCGCGGTCGGCTTCAGCACGATCCTCGGGATGGTGGCCGGGATCATCCCGGCCTGGACTGCCGCACGGCTCGACCCGGTGTCGGCCCTGCGCTACGAATGACCAACGACCGAACGACGAAGGAGCGAACGATGAACCTGATCGAAGCGACCGACCTGCGCAAGACCTACCGGCTGTCGCGCCGGACCAGCATCGATGCCCTGCAGGGTGTTGACGTCAGCATCGCCGCCGGCGAGATGGTGGCGATCATGGGGCCGTCAGGCTCCGGCAAGAGCACGCTCATGCACCTGCTCGGGCTGCTCCACGCGCCGGATACCGACGACGGCCCGGCCCCGACCCTGCGCATCGATGGGGTCGATGCGACGACCCTCTCGGACGGCGAGCGAACGTCCATCCGGGCTCGATCGATGGGCTTCGTGTTCCAGTCCTTCAACCTGGTCCCGACGCTCACCGCCGAGGAGAACGTGGCCCTCGCCGCCGAGTATGCCGGGACGTCCGGTTCGGCAGCCCGTGTGGCTGCGCGCGCCTCGCTGGCGTCGGTCGGCCTTGCCGAGCGAGCGGGGCACCGGCCGATGGAGTTGTCAGGGGGCGAGCAGCAGCGCGTGGCCATCGCCCGTGCCCTCGTGAACGACCCGAAGCTGATCCTCGGTGATGAGCCGACGGGCAACCTGGATTCATCCCGGGCCGCGGAAGTCCTGGGCCTGCTCCGTCGCTTCAACCGTGAGCGCGGGCAGACCGTGCTCATCGTCACGCACGACCAGGAGGTTGGCGCCGCCTGCGACCGGATCATCCGGATGCGTGACGGGCGGATCATCGCCGACGAGCGCGTGGCGGACGTGCAGGTTGCCGCATGACGGCCGGAACAATGCGCGATCACGCACAAGCACTCGGCGAACCGATTATCCGTGCCGGGTTGCTGGCAGGCGCCACAAGTCGCTTTGTCTTGGTCCCGCTAGCTACGAGTTCTCCACCGCCCGCGCGCTTGACCAGCGCCTGGTACTGCGACCGCAGGACATCGACCTCGGCCTGGAGTTCGGCGCCCTCGGGACTGGCTGGGTCGATGTCCGCGAGACGACGCTCGACGGCTCGCCACTCGGCGAGCACGTCGCCGATACGGTACATCTTGGCCGAGAGCTTCGTGGTCGGCCGCTCGACCGGATAGAAGAGCGCCCGGAACCTGCCGTCGGCCTCTTCGAGGATCGCGGAACGGACCCGCACGAGCTCACCGTCGAGTCGCCGGAATGCCCCCTCGGCAAGGACCCCCTCCGGCCGCGACGCGAAGTACGCGGCGCGCCACGCTTCCTGTTCCGCCGGGTCGGGTGGGATTGCCGCGAAGGCGTCACCCGGCAGGGCGCGCAGCTCGTCGACGGACGCCACGCCAAGGAGGTCGAGAGCGAGCTCGTCAGCGTCGAGGCCGTCGCGGTCGAGGAAGACCGTCGCGGCTCGAGTCCAGGGGATCTACAGGCCGATTTGCGTCAAAGCGTTGCCCCGACTCGCCAAGCCGCTTATGGCTCTGCGGGCGTAGCACCAGGAGCGAATAGACCGGGCCAGCCAAGCCGTCGACAATTCACGGGTGAAGCTGTGCACGGTCTGCGGCGTCGTTACGAGCCGCCTTGGTAGTCGGTGCACGGATCACGCCCGAGCGTCCAATCGCAGCCGGCACAACGCGCTGTACAGCACGCGCGCCCAGCAGTGGACGGCCGCGTGATCCGCACCTGCGACAACGGCCACCCGCCGGCTCGCGTCGCGTCCGGCACGCGCTGCGCGGCGTGCGAGCGCCCGCGTCCATCGCGCCAGGCGCGCGGCTACGACGCGGTGCACCAAGCGGCGCGCGGGCGCTGCTCGCGGCACCCTGCCGGCCCCGTGCGCCTACGGCTGCGGCACGGTCCTGAGCACGCCGGGACGACACGGTGGCGGCACACGTGGTTGACGGCGACCCGTCCGCGGGGTGGCAGGCGTCGTGCCGGTCCTGCAACGAGCGCGCGAAGCGGAGGGGGTGGGGAGGCATGCCGGAGAGCGGCGCGCCCGCCGGTACCCGTGCCAGCCATCTCGCGGTGCGCCCGGGTTTCCGCGTTTTTTCGGATCCCCATCCCGGAAGCGCCCACGTTCGCCCGTGGGCGCCCATGTTGGCCCACACAGCGCGATGAGCCCCGCCGTTGGGGTCACGCGGCCGAACGATGAAGGGTCCCTTGGCTGGCTTACCGCGCTGAACGCGCGCTCCGCACCGGGCCGACGATCCCCTCCTCGTACGCCGTGAGCAGGTCGAACAGCTCGGTCGCGGCGTACTGGCGGTCGTATGTGCCCGCGCTCAGCTGGCGGACGACGCTGGCCTCGGCCAGTGCCTTGAGCGCCGCGAGCGTCTGCTGCTGGCTGACACCGATCGCCGCGCGGGCGGTCGGCGCCGAGAGCACCGGCAGTGCGGGCAATAGCGCGATGAGCTTGCTCGCCGCGGATCCGGCCCTCGGGCGGCCCGCGCGCTCGCGCCATTCGACCTGCAGCGCGGCCACCTGTTCGGCGAGCTCGATCGACGCGGCCGCCGCGCGCTCGGCTGCCTCGGAGAACGAGCCGATCCACTCGGCAATGCCTCCCTCGCGGAACGCCGTGAGCCCCTCGACGTAGGCGGCGGGCCGGGCCGCCAGGACGATGCTGACCGGCGGGACGAAGCGAGCGGCGATGCCCCGGCGCCGCAGGACGACGTGCACCAGCGCCCGGCCGACGCGGCCGTTGCCGTCGATGAACGGGTGGATGGTCTCGAACTGGGCGTGGGCGATAGCCGCCTGCGCGACGGCGGGCAGGTCGTCCCGGGCGACGAAGGCGACGAGGTCCTCGAGCAGCGGCAGGACGAGGTCCTCGCGGCGGCGGCACGAAGGCGGCGTCGGACGGGTTCCCGAGCCGGCCGCCGATCCAGTTCTGCTCCTCGCGCACGCGGCCGGGCTGCGCGCGCTCGTCCCCTGCCATGAGCACCGCGTGGATCGCCAGCAGGTCGTCACGCAGTCACCGGCGCCGTGCGGTCGCCGATCGCGATCGCCTCCTCCATCGCGGACACGTTCGCCGCGACGGTCCTGGCGCTGCCCCGCGCCGCGCGAGGGTCGATGAGCGCGCGGGCCAGGTTGAGCGAGGAGACGTCGTAGCCCTCGATCCGGGACGACGCCACGGCCTCCGACCGCAGGAGCAGCGGGCCGATCGCTTCCAGGCCGCCCACTGAGGCGCGGTCGTTGAGCGCCCTGATCGCCGCCTCGGCATCCGCCGATAGGTCGGCAACCTCGAACGGGACGACGGGGCTGAGCGCGGCGATCTCGTCAGGGACGAATGCCTGGTACCGGAACGAGGCGCGCGCCCGGCGCCCGCCGATCGCGCCAGGGGCTCCCTCCCAGGTCCGCTCGACGGTCCTCGGCACACGGCCTCCGGCGCAACCCTTCAATCTCCCCGCGACGAATGAAGGGATGAGAGGAGAGTGCTCCAATAACCCTTCAATGTCAACGGAAGACCGAAGGATTGCGGCGGGAGCCGCCGTTCCTGGCCGCCGCCGTCGATGAAGCAGAGGAGACCGAGGCGAAACGACCTCGACCCCGCGCCGCAGCGCGGCAGATCCGCGAGCTCGCCCTGGAGCACGCCGCGGGCCACTTGGAGGACGCCGTCTACCTCGAGCGCCTCCACGACCTGCGCGAGGCAAAGGACGACGTCGAGCGGACCAGAGGTGAGCGGGTCGCCGCGGAGCGGGCGATCGAGTGGCTCCGCGCGTTGTCGGCGACGTGGACCGAGGCCGATGTCCCCGAGGCGAAGGCGGACGTGCTCCACGCCATCTACGACCAGATCGTCGTCACAGGGAGGGAGATCGTGTCGGTGAGACTCACGCCGTCGGCCTATGCCCACGGCCTGGCGCTTGCGCTGCCCACCAAGGTTGCTTTGGCGCGCCCGACAGGATTCGAACCTGCGACCTTCGGCTCCGGAGGCCGACGCTCTATCCACTGAGCTACAGGCGCGCGAGGGACGATGATACCGGCTGATCACTGGATCGAGCCGATGACGCGTCCTGGGTTCTGGAGCCGCCGAGCACCTGGAGGCTTCCGTGATGAAGCTGAACGTTGATCCACTCGTCGCGCTGTGTGACACACCGCTCGACATCAGCGTCAGCGACGTGCCAGAGGGCGCGCGGGTCAGGTTGAGCTCGTCCATGGCCTTGCCGTGGGCGCCCGCCGCGAGATACGAGTCCGCGGCCTGGTTCTCAGCCGGACCGCCGGGCGTCGTCGACCTCGCCGTGCAGAAGCCGGACTCGGGCAGCTACGACTTCGTGGACGCCATGGGCCTCATCGTCTCGATGAAGCGAACCGCCGGCTCCAACCTTGCCGACATCGCCCGGAACATCTCCCCGAACGAGCCGATCCGGATCGAGATCGTGGCGGAGAGCGGCTCCGAGCGGACGTCCGTGACGCTCGAGCGCAGGTTCCTGGCCCCCAACGTCAGCCGCGAACGCCTTCCTGCGCCGATGGTCGGCGAGCTCTTCTCCTGTCCCGACGCGAGGTCGGACAGGGTGGTGCTCGTGCCGACCGGATCTGGCGGAGATCTCGGCTCCGTCCTCCCGATCGCGGCGCTCCTTGCGTCGCACGGAATCAATGCCGTTGGCCTGGCCTACTTCGAGGAGGAGGGGCTGCCGAGCGCCCTGGCTCGGATCCCTCTCGAGTACTTCGAACCGGTCCTTGCGTGGCTGCAGTCCCATCCAACTGTCGGACCCAGGGAGATCGAGATCCTCGGCATCTCCAAGGGAGGCGAGCTGGCGCTCCTGCTCGCCTCGCGCTACCCCATCGTCACGAAGGTCGCGGCCTTCGCGCCCCATGCGTACTGCTTCCAGGGGATCACGCTCCGCACCAGGTCGTCGTGGACCTACCAGGGAGCTGATCTGCCGTTCATCCGGTTGAGCGCGCGAGTGCTCATCGAGAGCGCGCTCCGAGCCTTCATGCGCGACCGGCCGTTCGGCTACGTGACCACGTATCGGAAGGGGGTCAAGGCCGCGACGAATCGGAGGCCGCGCGCATCAAGGTCGAGGAGTCCAACGCCGATCTCCTGCTGTTCGCCGGGCGCCGCGACGGGATCTGGAACTCGTACGACGGCTGCGAGGTCGTCATGCGGGAGCTCGAGGGCCGGGCGTATCGCCACCAGTACGAGTTCGTCGGCTACGAGGACGCCGGGCACTCGTGGTACCCGCCGTACGTCATCCCGTGCACGGACACGACGGTCAGGATGGCGCCGCGGCTCCGGCTCTCGACCGGCGGGACGCTGGAGGGGAATGCCCGCGCCCAGTCCGATTCCTGGCAACGCGCGCTCGCCTTCCTCGCTACCTGACCTATTGGCCGCCGCTTGCCGCGCAGCCCTCAACGCCGATCGTCAGCTCGGCGCGTCGGATCCACCCACGACCGATGCGCCTGGCCCCTCCGCGGACGCCAGCTCCGACCGGCGCGGCTGCCATGGCCAGCGATGCTCGATCTCCACGACCAGCGACCAGCTCAGGAACGTCCGGATCAGCACGAGCACGGCCAGGATCCCGACGTTCGTCAGGCTGGGCTCGAGCGCGACCGTGCGGACGACATCGGCGGCGACGAGGATCTCGAGGCCCAGGAGGAGGGCCCGCCCGAGCCGGATCTTGTACTGCTCGTAGGCGGGCAGCCCGGCCGTGTGACTGACCAGTCGGCGGACGTACTGGATCGTGGCCGCCGAGGTCGCGCCGACGATGATCGTGACGGCCAGCACCTCGATCGCGACGGCGGCGGCCTCGATGACCTGCTCGAGCCCGGGCGCGATCGAATCAGCGAGCCCGACGCCGCCGCCGGCCGCGGCTGGACCGACTGTCAGCACGCTCATCCCCTCGGCACCGACGAATTGGGCATCTGGACGTCTCCCTTGATCCTGGTCATCGGCCGACCGGGTGCGCCCGGATCGAGCCGGGTTGATCGTTGGAGGGACGAGTCGATCGGGCAATGGCGCCCGCACACCCTCCGTCGGGCGGGCTCGCGTCAGCCCTGGCGAGCAAACGTGGCCTGGACGCGGTCGAACGACTCCTCGATGCGACTCCGCGGCAGCCGCCCGGACGCCACCGCCGCGGCAATGACCTCGACGACGCGGGTCACGATCGACGGGTCGTAGACCTGCTGGTTGGCGAAGAGCAGCAGGTCGTCGCCCGCCTCCAGGGCGAGCAGCACCGCCTCGTCCCGACCGAAGGCCTTCGTGATCGCGGCGGCCTGGAGGTCGTCCGTGACGACGGTCCCGTTCCAGCCGAGCTGGCCTCGAAGCACGCCGGTCACGGTCGGCTTCGACAGCGAGGCCGGCCGGTGCGGATCGAGCTGGCCGTTCACGACGTGACCGGCCATCACGAGGTCGGCCTTGCCGGCGGCGATCAGGCGTTGGAACGGCTCGAGCTCCGTCCGCGACCACGTCTTCGTGACGTCGGCGACGCCGAAGTCCGTGTTCGTCGTCGAGCTGCCGATGCCCGGGAAGTGCTTCAGCGTCGACCGGACGCCGGCCGCGCGGAGGGCGTCGATCTCGACCGTCGCCATCCGGACGACGACGTCCGGATCGGCCGAGAACGACCGATCGAGCGCTCCGATCGCCGGGCTCTTCGGGTTGACGTCGAGGTCGACGACGGGGGCGAAGTCGAGGTTGATGCCGGCATCGGCGAGCGTCGTCGCGATCCCACGGGCCCAGGTCCGGGCACCGGCGGCGGAGCCACGCCCGATGTCCGCCTCCGACGCCGCGGGCGGAAAGTCGTGGGCGGGACCGAGCCGGGTCACGATCCCTCCTTCCTGGTCCACCCCGACGATGATCGTCCGGCGGCCGGCGGCGGCCCGGAGGTCGTCGACGAGCGTCCGGACCTGGCTCGGCGACAGGACGTTCCGCTGGGCGCCGGTCGGCTGGTCTCGATCGAAGAGGATCACGCCGCCGAGGCCGCGATCGCGGAGCGCCGTCCGGAGCCACGGCGTCTGCTCCAGCCGCGACCCCCGGAACCCGACGACCATCAGGCCGGCGATCTGGCGGCGGAGCGCCGCATCTGCGGTGGCCGATGACGAGGGCGACGGCGTGCGGCTCGCGATGGGCGCCGAGGCTGACGGCGTCGACGACGGCGCGGCCGACGCCGATGGGGGCGGTGCCAGGGAGGGAGCGGTCACGGCGGATGGCGAGGGCGGCGTCGTGGTCGAGCCGCACGCGGCCAGGAACAGCGCCACGCCGCCGAACGCTGCGGCGCGGAGAAGGTCGCGCCGGGAAATCCACGGTTCCCCCGGCGGGCCGTGACTCGGCGGTTCGATCCTCATGATGGAACCACGCTCGGAACCCGCCAGACGCACGGCGTCAGCCTCAAGTCGCCGCGCCGACATCCCTGATCAGGGCATACACGCGACGGGGACCGGCGATGCCCTTCAGCTCGTGGTCGCCGCGATCCTCGAACGCAAGGTCCGACCCCTCGACCAGGTCGCGCGTCGTCCCGGACAGGAGGACCTCGTCAGGACCGGCGAGTGCGGCGACGCGGGCCGCGGCGTGGACCGCCACGCCGCGGGGATTGCCGGCCACGATCTCGATCTCCCCGGTGTGGAGCCCGGCCCGAAGCCGAAGGCCGAGATCAGCCACCGCTGGACTCATCGCGGCAGCGCAGCGCACGGCGCGCGCCGGAGCATCGAACAGCGCCATGAACCCGTCGCCGGTCGTTGTGACCTCCCGGCCCCGGAACTCGTCGAGCAGCCCGCGGAGGCGGGCATTGTGCTCGAGGAGGACCTCCCGCCAGCGGCGGTCACCCAGCCGCGACAGCGTCGCCGTCGAGTCGACGAGGTCCGTGAACAGGATGGTCGCGAGGATCCGGTCGCCGAGCTCCTCGAGGGACTGACCGTAGAGGCCGGAGTTCGCCCATTCGATCGAGACGTAGGTCTCGTCGCCAACCACCCAGGCATCGTGACCGGGCGGGATCTCATGGGCATCGCCGGCGACGACCTCGAGCTCGGTCCCGTCGTCCATGGCGACGTGGAGCGTCCCGGCGATCGTGTAGGCGACATGGCGGGTCTGACAGCTGGCAGTCCCGACCACGGGCCGGACGTCGACGGACCATCGCCACCCTGGCGGCAGGTCGACGCGGCCGACGGTCGTCTCGTCCAGGTCGACGATCTCGAGTCGGCCGGCGCCGAGCCTCCGGAGCCGGTCCGGTCTGTCGAATGACTTGCGCTGGAGGCGGGGCATCGGCTCCATTCTGGGCCGCGGATCAATGGCCTCCATCCTGGGTCGACTCCAGACGCTCGAACCCGTCCAGCAGACGCTCGAGCCCGAACGCGAACCGGTCCTCGAACGTCAGGCCGTCGGCCGCCAGGGCAACCTGGGCAAAGGCCGGGTAGCGGCCGTCCTCGACGATCGCCCGGAGCCAGGGCGCGATCGTGCCGCGCCACGTGCGCTCGTCGACGCCGGTTCGCCGCTGCGCCTCGACCTCGGCGATCTCCTCGGCAACGGAGCCGAGGACATAGGCCAGGAGGCTCGAGGTCGTGGCCGCAGCCGTGGCCGGGTCGCGTGTCAGCCCGATCGCGATCGACGTGACGAACTCGGCACCGCGCAGGGCGTTCGGACCGATCGTCGGCCGCCCGACGAGCTGGGTCGCGAGCCACGGATGCGCGATCAGCATCGCCCGGGCCTCGCGCGCCACGAGGCGGAAGCCGTCGCGCCAGCTCGCCGGGTGCTCGAGCGGATCTGGTTCCCCCGCGTAGACCGCGTCCACCATCAGCTCGATGAGCTCGTCCCGTCCGCGGAGGTAGCGGTAGAGGGTGGTGGTCCCGGACCGGAGCTCGCTCGCCAGCCGCCGCATCGACAGCGCCTCGATGCCGTCACGATCCGCGACGGCGATCGCGACGGCCACGATCCGGTCGAGCTCGCGTCGCGCCCGGTCGGACAGGGTCGCGACGCGCAGCCAGACGACCTGCGGCGGATCGTCCGACTCGGGGATGACCCGCCGTGCCCGCGGCCGGACGGGATGCCGTGGTCGGTCGACCGTCCCGCGTCGCTTCCGGCGGTCACGACCCCGTGGTTCGCCCGCCGACCGGTTCGCCATGCGCTCTCCACGATCTGTTCACATTCCTGGCCGAGGATCGATCGCACCGGCCATTGACGGCAGTCTACCGGATTGGATACAGTGTTGCCACTCCGGGAACATCGTTCCCATTCCGGCCGACCGCCCGCCCCGCCGCCGCGACCAGAGCAGCCCAGGAGACATCCCGTGGATCCGATCATCCAGGTCGAGCACCTGGTCAAGCGCTACAAGAAGTCGAACCGCCCCGCCGTTGACGACATCGGCTTCGATGTCCGGCCCGGCGAGCTGTTCGCCTTCCTCGGACCGAACGGTGCCGGCAAGACGACGACGATCTCCATCCTGACGACGACCCTGGCAAAGACCGCCGGGACCGTCCGGATCGCGGGCCACGACCTTGATCGCGAGGCGACGGCCGTTCGCCGGAGCATCGGGATCATCTTCCAGAACCCGAGCCTCGACCTGCACCTGTCCGGCGAGGAGAACATCCGGCTCCACGTGGCGCTGTACGGGCTCTACGGCTACCGGCCGTTCTACCGGACGATGCCCGCCGACTATCGCAACCGCATCGAGGAGCTGGCCGCCGTCGTCGGCCTGGCCGACGACATCTTCCGGCCCCTGAAGACCTATTCGGGCGGGATGAAGCGGAAGCTCGAGATCATCCGGAGCCTGATGCATCGTCCGGGCGTGCTGTTCCTCGACGAGCCGACGTCGGGCCTCGACCCGGTCAGCCGGCACTCGCTGTGGCAGTACCTCCACAAGGTCCGCAGCGCGAACGGGACCACGATCTTCCTGACGACCCACTACCTGGAGGAGGCCGAGGAGGCCGACCGGGTCTGCGTCATCGACCACGGACGAATCGCGATGACCGGCACCCCGGACCAGATGAAGGCGGCGCTTCTCGAGCGGTCGATCGAGCTCGACGCCGTCGACCGACCGGCCTTGCTCGCCGAGCTTGCCCGGCTCGGCCTGGACCCCGCCGTCGGTGACGACGGCGTCATCCGCGTCGCCTACGAGGCGACGACAGCCCAGTCGATCATCGCCAGGATCGCCAGCCCGCTGACCGTCCTCCGCGTCCACGACCCGAGCCTCGAAGAGGCCTACGTCGAGCTCCTCCGCACGAACGAGGCGGCCGCCGATGCCGTCCAGGAGACCGCCGCATGACCGCCACGTCCATCCCGACAGCCGTCGCGCAGGGGGGCCTGACGAACCGGCTCGCCCGCGAGGTCAACGCGACGTTTGCCATCGCCTGGCGCGAGATCCTGCGGGCGATCAAGAGCCCGCTGTCGATCGCGTTCACGGTGATCTTCCCGGTGATCTTCATCGGGATCCTCGGCGGCAGCATCTCGCAGAACCTCAGCGGCGCGCTGCCGTACGCCTACCTCCCGTTCATGTTGATCGGCATGATCGCGAACACGATGTACCAGGGGACGATCACCGGCGTCACGAACCTTGTCGAGGAACGCGAGAACGACTTCACCGCCGAGCTCTTCGTCGCCCCGATCTCGCGGTACAGCGTGCTGCTCGGGAAGATCATCGGCGCCGGCATCGCGTCCCTCATCGCGCTCGTCGGGATCATCGCGATGATCTTCGTCATGCAGATCCCGATGAACTTCGGGGACCTCCTCCGGGTCATCGCCCTGGCGCCGATCCTCGCCCTCGCGGGCGGTGCGCTGGGCGTGTTCTTCATCGGCTTCGTCCACGATCCGAAGACGGCCGGTGCCGGGGTGGCCCTGCTGATCTTTCCCCAGGTCTTCCTGTCGGGCGCGCTGATCCCCGTGGCGAACTCGTCGGGGATCCTGGGCCTCCTCGCCAAGGTCATGCCGATGACCTACAGCATCGATCTCGCCCGGAACATCTTCTACGCGGGCAAGCCGGAGGCGGCGTTCACGGTCCTGAACCCGGCCTGGCTGGACCTGCTCGTGACGGTCGGGTTCTTCCTGGTCTTCACGATCGTCGGGACGTACTTCTTCGTCCGGGCGGACCGCAACCGCTGACCCGAGCCCGTCCGGGCGCGCCGTCGGGTCGAGCCGGACTCAGCAGCTCGCGTGTCGGCACGGTTGACGCCCTACCCGGCGCGGCGACGATTCCGGCGTGGGGGAATCGACCCGGTTCGGATGGCAGCACTCGCACCCGGCAGGCGCTCGACCGCGCCGCCACCACCCCCATGAGCGACCCATCCACATCGACACGTGCACCCGGAGGAACGAACCATGACCGATGACACCAAGCCGACCCAGGATCCCGTCGTCGTCAGCGCTGGCGCCATCCAGGACCAGTTCGGCAACACGGTCGCCGAGGGCGGGATCGCCATCGAGGGCAATCAGGCCCTCCTCGTCGCCCGCTTCGCCGACATGGACACGGCGGCGCTCGCGTATGACGCATTGCTCGACGCCGAGGAGAAGCGCGCGATCGCCATCCAGGGCGTGCTCGTCGTCGATGCCGACTACCAGGGCAACATCAAGGTCCGGAAGATGACCGACCACAAGACCCGCACGGGCTTCATGTGGGGCGCCGTCGCCGGAGCCGCTCTCGCGATCATCTTCCCGCCCTCGCTCCTCGCCGGCGCCGCCCTCGGCGGCGTCGTCGGCGCGGCGGCCGGCAAGGTCGGCAACCTGGCGGCGAGGTCAGATGTCGCGCGGGAGCTGGCCGACGTCATCACGCCCGGAACGTCGGGCATCCTCGCGGTCGTCGACATCACGGCGATCGATGCCGTCAGGCAGACGATCCCGCAGGCCGCCGAGGTGAAGACCGTGCCGGTCGACAAGGCGACGGCGGACGCCGTGAACGAAGCGGCCAAGGCAGCGGGCGACGAGGTTCCGGTCGGCTGACCTTCAGTCCGCAGGCTGACCAACGAGCGACGCCGGGTCCGGCGTCGCTCGTCTGTTTCTGGCGGGGACGAATCCGGGACCGCGGAGCGGCTGGACCCTACGCCGTACGCGAGCCACCGGCGGCCCCGTACAGTCCCAGCAGCCGGCCCCGCAGATCGCCGCTCGCACCGACGAGGGCGAGGAAGTCCTCGCCGTCCATCTCGAGCAGCCGACCCGGCTCGTCGGCCGTGACCGTCGCCGTCCGCACGGATCGATTGAGGAGGCCGAGCTCGCCGAAGACCTCGTCCGGCCCGAGCGTTCGCAGCATGACCATGCCCCCGGCGTCGTTCATCTGGCTGACCGTGAACGAGCCGCGTTCGATGATGAAGAAGCGATCTGCCGGCTCGCCCTGCTCGACGATCAGCTGGCCGGCGACCACGTCCACAGGACGGACCTGTCCGAGCGCAGCCTCGAGTCGGGATGCGGAGACGCCGGCGAACAGCGGCAGCTTCGCGACGCGAGCGAGGGTCGCCTCGAACGGGCTGGCCGGGCGGCTGGTCGCAGCACCCATCAGCGCGAGGCCGACGAGGCTCCCGGCGAACACCAGGACCGCGAATCCACCGAGCGCCAGGGCGGCGCCGAGCTGGACGATCAGGATCGGCATGACGAGCGCGCCGGCCGCGCCGGACACGGTGTTCGCGGTCATCAGCAGCCCGAGGGCACGTCCCCGCATCGCGTCCGGGACGAGGCGCTGGAAGATCGTCGTGAGGATGACATCGAGGACGATCGATCCGGCCGCGGACACCCCGAGCGCGAACATCGCCACGGAGAGGATCGGGATCCCGCCCATCGCGGCGACGCCCGCCGCGGTCAGCGCGGCCCCGGCGACAAGCGGCACGCCGAGCCGGCGGCGCAGGACGAGGACGCCCGAAACGACCGCGCCGATCAGCCCGCCGACCCCGATCGCCGCATTGAGGTAGCCGTTGGCCGCCTCGCCGGCGTTCAGGACGGTGACGGCGAGGATGATGGTCGAGGCCTGGAGTCCGCCGTCCAGGAACCCGACCACCACCTGGACCAGGCCGAGACCGACAATCGGGGTGACCGGGATCGTCTCGGTCACGGCGGCCGCGATCGGCTCCGGCCGGGATTCGACCGATGCCGGAGTTTCTGGGGCGGCCGACGTAGCGGCCGTCTCGGCCGTCTCGGCCGTCTCGGTCGCGACGGTCGTCTGCCCCGGGATCGATGGAGGCAGGGTCCACAGGATCACGGCGATGATTCCGAACGTGATCGCGTTGAGGATGAACGCGAGATCGAGGCCGCCGGCCGCGATCAGGACGCCGCCGATGGCGGGGCCGATGATGAAGCTGACGTTCCCGAGGCTCGCCCACGCGCTGTTCGCCGGGCCGAGCTGGCGTTCGTCCTTCGCGAGGGCCGGCAGGTATGCTCCGACCGCCGGGTAGAAGAAGGTCGATCCGGATGCGGCGATCATCGCGACGCCGACGATCGCGAGGATCGGCCCGTTGACGGCGACGAGCCAGGTCAGGACGAGCATGCACGCGCCGCGGACGAGGTCCGAGGTGAGCAGGACGAGCCGTCGGTCGAACCGATCGGCGACCAGGCCTGCCGGGATCGACAGCAGGATGTACGGGATCAACCGCACCGCGCCGAACAGGCCGACGGTCGCGGCGTCATTCGTCTTGCTGTAGATCACGACGAAGATCGCGACGATGTACAGCCAGTCGCCGATCCCGCTGATGAACTCGCCGAGGAGCAGCTTCGTCAGCGGCCGGTTCGCCAGCAGGTCGCGATAGACGCGAAGAGCTCCCACTCGTCCCTCGGCCTGGGCGATCCGGCGACGGCGCCGCCGTTCCCGCGTGCCTCCATCGTAGAGGCCCGAAACGGGCCTCTGCTCAGCCTCTTGGCGCGGCCTGGCTCCTCCGCCAGGAGCCGTCGATCCGGGCTGCGCGATCTGGACTGGTCGGCGGACAAAGCTCGAGGCGGCTCCCAGGGGAGCCGCCTCGATTGCTGTCCCGGTGAAAGTCCGGAGAACCGGACGCCCGCCACGCGCCAAGGGCATCTATCACGTCGGCTGCACCGACTACCCTGACCCTACCTACCCATGACCTTGGTGCTGGGGCAGCTTCGGCTGACTCAGCAGCGCAAGGCGATCCTACCCGCATCGACCTTCAAAACCAAGAGTTTTGATGCGAGCCGTGGTGTAAATTCCTTAACGTTCCTTGCGCCCGCGTATCCGCGCTCCGGATCGGGCCGCGCCGGTCAGCCCTCGTGGACGGTGACGCCGGTGATCGCGACGGGATCGTCCGGCAGGTCCCGGCTGTTGCGCGGCGCGCCGACGATCGCATCCACGACGTCCATCCCCTTCGTGACCTGCCCGAACAGCGTGTAGCTCTTCGGGAGCTTGCCGGTCAGGTCCTGGTGGCAGATGAAGAACTGGCTGCCGTTCGTGTTCGGCCCGGAGTTCGCCATCGCCAGGGCGCCGCGAACGTAGTCGCCCTTCACAGGCTCATCCTCGAACTTGTAGCCCGGCCCGCCGGTCCCGACTCGACCCGTGTTCAGCGACGACTTCTTGCCGTGCTCGCCGTCGCCGGCCTGGGCGACGAAGCCCGGGATCACCCGGTGGAACACCACGTCGTCGTAGAAGCCCTTCTTCGCGAGGTCGACGAAGTTCTGGCTCGCCTTCGGCGCATCGGTGGTGAACAGGTCGACGTCGATGTCGCCCTTCTCGGTCGCGATCGTGACACTGGTCATGGCTCTCCCTTCCCGCGACCCGCTGGGTCGCCGCGGCTATGGCGTGCTGACGGTCACCTTCGTCATCACGACTGGATCAGTGGGCAGCTCCACGCCGCCGGCGGCGGCGAAGATCGCGTCGGCGGTCTCCATCCCGGAGGTGACCGAGCCGAAGATCTGGTAGGTGTTCGCGCTCGCAAGGACGGCGGCGTCCTTGTCGTCAAGGACGATGAAGAACTGCGAGGTGGCCGAGTTCGGGTCGGACGTCCGGGCCATCGCGACCGTGCCCCGCTTGTACGGCGTCGTGACCGGCTCGTCCTGGATCGCGTAGCCGGGACCGCCGCTGCCCGTTCCGGTCGGGTCGCCGCCCTGGATGACGAAGGGCGTGCCGTCCTGGAGGGCCGCGACGCGGTGGAACGGGACGCCGTCGTAGAAGCCGCAGCTCGCCAGTGCCACGAAGTTGCCGGCGGCGATCGGCGAGAGGTCGTTCACGACGGTGATCTGCATCGGGCCCTTGGCGGTCTCGATCGTGACGAGCTCCTGTTTGCCGGCCGCACCGGCCGGTGGCTGGGCCGTGGGACAGCCCGGCGGGTTGCTCGCCCGCGGTACGAAGGCCGTCCCACCGGACGTGCCAGAGGAAGAGGCGGCCGATGGCCGGGGCGACGCGGAGGCCGTCGCCGAGCCGCCCGACAGGCCGCCCGGGCGGAGCAGGAGGAACCCGACGATCGCGACGACGATCGCGCCGCCGGCCCACGTCAGAGGGTTGCGCGGCCAGCTGCCGGGGCCGGACGCACGCGTCGCAGATCCGCCGCGGACGCCGCGCGAGCTGACCCGCCCCGTGGGTGCCCCGCTGGCAGCCCGGGTGCGGGCCGCGTCGTAGGTCCGCCGTCGCTCCGCGTCGAGCAGCCAATAGCGGGCGACGTTGACTCGCTTCTGACGGGCGGTCGCGCCGCCCCTCTGGCGGGCTGCGGCCGTCTGGAGCCGGCCGTCCATGATCGCGACGGCCTCGACGATCTCCTGGTGGGTCGCCTCCGGTCGGACGGCGAGCACGGCATACAGGTCGAACGTCGGGATCGGGCCGGCCCCGCCGCCGGAGCGGTTCGGGGTCGTGCCCGGGCGGCGTCGATCGTCGGTCATGCGGCGGCCTCCAGGGCTGCGGTGAAGTCGATCGCCCCGGAGAGCAGGGCCTCGCCGAGGATGATGCCCGCGATTCCGGTGTCGCGCAGCCGGCGGATGCCGTCGACGGTCGATGCGCCACCGGCGACCAGGACGTCGATGCCGGGCCGGGCCGCGATCGGCCCCAGGATCGCCGGATCCGGCGTGTGGCCGCCGTGCGACAGGACGAATCGCGTCACGCCACGATCCGCGAGCTCCCCGACGACGGCGGCGAGGGTCGGTGGGCCGCCGCGCTGCCACGGATAGGCTGCGAGCCGCTCGGGGCGCGGATCCAGCCCGACCGCAAGCCAGGCGCCGGCCACCTCGAGCGCGGCGGCAAGCGCACGTGGGTCGTCGACGATCGCCATCGAGGCGACGACGCGGGTTGCGCCCGCGGCGAACGCGAGGCGGATTCCGTCGGCCGTGTCGACCCCGCCGGCGAGCTGGAGCGGGACGGCGACGCGCGACGCGATCGCCCCGACGGACTCGAGGTTCTCCGGCTTCCCGGACACCGCCCCGCCGAAGTCCACGAGGTGGATCAGGCGGGCGCCGCCGGCGACGAACTGCTCGGCGATCCGCTCCGGCCGGTCCGTCGGCGCGCCGACGCCGGTCGAGGCTCCGGGCCAGAAGACGACCCGCGACCGTCCTCGATCGAGATCGATCGCCGGGATGACCTGCACTACGTGCGGGCGGCCCGGCTGGCCCCGCTCCCGCCGGCGCCGCGGCCACCGCGCCGCTCGGCCTCGCCGGCGAGCCGCTCGCGGAGCAGGCGTCGGTGGAAGCTGATCGGCAGCGACCCGTTGCGGAGCAGCGTGTCGTGGAAGTCGCGGAGGGAGAAGGCGCTCCCGAGCCTTGCCTGCTCGTCCGCCCGGAGCTGAAGCAGGAGCACCTTGCCCAGGAGGTAGGAGAGCTGGTACGTCGGCGTGTAGGTGTAGCGGCGGACCTCGGCCCGCGCGTTCGCGCGCTCGAAGCTCGTCTCGCGGACGAGGAAGGCGATCGCCTCGTCGATCGACACCTCGCCGCGGTGCATCTTCACGTCGAGGATGATCCGGCAGGCCCGCCAGATCGCGTCGGTGTGCATGTTCAGCCGGAAGTTCGCGGCGGCGTCGAAGCCCTGCTCGCGCATCATCTGCTCGGAGTACATCCCCCAGCCCTCGACGAACTCGGGCGCGTCTGTGACGAGTCGCGTGAGGGACGGATGGCCGTTCGCCACGACGAGCTGGAGGTGGTGGCCGGGGTACGCCTCGTGGATGCTCGTGTTGCTGATCGAGCTGAAGTTGTGCTCGCGCATCGCGTTCGGGTCGTCGCCGACGGACGGCGTGACGACGTAGATGCCCTCGGGCGATCGATCGAACTTGGGCGGGGGGAAGTACGCCGCGAACGGGATGACGTTGCGCAGGTACTCGGGCGTCTCGACGACCTCGATCCGGTCGTCGGGCGGGACGGTCGCGATCTCGTGGTCGATCAGGTGCTGGCGGGCCCGGACCATCGTGTCGCGGTAGGCATCGAGGGCCTCGGCGAACGTCGCCGGGTGGTCCGTCTTCAGCCGATCGATGACCTCGGCCTCGGTCGACCGATCGTCCATCTCGGCCGCCGCCCGGATCCGGGCGGCCTTCTGCATCTCGAGCTGGTCCTCGCCGATCTCGAGGATCGCATCGGCATCGAGCCCGTCGAAGGCGCGCAGGCCGACGAGCTCGTCGTATCGCTCCCGCCCGAGCGGCCATTCGTCGGTCCCGGTCTCGAGCGTCCCCTCCAGCCAGGTCGCGTAGTCGGCGATCGCGGCACGCGCCCTGTCCGCCGCGCGCTCGAGCCGCCGGCGCTCGCGGTCGGGCAGCGCCGTGCCGGCCGCGGTGATCTCGGCGAAGAAGCCCGGCATGTCGGCGGCCGACTCCATCTCGAGCTGCTGCCAGGGCCGGACCTGCGGCACGACCGCCCGCGAGCGCGACTCCTCGAGGAATGTCGGCACCGCTTCGAGCCGGCTCGCGATGGCGTCGAGGCGCTCCGCGAGCGGGGCGTGGTCGCGGGCGAACAGGAGGAAGAGCCCGTCTCCGATCAGGTCGAGCGCGGTCGACCGGCGCTCCCACGTCCGGACCTCGGCGAGGTCGAAGATCCCGCGCCGGACGTTGTGGAGCTCGAGGTCCCGCTCGAAGCGGGCCTCGGACGAGAGCCCCGCCTCGTCGATGGCCTCGAGCGCCGCAACGTGGGCCCGTTCGGTCTCGAGCTCCTCGAGGACGGCGTCCCGGGTCCCACTGCCGTACCAGTGGTCCTCCGTGTGGATCCCGAGGTACGTGCCGAGGACGGGGTCGCGCTGGATCGTCGAGCGGAACCGCGCCTCGATGATGTCGTACAGGTGGTCGTCGAGCGGGCCGGGGCTCGCGGCGCGCTCCGGGCGGGTCAGGACGACGTCCTGCAGCGATCGGGTCACGGATCACTCCTGGGCGGATCTGGACGCGCCTCGTCGGGAGGAATGGCGCGAACGACGACCGGGCGATGGGGGCCCGGCACGCAGGTCCGGAGTGTCGCCGAGCGGCGGGATTCGTGCACGGAAGCGCCGCTCAGGAGGGGATCGCGACGCGGACGCCGCCGACCTCGCGAAGGGCCGCGCCGATGACGTCGGCCGCCCCGTCGACGTCGGCCGCCGTGATCCCGTGATGGGTCACGGCCCGGACCTGGCCGTGGGGGTAATGGTCGAGGCGGACGCCGCGCGCCTCCGCGGCCGCGAGAAACTCCGCGCGGTCCCCATCCACCCGGAACAGCACGAAGTTCGTCGTGACGCGGCTCGGGTCGAGCGGGCCGTCGCCGGGCTGGGCGATGTCACCGGGCGAGCGGACGCCGGGGAGTGCCGCGAGTCGCTCCGCGAGCCTCCGGGCGTTGGCGTGATCCTCGGCGAGTCGCGCGATCATCCCGGCGTCGCCGTCGCGCAGCGCGACGAGCCCGGCGGCCGCCAGCACGCCGGATTGGCGCATCCCGCCGCCGAGCAGCTTCCGCGCCCGCCGCGCCCGGCCGATGAACGCCCGGCCGCCGACGACCACGGAGCCGGCCGGGCAGGACAGGCCCTTGGACAGACAGAACGTCACGGAGTCGGCGGGCGCAGCGAGCTCCGCCGGTCCGACACCGTGGGCGATCACCGCGTTGAAGAACCGGGCCCCGTCGACGTGGAGCGGCACGCCGCGCTCGTGCGCGACGCCGGCGATCCGGGCCGTCGCGGCGACCCCGATCGGCTGGTTCCCGGAATGACTGTGGGCGTTCTCGATCGCGACGAGGCTCGTGATGGGTTCGTGGGGATCCGTGGGATCGCGGAACGCGGCCGCGATCTCGCCCGGATCGAGGGTCCCGTCCGGGCGATCGTGGAGCTGGAGGACGCTCGCCCCGACGACCACAGCGTGTCCGGCCGCCTCGTCGCGGACGATGTGGCTCTGGGCGCCGGCGACGATCTCGCCGCCGCGCGGCACGTGGGCCATGAGCGAGACGAGGTTGCCCATCGTCCCCGATGACACGAGGAGCGCGGCCTCCTTGCCCAACAGCTCGGCGGCTCGCTCCTCGAGGGCGTTGACGCTCGGGTCCTCGCCCCAGACGTCATCGCCGACCTCCGCCGCGGCCATCGCCCGTCGCATCTCGTCGGTGGGCAACGTCACGGTGTCGGAACGGAGATCGATCGCGGGCATGGGCGGCGAGTATGCCCGAAAGATCGAACGCGAACCCACCCCGGAACGTCATTGTAGGTAGAGCACGCATGACCGAACGACGTGACGACCAGGGCTACGCGGTCGCGCCGATCCGGCTGGGCGACCCGTCCTCGAAGGGGTCGGGACGTCGCCGGCGCCTCAGCGCGATCCTCGTCCTGTGCGCGTGCCTCGGGATCGCCGGGGTCGCGGTCGTCGGGCCGCGGCTCGCCGATCGCCCGAACTTCGACGTGGCGTTCTTCGCGACGCCCACCCCCGGCCTGACCGCCTCGCCGTCTGCGAGCCCAACGCCGTTCCGGTTCACCGGCGCCACGCCGCTCCCGGCCTTCACCCGGACCGGGGCCGGTTCGATCAGCGGCCGGCTGGGCATCTCATCCGATCAGCTTCGCGTGCTCGACCTGGCAGCCGGGACCGCGTCGATCGGCATGCCCGTGAACCTCGGGTCGGACGCGATCGTGACCGCGCCCGACGGTGTCGGATGGACGTGCGTCTGCATCGTCGACAACCCGGCGCCGAACAACAGGATCGTCCGCTCCGTGGACGTGGTCTCGATCAACCCGGACGGCAGCCAGCTCGGTCGGACCACGGTGGCGACGTATGAAGGCGACGTCGACGAGAACTCGTCGAGCGGCGTGCAGACGGACGTCGTCTTCGCGGCCGACCACCGCTCGGCCCTGCTCGTGGCTGGCGTCCGATCAGGGCGGACGTGGTCCTACTCGGCGGCCCGGATCGACCTCGACCGCGGGGAGGTCGGCCCCGCCATCCCGATCGGCGGGAAGCAGATGCCCGCTCCGCCCCCGACGCCGTCCGTGGCCCCCGGCGAGACCCCGAACCCGGTCCAGACCGACGTCTACGGGCCCCTTGTCCGGCGCTCCCCTGACGGCCGCACCGCGTTCGTCTGGGCGACGCTCCAGCAATACAACCAGGATCGGACCCTCGCGGTCGACACCTTCGGCTGGCGGATCGACCTGGATGGGGCCGGGTCGCCGATGTCCTCCGAAGCCGTGCCCGGCCTGTCCGAGCTTGCTCCCTGGTGCGCGGCCGCCGGATTCCTCCGGAACGACCAGTTCGTCTCGGTGTGCCCCTTCTATCCACTCGATCCGAACTCCAGCGAGCCGCCCGTGTGGAAGTGGCTCGAGCTGGACCCCGGAGGGACCGTAACGTCTCGTGCGGTCCTCCCGTCGACGACGAACTACTACACCGATCCCTTGTACGACACGGCGAATGCCGCGGTCTGGCTCTGGGATCCCACCCGGCTCACGCTGATCCGAGCGGCCGACCACGGCCGATCGGTCGTGTCGCAGACCTTCGACCCGCTCGTCGAGCAGGCCCCGGGCAAGGCCACGAGTCCTGCCGTCTCGCCTGTCTGGACGCGGGTGGGATCGTCGGTCGACTCGGGGACGCAGACGGAGATGGCGGGTGCCCCGGACGGAAGCCGTCTGTACCTCCTGGGCTACCGCGATACGCAGGATGGCAGACGCAACGGACCAGCCAGCCTCGGGGTGTTCGTGGTCGACCCGGCGACGATGGCGCTGGTCAGTCGATGGGCGCCCGACGCCGGCTACATCTCGATCCAGTCGGTCCTGGGCGGGTCGGCGGTCGCGGCCGCCGGGGCACCGGGGGCGGACGCCGACGGAAACGACGCTCCGTGGGAGGCGTCGCTGACGATCCACGACGTCGCCACCGGCCGGATCCTCATGAGGTTTGGCCAGCTCGGGGAGAACTGGTCCCCGCTTGCGTCACCGCCCTGAGGCACTCCATGGCCGGTCGACGATCGTGCGACAAGGACGACGCGGCCTGCTATCCTCCGCACTCGCCGCCCGGACCCGTGGTGTAGCGGCCCAACATGCCAGCCTGTCACGCTGGAGATCGCCGGTTCGAATCCGGTCGGGTCCGCCATCTCGCATCTCCCTCACGCCCCGTCCGCCCGCCCGGACGGGGCGTTCTCCTGTCCGGCGCCCGCCATTCGGCCTCGCGCGGCCCGTCCCAGGCCGGGGCGTGCGTCCCGTCGGCCCGTATGGCGGCCCGACCGACAGGCCCGTGGCACAATCCCGCCGGTGAAGCGCCTCCCCTTCGCGGTTGCTGTCGGCGCGCTGCTCCTCGCCGTCGCCGGGTCGGCGCTGGGCTGGGGCACGGCATCGCCCGGATCGACGCCGGCACCGTCCGGGGTCGCGGCCGGGGTCGCGGCCGGCAACCCGTCGACGGCCCCATCGTCGGTCGCCGGCTCACCGTCGGCCGCCGTCTCCGAGCCCCCCGCGTCGTCGACGTCGAGTCCGACCGCGACCCCCACACCGAGCGTGCCCATCGCCTCGACCGTCGCGGATGTCCCGATCGTCCCCGTCGCCCAGTTCCGGACGACGGTCGCCGGCATCGGCCGCGACGACGTGCGCGCCGCGCTTGCCGGGACGAGCCCCACCTGGCAGGGCCTCGAGGTCGTCGACGACGAGGCTGACGCGGTCCTGGCGGGCCTCGGCGTCGACGTCCCCGCGGGTGCTCCGAAGCTGATCCGGGCAGCCAACGCGGCCACTCTCACCAGCGACCTCGCGAAGTACCGGAAGCGCCTGGGGATCCTCCGGGCGGACGCTGTCACGCCGGGCGTCCGGGCCCTCGCCTGGGGCGGACGGTCCCTGTTCGGGGTCGATGCGGTCAGCACGATCGGCGATTGGCGCCTGACAGCACGCCTCCCGCAGGCGAAGGGCACGCCCGTCTTCGACCCGAAGGCGTCGTGGACGCTCGTCGCGGGCGGCGACATCATGCTCGACCGAGGGGTCGCCCAGACGCTGAAGATCAAGGGCAAGGGCGCCGACTATCCGTTCGCCGGAGGCTCCGCCGACATCACGTCGAGGTACTGCTGCTCCTCGTTCGGGTGGGAGCTGCCGAAGACCGCTCGGACCGGCAATGCCGGCGCGATGCGCCACCTCCTCTCCAAGGCCGATCTCGCGATCGCGAACTTCGAGAACCCGGCGCCCGACAACTTCCGCTACCACACCTCGGGGACCGTCTTCTCGGCCGACCCGAAGCTGATCGCGGGCCTCGCGGATGCCGGCATCGACTGGGTCGGGATCGCCAACAACCACATCCGGGACGCGGGAGGGGTCGGGATCCTCCAGACGATCTCGAACCTCAAGGACCACGGGATCGCCGCGAGCGGCGCGGGCAAGAACCTCGCGGCGGCGCGGAAGCCGGCGATCCTCACGGCCGGCGGCGTCAAGGTCGCGATGCTCGCCTACGACACGATCGCGAAGTCGTATGCGGCGACCGCGAGTCGCGCCGGAAGCGCCCAGATGTCGACGACCGCGCTGAAGGCCGATGTCGGGGCGGCGCGGAAGGCCGGAGCGCAGGTGGTGATCGTCTTTCCGCACTGGGGGACCGAGTACGACCCGACACCGTTCGCCGGCCAGCAGAACCTGGCCCACATCGCGATCGATGCGGGCGCGGACATGGTCATCGGCAACCACGCCCACTGGGCGGGCGCGATGGAGGTCTACGACGGCAAGCCGATCTGGTACGCCCTCGGCAACTTCGTCTTCGACCAGACGTGGTCGGAGCCGACGATGGAGGGGATCACCCTGGAGCTGACGTTCCACGGCCCAACGCTCGTGCAGGCGCGGATGCGGCCCCACGTGATCCTCGACAAGTCGCAGCCGAACTTCCTCGACCCGGCGGGCGACGGGCGGGTCGTCCTCGGCCAGATCTACGACGCCTCGAAGACGATGCTGCCCTGGTAGCCCCGTCCGACCGCGATCAGCGCCGGCCGGGCAGCCATCCGACCGAGAGTGTCGTCCGCACCGCCTGAAACTCAACCTGCACGCACGCTAGGCCGGGCGGTTTCACGGCGATAGCCTCACCCCGGGTGATGCGTCCGCAGGGGTGGGGCACCCATCCTCATGAGCACGCGCCACGACGCCCGCGCCACGCGCGGGGGCAGGACCTACCACACCTGGGCCTGCCGGAGGCTTGGGGATGGCAGACGCGACGGCGGACTTCTTCGACGGCCTGAGCCGACGCGGCCAGGAGCCGCTGCTCGGCAAGCTCCGGGCCACCGTGCGCTTCGACATCGTCGACGGGAGGCGCACCGACCACTGGCTGCTCGGGATCAAGGACGGCGCCCTCGATGTGTCGAGATCGGACGGTGACGCCGATTGCGTCCTCCGGGCGGAGAAGGGTGCCTTCGACAAGGTCGCGTCCGGCCGGACGAACGCGATGGCCGCGTATCTCCGCGGCGCCCTGACCCTCGACGGGGAGCCTCGCCTCCTCGTCCGGCTGCAGCGGCTCTTCCCGCCGCCGGTGGGCATGCCGGAGGTCTCGGGCGACCGGGCCGTCGGCAAGCGGAGGAGCTGACGATGGTCGCGACCCTGGTTCGAATCCTCGACGGCAACACGTTCGTCGTCAGCGACGAGCGCGGCGACATCGAGGCCTCCAAGACCGACCCGACCGGGCTCTTCTCGTACGACACCCGGTTCCTCTCGAGATGGGTCCTGTCGATCAACGATCTTCGGCTCAATGCCCTCTCGACCGACGACCTCCAGTACTTCGAGGCCCGCTTCTTCCTCGTCCCGGCGACCGGCACGGTCTACATCGACCCGAAGCTGTCGGTCATCCGGCAGCGGGCGGTCGGCGACGGCTTCCACGAGGAGCTGACAATCCTCAGCCACAGCGACGAGCCGTCGGACCTGACGATCCGGGTCGACGCGGAGAGCGACTTCGCGGACCTGTTCGAGATCAAGGACGCGCTGAAGAAGATCGGTTCCTATGACACCCAGGTCGAGGCGACCCGGCTCGTCCTCGGCTATCGCCGCGAGACCTTCCGGCGCGAGACGACGATCTCGACGTCGGCACCGGCATCGTTCGACGAGCACGGCCTGACCTTCACGATCCGCATCGAGCCCCACGGCAGCTGGACGACCGATCTTGACGTCGTCACGTCATTGAGCGGCGCCGGGCGGCGCACGACCCAGACGAAGTACGGCCGGTCGAGCCATACGGCCAAGCCGAACATGCAGAAGAGCCTCGACGACTGGATCGACGAGGCGCCCCATCTCGAGTGCGACTGGCAGCCGCTGAAGGCGACGTACCGCCGCAGCCTCGTGGACCTCGCCGCGCTCCGGTTCTCGCCGCCGGTCGCCGGCGGCCGCAGCTTGCCGGCGGCCGGTCTGCCGTGGTTCATGACGATGTTCGGGCGGGACAGCATCTTCACCAGCCTCCAGGCGCTGCCCTTCCAGTCCGAGCTCGCGGCGACGACCCTCCGGGTCCTCGGCGAGTGGCAGGGCACACGGCTCGATGACTTCCGCGACGAGGACCCCGGGCGGATCCTCCACGAGATGCGCTATGGCGAGATGGCGGCGTTCGAGGAGCGACCCCACACGCCGTACTACGGGGCGGTCGACTCGACGCCGCTCTACGTGATCCTCCTCGACGAGTACGAGCGCTGGACGGGCGATCGCGCGCTCGTCCGCGATCTCGAGCGCGAGGCCCGGGCGGCGATCAACTGGATCGACGAGTACGCCGACCGCATGGGCAACGGCTACATCTCGTACAAGCGACGGAACGAGCAGACGGGTCTCGAGAACCAGAGCTGGAAGGACTCGTGGAACTCGATCTCGTATGCCGACGGACGGCTGCCGAGCTTCCCGCGGGCGACGTGCGAGCTGCAGGGCTATGCCTACGACGCGAAGCTCCGGGCCGCCCGACTGGCCCGTCTCGTCTGGAAGGATGAGGCGTATGCCGATCGACTCGAGGCGGAGGCGGCCGATCTCAAGCGCCGCTTCAACCGCGACTTCTGGCTCCCCGATCGTGGCTACTACGCGATCGCCCTCGACGCCGACGGCAGCCAGGTGGACTCGCTCGCGTCGAACAATGGCCTGCTCCTGTGGAGCGGCATCGTTGACGCCAACAAGGCGAAGTCCGTCGTCGACCACCTCATGGGCCCGCGGTTGTTCTCGGGCTGGGGCGTGCGGACGCTCGCCGAGGGCGAGGGCCGCTACAACCCGGTCGGCTATCACCTCGGCACGGTCTGGCCGTTCGACAACTCGTTCATCGCCTGGGGCCTGCGGCGCTACGGCTTCAAGGAGGAGGCCGCCCGGATCGCGAGCGGCATCCTCGACGCCGCCGAGGTCTTCGAGGGCCGGCTGCCGGAGGCGTTCGGCGGCTACGACCGATCCGTGACGATGTACCCGGTCAAGTACCCGACGGCGTGCAGCCCGCAGGCCTGGTCGACGGGCGCGCCGTTGTTGCTGCTGCGGACGATGCTCGGCCTCGAGCCACTCGGCGATCACCTCGTCGTCGATCCGGCGCTGCCGGCAAACATCGGCCACATCGAGCTGCTCGACATCCCGGGTCGCTGGGGCCGCCTCGATGCCTTCGGCCGCGGGCGGGTCCACGTCCACGCCGATCGCCGCCCGGCCGCCGTGAAGGCGGCCGCCACCCGGCGGAACGGCGCCCACAGCGACGCCGCGGCCACCGCAACCACGAAGAAGGGACGACATGGCCACTGACGCCACGCCGACCCGGGTCGTCATCGTCGGCGGCGGCTTCGCCGGCGTCGCCTGTGCCCGGGCCCTCGCGAAGCACGCCGAGATCGACGTCACGCTGATCGACCAGAACGACTACCACCAGTTCCAGCCGCTCCTCTACCAGGTCGCGAACTCGATGCTCGCGGCCGCCGACATCGCCTATCCGCTTCGT
Organism: uncultured Chloroflexia bacterium; assembly: GCA_963817095.1. Classification (GTDB taxonomy): domain Bacteria; phylum Chloroflexota; class Limnocylindria; order Limnocylindrales; family CSP1-4; genus CF-46. The sequence goes on from CAWFND010000007.1 coordinate 28,666, forward strand.
CGGATCGCGGCGGAGTACGACGGGTTCGTCGCCAAGCGGGCCGAGGTCACCGCGATCGACCCGGTCGCCCGATCGGCCACCACCGCGACCGGCGAGACCTACTCGGGCGACTACCTCGTGATCGCAGCGGGATCCCAACCGAACTTCTTCAAGACGCCGGGTGCCGAGCATGCCTTTCCGCTCTACTCGCTCGAGGACGCGGACCGGCTGCGGACGCGGGTCGTCCAGACATTCGAGGAGGCCGATCGCGACCCCTCGCTCGTCGACGAGGGGGCCATCGACTTCGTGATCGTCGGCGGCGGGCCGACTGGCGTCGAGGTCGCCGGCGCGCTCTCCGAGATGATCAACACGACGATGGTCCACGAGTTCCCGGCCCTCGCCCCGCGGGCCAGGGTCCATCTGGTCGACCACGGCCAGGCGCTCCTCAAGATGTTCGCCGACAAGGGCCACGCATATGCCGCGAGGGTGCTCGAGAAGGACGGCGTCGAGCTTCGCCTGGGCAGCGGGGTCACCGACATCGGTCCGGGCCACGTGACGCTCTCGGACGGATCGACGATCAAGACGCGCTGCGTCGTCTGGGGCGGCGGCCTGATGGCCGCACCGATCGCCGGGGCGAGCGGGCTGCCGCAGGGCCGAGGCGGCCGGATCGACGTCGCCCCGGACTTCACGGTGGCCGGGTTTCCGGGGGTCCTCGCGATCGGCGACATCGCGAACATCCCGGCAAAGGACGGCAAGACCCATCCCCAGCTCGGATCGGTCGCCCTCCAGAGCGGCGAGGCCGCCGCGAAGACGATCCTCGCCGATCGCCAGGGCCACTCGACCAAGCCGTTCTCGTACTTCGACAAGGGCACGATGGCGATGATCGGACGAGGCGCCGCCGTCGCCCAGGTCAAGGGGGTCGAGCTCCACGGCAAGGTCGCCTTCGCCGCCTGGCTCGGCGTGCACGCCGCCCTGATGACCGGCGGCAGCAACCGCGTGGACGCGTTCAAGAGCTGGGCCGAGGACTTCTTCGGAAGCGAGCGGGCACCGCAGCCGCTCGACCGGAGCGGCACGCCCCGGATGCAGTGGGAAGACGACGACATCGCGACAGCGGCGACGACCGCGGGAGGTGGGGGATGAGCTCGAACCTGGACTACGACGTCATCATCATCGGCAGCGGCGCCGGCGGCGGCACCCTCGCGGGACACCTCGCCCCGTCCGGCAAGCGGATCCTGATCCTCGAGCGCGGCGGCTGGCTGCCCCGCGAGATCGAGAACTGGGACGCCGACGAGGTGTTCGTCAAGAACCGCTATGTCTCCAAGGAGACCTGGTACGACGAGGGCGGCAAGGCTTTCCAGCCCGGGATCCACTACTACGTCGGCGGTCAGACCAAGTTCTACGGGGCCGCCCTCTACCGGCTGCGCCGCGAGGACTTCGGTGAGCTGCAGCACCACGACGGCGTCTCGCCGGCCTGGCCGATCTCCTACGAGGAGCTCGAGCCGTGGTACTCGCGGGCCGAGCAGCTGTACGAGGTCCGCGGCAAGCACGGCGAGGACCCGACGGAGCCGCCCGCGAGCTCCGAGTACCCGTTCCCGGCCGTCACCCACGAGCCACGGATCCAGCAGCTGTCCGATGACCTCGAACGGGCCGGCCTCCACCCCTTCCATGCCCCGTGCGGCGTCCGGCTCATCGAAGACAACATGCCATTCAGCCCGTGCATCCGATGCGCCACGTGTGACGGCTTCCCGTCTCTCGTCCAGGCGAAGTCCGATGCCGAGATGTTCGGCGTGCGGCCCGCCCTCGGCCATCCGAACGTCACCCTCCAGACGGACGCGACGGTCGTCCGGCTGACGACCGATCCGACGGGCCGGTCCGTCAACGGGGTCGTCGCCCAGGTCGACGGCGAGACGCGGACCTATCGCGGCGACATCGTCGTGGTGTCCGCGGGTGCCGCGAACTCGGCGAAGCTCCTGCTTGCCTCCGCCAATGACCATCACCCGAACGGGCTGGCGAACGGCTCGGACCAGGTGGGCCGGAACTACATGTTCCACAACAGCACGGCCGTCCTGGCGATCTCGAAGGACGAGAACCCAACGAAGTTCCAGAAGACGCTGGGCCTGAACGACTTCTACTTCGGGTCGAAGGACTTCGCGTTCCCGATGGGCAACATCCAGATGGTCGGCAAGTCGTCGGCCCCGATGTTCCGTGGCGAGAAGCCGCTCCAGACCAAGCTCGCTCCGACCTTCACGCTCGACGAGGTCGCCAAGCACGCGGTCGACTTCTGGCTCTCGACCGAGGACCTGCCGCGGCCCGAGAACCGGGTGACCCTGGCGAAGGACGGCAACATCACGCTCAGCTACACCCCGAACAACCAGGAGCCGAAGAAGCGGCTCTACCACCAGCTCCAGTCGATGCTCGGGCATCTGGGAATGCATCCCGACCACCTGATCCCGCGGACGACGTACCTGAAGAACGACATCCCGATCGCGGGCGTCGCCCACCAGACGGGCACGGTCCGGTTCGGATCGGACCCGGCAGCCTCGGTCCTCGACGTGAACTGCAAGGCCCACGAGCTCGACAACCTGTACGTCGTCGACACGAGCTTCTTCCCGAGCATCGGCGCGGTAAACCCGGCGCTGACGGCGATCGCCAATGCCCTGCGTGTCGGAGACCACCTGAAAGAGCGGCTGGGCGCCTCCGAGCGCCAGCCGGTCGGTGCCGGGTCCGGCGGGAGCTCGACGTAGCCCGTCGGGAGATTCCCAGGCATGGCGAGCCGGAACGAGGTCGTCGCGGTCTACGCGGCCGGCCTCGTCCAGGGCGTGGCGCTCGTCACGTTCCCGGCGGCCAGCTCGATCCTGACGAGCCCGTCCGAGTACGGGCTGACGAGCACGGCCTACGGGGCGCTGTTCCTGCCCCAGGCGATCGCGGCGATTTCCGCGGCGCTGGCGGGGGCCGGCCTGGGCACGATCTTCGGCCTGGCGGCGGTCATCGCCGTCGGGATGGGGATCCTTTCGTTCGTCATCGTGCGCCGGCGCCAGCCGGTGGGGTGAGTCCCGTCAATCACGACAGGTAGTGGATCCAGGAGGATCGGGATGTTGAAGGGAAAGTCCGCAGTTGTCACGGGTGGCGACAGCGGGATCGGGCACGCGATCTCGCTCGAGATGGCACGCCAGGGTGCGTTCGTGACGATCAACTATCACAGGAACCAGGCCGCCGCGACCGAAACGGTCAAGGCCATCGAGGCCGAGGGCGGCAAGGCCCAGGCCGTTCAGGGCGACGTCTCGTCGGTACCCGACATCCAGCGCCTGATCGACAGCACGGTGCAGGCGACCGGCAAGCTCGACATCATCGTCAACAACGCCGGAATGGAGACTCGGACGGGGATCCTCGACACGACCGAGCAACAGTTCGACCTCGTCATGGGCGTCGACCTCAAGAGCGCCTTCTTCGGTGTGCAGCTGGCGGCCAAGCAGTTCATCAAGCAGGGCGGCGGCGGCCGAATCATCACCATCTCGTCGATCCACGAGGACTGGCCGATGCCCGGCAACGTCGCCTACTGCGCGGCCAAGGGCGGTGTCCGGATGCTGACCCGGACCGCCGGCGTCGAGCTCGCGCCGCACGGGATCACGGTCGTCGGGGTCGCGCCCGGCGCCGTCCATACGCCGATCGACGAGGTCACGCTCGCCGATCCCGTCGCGCGGGCCAGGCTCGAGGGCGCGATCCCGCTCGGGCGGGTCGCGGAGCCCGAGGAGATCGCTCGGCTCGTCGCGTTCCTCGCCTCGGATGGGGCGTCGTACGGCACCGCCACGACCTACGTCGTCGACGGCGGGATGATGCAGGCCAGCGTCGGCCTCTGATCCCATGAGCGTCGCGATCCCGGCCACGGCTCCGATGTCGGCGACCCTCGCGCCGGTCCAGGCAGGCTCGAGCCATCCGATCGGCGCGTCACTGACGCCCGACGGCGTGAACGTCTCGGTCTACGCCAAGCGTGCGTCCTCGGTCGAACTCGTCCTGTTCGACTCGCCCGAGGACGACGTCCCGGCCCGCGTGATCGGCCTCGACGCGGACGAACACCGGACCGGGCCGTACTGGCACGCGTTCGTTCCGGGCGTGGGGGCGGGCCAGGCCTACGGCTTCCGGGTCGATGGGCCGTGGGCCCCCGAGCGCGGCCTGCGGTTCGCCGGCGACCGGATCCTCCTGGATCCGTACGGTCGAGGGGTCGCCGTGCCGTCGGGCTACCGGCGCGGAACGACCGGGCCGGCGATGAAGAGCGTCGTCGTCGACCTCGCGGCGTTCGACTGGGAAGGCGACCGGCCGATCGACCGGCCGTTCGCCGAGACCGTCATCTACGAGGCCCATGTCCGTGGCTTCACGGCCCATCCGGACAGCGGTGTCGACGCCGCCCGCCGCGGCACGTACGCCGGCTTCGTCGACAAGATCCCGTACCTCGTCGACCTCGGCGTCACTGCGGTCGAGCTCCTCCCGGTGTTCCAGTTCGACGCACAGGACGCGCCGAGCGGCCTACCGAACTACTGGGGCTACCAGCCGGTCTCGTTCTTCGCGCCCCACGCCGGCTACGCCAGTCGGCCCGGCGCGCAGGCCGCGGTCGACGAGTTCCGCGACCTCGTCAAGGCGCTCCACCGGGCCGGGCTCGAGGTCATCCTCGACGTCGTCTACAACCACACGGCCGAGGGCGGCGCCGATGGTCCGACGTTCTGCTACCGCGGTCTCGCCAACGACGAGTACTACCTCGCGGAGCCCGGCGACCCGTCGCGCTACGCCGACTACAGCGGCACCGGCAACACGCTGAACGCGAACGAGCCGGTCGTCCGGCGGCTGATCCTCGACAGCCTCCGGTCGTGGGTCGCCGACATGCACGTCGACGGGTTCCGGTTCGACCTCGCGTCGGTGTTGTCGCGCGACGAGGACGGGACGCCGGTCCCACGCCCGCCGATCATCTGGGACATCGAGACGGACCCTGTCCTCGCCGGCACGAAGCTCATCGCCGAGGCGTGGGACGCGGCCGGGCTGTACCAGGTGGGTTCGTTCGCGGGCGATCGCTGGGTCGAGTGGAACGGCCGCTTCCGCGACGACGTCCGCTCGTTCGTGAAAAGCGATCCGGGCAAGGCCTGGACCGTGGCCGAGCGCCTGCTGGGCAGCCCGGACATCTACGCGCATCTCGCCCGCGAACCCCAGAAGACGATCAACTTCGTGACCTGTCACGACGGGTTCACGCTGAACGACGTCGTCTCGTACGACGCGAAGCACAACGAGGCGAACGGCGAGGACAACCGCGACGGAAACGACGACAACCTGTCCTGGAACTGCGGGGCCGAAGGACCCACCGACGACGCAGCGATCGAGGCGCTTCGCGAGCGCCAGGTGAAGAACCTGCTGACGCTCGAGCTGCTCGCGGTCGGCGTGCCGATGCTGACGATGGGCGACGAGGTCCGCCGGACGCAGCTCGGCAACAACAACGCCTACTGCCAGGACTCGGAGCTGAGCTGGTTCGACTGGACGCTTGTCGACCGGCATGCCGGCCTGCACCGGTTCTGCCGGGGCCTGATCGCCGGGCGCCGGGCCGCCCAGCTGATGTTCGGCCTCCCCGCGAACGTCACCCTGTCCGAGCTCCTCGCGGGCTCGCGCGTGGACTGGCACGGGACCCGGCTCGGCCAGCCGGACCTCGGCGGCTCGTCGCGATCGCTCGCGCTCGCCCTGTGGGGCGAACGGATCGTCCTGCACCTGATCCTCAACGCCTGGTGGGAGCCGCTCGACTTCGAGATCCCGCCCGGCGAGGCCGGGATGGAGCCGTGGCGACGGATCCTCGACACGACCCTCGGGAGCCCGGATGACCTCGTGATGGCGGCCGAGGCGCCGGCCGTCGAGGGCGACAGCTACCGGGCCGGGCCGCGATCCGTGGTCGTGCTCGCGGCCCGCCGGACGCCCGTCGCGGAGGGATGACGCAATGACGGACAAGCGAAGGGTCGCCGGCGTGGAACGCCAGCGGATGGAGCACCCGGGACATCTCGAGGAAGGGCTCGACACCGCGAGCCCGTGGTACCAGTGGGGTCCGTACGTGTCCGAGCGCGCCTGGGGCTCGGTCCGTGAGGACTACAGCGCCGACGGCAACGCCTGGCAGTCTTTCCCGCACGATCACGCCCGCTCTCGCGCGTACCGCTGGAACGAGGACGGCATGGCCGGCATCTCCGACGTGTTCGGCCGGCTGTGCCTCGGGCTGGCCCTCTGGAACGGCCGGGATCCGATCCTCAAGGAGCGGATGTTCGGGCTGACGAACAGCGAGGGCAACCACGGCGAGGATGTCAAGGAGTACTGGTGGTACCTGGACGCGCTGCCCAGCAGCGCCTGGCTCCGCTGGCGCTACCACTACCCACAGGCGGCGTACCCGTACGAGGATCTGATCGAGGAGAACGCGCGTCGCTCGAGGCTCGAGCCCGAGTATGAGCTGCTCGACACCGGAATCTTCGACGACGACCGCTACTGGATCGTCGAGGTCCACTACGCGAAGGCCGATCCGACCGACATCCTCGCCCGGATCACCCTCCGGAACGTCGGTCCGGACGCTGCAACGATCCACGTCCTGCCGACGCTCTGGTTCCGGAACGAGTGGTCGTGGGCCACGGACGGTCTGCATCCGACCATCCGTGCCGACGGTAGCGCCGGCTCGAGGGTCCTCGCCTCCCATCCGGACCTCGGCGACTACGAGCTGTTTCTCGGTCCAGCGCCGGACGGCGCGGCGCCGGAGCTGCTGTTCTGCGAGAACGAGACGAACGCCCCGCGGATCCATGGGTCCGAGGCGACGACACCGTGGCCGAAAGACGGGATCAACGACCACGTCGTCGCCGGCGCAGCGACCGTCAATCCGGCTCAGACCGGAACGAAGGCTGCCGCCTGGTATCGCCTCACCGTCGATCCCGGCGCCACGGCCGAGATCCGACTGCGGCTCCGTCCACGGGCCCCGGGCATCGCGCCTGGTGAGGCTGCCGGCACGAGGCTGCTCGGCTCGGCCTTTGCCGAGACGATGACCCGCCGCGCCGCCGAGGCCGACGAGTTCTACGCCGACCTGCGCCGAGCGGATGACACCGACGACGAGGCGATGATCATGCGCCAGGCCTTCGCCGGCATGCTCTGGAGCAAGCAGTTCTACGCCTACGACGTCGGACGCTGGCTCGACGGCGACCCGACGACCGCACCGCCCCCACCAGAGCGGCTGACCGGCCGGAACGCCGGCTGGCGCCACTTCGACGCGGCCGACATCCTGTCGATGCCCGACAAGTGGGAGTACCCGTGGTTCGCCGCCTGGGACCTCGCCTTCCACGCGATCACGCTCGCCCACGTCGACCCGGCGTTCGCGAAATACCAGCTGCTCGTCATGAGCCGCGAGTGGTTCCAGCATCCCAACGGCGCGCTGCCTGCGTACGAGTGGTCGTTCGACGACGTGAACCCGCCCGTCCACGCGCTCGCGGCGATGGCGGTCTGGTCGATCGACGGCGGGCGCGACACGGAGTTCATCGCCCGGATCTTCCACAAGCTGCTCTTCAACTTCACGTGGTGGCTCAACCGCGAGGACTCCGAGGGCAACGACCTGTTCTCCGGGGGCTTTCTCGGGCTCGACAACCTGAGCGCCTTCGACCGTTCGCACCTGCCGGTGGCCGGACAGCTCGAGCAGTCGGATGCCTCGGCGTGGATGTACGCCTACTGCGTGTCGATGCTGACGATGGCGACGGTGCTCGCCGCCCACGACCCCGCGTACACCGATCTGCTGACGACATTCCTCGAGCGTGCCGCCCGCATCACGGCGGCGATGAACCAGAGCGGGCTATGGGACGAGGCGGACGGCTTCTTCTACGACCGGCTCCGCCTGCCCGACGGCACGTCGGTGCCGCTCCGGATCCACTCGATGGTCGGCCTGCTGCCCATTCTCCCCGCGGTCGCGGTTCCACGACCGGCCACCGAGCTCGGGGCGGCCCTCGGCAAGCATTTCGCCCGCTTCCTCGCGAACATGGGCGTCACCGACGAGCGGCTGCGGGCGCGGGGCTCGCTCATCGAGAAGCCCGGTGGCAGCTCGATGATCCTGAGCCTGCTGCCGCCGGTCCACCTGGAGCGGGTGCTGAGGGAGGCGTTGTCGGAAGACGCATTCCTCTCGCCGTTCGGCCTCCGGGCGCTCTCCCGGCGTCACCTGGCGCAGCCATTCCAGCTCGAGATCGAGGGCTATCTCGCCTCGATCGACTACGAGCCCGGCGAGTCGACGACGGCGCTCTTCGGCGGCAACTCCAACTGGCGCGGGCCCGTCTGGTTCCCGGTCAACTACCTCTTCATCGAATCGCTGCTGCGCTGGGACGAGGCGCTCGGGCCGGACTTCCTCGTCGAGCACCCGACCGGGTCCGGCGTTCGCATGCGGCTGCGCGACGTCGCGGCCGACGTCTCGGCGCGTCTCGTCTCGATCTGGCTGCCCGATGCTGACGGCCATCGGCCGGTGGCGGGCACGATCGCCAAGTTCCGCGAGGACCCGGAATGGCGCGACCTGCTCCTCTTCCACGAGTACTTCCATGGCGACACGGGGGCCGGGATCGGCGCCTCGCACCAGACCGGCTGGACGGGCCTCGTCGCCCACCTTCTGTGTCGTGGCGGCCCGCTCGACCGCGATCGGACCGAACTCTTCGCGGCCGCCGCCGCGGCGGCGGAGGTCGCGGACCCGGTCAGCTGAGCCCGGCGAAGAGGTCCGTCTCGGGGATCGTCGAGGCGACGCGCGACTCGCGGAGGATGAAGGCCTCCTTCGCCCAATGGTCCTTCCAGCCCTGCTCGCCGAGCGTCATGAACCCGTTGTCCATCGCGATCTGGGTCACATGACGCTGGATCGCCCGCCACTTCCGGTCGATCGGATCGCCCGAGACGTCGATCCAGGTCGTGATCGACTCGTCCGGGACGAGCATCTTCGCGACGAACTCCTCGAACTCGCGGAGCTGCTCCTCGGTCGCGTCTTCCGGCGGCTCCCAGAACGACGGCCGGCCGGATTCCCGCATCGCCTCGCGCATCGCCTCCCGGACCGAGGCCGGGATCGCGGTCTCGTAGAGCTTCGAGGGCGTCCAGGCCGCGGCGCCGGCCTCGAGCTGGCCCGGGTACCACGCCGGATCCCCGGCCCGGTCGAACGCCCGGATGGCCACATCGTGCGTCCGGATGTGGTCCGGATGCCCGTACCCGCCGAAGCTGTTGTACGTCGTCATCACGTCCGGCTGATAGCGGCGGACGAGCCACGTGAGACGTCCGGCGGCCTCGTCGAGATCGGCCTGCCAGAACGTCCGGGGATCGTTGTTCCCCTCGCGCCCCATCATGTCCGAATCCCGGTAGCCGAGGTTCTCCCACTCGGTCACCCCGAGCTCGCCCATGGCCGCCTCCAGCTCGGCGGCGCGGAGCTCGCCGAGGCGGCGGTGGTTCTCGGGCGTGTCGATCTCCTTGATGACGATCTCGCCCTGCTCGCCTCGGGTGCAGGTGACGAGGATCACGCGATGGCCGGCGGCGACGGCCTTCGCCATGACGCCTCCGGTCCCGATCGTCTCGTCGTCCGGGTGGGCATGGACCGTCATCAGGGTGAGCCGATGTGGTTCGGGTGCGGTGGTCTCGGGCAGGTCGGTCATGCCCGGATCATCGCATCGCGCCGGTTCGGCCGCCTCGCGAGTCGGCGCACTCCCTACCATCGACGCATGTCCGCGACCGAGGTGCCCGGCCCGCTCGCAGGGATCCGCGTCGTCGATTGCTCGACCGTGCTCGCCGGGCCGTACGCGACGATGCTCCTCGGCGACCTCGGCGCCGACGTCGTGAAGGTCGAGCCGCCCGACGGCGATGCGACGCGTGGCTGGGGTCCACCGTGGGTGGGCGGCGACGATCCGGCGACCCGGACCGCCGCCTACGCCCTTGCGGTCAACCGGAACAAGCGCTCGATCCGCCTCGACCTGCGAACCGCTGCTGCCCGGGAGGTGCTGCGCCGCCTGGTCGCCCGCGCCGACGTGTTCGTGGAGAACTTCCGGAGCGGTGGACTCGAGCGGATCGGCTTCGACGACGAGGTCCTCGAGCGCCTCAACCAGGGTCTGGTCCACCTCGCGATCACCGGCTACGGCCGCGGGACGCCGGACCCCGGGAGGCCAGGCTACGACTTCGTGATCCAGGCCGAATCCGGGCTGATGTCGATCACCGGACCGCCCGACGACGCGCCCGGCGCCGGACCGACGAAGATCGGCGTCGCCCTGAGCGACGTCCTGACCGGCCTGAACGGCGCGGTCGCGGTCCTGTCTGCCCTCTTCGCCCGCGAGCGGACCGGCGGGCAAGGGATCGACGCGCAACGGGCCGGCGGTCAGCGGATCGACCTGACGCTCCTGGGCTCGACGCTGGCGGCGCTCGTGAACCAGGCGCAGAACGCCTTCGTCGGCGGCAGCTCGCCCGGGCGGCTCGGCAACGCCCACCCGAACATCGTCCCGTACGAGACGTTCGAGACCGCGGACGGCACGATCGCCATTGCCGTCGGCAGCGAGCGGCAGTGGCCGAGGTTCTGCCGGGCGCTGGGGCTGCCGGCCCTCGCGGACGATCCGCGCTTCGCGACGAACGGCGACCGCGTCGCGAACCGCCGCGAGCTCGTCGAGACCCTGTCCGCCCGGCTGGCAGAGCAGGGGAGCGATGCCTGGCTGGCGGCGCTGGCGGCCGCCGACGTCCCGGCCGGCCCGATCAACGACATCGTCGCCGCGTTCGCGTCGCCGTGGGCGGCCGGTCGGACGGTGGAGCTGGTCCACCCGGTCCTCGGACCGACGACGCAGGTCCTCCCGCCGTTCGAGCTCGCACGGACGCCGGCGACGGTCCGGACGCCGCCACCGCTCCTCGGCGAGCAGGCCGACGCAATCCTGACGGAGCTCGGCTACAACGCTGCCGAGATCGCGAGCCTCCGCGCGGACGGGGTGATCTGATCGTCGACCGAGCGGCTCACAGCTCCTGGCGCCGGAACGACAGCCAGGCCAGCCCCACGCAGGCGGCGATGAACGCGACCGTCCCGACGATCGGCGCCCAGGCGTCCGGACCATCGATCCCCAGCGCGAGCGAGCGCGCCACCCCGATCAGCCCGGTCGGCAGCCACGGGGCGAGCGCTGGCAGGATGCCGAGGATCCCACTCCCGATCAGGGCGACGATCCCGATGCCCGCGGCGGCCAGGGACGAGCGGGTCAGGGTGCTCGCGAGGAACGTGATCGCGACCCAGGCCATCAGGAAGAGCCAGTACAGGACGGCGGCGGCGATCGTCCCCACGACCGGCAGCGACTCGAAGAGGACGAGCGTGTAGAACCAGGCCCCGGCCACGGCGAGTGCCGTCGCGACGCCGAGCGTGACGCCGATCGCCGCCAGCTTGGCGAGCAGGAAGCCGGCGCGTCCGACCGGCCGGACGAGGAGGAGCGCCGCGGTCCCGCGCTCCTTCTCGGCGGCGACGGACCCCGCCGCGAGGAGGATCGCCACGAACGCCCCGAGCTGGGTGAGGTTCTTCGCGAGCTGATCCCACGCATCCGCGGCCGTCGGCGGCGGGAGGACGATCGGGAGCAGATTGCCGCCGACGGCCTTGAGGATCTCCAGGATGAACCGGGCGAGCACCGGCGAGGACAGGCCGATCAGGACGAAGACGGTCGCCACGATCTGGAGGCGGAGCGTCCGCCACTGCTCGAACAGCTCCTTGCGAAGGAGGACCCGGGCCCCCGCCATCACGATTCGACCTCGCGCGCCCGGACGAAACCCCGACCGTCGAGGTCGTCCGGACTCGGCGGACCGACGAGCTCGAGGAAGACGTCCTCGAGCGTCGGCCGGGCCTGCTCGAAGGAGGTGAGCCGAACGCCGGCCTGCACGACGAGCGGCAGGACGCCGGCCGCGGCGGCTGCGGGATCGGCGACGACCACCCGGATCCGGCCATCCGGCTCGGTCGTGACGGTCGTCGCCCAGACCGCGCCCGCGAGCCGTCCGACGAGGTCCGCGACCGCGGCGTCCTGCCCCCGCTCCGGGTCCAGCCGGAAGATCGGCCGGGCGTGGTCGGCGAGCAGCGTGTCGAGCGGGCCCTCGACGACCAGTCGGCCCCGATCCAGGATCGCCACCCGATCGCAGACGCGCTCCACGTCGGCGAGGACATGGGTCGACAGGACGACTGTGGTCTCGCCGCGGAGGCCGCCGATCAGCGCCAGGAGGTCGCGACGCCCCTCGGGGTCGAGCGAGCTGACCGGCTCGTCGAGGAAGACGACCCGGGGGCGATGCAGAAGCGCCTGGGCGATCCCGAGTCGCTGGCGCATCCCGCCGGACCATCCGCCGATCGGGCGATTCGCGGCAGCTCGGAGCCCGACGCGATCCAGCATCTCGCCGACGTGCGTCCTCAACTCCGCGCCGCGAAGCCCGCTCAGCCGACCGGTGAGCTCGAGCAGCTCGCGGCCGCGCATCCAGGAGTAGAACCGCGGGTCCTGGTCGAGATAGCCGAGGCGGCGGTGAAGCTCCGGCCGGTCGAGACCGACCTCGATCCCATCGACCGTCGCGGACCCGTCCGACGCACGAGCGAGCCCGGTGAGGATGCGGATCGTCGTCGTCTTGCCCGCCCCGTTCGGCCCGAGCAGCCCGAACACCGAGCCCGCCGGGACGTCCAGGTCGAGCCCGTCGAGGGCGAGGATCGACCCGTATCGCTTCGTGAGCCCGCGGGCCAGGATCGCCGGGCCCGTCGGCGCCGGTCCGCTCACGACTCCTCCCGGCCCGCGACGAAATAGACGATCGGCCCGATGACGTTCACGAACACGATGATCAGGACCCAGATGAGCTTGCTGCCGCCGCGCACCCGCCGCTCCGACTTCTCCAGGTCGAACAGCGCGGCGATCATCAGACCCACCTGGATCACGATGATCGGGAGGAGCAGCGCGATGATCTGCTCCGGCTTGAGGTCGGCCATCGACGGCAATCTAGCGCGACCGGGCTCCGGACGAGAGAGCCGAACGGCCGGTCGGCATGGTCCGATCGGACCGGTTGCCCGACCGGACCGCGTGCAGCCGTGCATCGACCGGGAAGGCGCACGGCCCGCCCGCTGCTAGACTCGCCGGGCCGCCGACCCCGCGGCCGCCGTCGGCGCGGATCCAGCGCCGCCGACCTGCCCGACCAGCCGCGCACGGGAGGACCCGATGACCGATGACCGCGAGCGCTGGGCGCTCATCCTCGGCGCCTCGAGCGGGATGGGCGAGGCGACGTCACTCGCGCTCGCGGCGGACGGCTACCGGATCGTCGGCGTCCACCTCGACTTCCGGGCCGGACTCGCCCACGTCGAGGAGATCAAGGCGGCGATCGCCGCGGCCGGCAGCGAGGCCGTGTACATCAACATGAATGCGGCGGATGACGAGAAGCGGGCCGCGGCGATCGCGACGATCCGGGCCCGCTTCGACGAGAGCCGGTCGGCAGGCCGGCACCCCTACATCCGGGTCGTCATGCACTCCCTCGCCTTCGGCTCGCTCGTGCCGTTCCTGGCCGACGACCCGAAAGAGGCGGTCGACCGGAAGAAGATGGAGATGACCCAGGACGTGATGGCGAACAGCCTCGTCTACTGGGTCCAGGATGTCTGGCGAGCGGGCTTCCTCGAGCACGGCTCGAAGATCTATGCGATGACCTCGGAGGGGACGAGCCGGGTGATCCCGTCCTACGGCGTTGTCTCGGGAGCGAAGGCCGCGATGGAGTCGCATATCCGCCAGCTGGCGATGGAGTTCGCGCGGCTCCAGTCAGGCGTCGCCGCGAACTCGATCCGGGCCGGCGTCACGGACACCCCGGCGCTTCGCAAGATCCCGGAGAACCAGCGGATGATCGACGTGACGCTCGCCCGCAACGCGCATGGCCGGATGACCACGACACAGGACGTGGCGGACGCGATCGTCACGCTCAGCGCCACCGACTCGGACTGGATCAGCGGCAACATCATCTCGGTCGACGGCGGCGAGTTCGTCACCGGATAGGACCCTCGGGCCAATGGCGTCGCGGAGCTCCGCCTCGGGTCCCGGTGATCGAGCATCCGTTCATGGCGGAGGTTGCCGGTGAACGGTCGGGTGATCGTCGTCGGATCGGCCAACGTCGACCTCGTCGCGACGGTCGATCGGTTGCCGGCGCCCGGCGAGACGGTCATCGGCGCGTACCTATGCCCGGCACCCGGGCGGGAAGGGCGGCAACCAGGCGACCGCGGCGGCGCGTCTCGGCGCGGACGTGGCGATCGTCGGCGCGGTCGGGGACGATGACCTGGGCGTCGAGGCCCGCGCCGCCCTCGTGGCCGAGGGGATCGACGTCACCGAGCTCGCGACGCTGCCCGGGTCGAGCGGCGTCGCCCTGATCTTCGTCGATCGCGACGGCGAGAACGCGATCGCGGTGGCATCCGGGGCGAACGGCGACGTGACCGAGGGGCTGGTCGAGCGGTCGCTCCGGCATCTCTCGATCGGGGCGGGGGACGTCGTGCTCGTCGGCCACGAGATCCCGACGCCCGCGCTGCGAACGGCCCTCGATGTGGCGAGGCGCGCCGGGGCGATGACGATCCTCAACCCGTCGCCGGCCACCGGGCTCGATCGCGCCCTGCTCGCCGGAGCCGACATCATCGTCCCGAACCGTGGCGAGCTCGCCGCGCTGACCCCCGACGAGGGCAGGTCGCCGGCGGCCGGGGCGCGCAGCCTCCTCGGGTCCGGGGATCCCGGGTCCGGCACGCGGGCCGTCATCCTCACCCTCGGGGCCGAAGGCGCGCTGCTCGTCCGTCGGGAGCCCGCGCCGCCGCTGATGGTCGATGCGCCGCGCGTCCGGGCCGTCGACGCGGTCGGGGCCGGAGACACGTTCGCCGGGGCCCTCGCCGCCTCGATCGCGGCGGGTCACGACCTCGAGACGGCAGTCCGGCGGGCCGTCGTTGCCGCCAGCCTCAGCACGACGAGGCCCGGGGCGCGCGGCGGCATGCCCACTCACGTGGAGCTCGAGGCGTCGCTGGGCCGGTCCTGACAGCGAGAGCCTCGCCTCAGAGGAGATGTCTCAGGGCACGCCGGAGCCGCCGGTCGTCGCATGAGTCGCCGACCGGGTCGGCGGTCGCACCGAGCGCACGGCCGGCGGCAGGGCGACCGACGTCGGTAGGGACCGCGAGGCGCCATCGACGGCCGTCACGCGGTCGGCCAGCGCGGCGAGATCCGCCTCGAGGCGGGCGATCCCGTCGACGACGTTGCCATAGGCAGCGGCAGAGATCGTGTCCCGGTTCGACAGGTCGTCCAGGCGTTGCGCCAGTCGATCGTTGACATCGACGACCTGGTCGATCCCGGCCGCGGCCGGAGCACGGTCCGCTGTCGTCGCGGCGTCGGCAGCCGCCTGGAGGGAGGTGATCCCCGCCAGGGCGATCGCGTAGCCGCACGTCGACAGCCCGACGAGCGCGACGACGTGGGCCGGGAAGCGCGGCACCCGAACCGGTTCGCGGACGACCCTGGCTTCGTATCGCTCAGCCATTCGCTCAGCCATCTGTCTCGGTCTCCGCCTCGCCGCCGGATCCGCTCCCGCCGGTCGCCGGCGGCGCCGCCGGCCGCGTCGTCGCGAGGGCCGCCCGGGACTTGGTGATCGACGCCTCGAGGATGGCGAGCCGGGTCTTCGCCTTGGCGAGCCGACGGTTCAGATCGGCCGCGGTCGTGACATCGGTCGCGATCCGGGTCGTCGCGACGTCGAGGGCGGCCGCGAGATCACTGCTCGCGGCGGTCAGCTCGTCGAGCCGGTGCTGGAGGTCCGCCGACCGCGCCTGCTCGTCGGCGAGGCGGATCGTCAGCTCCTGAACGGACACCGGCGCGACGCCGAGTGGAGCAGCGGCGGCCGTCCAGGCCGCCGCCGCACGAACCGTCGCGACGGCGAGGATCAGGCTGCCCACAACCGCGACGACGACGAAGAGGCGTCGGATCCGCAGCGCCATCACGGCCGAGGGCTCCGCGCCGGAACCGATGTGATCAGGTCGGCAGCTGAATCGATCGTCCCGATGTCGGACCGTGCCCGTCCCCACCACCGCCAGGCCGTCGCGATCGCGACCGCCGACCCGAGCGCCACGTAGAGCGCGAACAGGCCGGGTGAGTCGGTGCCGGCGAGCAGTCCGTGCATCCAGCCGAGGACGAAGACGCCGACCCCCGCGCGATGGATCACCAGCCACGCGCCCCGTGGCAGGAGCCGGGTGAAGCGGGCGGTGAGCCCGACGATCAGCAGCGCGTAGAGGGCCAGCGAGCCGAGCGCGACCGGTGCGGACCGGTACGAGGACAGTCCCGGAACGATTGCCCCGACCAGCCCGACACCGGCGTACGGGTCGACGACGATCGAGACGACGTGGGCGACGACGAACGCAAGGACGAAGAGCCACAGGCTGTCGTGCCACGGAAACACACCGGGCGACACCCTCCACGTGGCCTTGTTCGTCGGATGGCTGACCAGCAGCCCGATGACGATCTGGGCCGTCAGCAGGACGAGCGCGACGACGCCGGCCGCACGAGACGCAAGCCAGACGCGAACCTGGGCCTGATGAGCCGACGTTGCAGGGACGATCTGGTCGGTCGCGACGATCGCCACGAGACCGAGCAGCGCGAGGAGCGCGAGCATCTCGCCCCCGTGCAGGCGGGAGGCAGGGCCCGGACCTCGGGCCAGCGCGCGCCGCAGCTCGGCCGCGAATGGGTTGTGACCCACGGCGGCTCGTGCCGCGCCGAGGCGCGTCCCCGGTGGGCTCGGTGCGAAGGCATCGCTCGCGGCCGTCGCCGCGACAGGTGGTTCGATCATGTCCGCGTCCCCGTGTTCGCCCGTTCGACGGGCTTCATCTCCTTGAGGCGTCGGACGACCGGAAGGTTTCAGGCCGTGCGTCGGGCAGGCCCGCGAGCCCCGGCCACCGTTCCGGAACCGTCGCGCCGCCCGAACGTACGGCCGGTCGCGGGACCTTCGGTTCAGGCCCTCTCTGGTACGCCTGACGGACACTGCCCACGAGGGCACCCGACCGCTGCCCTCCGCGTCGAGCGGCTCAGGAGGCTCGATCTCGAATGACCGTCAACGCGGTCCGGCGTTCACGACGCCGAACCGCTGAACCTACAGCCGAACCGATCGTCGCCGTGCCGGAGTCCCTGGCGATCGGCGAGATCGACCAGACGGTGTTCGATTGCCCGAATTGCGGGCGCCCCCTCGCCGTCGGCGCACGTCGCTGCCCCGGCTGTCGCACGCGGCTCGTGATCGGCGTTCCGATGTCGAAGGCATCGCTTCTTGCGAGCAGCGGTCTTGCGATCGGGCTCGCGTTGGGCGGCGTCGGTGGCGCCGTCTTCGGACTGACCCACGCCCTCCCGGCCGAGGCTGCGCCGATCGCCGGTGCGAGCGCCGCGCCGCTGGGAGGCGGTTCCGGCGGTGGCGCGACGCCCGGACCATTGCCGACGGCCCACTCGGGCGGTTCTGGCGGCATCCCGTCGATCACCGGTTCGGCGCTCGTCCAGGCGGTCACGGTGAACGCGCGGCTGCGTGTCGCGTCCGGCGTCCTGTCGGCGGCCCTTGCCCGCTCGACGTTCGATGCGGCGTCGGTCGCCCAGACGCTCCGGATGATCTCGGCCGACACGATCTACGGCGGGGAGCTGGCCGACAAGATCTCGGCGTGGCCCGGGTCCGCCGCCGTCGGCGAGGATCTCGGAACGCTCTACGACTCGATCCACAGCACCGCGACCGAAGCGCTCGTCGCCTCGGTGACGAACACGGCCTCGTATCGCCAGGGCGCGAAGGCGATGGTGCGACTGCTGGCCAGCCTCTCCCCGATGGACGCCCAGATCGTCGGCGTCGCCACGACGAACGGGGTCGTCATGCCGGGTCCCTCGGCGGCGCCGTAACCGACGCCACGTCCGCCGGCTACGGAGCGGACGACGCTCCGGCCGGTACCGCCGGCGCATAGCCGGTCAGCTCGACGTAGGCCTCCCCGCCCAGGGTGCGGCCGTCGCGAGTCGCGGATACCCGCTGCGATCCCTCCCAGTACACGACGCCCGTCGACCCGCGGGTGTCGAGCTCCTGGTCCGCCACGCTCGGGACGAGGTCGATCGCGAGTCCGTCGCCCGGGATCGTGACGTGCCATCCCGCCGGGTAGTCGGCGCCGGTCCGCGGGCTGGTCCATCGACGCGTCACGTCGACGTGGAAGGCGTCCGCCGGCAGGTTGCGGGTGGCGCCGTTCGCGGCCACGAGCGTCCCGTACACGAGCGGATACGACCCGTCGGCGGCCCGCACGAGCGACAGCGTCAGGTCCGTGCCGTCGTCCAGGTTGACGGCGAACCAGTCCCAGCCGCCGCCGCCGACCGCGATGAAGTCGCCCCATTGGTGGTCGAACCAGGCTTCGCCGGTGACGTCCAGGGTCCGGCCGTCGATCGTCACGGTGCCGGCGGCGGTCATCGCGGTCCGCGAGTAGTAGTACGACGACCCGCCCTCGGCGAAGTCGATCCAGCCGATCGTGTTGTGGAGGGCGGCCGGCTTCGTCGCCGCGAGACGAAGGTCCAGCCCGAGCGTGCCGGCCGCGGGGCTCGCGGGATCGGCGGGGCTGACGGCGCTGAGCTGGTCCTGGCCGTTGCCGCCGTCCATCGCCCAGCCGGACGCGAGCGACGATCCGCCGCTCTCGGGCTGGGCGAACGCCAGGTCGAAGTGACCCGGCGTGGAGCGATCGACCTGCGGCCCGATCTCGGTCCGCTGGGCGAACCGGAACGTGCCGGCGGTCTCGTCGGTCAGGGCGACGTGCGATGCCCATGAGACCGGGAACCCGCCGCGCTCCGCCCGGAAGATCACGTCCTCGAAGCCGAAGCGGGTCCCGTCCGCGGCCCGGAGATGCCCCGTGTAGTACCACCACTCGGTCAGCCGATGATGCGGCGCGTCATCGGCGGGCAGGACGATCGGAACGGGGTCGGCCGGCGTCGACGGCGCGGGCGTCAAGGCCGGCGGCAGCGGATGCGGTGCCGGGGCGTTGGCGAGGATCGGGGCGCCGGCCGTGCAGCCGGCCAGGAGCGGCAGCAGGACGAGCGCCACGGCCACGACGCCGGCGATCCCGGCGGTCTCGATGCGCGGCACCCGCCGCAGGGCGGACGGCAGCCACCAGTTCCACTTTCCGAGGAGCCGCATCGTGGCCGGCACGAGGAGGGCGCGGACCACCGTCGCGTCGAGGGCCACGGCGATCGCCATCCCGATGCCGAGGGCCTTGATCAGCACGATGTCCGCGAACGCGAACGAGCCGGCGACGACGACGACGATCAGCGCCGCCGACGTCACGATCCGGCCGCTTCGCTCCAGGCCGCGCGCGACCGCCTCCTGGTTGTCGCCGGTCCGGTCCCAGACCTCCTTCATCCGCGACAGCAGGAAGACCTCGTAGTCCATCGACAGCCCGAACAGGACGCAGAAGAGGATCACCGGCTGCGTCGTCTCGACGAAGCCCAGCGGCTGGAACCCGAGCAGGGACGACAGGTTGCCGTCCTGGAAGATCCACACGAGGGCCCCGAACGAGGCCACGATCGAGAGGGTGTTCATCACGAGGGCCTTCGCCGGCAGCACGACCGAGCGGAGCAGGAAGAACAGGACGATGTAGGTCGTCACGACGATGAACAGGCCCGTCCGTGGGAAGTCGGCAGCGACCCGGTCGACGACGTCGGTGACGTCCGCCGCGCCGCCGCCCACGAGGACCGTCATCCCCGACGGCGGCGCCAGCGGGCCGGAGTTGCTGCGCAGGTCGGCGACCAGCGCTCGGCCTTCGTCGCGGTTCGGGCCATACGGCGTGGTGATCGTGAAGGCCGTGAGGTCGCCTCGCGTCGTGGTCGCGAGCGCCGTGGCGACGAATCGGTCGCGGGGTCCGTTCGGGTCGCCGTAGAGGAGCTGGTACTGCGCCTTCTGGAGGCGCGGATCGACGTCGACGAGCGAGTCCACGCGACGGATCCGCGGGTCCGCGGCCAGCCGTCGCGAATAGTCGTAGAGCGCAGCGACGTTTGCCGGGGACGTCGCGGGCCCGTCTGTCCGGATCGCGAGGACGATCGGCGCGAAGTCGCCCTCGCCGAACGCCTCGGCGAGCCGGTCGAAGGCCGCCCGCGACGGGACGCTCGGCGGCAGGATCGTCGAGTCCGGGGCGTTGAACCGGACGTGGAGGAACGGCAGCCCGAGGGCGAACAGAAGCGCGAGGGTCGGGATGAGGACCGCGACCGGGCGGCGCATGACCCACCTGGCCAGCCGGGCCCAGGGACCGTTGGGATCGTCGCGGGGCACGACGCGCCGGATCGCGAGCGCGTCGATGCGCGTACCGAAGATCGCGAGCAGGGCCGGAAGCAGGGTGAGCGCCGACGACGCGGCAAGGAGGACGACAATCGCCCCGGCGATGCCGACCGAGCGGAGGATCATGAACTCGAACAGGACGAGCCCGCCCAGCCCGAGGAGGACGGTGAGCCCGGAGAAGAACACGGCCCGGCCGGCCGTCGCAACCGTCCGTTCGACCGCGGCGGCGACACGCTGATCCGCTGGCTCATCGGCGCGCCGCGCGAGCTCCTCGCGGAACCGGCTCGTGAGGAGCAGCGAGTAGTCGACCCCGAGACCGAGCCCGAGGAGCGTCGCGAGGTTGAGCACAAAGATGCTCATCGGGGTCACGCCCGCGATCAGGAAGATCGCCGCGAGCGCGACGACGACCGCCGCGCCGCCGACGATGAGCGGGACGGCGGCCGCGAACACCGATCCGAACACGGCGAGGAGCGCGATCGCCGCCAGCGGCAGCGACACGAGCTCGCTCCGGCGCAGGTCCGACTCCGACACCGACTGAACGTCCCCATAGAACGCGGGGCCACCGGCCAGCTGGACCTCGAGGCCGTCCGGCTTGCCCAGTCGTTCGCGAATTCCGGGCAGCGCGGCCGGTGAATCGTCCGGCGCGATCGACAGGAAGACGATGTCGTACGCGGTGTGGCCGTCCGCCGAGACCTGGCGAGGGCTCAGCGTGTGCGGGAGCACGCGGACCACGCCCGGGGCCTCTGCGACGTGCGCGATGGCCGCCGCGGCCGGGATCTCGAACGCCGCGGTCCCGGCCGTCGCGGTGTCGCTGTGGAGGACGACGACGACCGCTGAGGGCGGCGTGTCGAGCTCCGTCTGGAGGAGCGCCTTCGCCCGGGCCGACTCGAGGTCGTCGAGGATGAAGCCGCCCGCCCGGAGCGCACCGACGGCCCGCGGCGCGAGCGGGATCGCGGCCACGAGCAGCAGCGCCCAGAACCCGACGATCCACCACCGCCGGCGGACCGCGAACCGCCCAAGGCGGGCGAAGGGATCCGGGGCAGCATCGGACGCGCTACGCCGTTTGGGGGAAGCCGACATGACGGTCGCCATGCTATACAGCGCACGGCAGAGGCGGGGTTCGGGGGTCTTCAGGAGACATGACGATCGACGCCCAAGGTCGCGACCTGCGCGCCGGCGCCGTCCCAGCGAACGATGTGCCGGACTGGCCGGCGATCACCGGCTGGGCAGCGGGTCTCGCCCGCCGGATCTCCGCGACCCAGCCGTCCCAGCATGTCGCGGTCTTCGTCCCGGACCTCCTCGCCGAGGGCATGCGCCTCGTCGCCCAGTTCTGGGGTGCGGGCGAGGACACCGGAGACGTCGTCGTCGGCGAGTGGCTGGTCCCGATGGTCGGCTCCGTCACGGGTCGCGTGTTCCGGACCGGGTCGGCGGCCCTGTGTGCGGATGTCACGCTCGACCCCGACTACCGCGACTTCCCGGGTGGCCGGAGCCGGTCCTGCCTCACGGTCCCGGTCGGTGGACCCGGCGGCGTCGTCGCGGTGATCAACGTCGAGGCGCCGTGGACGGGGGCGTTCTCGATCCGTGACTACGACCACCTGACGGCCGCCGCGGCCGATGCCCGGGCCACGTTCCCCGGACGCGCCGCCGACTGATCCGGCCGCGGATCGCTCTGGTAGATTCGGCGGGCACGTTCGGAAGCCTGAGCGAGGACCCCGGTGCAGCTCTTCACGATCATCTTCCTGCGGCCCGTGGAATTCGGCGCGTCGATCGCGATCACGGCCCTCATGCTCGTGATCCTGCTCCGCTCGGCGATGAGCGCCGAGGGCCCGACGGGGATCAGCCGCCTGATGGCCCGCGGCACCTCGAAGTTCCTGTTCGCCTTCCTGTTCGTCGCGTGGGCGATCGTCTTCGGCATCGCCCTGCAGCTCGTGCCCCACGAGGGTGCCAACTCGCCCTACGGCGGTCTCGGCCTGATCGGCATGTTCGTCGGCTTCTTCATCATGATGGGGTTCATCTGGTCGGTGATCGGGGAATAGCGTCCGCTCCTTCTCGTTGAAGCCGCGCCCGTCGCGTTCCCTGGCCGGCAGCGCTGGGACCATCGACCGTCTGGACCGCCCGAACCGGGCCGCGCTATGATCCGCGGAGCATGCAGGCTGCATAGACTTTATGCGTCTGCCGCGGCGCATCGCCGCTTCGACCGGCCAGGAGGCACGCCCGCGTTGGACGCCCACGAGATCAAGACCGCGGTCGCCCACCAGGACGCGTTGCGCGCGGCCGAGGAAGCCCCCTTCGTCAACCGGCGCGATCCCGCGAAGATCGTCGGCCCGGACGGTCGACCCGCCGTCAGCCGCCGCGCGCCGATCTGGGAGGACGTCCCGGACGAGAAGTGGAACGACTGGCGGTGGCAGCTGAGCCACCGGGTCAACGATCTCGAGGAGATCGAGCAGGTCCTCAACCTGACCGACGAGGAACGGGCCGGGCTGTCCGCGCCGGACAAGTTCCGCGTCGACATCACGCCGTACTTCATCAGCCTGATCGACCCGGACGACCCGGACGACCCGATCCGCCGCCAGGTCATCCCCCTCGGCCGCGAGCAGCAGGCATTCACCGCGATGATGGAGGACTCGCTCGCCGAGGACCGCCACTCCCCGGTGCCCGGCCTCGTGCATCGCTACCCCGACCGGGTGCTGATGCTCGTCACGACCCAGTGCGCCTCGTATTGCCGGTACTGCACGCGGTCGCGGATCGTCGGCGACCCCACCCAGAACTTCAACTCGCGCGACCACGAAGCCCAGCTGGAGTACCTCCGCCGGACGCCCCAGGTCCGTGACGTCCTGATCTCCGGCGGCGACGGCCTGACGCTCGCCCCGAAGCTCTTCGAGAAGATCCTCCGCGGCATCCGCGAGATCCCCCACATCGAGATCATCCGGATCGGGTCGCGGGTCCCGGTCTTCCTGCCGCAGCGGATCGACGACGAGCTCTGCGCGATGCTCGAGCAGTACCACCCGCTGTGGATCAACCTCCACTTCAACCACCCGAACGAGATCACGCCGGAGGTCTCGCGGGCGGTCGACAAGCTGACGAAGGCCGGGCTGCCGGTCGGCAACCAGTCCGTGCTGCTCGCCGGCGTCAACGACTGCGTCCATATCCAGCGAGCGCTCGTCCACAAGCTCGTCGAGAACCGGATCCGGCCCTACTACCTGTACCAGTGCGACCTGGTGGAGGGCTCGGGCCACTTCCGGACGCCCGTCGGCAAGGGCCTCGAGATCATGGAAGGCCTCCGCGGCCACACGTCCGGCTACGCCGTCCCGACCTTCGTGATCGACGCGCCCGGCGGCGGCGGCAAGATCCCGGTGATGCCCAACTACCTGATCAGCTACTCGGACCACAAGGTCGTGCTCCGCAACTACGAGGGCTACATCACGACCTACGAGGAGCCGCCGACCTACACCCGCCACGACGAGTCGTCCTGCACGTACTGCCAGCACCAGCGCTCCGAGCCCGGCCAGTCCGGCGTGCTCGGGCTGCTGGAGGGCGAGCGGATGTGGATCGAGCCGTCCGGGTTCGCGGACACGCACACCCGCGGCAACACCGAGGCCCACCGCCTCCAGGACCCGTCGAAGTGGGTCCCGTTCGGCGTGGGCGCGATCGAGGGCCAGGCGTCGCGGCCGCTGCGCGTGCTCGAGGGCGGCGAGGCGCTGCTCGACGACGTCGACCGGGCCGCGACCGAGACGAACGCCGGAGTCGTGGAGCCGAGCGACCTCGAGTCCGAGGAGCAGCGCGCCGCCGAAGCCCAACTCGCCGAGCGCGCCTACGGCCCCGGCGAAGAGCCTCGGCCACGCGACGGCGAGCCGACCGGCTCGGCCCACGGGGAGCTCCTCTAGGCCGCTCTCGTGCTCCACGCCCGCTCGGCCACCCGATATGCACTCGGAGTGCTTGATTCCGGCGCGTTGAGCGATCGGAGAGCCGCCGGACACGGATCGCGTCACGCTTGGCTGAGCGTGGGCTGAGGCGGATCGCGCCACGTAACCGCGCGGATAAGCCCGGCCGGTAACACTCCGGCGCATATGGCCGGTCACAGGCGGCGACGAGCTCGCACATCCTCGGCGCCCGCGAGGCGCAGGCCATCGCCGCGAACCTCGGCCGAGAGGCCCGTGACGACCAGGCGGCGACGGCAGCTCACGCAGGCGGCGCTGGGCGAGCTCGTGGACCTCAGCCAGGCCGAAATCAGCCGGCTGGAACGTGGTCGCGGGGTCGGAGCGTCGATCGAGACGTGGGTCGCGATCGGGATGGCGCTCGAGCGGCCAGTGGCGATCGGATTCAGCCGGGACATCGTCGATCCGCTGCCGGCCGACGCCGGCCACCTTGCCGCCCAGGAGCTGCTCCTCCGGATCGCGACGGCGGCGGGCTGGACCGGCCGCTTCGAGGCCCCGAGCCGACCCGATGGCCCGCGACACGCCACGGACGTCGTTCTCACGGCCGCAGACGGCGTGACCGTGCTCGTCGAGATCTGGAATCGCCTCGACGACCTCGGCGCCGCCGTTCGCTCGTCCGATCGGAAGCTCGCCGACGTCACGTCGGCGATCGCGAGCCGCCCATCGGTCGCGTGCTGGCTCCTCGTCGACAACGCCGCGAACCGCGAGATCGTTCGCCGATACCCGGCGATCCTGCGATCCCGGTTCGGCGGCTCATCGTCGGCGTGGGTCCGAGGCGGTCGAAGGACTGCACCGGCCCCCTGAGGCACCCGGCCTGGCCTGGATCGACGTCCGATCGGGCCGGATCCGTGAGCTCCGACTCCCCGACGACCTGAGCGTCGGGCGTCACGCCGCAGCGCGTCAGGCGTCATCTGTGCGAAATCCCGCGCGACGGCCCAGCGACGCGACCCCTCCACGATGATGGCCGGCGATCGCGCGACGAGACGAGCAGGAGCCGCGGAGGCCGCGATGGACACCGTTCTCGACAGGATCGCCGCTTGGCAGGCCGCCGGCCTGATCGACGCGGCGACGGCCGATCGGCTTCGGACGGCGGAAGCCTCGGCCCCCGGGGCGCCGGCCGAGGGCGTGTCGGCCGGCGGCGTGCCGGCCGACACGCGGACATCCGCACCACACCCGGCGGGTGTCGCCTCGGCGGCCGGCTCCTTCTTCGGTCCGACACCGACGATCGTCGAGATGTTCGGCTACCTCGGAGCGCTCTTCCTGATCGCCGCCTGGTCGACGTTCCTCGCCCGGATCGCGGGAACCAGCGAGACGACAAGAAGCGACATGATCCTCACGATCGGGACCGGGCTTGGTGCGGCCGTCCTGCTCGGCATCGGAGTTGCGCT
Source organism: uncultured Chloroflexia bacterium (assembly GCA_963817095.1). GTDB lineage: Bacteria > Chloroflexota > Limnocylindria > Limnocylindrales > CSP1-4 > CF-46. The sequence continues at coordinate 54,260 of CAWFND010000007.1, forward strand.
GGGCGCGGGCGACGCCCGGCGACGCCGCGCGGGCGGTGCGGCCATCTTCGTCGCGACGCTGGTGGCCGCGGCTGCCGGCGGCTTCCTCGGCCAGGTCTTCCATCTCGACGCGCCGACGTCCGCCATCCTCGCTGCGGCGACCGGCCTCCTCGCGGCGACCATCGGTCGCCTCGTCCTGCCAGCGGTCACGACCCAGGCCGCTCTCCTGCTCGCGTTGACCGGCCTTGGCTGGGCCGCCCTCGTCCGGCTGCAGCCATCGTCGACCTTCGACTTGGGCAACGAGCCCGCGGCCGACGTCGTCCAGCTGGTGATCCTGCCGGCGATCTGGTGGCTCGTCGTCGCCGTGGGCCTCGGTGCGCTGGGCCTGCTCGAATCCCGGACGCCCGGAGCGCCGGCCCAGCGCCGCGCCGGCCTGACCCGCTTCTGGGCGGGTCTCGTGGCGGTCGCGGGCGTCGCGACCTCCGTGTTCACCACGGGCAGCCTGGGCAACGGCGAGTACGGACGGCTGCTGGAGCCGTGGATGGGTGAGGCTGCCGTCCTCATCGTCAGCCTCGTCCTCGTCGAGAGGGCATTTCGCCGCGACAGCTCAGCGTTCATCTTCGCGGCTGCCATCGGGCTCATCACCGCACTGACGGACTTCAACTTCCGCTACCTGACGAACTCGACCGACGTGGCGCTGCTCGTCGAGGGACTGATCCTCATCGGCGCCGGGTTCGCAGCCGACCGCCTGCGCCGCCGGATCGATCGCTCACGCGGCACGCAGTCGGGTGACGGCGACGTGGTCGAGGCGGCTCCAGTCGAGACCCCGAACCCGCTCCCGACTGCCTAGTTCAATCGGCCCGCGAAGATCGCGATCACCTGGCGGACGTCCGGGACGTCGTGGGCGTCCGGCCGCTCGTCCAGGTAGCGCCGGAGCGCGGACACGGCCTCCGTGAAGCGACCCATCCGCCCCAGGAGCAGGCCGCGATCCCTGCCGTGCTCGGGGTCTGTCGGTTCGAGGACGAGGAGGAGGTCGATCGCGTCGACGGCCGCCGGCCAGTCCCGCCGGGCGAGGTGGGCGACCCGCAGGTTCCGCAGGATCCGGGCGAGGATCTGGCGCCGACCGACCGGACGGAGCATGCCGGCGTGGAGCAGGACGCCGTCGCCGACGGAGCGCCGGATCAGCGCCTGGCAGTCGTCCGGGGTCAGTCCCCGGCCGCCGCCGGCCGGATCGAACAGCGTCCCTTCCGGCCCGCCGACGATGAAATGCCCGGGCAGGCCCACGCCGACGAGTGGCAGCCCGATCCGCCAGGCTGTCTCCAGCTCCACCACGGCCAGGTTGATCGGCAGGCCGATGCGGCGTTCCAGCACCCGGTCGAAGTGGCTATTGGCTGGGTCCCCGTACTCGGCCGCCGTCGGGGCCCGGAGGCCGGCTTCGCGGTAGAGAACGTCGTGCAGTCGCTCGATGACGACGTCGTCGGGGTCGCCCGCATCGATCCGGATGCGGACGCGCTCGGCGAGCGTCTGGAGCCGGTCGATCGCGGCCGCCTCGTCGATCGGCGGGCGACCGTGACCGGCGACGATCAGCGCGGCCGTGGCCAGGTCGATGTCCGGCTCCGGGCGGGCGACGATCCGGGCGAACCGGGCATGGCCCGACACCCGCGCATCGGTTCGATCGCGATGGTCGACCACCGCCGGATTCTAGACCTGCCCGTCAGGCAGCCCTCGAGCATCGATGGGCTACCGTGGACGAGATGACGGACCATCCGACGGACGAGCCTGCGACGGCCCTGCCCCCGAAGCGCCGTCGGTCGACCGGCCAGACGATCGGCGGCGTCCTGGTCGGGTTCGACTACCAGGTCTTTCGCGCCTCGAAGCCGCCGGCGGAGCTCGTCGAACAGGCCCAGCCCGTGCGCGGGGTGAACGGCGAGGACGGATCGCTCCTGACGTTCAGCTTTCCCGACGACGACCCGGCGGCGAGTGGACCCGATCCAATCGATCCGGCCCGCGAGGGACCTCGCCCGGGATGAGCCGGCTGTGGCGTGCCAGGCGACCTTGCGGTACGCTCTCGCTCAATCCCTAGTGAATTACTCGGAGATCCGTCGACCGATGCCCGCCGACAGCCCGATCGCCACGACCGCGCCCGGTCTCGGCGCGCAGCGGCCGGCTCCCGCCGGGTTGCCGGCCGCCGACCTGGCCCCGCCGGTCGTTGCCGAGTCGCGCGATCCATTCACGGCCCTCCGGGTCATTCACCTGCTGGCGCAGATCGAACGCGGCCGGCCGGTCCGGATCGCCGACATCGTCGATCGGCTGAATGCCACATACCTTGACTGGATCTTCCCGGCACACGTCGTCAGCGACGTCGCGGTCGGCCTCCAGGCGAACTGGATGACGGACTACCGGAACAGCTCCGGCATCGCCCTTGAGGACGGTCCGTACGGCCCGACGATCGCGATCGAGGACTCGAGCCGCGTCGATCCGTGGATCGTCCGGCAGGCGGAGCGCGAGCGCGCAGCGTGCCAGGAACGATTGGCTGCGTTCAGCCGGCTCGATCGGACATCCGGTGAGGGGTAGCCAGATGTGCGCGTGTCTTCGGCGGGCTCGATCCGCTTGATCGTCGCCCGCGACCCTCGGCGCTCCGTTCCCGATCCCCATCGCCGTCCCGCCTCGATCCGGCGGCCCGGCCAACCACCACCGAAGGAGACTCACCAATGACCGTTTCCGGCTACGCGGCCGATGTCCTCGTCGACGCCGCCTGGGCCCAGGCACATCTATCGGACCCGACCGTCCGCTTCGTCGAGGTCGACGTCGACACGACCGCCTACGACCAGAGCCACCTGCCGGGTGCCGTCGGCTGGAACTGGACGAGCCAGCTCGCCGACGGGATCCGCCGCGACATCGCGTCCCGCGACGAGTTCGAGCGCCTTCTCCGGACGAGCGGCATCGACCGTGACACGACGATCGTCCTCTACGGCGACAACAACAACTGGTTCGCCGCGTGGGCGTACTGGCAGCTGAAGCTGTTCGGCCATCGTCGACGTCCGCATCCTCAACGGCGGGCGCAAGTACTGGCTCGACAACGGGCTGCCGCTGTCGACCGACGTCCCGGCCTACGCCGCCACCGGCTACGCACTGCCGGAGCCGGACTTCGCCCTGCGGGCGTTCCAGCACGATATCCTGCCGCGGCTCGGCGCCGGCGACTTCGCCCTCGTCGACGTCCGCAGCCCCGCCGAGTTCGCGGGCGAGATCATCGCCCCGCCCGGGATGACCGAGACGGCCCAGCGGGCCGGCCACATCCCGGGAGCGGCGAGCATCCCCTGGGCGCAGACGGTCCGCGAGGACGGCACGTTCAAGAGCCGCGACGAGCTGGCCGACCTGTACGAGGCCAAGGGCGTCACGCCGGACAAGGACGTGATCGCCTACTGCCGGATCGGCGAGCGCAGCTCGCACTCGTGGTTCGTCCTCCATGAGCTCCTCGGCTACCAGCGGGTCCGCAATTACGACGGCAGCTGGACCGAGTGGGGCAGCATGGTCGGCATGCCAATCGAAAAGCCCGTGGCCGTGCCCGCTTAGCGGCTGTCGCGCCTGGCGCCGTGGGTGCGTTGCAGGCTGCGGTCCTCGCTCACGGGCGTTTGAGCCCGCTCGCTCCGGTCCTCACCGGCGCCTTCCCCACGAACGCCGGGCGCGACGAACGCAGTCGGGATTTGTGCCGGGCTTCCGGCTGTGGCGCCTGACCGCCCAGGACGCGACGAACGCAGTCGGAACTTCTGCCGGGACTTCCGATCTGCCGCGAACGCCGTCGCGTTCGCCGCTTAGAGCATCCCGGGGTTCGGGATCAGCCTGGCTGGGTCGATCAGGCCCGGCTCCGAGGCCATGAACTGGTCGCGGTCGGCGATCCGGAAGCCGAGGTCCAGCAATGGGCGGAGGACCGGGCTCGGGCCCTGAATGGCCGACATGACCACCCCGCCTTGCCCGGCCCGGGCGATCGCGGCGAGCGTGACGGGCACCGGATCGACCGCCGGGTCAGGGTGGACGACGAGCCGGTCCAGGACTCGGACGGGGCTCGCCTGCCGAACGCGGGCCGCGGCGATCGCCACAACCTCCTCGCCATCGAGCACCGTGAAGTTGTCCGCGGCCGCCATGGTGGTCCAGTGGTGCCAGTCGGCCGAGCGACCGTTCCCGGTCCATGCCGCCTCGACCGCCGCGAGCTCGTCCGCTGACGCGTCACGTGTCGTGAGCGCGGGCGGCGGCGCAGGGATCCGGTCGGCGGGCCCTTCCACATACAGGCTTGCCCAGAGCGGGAGCATCCCGGCGCGGACGTAGATCGGGAGGGCTCGCGCATCGTCCGACGCGAAGGTCGTGCGGCGCGTTGCATCGCCGAAGGCCGCGTCGAGCAGCGGTCGTCCGATCCCCTGACCGAGCTTGTCTGCGCGCACGAAGAGGTCGGCGAGATGGACCGCGCGCCCCGTGTCGATCGTCGCCCCGAACCCGACGACGGCGCCGTCCTCGACGGCCACTCGAGCGCGTCCCCGCCCGATCAGATGGCGGAGGTACGGCCCGACGACATCGGCGATGACGATCTCCCCATCGTTGCCGTGAGCCGCGAGGATCGCCCGGATCTCGGGCAGGTCCTCCTCGGTTGCGTCGCGGAACGACGCGTTCACTCCCCCACGACCGTCACGCGGCCGTTCGACCCGGTCGGGCCGGCCGGCCGAAGCGCGCCATCGTCTCGACCAGCCGATCGTGCGGCAGGGCGTGCGCCGTGATCCCATCGCGCCCCGTCATCGTGGTCGCGGCGACCAGGGCGTTGAGGATCGCCTCCTCGGTCGCCTCGATCGTGGCGTCGAACAACGGCCCGATCGCGAAGTCGTTCAGCACCCGGATGTCGGCCGCGACGCGCGGATCCGATCGGAACGTCGTCCGCGGCAGGGTGCGATTGCCCGTCGCGAAGCAGAGGAACAGGTCGCCGCTCGAATGGGCGCCCGTCCCGCCGGCGCGGGCGATGCCGAGGCCGGCACGCTGGGCGAGCCGCTCGCACTGGTGGGGCAGCAGCGGGGCGTCCGTGGCGACGATGACGATGATCGATCCGGACCCTGGACCGGGCGCCGGCGCCGGCGAGTCGTCATCGTCGTCGGTCGTGCCGGTGTACGGGCTGGCAACATCGACGACCGGGATCGACTCGCCGACCGGGACGCCATCGACGCGGAACAGCTCGCGGCGGCCGTAGTTCGCCTGGACGAGCACGCCGACCGTGTACCCGCCCCACTCGGGCGCCACGACCCGCGACGCGGTCCCGATCCCGCCCTTGAACTCGTGACAGACCATGCCCGTGCCGCCACCGACGTTGCCCTCCTCGACGGCGCCGTCCCTTGCCACCGCAAGAGCGGCATCGACGTGATCCGCGGACACATGGAACCCGTCGATGTCGTTCAGCAGCCCGTCCCAGGTCTCGCCGACGACGGGCAGCGCCCAGTAGGAGGTGCCGAACGGGAGCTTCCGCACGGCGCTCCGGATGATCGCGTCGCGGACGATCCCGACCGAGTGGGTGTTCGTGATCCCGATCGGCCCGATGAGGTGGCCGGCCTCACGGATCCATTCGAGACCGGTCATCTCGCCGTTGCCGTTCAGGCGGTGGCTGCCGGCATAGACCGGCTCCGTCCAGACGTCGCCGTCGTGGGGGATGAGCATCGTGACGCCGGTCCGGACCGGTCCCTCCCCGACGACGAGGGCACCGTCGCCGTGGACGAGGGTCGTCTGCCCGACCCGCACCCCGGCCACGTCCGTGATCGCGTTGGCGGGGCCGGGCCGGCCACGGCCGATGACGATCCCCAGGTCTCGTGCTCGCACGTCGGTGTCTCCTCTGGCCGCGGGCCCGCGCGCTCGATCACCCGACCGGCCGTCGATCCCTATCATCGCCGGGTGATCCACGTCCCGGGTGAGCGTTCCGTGGCACCGCCCAGCCGCGTCCGGCTCGTGCCGCTGCCCGAGGTCGCCGGCGAGCCGCCCGATCGACGTCGCGGAGTCGTTCCGCGACCTGCCCGGGCTCGCGCTCCTCGAGAGCGCACGTCCCGGCCGGAACGCCCGCTGGAGCTATCTCACCGCCGACCCGGTCGCCGTCCTGACCGAGCCCGCGGCCGGTGGGGACCCGTTCGCGGTCGCCCGACGGCTGCTCGCGCGCCTCGCCGCCGATCCGGTGGAGGCCGACATCGAGGACGGCTCCGACCCGCCGCCGTTCCTCGGCGGCCTCGTCGGATTCCTGTCGTACGAGCTCGGCGACGAGCTCGAGCGGCTGCCGGCGCCGCCGCCGGACGACCAGGACCTGCCGCCTCTGCGGCTCGCGCTCCACGACTGGACGATCGCCTGGGATCGCCGGACCGGCCGGGCGTGGCTTGCGGGCCGGGCCCTCGACGGTGACGGCTCGCGGCTGACGCGCCGGCTTGCCGAGGTCCGCGGCCGCGTCCGCCGGAGCCTCGCGGGGACGGGCTCCGGTGCCGGCGCGGGACGTCGCGCGGCGTCGCCGGACGATGACGGCCCGGCCGATCTCGCATTCGCCTCGTCGCTCGACCGACGCGCCTACGAGGCCGGCGTCGAGGCGGTCCGCGACCGCATTGCCAGTGGCCAGATCTACCAGGCGAACCTGACCCGCCGGCTGTCGACGCCGTTCGATGGCGATCCGTGGCCGCTCTATCGGCGCCTCCGGACCGGCGATCCGTCGCTGTTCTCGGCGTGGCTCGACCTCGGGAGTGGCGCACCGGGCCACCGCTCCATGCTCGGAAGTGCCCCGGCGCGCCCGCGGGCGATCCTCTCCGCGTCGCCGGAGCCGTTCCTCGCCGTGACCGCCGATGGCCGCGTGTCGACCGATCCGATCAAGGGCACCCGGCCCCGTGGACGGACCCGGGCCGAGGACCGGGCGCTGGCCCGCGAGCTCCTCCACTCGGCGAAGGACCGGGCCGAGAACGTGATGATCGTCGACGTCCTCCGCAACGACCTGGGCAGGGTCTGCCGTCCGGGAACGGTCCGCGTCCCACGGCTCTGCCGCCTCGAGCGGACGGCAGCGGTCCAGCACCTCGTCTCGACGGTCACCGGGCGGCTCGCCCCGGGCCGCGACCCCTTCGACCTCCTCGCCGCGTCGTTCCCCGGCGGCTCGATCACCGGCGCCCCCAAGATCCGGGCGATGGAGATCCTCCGCGAGCTCGAGCCGACGAGGCGCGGCCCGTACACCGGCGCGCTCGGCTGGATCGGGCCGGACGGCGCGATGGCCACGTCGATCCTGATCCGGACGCTTGTCGCGGATGGGAGCCGGCTGACCCTCAACGTGGGGGGCGGGATCACCTGGCAGAGCAATGCCGCGGCCGAGTGGGACGAGACCGTGGCCAAGGCGCGCGGCCCGCTCGGTGCGATCGGCGGCCACGAGCTGCCGGCGGACAGGCTCCGCCGGAGATGAGCTCCCGGCGGACGAGACGCGATGAGCGGCGGAGGCGACCGCGTCGCAGCCGGCGGACGGCCGGGCGTCCAGATCACGCCGTCGATGACGGCAACGCCGCGTCACGTCTGGATCGGCGGCCGGGTCGTCGCGGCGGACGAGCCGGTGCTGACCGCGTTCGATCGCGGCTTCCAGCTCGGCGACGGCGTCTTCGAGACGCTCCGGGCGCGCGGCGCTCATCCCACGGAGCTCGACGATCACGTCGCGCGCCTGCGCCGATCGGCGACCGGGCTCTCGATCCCACTCCCCGATGACCTCGAGGCGACCCTCGCCCGAGCGATCGACGAGCTGATCGTCATCGAGGGACTCGGCGGGCCGGACGGCGATGCCAGCATCCGGATCACGGTGTCCCGCGGCGCCTTCTACGGTCGCGGCCTCCTGCCCCCGGACGAGCATCCGACCCCGACGATCGTCGTCCAGGCCTGGCCGGTCCCACCGACGCCCGCGACCCACCTCGAGGTGGGGCTGCACCTTGTCGCGAGCGCGGTGCGGCGCGACCCGGAGAGCCCGCTCAACGCGTTGAAGACGACCTCCCGCGCGGATTACGTCCATGCCAGGATCGAGGCGCGGACCGCCGGCGCCGACGACGCCCTGTTCCTGACGATCGACGGCTACCTCTCGGAGGCGACGTCCGCGAACCTCTTCCTCGTGCGCGACGCCGTCCTCGCGACCCCCTCGCTCTCCTGCGCGATCCTCCCCGGGACGACCCGCGATTGGATCCTCCGCTGGGCGGCGACCGCCGGCCTCCGTCCCGACGAGGCCTGGCTGACGGTCCGGGACCTCGCCGAGGCGGACGAGGCCTTCCTGTCGAGCTCCGTCGCCGGGATCCTGCCCGTCACCAGGTTCGCGGGGGAGCCGATCGGCTCGGGGAAGCCGGGGCCGTGGACCCTCCGCGCCCGCGCCGACCGGGAGGCGTTCATCCGGGGCGGGGACGCGACAGCGGGGGACGCACCGGCCGGGGACCCACCTGCCGCGGCCAGGCCGTGACCCGCGACGAGCTGATCACCCGGACGCGGCAGCTGGTCGACGAGGGTGACCGCCTCCAGGCCCAGCCGACGCTGCGCGGGCTCCAGACCTGGCTCCAGCTGTCGGACGACCTGCTGTCCGCCGCATGGGGGTCGATGGACCGCTATCACCTCGCCTGGCTGATGGTCGGAAAGCCGAAGGACATCGTGCGCGGTCGGGCGATGACCCCCGACGAGGAGGCCGCCTACGTCCGCGAGGTCGCCGAAGCAAAGACCTCGGCGCTCCGGATGAGCCTCGACGCCGTCGAGCGACAGGGCATGCCGTTCGTCGGGGAGGAGCGGGGGATCGCGCCGGGCCAGGGGATGGGCTCCGTGCCCGGTGACGACCGCCCATGACGGCGACCATGACCCCGGCGGTCGGCGGCGAGCGGCTCGTTCCCGTCCCGGACCCGATCGCCCGCGATTACCTGCTCCTCGCGCTCCGTCTGGACCAGCACGCGTCCGGTCTCGTCGACGGCTACTTCGGGCCGGCCGACCTGAAGGCGGCCGTCGATCTCGAGCAGCTCCGCTCGCCCGCGACGCTCGTCGGCGATGCCGCGGCCCTGCTCGCGCGGATCGCGGACGAGGTCGTCGAGAGCGATCGGCGGTCATGGCTCGCCGTGCAGGTGACAGCCCTGCTGGCGCAGGCAGAGGTGCTTGCCGGAACCGCGATCCCGTATCTCGAGCTCGTCACCCGCTGCTTCGACTGGGCGCCCGTCCGACGGGACGAGGCCGTCTTCGATGCGGCCGCGGCGGAGATCGACCGACTCCTGCCCGGTCCCGAGCCCGTGGCGGATCGACTGGCCGCGTGGGACGCCGGGTTCGTCGTCGCGCCGGATCGAACGGAGGCGATCCTCGACTGGCTGGTCGCCGAGCTCCGGACCCGGTCCCTCGGGCTGGTCGGCGTGCCGGATGACGAGGCGATCCGCCTCCGGTTCGTCCGGAACCAGCCGTGGACCGCGTACAACTGGTACCTCGGTGGGCGACGCTCGCGAATCGACCTGAACCTCGACCTGCCGACGACAGCCGCGGACCTCATCCACCTCACGGCCCACGAGGCGTACCCGGGGCATCACCTCGAGCACGCCTGGAAGGAGACGGAGCTCGTCGAGCGGCTCCGACGACTCGAAACCAGCGTCCTTCTGATCAACACGCCGGAGTGCCTGATCAGCGAGGGTCTCGCGGATCTCGGCCATGGCGTCGTCTCGCCCGCCTCGACGGAGCCCGACCTGCTCGTCGAGATCTACGCACGAGCGCGCCTGCCGATCGCCGCGGACCCCGTCGCTGCCCGCGACGCGGCGGAGCGGACGGTGGCCCTCCTCCCGCACCGCCGGCGGCTCAGCGAGTCGCGCGTCAACGCCGCGCTGATGCGCCACGAGGACGGCCGCTCGCACGACGAGGTCCTCGCCTGGCTCGAGCGGGTCGGCCGGTTCGCCCCGGACGTCGCCGCGAAGCGCCTCGAGTTCATCGAGCACCCGCTCTGGCGGACGTACGTGTTCGTCTACCACGAGGGCGAGGCGCTGCTCCGGAACTGGCTCCACGCAGTGCCCGCGGACGCCCGGCCCGCCCGGTTCGGCCGGCTCCTGCGCGAGCAGCTCAGCCCGGCGACGATCGCGGCCGAGCTCGCCGCGGCGCGCGGATCCGCGGCTACGGCGCCTTCTTGACCGAGCCCGTCATCGTCGCGCCGTCCTCCCGGATCGCGTAGCAGATCACGTCGCGATCGCCCTTGCTCCAGCCCTCCTTGCCCGGCTGGTAGAAGTTGATCGTCAGGACGGGCTCCGTCTCGAAGGTCTTGCCCGTGTAGGTCTCCCAGGCCGGCAGGCAGTTGGCCCGGGCCCACGCGTCGACGACGCTGTCGGCGGGGTACGCCGCGTTGTCGCCGGTGAGCTTGCCGACGAAGACGACCTCCGAGGTGTGGGCCTCGGAGCACGGATGGTGCTGGACGTCCGAGATCTCCGCGGCGTTCGCCGGATCGTCGAAGCAATCCCCGACCTGGAGCTCCCCGGCATTGCTCGACAGGCGATCGCGCAGGATGTACGCGCCCGCGGCGATCGCGACGATGATCCCGATCCGGATGACCCAGCCGCGCATGGACGATCCCTCATCGGGCCGCGAGCCGAAGGTGACGGCCGGCTCCACGGCTCGGGCCATGGTACGGAAGCTCGCGCCCCTCGGAAACGCCTCCGGTGCGACACGTCAACGGTCTTGCGGTCCAGGCGTGGGTCTGGATCAGCGCTCCGCATCGACGACCCGAACCAGGATCGCCCGGTCCTCGCCGATCGCCTCGTGGTCGGGCCAGGCAGGAACGCCGTAGAGGTTCTGGCTGCCCGGTCCGTCGATCGTCCGAAACCCGTTAGCTCGGAGGAACTCGATCGCCCCGCGGTCGTCCGGCCACGCGACGGCCCGCACGGATCGGGCGCCACCCGCGCCGGCACGTTCGACGAAGGCGTCGAGGAGGCGGCTCCCCAGGCCGGCGCGGCGGCGGTTCGGATCCACCGCCAGGAGGTGGAGGACCGCCTCGTCGGGCCGGGCCGGGCTCAGGAACCCCAGCAGAAAGCCGACCGGCGCGCCGTCCGAGCTCTCGAGGAGGAAGGACGTGTCCGAGAAATGCCTGAACCAGGTGCGTCCGACGAGCGGCGCGACCGGGCGTCCGGCGAACCAGTGATCGACTAGAGCGGCGATCCGCGGCTGGTCCTCCTCCGTCGCATGGCGCAGCTCCGCGCCGGTCGTCGTCATCGCGATGCCGCAGCGGCCATCCCGCATCCCGCGACGAGCTGGGCGACGACGAGCAGGCCAGCCCTGGACGTCGTCGAAGTAGGCGATCGGGTCGAGCACGCCGCCCTCGATCCGGCCGAAGAGCCAGATGCCCAGCAGGCCGGCAAGGATGGCGATGGCCGCGACGACCGCGGCGCGCGCCGGCGGCGAGACGAGCCGGCCACAGAGCCAGCCGAGGAACAGGGCGACCACGATCAGCCCCACGGTCACCGTAAAGATCCCGCCGAGGATCGTGTACAGGATCGCGCCCGCGAGGACGACGGCGATCGGGGCCCACGGGACGACGACCGCAGGATCCGGGTCCACGGGCTCCGCCGGACGGTATCGCTCGCCGGGCGGCCGATCGAGCTGGGGCCGGCGATCGCCCGGCTCGTTCGTCGTCACCGGGTCATCGTAGCCGGGGGACGGTAGACTGCCGGGCGTGAGCCACCCGTCCCTCGGCCTGCCCCCGGTCGACCGGATCGGCGCCCTGCCACCGGCAGCGGCGCGGGTCGCCGGAGCCCGCGACCAGCTCGCCGCTCGCGGTCTCGAGATTGCGATCGATCGCGACCCGACGATCCGCGAGCGCCACGACGAGCTCCGGTTGCGCCAGCTCCTTCGCGACACCGGCGCGCTCCTCGACCGGATCGTCGACGTGATCGCGACCGGCGACCCGGTGCCTGCGCGCGTCTTCGCCGATGGCGTCCCGCCGGCCTATCGTCGCCGGAAGGTCCCGATGGACGACCTCATCAACCTGACCCACAGCCTCCGGGAGGCGGTCTCGGCCGTCCTGGCGGCGCCGGACATGGCGCCCGTCGACGCGGCCGTCGAGGCGATGGTCGAACGGTTCGCCTGGCATCGTCGGATCGCCGGCGACGCGCGGAAGCGGAACCGCCTCCTTGCGGCGATCTACAAGGGCGCGTGACGATGGGCACAGCCGGCGCAGGGTCGGGTCGATGACGATCAAGTGGGTCAAGGTCGACCCGCTCGTCATGAACGGGGAGCCGTTCTGCTACGGGTCGCGCCTGACGGTCCGCCAGCTCCTCGAGCTGCGGAGCAACGGCTACGACCTGCCGCGGCTGATCAAGGACCACCCGGAGCTGAGGGTCGTCGGGATCGCGGCGGCCTACGCCTACGCCGCCGACCATCGCGACCGGTACGCGGATTTCTTCGAGTCCGACGGCTCGCTCGCCGGACCCGGCTACACCGAGGACGAGGCGACCGGGCTGCCGAGCCAGTACCGCCTGCCGGGTGTCGTGGTCAAGCCCGCCGAGCCGGCGCACGACGCCGCCTGAGCGCGATCGGCCTGTTCGAGCGCATCGCCCGCATCGGGTCAGGATCGGGGATTCCGGGACCCGGTGATACGATCGACCCGATGACCGACACGACGACCGACTCCACCGCCGCCCCCGCGGCGCCCTCGACGGGCCCTGCCGACGCCGCTGCGGCCCTCGAGGCACCGGCGTTCGACCCCGAGCGCCGCGCCACGGAGCTCGCGATCCTCGACGCCCTCCGGGCCGTCGTCGACCCCGAGATCGGGATGAACGTCGTCGAGCTCGCCCTGATCAAGCAGATCATCCTCGGACCCGAGACGACCGAGATCAAGATGATCCTGACGACGCCGTTCTGCCCGTATGCCGGATCGATGATCCAGCAGGTGAAGGACCAGGCCGAATCGGTCGTCGAGCACGACGTCAAGGTGACCCTGCTGGCCGAGCGCTGGGATCCGCGCGACGCCGGCCTGATGTGGTGATCCCGCCAACCCCCCGGTGACCGACTCGGATCGCGAGCGTGCCTTCGACTCCGCCGTCGCGACGCGACGCGGCGACGACGGTACGACCGGCCTCCTGTTCGGCGGGCCGCGGATCCGCAAGGACGACCTCCGGACCGAGACCTACGGCACGATCGATGAGGCCGTCGCCGCGATCGGCATAGCCCGGGCCCAGCTCGGCGTGAAGGACCGGATCGGGACGCTGAACGTCGGCTTCGGCGACCTGCCGGCCATCCTCCTCCGGCTCCAGCGCGAGCTGTTCGTCGCAGCGGCAGAGCTGGCGACGCGGCAGGACGCGTGGGACAAGCAACGGGACGGCGTCTCGCGCGTCGATTCGGCGATGGTCGATGGGCTGGAATCGATGCTGCGCGAGGCGGAGGCCCACATCACGATGCCGAAGGAGTTCGTCGTACCCGGCGAGACGCCGACGAGCGCCGCGCTCGAGCTGGCGAGGACCATCGTGCGCCGGGCCGAGCGGCGGGCCGTCACGCTCGACGCCGAGGGATTGATTCCGGGACCTCATTTGCTACCGTACCTGAACCGGCTCGCCGACCTGCTGTGGGTGCTCGCCAGGGCGGCGGAGCAGGCCGAAGCGCGAACCGCACCCCCATCCCGACCCGACCGGCGGCATGCCGCCACGACGAGGAGCGATCGATGATGAACAACGGGCTCGGGGCCACCCCCGAGCAGCTGGGGGTCCGGCCGGCGCCGGCGCTCGCCCAGCAGTTCCTGACCCACGCGTTCGCGTGGATGTTCGCCGGCACGCTGCTCACCGCGGCGGTCGCCGTGGCGGTCCAGTCGTCGCCGACCCTGACGAACTTCGCGGCGCGCAACTATTTCCTGCTGTTCGTCGGCCAGATCGCCCTGGTCTTCGTGATCAGCGGCGCGATCCAGCGGCTGTCGGCGCTCACCGCACTGGGCCTGTTCTTCGTCTACGCGGCGACTCTCGGGCTGACCGTCGGATTGATCGTCCAGTACTACACCGCGGCTTCGGTCTCCACCGCGTTCCTCGGCGCGTCGGCGATGTTCGGCGCGGCGGCGATCTACGGCGTCACGACGAAGCGATCACTGGCGAGCCTCGGGGCGATCCTGTTCATGGGCCTGATCGGGCTGCTCGTCGCGATGGTCCTGAACCTCTTCCTGCACAGCACCCAGATCACGTGGCTCGTGTCGATCGCCGGGGTCGTGCTCTTCACGGCCATGACCGCGTTCGACGTCCAGCGCATCCAGAACGGCACCTTCGCCGCGAAGATCGGTTCGGCCGAGAAGGCAGCGGTCATCGGCGCGCTGTCGCTCTACCTCGACTTCATCAACCTGTTCCTGTTCGTGCTCCGCCTCACGGGGGGCCGCCGCTAGTCGGCCGGCGCGATCCCCCGGGTCAGGAGCGCCGTGAGCGCCTCGGGCGGCTGGGGCCGGGCGTAGTAGTAGCCCTGGCCCCGATCACAGACGAGCGCCCGGAGGCGCTCGGACTGGGCGGCCGTCTCGATGCCCTCCGCAACCACCTCGATCCCGAGGCCGTGCGCGAGCGCGATGACCGCCTGAACGATCGGCAGGTTCGAGCCGTCCGAGTCGATCCCGTCCACGAACGATCGATCGATCTTGATCGTGTCGAGCGGCAGGCGGCGGAGGTATGAGAGCGACGAGTAGCCCGTGCCGAAGTCGTCGAGGACCAGCCGGACGCCGAGCTCGCGGATCGCCCGGAGCGTGTCACCGCTCTCCTCGCCCTCGTCGAGCAGGACGGACTCGGTGATCTCGAGCTCGAGCCGGTTCGCCGGCAGCCCGGTTGCCGCGAGGATCTCGCGGATGTCGTCGACGAGCGTCGGCTGGGCGACCTGGCGCACGGACAGGTTGACGCTCATCACCAGCTGCGAATCCGGCAGCTCATCCAGCCAGGCGCGGGCCTGGCGGCAGGCCGTCTCGATGACCCACCGCCCGATCGGGATGATCAGGCCGGTCTCCTCCGCCACGGGGATGAACGACAGCGGCGGGACGAGGCCGCGGGTCGGGTGGTCCCACCGCACGAGCGCTTCGAGGCCGACGATCCGCTCCGTCGCGAGGTCGACGAGCGGCTGGTAGTGCAGCCGCAGCTCGCCCCGATCGATCGCGCCGCGGAGGTCGTTCTCGAACTCGACGCGGGCGAGGGTCGCACCGCTCATCTCCGGCTCGTACAGGACGTAGCGCGAACCGGACGTCGCCTTCGCCCTGACGAGGGCGACCTCGGCCTCCCGGAAGACGTCGCCGGGCGTCGCGTGTCCGGGCCAGGCCATCGCGATGCCGAGCGACGCGTTGACGAACCAGTCGCGCTCGGCGAGCACGAACGGGGCGCGGAGCTCGAGGAGGATCCGGTCGGCGGTCTTGCGCGCCTCGTCGATCCCGACGATTCCGTCGAGGATGACGCCGAACTCGTCACCGCCGAAGCGGGCAACGGTGTCGCCCGGCCGGAGGCAGCGCTGGAGCCGCTCGCCGACCGCGACGAGAAGTGCGTCCCCGACCGCGTGCCCGAGGCTCTCGTTGACCACCTTGAAGCGGTCGAGATCGAGGAGGATCAGGGCGATCGGGTCCTGGTCGCCCTCGCGGTTCCACTCCAACGAGTGACCGACACGGTCGGTCAGCAGGTCGCGGTTCGGGAGGCCCGTGATCGGGTCGTAGAGGGCTCCGCGCTGTGCCGCCTCGAACAGGTGGGCGTTGTCGAGCGCGATGGAGGCGAGCTGGGCGAACCGGCTCAGCGCGCCGATCTCCCGGTTGCCGAACGATCGCCCGTAGCTGCCGGACGCGAGGCCGATCACGCCGACGACGCGGCCGCCGGACGTCAGAGGGACGCCGACCACGGCACCGAGCACCTGGGTCGGCAGGCCCGTGGAGCGATGGACGAAGGCGTCGTAGTCGTCGACGGCGACGGGCCGCCCCTCGCGGAAGACGAGGCCGCTCAGCCCCGAGTCGATCGGCAGGCGATAGTCGAGGAAGTCCGTGAACAGGCCCACCCCGTGGCGGACGACGAGGGTCTGGCCGTCCGGCTCGAGGAGGTAGATGAACCCGTGCGGGGTTCCCACGAGCGTCGCTGCCCGGGCGATGATCGTCTCGAGGAGGTCCTCGGGATCGTGCCGGTTCATCAGCGCGATCGCCGTCTCGTCGAGCGCCGACAGGTATGGGTCGCGGCGGGCCGCGTCGGCCTCCTCGTCCCGTCGTGACGAGGACGGCTTGGCGAGGTAGAGGGACTGGTCCGCGGCGGTGACGAGCTCGTCCTTCGTCCGGCCGTCCTCCGGATGGCAGGCGACGCCCGCCGAGATCCCGACGCGCGGCCCGGTGGGTGAGGGAACCGCGGCGACATGCCGTCGAATCCGCTCGACGACCTCGAACGCCTCGACCCGGGTCGCCCCGGGCAGGACGAGCGCGAACTCGTCGCCGCCGTAGCGATAGATCCCGTCGCCTGCCCGGGTCGCGGCGCGCATCGCGTCACCGACCGCGGCCAGCAGGGCATCGCCAGCCGGATGGCCGCAGGTGTCGTTGAACCCCTTGAACGAGTCCAGGTCGAGCATGATCAGGGCGAACGAGGCACCCTCGGACCGGGCGACCGCGTCGCCGAGCTCGCGCTGGAACGAGCCATGGTTCCGGAGGCCGGTCAGGGCGTCGTGCTCGGCGCGGGTCGTGACGGCGCCGTGGACCTCGGCGTTCTCGAGCGCCAGCGACGCCTGCCCGGCGAACAGCTGGACGAGCTCGAACTCGTACTGGTTGAAATGGGCCTCGGCGCCGCCCATCCGCCCGACGTTCAGCGAGCCGACGACGGCGCCCGCGACGCGGACCGGGACGACGATCATCGATTCCGGCTCGAACGGTGTCCCCGGGATCTGGACCGAGCGCGCGTCGAGGTGGGCGTCGTTCGCCAGGACGCCCTCGGCGCGATCGATCGCCCAGCCCGTGATCCCCACCCCGATCGGCCCGGCGTAGTCGAGGATCACCTCGGCGAAACGGTCGCGGGCCACGACCGCCCGGCGCACGCCCGCCTCGAAGTCGCAGCGGTAGATCGTCAGCGTGTCGTACGGCACGATCGTCTTCAGGGAGTCCGCGATCATCTCCAGCACGCCCTTGGGGTCCCGCGTCGAGATCAGCCGTTCGTTGACCTCGAGCAGGCGGCGCTGGCTGGCAAGCTGGTGCTCGAGCTCGGACCGCTGGCGGTCCAGCTGCTCCAGCTGGTTGGAGTTGACGATCGCCTGGGCCGCGTAGCCGGCGAAGATCTGGAGGGTTGTCTCGTCCTCGGGCCCGAACCGGTCCCGCCCCGCGACGGACAGGACGATCACGCCGTGGACATGGTCCTCGAAGCTGATCGGCACCGCGAGCAGCGACTCGGGGCTCACCGTCGCGAAGCGGGGAAGCGCGCGAGGATCGGCCGACGAATCGCCGACGGTCACCGTCTCGTTCCGCTCGGCCGCCCAGCCCGTCAGACCCTCGCCGACGGCCACCCGGAGCGCGTCCCGGCCCGCTGTCGGTGAGCCTCCGAGCGTCCCCTTGAAGGCGATCGGCTCGCACATCCGCGTCTCGTGGTCCACCCGATAGACCCGGATCGAGTCGTGCGCGATCAGGCGCTCGGTCCCCTCGACGAGGAGGGCGGCGATCTCCTCGAGGTCGTGCGTCCGGTTGAGCCGGATCGCGAGCTCCTGGACCGCCTCGAGGCGGGCTGCGAGCGACTGGACGGACGAGTTCAGGCGATGGGCGCCGACGGCCGATGCCATCTGGTCGGCGAACCCGCGGGCGAGGGCCGTCTCCTCGGATGTCCAGTCGTGGACCCGGTCGTGGTAGAGGACGAAGAGGCCGAGCGGCTCGTCCCGGAAGATGATCGGCGCGAGACAGACGCTCCGGATCCCGTTCCGTGCGTAGATCTCCCGCGCGCCGCCGACCGCGTCCGTGAGCACGTCGCGCAGGACGACGACCTCGCCCGTCCCGATCGCCCGCAACCCGGCGGCCGCCGAATCGGGCGTCAGGGACGACACCCAGTCGAGGACCTCCTCGCTCAGGCCGATGTTCGCGCCGAGCGAGAACGGGTTCCGTCGCCGCCGGTCGTACAGCCACAGGCCGATCCGGGCGACCTGGAAGATCCCGATCGCATCGGACAGGGCGTCCTGGAACAGCGTGTCGAGGTCCAACCGTCCGCTGACCTCGGACGCGAGGCGTCGGAGGGCATCGCCGCCGGCAAGTGGGTCGTGGGTCGGCTGGCTATGGCCGCGGCTCGGCGCGCGGCGGGAGAGCCACCCGTCGAGATCGCGGCGCCGGACGAGCGGCTCGCTCTGCGGCCCGGTCACGGACGGCAACCGGCCCGAGAAGCACCACGCCCGGGCGGTGGCACGCGTGATCCCGGCGATCGCGGCGACCTCGCCGAGGCCGAGGAGCGCGTCGGGATCAGGTGGCTCGTAGGCGACGGCCATCCGGTGGATGCGACCTCTTGGCGATGATGGACGGGGCGGGGACGCCGAAACGGGACGCTGGGCCCACCGTACGGAGGGGTCCGATGGCGGGCGATAGCCCAGAGGTACCGCCGTTCGTCCCGTTATGGAGGCCCCCTCAGGGGCTCTTCAGCCGCGCTCCGGCGCCAGCAGGACGCCCACGTGGTCGAGCACGGTGTCGGCGTCCGCCTGCAGCTCCGCGGCCGAGGTTACGCCGCTCGCCACCCCGATCGCTCGTCCGGCGCCCGCGACACGGGCCATCCGCAGGTCGGCCGGCGTGTCACCGACCATCGCTGTCCGCGCGATCGAGACGCCACTCCTGGCCGCCAGGGCGACGAGGGCGGCCGGCTCGGGCTTGACCGGATCCGGGTCGTCGCCGCACAGGCTGGCGTCGACAAGGTCGGCCAGGCCGAGGCCGGCGAGCGTGGCCTCGGTGGGGCGGCGATCGTCCGTCGTGGCCACCGCGATCCGCCGTCCATCCGCGCGGAGCGCCGCGAACAACCGCCGGAGATCGGCGAGCGGTAGAGCGCGCGCCACCGGGTCCGGCTCGAACCAGGCCTCGGCGAGGATCCGCCGGGCGGCGGCCACGCTCGGACACCAGCGGCGAAGGACGGCGGCGACCCGCTCTTCGACGCCCGCCATCGTCGAGATCGCGAGTGGCCCGCCTGGCTGGACACGATCGTTCACCGGGTCGTAGCCGATCGCCGAGAACACGTCACCGGCCACGGGGCGGCGCGTCGCGATCTCGAGGCGCGACCCGAGCTCCCGGGCCCAGCCGGTCCACATCGCCTCGAACGAGATCAGGGTCCCGTCCTTGTCGAACACCACGAGCTCGATCCCGTCGAGGATCGGGTGGAGGGTCACGCCGCGGGGCGGCTACTTGATGTCAACCCCGACCACCGAGTCCCAGCCGTCGTGGATCACCTTCGTGGCCGCGTCGAGCTGGGCGGGGGTCGGGAACACCGCGCCCGAGCTGTCGGGGACCCGGGCGAGGAGCTCCGCGGGGATGGCATCCGCCTGCTGCATCGCGGTGAACCGGATGGGGTTGCAGCCGCCCCCGAGCCAGATGATCTGACCCTCGTCGCTGAACAGGAACTCCATCCAGAGCCGCGCGGCGTTCGGGTGACGTGCGGAGGCGCTGATCGCCTGGACGTTGTAGCCGGCGAGGCGCCCGTGCTCCGGGATCGCGACGTCGATCGCGGGCGAACCCGTCGCCTGGTCCGCCACGGCGAGGTTCGACCAGCGGATCGCGATCGGCGTGGAGCCGTCGCCGACCGTCGCCGATGTGGCGACCGTGCGCAGCAGGTTGCCTGCGTCCGCCAGCTTGCGGAAGAAGGCCAGACCCGGCTGCGCTCGGTCCAGCGACCCACCGGGCTGCGACAGGCTCGCGGCGAAGACGCTCTGGGTGGCCTGGGTATCGACGCGCGGATCGCCGGCGAGGGCCACCTGGCGACGGTGAGACGCGCGGAGCAGATCGGCCCAGTCCTGGGGCGGCGTCGGGACCGCGGCGGTGTTCGACTCGAAGGCGATGACGGCGTAGTAGCCGCCATACCAGAAGCCGTCCGGGTCCTTCGCCGCCGTCGGGATGTCGCCCCAGGTCGCGACCTGGTACGGGTCGAGCAGCCCGTCGGTTCGCGCCTGGTCGGCCGCGGCGGCGGCGATGTCGATGGCATCCGGCGCAGGGGCATCCGGGTGATCCTTGCCGGCACGGATCGCGGCGAGCTGGTCGGCCGAGTCGGCGGCCGGGGCAAGCTGGTCGACCTTGATCCGGTACTTCGACTCGAAGGTCGCGATCGCCTCGGCGTAGTTGCAGCGGTCGGGGAGCAGGCCGATCGTCGTCAGCGTGCCCTCCTGCCGCGCGGCGGCGACAAGCCCGGCAACCGAGCCCGACGGCGGGGCGGACGGCCCGGCGGCGTCGACCGGCGCGCTCGGTCCGGTACCGGGGGCGCCGGACGACGGACCGCTGCTGGTCGGGCCGCAGGACGCCAGGGCGAACGCGAGGATCAGGACGGCGCCGGCTCGACGGGGCTCGAGCCGGTCGGCGATCACCCCGCGTCTCCGGTCGTCAGGAATCGCGACGGCGGGCGGATGACCGCCCGCCGGATCGCCCGTCGCGGGCACCGGGCCGACCGGCCGCGATGCCCGCGTTCCTCATCGGTCTATGACTTCGGGATCCAGGACTGCCAGGTCTCGGGATGCTCGTCGATCCACTGCTTGGCGGCGTCCGTGTCGGATAGCTTCTTGTTCGTGATGAGGTCGGCGACCTCGTTCTGGTCCTTGTTGCCCCACTTGAAGTTCTTGATGAAGGTCGCGGCGTCGCCGGACTTGTTCATCCAGTCGGTCTGGACGATCTTGTTCAGGATGTACGGCGGGTAGTCGCAGGCGACCTTCTTGAGGTCCGCGTCGCAGCCCGGCGTGTACGGCGGCAGCTTGATCTGGACGAGCTTGATCTCGTTCTGGAGCCACTGCGGGTCGTAGAAGTAGCCGATCAGCGGCGTCTTGTTCTTGTCGGCGTTCTGGAACGCCGTGATCGACGCCGCCTCGCTGCCTGAGAAGACGTCCTTGAAGTTCAGGCCGAGGTTCTTGATCAGCGCCTCGTCGTACTGGACGAACGTCGGGTCGCTGCCGAGGAACTGGCCCTTGTCGCCGGATTCGCTCGTCTTGAAGAGGCTGGCGTACTTGTTCAGGTTGTGCCAGTCGGTGATGTCCGGGTACTGATCGACCATCCAGCCCGGGACGTACCAGCCGATGATCCCGGTGACGCCGTTCGGGCCGGCGTCCGTGGCGATCTTCGTGTCGGTGATGTAGTGCTTCTCGAGATCGGGATGGCCCCAGTTCTCGAGGATGACGTCGACCTCACCCGAGTCGAAGCCCTGCCACGCGGGCTGCTCGGCGAGCGTCGAGGTCTCGACCTTGTAGCCCATCTGCTGGAGCAGGCACTGGGCGACCGCCACGTTGGCCTCGGCGCCGACCCACTGGTTGATCATCATCTTGACGTCGCCCTTGTCACCCGCGCCCTGGCAGGTGGCAGCCGCGACGGCCTGGCTCGCGGCCGGTCCCGAGCTCGGGGCCGTGCTGCTCGTGCCGCCGCCGGTGCTCGCGGCCGGCTGCGACGCGACGGGTGTCGGGGTCGACCCCGAGCTCTTCGCGCAGCCCGTCACGACGACGGCGACGATGGCCACACCCGTGAGCCAGCGTCCCAATCCGGTCTGTCGCATGTCCGTTCACTCCTCCTCTGCACCGAACGCGCCGGTGCAACCCATCGGCCGGCTCAGCCGGCCCTCGCCGAAGCCGCTCGACGGCGGCCCCCGGCACCCTGTGTGATCCGGTCCAGCATGATCCCGAGAAGCACGATCGCGATCCCCGCGGCAAGGCCCTTGCCGAAGTCCTCGCCCTGCGCGAATCCCGTGATGACGTCGTAGCCTAGCGCGCCCGCCCCGACCAGTGCGCCGATCACGACCATCGAGAGCACCATCACGATCCCCTGGTTCGCCGCCAGCAGGAGCGCCTGCATCGACATCGGCAGCTGGACCTTCCACAGGAGCTGGCGGTCGGTGGCGCCGGAGGCGCGGGCCGCCTCGATGACCGTGGCGGGGACCGACCGGATCCCGATGTCGACGAGCCGGATGACCGGCGGGATCGCGAAGATGATCGCGGCGACGATTGCCGTGAACCGCGTCGGCTGGAACAGCGCCAGCGCGGGGATCAGGTAGACGAACGCCGGCATCGTCTGGGCCATGTCGAGGACCGGCCGGAGGAAGGCGCGCAGGCGATCGTGGCGGGCCGTCTGGACACCGATCGCGATCCCGATCAGGAGCACCAGGAGCGTTCCGACGAGAACGTTCGCGAGCGTCTGCATCGAGTGGTTCCAGAGGCCCAGGAGGACGATGAGCCCGAGGCAGACCGAGGCGACGATTGCCGGCCGGCGGCCGGACACGAACCAGGCGATCGACGCCGTGACGCCGATAACGAGCCACGCCGGCGCAGAGGTCAGGATCGTCTCGAGCGGGTTCAGGATCAGGTTCGTCACCACGTCCTTGATCGCGAACGTGATCGGCGAGAACGTGTCCGTGAACCAGTTCACGATCTTGTTCACCGGTTCGGCAATGGAGATCGCAACCGCGGAGGGAAACTGCGTGGCGTCGACGAAGAGGGGGGCGATCAACCCCGCCGCGAGGATCGCGATCGGCGCGACGACCGTGACGAGGCGTCCGCCCTGCCGGACCTGGGCGCGCCGGACCCGCGGGTCGAGCCACTCGCCGGCGGCGAAGGTCAGCCGGTCGAGGATGATCGCGAGGATGACGATCGCCAGCCCCGCCTCGAACGCCGCCCCCACGTTGACCTTGGAGAGGGCGATCGTCAGGTTTCGGCCCAGCCCGGGCGCCCCGATGAGGCCGGTGATCACGACCATCGAGAGGGCGAGCATGATCGTCTGGTTGATCCCGAGCCCGATCGCGCGCGAGGCGAGCGGCAGCTGGACCTTGCGCAGCGCCTGACCGTTCGTCGAGCCCATCGACCGGGCTGCCTCGACCGTCGTCGCAGGGACGCCGCGGATGCCCAACGACGTGATGCGGACCCCGGGCGGGATCGCGTAGATCAACGTCGCGACGGCGGACGGCGCGGCGCCGATGAAGAACAGGGCGGTGACGGGGATCAGGTAGGCAAGCGTGGGCATGATCTGCATCACGTCCAGGATCGGCGACAGGATCGCCGTCGCCCGGTCGCTCCGACCGGCCAGGATCCCGAGCGGCAGGCCAACGAGCAGCGCGATCACGACCGACGCGAGCATCAGGCTCAGCGTCGCCATGCTCGCGTCCCACAGGCCGAGTGCGCCAAGGGACAGGAACCCGGCAACCACGAGCACGGCGAGGCGCCAACCGCTGAAGACCATGCCCAGCGCCCCGGCCACGCCGAGGACGCCGGGCCAGCCGAGCGAGGCGAGGACGTTGTCGAAGAAGGCGACGAGCCCGCCGATCCCGGAGCGGACCGGTTCGAGGACCTGGCGGTTGTCGTTCGCCCAGTCCCGGATGCCGTTGAGCGAGTGAAATAGCGGGTAGTCGTCGTCGTGCGGCAACGTCATCTGGTCGCGGAACAGGATCCAGATGATCGCGGCGCCGCCGAGCAGGGTGATGAACAGAGCGCGACGGAGGGACCGATGGCTCGCGAACGACGTCGCCGGCAATCGGAGGGCGGTCATCGCTCGGATCCCGGCTCGACGATGTTCTCGACCAGGAACTCGGCCGTTTCCTGCGTCGGATCGTTGACGGGCTCGACGCGCGGCGGCGGGCTGTGGTGGGGGCTCGCGTCATCCCCGGCCGCCGCGCCCGGCACGTTCGGCTCGGGGTCCGCGCCGGCGATGGACTCGAGGATCCGCGCTCGGTCGACCATCCCGAGGAGCTGCCCGTCGGCTTCGACCCGGATCGGCTTCTCGGTCGACGCCGCGGCGTGCAGGGCCGTCCGGATGATCGCGTCGGGGGCGAAGACCGGGCCGTCCATCGCATCGGTCGGCTCCGGGTCGCGCATGATCCAGCGAAGGGTTAGGACGTGGCTCTTCGCGATGTCGCGGACGAAGTCCTCGACGTAGTCGTCCGCCGGCCGCGCCACGAGCTCCTCCGGCGATCCGATCTGGACGACCTTGCCGGCCCGCATGATCATCACGTGATCGCCGAGCTTGAGCGCCTCGGCGAGGTCGTGGGTGATGAAGACCATCGTCTTGCCGAGCTCGCGGTGGAGGCGGATCACCTCGTTCTGCATGTCGCGCCGGATCAGCGGGTCGAGCGCGCTGAACGGCTCGTCGAGGAGCATCACCTCGGGGTCGCCGGCGAGCGCCCGGGCGAGGCCGACTCGCTGCTGCTGGCCGCCTGATAGCTCGTCCGGGTAGCGGCTCGCCATCCCGTCCAGGCCGACGAGCCCCAGCATCTCGCGTGCCCGATCGAGCCGGGCCGACTTGCTCTCGCCGCGCAGCTCGAGGCCGAACGCGATGTTCTCGAGGACCTGGCGGTGCGGGAGCAGGCCGAAGTTCTGGAACACCATCGAGAACCGCCGCCGACGCAGGTCGCGGAGCCGCTCCGGGCTCGCCTTGCGGATGTCCTCGCCGTCGACGTCCACCTCGCCGAAGGTCGGCTCGATCAGTCGCGTGAGGCAGCGGACGAGCGTCGACTTGCCGCTCCCGGACAGGCCCATGACGACGAAGACCTCGCCCGGCTGGACGTCGAACGAGACGTCGTGGACGGCGATCGTGCCGCCCTGCTCGGCGACGGCGGCCTCGATCTCGTCGCCTGACGGGATGGTGCCGCGCTTCGCGAGCGCCGACTCGGCGGGACCGAACACCTTCCACAGGTTCCGGACCGCGATCGTGGCATTGCCGGCGACGGTGGGGGCGGCGGCGCCGGTCGGCGCGGGTCCGCTGGCGCCAACGGACGGGCCGGGGACGGCGGTACCGGGCTCGGCGACGGTGGTCACGGGCAGGCTCCTGATGGGTGCAACGCGACGTGCGCGCGACGGTACACCACCACGCGATCGGGGGACAGAGGTCGTCGCTCGCCCGCCGCGCCGATCCGGAGCGGAGGACCTGATACGTCCGAATGGCAAACCAGTGTTGTGCCATGAACCTGACCCGCGGTGGGCTGGTTCGGGCGGAGGTGCGCGTCGGCCGATTTGGGCTAGTTCGCGGCCGATGGCTACGTGATCGGGACGGCAGAGGCTGAGCACAGGTTCGTCCTGCGCCTGTGGTTTGCGTTTCTCGTGGAATGCCGCCGTGGAGGGCCTTCCGCGGACTCGAGCGACCGCGACGCGCAGATCGGCCGGGTCGTTAGCCGCCGGAAGCTAACTCAATGGCGGAATCCAAGCTCAGGACAGCCGGCGGCCGCGGAGTGCCTTCCAAGGCGGCATTGCACAAGGGTTCGATCGGACGCGGTGGGCGCGGGCGGACGCGGTGGGGGCGGGCGGACGCGGTCGGCGCGGCCGAACACGAGGCTACGGACGGCTCGCCGCGGACGGCCCGTGGGCGCCCGGCGCGCACACCGGCTGTCTCCACCGGTCGCGCGGGCGCTACGATGTCCGGCCCGGGGTGCCGCGCGGTCCGACCGCCGATCCCGTTCCGCGCCACGGAGGTCCAGCAGGCGCGGCCACCAGCACGAGGGGGAGACGCGAGATGAGGGGCGGAGACGCGAGATGAGTTCGGTCCCGGCGCAGGCACGCGTCGTCATCATCGGTGCCGGCATCGTCGGCAACAGCATGGCCTGGCACCTCGCCCGCCTCGGCTGGCGCGACATCGTCCTCCTCGAGAAGGGCGTCCTCCCGAACCCGGGCGGCTCGACCGGCCACGCCTCGAACTTCATCTTCCTGACCGACCACAGCAAGGAGATGGCGGCGTTCACGCTCGACAGCGCCCGCCAGTACCGGGAGCTCGGCGTCTACAGCGAGACGGGCGGCATCGAGGTCGCCCGGACGCCGGAGCGGATGGAGGAGCTGAAGCGTCGGATGGCGTCGTCGACGTCGTGGGGCGTCGAGGCCCGGCTCCTGACCCCGACCGAGGTCAAGGCGTTCATCCCGTTCATCGACGAGAGCGTGATCCTCGGCGGCTTCTACACGCCCGCGGTCGGCGTCGTCGATTCGCTCCAGGCCGGCACGCTCATGCGCCAGAAGGCGCAGGAGCTCGGAGCCCTGACGGTCGCCGCCGGCGTCGAGGTGACCGGCATCGATGTCGAGGCGGGCCGGGTCCGGCGCGTCCACACGGACGCCGGGACGATCGAGGCCGAGGTCGTCGTGATCGCCTGCGGCGTCTGGAGCCCGCGGATCGCGAAGATGGCCGGCGCCTCGATCCCGCTGACGCCGGCGGTCCACCAGATGATCGACATCGGGCCGGTCGAGCGGTTCGAGCACACGACCGGCGACGTCGGCTTCCCGATCATCCGCGACATGGACACGAACATGTACGAGCGGCAGCACGGGACCGGATTCGAGATCGGCTCGTACGCCCACCGGGCGATCCTCATGGACGCCGACGACATCCCCTCGATCGCCGCGTCGGCCCTCTCCCCGACGATGCTGCCGTTCACGAAGGAGGACTTCGACCCGCAGCTGGAGGACTCGCTCGAGCTGTTCCCGGAGATCGTCGGCGATGAGCGGGCCGGGGTGAAGCTCGCGATCAACGGCCTGCTGTCCCTCACGCCGGACGGCAACCCGATCATCGGCGAGACCCCGGAGGTGAAGAACCTCTGGTCGGTCGCCGCGGTCTGGATCAAGGAGGCGCCGGGGATCGCGAAGACCGTCGCCGAGTGGATGACGAACGGCGAGCCGGAGATCGACCCGCACGGCTCCGACATCGCCCGGTTCTACGACCACCACAAGTACGGCCCAGCACATCGCCGCCCGGGCGACCGAGGGGTACAACAAGACCTACGGCATCGTCCACCCGATGGAGCAGTGGGCCTCGAACCGGCCGATCCGGCTCTCGCCCGCCTACGACCGTCACGTCGAGCTCGGCGCCGAGTTCTTCGAGGCCGCCGGCTGGGAGCGGCCGTTCTGGTACGGCACGAACGAGCGGCTGCTCGGCGAGTACGGCGACCGGGTGATGCCCCGCCAGGCCGAGTGGGAGTCGCGCTGGTGGTCGCCGATCATCAACGCCGAGCACCTCGCGATGCGCGACCGGGCCGGGCTCGTCGACCTCTCGGCGTTCGCGATCTTCGACGTCACCGGGCCGGGAGCCCTCGCCGCTCTCGAACGGCTGTGCGTGAACAAGGTGGACGTCAAGGTCGGTCGGACCGTCTACACGCCGCTCCTCAATGCCGCGGGCGGGATCCTCGCCGACCTGACGATCATGCGGCTCGGCGACGAATGGTTCCGCGTCGTGACCGGTGGCGGCATGGGCATGCGCGACCGGAAGATCTTCAAGGATGCGATGCCCGCCGACGGTACCGCCCAGCTCCACGACGTGACGAACGCCTTCACGACCTTCGGGCTGTGGGGTCCCCGCGCACGGGACATTCTCGGCACGGCCGCCGATGGCAGCGTCGACATCAGCCACCAGGGATTCCCGTTCCTCAGCTCGAAGACCGTCGATATCGACGGGGTCCGAACGCTCGCGTCGCGGATCAGCTATGTCGGCGAGCTCGGCTGGGAGATCTACGTCCCGATCGAGCAGGGCCTCCGCGTGTGGGACGCCCTCTGGCGGGCGGGGCAGGAACACGGGCTGGCCGCCGTCGGGATCGGCACGTATGCCGTCACCTCACGGCTCGAGAAGGGCTATCGCGCCCACGGCGCCGAGCTGGAGCTCGACTTCGATCTCGTCGAGGCGGGGATGGCCCGGCCGAGCCTGAAGGACGCCGACTTCGTCGGGCGCGCCGCCTACGAGCGGCAGCGGGCCGAGGCGCCGGCGGCGATCCTGTGCACGCTGACCGTTGACGACCCGACGTCGTCGAGCGGGGTCAAGCGCTACATGCTGGGGCGGGAGCCGATCCTCACGCCGGACGGCGAGCCGCTCGTCGACGGCCGGGGCCGCCGGTCGTACGTGACCAGCGCCGGCTCCGGACCATCGGTCGGGAAGCACCTCCTGATGTCCTACCTGCCGCCGGCTCAGGCGGTCGAGGGGACGAGGCTCGCCGTCGAGTACTTCGGCGAGCGCTATCCGGTGACGGTGGCGGTCGCCGGTGCGACCCCGCTGTTCGATCCCGAGAACGCCCGGATCCGGTCCTGATCCGGCGATGAACATCCTCGTCTGCGTCAAGCGGGTCCCGGCGACCGGCGGCCGGATCGTCCTCACGCCGGACGGCTCGGACATCGACACCCGCTATCTCGGGTTCACGATCAGCCCGCACGAGGAATGCGCGGTCGAGGAGGCCGTCCGGATCGTCGAAGCGGGGGGCGGCACGACGACCGTCCTGACGCTGGGTCCCGTCGAGGCCGAGGAGCAGCTCCGGGACGCGATGGCGATCGGCATCGAACGGGCGGTCCTGCTCGAGACGGACGGACGCGACTGGGACCCGGTCGCCACCGCGGGCGCGATCGTGACCTCGATCCGGGCCCAGGAGTCGGCCGCCGGCCCGTTCGACATGATCCTGTTCGGCAACGAGTCCGCGGACAGCGGCGGCTTCCAGGTCGGGATCCGGGTCGCCGCCGCGCTCGGGCGGCCGTGCGTGACCGGCGCCAAGGCCCTCCAGCTGGCCGATGGGAAGGCGACGGCCCGGCGCGAGGCGGCCGGTGGCGGCTGGGAGTCGTTCGAGCTGCCGCTGCCTGCGGTCGTGTCGGTGAAGGAGGGCATCAACCTTCCGCGGTATCCCTCGGTCCCGGGGCGGCTCCGCGCGAAGAAGAAGGAGGTCGAGCGGTCGACGCCGACATGGCAGCCTGGCGGGCTCGAGAAGATCGTCCTGCGCCTGCCGCAGGCGGAGGTCACGACGGCCACCGTCATCGGCCAGGGCGCGGGAGCCGCGCCCGCGGTCGTCGATCTCCTCGCGAAGATCGGCGTGCTGGACGGATGAGCGGACCGGTCCTCGCCCTCGTCACCCTCACCGGCGATGCGCCGGATCGCGGCTCGCTCGAAGTCCTCCAGGTCGCCCGCGGGCTCGCCGCGGACCTCCGGACTTCCGTGGAGGTGCTCGTCGTCGCCGACGCGGCGACAGCCCGCGCGGCGGCCGCCGGCCTCGGCGGGTCCGGCGCGAGCGCGGCGATCGTCGTCGACCATCCGGCGCTGACGCTCGACCATCCCGATGCCTGGGCGGCGGCCGTCGCCCAGGTCGCCGCGGGCCGCGGAGTCGAGGCCGTCATCGGGATCGGGACGGAACGCGGCAACGACCTCCTCGCTCGGGTCGCCGCACGGATGAGCCTGCCGATGGCCGCCAACTGCCTGTCGATCGAGCCCGGGGAGCGATATCGCCTGACCCGCCAGCGCTGGGCGGGCAGCCTGCTCGAGGACTGCTGGCTGGACGCATCGGTTCGCCTGCTGACGATCGCCCCGAACACCGTCCAGCTCGGCGAGCCGGCCACCGGGCCGGCGCCGGCTGTGGAGGTCGCGGCGGTGGCACTGACGGATGCCGACCTCGCCGTCCGGGTCACGAGCCGCGAGGCATCCGAGCGCGGCCGGATCTCGCTGGCCGACGCCAAGGTCGTCGTGGGTGGCGGTCGGGGCGTCGGTAGCACCGAAGGGTTCGGGGACCTGGAGGAGCTGGCCGCGTTGCTGGGCGGCGCCGTGGGCGGCTCGCGCGTCGTGACGAGTGCCGGCTGGCGGCCGCACAGCGATCAGATCGGCCAGACGGGCCTCCGAATCGCTCCGGACCTCTACATCGCCTGCGGGATCAGCGGCGCCATCCAGCACATCGTCGGCTGCAAGGCCGCCAAGCACATCCTCGCGATCAACACGGACGCCGAGTCGCCGATCATGAGCGTCGCCGACTACGCGGTGATCGGCGACCTCCACACGGTCGTGCCCGCGATCTCGGCCGAGATCCGGCGGCGAGGCGTGGGCTCCGGCGCCTGACCCGGCCGCAACCGTCCATGTGCCGCGCCAGAGCGGCTACGAGCCGAGGAAGAACCGCGCGTTGCGCACTCCCGATCCGTCGGCCAGCACGTGGGAGAGGAAGGTCCCGGAAAGGGACGGAACGGCCGGTAGCGTCGAACGCCACCAGTCCGGTAGTCCGGAAGGCTCGGCGCCAGTCCACACGACGACAGCGGGCCCGAAGGCCCGCTGTCGGAGGTGCTGGTCGGGCGGATCAGGGAAGACCCGCTCGACTGTGTGTCACCCGAGCACGTACCGAAGCTGGGGTGCCTGGCGCACGGCCTGCGCCTTCTCCAGGATCGAGTCGATGCCGTAGTACCGGCCTGCGCCGATCACGCCCAGGAAGACGGTCGTGACGCCGAGCAGGAGCTGCTCGTTGACGATCCCATGGCTCATGTCCCAGATCGCCAGGTAGAACAAGCCCATCATCAGCCCGCCGGCGACCGCGGCGAACCGGGTGGCCAGGCCAAGGACCAGGGCCGCGCCGATCGCGATCTCGCCGAAGACGACGAGGAAGTTCACGAACGGCATCAGGGTCGCGTTGCCGGCGAGGCTGACCCACAGGTCATGGGTCGGGTTGTAGACGACCTTCTCGGCCGCCGTCCCGAGGTACGGCACGCCGGCCGTGGCACCCTTGAGGAAGCCGGCGGCGGTGAACGTCCCGCTGAACGCCTTCTCCAGGCCCGCCGTCAGGAACATCGCGCCGGCCGTGATCCGCACCACCGCCACGGCGATTCCCTGTCCCTTCGTCAGAGTCCCTTCCATCAGTGCACCTCGTGCCTTTCATCTTCAACGTCACGTGGGTTCGTGGCGCTTCATTGCTTGATGTGTCTGTTGTAGGCAGTCGAGTCGTGCTCGGCAGCGTGCCGTTCGACCCGAAGACTTGGGACCGCAGGGGCCGATCGGCCCGTGGCCCCCGGAGCCGCACCTCATGACGGCCCGTCCGAAGGTAAGCGTTCCGGGGCGTGTAACACGACCCGGGCAAGGAGTTGGTAGCGTGGCGGGATGCGTGCGCTCGTCCTGCGGCGGCCGGGGTCGGCCTCCGGCTCACCGCTGGAGATGGAGGATCTAGAGGATCCGTCGCCGGCCGACGACGAGCTCGCGGTCGCGGTCACGGCGTGTGCCGTCTGTCGCACCGACCTCCAGCTGGTGGAGGGAGATCTGGCGGCGCGTCGGCTGCCGCTCGTTCCGGGCCACCAGGCCGTTGGTCGTGTGGAATCCGTCGGCTCGGCGGTCACGGGGTGGACGGTCGGAGAGCGCGTCGGGGTCGCGTGGCTCGCGTCCGCATGCGGTGTCTGCCGGTTCTGTCTGACGGAGCGCGAGAACCTGTGTCCCGACGCGACGTTCACGGGCTGGGACCGGGATGGCGGATATTCGACCCGGATGACCGTCCGTGCGGATTTCGCCCACCGACTGCCGGATGGTTTCGATGACCTGTCCGCCGCGCCCCTGCTCTGCGGCGGCGTGATCGGCTATCGATCGCTCAAGGTCGCAGACGTCCGACCGGGAAGTCGGCTGGGACTCTTCGGCTTTGGAGCATCGGCCCTTCTCGCCCTGCAGGTCGCCCGATCCTGGGGCTGCGAGGTCCACGTCCGCACGCGATCGACGCGCGAGCAGCAGCGCGCCCTCGAGTACGGTGCGATCAGTGCGGAGGGCCCCGACGCACCTGCTCCGCTTCTGGACGGGGCGATCACGTTCGCACCCTCGGGCGATGTGGTCGTCTCCGCCCTGCGAAGCGTCGATCGCGGGGGCGTGGTCGCGATCAATGCCATCCATCTCGACCGGATGCCCGAGTTCTCCTACGACCTGTTGTGGCCCGAGCGCAGCCTTCGCAGCGTCGCCAACTTCACGAGAGCCGACGCACGGGAGTTCCTCGACCTCGCCGCGTCGATCCCGATCAGGACCGAGATCGAGACCTATCGCCTCGAGGACGGCGGTGAGGCACTGCGGCGACTCGCCGCCGACGACCTCGCGGCCACTGCGGTCCTGGCGACCGGCGCCGTGGCGGGCTAGCGATCGAGATCGCGACGGACCGCGAGGTGGACGTGGGCCCGTCGAGTCGGAGGACTCGACAGGGCACGTGATTCCCGGAGCTGGTGCCTCATGGCCCCCGCGATCGTGACGTTGCGCAGTGTCGTCGGCACGTGGCCCCATCGATGCTCGAAGGGTGTTCGTCGCGGCGCGCATCGCGACCATCGAAGGGAGTGCTTGACCATGCAGAACATCCTCATCGCCTACGACGGAGGCGAGCCGGCTCATCGCGCGCTCGAGACGGCTGTCGACCTGACCCAGCAATTCGGCGCGTCGTTGTCGGTCGTCAGCGTCGTGCCCGTCCACCCGGGACGGGCCCCCGTCGACCCATGGGACGACCGTCCCGTCCATGATCGGCAGCTGGCGGAGGCCCGCGATTACCTCGCGAGCCGGGGCGTCGAAGCCGAGCTGATCGAGCCGGCCGGAGATCCGGCCGAGGCAATCGAGCGGGTCGCCGAACAGGGCAAGTTCGACACGATCGTCATCGGCTCCCGTGGCCTCAACGCCATCTCCCGGATCCTCCAGGGAAGCGTCTCCGAGCATGTGTCGACCCACGCGAATGCGACAGTGGTCGTCGCCCGCTGAGGAGCTCCGGGCGCATGAGCCGCGGCACCGGCACCCACGATGGTGCCGGTGCCGATGGGCTTGCTGATCGCCTTCGTCCACCGGTGGCTCGCGCTCGGGATCGGGATCGATCTGATCCTGGTCTGAGCCAGCTGGTCGCCTGCCATCTCGGCCACACACATCGGGATGTGACCGATGCAACCGCCAGGGAGGTCCACGATGAAGATTCTCGTCCCCATCGCTCTGTCCATCGCCCTGTCCCTTGCGGCGACGCTGATCGCCGTCGTGGCGACCCGGCTGTTCACCCGCGCGGCATCACAGACCGAGGCGGCTACGGACGCCGCCCTGGCCGAACCCGCCCCACGTCAGTCCACCGGGTGACCTTTGGTCCGGGCCACGTACGCGGCAGCTTGGGCGCGTCGCTCGAGATTGAGCTTCGCGAGGATCGAGCTGACGTAGTTCTTGACGGTCTTGTCCGACAGGAAGACCTCGGCTGCGATCTCCTTGTTCGTCTGACCCTCGGCCACGAGCGCGAGGATCTTTCGCTCCTGCTGCGTCAACGCCCCGAGCTCATCTGATTGATCCGATGACGCGATCCTCCGCATCCGATCCAGGACCTTCCCCGTGACGGCCGGGTCCAGCAGCGATTCGCCGCGACCGACGGCTTCGAGGGCGGCGACGAGGTCGCGGGCGCGGACTTGCTTGAGCAGGTACCCGCTTGCGCCAGCGACGATCGCCGCGATGACCGCCTCCTCGTCGGGGTAGCTGGTCAGCATCACGACGCGGGTGGACGGGAACTCCGCCCGGATGTCCCGGCACGCTTCGATCCCCGAGCCGTCCGGCAGCCGGACGTCCATCACGACGAGGTCGGGCTCGAACCGACGAGCGGCCTCCAGCGACTCGGCGACCGTGCCGGCCTCGGCGACGACCTGGAACTCCGGTCGTCGACCGAGGAGAGAGACAAGTCCCTGACGGACAACTTCGTGGTCGTCGACCACGAGCAGCGTCAGCGGTCGGGTTGGCCCCTCGGTCATGACGTCTCCATCCTTCTCGGTCGAAGCGAAGCTCTCCATCGGCCGGTTGACCTGGACTTTCGTGCCCGTCGCGTCACTGACGAATTCGATGGTCGCGCCAATGGCCGCCATGCGAGATCGCATGTTACTGAGGCCCTGATGACCCAGCATGCCGATCGTCGTGGGATCGAACCCGTGGCCATTGTCCTCGATCACGAGGCCGAGCCCACCGGATTCCGGGCTGTCCACGAAGACGGTCGCGCGGCTCGCGCCGGAGTGCCTTGCCACGTTGCTGAGCGCCTCGTTGACCACGCCGAGGAGGTGAGCCGTGGCCGTCGGGTCGGGCTCCCGCCGGACGTCGCCGACATGCAGCTCGACGTCGATCATCGAGTTGTGCCGGAACTCCTCGACGACGGCCACGAGGCCGCCGATGAGGGTCGTTCCGCTCAACAGCTCCGGCCGAAGTCCGAAGATGAAGTTCCGGATGTCCCGGATCGTCACGTGCAGGTTGTCGATCGCTCGCTCGACCCGCCGCTCAACCTCGTCCGGATCGTCACGGATCAGCTCCGGGACGTCCTCGAGCGACAGCCCGACGGCATAGATGTTCTGGATGATCCCGTCGTGGAGGTCCTTGCTGATCCGTTCGCGCTCGTCGACCACCGCGAGCCGCTGGACCTGCTCGTGGAGACGCGCGTTCTCGATCGCGATCCCGGCATGGACGGCGAACGTCTCGACCAGCGCCTGATCCTCCGCCGAGAACTCGTCGGCACCGGCCTTGTTCGTGAGGTACAGGTTGCCCACCGAGCGACCCTTCACCGTGACGGGAACGCCCAGGAAGCTGTGCATCGGAGGGTGGTGGGGCGGGAAGCCAGAGCGCCTCGGATCGACAGCGATATCGGGGATCCGGAACGAGCGGTTCTCGTGCACGATCAGCCCGAGGAACCCATGACCACGCGGAATGTGGCCGATCCTCGCCCGGGTGTCGCGATCCATGCCGGTGGTGATGAACCGCTCCATCACGCCGTCGGCGTCGACGATGCCGAGCGCCGCATATTGCGCACCGATCAGCGGTCTGACCTGGTCGACGATCACCTGCAGGACATCGTCGACCGAGTGGAGCTCGGCGATCGCTCGCGTCGCGGTCTCGAAGGCACCGACCACCCCGCCAGTCGTGGGAATCTCCCGGACCCCGCTCATCGGAATCACGGTAGCAGAGTGCCTCGTCCCGACCTCTGCTCTTGGGTGCCGGTCGGCCCAGGCTTACGGGCCGCTTGGCCCATTGCCCTGGGCTGCCATTCGAAGAGGCTACGAGGATGAAATCAGCAGCCGACGCCAGGAGTCGACGGATCCTGTTGGCCGTCGACCAGTCGGGATCCTCGACTTCCGCATCTGTTGAGGCGATCAGGCTCGCGATCGACGAGCGTGCCACGCTGATCGTCCTGAGCGTCATCGAACCGCACAACCTCCACCTGCCGGGCGGACAACGGCGACGGGTGGATCAGGAACGCGATCGCCTGACGGCCGGGGCGCTGGAGATCGTCCGCAAGGCGCGCAAATCCGGCGTCCAGGCGACGTTCCTCATCTGGGAGGGCGACCCCGCGGAGACGATCCTGGAGGCGTCACAGTCGGAACGGGCTGACAGGATCGTGTTGGGCTCGCGTCCTCGAACGAACCTTCGTCGACTGGTGCTGGGCAGTGTGTCCACGCAAGTCGCTCGGCTGGCAACGTGTGACGTCGTGGTGGTGCCGGCCTGACCGCATCAGGCGCTCGCGCGCCGCCACCATGCCGAAGGCGTGGCATGCCAACCCGACCAACAGCGCTGAACCGCCCAGCAGCGGGATCCGGTCGCTGACGGGCCTCGGGAGGTAGAGGTCCGTGATCGTTCCGCTCTCGGCCCCGAGCGCTTCCGCGAGCGGGGTGAGCGGGCAGACCTGGTTGTTGCTCCCGTAGATCAGCGTTTCGGTGATCGCGACGCCCGCCGTGACCAGCGCCCGCCGCCCGCCCCGCCCGCGGATCCCGTCCCAGGCGAAGACGAGGATGCATCCGGCGATGAGCGCAAAGGCGGCGGTGTGAAAGGCCTTGATGGCACGCAGGACTGCCGGCCGGCGTCGTGCGGCGATCCGCTCGGCCATGGGCCGCGTGAGCGTGCCGCTCCAGGCCGGCTGTCGATGGGTTCCGTTCAATGGGTCGAGCCTCCTGCGTTCCGATCAAGCATCCGTCGGCGTGCTCGTCGCGGCGAGAGCGGTCCGTCCCGCCACCGCCTGCGCGTGCGACCCGATCGGTCGGGGCCGGACCCGGATGCTTGCCCTGGCTCACACGTCCTGCCTCGCCGATCTGGCTGAGCGGGAAGCGATGGGTCAGCAGCGGCGTCGGAATCGAACCGTCCCGCCGCTCACTGCGCCTGCCCGGCCTGGGATGGAAGCAGTGTCGTCGATCGGGAGCTATGGACTGCCTGATCGGTCCGGTCGGCCGTGGCGGCAAGCCTCGCGTCGCGGGACGATCTGATCGGCGCGATCCGTCTTCGGGATCGCGAGGAGGCACGCGACCATGACGACCCGAGAACGAGATCCGCGGACGGGCCTTGTGGTCGGCGTCGGAGCCGGTCTCGGCGGGGCCTTCGGTCTCCTTGCTTCGTTGCTCCTGCCATTCGAGGTTCCCATCGGAATGGTCGTCGGCGTCGCCGTCGGTGTTCTCGCCGGCATGACCGCGGACACCCTCGCGGTTCGCCGAACCGGCTCAGGCCAAGGAGAAGCGTCATGACTGCTCAGTCAACCACCACCACTGGCAGTGGGGATCGTTCCGGTGCCGAGCACGTCCGGCGGCTCTATCGGTCGCGCGCGAATCGCATGCTCGCCGGCGTGTGTGGCGGCATCGCCGAGTACTACCGCTCCGATGCGCGCGCCATCCGGTTGCTGACGGTCCTCCTCGCCCTGTTCACCGGCATCTTCCCGATGCTCTTCGTCTACCTGTTCGCGGCCGTCCTCCTCCCGGACGACGGCGCCGAGGTTCCGGCGGATGCCCGCGCGGGAGCCGTCCAGCTCGGTCTGCTCGTCGGCGCCCTCCTGATCGTCGCAGGCGCGGCTGGGATCGCCACGGTCTGGCTGCGAGTGTCCTGGGACGCGGTCTGGCCGGTCGCCTTGATCGGGCTCGGCGTCCTCACGCTGTTCGTCGCCCTTCGTGAGCAGCGAGACGCTGGCGAACAGCGTTGAAGGCGGATGATCTGCCGAATCCACGCCCGGTCGATGACCCTCGACGCGATCCACGCCTGATTGGCGGCCGGCGCTCCAGCCGGGCCATTCCGATCCGAGGCTCGTGACCGACGGCCCTGGCGAGCCCGGACCCGATCGGCCAAGGTGATCGTGGAGACCGCGCGAGACGCACGAAGCGGTCGCGTTGGGAGAGCACGATGTCGTCGGAAGCCACCAGAGGCGAGCCCATTCGGGCGTTCGCCGAGCACGAGCACCTCGATCTCGTCCGGGGGATCAACCGGATCCACGATCTGGCCTGGGACATCGGCCAGGTCGCCACCCCGTCCCTGTCGGTGGCGGTCCTCGACGTCCTGCGCTGGATCGAGGACGTCCTCGAGCCCCACATCGCCTGGGAAGAGGGCTGGCTGTACCCGGAGCTGGACGACCTGGCAGGAACGCCCTGGGCGACGCGAGCCGCGCGGTTCGATCACCAGCAGATCCGCGAAGCGATCGCAGCCGCCCGGTCCGATCAGCAGACCCTCTCGGCGCGCGACCAGATCGATCGACACAACCGCCTCCGCTGCCACCTGTTCGGTCTTGAGGCGCTCCTCCGCGCCCATATCGAGCGCGAGGAGCGGTTCCTCATCCCGGCTCTCGAGACGATGACCCGCTCCGACCGCCGGCCCGGTGCCGTGGCCGCGCGCGTCGACGGCTGAGCC
This sequence comes from uncultured Chloroflexia bacterium, assembly GCA_963817095.1. Classification (GTDB taxonomy): domain Bacteria; phylum Chloroflexota; class Limnocylindria; order Limnocylindrales; family CSP1-4; genus CF-46. The sequence goes on from CAWFND010000007.1 coordinate 91,692, forward strand.
CGGTCGCCCGCGAGTCGGATCCTGTGGGTCGCGTGAACGGGACGTCGCTCGCCCTCCGTCGCGACCAGTCCGGCGGGCCCGAGGGCTCGCCATTCCGGGCCATCCGGCACTTCCATCGAGTCGCGATCCGGGCTGACGATTCCATTGCCGAAGCGTCCGTTGGCTTCGCTCCGGATCTCACGGATGCTCGGCGCAGGCGACACGCGCCAACTCCGGGAGCGCCCACATGAAGATTCTCGTTGCGACCGACGGCTCCGATGCTGCGGCCATCGCATGCGAGCTCGCGCGCGACGTCGCCACTCTCTCCCACGGCGAGGTCCGGATCGTCGCCGTGGTGCCACCCGTGAACGACCTCTTCGGTGGGGCATGGCCGATGGAAGCCATGGTCGACCCCGAGCCCGTCGCGAAGGCCGCGCGGGCCCACCTCCAGACGTGTCTGCAGCGCGAGCTCGACCAGACGTCGCCCGACCTGGAACCCACCACGTCCCTCCTCGAGGGTCGGCCGTCCGACGCGATCGTCGCCGAGGCGCGTCGCTGGCGAGCCGACCTGATCGTGGTCGGGAGCCGCGGACACGGTGCCCTGACGTCGATCCTCCTCGGGTCGGTCTCCGAGGAAGTGGTGGATCAGGCACCGATCCCCGTGCTCGTCGCCCGGAAGCCACGGCTTCGGCGGCTCGTCGTCGCCGTCGATGGATCGCCCGCGTCGCAGGCCGGCATCGACATCCTCACGGCCGACGCGACCTTCCAGGGCTTGACCGCGTGGGTCGTCGACGTGGCGCCGACGGCCTATCCGTGGTGGCTCGGCATGAGCGTCGCCGACACCGACAGCTTCGAGCAGTTGCTGCGGACGAACCTCGAGGCCCGCACGGCCGAACAGTCCGCGGCCGAAGCCTCGCGCCCGGAGACTGCGCGAGGCCGGCCTCACCGCGAACGCTCATCACTGCATCGGGGGTGCCGCGGACGAGATCGTCCGCGCCGCGGCGGAGCTCGACGCCGACACGATCGTCATCGGCTCACGCGGTCGAACCGGCCTGCCCCGCCTCGTCGTCGGCAGCGTGGCGCGACACGTCGTGCGCCACGCCGCGACCTCCGTGTTGATCATCCATCCGGCGGCCACTTCGAAGGCGGCCGGGCCGCCGGGGGACCCGGTGACGTCAGCCACGTCCCCCGCCCATGACGTCCGGCCCGGTCCATCGGGCCATCCGGCACGGGTCTGACACATCGACCCCGGGCCATCGTCCCGCGCATGAGCGATCACGGGCCGAAAGCGGCCACCCTGGGCGCCGACCCGTCGGGCGCCATCTTCTCGCGGCGGGCAGTTCTGCGCGCCGGCGCCCTCACCGGCGGCGGGCTCGTCGCGGCGGCCCTCGCCGCCTGTGCTCCGGCTGCGGCAGCGCCCGGCTGGACCTACCCGCCGAGGGGATCGAATGCGCCAGGCGTTGCGGCGAGCGCCGCCCCGAGCGTGGCGCCGCCCGCCGCACCGTCCGACGATCTCGCGAGCCACGAGCCGGCGGCCTCGGCCGCGCCGTCCGCGTCCGCTGCGCCGGCGGACCATGACGCGGCCGCGCTCGCGGTCGTCAAGCGCTTCCTCGACGGTGAGGGCGCGAAGCTCGAGGGAACCGGCAACGTGCCGATCCAGCCTCGGCTGGATGGCTCGGTCAAGGTCTTCGACATGACGATCGACGAGATCCAGCACCAGATCGACGCCGTCAAGGACCCGGTTGCCGCGCTCGGCTACAACGGGACGTGGCCTGGGCCCCGGATCGAGGTCGTCGAGGGCGACACGATCCGCGCGATCTTCACGAACAACCTCAAGGAGTCGACCGGCGTCCACTTCCACGGCCAGCGGCTGCCGAACAAGATGGACGGGGTCCCGCACCTCACCCAGGACCCGATCCTCCCCGGCGAGAAGTTCACCTACGAGTTCGTGGCCCGGACGACCGGGTCGCACATGTACCACTCCCACCACAACGCCACTGACCAGGTCGGGCGCGGCCTGCTCGGCGCGTTCATCGTCCAGCCGAAGGACCCGGCGGACCGGTACGACCGCCGCTTCGGCGCGAGCCAGGACATCGTCTGGATCAGCAACGACTCGCTCGGCGGCTTCACGATCAACGGTCGCGGCTTCCCGGCGACGCAGCCGATCCTCGCCAAGGTCGGCGAGACGATCGCGATCCGGTTCATGAACGAGGGGACGATGACCCATCCCTGGCACCTCCACGGGATGCCGATGAAGGTCGTCGCGCGGGACGGTTACCCGCTTGCGTCGCCGTTCCTCTGCGACACGCTCGGGGTGAACCCCGGCGAACGCTGGGACGTGATCGTCGACTGCGAGGCGCCCGGCGCCTGGGCGTTCCACTGCCACATCCTGCCGCACGCGGAAGGCCACGATGGGATGTACGGCATGGTCACGGCCCTCGTCATCGGGGACGCGACGACTGCCGCCGCGAGCGCCTCGGCCAACGTCCGCGCCAGCGCCTCGGCCAACGTTGCCGCGGCGGGCCCGATCCGGACGGCTGCCCTGGCGGGGGGCTCGACCGCCCTCATCTGTCGGATCCCGGGCGCGACCGGCTGACGACGGCGGATCCCGTCCGGCCCGTCGCCCGCTGCCCGGTCGACATCGTCTCCGCCGACCCGCCCTGACGCAGGCCAGGGTCGTCTCTCTGCGTCCGGCGCCGAACGACCGGCATCCGGCCGATCGCCGCTGCTAGGATCGGCGGCCATGACGGAGCGCAGCTGGGACTACGTGATCGTCGGCGGCGGCAGCGCGGGGTGCGCCCTGGCCAACCGGCTGAGCGCCGATCCGTCGACCCGGGTCCTCGTCCTCGAGGCCGGCCGGCCGGACTACCGGATCGACCCCTTCATCCACATGCCGGCGGCGCTGGCGTTCCCGATCGGCAGCCGCTGGTACGACTGGCAGTACGAGTCGGAGCCGGAGCCGTTCATGGGTGGCCGCCGGGTCTATCACGCCCGCGGCAAGGTCCTCGGCGGCTCCAGCTCGATCAACGGGATGATCTTCCAGCGCGGGAACCCCCTCGACTACGAGCGATGGGCCGCCGATCCCGGGATGGAGACGTGGTCGTACGCCCATTGCCTGCCGTATTTCAAGCGGATGGAGGACTGCACCGCTGCGGCACCGGACGACCCGTGGCGGGGTCACGGCGGGCCGCTCGCGCTGGAGCGCGGGCCGGCGACGAGCCCACTGTTCGAGGCGTGGTTCGCGGCGGCGGAGCAGGCGGGCTATCCGCGCACGACGGACGTCAACGGCTACCGCCAGGAGGGCGTGGCCCCGTTCGACCGGAACATCCGTCGTGGCCGCCGGATCAGCGCGGCGCGCGCCTATCTCCACCCGGTCATGGGGCGCGGCAACCTGTCGATCCGGACGCGGACGCTCGTGACCCGGATCGTGCTCGAGGGCCGGCGGGCGATCGGCGTCGAGATCGAGCGGCGCGGCGGCGGCACGGAGACGATCAGCGCGGGTGAGGTCATCGTCTGCGGTGGCGCGTTCAACACGCCGCAGCTGCTCCAGCTGTCGGGGATCGGCCCGGCGGATCTGCTCAGCGGGCTCGGGATCCCCGTCGTCGCCGACCTGCCCGGCGTCGGCTCGCACCTCCAGGACCACCTCGAGGTCTACATCCAGTACGGCTCGCGCGAGCCGGTCTCGATGCAACCGACCGCCGTCGAGAAGTGGCGGCGGCCGTTCATCGGCGCCGAGTGGCTGTTCCGTCGGTCCGGCCCGGGCGCGACCAACCATTTCGAGGGCGGCGGCTTCGTCCGCTCGAACAACGACGTCGCCTACCCGAACCTGATGTTCCACTTCCTGCCGCTCGCAATCCGCTACGACGGGACGCCGGCCGCCAGCAAGCACGGCTACCAGGTCCATGTCGGGCCGATGTACTCGGACGCCCGGGGCGACCTGCGGATCACCTCGACCGATCCCCACGCCCATCCGGCGATCCGGTTCAACTACCTCTCGACCGACCAGGACCGGCGGGAGTGGGTCGAGGCGATCCGGGTGGCCCGGACGATCCTCACCCAGCCGGCGTTCGATCGCTTCTCGACCGGCGAGCTGTCACCCGGCCCGTCCGTCTCGACCGACGAGGAGATCCTGGAGTGGGTGGCGAAGGACGCCGAGACGGCCCTCCACCCCTCGTGCACGGCTCGCCTCGGGGTGGACGAGGCGTCCGTCACCGACCCGCTGACGATGGGCGTTCGCGGCGTCGACGGGCTCCGTGTCGTCGACGCGAGCGCGATGCCCTACGTCACGAACGGCAACATCTATGCGCCGGTGATGATGCTGGCCGAGAAGGCCGCCGACCTGATCGCCGGCAACACGCCGCTCCCACCCCAGGCGACGCCGTTCTACCGGCACGGCGTGTCGCCGCTCGAGGACCCGAACGCGGTCTGACCGCGGGCGGGTGACGATCAGACCGTCGTCGTCTCCGAGGCTGCCGCCGACTGATGCGCGCGGGTGTGCCAGCTGTCGAGCATCCACTCGATCCTCGGCGGGAGGCGATGGGCGCCGCGCGCGTCCGCAGTCCCTTCGCCGCCGCCGAAGTGACCGGGGTGACGATGTCGGAAACCGTGGGCTCCGGTCGGGCCGGATCCGGCCTCCCACATGGCCCGGCGATGCCTCGCCCCCTTGGCGATGATCAGGGCGGTCGGGATCAGCAGCAGTGCCCACCGGTGGCTCCCGCTGCTCCGTTGCTTGTTCATGTCGTCCTCCGACGAATTCGGCCTGGCGGTGAGCAGAACGCTCGTCGCGCTGACGATCACAGTGGAGGCGAGATGTGAACCAGACGTGGAGGAGGTACGGAGGAGTTCGGGACACTCTGAACAGGATCCCGTTGTCGTTGCGTGATCGGGTCATCCGGCGGGCACGCGAGACCGTCGCAGGTTGGGTCGTTCCATCGCGTCGGTAACCGAGATCAGCGTTGCCGCCAGGGCCACGAAGGCGACCCCGGCCAGCCACCCACCGAGGACATCGCTCGGATAGTGGACGTCAAGGGCGATCCGCGAGAGACCGACAAGGATCGGCAACGTCACACCGACGACGCCGGCCGTCAGCCGGAGCGCATACGGAAGTCCAGTCCGCCAGGCAACGACGGCAAGGAGACCGTACGTCGTCGTGCTGTTGAGGGTATGGCCAGACGGAAAACTGAAGCCGGACGTGAGCACGAGGGCGGCGCCCGGCGGCCGCGGCCTGGCGACGAGGTCCTTGACGATATCGGTGAAGAGTGCCGCGGTGATTAGCGTAGCCGCGACGATCAGGGCCAGGCGTGGGCGATGCCCGAGGAGCGCGACCACGACGAACAAGACCCCGACCACGATGAGGGTCCCTCCACCGGCGCGGGAGCAGGCCTGCCAGAACACGCGCGGGATCGCGAGTCCCTGGATGATGGCGGCGAACACCTCGTCGAATGGCAGGCTGCCGCGTCGCACAACGAGCGCGGCCACGACGAAGAAGGCAATCGCGCACAGGGTGGCCACCAAAGGCCACGGGTCGCGTCGCCCCAAGCGCACTTCCATCGCGGTCAGCGTAATGAACCAGGCCCACGATCCCCGCGAGGTCGCCGATTTATCGCTTTGTGTCCGGCAATGTCACCAGCGAGCGCGGCGAGTCGGTCGCTGGTCCGAGCCCGCTTTGACGGTCTGAGCGAAGCGATGGCGGATGCGGGCTCCGATGAGGATCGAGCCGAACCCGAGAACCTCCAGGATGAGACCGCCGACGAATACCCCCGCGGCCCACGAGGTGGGCCGGAACCCGATCGGCCCAAGCAGGATCGAGATGACAAGAGGGAAAGCCAGAAGACAGCCGACCACCATCAGCGACGCGCCAAGGAACATTGGCGCCCCGGCGGCGACGACTGCGATTGCCCTCATTCGCGGCTCCGGATTTGCCGAGGTCGTTGGCCAACGCTTCGTGACGGTCGGTCCAGAAACGTGTACTCAATAAGTAGCACGTTATAGGATCGACCGGCCAATGGCAAGCTTCTCGCCTAAGACCGCGGCGAACAATCGGTCTGGTCGCAATGCGTGCGGCAATGTCACCCGGTGGCAGCTAGCCCGAGACCCAAGAGCCCCACAGCCGTAACCGCAGCAGCCAGCGACTGAATGATCGTTTCGCGGCTCGAAGAGTCGCGAAGGGCAGTGAGCCACACGACGAGTGCTAGCACACCGGCGATCAGGAGCGGCAGGCCGATCGAAAACAATGCAAGAACGCCGAGGGGCAACAACCCTCCAGCGCAAGCGGCAGAGACGACAGCGCGCACGCGAACGGACTCGGCGACAGCGCCGACGCCGCTAAGAATCGCGAACCCGACCAGGAGCGCCAAGACGACCGCGATCCGAGCGTCGATACCCGGGAACGAACCCTGCTGCCATAGCAACGCGAGATACCCAAGAGTGGCGACGCTGACGATGACGCACGTGACGCCGAGTAAGGGGCTCGCTACACCGCCCATGAGCCGTGGTCGCACGTCTCCACACTACGCGCATGGCGGGCCGGCAACCGCGCCGCGCCACTCGTGAACTTCGGGCGATCAGCGTTCCCGAAACGGGCCGTCATGGTCCCTATGCGTCCTGGCGCAGCGCCTTCGTGATCCTGGTTGCCGTCGTGGCGACCTGGAGACCGAGCGCTGCCTCGCGGCCCGCCGGTGGGAAGCGGTACGACGGTCCGTGGACGTGGATCGCGGCCACGATCTCGCCGCCGGCGTCGGCGATCCCCGCGGCCACCGACGAGATCCCCATCGCGAACTCGTCGTGGACCCAGGCATAGCCGGCGAGAGCGACCGCGCGGAGACGCTCACGGATCGCGGCGGGGTCGGTGACCGTTCGCTCGGTCAGTGCCACGAGCGGCTCGGCGAGATATCGATCCACGGTGGCGGATTGGCGATGGGCGAGGAAGACGAGCCCCGAGGAGACCGCGTGCATCGGCACGCGCGAGCCGGTCCAGTCGCGGATGCCGACGGGGTGCGGGTTCGGGGCATCGACCTGGTCGACGTAGTGGACCTCGCGACCGTCCGGGATCGACAGCCCGGCGGCCTCACCCACCGACGCCGCGAGCTCGAGGAGGTGGGGACGCGCCGCAGTCACGAGGTTGCGGGTCGCGCCGAACGCGGTCGCGAGCGATTCGATCCGCGGGCCGAGCCGGTAGCGCGTCTCGCCCGGCACCTGTTCGACCGCCCCTTCGCCCGCGAGCGACGCGAGCATCCGAGCAGCGGTCGACTTCGGCAGGTCGGCGCGCTCCGCCACCTCGGTGACCCCGACGGGGCCGTCGGTCAACGCCGCGAGCACCGCAAACGCCCGTTCGATGGACTGGACTCTGGACACCCGAACCTCAGTGGGCTAGATTCCCGACCTGCGTTCCATCATACGGTACCGTTCCACGATGTGGAACCCCGGTGGATGGGTTCTGGGGCGGGCGGTCAGGAGCGACACGCGGTGGCGGATTACGAGGACATCGATCTCGCGGCCCTGAGCGACGACGAGCTCGTCGAGCAGATGCACAACGACCTCTACGACGGGATGAAGGAAGAGATCGTCCAGGGGACGAACATCCTGCTCGGGCGGGGGTTCACCGCGACGAAGGTGCTCGACGACGCGCTCGTCGCCGGGATGAAGATCGTCGGCATCGACTTCCGCGACGGCATCCTCTTCGTGCCGGAGGTTCTCCTCGCCGCGAACGCGATGAAGGCCGGGATGGAGATCCTCCGCCCGCTGCTCGCCGAGACCGGCGCCGAGCCCGTCGGCAAGGTCGTCATCGGGACGGTCAAAGGCGACATCCACGACATCGGCAAGAACCTCGTCGGGATGATGCTGGAAGGCGCCGGGTTCGAGGTGTTCGACCTCGGGATCAACACGGACGCGGACAAGTTCATCGCCGCGCTGGAGCTCCACAAGCCGGACATCCTCGGGATGAGCGCCCTCCTGACGACGACGATGCCGTACATGAAGGTCGTCATCCAGACGCTCAAGGACCGCGGGATCCGCGACGACTACATCGTTCTGGTCGGTGGGGCCCCGTTGAACGAGGAATTCGGGATGGCGGTCGGCGCCGACGCCTACTGCCGCGATGCCGGCGTCGCGGCCGAGACCGCCCGCCGCCTGATCGACGAGCGTCGTGCCGCGGCGTGAGCCTGGCCGGGCCGTCTCGGAACGCAAGGCGTTCCAACCGTCCGCTGTTCGGGTCCCGCGGACCGTCTCGAAGCAGACCGGACGATCAGTGGCGCCGCTCGTGATCCAGCCGTCGTCGGCGGGCCCCTCCGCGAAGGGTTCGCCGCCGCCCAATCGACAGATGGAACGCCCGACGCGCCACGGGCGTCCGGCGGTGGCCCATGACGCCGAGCCCCGCGCGCTGGTCATCGGCTGCGGTGCGCTCGCCCGCGAGCTCCTTGCCGTGGCCGAGCGGATCCCCGGCCTGGAGGTCGCCTGCCTCTCACCGGACCTCCACAACCGGCCCGGCGGCATCCCGGCCGCCGTCCGCCGCCGGATCCACGAGGCGCGTGGCGACGGCTTCGAGCGGATCTTCATCGCCTACGCCGACTGCGGCACGGGTGGGCTGCTCGACCCGATCCTCGCCGACGAGGGCGTCGAACGACTGCCGGGCGCCCACTGCTACGAGGTCTTCGCCGGCAGCGCGACCTTCGAGGCGATGGCCGACGCAGAGCCCGGCACGTTCTGGCTGACCGATTTCCTCGCTCGGAACTTCGAGCGTCTCGTGATCCGCGGTCTCGGCATCGACCGGCACCCGGAGCTCCTGGCGACCTACTTCGCCCACTACAAGCGGGTCGTCTACCTGAGCCAGACGGACGATCCGGACCTGCTGGCGATGGCCCGCCGCGCGGCCGAACGCCTCGGCCTCGTCTTCGAGCATCGCCCCACCGGCGTCCGGCACCTCGCCTCGCCGATCGAGATCTGGGCCCGCACCGCGGCGCCGCACTGATGGCGACGCTGACCGTGATCTGGTGGCGCGACATCCCCGCCCAGGTCCTCGCACGTGACGGCCGCCGTTCCAGCAAGGTCGTCCTCCACCCCCGCTTCCAGGTCGCGATCGACAAGGCCGCGAGCCGTGCGGGCAAGCGCGCCTACAACGACTACATCGAGGAGTGGCGGAAGGTCGCCCACGGCTGCGGCGACGACCTCGAGGCCGCGGTCACCGCGGAGTCGGAACGGCTCGAGGCCGAGTACGACAAGCACCGCCTCGCCGAGCTGATCCAGAGCGGTGGCGTCGCCGGCGGCCCGGCCCTGCCGCCGGCCCACGACGAGACGCCGGGCGCGCGGTCCAAGGCGACGGCGGAAGGGGAGCCCGCGTGAGCACCTGGACCGTCGTCGGGTCGGCGACCCGCGAGGTGATCATCGGCGACGATCGCCCCTTCGTGGTCATCGGCGAGCGGATCAACCCGACCGGCCGGAAGCTCCTCGCGGAGGAGATGAAGAACGGCGACTTCAGCCGCGTCGAGCGCGACGCGCTCGCCCAGGTCGAGGCCGGCGCCCACATGCTCGACGTGAACGCAGGCATCCCGCTCGCCGACGAGCCGGCGATCCTCGCCCGGACGATCCAGCTCGTCCAGTCGCTGACGGACCTGCCGCTCTCCATCGACAGCTCGATCGTCGAGGCGCTCGAGGCCGGGCTTGCCGTCTATCGCGGCAAGGCCCTCGTCAACAGCGTCACCGGCGAGGACGAGCGTCTCGAGCGGGTCCTCCCGCTGGTGAAGAAGTACGGTGCCGCGGTCGTCGCGATCAGCAACGACGAGACCGGGATCAGCGAGGACCCGGACGTTCGGTTCGCGGTCGCGAAGCACATCGTCGAGCGGGCTGCGGACCACGGGATCCCCCGCGAGGACGTCGTCGTCGACCCGCTCCTGATGCCGATCGGGGCGATGCCGACCGCCGGCCGCCAGGTCTTCCGGATCCTCGGCCGGCTCCGCGACGAGCTCGGCGTGAACACCACCTGCGGGGCGAGCAACGTGAGCTTCGGGCTGCCGAACCGCGAGGGGATCAACGGCGCCTTCCTCGCGATGGCGATCGCGTCCGGCCTCACGTCGGCGATCACGAACCCGCTCGCCGAGGGCGTCCGGACCGCGGTGATGGCGGCCGACGTCCTCCAGGGCAACGATCAGGATGCGGCCCGCTGGATCCGCCAGTTCCGGATTGCCCCGCCGGACGGCGAGGCCGGCGGCCGCCGGGTGAACCGCCGGCGCGCCGGCGTCGAGGCGCCGCAGCGGATCGCCGGGACCGAGGCCGTCACGGCGGCCGGCGGCTGACGATCGGCCTGACGGGCAACCCGTGGCCAGCGACCCGCTCGTCATCTTCACGCCGTCGGGCCGGCGTGGCCGGTTCGGTGCCGGCACGACCGTCCTGGATGCCGCGCGGAAGCTCGGCGTCGACATCGACTCGGTCTGCGGCGGGCGCGGGATCTGCGGCCGCTGCCAGGTGGAGCAGAGCGTCGGCGAGTTCGCCAAGCACGGGATCGTCTCGGCGCCCGACCACCTGACGCCGTTCGGCTCGATCGAGGCCGCTTACCGCGACAGCAAGGGCCTCGCTCACGAGCGGCGCCTCGCCTGCGCCGCCCATCTCCGCGGCGACGTCGTGATCGACGTGCCGGCCGAGAGCCAGGTCTATCGCCAGGTCGTCCGGAAGGGCCTCGACGTTCGCGACTTCCACCTGGACCCCGTCGTCCGCCTCCACTACGTCGAGGTGGAGCCGCCCCAGCTGGCCTCGCCGTCCGGCGACCTGTTCCGTCTCCAGCTGGCCCTCGCCAATGAGTGGGACCTCCACGACCTCGACGCCGACCTGGCGGTGATCCGCGCGCTCCAGCCCGCCCTCGAGGCCGGGAAGTACGCCGTCACGGTCGCCGTCCACGGCCGGCGGACGATCACGGGGATCTGGCCAGGTCTCCACGAGCGGGCCTACGGGGTCGCGATCGACGTCGGCTCGACGACGATCGCCGGCCACCTCGCGGACCTCGGCAACAGCGCGATCCTCGCGAGCGCCGGCGTGATGAACCCGCAGATCCGGTTCGGCGAGGACCTGATGAGCCGGGTCAGCTACGCGATGATGAACGACGGCGGGGCGGCCGAGATGACACTCGCGGTGCGCGGGGCGCTCAACGGGCTGCTCGCCCAGCTCGCGATGCGGGCCGGCATCAAGCGCGACGCGATCCTCGAGCTGGCGATCGTCGGCAACCCGATCATGCATCACCTCGTCCTCGGGATCGACCCGATCCCGCTCGGCTCGGCGCCGTTCGCCCTCGCCACGGACCGGGCCGTCACGGTGCCGGGCGTCGGAGCTCGACCTCACGACCCATCCCGGCGCCCGCGTCTACGTCCTGCCGTGCATCGCCGGCCACGTCGGCGCCGACACGGCCGGCGTGATCCTCGCCGAGGCGCCGCACGAGTCCGAGGGCGTGGAGCTCGTCGTCGACGTCGGGACGAACGCCGAGATCGTCCTCGGCAACCGCTACTTCCTGCTCGCGGCCTCGTCGCCCACTGGACCGGCCTTCGAGGGCGCCCAGATCTCATCCGGCCAGCGCGCCGCGCCCGGCGCGATCGAGCGCGTCCGGATCGACCGCGAGACGCTCGAGCCGCGGTTCCGCGTGATCGGCTGCGAGCTGTGGTCCGACGAGCCCGGCTTCGCCGAGGCAACGGCCGATACCGGGATCACCGGGATCTGCGGGTCGGGGATCGTCGAGGTGATCGCCGAGCTGTTCCTTGCCGGTGTCGTGACGCCGGACGGGATCGTCGACGGGTCCCTCGCCGCACGCACGCCGCGCGTCGTCGCCGAGGGTCGGACGTACAGCTACGTCGTCCACGACGGATCCGACGGTCGCCTCCGGATCGCCGTCACCCAGAACGACGTCCGGGCGATCCAGCTCGCCAAGGCGGCCCTCTACGCCGGCGTCCGGCTGCTGATGGACCACGCCGGCATCGACGCCGTCGACGAGATCCGTCTCGCCGGCGCCTTCGGCAGCCAGATCGACCCCTTCCATGCGATGGTCCTCGGGCTCATCCCGGATGCGCCCCTCGACCACGTGAAGGCGGCCGGCAACGCCGCCGGCACCGGGGCGCTGATCGCGCTGTTGAGCGCCGCCGCCCGAACCGAGATCGAGGGCGTCGTCCGACGCGTCGAGAAGATCGAGACCGCGGTCGAGCCGCGGTTCCAGGAGCACTTCGTGGACGCGATGGCCTTCCCCCACCGGACCGCCCCGTCGACCCACCTCTCGACCGTGGTCGCGCTGCCAGAACGTGGCGCGAACGCGACCGGCGGTGGGCGGAGGACGGATCGTCCGGGCCGGCGGCGGGCCGTCGCGAGCAGCGTCGAGGAGGACCGATGACCGTCGATGGCAGCCCCCGTCGCTCGGGCGGACGCGACGCTCGACGTGCCGCACGCCTCCACGCCCACCTGGCCCGCGAGCCATTCCTGACCCGGACGCTCGCGCCGTTCGAGGTCCTCGGCGACGAGGGCCTGGCGATCATCGAGGCGAACGCCGACACGATCCTCCAGGAGGTCGGGCTGGAGTTCCGAGGCGACGCCGACGCGCTCCGCCTCTTCGCAAACGCCGGCGCCGATGTCCAGGGCGAGCGGGTCCGCTTCCCGCGCGGGCTGGCCCGCCAGCTCGTCCAGGCCACCGCGCCGCGCGAGTTCACGCAGTACGCCCGGAACGAGGAGAACAACGTCGAGATCGGCGGAATGCACACCGTCTTCGCCCCGAACTACGGCTCGCCCTTCGTTCGGGACCTCGACAACGGCCGGCGTTACGGCACGATCGAGGACTTCCGGAACCTCGTGAAGCTCACGTACATGAGCCCGCACCTCCATCACAGCGGCGGCACGGTCTGCGAGCCCGTCGACGTGCCGGTCAACAAGCGCCACCTCGACATGGTCTATTCGCACATCCGCTACAGCGACAAGCCGTTCATGGGCAGCGTCACGGCACCGGAACGGGCCCGCGACACCGTGGAGATGGCCCGGATCACGTTCGGGGCGGAGTACCTCGAGACGCACCCGGTGATCCTCTCGCTGATCAACGCGAACTCGCCGCTGGTCTGGGACGGAACGATGCTCGGCGCGGCGCGGGCCTACGCGGAGGCGAACCAGGCGACGCTCCTCACGCCGTTCATCCTCGCCGGGGCGATGGCACCGGTGACCGCCGCCGGGGTCTGCGCCCAGACGCTCGCCGAGGCGATGGGCGGGATGGCGTTCGTCCAGCTCGTCCGGCCCGGCGCGCCGGTCGTGCTGGGCTCCTTCGCCTCGTCGATCTCGATGCAGTCGGGCGCACCGACGTTCGGCACGCCCGAGCCAGCGCTCGTCCTATTCGTCATGGCCTCGCTGGCCCGTCGGCTCGGCGTGCCGTTCCGCTCGGGCGGCAACCTCTGCGCGTCGAAGATCGCCGATGCCCAGGCCGCGTATGAGAGCGCCGCCACCTTCGGCCCGACGATCCTCGGCGGGGTGAACTTCGTCCTCCACGCGGCCGGCTGGCTCGAGGGCGGCCTCACCGTCGGCTACGAGAAGTTCATCCTCGACACCGACCAGTGCGGGATGGCGGCGGTGTTCGTGAAGGGCGTCGACATGAGCGAGAACGGCCAGGCGCTCGACGCGATGCTCCAGAACCCACCCGGCCAGCACCACCTCGGGTCGGCCCACACGCTCGCCAACTTCGAGAACGCCTTCTACCGGAGCGACATCGCCGACAACAACAGCTTCGAGCAGTGGCAGGAGGACGGCTCGCTGGACGCCGCCCAGCGCGCCAACGTCATCTGGAAGCGGATGCTCCGCGAGTACGAGGCGCCGCCGATCGACCCCGGCCTCGACGAGGCACTGCTGGACTTCATCGCGAGGCGCAAGGCGTCGATGCCGGACTCCGAGGTCTGATGGCGGGGCTCGTCGACCGCGTCCGGGGCCGCCGCGGCGGGCTGGAAGCGGCCGATCGGGCGGCCCTCGCCGGCGCTCTCGCGGATCCGATCTTCGAGCTCGCTGCCGCTGAAGTCGACCGCCGATCAGGTTCCGCACCTGCCCGCGGGCGCGCGGGTGTCGGTGACCGCGTCGCCGGCGAAGGGGATCGACGCGACGCTGGACTGGGCCATCCGGTTGCAGGCCGACGGGTTCCACGCGATCCCGCACTTGTCCGCCCACCAGATCCGTGATCGGGCGACGCTTGCCGGGGTATTGGAACGGGCGCGAGAGGCCGCCTGACCGAAGCGTTCATCGTCGGCGGGGACTCCGATGAGCCGGGCGACTACCGCGACGGCCTGTCGCTGATCCGGGCGATGGTGGAGCTCGGGCATCCGTTCGCGAGGTTGGGCTGCCCCGCCTATCCGCAGGGCCATCCGGACATCCCGGACGAGGTCCTCGCCGCGGCGCTCGGCGACAAGGCCCCGTACATCGCCTACGGTGACGACCCAGATGGACTTCGACGCCGCCGCGATCGCGGCCTGGGTGCGCGGCCCGCCGGGCCGAGGGCTTCGTCCCGGGCGTCATCGTCGGGGTGCCCGGCGTCGCCGACCCGCAGAAGCTGCTGTCGATCGCGGCCCGGATCGGGGTCAAGGACGCGAAGCGGTTCTTCGTCAAGAACCTCCGGTTCGTGACCGGCATGGCCCGGAGCGGCGGCTTCTACAAGCCGACGCGCCTTCGTTGAAGGCCTTGCGCCGTTGATCGCCGATCCGGCGGCCCGGGTCATCGGCTTCCACCTGTACACCTTCAATGCCGTGGCGGCGACCGAGGACTGGCGGCAGTCCATGCTGGAGAAGCTCCGAGACTGACCGGCCTCGCGATGGTGAGCGCTTGCTCATCCGGGCTGCCTTTGGCACCATGCGAACACAACTGAAGAGCGCTTATCCAGAGTGGCGGAGGGACCGGCCCATTGAAGCCACGACAACCTACCGGCATCGCGCCGGCAAGGTGCCAATTCCGGGCAGGTTCTCCTGCACGATAAGGGACCTCATCTTCAGGACCCTTCCGGCGGGAAGGGTCTTTCCGTTTCCGGTCTCAATCGCCGATCCCGACTCCGGCGCGACTGCACTGCGCCGGTGAGAGCCAGGAGCCGAGACGATGCCGACCGGTCCGCGTTTGTCGCCGACCGCCTGATGACGGACACCCAGCCCGGCCTGCCCCGGCCACGATTTCGCCACCGCGTTGCGGCTCGGCCGCTCCTCGTCGACGGCGGCATGGGCACGCTTCTGTTCAGTCGCGGCGTGCCCCAGCGCGCCTGTCTCGAGGAGCTCGTCCTGACCCATCCGGAGCTTGTGGGTGCGGCCCACCGCGAGTATCTCGATGCGGGCGCCGAGCTGATCGAGACCCTCTCCTTCGGTGCCAACCGTCGGCGGCTTGGCGCATGGGGCCTGGAGGGCCGGACGGGCCAGCTGAACCGGCGCGCGGCCCAGCTCGCCCGCGAGGCCCGCGAGGTCAGCGGCCGCGACGCGCTGGTCGGGGGCTCGGTGGGCCCGCTGGGGCCACCGACACGGGGCCAGCCCGACATCTCGGAGTACGACGCGAGGGCCACGTTCCGTGAGCAGATCGACGGCCTCCTCGAGGGCGGCGCCGACGTGCTCGTCCTCGAGACGTTCTCGGAGCTCGATTCGCTGCTCCTTGCCGTGGGTGAGGCCCGCCGGGCCGCCGACGTTCCGGTCATCGCGTCGCTGACGTTCGGCGAGGAGCTGGTGCTCGCCGACGGGACCGGCCCGGCAGCTGCCGCCGAGGCGCTTGCACGAGCCGGCGCGGATGCGGTCGGCGTGAACTGCGGGGCCGGCCCGACGCCGTGTCTGGATGCGCTCGAGGCGATGCGCGGCTTGGCCGAGAGCGAGCCCGCGCGCTCGATCATGCCGAACGCGGGCCTGTCGCAACGACTCGAGGGACGGTTCGTCTACGCGGCCAGCCCCGAGTACTTCGGGGCCGTGACGCCGCGGATGCTGGCCGCCGGTGCCCGGATTCTCGGCGGCTGCTGCGGCACGACGCCCGAGCACATCGCCGCGATGCGTCTTGCGCTCGACGCCGGCGTGCTGCCCGGAGCCGACCTCGATCGACCGGCCACGTCGCGTCGTGCCCGGGCGGTCGTCTCGCCGCCTGCACCCGTCTCTTCAGTTCGGCCCATGGGCGAGCGGCGAGCGGAGGAGGCGCCGCCTCCGACCCGTCTCGGAGAGTTGCTCGCCGCCCGGAGATTCATCGTCTCGGTGGAGATCGACCCGCCGCGGAGCATCCGGATCGAGCGCACGATCGATGCCGCGCGACTGCTCCGTGACGCCGGCGTCGACGTCGTCAACGTCTCCGACTCCGCCATGGCCCGGGTCCGGATGAGCGCCCTGGCGGTGGCATTCGGGATCCAGCACGACCTGGATCTCGAGTGCCTGGTCCACTGCACCACGCGCGACCGCAACTTGATGGCGCTCGAGTCCGAGCTGCTCGGCGCCCATGCCCTCGGCGTGCGGAACATCATCGCCCTGACCGGCGATCCGCCGCGGATCGGCGACTACCCGACCGGGACCGGCGTCTGGGATGTGGATTCGATCGGGCTGATCGAGATCCTGACCCGGCTCAACCGCGCCGAGGACCCGTCCGGTGCTTCGATCGGGGGGCGGGCCGGCTTCACGATCGCCTGCGCCCTCGACTCGACGGCGGCCGACGCGGCGACCGAGTGGGACCGGCTCGAGCGCAAGCTCGCCGCCGGAGCACACGTCGTCATGACCCAGCCGCTGTATTCCGTCGAGCAGGTCGAGTCGATGCTCGAGGTGGCTCGGCGGCGGTTCGGGCCAGGTGGCCTCCCGGTCCCGCTCCTGCTCGGGGTGCTCCCGCTCGTCTCGACCCGCCACGCCGAGTTCCTTCACAACGAGGTTCCCGGAATCACGATCCCGGACGAAGCGCGAGCGGCCATGCAGGCTGCCGGCGAGCGGGGGTCGGAGGTCGGCATCGAGATGGCCGATCGTCTCCTGGCGGCGATGGAAGGCGAGGTCGCCGGGACGTACATCATGCCGAGCTTCGGACGGTACGAGCAGTGCGCCGAGCTCGTCCGCCGGATCCGGGCTCGGCATCCGGCCGTGGCCGCGTCGTGACCGTTACCGCGCCGCTGGTCGCGGAGTCGCGACGCGGATCGCCGTTCGACCGCGCCTCGCGCCTGGCCGCCCTGCCCGGCCTCCTCCGCGAGCGGATCCTGGTCCTCGACGGGGCGATGGGGACGATGCTCCAGGCGTACGGGTTCGACGAGGCCGACTTCCGCGGCGAGCGCTTTCGCGACCACCCGCGTGACCTCCGCGGCAACAGTGATCTCCTGTGCCTCACCCAGCCCGACGCGGTCTCGGCGATCCACGCCGGCTATCTCGCCGCGGGCGCCGAGATCCTGAGCACGAACTCGTTCACGGCGACGCGGATCGCCCAGGCCGACTACGGGTTCGATCCGGCGACCGTGCGTGAGCTGAACGTCGTCGCCGCCCGCCTCGCACGCGATGCCGCCGATGCGGCGGAACGGGCCGAGCCGGACCGCCCGCGCTTCGTGGCCGGATCCCTCGGTCCGACCAACCGAACCGCATCGATGAGCGGCGACGTCAGCGATCCGGCCGCCCGCAGCGTGACGTGGGACGAGCTCGTCACCGCCTACCGTGAGTCGGCCGCCGGCCTGGTGGAGGGCGGCGCCGATCTGCTGTTGATCGAGACGATCTTCGACACGCTGAACGCCAAGGCGGCGATCTTCGCGGTCCAGTCGCTCTTCGACGAGATCGGGCTGGCCCTGCCACTGATCATCTCGGGCACGATCGTCGACGCCTCGGGTCGGACGCTGTCGGGTCAGACGGTCGAGGCGTTCTGGCACAGCATCCGGCATGCCGATCCGCTGATCGTCGGGCTCAACTGCGCGCTCGGGCCGCGGCAGCTGCGCGAGCACCTCGACGTCCTGTCGCGGGTGGCCGACCGGCCGGTGTCGGCCTATCCGAATGCGGGCCTCCCCAACGAGCTGGGCGGGTACGACGAGACCCCTGAGGAGATGGCTGCGGCGATCGGGGAGTGGGCCCGCCACGGCCTGCTGAACGTCGCGGGCAGCTGCTGCGGGTCGACCCCGGCTCACGTCGCCGCGATCGCCGAAGCGGTCGCCGGCCTGCCACCGCGCCGGATTCCGGAGCCGACCGGCATGACCCGCCTCGCCGGCCTCGCGCCACTGGTCATTCCGCCCCCGGGCAACGCGTTCGTCAACGTGGGGGAGCGGACGAACGTCACGGGTTCCCGGAAGTTCGCCCGGCTCGTTGCCGCCGGCCTCGAGGACGAGGCGGTCCAGGTGGCCCGGGAGCAGGTCGCGAACGGCGCCCAGCTCATCGACGTGAACATGGACGAGGCGATGCTCGACGGGCCGGCCGCGATGACCCGCTTCCTGCGCCGGATCGCGGCCGAGCCGGACATCGCGACCGTCCCGGTCATGGTCGACAGCTCGAAGTGGTCGGTGATCGAGGCCGGATTGCACCAGCTCCAGGGCAAGGGCGTCGTGAACTCGATCTCCCTCAAGGAGGGCGAGGAGGAGTTCCTGCGCCAGGCCCGCCTGTGCCGGCGCTACGGCGCGGCGGTCGTCGTCATGGCCTTCGACGAGCAGGGCCAGGCCGAGTCCGTCGAGCGGCGGGTCGCCGTGCTCCGCCGCGCCTATGAGCTCCTGACCGGCGTCGTCGGATTCGCGCCCGAGGACATCATCCTCGACGCGAATATCTTCGCGATCGCGACCGGCATGGAGGAGCACAACGCGTACGCCGTCTCGTTCATCGAGGCGGTCAAGCGACTGAAAGTGGAGTTCCCGGGGACGCGAACCTCTGGCGGGGTGTCGAACGTGTCCTTCGCCTTCCGCGGCAACGACCGGGTCAGGGAGGCGATCCACTCGGTCTTCCTCTACCACGCGATCCAGGCCGGGCTCGACATGGCGATCGTCAACGCCGGCGTCCTGCCCATCTACGACGACATCGAGCCCGAGCTCCGCGAACGGGTCGAGGACGTCGTCCTCAACCGTCGCCCGGATTCGACCGAGCGATTGCTCCAATTCGCCCAGCAGTACGCGGGGGCGAGTGGCATGGAGCGCGCCGCCGAGGATCTCGCCTGGCGCGAGCGACCGGTCGAGGAGCGGCTGACCCACGCCCTCGTCGCCGGCATCGACGCGTTCATCGCCGAGGACACCGAGGAGGCGCGCCTGGCGGCCGGCCGGCCGCTCGACGTCATCGAGGGCCCGTTGATGGCCGGGATGAACGTCGTCGGCGACCTGTTCGGCGCCGGCCGGATGTTCCTCCCGCAGGTCGTCAAGAGCGCCCGCGTCATGAAGAAGGCCGTGGCCGTCCTGATCCCGTACCTCGAGGCCGAGCGGGCCGGCTCCGGCAAACGGTCCGGGACGATCGTCACCGCCACGGTCAAGGGCGACGTCCACGACATCGGCAAGAACATCGTCGGTGTCGTCCTCGGCTGCAACGACTACGAGGTCGTCGACCTCGGGGTGATGGTGCCCGCAGCCCGGATCCTGGAGAAGGCCATCGAGATCGACGCAGACCTGATCGGCCTGTCCGGATTGATCACGCCGTCGCTCGACGAGATGGCCCACGTCGCTGCCGAGATGGAGCGCCAGGGGTTCACGATCCCGCTCCTGATCGGCGGTGCGACGACCTCTCGGACCCACACCGCGGTCAAGATCGCCCCCAACTACTCCGGGCCGGTCGTCCACGTTCTCGACGCATCACGGGCGGTCGGCGTGGCGGGCTCGCTCGTCCAGGCAGACCGCCG
Source organism: uncultured Chloroflexia bacterium (assembly GCA_963817095.1). Classification (GTDB taxonomy): domain Bacteria; phylum Chloroflexota; class Limnocylindria; order Limnocylindrales; family CSP1-4; genus CF-46. Next base: position 111,417 of record CAWFND010000007.1, read on the forward strand.
CGAGGCGTTCGTCGCCGGGATCCGGGAGGAGTACGAGGGGGTTCGCCGCGATCGGGCCGGCCAGCGGGCGAAGGAGAAGCGACTGACGATCGCCGAAGCCAGGGCCAATCGCGTCCCGATCGATTGGCCCCGGATCCAGCCGCCGCGTCCGACGTTCCTCGGTCCGCGGACGTTCAGCGACTATCCGCTCGCCGAGCTCGTCGACTTCATCGACTGGACCCCGTTCTTCACGACCTGGGAGATGCGCGGGGCATTCCCGGCGATCCTCGACGATCCGCGACTCGGGGCCGCCGCGCGGGATCTGCACCGCGACGCGCTCGCCCTGCTCGAGCGGATCGTCGACGAGCGGCGGTTGAGGGCGAACGCCGTCGTCGGGTTCTGGCCGGCCAACTCCGTCGACGCCGACGACGTCGTCCTCTGGCGCGACGAGGATCGGCACGATGCCGTGGCGACGTTCCGGACCCTGCGCCAGCAGATGGCCAAGCCGGAGGGCCGCCCGAACAGCGCTCTCGCCGACTTCGTGGCCCCGACCGAGACCGGCATCGCGGACTTCGTCGGTGCCTTCGCGGTCACGACCGGCCATGGTGTCGACGAGATCGTCGCCGAGTTCGAGGCCGCCAACGACGACTACTCGGCCATCCTCGCCAAGGCCCTCGCCGACCGACTGGCGGAGGCGTTCGCCGAGCGGCTCCACCAGCGCGTCCGGCGCGAGCTGTGGGGGTACGCACCCGACGAAGCGCTCTCGAACACGGACCTCATCGCCGAGCGCTACCAGGGCATCCGCCCGGCGCCCGGCTACCCGGCCTGTCCGGACCATACCGAGAAGGCAACGCTCTTCGAGCTGCTCGAGGCCGAGTCACGGGCGGGGATCCGGCTGACGGAGTCCTTCGCCATGTGGCCCGGTGCGGCCGTCTCCGGGTACTACTTCTGGAACCCGGCCAGTGCGTACTTCGGGGTCGGTCGGATCGGGCGCGACCAGCTAGCCGACTACGCCGCCCGCAAGGGCATCTCCATGGCGGAAGCCGAGCGCTGGCTGGCGCCGAACCTTGCCGACGACGTTGAAGCGGTGGATGTCCCGCGTGCGACCGCAGCGGACTCAGCGCGGCCGACCTGAGAGCACGTCAGCCCCAGAGAACAGAGACACGCGGGGCTCGCCCACAGAAGGCGAGCCCCGCGTACGGTCTCGGGGACCCGAAGGGAGGGGCCGGCGCCTCCCGGCGCCGGCTGGCACCTTGGGCTGTGCCGGTGGGTGATCAGCGTTGTCGGGTCTTGGTGCTGATCCTGGCCTGGGTCTTGGCGCGGACCCGCGCCGGAATTCGGCGCGGGACCGCAAGGAAGACGGCGAGCCCGATGGCGAGGATCCCGAGCAGCATTGCCGGCACGCCGATGGCGGACGGCGGGAGGTCGGTGGTGCCTGCCACGACAGCCGTCGCGAGCGCAGTGACCAGGATCGTGACGAGACCGACGAGGAGGATCGGGCCGTGCGTGTCGAGTCGGTCGAGGAGTCGACCTCGACCGGGTCGTCGGGCCATGGCTGTTCCTCCGCTGAACTGCGCCGGCCGAGGCTCTCGGATGACGGATCCTGGACCCCGGTCCGGCCGAGTCTCGGGGAGGGTCCTGCCCGCGTCCAGTACCTTTGGCGACCGGCCGACCACACCGGATCGACCCAGTCCCGAGCGGACCCCACGGGACCCTCATCCGGTTCCGTTGACGCGGCGCACCCTTGGTCCCCATGAACCAGGACCCGCGGCGGGGGCCGCGACGGACGAGGTCCGCGGGCTATCCTCCGGCGATGACGATGACCGCCGGTCTCGACCTGGTCGCCCTTCGCGCGGCTGCCGATGCGATCGGCCCGGAGGTCGTCGCGATCCGCCGCCGGATCCATCGCCATCCGGAGATCGGCACCGACCTGCCGCTGACCCAGGCCGTCGTGCTCGAGGAGCTGGCGAAGATCGGGCTCGCGGGCCGGCGCGGGCGCGGCGCTCAGCTCCGTCGTCGCGGTGATCGAGGGCGGCCTGCCCGGGCGGACGGCCCTCCTGCGGGCCGACATGGACGCGCTGCCTCTCCACGAGGACACCGGGCTGGACTTCGCCTCGGAGGTCGACGGGGCGATGCACGCCTGCGGCCACGACACTCACGTCGCGATGCTCCTCGGGGCGGCGCGGCTGCTCCAGGACCGCCGCGCGGACCTGCCGGGCCGGGTCATCCTGATGTTCCAGCCGGGCGAGGAGGGGCTCGGCGGGGCGAAGACGATGCTCGAGGAGGGGCTGCTCGACGCGGCCTCGGCGACCGGCGGCGAGCGCCCGAGCGGCGCCTTCGCCATCCACATCTCGACCCGTTACCCGACCGGCGAGGTCCACCTCCAGCCCGGCCCCGAGATGGCCGCGACGGACGTCATCCGGATCACGGTGCATGGCCGTGGCGGCCACGCTTCGGCGCCCCGCACCTCGCCTTGACCCGATCCCGGTCGCTGCCGAGATCGTCCTCGCCCTCCAGGCGATGGTCACTCGGCGGATCGACGTGTTCGATCCAGCGGTCGTCACGATCGCCCAGATCACGGCGGGCACGACGAACAACATCATCCCCGAGTCGGTGTTCCTGTATCGGGACGATCCGGACCGTGTCGGAGGCGACGCGGGCGGAGGTCCGGGCGGGCGTCCGGCGGGTCGCCGAGGGGATCGCCGCGGCCCACGGCGCGACCGCCGAGGTCGACCTGCCGCCGGGCTACCCGGTCACGATCAATGACCCGGGGTTCACGGCGTTTGTCGCCGACACCGCCCGCGACGCTGATCGGCGAGGATCGGGTCCACGAGCTGGAGGCGCCGATCATGGGCGCCGAGGACTTCTCGTACGTCCTCCAGGAGGTGCCGGGCGCGATGGCGTTCCTCGGCGGCGCGGCCGCCCGAGCGTGGATGCCGCGACCGCGCCGCAGTATCCACTCGAACCTGGTGGTTTTTGACGAGGCGGCGATGCCCGTCGGGGTGGCGCTCTACGCGGCGGTCGCGATCCGATACCTGACCGGCGGTTGACCTGCCGTGACCGTCGCACACGCCGCCTGTTCGCGATCGATTGGCCGCCATGCCGGCGGCGGTCGCGGACGCCGCCCGGGCCGCCCCGCCCGGGGCGCCCGGGCCCGGTGAGTGGACGCCCGCCCAGATCGTCCGCCACCTGATCGCGGTCGAGGAGGAGGTCTGGCACGTCCGGCTTCGCCAGCTCGAGACGGAAGACCACCCGCACTGGGTCTGGGTCGAACCGGACCAATGGCTGGGTGCCCCGGGAGCGGACCTCGACGCGGTCCTCGCCACGTATGTCGCCGTCCGCGCGTCCACCCTGGCGATGCTCGACGCGCTCGGTCCCGAGGGGTGGCGGCGGACGGGAACGCACGACACGTTCGGCGTCCTCGATGTCGCCGGACTGATGACGAAGGCCGCCGACCACGACGACGAGCACGTCGCGAGCCTGCGGAGGTGACGCCGATGCCCCGCTCGACCGACCGTCCCACCCGGGCAACCCGCGATGCCGCGAACGTCGCGGCCGCGGCGGTCGTGACCTACGGGGTGCTGTGGCTCCTATCGACGCAGGTCGCGACGATCCGCGAGGTCTCGCCGTTCGCCGACGACCCGTGGGACGCGTTCGCAAGCTATGCGGCGATCTTCCTGCCGGTCGTCGCCGGAGCGACCTGGGTCCGCAGCCTCCGCCACCGCGAGAGAACGTTGCCGGCCGCGACCGCATCGCGCATCCGCTGGGGCTCCGGGCTGGCCGCGGCGATCGTGCTGGTCGCGGCGGGCGCGGCCGCCGCGGCGATCCTGACGGTCGGGTTCGGCGGGGAGGCGGGCGCCGATGCCACGATCCTCACGGTTCTCGTCGCGGCGTCGATCGCCATCTCCGCCCTCGCCCTGGCGATGACGGTCCGCGCGGCCAGGATCGCGGGGTCGAGCGCGGCGGTCCGCGAGCCATTCGAGCCGGACGTCGTCGATGATCTCCTCGGTCTCGCGTCGGAGGTCGGCGCCGCCATCGGCCTGCGCCGGCCGATCGACGGCACCGCGGCGGCGGTGGAGCGCTTCCTCGACGGCTCGTCGCTCAGCCCGCGACGACATCGTTGGCTGTTCGGAGTCGTCCTCGCGGTCGCTGCCGCGATCGCGTTCGACGTCTGGCACGCGATCCGGGAGGGGCCGTGGGCATCACTGACGCCGGCCCTGATCTTCGGGACGCTCGCCGCCGCCGGCGTCCTGACGGTCTATCTCGGGACGGTCGTCCCGCTTCGCCTGCTTCGGCCACCGACGCGCTGACTCGCCCCGGCGCCGCCGCCGCTCGCCCAGGGCCGGCTAGGCGGACGCGCCCGAGTAGTGGCGGAGGCCGGTCCGCCAGAACCAGCGGGTGACGACGAGGAGGACGAGCGCGAAGGCCGCGGCGATCGCCAGCGTCTCGGGCGTCAATCGCGAGGTCAGCGCCTCCGCCGGGACCGTGACCGCGAACGCGATCGGTACGAGGAACGTCAGCCCGATCCGCAGCCAGCCCGGGTAGATCGTGACGGGCCAGCGCCCCGACTGGTAGATCCCGTCGAACAGCTCGTGAAGCTCGTCCATCCGGACGACCCAGAACGCCGACGTGGTGAGGATCAGCCAGAAGCAGTAGATCATCACCGCGCCGAGCAGCAGCGTGCCGGCGAAGATCAGCGCCGCCCCCAGCCCGATCGCGGTGTCGATCCGGGCGATCCCGAACCCCATGACGATCGCGCCGACGACGATGTCGACCGCCTGCCAGATCCGGACCTCGCGCACGGTGATGAGCAGCTGTGCGTCCTCGGGCTTCGTGAGGACGTAATCGAGCGTGCCGTGGCGGACGTCGGTCATCAGCCGCTCCATGTTCGGCTGGATGGCGGTCCGGATGACGCCGCCCATCAGGATGTGGACGCCCATGACGGTCAGCAGCTCCGCCTGCGTCCAGCCGGCCAGGTTGGATGTCTGGCCGAAGACGAGGGCGAGGACCGCGAGCCCGGTGAGCAGCGCGATGAGCGACTGGAACAGCTGGACGGCGAGGTTCGCCCGGTACTGGAGCTCGTTCAGCGCCCCGATCCGGAAGTAGATCCCGAAGAGGCGGACCGGTCGGAGCAGCTCCCGCGGCGGCGCGGCCGGGAACGCTCCGCCGGGCGGCAGCGGCTCCGGCGTCGTCGCGGTGATCGCGGTCATCGCCGTCTCACCCGCCGACCGCGGAGAAGCGCCGCACCGCCCGCTTCCAGGCGAGCGACACGGCCACCGCGCTGATCGTGATCCAGAGGAGCTGCATCGCCAGCCCGAAGGCGAGCTGCTCGGGCGGCAGCTGCCCGATCAGCGCCTCGATCGGGAACCCGAACGACCACTGGAACGGCAGGAAGGCGGCGACCTGCTGGGCCCACTCCGGCATCAGGCTGAGCGGCACGAGACGCCCGGAGAACAGCAGCTCCGCGGTGAAGAAGATGTCGAACACGGGCCCGACGCGGGTCGTCCAGAACGTCACGAGCCCGAGCAGCCAGAGCAGCATCGACCGCAGGACGTAGGCGCCCCAGATCGCGACGAAGAAGACCGCGATGTCGAGCAGGTTGGTCTGGAACGTCGGGTGGAAGATCAGCGACAGGAAGGCCGCGATCGGCAGCCACATGACGATGACGACGACCTTCCAGCCGGCCATGCCCGGCGAGGTCGGCGTGGATCGGGTGGATCGGCCGCAGGAGCATCGCCGACAGCTCGCCCTGGCGGACCCGCTCCTCCCAGGCCCACGGCGTCAGGGCGATGTTCATGTTCCGGACGAGCGTCCAGACGATGTAGTAGGCGGCGAAGCCGCCCGGCGTGAAGCCGCCGACCTCGCCGCCCTGCTGCGTCGCGACCGTCGACCAGACGACGAGGTAGATCACGGGCTCCGCGATCATCCCGATCATGTAGAAGTAGTTCGAGACGCGGTACTGGATCTGGGTCGCGATCGCGACCCGCATCTCGGTCGCGTAGAGCGTCGACCCAGCGCTCGGATCGACGCGAGGGGCCCGTGGGGGACGTCGCCGGCCCGGCGGCGGCGGGCGAGGCCGCCGTCATCCGCCCGGCCACGACCTCGGAGCGCTCGTCGTCGCGCCTCGGCGAAGACCTGCTCGATCACGTCCTCGATCGGTGGGTCCTCGATCGTCAGGTCGTCGACCGGCAGGTCGCGCAGCAGGCGGGTCGGTCACGTCCGCGGCGTCGGCGCGGGCGACGCGGAGCAGGACCCGGTCGTCGTCCGTCGGGACGATCTCGCCGTAGACGGAGAAGTCGGCGCGGCGGCGCCATCGCCGGACGGTGCCGTCGGCCGCGCCGTCCTTGAGCGTCACCCCGATCGTCTTCGTCGCGTTGAAGCGGGTCGCGAGATCGGCCAGGTTGCCGTCGAACAGGATCCGGCCGTGGTGGATGACGATCACCCGCTTGCAGAGCGCCTGGACGTCGGCCATGTAGTGGCTCGTCAGCAGCACGGTCGCGCCGGAGCGACGGTTGTACTCGGCGACGAACGAGCGGATGCGCTTCTGCATCGTGACGTCGAGGCCGAGCGTCGGCTCGTCGAGGAACAGGACCTGGGGCCGGTGGAGGAGCGCGCCGACGAACTCCATCTTCATCCGCTCGCCGAGCGACAGGTTGCGGACCGGCTTGTGGACGAGCTCGCCGAGGTCCAGCAGCTCGACGAACTCGTCGCGGGTCCGCCGGAAGTCGACGGGATCGAGGCGGTAGATCGCCCGCGATCAGCTCGAACGAGTCGAGGGCCGGCAGGTCCCACTGGAGCTGGTTGCGGTTGCCCATGACCATCGTGATCCGCCGGAGGAACGCGGCCTCGCGCCGCGACGGCACATGGCCGAGCACGGTGGCCTCGCCCGATGTCGGGTAGAGGAGGCCGCTGAGCATCTTCAGGCTCGTGGTCTTGCCGGCGCCGTTGGGGCCGAGGAAGCCGACGACCTCGCCCGCGTCGATCGCGAACGTGATCCCCGCGACCGCCTGGATCTCCCGGGTCTGGCGGCGCACGAGGCTGCGCGCTGCCGCGCCGAGCCCGCCCTCGCGGACGGGCACCGTGAACGATCTTGCGGAGATCGACGACGCGGATCGTGGGTTGATCGGGCACGGGCGAGCGGACTCCTGGGCGGGAGGCTGACGCCGGTCGGGCCGGGGGCGCCTAGGGTACCCCGGGCCGGCGTCACGTTCATCTCGTCCCCGAACGTGCGATCCTCGTGTCGAGGAGGGCCCGTGGACGAGCAGGAACGCACCAGGCTGATCGAGGGCTACCGAACCGGCGCGGCCGAGGTCGACGACGCGCTGGCCGGCATCACCGACGACGAGCTGGACCGACGGCCGGCCGAGGCCGATGGCTGGACCGCCCGCCAGGTCGTCCATCACCTGGCCGACAGCGAAGCGATGGCCTACACGCGCCTGCGCCGGCTCGTCGGCGACGACGAGCCCGTGATCTCGGGCTACGACGAGCCGCTGTGGGCCCGCAGGCTGCATTACGACCGGCCGATCGAGCCGTCGGTGGCGGTCATGCACGCCGTGCGCGCATCGAGCCTCCAGCTGCTCGAGACTCTGACCCCGGACGAATGGTCACGGACGGGCACGCACACGGAGTCCGGGCCGTACAGCGTCGAGGGCTGGCTCCGGATCTACGCGTCGCATCCCCACGACCACGCCGCGCAGATCCGGGCGGCGCGGGGAGCCTGAGGCGGGCGTTCGGGCTGGCTCAGCGCTCCGGAACCGCGGCCGCCGCGAAGGCCGCCATCGAGGGGAAGGTCGCGTCCGGCCTGGCGTCGGACGGCGGGGTCGCCCCGCCGCCGGGCCGGTCGTGGCGGCGATCGATCCAGACCGAGTGCATCCCGAGTCGCTGCGCCGGCGCGTGGTCGTGGAACAGGCTCTGGGCCACGTGGAGGATCCGGGCCGACGCGATCCCGCCCTCGTGCAGGCGCTCCCGGAGCACCTCGAAGTTGTGGGGGTTCGGCTTGTAGCTGCCGACCTGCTGGGCCGTGACGACCCAGTCGAACTCGACGCCGAGGCGGCGGTTGGACGCGGCGAACAGGTCGTCGTCGCAGTTCGTCAGGACGCCGAGCTTGAATCGGCGCCGGAGCTGCTTGAGCGAGCGGGTCGAGTCGTCGAACGCCGGCCACGCCCCGACGGAGTCCCCGAACGTGGCTGCCTCCTCGTCGCCGATCTCGACGCCGAGGCCGCTTCCGACGGACCGCCCCGCCATGGCGAGGATCGTCCGGTAGGGGAGGTAGTGTCCGCCCTCGAGCCTCGCCTCCGCGGCGGCGAACGCCTCCAGGAGATCGTCGTCCGGCGCATCGACGCCGTGCAGCTTCAGGGCTGCTCGGAGGCCGGCGAGGATCCCGGTCTCCCAGTCGATCAGGGTCCCGTAGCAGTCGAAGGTCAGGGCGTCGAAGTGGTCGTAATCCAGGTCCGTCATGGACCCATTCTGGCGCGCCGGCCGATGCGGCGGGACGGTGGCCGCCCAGCGGCCCAAACGACCGCCGGCGACTCGCGTGGACCCCTCACCTCGTCCTCTTGGTCCGCTGGGTGGCCCAATCGAGCGGATCGGGCCATCGCCGAGCATGGCGAGCGGTGGTCATCGGTCGGATGGTCCACCTGATGGACATGGAGGTCGCCGGCGCCTGGGAGGAGCGTCCATCCCAGGGCCGTCATCCCTTCGCGCCTCCCGTGAAGTTCCACGACGCGAGGTGGAGGCTCGGGACCAGGTAGATCGAGTCCCAGCCGGCGAGCACGACCGCCCGGTCCGCGGAGATCCCGCGGACAGCACCGGGCCCCAGCGCGTCGAGGAACGACTGGGTGAACCGGAGGTTGGTCACCGGCCGCACGACGCGGCCATCCTCGATCAGCCAGACCCCGTTCCGGGTCAGCCCGGTCACGACCTGCGTCCGCGGATCGAGGATCCGCGTGTACCAGAAGTCGGTGACGAGGACGCCACGCTCGACCCCGGCGATCAGGGCATCGGTCGTCTTCTCGCCCGCGTCGATGACCAGGTTCGCCCCGAGGGCGCCCCACGCCGAGCCGCCCTCGACCGCATGGCCGGTGCTTTCCACGCCGGCCGCCCTGGCGGTCCGTCGCGTGTGGAGCAGTCCGCGGGTCACGCCGTCACGGACGAGGTCGACGCGGCCGCTTCGGCGTGCCCTCGATGTCGAACGGGATGCCGAGCTGGCCCGGATCCGTGACGTCGTCGCGGAGCGTGATCGAGCGGTCGAACTGGGTCTCGCCGACCCGCGCAAACGAGCGGCCTTCCTCGACCGCCTTGCCGTTGAAGCCGGCGACGAGCAGGAAGGACAGGATGTTCGCGACGCAATCGGGCTCGAGGACCACCTCGTAGCGGCCGGGCTCGAGGTCGGTCGGGTCGCTCGCGGTCCGGGCCTTCATCGCCGCCCGTTCCCCGGCCGCCCGTCCGTCGAGATCGCCGATCCGGACGGACGTGTGACGGCTCGAGCCGTCGGCCGTCGGCGTCCGGGCGATCCCGTCGATCTCGGCGACGGTCCCGCGGCCGCTGAGGACCTGACCAGCGGTGTTGGCGAAGTTCAGGAGCACCGCGAGGTGGAGCAGAAGCCCGCCGTCTCCAGGCCGCCCGCCGCATCCACGAACGCTCGGACCCTCGCGGCACGCGCGTCGGCATTCCAGGCGGCGGTCTCCTCGTCGAGGTGGTCGGCCGGCACGCCCGCGGTCGGAGGCGTCAGGCCGGGCCAGTCGGGGTCGACCGGCAGCGCCAGGGCCGCGTCGAAGGCGTTGTCGACCAGACGGGCGAGATGCTCGCCGTCGGGCGGTCCATCCAGCGTCACCGAGGCGACATGCCCGTCGACGGCGACGCGCAGCAGCAGGTGGCTGACCTCCTCGGCCACGTTCTGGTGGATGAAGCTCGTCGCGAAGCGCGTCAGGGCCGAGGTGCCCCATCGGGCGGTGACCTCGGCCTCCGCCGTCGTCGAGCGCGTGCGCACGAGGTCGAGGACCCGGCCGACCCGCGAGTGGAGGCTCGCGCCTTGGGCCGACTCGGCGCTCGTCACGTCGCTCATCCGCGGACCCCCACGCGGATCCCGCGGAACCGAGCCGGCACGGCCGGGTGGCCGGTGTGGCCGATCTGCTGGGGCTGGCCCTTGCCGCAGTTCGGCGTGCCCCAGAACGTCCACTCGTCGGGTCCGCCGAGCATGTCCATCGAGCCCCAGAAGCGCGGGCTGATCGCGGTGTACGTCGGGTTCTTCAGGAGCCGGCCGCGCTTGCCACCCTTGATCTCCCAGCCGATCTCGCAGCCGAACTGGAAGTTCAGCCGCTTGTCGTCGATCGACCACGAGCGGTTCGTGTCCATCAGGATGCCGTCGTCGGTGGCGGCGATCATCGACTCGAGCGAGTCCCGACCCGGCAGCAGCCCGACATTCGTCATCCGGACCATCGGGATCCGGTCGAAGCCGTCGGCGCGGACGGCGCCGCCGGAGCGGCCGATGCCGGCGAGGGCGGCCGAATCGCGGCCCGACAGGGTTCCCACCCAGATGCCGTCCTTGACGATGTCGACCGGGTGGGCGGGCGTGCCCTCGTCGTCGAAGCCGAAGCTGCCGAGGGCGCCGGGGAGCGTCGCGTCGGCGGTGATGTTCATCAGCTCCGAGCCGAATTGGAGCGAGCCGAGCTGCTTCAGGTCCAGCCAGGACGTGCCGGCGAACGCCGCTTCCCAGCCGAGGATCCGGTCCAGCTCCGTCGCGTGGCCGACCGACTCGTGGATCTGGAGCGCCATCTGCTCGCTGCCGAGGATCAGGTCCGTGGCACCCAGGGACGGGCAGATGTCGGCCGTCAGGAGCGCGCGGGCCTCCTCGGCGATCCGCGCGGCGTTGCCCGGAAGGTCCAGCTCCCGGACGAGCTCCCAGCCGCGGGTGCCGTACTGGCCGCGGATGCCGGGGTAGCTGCGCCGTTGCGTCTCCTGTTCGCCGACCGCGGTTGCGCTCATGGCCGCGCCCGTCTCGACGATGTGCTGGTCGACGCTCGTCCCCTCGGACGACACGAGCCACTTGCGCGTGTCCCAGATCCGGTGGCTCGCCTCGGCAAGATCCGCTCCGTGATCGCGCATCGCGTTCGTGACGCCCTCGAGGAGGTCGCCCTTCTCGGCGAGTCCGACGGACCACGGATCCTCGCGGCACTCGCTCTCCCAGTGGCCCGTGATCGGCGCCTCCGGGGCGAGACCCAGGTCCTTCCCGGCGACCATCGTGGAGGCGCGGGCGATCGCCGCGGCCTGTTCGCCGGCGCGCAGTGCGGCTGCCGAGCCGACGTCGGGGATGGCGAAGAAACCCCAGCTGCTGCCGATGAGCGCCCGGACGCCGACGCCGGCGCGCTCCTCGCGATCGAGGGCCTCGACGACGCCGTTGCGGGCGCTCATCGACTCGGTCCGGATCTCCATCACGCGGGCGTCGGCGTAGGTCGCCCCGGCCGCGAGAGCCGCCTCGACGGCGCGTGTCGCGATGTCTTCCATGCCACGCCTAGGGTAAGGCGGATCGGCGGCGGCATGATGGACTTCGCAGAGCTATCGAGCGAGGCCGAGGCGCTTCAGGAGTCGTCGATCAGCTCGATGTCGATGTCGGCGGGGATCCCGTCGAGGTCGACCGCGACGGCCGACGTTTCAGCGAGGGCCCGACGGGCCGATGTCGGGAGGCGGGCGAGGTCGGCGGCGCGCCGGAGGTAGTCGACGAGGACCGCCTCGTCCAGGTCGATCGTCGGCTCGAACGTGAAGTAGCGGAACTTCTTGAGGCGCTCCTGGGCGCCCTGGAGGATGCCCTCCGGATCGGCCAGCAGGGTGCCGTGCTCGAAGCCGAGGTGGATGTGCTTCCGCTCCGGGCCGATCCAGGCGAAGTTCCGGACCCGCTTGCCGTCCGGCAGGGAGTAGGCGATCCAGCGCCAACCCGGTCGGACGGTCTCGGCCGTTTCCGGAATCGTGCGCAGGATCAGGTCGCGCAACGCGAGCCCGGTCTCGCGGATGGCCAGCGGGTAGTCGCCGAGGAGGAACTCGGCGGGGAGCGTCTCGATCACGCGACGATCATCGGTCGCGATCGTGTCGGGCGCTGTCAGGTATCGCCCGTCCCCGCGACGTTCGCCTCGCCGAAGAGCTTCGTCGGCCGGACCCGCACCACCAGCTCGCCTGCGACGCCGTTGCGCTTCCCGAACTCCTCGGCGCGATCCTCGCCCATGTACTTGCCGCCGAGCAGCGTCGAGATCCGTCGGCACTCCGGAAGGTCGTCGAGCAGCCGGGCGACCCCCTCGACCGACACGTAGTTGTAGGGCGGCTTCGGGTCCTGGACGACGACGGCCACCTCGGGTCGGGCGCGGATGTTCGAGGCCTTGACCGTGCCCTGCCAGGTCGTGAAGACGATCTCGTCGCCGTCGACCGTGTACCAGGTGGGGACGGCGTGCGGCCGGCCGTCGGCCCGGACCGAGGCGAAGGTCGCAGTCATGTCGCCGCCGCGCAGGAACGCCCAGGCCTCGTCGGCGGACATCTTGTGGGGCATCAGGTGGGTCCTCTGGCGTGGCAATCGATCGAGCGATCCTACGGCCGATGTCGCCGATCAGCGCCAGACGTCCGGGTCGACGACCCTGAGGCGGAGGGTGTGGCCGTGGCTGGCGAAGGGTGTCGCCGGCGGCAGGGACCCGGTCACGACATCCAGCTCGCGACCGCGCGCTCCGGGAGCCTCGCTGAACACGGTCGCTGTCTCGGCAATCGCCCCGACGAGCGCGAACAGCGCGGGGCGGATCCCGCGCCCATCCGGATCCGAGCCGTCCGTCCAGGCGAGGTCGACGACGTATCGGCCCGCCTCATCGGAGACGGCGCTCACGATCCTGAGCCGGCCGGTTGCCTCGGCGGCCTCTTCGAGGTGCGGAAGCAGGTGGTGTTCGGGCTCCTCGGCGACCCAGCCCGGCTCGGTCGCCTGCGCGCGAAGCGCGTCGAGGACGGGCAGCATCGCCGACGCGTCACCGACCCCGATTCCCTTCGGGTCCGGGTCCCAGCGCGGGCGACGGTCGGCCATCACGAGCCTCCTCGGGTCCGGGCCGCCCGTGAGCGGCGCCAAGGGACCCTTCGCTGCAGGTTGCGATGGTACCGCGGCCCTCGCGCTACCCCGGTCGAGGAGCCACGCGGGCAGGAGTGCGCGTCGACGCCAGCGCCTGATCGCCAGGGGCGCAATTGGAGCGCCCGAGAACCGTCCGGCCATCTCCATCGCCATATCCTGTGAGGGTCGACCACCGTGGTCGCCCCAACACACCCGAGGCGGACGTGGACCAGCGAGGGCTCGTCGAGCGCGCGAGGCGGGGCGATCATGACGCCTTTGCCGAGCTCGCCCGTGTGGCTGTCGTGCGGCTGGACCGCGCCGCCCGCCTCATCCTCCGGGATCCCGAGCTCGCACGCGATGCGGTCCAGGACGGATTGATCCGGGCCTGGCGAGACCTCCCCGGCCTTCGGGATCCGGATCGCTTCGATGCGTGGCTGCATCGCCTGATCGTCCATTCCTGCATCGACCTCGCGCGACGCCGGCAACGACGGAGCATCGAGGTCGAAATCACCGAGATCAACGCCCCGGCACTCGACGACGCCTCGGGCGCCGTCGATGACCGGGAGCTCGTCAACCGCGTTCTGCGTCGCCTTGACGTTCCGGGACGCGCGATCGTCGTCCTGCACTACTACCTCGGGCTGCCTTTGACCGAGGTATCGGCGACGCTGGGCATCCCGATCGGGACCGTCAAGTCTCGCCTGCATCGCGCACTCGGAGAGATGCGGGTCGCGATCTCGGACGACGAGCTCGGCCTCTCCGCGCCGGTCAGGGAGGGACAGCCGACATGACGACCGGCCGGAATCTCCAGCGAGACCTCCCGCAGATCCTCGACGAGCTCGTGACGAGCCCGTTCCCCGACTACATCGACGACGTCCTGACGTCCACGGCGCATACGCGCCAACGGCCGGCCTGGACGTTCCCCGAAAGGTGGATTCCCATGACCGCTGTCGCCTCGCGCGCGGCTCCGTCGCCGCGGATCTCGGTCCGGATCGTGGCCATGGCCGCGCTCCTCCTCCTGGCTCTTGCCCTGGGCGCGGTGTTCATCGCCGGTTCCCGGCCCCGCCTCCCGGCTCCGTTCGGGCCGGCCGCCAACGGGCACGTCGCGTATGCCACGGCGGGCGACATCTACACCGCCGATCCGGGGACCGGTGTCGCCACGGCCGTGATCACGGGGCCGGACGTCGACACATTTCCTCTCTTCTCTCGGGATGGCACGCACATCGCCTTCGATCGCCAGATCGCGGGCGACGGGAGCACCTCTCGTGTGTACGTCGCCGGCGCCGATGGGACGAACGTCGTCGCCATCACGCCCGATCCCCAGCAGAACATCCAGAACTACTCGTTCTCGCCCGACGGCCGCTCGGTCGTCTTCGCGGCGGGCGTCCGTCCAGGCGGCGACCAACCCGACACCCTGTGGCTCGCCAACACCGACGGCAGCGGCGTCCGCCAACTGGAGGTCGGTATGCCCGCGAGAGAACCGACGTTCCTGCCGCCGGACGGCACCGAGGTCGTGTTTGCGGGCCAGGGGTCGGACGGCTCGTACGGCCTGTACGCGGTCAACCTCGCGAACGGAACGGTTCGCCCGATCGTGGACCCGGGGGCCGGATTCGCGATCGAGGCCATCAACGCGTCGCCCGACGGATCGCGGATCGCGTACTCGTTGACGAGCCTCAGTACGCCGGGCGACACCTTTCAGGTCCATGTCGTGACGCAGGACGGAAAGACCGATCTCACGTTGCCGATGCCTCCTGGCGCCGTCAACGGGTACGCGGCGACCTGGTCGAACGACAGTACCCGGCTCGTCGTCAGTCGGGGCTATGCGCTGGACGACTCGGACATGGTGCTGGCCGTGGTCCCTGCCGATGGCAGCGGCCCCGGCCGGGAGACGGCGCACGGGCTGACCGGTTCTGCCACCTGGGCACCAGACGATCAATCGATCCTGGTCGCGCCGCAGCCCCTCAACGGCACGTCGACCCAGAACCTCCTGCTGGACCCGGCGACGATGAGCACCAAGCCCACGGCATGGGTCGCCGACAGCGAACCCTCCTGGCAGCGCGCGGCGCGCTGACCCCAACCCGGCAGCGGCCGGCTCGTCCGGCCGCTGCGCCGCGGTCAACCGCAGGAGGCGACGTTCGCCGACTCGCGATACAAGGCCGCCCTTCGTCAAGAAGAGGAGTCCGAAATGCGTCATGCGTCAGTTCTTGTGAAGGCGAGCGTGGCCGCGATGGTCGCGATCTCAGTCGGAGCCTGTGCGGCGACGCCGACGAGCCCTTCGTTCAGTGAGACCACGCCGGCTTCCACGAGCGCGCCGGCGACCAGCCCGACCGCCATCGTGGAGTCTCCATCGGCGACCTCGGGCCCCCGGTCGTCTCCCTCGTTTCCGCCCGGGGCGCAGATCGATGGCCGGATCGTTGTCGGCGAACCAGTCGCCCCGCGCTGGTTCGCGGCCGACGGCCAGTCGCTGTGGGTCCACGAGCCCACGAGCCTGGTACGTGTCGATCTGGCGACATCCGCCGTCACGGGACAGGTCGACACGGGCCGGATGGAGTACGGCTATGCGGCGGCCGGAGCAGGTTCCGTCTGGCAGACGGACTACGAGCACAACGCCGTCCTGAGGATCGATCCCGCCAGCGGCAAGGTCCTCGCGAAGATCCCGGTCGGATTGCAACCGCTGGGCGTCGTCGTGACCGCGGGCGCGGTGTGGGTGGCCAACGAGCACAGCGGCTCGGTCACGCGGATCGATCCCGCGACCAACAAGGTTGTCGCGACGATCCCGATCAACTCGCCCGACTCCGCCGGGCCGCAGATCATGACAGCCGGTCCCGGTGGCGTCTGGGTGGACGTCGACAACATGGGCTCGGTGGTGCGGATCGATGCCGCGACGAACAAGGTCGGGCTGGTGGTGCCGCTTAACGGCTGGGTTGCCAGCGACGGCGAGCAGGTCTGGATCGCCGACGACGCGGGGATCGACGGGCTGCCGCAGGCCATCCGCATCGATCCGGACTCGGGCAAGGTCATCACCGCGGTCGACCTCGAGCAGGATCCCGGCGAATGCGGCCTGGCCGTCGGCCTCGGATCCGTCTGGGTCGGCACAGGCGGGTTGACGCGGATCGACCCTGCGACGGGACGCATCGTCGGGCGCCTCGATCTCGGTGGCGATTGCGGCAACGTCGTCGTGGCGGGTGGCTCGGTGTGGGTCGCGGCAGAAGGTCAGCCCTATGTGGTCCGGGTCTCGCCGCAATGATCCCGACCATCGCCCGCACCGACACCGTCAGGCACATCCCCTGGCGACCCATCGCCATCGCCTCCGTGCTCATCGTCGCCGCGGCGACGGCCCTGGTCGTGATCGCGGGGTCCGGGCGGCGGCACCTTCCGCCGCCATTCGGGCCTGCCCGCAACGGTCTCATCGTCATGAGCATCTCTGGCGACATCGTGACGGTCGATCCGGCGACGCGCACGAAGACGGTGATCGTCGCCGGGCCTGAGACGGATCAGTCTCCGGTGTTCTCGGGCTTGGGCACGCAAATCCTGTTCACCCGGACGGCGTCCGACTCGGTGTCCTTGTGGATGGCGGACGCCGACGGATCCAACGTTCGGCAGCTCCTCAGCGGACCCCGCGCTCGGCAGCACCTCTGGTGGGACTGGACAGCCGACGGACGGCGGCTGATCTACCCGGACTACGAGCCGTCTGGCACGAGGACATTGATCCTCGATACCGTCACCCTGGCTTTACCACGCCTTGGCCGAGTCCCGGCACAAGGCCGCCCTCGTCAAGAAGAGGAGTCCGAAATGCGTCATGCGTCAGTGGTCGTGAAGATGGCCGGGTAAGCCTCGGCAAGGGCCCGGTCTCGAAGTGCTGGATCGATGCGCTCGATGTCCTGACGTGCAATCGGAACGCTAACCAGCACCGCAAGCGTCGCGATGTTTGCCTCGGTCCACGCCTCGTGGAAACGACGCCAAGCCGGGTAGTTGGCTTGCCGACGTTGAGCCGGAACAGCCCCGGCGCGACTCGCCCTGAGCTGGCAGGGGTCATGGCTCTCCTTGTACCAGACGGCGAAGGGCTCGGCTGGACCGCGGCAACTTCAGCCCCGCCTACCTACTACCCCCGCCGCTCGTTGACGCTCCCCGGCGGGCCCGCCTACACTAATCCCGACGAAATCACTCGGGATTAGAGGCACCCTCCCCTGGCGTCCGAACTCTCCAGCCCGCACGTCCGCCCCACCTTCCACGGCTCGGGCGCCGTCGCCTTCAGCACGAAGGGCGAGTACGGCGTCCGCCTGATGGTCCAGCTCGGGCGGCGCTACGGGACCGGCCCCGCCAGCCTCGCCGAGATGGCGACGGACGAGGACCTCCCGCGGGCCTACCTCGAGCAGCTCGTGATGAGCCTCCGCGACGCCGGCCTCGTGACGAGCACCCGCGGCGCCCACGGCGGCTACGAGCTGACGCGGCCGCCGGACGAGATCCGCATGAGCGACGTCCTCCGCGCGCTCGAGGGCCCGATCGCCCCGATGATCTGTGCCACCGACGATCCCGAGCACGCCCTGATCTGCGACCGCAGCTCGCGTTGCACCGTCAACGTCCTGTGGGTCCGCGTCCGCGACGCGATCTCCGGGGCGCTCGACTCGATGACCCTCGCCGACCTCGTGCCCCAGCACCTCGTCCCCGTCGACCTCCGCCCCGACGACGTCCAAGGAGCCTTGACCGCCCCGTGACCGCCGAGACCACCCCGACCGACCAGCCCGACCGCCTCGTCATCCGAGGCCTCCGCGTCGCCCCGACCGCCAGCCCGAAGACGGAGATCCTCCAGGGGATCGACCTCGACGTGGGCAAGGGCGAGGTCCACGCGATCATGGGCCCGAACGGCTCGGGCAAGACGACCCTCGCCTATGCGCTGATGGGCCACCCGTCGTACGTCGTCACCGGTGGCGAGGTCCACTGGCAGGGCCGCGACGTCCTGAAGCTCAGCCCGGACAAGCGGGCCCGCCTCGGGATGTTCCTCGCCTTCCAGTACCCGACCGCGATCCCGGGCCTGAGCGTCGCCTCGTTCATCCGGAGCGCCCTGAACGCCAAGCTCCAGGGCATCGACAAGACCGCCGACGTCGACCCGACCGACCCGATGAAGGGCGGCGTCTCGATGCGCGACTTCCGCAACAAGATGCGCGAGAAGATGGCCCTCCTGAAGATGGACGAATCGTTCGCGACGCGGTACGTCAACGAGGGCTTCAGCGGCGGCGAGAAGAAGCGCCTGGAGATGCTCCAGATGGCCGTCCTCGAGCCGCAGATCGCGATCCTCGACGAGACCGACTCGGGGCTGGACATCGATGCCCTGCGGATCGTCGCGGAGGGCGTCAACGCGATGCTCAACCCGGAGCTCGGCGTCCTGCTGATCACCCACTACCAGCGGCTCCTGAACTACATCACGCCGGACGTCGTCCACGTCCTCGCCCAGGGCCGGATCGTCAAGAGCGGTGGCAAGGACCTCGCGCTCCGCCTCGAGGACGAGGGCTACGGCCCGATCCTCCGTGAGGCCGGGCTCGAGACGAACGTCTCCGACGAGGCCCTGCTCGTCCCGCGCGGCCCGGCCGGCGACGAGGAGCCGACGCTGCTTCGCACGAGCCGGCGGCTGTCGCCCGCTGAGCGGGCCGACCACGATGGCGATCGAGACCGAGCCGACCGCGACCACGCCTGAGCGCGCCGGCGCGGGCGCGGCCACCGTCAGCCCGCGCCTGGACCCGGTCGCGCTCCGGCGCGACTTCCCGATCCTCCAGCAGGAGATCAACGGCCACCCGTTCGTCTACCTCGACTCGGCGTCGTCCAGCCAGAAGCCGCAGGTCGTGATCGACGCCCTCGACACCTACTACCGCGAGTACAACGCGAACGTCCATCGCGGGATCTACACGATCGGCGAGCGGGCGACGGCCGAGTACGAGCGGGCGCGGGCGAAGACGGCCCAATTCATCAACGCGCCGGACGCCCACGAGGTGGTCTTCACCCGGAATGCGACCGAGGCGATCAACCTCGTCGCCTATTCGTGGGGTCGGAAGAACATCTCGCGTGGCGACGCGATCCTCCTGACGGAGATGGAGCACCACGCGAACCTCGTCCCGTGGCAGCTCCTCGTCCAGGAGCAGGACGGCGACCTCGAGTTCATCCCGATCACGGACGACGGACGGCTCCGGCTCGACGTGTTCGAGGTGCTCCTGAGGCTCCATCCGAAGCTCGTCGCGTTCACCCACGTCTCGAACACGCTCGGCACGATCAACCCGGTCCGCGAGATGGTCGAGATGGCCCACGCCGCCGGGGCGCTCGTGCTGGTGGACGGCGCCCAGGCGGTGCCGCACGTCCCGGTCGACGTCCAGGAGCTCGGGGCCGACTTCTATGCGTTCAGCGGCCACAAGATGCTCGCGCCGATGGGCTCGGGGGCGCTCTGGGCGCGGCGCGAGCTGCTCGAGGCGATGCCGCCGTTCCTCGCGGGCGGCGAGATGATCCGCGAGGTCCACCTCCGCCGCTCGGAGTGGAACGACATTCCGTGGAAATTCGAGGCCGGGACGCCGGCCGTGGGGGACGCGATCGGGCTGGGGGTGGCCGCGGACTATCTGGGCGGCATCGGGATGGACGCGGTCCGCGCCCACGAGCGCGACCTCGTCGCGTACGCCCTGGAGCAGCTGCCCGCGCGGATCCCGGACATCGAGCTGTACGGGCCGTTGGATCCGGACGCCCGCGGCGGCGTCGTGCCGTTCAACCTGCCGGGCATCCACCCGCACGACGTGGCCCAGGTCCTCGATCGCTTCGGGGTCGCGGTCCGGGCCGGCCACCACTGCACGATGCCCCTCCACGAGCGGCTGGACCTCGCGGCCACCGCCCGCGCCAGCTTCAGCGTCTACACGACGACGGACGACATCGATCGTCTGGCCGACGGCCTCCTGGAGGTCGAGAAGCTCTTCCGCGCCTGATGTTCAAACCCTTGGCTCGCATCGAGCATCGTCAGGGTATGAGGCCGTCACAGCCCAGGACACGGAACCGGTGACCGCCGAGCGAGCCGCCCTCGCCGGCACGAGCGAGCCGACCCTGATCGATCGCGCCCGTCTCGGCGACGCTGGCGCCTTCGAGGCGCTGATCGCTCCCCGGCTCGACGGCCTGTACCGGTCGGCCTGGGCGATCCTCGGCAACGAGGCGGATGCTCGTGATGCCAGCCAGGACGCCTGCGTCTCGGCGTGGAAGCACCTCGCTCGTCTCCGCGACCTCGACAGCTTCGACGCATGGCTGGGTCGCATCCTCGTCAACAGCTGCCGGATGTCGCTCCGGAAGCGAGGCCGCGTCCGGGAGATCGCGATCCCCGAGGGCTTCGACCCCGAGGCACCGGCGAACGCCCTCGCGGACACGTTCGACGAGACCGAGGCCGTCGCCCGGGCGTTCGAGCGCCTGGACGTCGACGCCCGAGCGCTCCTCGTCCTGCACCACCTCCAGCACGAGCCGCTCGGCCGGATCGCGGCGAGCCTCGGGATCCCCGTCGGTACCGTGAAGTGGCGGCTCCATGCGGCCCGCCGCGCCCTCGAGCGAGCCCTCGAAGGAGAGCGGCGATGACGGACCAGCCGTTCCAGCTCTCCGACGCGGCGATCGAAGCGGCGCTCGCTCGTCGCGCCCCGGGTCACGCAGATGCCGCACTCCTCGCGGATATCGTTGCGACCGCCGCGACCACCCGACAGGCGCGCGGCTGGACGGTGCCGGTTCTCGGTCGCCCGCGCGCGGTCTGGGCGGTCGTGGCTGCTGCGGCACTCCTCGTCGCGGGCCTGCTGGCGGTCGGCATCGGCTCCGGTCAACCACCATCGCCGACGCCGGCTCCGTCGGTACTCGGCGTCGTGCCGCCGTCGGCGGGCCCGTCCGAAGCGCTGCCCTCGGCGTCGGCCGAGACGTGCGCCACCGAGACGACCCAGGTCCTCGTCGGGAGCGCCATGCCGCCGGCGACGACCGGCTTGACGACGATCCCGGCGGGTCTGCTCGACATCGGCGCCTACCTCACGAGGACGCCGGACGGCAGCTCGAACACGCCCACCGACGTGTGGATCGCCCGGAGTGGGGTCTCCAAGCGGATCGCCAGCATCGTCGGCCCGGACTTCAACATCGCCTCGATCGACGACGTCTCCGCCGACGGCCAGCTGGTGCTGCTCCAGATCGGCGTCATCCACATGACCCAACCCGGACCCGAATGCTCCGATCTGTACGCCGTCCGAACGGACGGGTCGAGCGTCACGCGCGTGACCCACTACGGACCGAACCAGAACGCGTTCGGAGGGTCGTTCTCCGCCGACGGTCGCAACGTCGCGTTCACCTACTCGGAGCTGAACGCGTCGGATGCGATCGGCGTCGTCGACGTCGCGGGCCTTGCCGCGCCGCGACTCGGCCTGTGCGACGGGGGCCCGACGACGGGTCTCCAGGTCCGCTGGGCGCCCGATGACGACCGCCTCGCGGCATTCTGTGGAACGAGTGTCCAGCTCCAGTTCCCCGGTTCAGTCGGCTCGATCCCGGTGTCGATCGGCAGCGAGCACTTACGTCGGATTCGACTGGCTGAGCCCGACGTCGATCATGCGTGGTGTCCGCCGTCGACGGAGCCACGTTCAACGCGCCGTATCAGCTCCGGACCCTGACGATGCCCGGCACCGGTCTCGCCGGTCTGGACGGGACGTTCTCGGCGCCGCTGGTCGTCGAATCGAGCTTCGGCTACACCGGCGATCCGTTCACGACCTCGCCCGACGGCCGCACGCTGGCGCTCACGGCAACCCCACTCGACAACCTCCAGGACTTCTACGGCTACGCGATCGATGCGGCGACCGGACGCGCCCAGCTGATCGACGTCAATGCCGTCGGGCCGATCGGGTGGTCGCGCGACAGCCGGTCCGTCATCTATCCGGCGAGGAACACGACCGACTCGCTCGCGCTGATCGGTCACGACCCTGTCGTCGGACAGGAAGCGGCCGGTCGCGGTGCTGCCACCGGGCTACGACGACGGGCCTCTGGCGCGGCGCCTGAACCGGGCCGGCCGCTGCCGGGCCGCTCCCCGCGGTTCAGTCGAGGCGGACCCGCTGGCGACGAAGCTCGGTCTGGACGGCTTCCGACGTCCAGCCGGTCGAACGGCTGGTCGGTCCGGACGGAGACGGCCGCCGCGACCCCGGCGCCCTGGCCGCTGACGGTGCAGCACATCATGTTCCGCGTGGACGCATGCGAGACCTTGTCGCCGCCGATCGAGCGTCCGGCGACGATCAGGTTGGCGATGCCCTTCGGGACCAGCGAACGGTACGGGACCTGGTAGTAGCGGCCGGTCGTCGGCAGGATCAGGAGCCCGTAGCCGTCGATGAACTCGGGGAAGATCCCGATCGAGTCGTCGAACCGTCCCTGCTCGCGGACGTCCTGGCCGGTCAGGTCGTAGAGCGCCTCGATCTTCCGCGTGTCGCGGATCCCGATCGTCATCCCGAAGTTCCGGAGCTTGGCGTCCTCGCAACCGGGCATGAACGCCCGCAGGGCCTTCATCGCGTCCATCGCCTGCTGGCGGCCCTCGATCTCGCCGCGGGTCAGGTCATCGGCGTCCGTTCCGTCGACCGTGAGATGGACCAGGTTGAGGTACGTGAGGTCGCCCTGGTCCGTCACGGTGCCCCAGGTCCCCGCGAGGGTGATCAGGCCGGGTGGGATCAGCCCTTCCTCGACCGCCTTCTTGAACGGCTTGCGAAGGAACGGCGAGAACATCTCGTCTTCCTTGCCCGGTCGTCTCGATGTCCCACTCGGCGTTGCCCGCCCAGTCGCGGTAGGTCTGCGGATCCGCCTTGACCTCGTCGAGGAACCTGCGCTTGTTCACGCCGGTCATCGAGAACATCACCGACGCGGCGAGCATCTCCTCGCGCGGCGTCTTGCGGACCGGGGCGCCCGCCCGGGCGGCCAGGTCGGCGTCGCCGGTGGCGTCGACGACCCGCTTGGCGAGCACGGCCTCGCGCCCGGACTTGCTCTCCGTGATGACGCCGCGGATCGCCCCGTCCTCGACGATCGGCTGCACCGCGAGGCGGTGGAGCATCGGCGTGATGCCTGCCTCGGCCACCAGCACGTCCGCGACGTACTTGAACCGCTCGCCGTCGATTCCCATGCTGAGCGACTGGCTCTCGGGGTTCGCTGCGCCCATCGCGGCCGCGCGCTCCTCGAACTCTCGGCCGATGCCGTCGGCCTCGACCGTCTGCTCGTGGCGATACCAGCCGATGCTCTCGACACCGACCTGGGTCATGTTCCCGCCGAAGCAGCCGTAGCGGTCCAGGAGCGTCGTCGTGGCGCCGGCGCGAGCCGCGGCAAGCGCCGCCGACAGGCCGCCCGGCCCGCTGCCGACGACGAGGACGTCGGTCTCGTGGATCACGTCGACCGACCGGGCGGCCTCGCGGATCTGCCCCGCCACGGACGTCAGTCGGCGACGGCGAAGACGGGTGACGGCAGGACGCTCACCCGGACGGCAGTGCCCTGCGCCAGGCCCTCCGCCTCGGCCGCCGACAGCTGGCCGACGACGATCGTTCCGTCCTGCAGCGCGACCTGGGCCCGGCAGACCGACCCGAGGAAGCTGACCGCGAGGACGTGGGCGTCGCCCGTCTGGTCCGCGACGATGCGGATCGAACTCCGGCCGGACGAGGGCCTGGACCGGGCCGGACTCGGCCGAGCCATCGAGCAGCGGCACGCGCGTCCCGAGCAGCTCGACGCCGCCGCTCGGCGGCGCGGTCCCGGGGATCGCGGTTGGTCAGTCCGACGAACTCGGCGACGAAGCGCGTCTTCGGCCGGTCGTAGAGCTCGGCCGGCGCGGCGATCTGCTCGAGACGCCCGGCGGACATGACGCCGACCCGGTCGCCCATCGCCAGGGCCTCCTCCTGGTCGTGGGTCACGAACAGCGTCGTGATGCCGATCATGATCTGGATGCGGCGGATCTCCTCGCGGAGCTGGCGCCGGACCTTGGCATCGAGCGCCGACAGCGGCTCGTCGAGGAGCAGCACGCTCGGCTCGATCGCGAGCGCGCGGGCGAGCGCGACGCGCTGCTGCTGGCCGCCCGACATCTGGTGCGGGTAGCGGCTCGCCTGCTGGCCGAGCCCGACCAGCTCGAGCATCTCCTCGGCCTTCTTCTTGCGGGCCGCGCCGTCCAGCCCGCGGAGCCGCAGGCCGTAGGCGACGTTGTCGCGGGCCGTCATGTTCGGGAACAGGCTGTAGGCCTGGAAGACGATCCCCATGTTCCGCTTGTTCGCAGGGACGTTGGTGATGTCCTTGCCGCCGACGAGGATCCGTCCCTGGTCGACCTCGTCGAGCCCGCCGAGCGCGCGGAGCGCGGTGGTCTTGCCGCAGCCCGACGGCCCGAGCAGCGCGATCAGCTCGCCCGGCGCGATGTCGATCGTCAGCCCGTCGAGCGCATGCACGGAGCCGTACCAGCGATGCAGCTCGTCGAACTCGACGGCGACGCCGTGCCCGGTCTCGAGGCGGACTGCGGTCGCGGCGGTCATGTGGCGGGCTCCTCGCTCTCGACGCTGGGCACGGCGGTCGCCGCCGGCGCCGACGCGGGTGATGACGAACAGCAGGACGAACGCGAAGACCAGCGCCGGCGAGCGACGACCGCGACGGAGATGAACGGATCGCGCTTGCCGAGCAGGAAGATCGACGACCTGGAGCGTGTTGAAGGACAGCAGCGACGAGATCGTGTACTCGCCGAGGACCAGCGCGACCGCGAGGACCGATGCCGACAGGATCCCGCCGCGGATGTTCGGGACGATCACCTGGAGGATCGTCCGCGGCCAGCCGGCGCCGAGGCTGCGCGCGGCGTCGGCGAGCGTCGCGGTGTCGATCGACCGCAGGCTCGCAGTCGATCGCCCGGTAGGCGAACGGCAGCACGAGGATGATGTCGATGAAGGCGAGCGTCAGCGGCGATGCGCCGACCGCGCCGAGGTGCTGGCCCATCGAACCGGTAGATCGGGGCGATGCCGACGACGATGACGATCGCCGGGATCGCGAGCGGCAGGAGGCACAGGAACTCGACGACGCGGCGCATGCCGCGGGACCCGGACGACCGTCCAGACCATCGTCGGGACGAGGAGGAGCAGCATGCCGAAGACGGTCAGCACCGCGATCTGCGAGCGACGTGGTGACGGCGTCGATCAGGTTCTGGTTGCTGAGGATCGCGGCGTATGAGTCCAGGCGTCCGGCTGCCGTAGTTGCCGCGGGTCGAGAACTCGAGCATCGCGAACAGCGGCAGGATCAGGTAGCCGAACACGAGGACCAGGATCGCGATCCGGGCACCGAGCTGGCGGCGGGAGCCGCGCCGGCCGGATCCGCGTCCCTTGGGGGCGACGAGGGCGCCGCCATGCGGCGCGGCGGCCGAGAGCGGGCCACCGGGCGACGCGGTCATTGGACCCACCTCGACGCGCGCCGCTGGATGAAGGCGTACACCAGCATCACGAGCGAGACGACGACGATCATCCCGAGCGCCAGCGCCTTGCCGACGTTCTCCTGGCCGAGGACGACCTCGCTCTGCATGGCGTCGGCGATCTGCAGGGTGACGATCGGGCTGCCCTGGCTGATGAGGGCGGCAGCCGTCGCGTAGGCGGAGAACGCGTTCGTGAACAGGAGCAGCAGCGATCCCAGGAACGCCGGGGCGAGGATCGGTCCACCGACGTTCCTCCAGAACGACCACGAGGAGCCGCCGAGGCTCGCCGACGCGTCGTACCACTCCTGGCGGAGCCCATCGAGCGACGGGAGGAAGACGATCAGCATGAGCGGGATCTGGAAGTAGGTGTAGACGACGACGAGGCCCGGCGAGGCTGTACAGCCACGACGCGTCGGTGAGGAGGTCGACGTGGAGGATGTCTCGGAAGAACAGCGTCGCAAGGCCGTTGAACCCGAACGTCGCCAGGAAGGCGAACGCGAGCATCACGCCGCCGAACTGGGCGAGGACGCCCGACGCGGCGATCACAAGCTGGCGTAACACGCCGTTCGGATCGCCGCGGACGACCGCCCAGGCGAGCAGCTGCGCCGAGGATCGCCCCGGCGATCGCGGTCGCCACGGCGAGCTGGATCGAGCGAACGAACGCGTTGACGAACACCTCGTCGGTGAACAGCCGCGACACGTTGTCGAGGGTGAACCCTCCGCTCGCGGTCGTGAACGCGCCGACGGCCACGACAAGCGTCGGAAGGATCAGGAAGATCCCGACGTAGCCGAGGAAGGGGATGAGGGCGAGGTAGTTCCCCGCCTTCCGGAGACGGCGTGAGCCGGCCCTACCGGAGGTAGAGCCGGCTGCCTGTGCCGTGGGCGGCGTGGCCGCGCTGACCGAATCGGTCACGCGGGCATCACCGTTCGACTGTCCTGCGTTGCTACTTGATGGCGATGAACTTCCAGTTGTCGGTGAGGTACTTCGTTGCCGCATCGCTCTGCGCCTGCGTCAGCTGGACCGGCGGGGTCGTCGGGGGATTGAGCGCGGCAAGCGCCGTCTGCGTCGAGGGTTCCGGCCTTCTGCATTGCCGCGAGTCGGATCGGCAGGGCGAAGCCCTTCAGCCAGGCATTCTGGCCGGCGTCGGAGAAGATGTATTCCATCCAGCAGCGGGCGGCCGCGGGATGTGCCGCGTCCTTGTTGATCGCGTCGTTGTAGAACGAGGCGACGGGGGCCGCGTCGCTCGGGATCACGGTCTTCCAGGTGATGCCCTTCGGCGCGAGAACCGCCGTCTGGGCGCCGTTGTTGTAGGACCAGTCGATCACGATCGGGGTCTGGCCGGATGCGATCGTGGCCGGGTTCGGGTCGACCGGCAGGAGGTTCCCGCTGTCGGCGAGCGTCTTGAAGAAGGCGACGCCGGGCGCGATGTTGTCGGCCGAGCCGCCGTTGGCGAGGGCGGCCATGACGACGCCGTTGAAACCGGCGGACGCCTTGAGCGGGTCGCCGTTCAGCGCGACCTTGCCCTTGTACTTGGCATCGGCGAGATCCGCGACCTTCGCGATGTCGCCGAGCTTGGTGTCGTAGCCGATCGACACGAAGCCGGTGTAGTTGTTGACCAGAGGCCGGTCGAATCCTTGTTCCCGTCAGGGATGTCCGCCCAGGTGGCCACCTGGTACGGGGCGAACATGTCGGTGTGGGCCGCGGCGACGACGACCCGAGGTCGAAGATGTCGGGCTGGCGCCCGGTGCCGGCGAGCTGCGTGGCCGCGTTGATCTCGTCCTGGCTGTTCGCCGTCGGGCTTGTCCGACTGGACCTTGATCCCGTACTTCGCCGAGAAGTCGGTGATGATCTGGCCGTAGTTCGCCCAGTCCGGCGGGGTCGCGATGATGTTGACCTGACCCTCGGTCTTGCCGGCGGCGCAGACGGCGTCGACGCCGCCTGCCGCGGCCGCGGTCGTCGCCGTCTTCGGGTCGCCTGCGGCGGCCTGGCTGGCCGCGCCCGACGGCGCCGCGCCGGACGGGGCTGCTGCGCTCGGGGCCGCTGCGCTCGGCGCGGCCGAGCTCGCCGAGGGATGGCGTGGCGCCGCTGCTGCAGGCGGCGACGAGAATGGCGGTGACCCCGAGGGTCGCGGCGATTCGTGATCTCATCCCATTCACAGGTAGTTGTCCTCCAACTCGATCTTGCGTTCCCTCTTCTGCGCCCGGCGATGTTCCGGCCGGCCGCAGCTCCTCTCCAGAGGTGTGCTTGCGAGCGTCTGGCTGAACCTGCTCCTTTCGGTTCCAGCGTGCGCGTCGCACCCCCAAGTGATCGACGGTCACGCTGAGCCCCGGTCGCTGATTCGACCGTGACGAGGCGGAGTCTACGCGCCCGATGGCTGATTGGCGCAAGTCCCAACGCAGCGTTGCATCGGGAACGTCGCGGTGGCCGAGCCGGTCCCGCTCGAGACCGCCCGATTGACGCGAGAGTGACCTCCGACCTAGCATCAATCCCGACAAGATTCATCGGGATTGACACACGCAACCGGAACTGATGGACGACCTCTACCGCGACTACATCCTCGAGCACTATCGGCGGCCCCACAACTTCGGGGTGATCGAGGATCCGACTGCCAGCTTCGAGGGGAGCAATCCCCTGTGCGGCGACCGGATCACGCTCCAGCTGGGCGTGCGCGACGGCGTCGTCGAGCGCGTCGGCTTCACCGGCCGGGGCTGCGCGATCAGCCAGGCGTCCGCGTCGCTCCTCACCGACGAGATCAAGGGCAAGCCGGTCGCCGAGGTCGAGGCCTTCCGCGCCGACGACCTGCTCGACCTGCTCGGGATCGACATCAGCCCGGCCCGCCTGAAGTGCGCGATGCTGAGCCACGAGACCCTCCAGAAGGCCCTCGCCGAGACCGGCGGCGCAACAGCGCCCGAAGGCGCGACCGCATGACGGCGATCGACCGCGAGCGCGGCTGCAGGTGTCGCAGGCCGGCCTAGCCGGCGGCCCCGTCGGGCCCGAACGCCCCGTCCTTCACCGCCCTGCCGCGCGACCCGCCGGCAGCCCGTCGTCATCGGAGCTACCCCAAGCCCATGCCACGAACCTACGCCGACCTCCTCCGTGAGGCACGGTCCCAGATCCGGGAGGTCACTCCCCAGGACGTCAGCGCCGTGCCCGAGGGCACGACCGTCGTCGACGTCCGCGAGGACTCCGAGTGGGACCAGGGACACCTGCCCGGTGCCCTCCACATCAGCAAGAGCTACGTCGAGCAGCAGATCGAGAACGCGGTCCCGGATCGGGACGCGCCCGTCGTCCTGTACTGCGCCGGCGGCGTCCGATCGCTGTTCGCCGCCCAGGCGCTGGAGCAGCTCGGCTACACGAACGTCGCCTCGATGTCCGGCGGGTTCCAGGCGTGGAAGTCGGCGGGGCTGCCGTGGGACAAGCCGGTCTCGCTCAGCCCGGAGCAGAAGCAGCGCTACAGCCGCCACCTCCTGATCCCCGAGGTCGGAGCGGAGGGCCAGGCCCGGCTGCTCGACAGCAAGGCGCTGTTCATCGGCGCCGGCGGTCTCGGGTCCCCGGCGTCGCTCTATCTCGCGGCCGCCGGCGTCGGCACGATCGGGATCGTCGACTTCGACGTCGTCGACCTGTCCAACCTCCAGCGCCAGATCCTCCACACGAACGACCGAGTGGGGGAGCGCAAGGTCGAGTCGGCGCGGAAGACGATCACCGCGCTGAACCCGGACGTGAACGTCATCACCTACGAGGAGATGCTCGTCGCGGACAACGTCGAGCGGATCATCACCGGCTACGACGTGATCGTCGACGGGACCGACACGTTCGAGACCCGCTACCTGCTGAACGACGCGGCCGTCGCCAAGGGCATCCCGGTCATCCACGCGAGCGTCTTCCGGTTCGAGGGCCAGCTGACGACCTTCATCCCGTTCGAGGGTCCGTGCTACCGCTGCCTCTACCCGACCCCGCCGCCGCCGGAGCTCGCGCCCGGCTGCTCCGTGGCCGGCGTCCTCGGCGTCGTCCCCGGGATCATGGGGATGCTCCAGGCGAACGAGGCGTTGAAGGTCCTGCTCGGGATCGGCGACACGCTCGCGGGCCGGCTGCTGCTGTTCGATGCCCTCGACACGACGTTCACGGAGCTGAAGCTCCGCCGCGATCCGGCCTGCCCGGTCTGCTCCACCGAGGCGGTCGCCGCCCGAGCCGAGGGCCGGCCGCTGCCGGTCCCGGTCTTCGGCGCGTTCGCCGCGTCCGGGGCCCCGACGGCCGACGAGACCTTCGTCCTCGGAGGGCAGGCGTGAGCACGGTCTGGATCCCCCAGGTCCTCCGGGCCCAGGCCGGCGGGAACAAGCAGGTCGAGCTCGAGGGGGCGAGCGTCGGCGATCTGGTCGACGCCCTCGCGGAGCGCTACCCGGCGCTCCGCACCCAGCTCCTTGCCGACACCGGCGAGCTGAACCGGTTCGTCAACGTCTACGTCAACGGCCAGGACGTCCGCTACCTGGACGGGCTCGCGACGGCGGTCAGCGATCGTGACGAGGTCCGGATCCTCCCGGCCATGGCCGGCGGATGACGATGGCGCTCCCGAGGCCGATCGTCGTGCCGCCCGGCGACCCGGACGGCGACCATGCCCGGGCCCACGCGGTCGGTGCGCCGCACGGCGGTCGGTACCACGACATCCTCGACGCGATCGGTCACACGCCGCTCGTCGAGATCCCCCGGATGTCGCCGAACCCGGCCGTCCGGATCTTCGCGAAGCTCGAGATGGCCAACCCGACCGGCTCGGTCAAGGACCGCGTCGCGAAGTACCTGATCGAGGATCTCGAGGCCCGGAACCTGCTGCGGCCCGACTCGATCATCCTCGAGCCGACGTCAGGCAACACCGGCATCGCGCTCGCGATGATCGGCCGACGGAAGGGCTATCGGGTCGCGCTCGTCATGCCGGACAACGTCACGAACGAGCGGCGCCAGATGGCCGCGCTGTTCGGCGCCGAGGTCATCGATTCGCCGGGGCGCCTCGGTAGCAACGGGGCGATCGCGCTCGCCAAGCACCTCGTGTCGAAGGACGCCCGGTTCGTCATGCCCTACCAGTACGGCAACGACGCCAACCCCCGCGCCCACGAGACGACGACCGGTCCGGAGATCCTCGCCGACTGCCCCGAGATCGATGTCTTCGTCGCCGGCCTCGGGACGAGCGGCACGCTGATGGGCGTCGGGCGGTTCCTCGCGCGCGCCAAGCCAGGCGTCCGGATCGTGGCCGCGGAGCCGCTGCCCGGCGAGAGCGTCCAGGGCCTCCGCTCGCTGGAGGAGGGCTTCGTCCCCGAGATCCTCGATCCCTCGCTCCTGGACGCGAAGTACCTCGTGAGCAACGCGGACGCGATCGCCGCCCTCCGCGACCTCGTCGACAGGGAGGGGATCTTCGGCGGGCCGTCGTGCGGTGCGGTGCTGGTCGCCGCGGCGCGTGAGGCCCAGCGGATGGACCACGGCACGATCGTCGCGCTCCTCCCGGACGGGGGATGGAAGTACCTCAGTGCCGGGACGTTCACCCGGGATCTGGACGAGATGCGCGACGACCTCGAGGGCGGCGTCAGCTGGTGGTGAGGGCCGACCGGTCCGCGAACCGGCCGGTCGACGATCTCGCCTGATCGGCGGCCATGACGGGTCTACGATCGCTCTGATGACCGACCAACCGACGCCAGCACATCCCGGCCCCGCCGCGATTCACCTCGACCCGGAGCTGATCGACGCGATCGTCGCCCACGCCCGCGCCGAGGACCCGAACGAGGCGTGCGGTCTCGTGATCGGCGATCGACCGGCGGCCGACGGCGGGACCGCGCTTCGCTTCGAGCCCACCCGGAACCGGGCCGCCTCGCCGTACCGCTACGAGATCCATCCCGACGACCTGCTTCGGCTGACGATCGCGACCGATGACGCCGACGAGGTCTTCTGGGCGATCGTCCACAGCCACGTCCGATCGCCGGCCTCGCCGAGCCCCACCGACGTCGGGCTGGCGTTCTATCCCGAGGCGATCTACCTGCTCGTTTCCCTCGCCGAGCCGGAGCCCGCGCTCGGCGCCTTCCGGATCGTCGACGGGGTGATCCACCGCGTCGAGATCCTCGTCGGGAAGGCGGCATGAGCCGCGTCGTCGCGGAGCCGGATCCGAAGCAGGTCGTCGCCGCCGGCTACGACCGGATCGCCGACCGCTACCTCGAGTGGAGCGCGCTCCGCCCGTCCGCCGCACGCCGCCGCGCCCTGGATCTGGCCGACGCGCTCATCCCGGCCGATGCGGACGTCCTCGAGCTGGGCTGCGGCGCCGGGCTGCCGATGAGCGCGCGGCTCGCCATCGGGCGGCGCCTGACCGGGATCGACCTGTCCCGCGAGCAGGTCCGCCGGGCGCGTCGCAACGTCCCCACCGCCACGTTCCGCCAGGCGGACATGACGACGCTGGAGCGGCCGTCCGCGAGTCTCGACGCCGTCGTCGCGTTCTACTCGCTGACCCACGTCCCGCGCGAGGAGCAGGCCGCCCTGTTCGGGCGGATCCACGCCTGGCTCCGGCCCGGCGGGGTCTTCATCGCGTCGCTCGGCGTCGAGGACGACCCGGGCGGCATCGAGGCGGACTGGCTCGGGGTCGACATGTACTTCAGCCACTTCTCCGCGAAGGTCAGCCGCCGGCTGCTCCAGGACGCGGGCTTCACGATCGAACAGGCCGAGGTCGTGGTCGAGCCCGAGGATCGCCACGACGCGCGGTTCCTGTGGGTCGTCGCCCGCGCCGCGGGCGGGGCGTCACCGCCATGAGCGCGGAGTTCGAGCCCGGGCACCGCCGGCCGGAGGGGGCCGACGCGTCGGAGGCGGAACCCGAACCAAAGGCGGACCCGAAGCGCACCGGCCGATCGGGGCGCCAGGACCCCGGTGCCGGCGACGACACCGGCTCCGGCCGGCTGTTCTGGCTGCTCGCCGGCGCGGTGGCGATCGCCGCCGGCACCGCCCTGGGCTGGAACCCGGAGGCGCTCGCGTCCGTCGTCACGCCGCCGCCGTTGATCCGCGCCGCCCTCGTCGGCGGCTCCGTGGCCTTCGGCGTGGTCCTCCTGCTGTCGGCCGTCACGAAGCTCGCCGGTGAGCCGGTCGACGACGGGATCACGGCCCGGCCGCGACCCGTGGGCTCGAGCTCCGACCGCGACGTCGCCGAGATGATCCGCGGCGTCCGGCTCGTGTTCCTCGCGGTCGCGGCGTTCGCCGCGGCGTCGGGCTGGCTGCTCGGGCACCCGCTGCCGCTGGTCGTCGCGCTCGTCATCGCCGGGGTCGACGTCCTCGAGACGTCATTCCTCCTGATCGTCTTCTCGCTCCGCTCGCGGCACTGACCGCCGCGAGTCGCCTCAGGCGCGCGTCGCGGCGGGGCGGCCAACGCGGCGATCAGCGCCGCGTCGGTCGGGGTCGAGCCGACGCCGAGCCGCGACCCGATCCGCGCCGCGAGCGGCGGCTCGAGGAACGTCGACGCGAGCGTCGGCCAGGACGCCTCGGCGAAGACCTCCGCGGGCGTGCCGTCGAGGACGATCCGCCCGTCCCGCATGACGACGATCCGTTCGAACGCCTCCGCCGCGAACCGCATGTCATGGCTGATCGCGACGACCGTCCGGCCGGCCGCGCTCAGGTCGGCGACGACCGCGTGGATCCGCTCGACCCCCCGGGCGTCCTGACCGGTCGTCGGCTCGTCGAGGATGACGACGGGCGTGCCCATCGCGAGGATCGAGGCGAGCGCGAGGAGCTTGCGGCGCGAGTAGCCCAGGTCGTACGGGTTCGTGTCGGCCTCGTGCTCGAGGCCGGTCGCGACCAGCGCCGCGCCGACGGCCGTCTCCAGGTCGGAGCCCGCCAGCCCCAGGTTCTTCGGCCCGAACGCGACCTCGTTCCGCACCTTGGCCGCGAACACCTGCCGGTCCGGGTCCTGGAACGCCAGCCCGACGGTCGCGGCGAGGTGGGCGACGCGTTGCCCGGCGGTGTCCCGACCGTCGACGTGGACGTGGCCCTCCGTCGGCCGGAGGAGCCCGTTGAAGTGGCGGACGAGGGTCGACTTGCCGGAGCCGTTCTGGCCGACGATCGCGACCCGCTCGCCGGGGCCGATCGCCAGGTCGACGCCGTCAAGGGCCCGCGTCTCGTCGGGGTAGACGTGGACGAGGCCCTCCGTCCGGAGGACGGCGTAGCGGCGTCCGTCATGGCGCGGCCGCCGTCCCGCGAGCGCCTGGTCGACGACGCGCGCGTCCATGCCCGCGGCCGCCAGCGCTCGGCCGAGCCGCGCCCGCGAGGGCGGCTCGACGCCGATCGCCGCGAGCCGCGGGTCGTCGAACACGGATCGGGTCGGGCCGTCGAGGACGATCCGGCCGCCGTCGATGGCGACGATCCGCGTGCACAGCCCGTCGAGCAGGTCCGTCTTGTGCTCGGCAATGAGCAGCGACGTCCCGGCGGCCGCGAGCTCGCGCAGCGCCTCGCCGACGAGGCGTGTCCCCGCCGGGTCGAGCTGGGCGGTCGGCTCGTCGAGGATCACGTGGCGCGGCCGCATCGCGAGGAGCGAGGCGATCGCGACGAGCTGCGCCTGGCCGCCCGAGAGCCGCAGCGGGTCCCGCCGGACGAGCGCCTCCAGCCGCAGCCGGCCGATCGCCTCGTGCGCCCGCGCGACCGTCTCGGCGACCTCGAGCCCGAGGTTCATCGGCCCGAGCGCGATCTCCTCGAAGACGGTCGCGGCGATCCCCGAGCGCTGCGTGTTCGGGTTCTGGAAGGCGACCACGACCCGCTCGGCGAGCTGGTGCGTCTTCAGGCCCGCGGCCGGCTCGCCGTCCAGGCTGACCGTCCCGCGGATCGTCCCGCCGATCGACGCGGGCGCCAGCCCGACGCGACGAGGCAGAGCGTCGACTTGCCGGCCTCGTTCGGCCCGACGAGCCCGACGATCTCGCCGTCCGTCGAGGCGGAGGTCGATGTCGTGGAGGACCTCGTTCGCGTAGCCCGCGTAGCGATACGAGACCCCGCTCAGCTGCAGCATCGGCGGCTCAGGGCGTCGACGGGAAGGCGCCGGTCAGCCGGCCGGCGATCGCCGCGAGGAGGAACGCGAGGAGGACGACCCGGACGATGAGCTGGACCGTCGAATCCGGCATCCGCCACAGGAGATGGCGCTGGCCGGGCTTGCCGAACGCCCGGACCTCGAGGGCGAGGCTGCGCTCCTCGACCTCCGTCAGCGACGACAGGATCACCGGGCCGACGAGGGGCAGGAGGCCGCGGAGCCGCGCGCGGACGCTGCCCTCCGTGTCGAGGCCGCGCGCGCGCTGGGCGCTGGCGATGACGCTCGCCCGCTCGACCATCGCCGGGACGGCCTCGAGCGTGGCCAGGGCGACGAACGCGAACCGCGGCGACAGGCCGCGCCGCTCGAGATCCAGGACGAAGCTCCGCGGCTCGGTCGTCAGCCCGAACAGGCCGATCGACGTCGAGATCGCGAACAGCCGGACCAGCGTCTGGCCGGCGAAGTCGACGCCCTCGAGGGTCGCGTCGAACGGGCCGATCGTGAACAGGACGGTCGTGCCGGCGCGGGTGAAGACGCTGACGAGCACGACCGAGATCGCGATCGGCAGCGTGCAGGAGCAGCGAGATCCGGATCAGCCGGCGGGCGACGCCCGCGATGGCGGCGGCCGGCAGGACCGCGACGAAGATGATCAGCAGCGGTCCGAGATACCCGCCGAGGACGAACGCGCCGATCGACTCGACCGTCGCGATGACCGCCTTCGTGAGCGGGTTGAGCCGGTGGTACGGCGACGGCGTCGGCGGCGCGAGGCTCGCGAGGAAGTGCGGCATCGTCCGCGGACAGGGCCGCGGCGTCGGCGGAGAGCTGGCGGCCCCGGCCGACGTCGACGGTTCGATCGGCGGGCCCCGCTACGCCTCCGCGAGCCCGACGGCCTGCTCCCCCTGGGGGAACCGGGCGACGAACCGCCGGCTGAGCGCCCCGACGATCGCGAACACGATGAAGAACGTCAGGGTCTTGTCGATCGGATCGGACAGCAGGCCCTGCTTCAGGACCGCCTCCTGGAGCGTACGAGCCGGCCTGCTGGAACGCGGCGACGAGGACGTCCGTGCCGCAGCCGGTCACGCCGCCGAAGACGACGGCGGAGATCGGCGCCGAGATGATCGCGGACACGATCCCGCAAATCAGCCCCGCGATGAAGACGTAGGCGGCGCCGAGGTCGCGTTTGATGAACAGCAGGGCGAGCAGACCGATGAGCGCGCCGATCAGTAGGGCCGCGACCAGCCAGCCAAGGATGATGAAGATCGGCTCGGGGCCGGCCGAGCCTTCGGCCGGCGGCGCGAAGAACGTGAACTGGCCGTTCGTGTAGAACG
>CAWFND010000008.1:0-549717 GCA_963817095.1 uncultured Chloroflexia bacterium
TGATCCTGAGGGTGGATCAATTCCTTTGGGAGACAAGACATGTTCCGCCGTCAGCCAGTCGTCGCGCTCCTTGTGCTAGCACTCGTTGCAGCGTGCGCCGCACCCGCGGCAAGCCCGAGCGCAACGGCCTCGGGCACCCCCACCGCGAGCCTCCCGTCGCCGACAGCCTCGCCGTCGCCGCCGCCCACCGCTGCTCCCACGTCGTCGCCGACGCCGTCACCGACGCTCACTCCGGCGACGCCAAGCCCGACGGTCGCGCCAGCCACACCCTCGCCGACGCCCACCACGATGATCGTTCGCGCCTACTTCCTGATGCGCGATGGCAGCGGCGGCGAGGTCGTCAACGAGCCGACGCTCGTTCCGGTCCTCCGGACGGTGCCCAGGAGCACGGCGACGGCAACGGCCGCGATGAAGGCGCTGCTCGCAGGACCATCGGCCAAGGAGCGAGCGCCGAAGTGGCCGATCAAGACGCTCATCCCCGCCGGCTCGAAGCTCCTCGGGATCGAGATCTCGGGAGGCCTCGCGACGGTCGACCTGTCCGCCGAGTTCGCCTCGCTATCCCCTGACGACGCCTGGGATGGCGGAAGCTACTCGCTTCACGGACGTGTGGCCCAGGTCGTCTACACGCTGACCCAATTCACGACGGTGGATCGCGTCAACTTCAAGCTCGACGGCAAGCCGGTCAAGGTGTTGTTCGGAATGCCGGACCCGGAAAGCGGTGCGTCCGAGGCGATCGCCCTGGACAAGCCCATCACCCGCGCGACGTACCGAGACCACTATTCGTACCGCGACCACTTCCTGCCCCTGATCTTCGTCGATCGGCCGGCGTGGGGTGCCGCCCTGCTGAACCCCGGCCGGGTCACGGGGCTCGCCAACGTCAACGAGGCGCAGTTCCGGATCACCCTGCTCGATCGCAACGACAAGGTCCTGGTCGATGTTCCGGTGGTGGCGAGCTGCGGAACGGGATGCTGGGGTACGTTCGACGTGACCCTGCGTACGACGTCTCGAGCGCCCAGTGGGGAACGCTCCGGGTCTGGGACATCTCGGAGTACTCCGGCAGGCCGGCCGCCGTGCGCGAGTATCCGGTCTACCTCCGGCCGGCATCCTGAAGGCGGCCGAGGCCCTCGTACGGCCCGTCAAACACCCTCGCGATCGTCACCGGCGGGCCGGGTGGCTGGGGCCGGGTGAAGGTCCTCGTCGGTCAGCGGCGGAACCGGCAGCGGGGTCGGGCCGACGCGCGGCGGCCGCAGGCCGTCGAGCACCACACCGAGGACACGCCGGTAGATGTCCGGGCGGTGAGCGCGGCGGCCAGGCCCGCGGTGGCCTGGACCGCCATGGTCAGGACCAGCATGTCGGTGGGGTCGATGTCGGCCCGGAGGCACGCCCGCCTGCTGGGCGCGGCGGACCAGCCGGACGTGGTGCTCGCGCATCGCCGCCTCGGTCCGGGCGAACAGCGCGTACAGCCGGTCGGGGCCGGTGCCGCGGGCCCAGCCGGCGGTCGCGGTGTAGGCGCCGCTGACCAGCTCGCGGAAGCCCCGGTCGCGGACCAGGGCCTCGGTGGACTCCTCGAAGTAGCGCACGAACCCGGCCCACACGTCCGCGGACTCGGCCGCGCGCCGCGGCCTGCTCCTCCCAGTACGCGAACCGGTCCCCGAACAGCGCCAGGATCAGATCGTCCTTGTTCGGCGAACCGGCGGTACACGGTGGCCACCCCGACGCCGGCGCGGCGCGGCGACCTCGGCGAGCGTGGCGCCAAGGCCGCTGCTCGGCGAAACCTCGGCCGCGGCGGCCAGGATGCGCTGGGCGTGGCGTCGGGCATCGGCCCCGATGGTAGCGGGTTGCGGAATAGCAATTCCGCGCGTAGCAATTCCGCGGTAGAGTCACGTCCTGAATGGCGATTCCGGGCGTGCGGTGGAGGGCGTCGATGAACCTCAAGATCATGAGCCTGCTGTCCCGGGCTTCCGGTACTCACTCAGTCGCCGCGCCCGTGCCGGCGGGATGACCCGGCTGACGGTCGACCGTCGACGCCGCAGATTCCCCGGCGCGCCGCCGGAGTCGGCGACCCGCCGAGGCATCCGGTACCGGGATCGACTGCGTCTGGACCTGCTCGCGCCGGTGGCGGCCGGGCCGCTACCCGCTGGTGGTCTACCTGCCGGGCGGCGGGTTCGTGCGGGCGCCGGCGGCCATGGCCCGCCGGGAACGGGCGTTCATCGCCGCCGCCGGATACGTCGTGGCCAGCGTCGAGTACCGCACGGTCCGGCAGGACGCGACCGTGACCGACGGGCTGGCCGATCTGCGGGCCGCCATCGACCACCTCATCGACCAGGCCGAGACGTACGGCATCGACCCGGACCGGATCGCGGTCTGGGGCGAGTCCGCCGGCGGCTACCTCGCCTCGATGGTCGGGCTGACCGACCCGCGGATCCGGGCCGTCGTCGACGAGTTCGGCGCGTCGGACCTGTCCCTCGTCGCCGACGGGTTCGACGAGCGCATGCACGCGGCACTGGCCGACCCCCGCCATCCGATCCGCCGCTACCGGCGCCGCCGAGACCAACCCGGTCGACCTGGTCCGGCGCCGACTCCCCGGCGTTCCTGATCCTGCACGGCGACGACGACCGCATCATCCCGCCCGACCAGACGCTCGCGCTGCACCGGGCGCTCCGCGACGCCGGCGCGGACAGCACCCACCACCTGCTGGCCGGCGCCGGCCACGGGACGACTGGCGCTCAACCGCCGCCAGGCACGGCAGTGGACCTCCGTCCAGGTCCTGACCCTGATCACGGACTTCCTCGACCGGACGCTGCGGAGCTGACATGCCGACCTACCAGCCCCGACCCGGCCGTCCTGGACCCGATCGAGACCGCCTCCGCCGACGAGCTGCGCAACCTGCAGGAGACCCGGCTACGAGCGACCCTGCGGCACGCCTACGACAACAGCCCGCACTACCGGACCGCGTTCGACGACGGCCGGCCTCCGGCCGGAAGACATCACCGGCCTGGACCGACCTGCCGCAGCTGCCGTTCACCCGCAAGGCCGACCTGCGCGCCGGGTACCCGTTCGGCATGTTCGCCGTGCCCCGGGAACGGATCGCGCGGATCCACGCCTCCTCCGGCACCACCGGGCAGCCCACCGTCGTCGGTTACACCACCGAAGACCTGGACACGTGGGCCGACCGTCATGGCCCGCAGCCTGCGCGCCGCCGGCGCCCGCCCCGGTCAGCTCCTGCACAACGCATACGGCTATGGCCTGTTCACCGGCGGTCTCGGCGTCCACGCCGGCGCCGAGGCGCTCGGCTGTCACCGTCGTCCCCGTCTCCGGCGGCATGACCGAACGCCAGGTCCGACTGATCGCCGACTTCCGCCCGGACGTCATCACCGTCACCCCGAGCTACATGCTCGCCATCGCCGACGAGATGGAACGGCAGGGCATCGACCCGGCCGCCACGTCACTCAAGGTCGGCATCTTCGGCGCCGAACCCTGGACCGACCAGATGCGCCAGATGCTCGAGCAGCGCCTCGACATGCACGCCGTCGACATCTACGGCCTGTCCGAGGTCATCGGCCCGGGCGTCGCCCAGGAGTGCGTCGAGACCAAGGACGGGCTGCACGTCTGGGAAGACCACTTCTACCCCGAGATCATCGACCCGGTCACCGGCCAGCCACTGCCCGACGGGCAGCTCGGCGAGCTCGTCTTCACCAGCCTGACCAAGCAGGCCATGCCGGTCATCCGGTACCGCACCGGCGACCTCACCCGGCTGCTGCCCGGGACCGCCCGCACGATGCGCCGCATCCAGAAGATCACCGGCCGCACCGACGACATGATGATCGTGCGCGGCGTCAACGTGTTCCCCACCCAGATCGAGGAACTCCTGCTCCAGGAGCGCGCCCTCGCCCCGCACTTCCAATGCATCCTCGGCAAGGACGGCCCGCTGGACACCCTCACCGTCACCGCCGAACCTGCCGCCGGCGAATCGACCGCCACGGCCGAGACCGCCGCCCAACGCCTCGCCGAGCGGATCAAGGACAACATCGGCGTCACCGTCGCGGTCCACATCGTCCCGACCGGCACCATCGAACGATCAGCCGGCAAGATGCGCCGCGTGATCGACCAGCGCAAAAGCTAGCTTTGGCTTGACTTCCGTACGGCCATGCTCAGAGCCGACCGTTCGCACGAAGAAGCCCCCCGGACGGACGCCGGGGCGCACGAGGCAAAGCGACCGACCCGCTCGCGTGGTACGCGACGAGGTGATGGCGGCGCGGTATCGACCCGACGGCCGGTCCTTGCATCTCGGCCGCGGTCGTCGAGAACCTGCTCCCCGCGGGTGTTTGTCCACTAGATACTGAACTTGAGGATGGGATCATCACCCGGACAGCACGTTCCGAAGTCGGCCCGTAGTAGAGGTCGTGATGAGCCAACCGAGCCGCCGAGTGCTACGCCACGTCGTCTTGTTCGTCTTCAAGGAGACGGCGACCCCGACGCAACTCCGGGCCATCGAACAGGCCTTTGCCGCCCTGCCGCCCCAGATCGCCGAGGTCAAGGACTTTGAGTGGGGCACCGATGTGAGCGTCGAACACTTGGCTGATGGCTACACGCACTGCTTCCTGGTCACTTTCGCGAGCCTCCCTGACCGGGACACCTACCTGGTCCATCCCGCCCACCAGGCATTTGTCGCCGGGCTCCAACCTCTCCTGGCCAAAGCGTTGGTCATTGACTACTGGGCTGGCGGGCGTTAGGAGGCTTCACTCT
This sequence comes from uncultured Chloroflexia bacterium, assembly GCA_963817095.1. Classification (GTDB taxonomy): domain Bacteria; phylum Chloroflexota; class Limnocylindria; order Limnocylindrales; family CSP1-4; genus CF-46. The sequence continues at coordinate 4,747 of CAWFND010000008.1, forward strand.
CGCCTCCAGCAGCTCCGAGCGCATATCGGTCGGCCGTGAGGAGTCACCGCCAGGAGTCGCAGTCTCGGGATCGTGGACGGCGGACACCAGGGGTGACAGTCGAGTCGGCGCGCCAGCCGGGAGCGACTGTTCGGCGTGGCTTGACAGCGTCGCGGTGCTGCACATGCTCGAGGGTTGGGTAGGAACTGGCGCCCCCGGACGGACTCGAACCGCCGACGCAGGCCTTAGGACGGCCTCGCTCTGTCCACTGAGCTACGGGGGCGCGATCTCCATCGTAACGTGCCGCGCGGCCAGGCTCGAATGTGTCAGATGATCTTCAGGCGGTCGTTGGCGGCCGACTCGGTTGGTCAGTCGCCCAGCCCACGCTCGGCGCGCGACTGATTCCCTGTCAAGCTGACCGCGTGGCGGTCGTCTGACAGAAACTCCTTGACTCGTGACCGCCTGGATGTCGAATGACAGAAGCGGATCAGGCCCGGGACGTGGTGGTACCGACCTCGGACCCTCAGCCGATCCCGATCATGTTGATCCCGATCATCCGGTGGTAGTGCGACACGTACGTCTCGTGGTGGATGATCCGGCCGTTCGCGTCCCGCACGGTCCGCGTCACGACGACGTCCTTGCCGTCGACCGGCCACTCGGTCCGCAGGCTCGTGCCCGCGCCTCATCGACGCCGTCTTGACGGTCGTGTCGAAGCCCTTCACCACGTTCGAGACGCTCGGGCGGCTCAGCGTGACCGTCCGGCCGTTCGGGACGGACCAGATCTCGAACCGGACGATGCCGGGCGACGCGAAGCCGCGGATGAGGATCGCGTTCGGCGTGTCGTTCCGGAACCGCATCGTCTGGGACTGCGACACCGTCGCGTCGAGGCCGAGCGGATAGCGCGTGATGTAGTACCAGTGCGGCTGGCGGGCGTCGATCTCGAAGCCGGCCCGCAGGGCCGCGTTGAACAGCGTCGTCGACGTGGCGCAGATCCCGCCGGCGAGCGCCTTGCCCTCGACCGAATGGCCGCCGACGATCGCGCCGCCGAGCCGGTAGCCGGTCCGGAAGCTGACCTCGCCGAGCGCCTGCCAGAAGTCGAAGACCTGCGCCCGGCTGGACGACGGTCCCGTTCAGCCGCCGGGCCGGGACGATGATGTTCGCGCCCATCCCGTTGTGCGGCGCGACCTGCCAGAAGGTCGTCCAGCTGCCGAGCTTGACCATCAGCGGCGCCGTCTTCGCGACGTCCGCGGTCGTCTTCGTCGGGAGGATCGCGGCGAGCGCCAGCTTGATCGAGCGCCTGGCGTCCTCGCCGGCCCGCGCGCCGCGAGGGCAGCTCGACGATCCGGTCGGCGGTGGCGTCGACGTCGAGCTCGCGGCCGGCGCTGTCGGCCATCGCGCCGACGATCCGGCCGCTCCGGTCGTGCAGGAATGCGGCGTTCTGGACGGGCCGGGCGACGCGCTTGCCGATCGTCGCGAAGGCCTTCGGGATCAGGGCGCGGTTGATCGACCGGGCCGTAGACCCGTCGGTCCAGCCGAAGTCGATCCACGTCCGGATCCGGCCGCCGTAGATCGTCCAGGTCTTCGATCCGGCCGGCGACCTTGAGGTCGCGCGACCATCGCCTGCGCCGGCGGTCCGGGCGTGATCGGCCGCCGTCGGTCGTCAGCGTCGGCGCGATATGGACGCGACGGGGCCGCCACGGCGGCGCCGGCGACGGTCGCGGGATCGCGCATCGCCGCGTCGACGGCCGCCAGCGCCGCTGCGCCATCGACCGGCTCGACCGTCGACCGACGGGATCGTGACGAAGCCGTTCGGGGTCCGCGTCGCCGACGCGTCGACGGGCTGCAGGGCCATCCGATCGACGAACGCCGACACGGCCGCGGCGGCGCGGTCGTGGTCGTAGGTGAGGACGAGCGGGAACGGTCGCCGGCTCGAGGCGGAGACGGATCGCGGCGATCGTCTCGTCGAGCCAGGTCCCGCCGCGGCCGCGCGCGGTCGCGTCGGCCAGCATCGCGTCGATGTCCGCGCCGCGACCGACCGCGCTGAACGGGATCGTCGTCGTGCCGAGACCGGTCCGCAGGAGCAGACCGCCCTCGGACAGCGGCGCCGTACCGTGCGGTCAGGGCGGCGCGTGCCTCGTCCGTGGTCAGCCCGCCGAGATCGACGCCCGCGGCGGAGACGCCCGGCAGGATCCGCCCGGCCAGGCTCTCGTGGAACGCGACGAGGCCACCGACGACGGCCGCGATGCCGAGCATCGACGGCGAACGACGAAGGCGACGAAGCGGCGGCCCGGGCCGCACGATGTGGATGCCGCGTCGCTGTTCCAGGATCTCCTCGGAGACGGCCATCGCCTCCCGCCCTCGCGACGACCGACGGGCCGGTCCCGTCGAAGGGACGCATCATCGGTGGCGGAGGGCGCCTCGTCCAGTCCCAGATGGCATGGGCATTTCGGGCTAGTCCGGTGCGGTCAGGGTTGGTCGCCCGGCTCGCGACGGGCGACGACGCCGATCGACCCTAGAATGCAGGCGCGATGACGGCCCCTCCCCTCCCCGAGCTGATCCTCTACACCCGCGACGGCTGCGAGCTGTGCGACGAGACGCGCGCCATCGTCCAGGGCCTGCTCGAGGACCGTGCCGCGCGCGGCCAGCGGACCGCGGCTCTCCGCGAGCGGGACATCGCCGCCGATCCCGACCTGGAGCGGCGCTGGTTCGCGGCTCGATCCCGGTCCTCGAGCTGCGCGGCCGCGGCTGGAGCTCGCGACGTCCCCGTCGCGGATCCGCCGGTTCCTCGCGGACGCGCTCGACGGAGCCGCTCGCGTGACCGCGCCGACAACCTGACGATCCTCGTCGCGCTCGCGGCGGGCCTGATCAGCTTCCTGAGCCCGTGCGTGCTGCCGCTCGTGCCCGCCTACCTCGGACAGCTGACCGCGGTGGCGGTCGCCGGCTCGGCGGTCGGGGCCGGACGGCGACCCGCGGGGCGCCCAGCCGCTGGATCGCGTTCCGCCACGCGCTCGCGTACGTCGCCGGGTTCGGCGTCGTGTTCACGCGTCCTCGGGATCACCGCGACCTTCGCCGCGGCGGGACTCTCGCAGTGGATGCCGGTCCTCCGCCAGGTCGGCGGCGATCATCCTGATCCTGCTCGGCCTGAACCTCGCCGGGATCCTCCGGGTGCCCGCCCTGGATCGGACCTGGCGGCCGCTCGACGCGGGGGCGTCGGCGTCCGTCGCGACGTCGACCGGGACGATGTCGTTCGGGACCGGGGCCGCGCCGACGATCGGCGACCGGCTCGGTGGCCGGCTCGTCAGCCAGCGCGGGGGCTGGCTCGCCTCGTTCGGGCTCGGCGCGATCTTCGCGATCGGCTGGACACCCTGCATCGGCGTGATCCTCGGCGCGATCCTGACGATGGCGTCGACGAGCACGACCGTCGCCCAGGGCGCGATCCTGCTCATCGCCTACACGATCGGGCTCGGACTGCCGTTCCTCGCGATCGCGCTCGTCCTGCGACCGGGCGCCCGCCGTCCTGCGCCCGCTCGTGCGCCACGGGCATGCCGTGTCGGTCATCGGCGGCCTGCTCGTCGTCGCGATCGGGCTGGCGATGGTCTTCGACTGGCTGTCGCTGCTCCCGCGGTACTTCAACTTCGCCGGGGTCTGAGTGACCGATCGTCCGGACTTCGTCCATCGCAGGGAGCGGCGCGGGCTGATCGGCCCGTTCGGCGGCCGCCAGCTGCTCGGCGGGGCGATCATCGTGGTCCTCGTCGCGGATCGTGCTTGTCGTCATCACGACGCCGCTCGGGGCAGCCGGCGGACTCGTCCCGGGCAATCCCCAGCCGACCCAGTACGTGATCGGGCCGGCCGTCGCGAACGGGCTCAAGCCGGGCGACGTGCCGCCGGAGCTGACGATCACCGGGCCGGACGGCCGGCCCTCGCCCCTCCTCGACCTCGACGGCAAGCCGGTCCAGCTCGCGGCGCTGCGCGGCAAGGCGGTCTGGCTGAACTTCTGGGCGTCGTGGTGCCCGCCCGTGCCAGTTCGAGGTCGCCCGTCCTGCGCGACGTCGCCGACGCGTATCGCGACCGCGGTCTCGAGGTCGTCGGGGTCAGCGTCCGCGAGACGAGCGTCGACGACGTCCGGAGCTACGCGACGCACTATCAGCTCGACTACACGATCGCGGCCGACGTGACGGGCGCCGTCTACGACGCGTACCGGCTGAACGGGATCCCGACGTCGTTCTTCATCGGCCCCGAGGGCGCGATCCACGCGATCGTCAACGGCCCGCTGACCGAGGCCGCTGCCCGTGCCCAGGTCGAGGCGCTGCTGGCATCGGTCCCATCGGGCTCGCCCGGCGCGCCGCCTCGGCCTCGCCGACCGCGATCGGCGCCATGAGCGCGGCGCGCTCGAGCGGCTGAGCCGATCGGGTTGGGGGAGGTGACTCGACGGACCGCCGAAGCGGAAACAATGCCGGCTCCGCAGCCGCTCGGCATCCCGCCGTCTGGTCTGCGCGTCCACCGGACTCAGCTCTGATGTCCGGCGGTCCGTCTGTCTGGGATCACCGTAGGCAGGTCGGGCCGCAGGACCCACCTGCCGGATGGCAGGAATCGCGCAGGCCATTCGTCGCACGCGACCTACGTCATTCGGCCCGTCGTGGCGAGGCGCGGCGCACACCGACCCGGATCGTGCGATCAGGCGGGGGCCCATCGGTAGCGGTCCCGATCGCGGACGAGCTGCCCGACCGGCTGGTGGACCTCGTGCGAGAGCACGACCGTCCAGCCCTCGTCCGCGGCCTGCGCGAACAGCGTCGCCTTGACCTCGACCGACGTGAGCGGGAAGTCGTCGAACGCGGTGACCCAGCGGGGGTTCGCGCTCCACGGCCGCATGCAGAGGTCGCCGAAGAAGGCGAGCGGCGGCGCTCCCTGCGGCGCGGACGACGATCGCCTGGTGGCCGGCGGAGTGGCCGCCGGTCGGCACGACCGATACCCCCGGCAGGACCTCGCGCTCGCCATCGACCCAGCCCTCGGCGCCCCAGTCGCGGACGAGCTCGAGCTCCGGCTGGACGTAGCTCGCGACGAGCCGCGGGTTGTCGCCGAGCGCGATGTCCCACTCGGCGCGCTGGGCAACGATCCGGGCGCGCGGGAATGCCCGGGCGCCGTCGCCCGCGAGCAGGCCGCCGGCATGATCGAAGTGGAGATGGCTCATCGCGACGACGTCGACCGTCGCGGGGTCGAAGCCCGCGTCGCGGAGGGCCGGGACGATCCACGGTCCCTCGTAGCCGCGCATGTGGCGCGTCTTGTCGTCGACGCGCTCGCCGATCCCGGTCTCGACGAGGACGCGACCTGCCGGCGTCTCGATCAGGAGGCAGTTCAACGCCTGGAGCAGGCGGTTCTCGGCGTCGATCTCGTCGGTCACCCAGCGGTCCCACAGGATCCGCGGCACGGGGCCGAACAGGGCGCCGGCATCGGAGCGGAACGTCCCCGCCCGGACGAGGGCGACGGTCGTGCCGCCGCCGAGGTCCCGCCGCCAGTCGACGGCGTCGTTCAGCCCCGTGACCCGTTCTCCTCGGGCTGGCGGCCGGCGCCGAAGTCGCGATGGAACGCGGACGCGGTCGGCTCGGACTGGCCCTGGTACTTCGAGCCGAGCTCGGGCGAGCCGTACGGCCGGTCGACCGGCGAGCTCATCTTGAAGAACGAGATCTGGCCGATCTTCATCCCGAAGTACAGGGCGATCGGCAGGTTGGCGACGTTCGACAGCTCGAGCGTCAGGTTGCCCTTCCAGCCCGGGATCGACGTAGCCCGCCGTCGAGTGGATCAGCAGGCCGAGCCGGCCCAGCGACGAGCTTCCCTTCGAGCCTCGCGACGAGGTCGTCGGGCAGCTCGACCCACTCCAGCGTCTGGCCGAGGACGAACTCGCCCGGGTGGAGGATGAACGGCTCGTCGTCGGCGACCTTCAGCAGCTCGGTCAGGTCCGGCTGCGGCGACCGGACGTCGATGAACGCGTACCGGTTGTTGCGGAAGACCCGGAACGAGCGATCAAGATGGAGGTCGACCGACGACGGCTGGAGATCCGTCGGGTCGTACGGCCGGATCGCGACGTCACCGGCCTCGAGCGCGGCCCGGATGTCGCGGTCGGAGAGGACGCTCATGCCGCTGCGGCGATCAGCGGCCGTGCTTGCCGGCACGCCGGTAGGTCGATCGCGACCGTGTCCCGCTCGGCGTAGAGCGAGTCGACCTCGCGCTTCAGGGCCTCGAGGTCGTCGAAGCTCTGGTAGACGCTGGCGAAGCGGATGTACGCGATCTGGTCGAGCTCGCGGAGCTTGTCCTGGGCGAGCGTCCCGACGCGCGACGAGTCGACCTCGGTCGCGCCCTGCGAGCGCAGCTCGGCCTCGATCTCGTCGGCGGCGCGCTCGGCGGCGTCGTCGGGCACCGGCCGGCGGGTCAGGGACTTGCGGAGGCCCGACGCGAGCTTCTCGCGGTCGAACTCCTGGCGGCTCCCGTCGCGCTTGACGACGACGAGGCGGGCGGCCTCGACCCGCTCGTAGGTCGTGAAGCGGGTGGCGCAGGCGGTGCACTCGCGGCGGCGCCGGATCGTCGCCGAATCGTCGAGGTCCCGCGAGTCGACGACCCGCGTCTCCCGGGCCCCGCAATGTGGACAGCGCATCGAGGCTCCTGCTGCTCGCACCACAACTGCTTGTGGTGTCGCCGGATGATACCACTAGATAGCGGGTCATCGAGCGGCGCGGGTCGCCTCAGGCGGGCCGGTTGCGCCGCTCCAGATCGCGCGCGCCGGCATCGATCCCGACGTTCCGGGCGAGGTCGGCCTGGTGGGCGATCGCCTCGCGGGCATGGAGGACGTTGAGGTAGCCGCGCTTGATCGAGGTCTGGGCCTCCACCTCGCGACTGCCCGCCCGCGCGGCGGCCTGGATCGATCGGCCGTGCTCGATCATCTCGAGCGCCCGGCCCGCCCGTTCCAGCTCGGACACGATCTCGTCGCGCATCGGCACGCCCTCGGCGCGGCGGATGGAGCGCCCGTGCCTCGTCGGCGTAGCGTTGCGACCGCGTCGAGCGACGCGGTCAGGTCGTCGCCGAGGGCGTCGGCGTCGAGCTGGCCGCGGCGCAGCGAGTCGACCCGGACGCAGACCTCGCTCAGCGACGTCTCGATCCGACCGCGCAAGATCGCCGACCTGGCGCCGGAACCGCTCGACCTCCCGCGTCGCGGCGAGGAACCGGCCCGCGCGCCGCAGGACGAGCCCGAAAGGCGCCAGCAGGATGAGGAACGCCAGCAGCGGGAGGACGAGCAGCGGCTGCATCTGGATCGTGCGCTCCGGGCCTGCGGCTCAGCCGTCCCGCGCGCGCGAGCGCGGCGAGGATCGCGGGCGCGACCTCGAACAGGTCGCCGATGACGACGAGGTCGGCGAACTCGGCGATCGGGGCGTCGGGGTCGCGGTTGACCGCGACGATCGTCTCGGCCGTCTGCATCCCGACCTTGTGCTGGATCGCGCCGGAGATCCCGAGCGCGAGGTACAGCGCCGGCTTCACGATCTTGCCGGTCTGGCCGATCTGCTGGGCGTACGGGATCCAGCCCGAGTCCACCGCTGCGCGGGTCGCCCCGACGGCACCGCCGAGCGCCTCGGCGAGCTCCTCGACGACCCGGAAGCCGTCCGGCCCGCCGACGCCGCGGCCGCCGGCGACGATGATCCGGGCCTCCTCGATCGGCGCCGCGGTCGTCGCCGCCGCGACGCGGTCGACGACCGCGACCTGCGGGAGGCCGGAGCTCGCCGACGGCCGCCGTCGGCTCGACGGTGCCCGCGGCGCCGGCCGGTTCCGCGGTCACGACGTTCGGGCGCACGGTGACGATCCCGCATCTCCGCGGTGAACCGGCTCGTCGTGTTCAGCTTGCCGCCGAACACGCTCATCTCGACGACCGGTCCGTCGTCCCACTGGACCGCGGTCGCGTTGACGAGGACGCCCCGGCCCGTGAGCGCCGAGACGACGCCGGCGACGTCGCGGCCCTCGGGTCCGGCTCCGGCGAACAGGAACGCAGGGCGGGTCGCGCTCGATCAGCGCGGCGAGCCGCTGGCCGACGATCGTGCCCGGCGGCGTGGTCCGCGCGTCGTCGGGCTCGGTGACCGCGAGCGACGCGCGGGACGTAGCCGGCCAGCTCCGCGGCGGCCGCGGCCGGGTCGGCCGCGACGACGATCCCGACGACGTCTCGGCCGGCCGCCGCGCCGAGCGTCCGGGCGAGCGTCGCGACCTCGGTGCTGATCTTGGCGAGGCTGCCGTCGGGCGCTGTCTCGCCGTGGACCCAGATGGCGCCGGCCATCAGATGATCCTCCGCTCGGCGAGGAACGCGACGACCTCGCGCGCGGCTCGCTGCGGCCGGCTCGCGGACGACCCGCGTCGCCGCGCGGGGCGGCGGCGCCTCCGCCGCCGAGGACGCTCGTCGTCGCGACCGCGCCGCCGACCGCCCCGTCGCAGGCCGACGACCGGCGAGGTCGCGTGTCTCGACCGTCTTCGAGCGGGCGGCCATGATCCCCTTGAGCGACGGGTAGCGCGGCTCGCCGAGCGCCTGGGTCGCGACGACGAGGGCCGGCATCGGGGCCTCGAGGACGTCGTAGCCGGTCGGGCTGATCCGGTGGACGCGGACCCGGCCCGCCGCCGGGTCGGGCTCGATCTTCGCCGCGTACGAGAGGTACGGCAGCCCGAGGAGCGTCGCGACCCCGGCCGGCACGACGCCCGCGCCACCGTCGGACGTGTCGGCGCCCGGCGAGCAGCAGGTCGTACTCGATGCCCCTGAGCGCCGCCGCGAGGACACGCGCCGTCGAGCAGCGTGTCGGATCCGCCGAGCGCGTCGTCGGTCACGAGCACCGCCGCTCGCGGCGCCCATCGCCAGGGCCTTGCGCATCGTCTCGGGCGCCGCCGCCCCGGCCATCGACACGAGGACGACCTCGCCGCCATGGGCCTCGGTCAGCTTCAGGGCCGCCTCGAGCGCGTACTCGTCGTTCGCGTTCACGACCGCCGGGGTCGCCGCCCGATCGAGCCGCCAGTCGTCGGCCGAAGGCGCTCGCCGCCGGACGCCGTGTCCGGCACCGGCTTGACGAGAACGACGATTCGCACGGGCGGGCGGCCTCCGTTCGACGGTCGCGGCGGTGGGCGGTGGCTCGAGGTCAGCGCGGGCCGGTGAGCGCCCGGGCGATGACCAGTCGCTGGATCTGCTGGGTTCCCTCGTAGAGCTGGGTGATCTTGGCGTCGCGCATCATCCGCTCGACCGGGAACTCGTCGATGTAGCCGTAGCCGCCGAGGACCTGCACGGCATCCGTCGTCACCCGCATCGCGGTGTCGCCGGCGACGAGTTTACACATCGCCGACCAGCGTCCCGCGTCCGGCGCCCCGGCCTCGATCTCGGTGCAGGCCTTGTACAGGAGCTGGCGGGCGGCCTCGGTCTGGGCGTCCATGTCGGCGAGCATCGCCCCGACCATCTGGAACTCGGCGATCGGCTTGCCGAACTGGGTCCGGTCGCGGGCGTAGGCGGCCGCGACCTCGAGCGCGCCCTGGGCGATGCCGACCGCCTGGGCGGCGATCCCGGGCCGGCTCCGGTCGAGCGTCCGCATCGCGAGCTCGAAGCCCTGCCCGACCTCGCCGACGCGGTTCGCGTCCGGGACCCGGACCCCGCGGAAGCTCAGCTCGGCGGTCGGCGAGCCGCGGATGCCCATCTTGTGCTCGATCCGCTCGACGGCGAAGCCCGGCCATCTCCTTCTCGACGATGAAGCAGCGACAGCCGTCGATGGCGCGGCGTGTCCTCGCCGCTCGTCGGTGACGGCGAAGACGGTGATCAGGTCGGCGACGCTGCCCTGGCTGATGAACCGCTTCGAGCCGTCGAGGATCCAGTCGTCGCCGTCGCGGCGGGCGCGGGTCCGGGCGGCCGCGACGTCGCTGCCCGCCTCCGCCTCGGTCAGGGCGAACGCGATCAGGAGCTTCCGGCCGGCGGCGAGGTCCGGGAACCAGCGATCGTGCTGCTCATCGGCGTCCCGGCGAGGAGGAGCGGCAGGCGACGCCAGCTCCTGGACGGCGAGGATCAGGCCGCTCGTGGCGCAGACCCGGCTGATCTGCTCGATCGCGAGGCAGACGGTCAGCAGGTCCGCCGCCGAGCCCGCCGTGCGACTCGGGGTACGGGAGGGCCAGGATGTCGTGGCGACGCGAGGAGCTCCTTGACGTCCCACGGGAACTCGGCCGTCCGGTCGATCTCTGCGGCCCGCGGGGCGATCCGCTCGTCGGCGAGGACCCGGACGGCGTCGCGGAGGGCGGCCTGATCGTCGGTCAGGCGGTACGTCGGGCTCGGCTGCGGCTCGGTGGGCGGCGTCGAGCTGGCCATGCGCCCCGAATCGTAGCAGCCGCGGCGAGGTCGTCGACCCAGGCATCGCCGGATCGCGATCGAGCGGGTAGGCTGTGCGGAACGCGGCGAGCGGCCGCCCGGGGGCGCGCTCCAGTCGCCGAGGTCCGACGATGAACCTGCACGCAGGAGCTGCTCCTGATCGTCGGCGAGCGCCGGCCTGATCGGCGATCGTCGCCGATGCTCGTGCATCCTCCGCCGGCAGCGGCGGGACCGCGACGCCGTGCGACGCAGGTGAACCCGTACGCCGACCTCGACCGAGGGCCAGAAGCGCTGCCCGAACTGCGGGATGTACAACGCCGTGGACGGACCGTGACTGCGTGAGCTGCCACAAGCCGCTGCCGGGCTGCCGTCGGGCGGGCTCGACCCCTACTGCAGGACCGGCAGCGCCCGCCGCGGGTCGATCGGCTCGGGGACGACGACGTCGGCGAGGATCTCGGCGATGTCGCGGGCGCTGACGACGCCGCTGCCCGTCGGCCGCGCGCGCGCCGCCGGACTGCGGCATCGGACAGCCCGTCCTTCAGCATCGTCATGCAGAACGGGCAGGCCGTGGCGACCGTCGCCGGCGCCGGTCTCGAGCGCCTGACGCGTCCGCTCGGCGTTGATCCGCGTCCCGCGGGTCTCCTCCATCCACATCCGGCCGCCGCCGGCACCGCAGCAGAACGTGTTCCGGCCGCTCTTCTCCATCTCGCGGAGCTCGATGCCCGGGCACCGCGCCCAGGACGTCCCGCGGCGCGGCGACGACGCCGTTGTAGCGGGCCAGGTAGCACGAGTCGTGGTAGGTCACGGCGCCGGCCGCCGCGGCGCCCGTCCGACGCGACCCGCAGCCGCCCGTCCGCGAGCAGGCCCTGGAGGTACGCCGAGTGGTGGACGACCCGGTACGACCCGCCGAGCTGGCCGTACTCGTTGCCGATCGTGTTGAAGCAGTGCGGGACAGGCGGTGACGATCGTCCGCTCGCCCATCCCGTAGCGGTTCAGCGTCTCGACGTTGCCGCTCGCGAGGATCTGGAACACGTAGTCGTTGCCCATCCGGCGCGCCGGATCGCCGGTGCACGACTCCTCCTGGCCGAGGATCGCGAACCGGATCGCCCGCGGCGTGGAGGCACGTCGCGACCGCCCGGGCGACGCGCTTGTTCCGCTCGTCGAACGCGGCCGCGCAGCCGACCCAGTACAGGACCTCGAGGTCGTCCAGGCCGCCCGGTGACGCCGCGAGCGAGGCGACCGTCGGGACCTCGAACGGCAGGCCCTTCGTCCAGTCGGTCCGGGTCGAGGCCGGCTGGCCCCACGGGTTGCCCTGGCCCTCCATCCCCCGGAACGCGCCCGTGAGCTCCGCCGGGAAGCGCGACTCCTCGAGCACGAGGTTCCGGCGCAGCCCGACGATCTTGTCGACGTGCTCGATCAGGACCGGGCAGGCCTCGACGCAGGCGCCGCACGTCACGCAGTCCCAGACCGCGTCGTACGGGATCGCCTCGTCGACGATCGCGCGCCGCCATCCGGGCGGGCGCCGGCGTCGCGTCGTCCAGGCCGTACGTGTCGCGGACGATCGGGTTGTTCGGGATCAGGTCGAGGCCGTGCTCCGCCTCGACCGACATCTCCCGGATCCCCATGATGAAGGCCTTCGGGATTGAGCGGCTTCCCGGTGGCGTTCGCCGGGCAGGCCGCCTGGCAGCGCCCGCACTCGGTGCAGGTGAAGCCGTCGAGGAGGTCCTTCCAGCCGAGGTCCTGGAGCGACTTCAGCCCGAACGTCGCGTCCTCGCGCTCGAGGTCCATCGCCGGCAGCTCGCCGCGCGGCGCGAGCTTGCGATACCAGATGTTCGGGAACGCGGTCGCGATGTGGAGGTGCTTGCTGAACGGCAGGTAGACGAGGAACGCGGCGACGAGCGCGACGTGCGCCCACCACAGGACGACGAACGCGGCCTCGAGCGTCGCCTGCGAGAACGCGCCGCGCAGCGGCGCCGCGAGCGCCGCGGCGACGAACGCGCCGGGCTCGTCGCCGTAGGCGGGCGAACTGGAACGACCTGGGCGAGCAGCTCGGTCGGCGACGACGCCGCCGATCATCGCCAGGATGAGCAGCGCGTCCCGGTTGAACGTCAGGCGGCGCGGCTTCGAGATCAGCCGCCGCTCGAACGCCCAGGCGATCGACGACGAGGACGATGACCGCGACGAGGTTCTGCATCGCCGAGATCGCGGCCCACAGGGCGCCGTCGAGCGGGATCGACAGGATCGACTGGATCAGCCCGCCCGTGACGATGTTCGCCGTCCCGATCGTCAGCAGGACGAAGCCCCAGAAGATCCCGGCGTGCATCAGCCCGGCGCGCCAGTCCTTGAACATCTTCGTCTGGACGAACGCGTACTCGATCAGGCCGGCGAACCGCCGCGGGATGTCGCCGAACGGCGACGGCTGGGCGACGGCCGGACGGGCGGCGGCGAACACCCGCAGATGGCGGGCCATCGCCAGGGCGAAGATCGCGGCCGCGCCCCAGAAGACGACGAACACGAGCGGGTACCACGGGACGTGGCTCGAACGTCGGGGAACACCTAGCCGCGTCTCCGTGCCGGGCGTCGTGGTCGAACGGGCCCGCGAGCGTCTCGAGCGCGTGGTCGAGCACCGGGACGATCGCGTCGAGCGACTCCATCGCGGCCTTCGGGCTGCCCGGCGTGTTGACGATCAGCGTCCGTCCGCGGACCCCGACGACGGACCGGCTCAGGGACGCGAACGGGCGTCTTCGCCCGGCCCTCGGCGCGCATCGCCTCGGCCAGGCCCGGGACCTCGTAGTCGACGACGTCGAGCGTCGCCTGCGGGCGTCACGTCGCGCGGCGTCAGGCCGGTGCCGCCGGTCGTGACGATCAGGGCGTGGCGCTCGGCGGCGGCCCGGAGCCGCGCGGCGATCTGCGCCCGGTCGTCCGCGACGACCTGCCCGCTCGACGGCGAACCCGAGGTCCGCCAGCCGCTGCGGTCAGCGCGTCGCCGCTCGCGTCCTCGCGCGTCCCGGCCGCGCTGCGGTCGCTCGCCGTCAGCACCAGCGCCGAGCGTCGGCGCGGCCCGCGCCCCGCTCACCCGCTCGGTCCGCGGCGCTTCGGTCCGCCGATCCGGCCGGCGGCGCGGGCTCCGGGTCGATGGCGCGGCCCGGCCCCGGCGGAAGCCGCAGCCGTCGGTCCGCGGCCGATGCCACTCGCCGCTCTTGCCGCCGGTCTTCGAGATCAGCCGGACGGACGCGGATCTCGACGCCCCGCTCGACGCCCTTGACCATGTCGTAGATCGTCAGGGCGGCGACGCGTCGCCGCCGTCAGCGCCTCCATCTCGACCCCGGTCGGGCCGGTCGTCGCCGCCTCGGCCCGCACCCGCAGGACGCCGGCGGCGCGATCCGGCGTCACGGCGACGACGAGGTCGGTGAGCGCCAGCGGGTGACAGAGCGGGATCAGGTCGCTCGTCCGCTTGCCGCCCATGACGCCGGCGAGCTCGGCGACCCCGAGGACGTCGCCCTTCGGCCCGCCGCCGTCGATCACGAGGCTCATCGTCTCGTCGCCGACGGCCACGGTGGCCTCCGCGACGGCGCGCCGCGCGGTCGACGGCTTGTCGGACGACGTCGACCATCCGCGGTCGTCCGGACCGATCGACGTGGGTCAGGCGGCGGCGCTCCGAGCGGGGCGCGGTGTCCTTGGCCATGGTCCGTAGTATCGACGCTCCGAGGAAGCGACGGCACGGCGCGGCCGTCAGTCGCGGTCGAGCCACCACAGGTCGACCGGCGAGCCCGCCGGCCAGGCCGTCGACCCGTCTCCGGGACGATCGCGAGGGCGTCGGCAACCGCCAGGGCGGACAGGACGTGGCTGCCCTGCCCGCGCCCACCGCCGGCCAGCCGGACCGGGACCCGGCCGTTCGGCATCGCGGACGGTCGCACCCGACGCATCGCGCTCCGTGACGACCCGGAGGAACGCGCGCCGGCCGGGGCTCTTCGACACGTCGTCACGGAGGACGGCGCGGTCGATCGACCGGACCAGGCGGTCCGCCGGCAGGCCGGACAGGCGACGGATCGCCGGCCGGACGAACAGCTCGAACGTCACGAAGCTCGAGACCGGGTTGCCCGGGCAGCCCGAACAGGAGCGTCGCGGCCGCCGTCGCCGCCGCTCCACGACCCCGAACGCGAACGGCTTGCCGGGCTGGACCGCGACCCGCCACAGCTCGATCCGGCCGATCTCCTCGAAGGCCGCCCGGACGACGTCGTACGGCCCGACCGACACGCCGCCCGACACGATCATCGCGTCGACCTCGCCCGCGCGGGCGGCCACGAGACGGGCCCGGACGTCCTCGAGCCGGTCGGCGGCGATCCCGTAGCGGACCGCCTCGGCCCCGGCCTCCTCGGCCAGCGCCGCGAGCCCCGGGCCGTTCGCGTCGGGGATGCCCGCCGGGCCCAGCTCCGTCCCGGCCGGCCGGACCTCGTCGCCCGTCGCGAGGATCCCGACCCGCGGCCGCGCGATGGACGCGGACGGTCTCGTTCCCGGAGCCCGCGGCCAGGGCGATCGCCGCGGGCGTCAGCCGCGTCCCGGCCGTCAGGATCGTCGACCGCCTCGCCCAGGTCGTCGCCGGCGCGCCGGATGGCCGTCGCCGGTCCCGATCGCCTCGTGGACGAGGACGGCGGCGGGCAGCGGCCCGGCCGCGCACGCGGCCGCGCTCGCCGGCCGGGGATCCGTCGGCAGTCGCCGGTGTCGTGAGCTCGACCTGGACGACCGCGTCGGCCCGCGGCGGGATCGGGGCGCCGGTCGCGATCCGGATCGCCGTCCCGCGCTCGACCGCGAGCCTCCGGCGCGATGCCCGCCCGGACCTCGCCGATCACCTCGAGCCGGACAGGCGCCGTCTCGGTCGCGCGCGGCCACGTCGGCCGCGCGGATCGCGTAGCCGTCCATCGCCGAGTTGTCCCAGGGCGGCAGCGCGGTCAGGCTCATCACGTCCTCGGCGAGGACGCGGCCGCGCGCCTCGGAGAGGAAGAGCGTCCTCGGCCTCCGTCGGGCCGGGGATCGCCGCGAGGACCGCGTCGCGTGCCTCCTCGACGCTGAGGAGCCGCTCCCCGATCGCGGTCAACGAACCCGTCACAGCGCCTGGCCCTTCGCCTCGGCCCGGGCGTGGAGGATCGCCGCGATCGACCGCCGGGTCAGGACGCCGCGGAGGATCGTCCCATCGAGGACCGGCAGCCCGTCGAGATGCGAGATCCGGAGCCGCTCCAGGGCGTCGGTCAGCGTGTCATCCGGGCTCGCGGTCGGGAGAGTCGTCGCCGCCGACCATCACGTCCTCGCGTCCGGGTCGACGGCCAGCTTCCCCTGCGGCACCGTCCGGACCTGGGCGGCGCCCGACGATCCCGACGACCGCGTCGTCGCGGACGACCGGAAGCGCCGGGCCGACCGTCCCGTCGAGCATCGACGGCGCGAACGTGTCGAGCGTCAGCTGCGGCGAGAGCGTCTCGAGCTCCGGCTCCATCGCCTCGCCGACGCGGATCCCCTGGACGATGGTCGTCGAGGACGAGCCAGCGATCGACCGATCGCGCCGACGCCATGAGGAACCAGCCGACGAGCCCGAGTCATGATCCCGTCGACGATGTCGTCCGTGAGGATGATCGCGAGGCCGACGAGCAGGATCGCTCGGCCGGTCCAGCGGCCGACGCGTCCCCGCCACTCGGGTGCCGCTGCGCTGGTCGCTCGTCCGGGCCCAGGCCACCGCCCGGACGAGCCGGCCGCCGTCGAGCGGGAACGCGGGGACGAGGCTGACGCCCGGCGAGGATCAGGTCGAGGGCGCCGATGATCGCGAGCAGGTCGGCGAGCGGCGCCCAGGCCGGTCCGAGCGACAGCGACGCGAGCGCGAGGACGGACAGGCCGAGCGCCGATGGCGGCGCTCGACGATCGGGCCGGCGACCGCGATCGCGGCCTCGGCCGCGGCGAGCTCGCGACGACGTCGACCGCCGCCGGCGAGCCGATGAAGTGGACGACGACGACGGTCCTCGCCGTCGCCGTCGCGCCGGGCGACGACGGCGTGGGCGAGCTCATGGGCGATCACCGTCAGCATGAACCCGATCGATCCGGCGAGGCCGATCACCCAGCTCATCGGCGCGACGAGGTCCGGCTGGAACGTCGTCAGGCGCTGGGCGACCGTGACCGTGACGATCGCGACGATGAACAGCCACGAGAGGTGGAGCCGGACCTCGAAGCCGAGGATCCGGGCGACCGGGACGCCGTTCATCGGGCCCGTTCGCAGGTCATCCGGCCCCCTCGCCCGGCTGCGCGAGCGCAGCGGCCGTCGCTGACGTGGTGCCGCCGACCGCAACCCGGTCCCGGCCGAGGCGACGGGCGACGAGCCAGACGATGGCGGCCACGGCGAGGATCGCGACCCCGAGGACGATCGTCGTCTCCGACCAGAAGTCGAACGGGAAGAGCTGGACGAGCCGGTCCGTCGCGCGGGTCGAACGTGTACGAGCCGCTCGGGAAGAACAGCTCGTGGAAGATCTCGAAGGCCTGGTCGAAGAAGAACGTCGCGATCACGCCGGCGATGACGACGCCGACCGCGAGGCCCTTCATCCCGTCGGCGATCGCCCGCCATGCCCGCTCCGGATGACCCAGCCGGTAGGCGCCGACGACGAGCGCGACGAGCCCGATCGCCGCGACAAGGGCCAGAGCGTAGAACCCCGCGAAGACGCCGCGGACGTCGCGCATGTGCGCCCGCTCCCGCTCCTCGAGGACCGGGGTCGCCGGCGACCTCGACCGCGAAGTCAGGCGGCCCGATGACGAGGTCGTGCAGGATCGAGTTCGTCGCCGTCGACAGGTCCGCCGGCGTCGTAGCCGGTCCACGCGGCGGCCTGGGCGCGGCCCTGCTCGAACGACACCCACGCCGGCGTCAGGAAGGGCAGGATCGCGAGGGCGATCACGACGACGGCCGCGGCGAGGCCGGTCAGGAACGCGGCGACGCGCTCGGGGATGCTGCCGTGTCACCGCCGCATGGTAAGCCGGGGTCGTCTCCGGGCGCGAACGCCCGGCTGGATCAGTCCTCGAGGGTCCGTGCCTGCTGCCACCAGCCGGAGATCGTCAGGTCGGTCGGCATCTCCATCTTCAGCTCGTCGCGCCCCGCGCCGGAGTCGCGGACCGGAACGTGTCGAGGTCGAGGCTGAGGATGTCGTGGAGGCCGTCGATCCCGGACTGCATCAGGAGCTGGTGATCGTCCGGCCCGAAGCTCGCGAGGTTGAGCATCTGCGCCTCGTCGCGCCAGGTCAGGACGTCGTTCGTCGTCGCTCCGACCTGGTCGGCGAGCGTCTGGCGGCGGGTCGGGGTCTCGCTGACCTCGAGGAGCAGGCCGGTGGTGAAGATGCCCTGGTGCTCGAGGCGGTCGAGATGGACCTGCTCGATCCGGGTCAGCTCTCCGATCGGTGGCACGGGCGAGACGAACCTCCGCTGGTCGACGACGCCCCCGATGATGCCATGCGCGGCATCGGTCGGGGCGCCCGAGTGCGCGCCCGGGCCGGCGGTAGCCGTGAGCCGTCGCGAAA
Organism: uncultured Chloroflexia bacterium; assembly: GCA_963817095.1. Classification (GTDB taxonomy): domain Bacteria; phylum Chloroflexota; class Limnocylindria; order Limnocylindrales; family CSP1-4; genus CF-46. The sequence goes on from CAWFND010000008.1 coordinate 22,624, forward strand.
CTGATATTCGATCGCGCTGGGCCACGTGCGCCGAGTCGAGGCCGAATGTCAATGATCGTCGTCGAGGAGGACGATCCGATGGACACCGATCAGAACAAGGCGATCGTCCGTCGCTTCGTCGACGAGATCTTCGTCCAGGGCCGCCACGCGGCAGTCGACGAGCTCGTCGCCGACGACTTCGTCGCCCATACCTGGCCGTCGACCGGCCACCCGAAGGACGATCTCAAGGCCGCCATCGACCGCGTCGCCGGTGCTCTGTCGGACCCCGCGTTCACGATCGACGACATGATCGGCGAGGGCGACCGGGTCGCCGCCCGCCTGACGACGTCGGCCACGCAGACCGGATCGTTCATGGGCATGCCGCCGAGCGGCAAGCGTTACGAGATCGAGGAGATCCACGTCTTCCGGATCCGCGACGGCAAGGTCGTGGAGCACTGGCACCAGTTCGACCAGATGGGCATGATGCGGCAGCTCGGCGCCCTGCAGGAGGCCGCACCGGCCGGGGCCGCCGGGCGGCTGACTATTCGAGCGGACGGCGCTCCAGGGGCACGTCCCAGTGCGCCTCCAGCAGCTCGAAGCGGCGCTGCTCCTCGCGCCGGTAGGTCTCCTGGTCCGGGAAGAGCTTCGCCGCGATCTCGGCCTCGCTGTGCGCCTCCATCGCCGCCCAGTCGCGGTACGTGATCGAGACGAGCGACGTCCCAGTCGGCCCGGCCGTCGCCGTGGAAGCGCGGCAGTGACATCTCGACCGCCGTGAACCGGCCATCCGCGAGCTGCTCGCGCAGGATCGGCCAGTGGTTCTTCCTGAACAGCGCGACGAACTCGTCGTGGGTGCCCCAGCGCGTCCGATAGAAGTACAGGACCGTGATCGTGTCGTCGCTCATCGGGTCGGGACCTCCTCCGCGGCCAGCTGCAGCAGCTCCCAGGCTCGCGCCACGTGGCGGCGCTCTGTCCGGAGGTTGCCGATCGCCAGCCGGATCGTGAACTGGCTCGCGCAGCTTCGTGTGGCTCAGGAACACCTCGCCGGTCCGGTTGACCGCCTCCATCACCGCCGCGTTGTGGGCGTCGAGCGCCTTCGCGTCGCCGGCGAGGGCCGGCGGGACGTGCCGGATGCAGACCGTCGAGAACGGCACCGGGGCGAGCCGCTCCCAGTCCGGCGTCGGCATCGACCCAGCCGGCGAGCTCCTGGGCGAGCGCCAGATGGTGGCGGATCCGGCGTCGCAGCCCGTCGAGGCCGAACCAGCGGAGGATGATCCACAGCTTCAGTGCGCGGAAGCGGCGGCCGAGCTGGGGCGTGTACTCGTTGAAGTTCCGCTCCGTGCCGTCGCCGATCCCGTCGACGGTGCGGAGGTACTCGGGCACCAGGCTGAACGCGTCGCGGACGACGTCGAGCCGGCGACTCAGGAGCAGCGACGCATCGACCGGCGTCCAGAGCCACTTGTGCGGGTTGACGACGATCGAGTCCGCCCGCTCCCAGCCGCGGAACGGGGCTCGCAGCCCGGGGTCGATCGCGACGGCGCCCGGCGTAGGCGGCGTCGACGTGGAGCCAGAGCCCTTCGCGGGCTGCGACGTCGGCGATCGCCGCGACGGGGTCGACGGACGTCGACGACGTCGTGCCGACGCGTGGCCACGATGGCGATCGGCCGGCGCCCGGCGGCGCGGTCGGACGCGATCGCCTCCTCGAGCGCGGTCGGCCCGCATCTCGAACCGGTCGTTCGTCGGGATGCGGACGAGGGACGCGCGGCCCAGGCCCAGGGTCATGCACGCCTTGTCGATCGAGGAATGGGCCTCCTGCGAGGCGTAGACCCGGAGCGCGGGCACGTCCGGTCGCCCGGCGATCCCCGGCCGCCGCGGCGTCGATCCCGGCGGCCTGCCGGGCCGCCGGCGAGGGCGATCAACGACGACGTCGATGCCGTGTCGGTGAGGAGGCCGTCGAACGCATCGGGCAGCCCCAGCGCCTGGCGCAGCCAGTCGACGACGACCTGCTCCAGCTCCGTCCCGCTCGGCGATGTCCGCCACAGCATCGGGTTCTGGCCGAGCGCGGCGACGAGCATCTCGCCGAGGATCCCGGGGCCCGACGCGGTCGATGCGAAGTAGGCGAGGAAGCCGGGATGCTGCCAGTGCGTCGCGTTCGGCTCGATCAGCGCGTGGTAGTCGGCAAGGATCGCGTCGAGGTCCTGCGGCGCGTCCGGCGCTGACGGCGGCAGCCGCTCGGCGACGGAGCCGGGACGCGATCGCCGGAAGGATGGCGAACCGCTCGACACCGGCCAGGTAGTCGGCCATCAGGTCGACGACCCGATGGGCGGCCGCGCGGAACGCCTCCGGGGCGCATGTCGCCGAGGCCGTCGAGCTGCTCCGCGGAGAGCCCGGCGGTGGCCTGTTCGCCCGCGTCCGCCGGGGGTCGATCGACCGTCGCCATCGCCGAAGCCTACCCGCTCCCGCTCAGGACACGACGAGGCCCCGCGACTCGGAGGGTTGGTCGCGGGGCCTCGGTCCCCAGGTGAGTTCGATCGTGGCCATGAGCGGCGGACGGATCGCGCGCTCCGGTACCACTGGATACGGCGAAGGACCGGAATCGGATCGCGACATTCGGTTTCACGCGACCAGGGCGATGTCCTACGGGCGGCTGACGGTGAACCCTTCGCCCGAAGCGGCCACCGGACCGACCTTCGCCAGGGTCCCGCGCCGCGACACCATCGTCGTCCGCTCGCGCGTCCACGGGCCGTCGATCCCGGCCACCTGCGAACCGAGCGTCGCGCGCGCCGCCGTGAAGTGGACCGGGCGAGAAGCTCGGCAGGGTCAGCTGATGGCAGTTCGGACAGCCGCCTGTCGGCGCCTCGACGATCCATTCGGCGCGTGCCGCGGACGGCCTTCGGAGCCTGCTCGACGACCTCCGCGCGGCGACCGGTCGTCAGGTTCACGAGGGTGAGGGTGAACGCCCGCTGCCGGAAGACGACGGCGGCCGCGATCCGGTCGCCGGGATGGATCAACGTGACGAACCCGACGCTGTACGGCTGGTTGGGATAGACCTCGTGCCACGCGTAGTGGTTCTCGACCCCGTTGTGGCAGTAGCCCCAGGTGCCGACCTGGATCAGCGGTCGCGCCTTCGACACCGCACCCGCGCCGTCGATGCCGACCCAGATCGCAACGCTTCGATCGCCCTTCGTCGGGCACGACAGCTTCGGCTCCGTCCAGTGACGCCTGGACGCAGACCACCCGGGCGCCGGCCTGATGGACGATGTAGCCCGCCCAGTTCTGCGAGGATCCGCCCACCTGGCTGCCGGCAATGGTCGCCTCCGTGCCGAGGCAGGTCGGCGCCGCGGCGGTGACGGGCGTGGCGGCGGGTCTCGGAGTCGGGGTGGGCGTGGGTCTCGGGCTGGGACTCGGCGATCGCGTGGGACTGGGGGTCGCCCCCGGCGTCGCCCGCGCGACCGACGAGCCCGATGCCGTCGGCCCGCTCGGGACGCTCGCACCCGTCGGCGACGGCACGGAGTCGTTGCCGCACGCCGCGACGAGCGCGACCCCGATCGCGACCGCGACGAGCAGGCGACGGGGATCAGGATGCCGGGCATCGCGACGACGGCTGCGCTCCACGCGTGGATTGTCGCCGCAACACTCGGTGGACGCTCTGACGGGGTGAGCCTTCCCGGCGTCGGGGGCTCGGGTACCCTTCCGCTCGTCCGCGCCGCTTTCGACCTCATCTGGGCGGCGCGCTCGTGATCACCCTCAGCGACGGCGGCTCGATGACGTTTAGGTAGAGGCTCCGGAGGCGGACCTTCAACGGCCCGGCTGGGCGGCCTCCACGTAGCCCTCGTTCACCTCGCCCTTGTGGGCGGCAAACGCGGCCAGGACCTCGCCCTTCTCACGCTCGGGCACCTTGAAGAGATCCAGCGAACGCCCGAGCTCGGCCGCCACTTCATCAAATTCCTCGGGAGAGATCCGGAGCTCGCGATGGGCCTCTTCCAGGCCAAGAGGAGCATCGCCGGGTTTCGTCGCCGAGAAGTGGAAGGGTCCGCCCGATACATCGCAGACCCACAGGGTGCGCATGAACTTCAGGCCCGGAAGTCTGTCCGATTGCCCGGTGCTCCACTCACGCAAGGCCTCGTTCTTCGAGCCCTTGCCGACGGCCGGATTCGCGACGACGGCGTCGCTGAACTGATCAATCGACGGCGGCGATGGCAAACACGCCACCGAGCCGCTCGTACAGGCTTGATTCGGCCATGGCTTGTCCTCCCGTTTCCTGTCCGCGGTGGCCCGACCGTTCAGCTCGGTGAGGCGTATTCCGCCGGGTGATCGGTCCGATCCTTCGCGACCGTCCGGTCGATCGTCTCGAGGGTCTCCGCCACGGTCATCCCGTTCGCATCGGCCGCTCGCTTCACGTCCTCGTAGATCAGGTTCACGCCGGGCTTGCCCATGTCGTCATGGGCGCGCATGCAGCCACAGTTGAGGCACATCGCCGACTCCTTTGAATGCTCCCGGGACCGCGGTCACGGTCCCTTGCCAGCTGGGCGCAGGTTGGAAGACGTCTCTATTGCTAACGTGGCCTATTGTTAGCCGGACGCGAGCTCGGCGTCAAGTCTTTGACGAGCAGCGACATCCGATAGAGGACGCACGCGAGGTCTCCACCGCCGTCGCGGGTCGGTCTCGCCTCGATGACGATGCCGACGCGCGGGGCTGCCGGACACGTCTCAGAATGACTCGGGGAGCTTCCCCTCCCGTTAGCCCAGCCGCGGCGTGGTGCCGTCGGTCCGAGTCGCGGATCCCGGCAAAGGCGCGGATCAGTCGCCGACTCCATCGGTGGCGGCAGCCGCTGCGAATCTCACGCTCTTCGACGTGACGGAGCCCCGGGCATCGGTCCGGGGCTCCTGGACTTCATCACGTCGGTAGTCGACTGCCGAGTGACTCAGCGGTTGGCACCGACCGGCTCGCGAAGGACCTCCTTGGCCTTTGCCGGGTTGTCGGTCGCGAAGACGATGTGGACGGTGCTCCCGGTCAGGCTGGTCGGGAACGCGGCCTCGATGTTGATCCCGGCATTGGACAGCCTGCGCGCCGCCTCGGCCAGGGTGCCGGGCTTGTTGGCGACCGACGTCTCCGCGAGCTCGATCGTGCGGAACTTCCAGCCGCCGTCAGTCAACGCCCGCCGGGTGTCGACCTCGTTGTCGGTGACCAGTGCCAGCGTCGCGCTGTCGCCACAGGTCGATCCGCTGAAGCCCGTGACATCGACCCCCTCCTGGGCGATCGCCTCAGCCACTTTCGCGAGCTCGGCCGGCTTGTTCTTGATGTCCACGATGAACGCATTCACGGGGCACCTCCTCGACGATGCTCGACCGGCGACGGAGGCTGACACGCCCCATCGCGGGGGGTCAAGCGAACCTCAATGTTACGGCGAGCGTCAAAGCACCCGACGCCGCGAGGGCCCGCCGTCGCCGTCAGTCCAGTCTCGAAGGGCAGTGGCTCCGAGGAGGCGGGACGGCTCTTGATCCTGGGAGGGTGACGCCTCTCCGGGGGCTCGCTTGTCGAGCTCCGACCCGTCCTCTGAGTTCGGCCTTTCGCGGCCTCAATGCCCGCGGCGGTCGCGGCGCAGTCCGGCCTCCAACGCCAATAGAAGGCCGGCCACCGCGAGCACGAACCCGACCAGTTGAGCTGCCTGACCTTCGCCCACTGCGCTGACCTCCAAGCGGGCTTGACGGCGCCGGTCGCGCCGAGTCACGCAAGGTAGGCGGACCTCGAGAGGAATGCCATTGGGCGAAGGCCCTATTTGATCGCCCACGGTGTCCGGCCGCCCAGGCTCGCACCCGCGGTCACGACTGTGGCCGCCCGGTCGTCGTCGGTCCAGCCTGAGGATAGGCGGCGGGCTGGTCGACGGCGCCGACAGCCCCCTCACCCATCGGTTCGTCAGCTGACGGGCTTCCTCCGTATCTCGTGGATTGACGCGAAATACGGAATCTCGACCATGACTCAGGCGACCGCGTGGGTAAGGATCCGTCAGCCCTGACGCGCCGCTTCCCCCCGCGTGCGCGTCAGGGCGCTGCCGTCCATCTGCCGTGACGGGCCCACCCGCCCGTGCCGACGGCCGCCGAGGGCGTTCGGACCGTAGTGGCGGGCGACGCAGAGGCTTGGCCCGCCGTCGCCGCTGGTCGAACTGTTCACACGGTCAAAGCCGCGCGGAACCGGGCCGGGTCGCCCGACTCCCCTGTCCGCCGATCGCTTGGTCCGTATCGTCCGCCAATCGTCGTCGCACGTGGGAGGGTGGCATGGATTGGCCAGAACGCGATCTTCGCGCCAGGGTGGGTTTGGAGCTGCGAGCGCCGCCGGGGTCGTCCGGAGGTCACCCGGTCAAGCGCCACTCAGAACACTGTCGGGATGTACTTCGACGCCAGATCCGGTTCGCGGTACTTGCCAGGTCCCTGGCGCTTGGGCAGCGCGATCTGTCGCGGACCCAACGGCACGTAGGGCACCTGGCTCAGGAGGTGGCTGATGATGTTCAGCCGGCCCCGTTTCTTGTCGTCGGTACGCGCGATATGCCAGGGCGCCCACGCCGTGTCGGTCGTCGCCAGCATCTTGTCGCGGGCCCGCGAGTAGTCGTACCAGCGGCTGTACGACTTGAGGTCCATATCGCTCAGCTTCCAGATCTTCCGCGGATCCTGGATGCGGCTCTCGAGGCGACGGGTCTGCTCCTTGGGACCGACCTCCAGCCAGTACTTGATCAGGATCATCCCGGAATCGATCATCGCTTTCTCGACAGCCGGCACCTGCTCGAGGAACTTCTCGCTCACCTCCGGCGTGCAGAAGCCCAACACGGGCTCGACACCGGCGCGGTTGTACCAGCTCCGATCGAAGATCACGACTTCGCCACCGGCCGGGAAGTGCAGCAGATACCGCTGGATGTACATCTGCGACCGCTCGCGCTCCGTCGGGGCGGACAAGGCCACGACCTTGAAAACTCGCGGACTGACACGTTCGGTGATCCGTTTGATGGTGCCGCCCTTGCCCGCCGTGTCTCGACCCTCGAACACGATGCAGATCCTGGCGCCCGTCGCTTTGACCCACTGCTGCATCGCCACGAGCTCTCCGTGGAGGCGGCGCATCTCGCGCTCGTACTCCTTGCGCTTCATCCTGGGCTGAGGCCCGTCGGTCACGGCCGATGCGTCGGCTCCATCGTTCGCGCCACCTTGGTCTGTCTCGACGTGTCGGCCGTTCCGGTTCTTCCGCTTCGCCATGGATGCGCTCCTGTCTGCCGAACGGGCGATGAACCAAGCGGCCACGATAACGGCGGGTCGTCGACGCCGTCGCCGGTCATCGGCCGCCGCGGGCTCGGCCCGGGCAATGCTGAGCCAGCGCTCATGCTGGAGCGGCCGCGGGTCGGTTCGCTGCCAGGCTGGCAGGTCACGCTGCACTGGGACGCGGCTCGCCGGTCGATCGTGGATCGATGCCTCGCCTGACAGCGACGACTGCCTTCGCTGACGTCACTCCTCGACGTGGATTGCGGATTGACACGGCTCGACGATCGCGTGAGCCTCGCACCATGACCCTTGAGACGATCTTCGGGGACGTGCGCCTCTACAACGACCTCGTCATCGACGCGCTCGGTGCCATGACGGAGGAGGAGCTCGCCCTGCGGGCGCCGTCCGACGATGAGACCTCGAGCGTGAGCTGGCCGATCTGGGCGATCGCCGGGCACACCGCCGGCACCCGCGTCTACTGGCTGTCCAACGTGATGGGCGTGCCGGGCGTGGAGGCGACGCCGTTTCACGACATGGGGGATTCCGGTTGGGAGGATGACCTCGATCACCCGCGGTCGGCCGACGAGCTCGTCATGGCGTGGTCGACGACCTGGGAGATCGTCGAGCGCGCTCTCGCGATCTGGACGCCCGCCATGCTCGATGACGCCGTTGCGGTTGGGCGAGGCGACACGGCGGCGCACCTGACCCGGCGTTCGGTCCTTCTGCGGACGATCACCCACGAGGCCTATCACGTCGGCGAGATCGCGGTCATCCAGGGCATCCACGGTCGGCCGCAGATCGACCTCTGGCGGCCGGGCTACCACACGGTCGAGGCCGCAGCAGCTCGCCAGGCGCGCTGACGAGGCCCAGAGGCGAGATCGAGCGCCATGCCATGAGGGGGAATTGGTCGGGGCGGCCGGATTTGAACCGACGACCACCAGTCCCCCAGACTGGTGCGCTACCAGACTGCGCCACGCCCCGACAGGCGGCCAGTCTAGCACCGGGCGGCGGCCCACCGGTGAGTCGCCGAGCGTGCGCTCGCCATGACGGGCCGCTGATGCTGGCGGCTGCGCTGTCCGGGCGCGATCCGGGCGCGATGGCGCGACTCGCTCAGCCCGCGCTGACGGGACCCTCAGCCGACCTGCGGCAACCCCGCCAGCGCCTTCTTGACCGCCGCGTCCGGGTACTCGTAGTCCTCGAGCGTGCCGCCCAGGTACTGCTCGTACGCCGACAGGTCGAAGTGACCGTGACCGCAGAGGTTGAAGAGGATCACCCGCTCCTCGCCCTTCTCCTTCGCGTCGAGTGCCTCGTCGATCGCGACCTTGAGGGCGTGTGTCGGCTCGGGTGCGGGGAGGATGCCCTCGGCCCGGGCGAACTGGACCCCGGCCGCGAAGCTCGCGAGCTGGTGGACGCTCCGGGCCTCGATCGCCCCGAGCTCGAGGAGATGCGACACGAGCGGAGCCATCCCGTGATACCGAAGCCCACCCGCGTGGATCGGATCAGGGATGAAGCCGGAGCCGAGCGTGTGCATCTTCACGATCGGCGCCATCTTGGCGGTGTCGCCGAAGTCGTAGGCATAGATACCGCGCGTGAGCGACGGCGCGGCCTCGGGCTCCGCCGCGATGACGCGGTATGACCGCCCGCCGCGGAACGTCCGGCCGAGCCACGGGAACGTCAGCCCGGCGAAGTTCGAGCCGCCGCCCGCGCAGCCGATGATCACGTCGGGCTCCTCGCCCGCCATCGCCATCTGCTCGATCGACTCCTGCCCGATCACGGTCTGATGGAGGAGGACGAAGTCGAACACGGAGCCGAGGGAATACTTCGTCCCCGGATGCGTGACGGTGTCCTCGATCGCCTCGCTGATCGCGAGCCCGAGGGAGCCCGTGTGACCTGGCGTCTCCGCGAGAGCCTTGCGGCCGACCTCCGTGTCCTGCGACGGGCTCGGAACGACGGACGCGCCGTAGGTCTCCATGAGGATCCGGCGATAGGGCTTCTGGTCGTAGCTCGCCCGGACCATGTAGACCTTGATCTCGAGATCGAAGGCGCTGCCGGCGAACGCCAGCGCGCTCCCCCACTGCCCGGCGCCCGTCTCGGTCGCGAGACGCGTCGCGCCCTCGTTCTTGTTGTAGAACGCCTGGGCGAGCGCCGTGTTCGGCTTGTGGCTGCCCGACGGGCTGCCGCCCTCGTACTTGTAGTAGATGTGGGCCGGGGTTCCGAGTGCCTTCTCGAGCCGGCGGGCTCGGTGGAGCGGCGACGGCCGATAGAGCTTGTAGGCGTCCCGCACGGGATCGGGGATCTCGATCTCGCGGTCCTGGCTGACGACCTGCTTGATCAGCTCCATCGGGAAGAGCGGGGCCAGGTCGCCCGGGCCAAGCGGCTGTCCGGTCCCGGGATGGAGCGGCGGCGGGGCCGGCCTCGGCAGGTCGGCCGCGATGTTGTACCAGGCTCGCGGGATGCGGTCCTCGTCGAGCAGGAATCGGGTCCGATCGGTCAGGACGGTCGCCATGACGGGTGTCTCCTCTCGGGGATCGGCTCGCCGGCCGCAGCCGCGCATCGCGCCGAGACGGAGAGACTAGTCGTCGCGCGCGTCCACGGCAACGACCGGGCGGGTCAGGCCGGTCCCCATAGCAGCCAGGCAATGCTGCCGGCGGCGATCGCGACACCCGTGAGGGCCGCCAGCCGCTTCCGCTCGATGTCGGGCTCCGGCTGGCGCCGCCGGAGCTGGCGCAGGTAGTAGCGGGCGTCGCCGCGCAACGCCGCGGCCACCGACAGCTCCGGATCCGCCTCCGTGGTTCGCTCGGCGAGCAGGCTCCTGACCCCGTCCCGGCCGGAGACGGCCGAGATGAACTCGCGCTGGAGGAAGGCCGCGAGCATCGCGACGGCGAGGGCGATCACGGTTCGCGCCCGTCCCGGATCCGCTCGGCCCAGGCCGGGAAGTCCGCCAGCTCGTCCTTCAATTCGCGCGACAGCAGGTCGATCAGGCAGCGCTGGACGCTCTTGCCCTCGAACAGGGCGTTGTGGACCTCCTGGGCGATCGGCAGCTCGACGTCGAAGCGCCTCGCGAGCCCGAGGGCCGCGTCTACCGTGTAGGCGCCCTCGGCGACGCCGGGCAGGGCGGCTTCGATGTCCGTCCAGCGACGGCCTTTCGCGAGCTCCTCGCCGAGCCGGTGATTCCGGGACAGCGTCGAGCCGCAGGTGGCGACGACGTCGCCGATCCCCGCGAGACCCGCGAAGGTCAGGGGGTTCGCACCGGCGGCGATCCCGAGCCGCGTCATCTCGGCGAGCCCGCGGGTGATCAGCCCGGCCTTGCCGTTGTCGCCGAACCCGAGGCCGTCGGCGGCGCCGGCGGCGATCGCGACGACGTTCTTCAGGGCGCCGCACAGCTCGACGCCGAGCAGGTCGCGGTTGACGTAAAGACGGAACTCGCGACGACCGATCCGCTCCGCGATCCGGTCGGCGAGCAACGGATCCTCCGCAGCGACGACGGCCGACGCCGGCAGTCCGCGGGCGATCTCCGTCGCGAGATTCGGACCCGACAGGGCGGCCACCCGACGCGGGGCGAACCCCCCTGCGTCGGCGATCACCTCCGACATCCGGAGCAGCGACCCCGACTCGAGGCCCTTGGCGACCGACAGGATGTCCGCAACGACGTCCACCGACGGCGCGGTCCGCTCGACGGTCGACCGCAGATGCGACGACGGCACGGCATAGAGGACGAGATCCGCAGCCGCCAGGTCGTCGGGCGCGGCGGAGACGCGGACGGCCGCGGGGAGCTTGATGCCCGGGAGTCGTCGCTTGTTCTCGCGAGCGGCCTCGATCCGGTCCGACGCCTCCGCGTCGTGGGCCAGCAGCAGGACGGGCTCGGTCCGGGCGAGCAGGACCGCGAGGGTCGTTCCCCACGCACCCGCGCCCACGACGGCGACGCGAGCCGGATCGCTCATCGCTTCGGGGGTCGACCGCCGGTCGCCGGTCGCTGGCCGGACGGGCCCTTGGACACCGGGCTGTGCCCTCGAGAGGCGCGCCGGCGCGGCAGGCGGACGGACTCGCGGTTGCGGAAGACGAGCTTGATCGGCGTCCCGTCGAAGCCGAACTCGGCCCGCAGCTGGTTCTCGAGGTAGCGCCGATAGCTGAAGTGGATGGCCGCCGCATCGTTCGCGAAGAAGACGAAGGTCGGCGGCGCGACACCGGCCTGTGTCCCGTAGAACAGCTTCGGGCGACGGCCCTTGACGACCGGCGGCTGCTGCCGCTCCAGGGCCGTCCTGAGGATCCGGTTCAGCTCGGCCGTCGAGACCCGCTTCCGGCGCTCGCCCCAGATGTCGATCGCCAGCTCCAGCACGCGCCCGACCCGCTGTCCCGTCTTCGCGCTGATCGAGACGACCGGCGCGAAGTCGAGGAAGGGGACCTCGCCCTGGATCCACTCGACGTACTGGTCGAAGGTCCGGTCCGTCTTGTCCTCGACGAGATCCCATTTGTTGACGGCGATGACGAGGCCGCGGCCTTCCTCGACGACGTAGCCCGCGACGTGCGCGTCCTGGGCGGTCAGGCCTTCCACGGCGTCGATCACGAGGACGGCGACGTCGGCGCGGGAGATCGCCTTCAGCGAGCGCAGCGTCGAATAGCGCTCGGCGGCCGGGCCGCTGGCGACCTTGCCGCGCCGCTTGATCCCCGCCGTGTCGATCAGGACGACCTCGCTGCGGCCCCATTCGAGGGTCGTGTCGATCGCATCGCGGGTGGTGCCGGGCACCTCCGACACGATCGCGCGGTCCTCCCCGAGGAGGCTGTTGAGGAGCGACGACTTGCCGACGTTCGGCCGGCCGACGAAGGCGATCGCTGCCGTGTGGTCCTCGGCTTCGGCGGCGATTGCGGCATCCCAGCGGGCGGCGACGCCGTCGTCCTCGCCCGCTCCATCCGTCTCCTCCTCCTCGACCTCGCCTTCCTCGCCCACGACGAACGGCTCGAGCCGCCCCGACGCCACCTCGCGCTCCCAGGCCTCGGATTCGTCCTCGCGCGTCTTGCGCGCGATCTCGGCCTCCGACTCGGGCGGCAGCGCCCAGACGATCGCGTCGAGGAGGTCGCCGGTCCCGCGTCCATGGGACGCGGAGATCGCGTAGGTCTCCTCCCAGCCGAGCGCCCAGAACTCGGCGGCGTCGGCCTCACGAGCGGTGTTGTCGACCTTGTTCACGGTCACGATGACGGGTGAGTTCGCGGTCCGCAGGAGCTCGGCCGCCTCCTGGTCCGCCGGCGTCATGCCGGTCACCGCATCGACGACGAAGACGATGACGTCCGCTTCGCGGATCGCCAGCCGGGCCTGCTCCTGGACCTTCACCTCGATCGGGTCGTCCGTGTCGACCTCGAGGCCGCCCGTGTCGATGATGACGAACCGTCGGCCGTTCCATTCCGCATCGCCGTACATCCGGTCGCGCGTCGTCCGGGCGCGATCCTCCACGATCGCCTGGCGCTTGCCCACGAACCGGTTGAAGATCGTCGACTTGCCGACGTTCGGACGGCCGACGATGGCGACGACGGGCAGCGAGGCGCGAGCGCTGGAGGGCACGGGAGCCGCCTACGCCGCGCCGGACGTGGGAGCGGCGGCCTCGTGGTGGACGAACGTCGGGAGCGAGGTGGTCCGGCCCGCCGGTGTCGCTGCGCCCTCGAGGGCCTCCTGGGCGAGGTCGGCGGCGTTGGCCGCAACGTCCGGCGTGCCGGCGATCTCGAGCACGCGTCGGGCGACGTCGCGGAGATCCTCGATCGGCGTCGACGTCCCGCCCGGTGATCCCGATGACCTCGCGGCCGTCGAAGACCGACGCGTCGGTCAGGTCCTTCCAGCCCTCGATCTGGATCGCAGGCTTGCCGGCGATCCCGACGAGGCGCGTGAGCTCCTTCGTGTTGGCGCTCGAGCGCCCGCCGACAACGACCATCAGGTCGACCTGCCGGGCGGCTTCGACGGTGTCCTCCTGGCGGCGGATCGTCACCGGGCAGACGGTGTTGACGATCTTCAGCTCGTGGCTGCGGCCGACCATGAAGGCGGCGAGCTTCTCGAACTTCCACGGCGGCTGCGTTGACTGGCTGATCAGCGCCATCCGCTTCTTGCGAGGGACCTTCATCTCCCACTCGTCCTCTTCGTCGACGACGATCGCGTCCGGGGCGAAGCCGAGCATGCCGACGACCTCGGCATGATTCGGGGTCCCGAGCAGGACGATCGTGTAGCCCTCGTCGACGAGGCGGGCCAGCTCGCGGTGCTCCTGGATCACCCAGGTGCAGGTCCCGTCGATCACGTCGAGGCCGCGGGCGTTCGCCCGTTCCATCACGTCCGGCCGCACGCCGTGGGCTCGGATCACGACCGCCGCGCCATGATCGACGTCGTCGAGGGTCTCGACCGTCTCGATCCCCATTCGCTCGAGATCGGCGATCACGCCCTCGTTGTGGACGACCTGGCCGAGGGTATGGGTCGACTTGCCCGCGGCGCGAGCCTCCTTGGCCTTGTCGATCGCCTCGCGCACGCCGTAGCAGAAGCCGGTACGCCGGGCGATCCGGATCTCCCGGACGGTTCCCATGATGGGGCGATTATCGCATGCGCCCTTCCGGGCTCCCCCCGACCGCCAGGGTGACGCCTACTCGTGCTCGCCATATGGGCCGCGGTGGCGCGGATCGAGGAGGGCGGCGATCCGCTCCATGATGGCCGTCGTCGCGAGGCCCTTGGCGGTCTTCCGGTCGACGCCGGCAGGCAACAGGTCGCCGACCTTGAACGGCTCCCCGATCCGCATCGTCGCGTGGCCCCCCGGACGGGGCAGGAACGAGCCCTTCCTCCAGACGCGATCCGTGTTCGACATCCCGATCGGCACGATCGTCGCGTTCGTCCGGAGGGCGAGCATCGCGAGCCCGTCCTTCGGGACCTGGAGCTCCCCGGTCGGGCTGCGCGTTCCCTCCGGGAACACCATCAGCACCAGCCCGGCCGCGAGGATCCGCTGCGCGAGCCGGAACGCGTCGACGTCCGCTGCTCCGCGGTCGACCGGGACGACCCCGCCGTTGCGGGCCATCCAGCCGACGACCGGCCACTCGAACATCTCCTTCTTGCCGAGCCAGTGGATCCGCCGGCCGAGCTTCGGGGTGAGCCACGAGCCGATGATCACCGCGTCGGCGTTCGAGATGTGGTTGCTCGCGAGGACCACCGGCCCGGCCCGTGGGATCGCGTCTGCGTCACCCTCCACGTGGACGCGGGTGGTGCACCGGGCGAGCGTGCGGGCGCCGAGAGCCGTGCCGCTGATCAGCGGCGTCAGGTCCTCTCGGAACAGCTCGTCCTCGTCGATCGCCGGCTTGGCCGACGCTCGCTGGTGCGGCGCCGGAGCCGCGTGCGCCTCGGGCGCGTCGGGCGCGTCGGGCGCGTCCGTACTCTCCGTGCTCATCGGGCGTTGGTCGCGATGGCGCTCGACTCCGCCGCCCGGATCGCCGCGATGACGGCACCCACGGTCTGCGCGAAGGTGTTGCCGTCGGTGACGATGTGGAGCGCGTCGTCGGCGGCCCGCAGCGGCGCGACCGCGCGGTTGCTGTCGAGCTCGTCACGACGGCGGAGCTGGGCCAGGATGAACCGGGCCTCCTGGCTGTCGGCATCGACCTGGCGCTCCTGCGTCCGGCGTCGGGCCCGCTCCTCGACCGACGCGTCGAGGAAGATCTTCAGGTCGGCGTCCGGCAGCACGACGGTGCCGATATCGCGCCCCGCCATGACGATCCCACCCGGCGCGGCGGCAAGGGCGCGCTGGCGCTCGAGCAACGCAGTCCGAAGCTCGGCGACCCGGCTGACGGCCGACACGGCCTCGTCGACGCGTGGCGTGTGGACGTCGTCCGTGACGTCGGCGCCGGCAACGCTCACGTGGGCCAGGCGGCCGTTCTCGTCGGGGACGAGCTCGATCTCCTGCACGAGTGCGACGAGCGCCTGCGGGTCTGCACCATCGCCGTCGACGCGGACGCGACGCTCCAGGGCGAGCCACGTCGCGGCACGGTAGAGGAGCCCGGTGTCGCAGAACCGGTAGCCGAGCTGGAGCGCGGCGGCCGCCCCGACGCTCGACTTCCCGGACGAGCCGGGGCCGTCGAGGGCTACGACGAGACCGGGCAGGGCATTCGTCACGGGACGAGCATACCGTTCGGCCCTCGCCGCGCCTCGCCGACCTGCCTACCATGCTGGGCGGAGGTGGCATTCGCGTGGTCGCCGTCGCTGATGGGCGTGCTCTCGACCCGGCTGTCCGCCCGGCGATCCGCGCGATCGGCCTGACCAAGGCGTTCGGCACGATCCGCGCCGTCGACGACGTCACGTTCGACCTGGCCCCTGGACGGATCTACGGGCTGCTCGGCCCAAACGGCTCGGGCAAGACGACCCTCATCCGGCTCCTGACCGGCCTCGGCCACGCCGACGCCGGGTCGGCCGAGGTTCTCGGCGCGCGGATCCCGTCGCGGGCGACCCTCGCCCACATCGGGTACATGACCCAGAGCGATGGCGTCTACCCGGCGCTGACGGTCCGGGAGAACGTCCGCTTCTTCGCCAGCGTCTACGGCGTCCGGGACCCGGCAGCGATCCGGCACGTCCTCGAGCTCGTCGACCTCGTGGACCGGTCGACGACGCTGAGCATGGATCTGTCGGGGGGCCAGCGACGGCGGCTGTCGCTGGCCTGCGCGCTCGTGCATCGCCCGTCCGTCCTCTTCCTCGACGAGCCGACGGTCGGGGTCGATCCCCTGCTCCGGGTCCAGTTCTGGGCCCACTTCCGACGCCTGGTCGACGACGAGGGCGCCACGATCGTCGTCTCGAGCCATGTCATGGACGAGGCGGACCGCTGCGACGAGCTGCTCTTCATCCGGGCTGGCAAGGTCATCGCCCGCGGTGGCGGCGCGGAGCTGCGAGCGACGGCCGGCACGACCGACCTCGAGCAGGCCTTCCTCCGGTTCGCCGGCGAGACGACCGAGGCCGACGGGATCGGCGCGGACCCCGTGTCCCCCGGCGTTGATCCGCCCTCCACCGTTGGGCCACCAGGCCCATGAGCGGCCAGCGGGTCCTCGCGCTCTTCCGCCGGGTCGTGGCGGAGATCCGCCGCGATCACCCGTCGCTCGCGATCCTGTTCGTCGCGCCGATCCTCCTGACGGGTCTCGTGTCGTTCATCCTTCGCGAGAGCCAGCCGCCATCGATCAGCGTCGTGATCGTTTCAGACGGCGCGCCGGCAGGGCAGGTCATCGTCCCGGCCCTCCGCAGTGCGCTCGAGTCGGCCGGCGCCACGGTCTCCACCGCGTCGACCGACGCCGAGGCGCGCGCGGCGGTCGAGCGCGGAGATGTGTCGCTGGCGATCGTGCTCGGCGCGGGCGGCGCGGCTCCAGGCGCCCAGAGGGTCGTCATCGTCAGTCGCGGTCTCGACGCACCTGGCGATTCGGCCCAGATCGGGGTCGTTCAGAAGGCCCTCATGGCGGCGATCGGCCAGGCCACCGGCGCGGCCCCGCCCGAGGTCCGCCACGAGACGGTATACGGCGTCCCGACGAATGATCCCGTCGCCAGCTTCGCGCCTGCGATCGTCGCCTTCTTCGCCTATTTCTTCGTCTACGTCCTGACCGGGGTCAGCTTCCTCCGCGAGCGAACGGGAGGCACCCTGGAACGCCTCCTCGCGACACCGGTGACGCGGGCGGAGATCGTGACCGGCTACACCCTCGGCTTCGGCCTGTTCGCAACGGTGCAGGTCATCGTCCTGCTCGCGTGGGCCCTCGGGTCGATCCAGGTTCCCGCGATCGGGCCGCTCCCGTCGTTCTCGATCGGCCTCGGCATCCCGTCGGCCGGCAGCCCGATCCTCGCCTTCGTCGTCGTCCTGTTGCTGGCCGTTGGGGCGGTCAGCCTCGGCATCTTCCTCTCGACGTTCGCCCGGACCGAGCTGCAGGTGATCCAGTTCATCCCGCTGGTGCTCGCCCCGCAATTCCTGTTGTCGGGCGTGATCTTTCCGGTCAGCTCGTTGCCGGCGATCCTCCAGCCGCTGGTGCTGCTGATGCCGTTGAACTACGCCGTCGACGGCCTGCGGCAGGTCTTCATCCGGGGGGCCGACCTGAGCGTCCTGGCCCTCCAGCGCGATCTCGTGGTGCTGGCGGGCATCGCGGTGTTCTTCGGGGTCCTGGCCTCGCTCACGATCCGGCGGGAGGTCGTCTGAGCGCACGAGCCGGCGGCGCGTCGGGTCGCGCGTCGCGATCCCGGGAGGCACCGGCCACGCCCGGTTCGTCGCGGGACCGACCGCCGCCGCTCGCGAGCCCACGGACCTCCGGCGCCTTCAGCGGGCGGACCCGGCCGCTCCGGAGTCCGTCGATCCGGACCGGGCCGATCCGGACGCGGACGAGGCGGTCGATCGGCGACTCGACGGCCCCGAACATCCTCCGGAGCTGGCGCTTCCAGCCCTGGCGGAGGGTCGCCCGGTACCAGGTGACGTCCGGCGGCGGTGGCGGAGCGAGCAGGTCCACGAGCTTGGCGACCTCCGCAGACGTCATGTGACGCAGATGGTGGAGGGTCGCCAGGCCTTCCTCGAGCGGGACGCCCCGCTCCAACACCTCGACCTGCCCGCGGTCCAGTGGCCGTCGCACGGCCAGCGCGTATTCGCGCTCGACGCCGTACCGCGGGTGGAGCACCTTCTCGGACCACGCCCCGTCGTTCGTGAGGAGCAGCAGCCCCTCGCTGTCCTGATCGAGACGCCCGACGGGGTAGAGGCGACCGCCGTCGGGGATCAGCGCCGTCGGGACGAGGTCGAGCACGGTGGTATCGGCATGGCGGTCGGCGGTCGTTGAGGTGACGCCGGCGGGCTTGTGCAGCAGGAGATACGTCGTCCGAGCGGCCGCGCCGATCGGCAGGCCGTCGACCTCGATCACGACGGTCGCCGGATCGACCTGCTGGCCGATCGTCGCTCGCTTGCCGTCGACCTTCACGCGACCCGCGGCGATCAGGTCCTCGCTGGCCCGACGGGACGCCACGCCGGCGGCGGCCAGGACCTTCTGGAGCCGCTCAACCGCCATCAGGCGGGCTCGGTCGGGTCGCCGACCGCCGTGTCGTCGGCGGCGGCCTCGGCGGCCTCGCCGGCGTCGGCGGCCGCTCGCTCCTCCTCCTCGATCAGGCGCGCCGCGACCTCGACGTCGAGCGGCGGCAGCTCGTCGAGGCTCGTCAGCCCGAAGCGTTCGAGGAACTCGAAGCCCGTGCCGTACAGGAACGGCCGGCCGGGCGCCTCCGATCGACCCAGCTCGACGACGAGCCGGCGATGGAGCAGCGAGCGGATCGTGTAGTCCGAGTCGACGCCGCGGATCCGCTCGACGGCGGACTTCGTGACCGGCTGGCGGTAGGCGACGATCGCGAGGGTCTCGAGCGCCGCGGGCGACAGGCGGATCGCGTCGACGCCGACATACCGGGCGATCAGGGCTCCGGCCTCCGGCGCGGTGACGAGCTCGACGCGGTCGCCGTTCAGCGCCAGCCGGATGCCGCGGTGCGCCAGCGATACCTCGAGATCGCCGAGCCGCGCGTCGACGGCGGCGCGGTCCACCCCGGCGGCCGTCGCGATCTCGCGGCGGGTCAGCGGTCGCTCCGCCACGAACAGCAACGCCTCGAGCTGAGCCTCGCTGAGCTCGGCCGGCGCCGCGAGATCCGGACCGGCTTCTGCCGGCTCGGTCGCGGCCTCCGCGGCCACGTCCGTGGCGCGGACATCCTCGATCACGCGAACGACTCGAGTGACTCGTCGAGGGGCTGGTCGGCGACGACCGCGCCGGCGACCCCGCGCTCCTCCGGCGTCGTCGCCCGCGCGACGATGGGGCCCCACGGTGCGTCCTGGGTGACGACGATCTCGCGGCGCTTCATCAGCTCGAGCATCGCGAGGAACGTGACCGCGACGACCACTCGATCCCGCACGCCCTGGAGCAGGTCCTGGAGGACGACAGTTCCGGCGCCCCGGATCGCCTCGCGGATGATCTCCGCCCGTTCGGTGAGCGTGATCGTCCGCGCCATGATCTCCGGCGGAGGCGCCGGCGGCTCCACGATGACGGCCAGCCGGGCCAGCGCCGCAACGAGCACGCCGACGTCCATCGGAGGACCGTCGGGCGGACGCGCGCCGGCGCGCCCGGAGGCACCGGCCACGGACGGCTCGCGACGGAACAGCCCGAACCGGACGATCGCGGTCTCCTGAAGCCGGCGCCCCGCATCCCGATGGGCGCGATACAGGAGCAGCCGCGCCCGCAGCTCGGCCTCGGGGTCCGGCCCGTCGTCCGCGAGGACGCCGGGTGCGGACTCGATCCGCCGCGGCAGGATCGCCCGGCTCTTGATGAGGATCAGCTGACTCGCGACCGCGACGAACGCACTGACGTTTGCCAGCCGATCGCCCTCGAGCGTCGCCAGGGCATCCAGATAGGCGTCGGCGAGGGCGCCCAGCGGCACCGTCACCACATCCAGCTGTCGCGCTTCGATCAGTGCCAGGAGGAGGGCCAGCGGCCCATCGAAGCTCGCCACGCGGACCTGGGTCGCCGCCTCGGGCCGGCGACCGGTGCCGAACACGACGGTGGGGGCGACCGGGCCATGGCCGTTGGTCGTGGCGAGGACCGGCTCGACTGGCTCGACCGACTCGGTCGACTCGGTCGACATCAGCTCGCCTCGTCGGCGAGACGCAGGCGCTCGCCGGCATCCGGGTCGACGGGGCGGTCCTGATGGCGGATCAGCTCCACCGTCCGGGGGGAGCAGCCCGCATCGGCGGTCGCCCGTGCCGACGCCTCCGCGTGGACGCGCAGCCGCTCGATGGCAGGCTTCCAGCCCGGGAGGAGCCCCGCCGTCCGCGAAATCCGCCGCCCGTACCGCTCCCCGAGCGAGTACGCGACCCGCGGGCCGAGGCCCGTGTCGCCCTTTGCGCAGTCGTGGAGCAGGCCCGCGACGAGCACATCGCGCTCGACCACGTCATCGGCCCGCAGGTAGGCGACCACGTCAAGCCCGTGTCGTCGATCGGCGACATGCATCGCATCGAACAAGGCGAGCTCCTCGGGTCGGAGCCAGTCGATCAGCGCCGCGCGTTCCGCGGGATCGACGCGTGCCCGGAGGTAGGCGATGGCCTGGCGAGTCTTGTCACCCCACCATGACGCCTGGCGGTCACTCCGCCTAGATGACATTGGTGCCGATCAGCAGGTTGATGATCGGCCCGCCGATCCGGATGAAGATCGCCTCGAACAGCGTCTGGTTGCCCGGCAGGATCGGGAGGAACGCGACCGCGAGCAGGATCAGGAACCCGTACTGCTCGAGCACGGGCCGCCACTGATAGGCCGCCCGCGGGCTCATCAGCGCGAACAGGAGCTTCGAGCCGTCGAGCGGCGCGACCGGGATGAAGTTGAAGATCAGCAGGGCGATGTTGATGATGACGAAGTTGCCCAGGGTCTGGATGACGATGTCCGGCACGTCCGTGCCGCCCTGCACAGCGTTGATCAGCAGCCGCAGCGGGATGGCCCCAATGGCGGCGAGGACCAGGTTGGACATCGGGCCGGCCGCCGCGACCCACGCCTCGCTGTAGCGCCCGCCACGCATGTTGCTGGGATTGACCGGCGTCGGCTTCGCCCACCCGACGCCGAACCCAACGAGGCTCGAGACGAGGAGCAGGAACCCGCCGAGTGGATCGAAGTGGACGACCGGGTTGAGGGTCAGCCGGCCGAACAGCTTCGCGGTGCTGTCTCCGAGCCGGTAGGCCGTGTAGGCGTGCGAGAACTCATGGACCGGGAAGGAGATCAGCAGGATCATCCCGGCCGCGATCAGGCTCGGGATCAGGCGGGCCACGTCCAGGTGCACGAAGGCTCCTCAGCTGCGACGACCGCGCAATCGTAGCCGGGCCGTCGCGCCTCGCGGTCGCGCGGACGGCCGGCGGACGTGGGTCGGGTGCCGCCGGGCGGCCGTGCCCTCAGAGCCGACCGAGCAGCTCCGCCTTCTTCGCCTCGTAGTCCTCGGCGCTGATTGCCCCGCGATCGCGCAGCTCCGCCAGGCTCGCGAGCGCTCGCGTGACGTCGTCGGCGGACATCGGGGCCTCGGCGGCGTCCGCGGCGGGCGTTGAGGGCACGATGACGGGCGCGGCCCGCATCGCCGGCGACGGCATCGGCTTCGCCCCGGACAGCTCCAGCTCGAGCTCGTGCTTCGCGTCGAGCATCGTCCGCTTGAACTCGTTGGCGTTGCGCAGCATCCGGAGCCGCGAGATCCCGCTCTCCGACGCGGTGAGGACCTCGAGGTCGCCGAAGCCGAACATCCGCCCGAAGAGCGAGACCTTCAGGATCGCGTCGTTGATCTTCTCGAGCGAGCTGTCGATGACCGTCTTGTTGACGACGCCCTCCACCTGGAGGACGCGCCGGGTCGTGATCAGGAACTCCTCGTTCTGCCAGCGCAGGGCCTGCCAGCCGAACCAGGCCAGACCGACGAGGACGAGGACCACGACCGTCCACCCGCCGATCGAGCTGAGCGGGCCGTTGCCCTTCAGGATCGTCGCGGTCAGCAGCAGGACGAGCACCGCGATGATCCACATGATGATCGCGTAGGCGGCGTTCGCGATCAGGACGAACCAGTGCTGGTGCTCCCGGCGGACGAGCTGCTCGCCATCGGCGAGGAGGTTCTCGACGTAGGCCACGGCGTTGACGCTGCCTCCTGGGTCAGGCCCGCGGATGGGCCCTGGCGTAGACCTCGCGGACCCGCTCGCCCGTGAGGTGAGTG
Source organism: uncultured Chloroflexia bacterium (assembly GCA_963817095.1). Classification (GTDB taxonomy): domain Bacteria; phylum Chloroflexota; class Limnocylindria; order Limnocylindrales; family CSP1-4; genus CF-46. The sequence goes on from CAWFND010000008.1 coordinate 44,557, forward strand.
TAGAGCTGGGTCGTGGAGATACTCGCATGTCCGAGAAGCTCCTGGACGATCCGCAGGTCGGCGCCGCCCTCGAGGAGGTGCGTCGCGAACGAGTGGCGGAGCGTGTGCGGCGAGACCCGCTCCGGGAGGCCCGCGCGACGGGCGGCCCCGCGGACGATCGCGAACGCCTGTTGCCGGGCAAGTCTCCCGCCGCGGTCCCCGAGGAAGATCGGGCCGCCGCGGAGCGGCGCCACGTGGTGGAGCTCGAGGAGCGCCGGTCGGCCCTCGTCGATCCAGCGGACGAGCCAGTCGAGCGCAACGTCGCCGACGGGCACGAGCCGCTCGCGGTCGCCCTTGCCGATGACCCGGACGAAGCCGCCGTCGAGCGAAAGGTCCTCGCGATCCAGCCCGAGCGCCTCGCTCACCCGGAGTCCGGCCGCGTAGAGCAGCTCGAGCAGCGCCCGGCCGCGCAGGTCCGGCGCCGCCTCGAGGAGCGCCTCGACCTCGGCGATGGTCAGGGTCTCCGGCAGCAGTCGGGTCTGGCGGGGCAGGTCGATGTGGGCGGCGACGTCACGGCCGATCAGGCCGTCGCCGTACGCGAACCGATAGAAGCCGCGGATGCTCGCCGCGCGGCGGCGGAGCGAGGTGGGAGCCAGGCCGGGGTCCGACGGCCGGCCGCGGCGGGTCCGCTCCGCGAGGTGTCGACGCGCCGCCTCGGGCCCGTCCGCCCACGTCGACGGCACGCCCCGTCCCGAGGCGAAGTCCGAGAGGTCGCCGCGGTAGGCACGGATCGTGGCCGGCGACAGGCCGCGCTCCACGCGGAGGTACGTCAGGTAGTCGTCGATCGCCCGATCCAGCGGCGGCGTCGTCACGTCTCGATCAAGCGGTCGTCGGGGCGCGATCCCGCCAGCCCTCGGCCCGGTCGAGCAGGTCGCGAGCCGAGGCCAGCGCAGCGGTCCCCTGCCCCGCCTCGCCGCCGGCGAGCATCGCCCCGAGCTCGACGATTCGTTCCTCGCGGTCGAGCCGGCGGACCTCGGTGACGGTCCGCCCGTCGCGCTCGTGCTTGGCGATCGAGAAATGGGCGTCGGCATGGGCGGCGATCTGCGGCAGGTGGGTGACGCACAGGACCTGGTGGCCGCGGGCCAGCGACCACAGGCTCCGCCCGATCGGGTCGGCGCTCCGGCCGCCGATTCCTGTGTCGATCTCGTCGAACACGACGGTCGGCGTGTCGTCGGCCTGCGCGAGCACCTGGCGGATCGCGAGCGCGACCCGGCTCAGCTCCCCACCGGAGGCGATCCGGGCGAGCGGGCGGGCCGGTTCGCCCGGGTTCGGCGCGAGGCGGAAGACGACCTGGTCGATCCCGCTCGCGTCGAAGGCGAGCGCATCGCCGTCAACCTCGACCGCCGGTTCGTCGTCATCGGCGACCCGACGCCCGAGACCGACCTCGAACACCCCCGTCGGAAAGCCGAGCTCGACGAGGACCCCATCGACGCGCCGTGCCCAGTCGTGCGGCGGCCGTCGTTCGGGCGGCCGAGAGATCCGCGGCGGTCACGGCGACCCGCTCGAGGAGCCGTGCATCGTCGGCGGCGCGCAAGCTTCGCTCGTCGTCGACCCCGCGGAGCCGCTCGACCTCGGCAGCGGACCGCTCGCCATGGGCGATCACGGCCGCCTCGTCGTCGCCGTAGCGCCGCTCCAGCGCGTAGATCGTGGAGAGACGGTCCGACAGGCGCCCCAGCTCGGCAGGGTCGTGATCGATCGCCTCGGTCAGCCCCCGGGCGGTGGCTGCCACGTCCTCCAGCTCGGCCTCGACACCGGCCAGGCGCTCCGCGAGCGGCTCGAACCGCGGATCGAGGCGGGCGAGGCCGCGGGCCTCGCGCAACCCGACCGCGGTGAGCTCGCGCGCGCTTCCCTCGTCGCCCGCGATCGCCTCGACAAGCGTCACTCCGCCGCGGGCGATCGCCTCGCCGTGCTGCGCCGCGTCGAGGCGAACGCGGATCGCCTCGGCCTCGCCCGGCTGCAACCGCGCGGCGGCGATCTCGGAGGCCTCGTGCTCCGCCAGGTCGAGACGCCGCGCCAGCTCCCGCGGGTCCAGCTCCAGCGTCGCGAGCAGCGTCCGGTTCTCCCGCCAACGATCGACGGCCATCGCGGCCGCGGTCCGGAGCGGCTCGTGACCGCCGAAGGCGTCGAGCAGGTCGCGCTGCCAGCGCTCGTCGAGCAGCCGCTGCTGATCGTGCTGGCCGTGGATCTCGACGAGGCCGCCGGTGGCATCCGCGAGTCGAGCCGCGGTGACCGGCTCGTCATCGAGCCTGGCGGTCGAGCGGCCGCCGGCCGACACCTCGCGCATCGCGATCAAGGGCTCCGGCAGGCGATCGAACAGGGCCGTGACGCGCGCCGCATCGGCGCCGTGTCGGACGAGGGTCGTGTCAGCGCGCGATCCGGTCGCGAGCCCGAGCGCGTCGATCAGCAGGCTCTTCCCGGCACCTGTCTCGCCCGTGAACACGTTGAAGCCCGGGGCGAGCTCGAGACGCAGCCGATCGATCAGCGCGAGGTCCGTGACGGTGAGCTCGAGGAGCCGCCCGGGCGTAGCTCCCGAGTCCGTGGTGGCATCGCGATCGGCGACGGCCATGACGGCGATCGGCTCGCGACTCATGACGGCAGGAGCTCGACCTTCCGTCGGAAGAGGTCCCAGAACGGCTGGCTGCCCGCCGGCTCGACGAGCCGAATCGGTCGGGCCAGCGCCCGCACCTCGACCACGTCGCCGACGTTGATCGGCACGTCGTCGCGACCGTCGATCGACATGATCGCCTCGGTCGCGTCGACGACGCGGCAGCGGACGATCTGGTCCGGTCCGACGACCACAGAGCGGATCGCAGAGAGATAGCCGGCGATCGGCGTGACGATCAGGTTCCGGCTGTCCGGGGCGACGACCGGCCCGCCGGCGCTGAAGGAGTAGCCGGTGGACCCCGTGGGGCTCGACACGACGAGGCCGTCGGCGATGAACGTGGCGAGATGGCTCGGCCCGATCGCGACATCGACCCGGACGACTCGCGCCAGCGCCCCGCGAGCGACGACGACGTCGTTCAGGGCGTGGTGGACGACCGCCTCCTCCGGCCGGCCCTCCGGCAGGAGGCGAGCCTCGAGCGCCATCCGCTCGTCGATCGTGTACTCGCCGGCGACGAGCTTCCCGAGGACGGCCTCCAGCTCGTTCGCCTCGACCTTCGAGAGGAAGCCGATCTTGCCGAGGTTCATCCCGAGGAGCGGCACGTCCACCTGGATCACGGCCCGAGCCGCGCGGAGAAAGGTTCCGTCGCCGCCGAGGACGACGAGGACGTCGGTCGTCGCCAGCTCCCGGCAGAGCACGTCGAAGTCCTGGGCCTGGGTCGCCCACTGGTCGATCCCGTGCATCCGGCACCAGCCGCCGGCTCGCTCGCGGAGCTCGATCGCCGCGTCGTTCGTCGGGTTGTAGGCGAAGCCGATCCGTCTCACGCTCATCCGCCGGTCACCCGCGCGATCCCAACCCCGATCTCGGCGCAGCCAGGCCCCGCGGCCAGGTGGACGAGGAACTCGCGATTGCCCTCCGGCCCGAGGATCGGCGAGACGATCACGTCTCGGGTCCCGAGGCCCAGCGACGCGGCCTGCTCGACCACGCGCTCCAGGACGGCTCGATGGGCGGCCGGGTCGCGGACGACGCCGTGGTCCGTGCCGCCCTTTCCGACCTCGAACTGCGGCTTCACGAGTGCGACGATCGGGGCCGGCGGGGGCGTCGCGGCGGAGCGTCGACGCGATCGGACCCAGGACAAGTGCGAGCGAGATGAAGGAGACGTCGACGACGGCGAGCTCCATCGGCTCCCCGAGCGTCGTGGCCGTCAGGGTCCGGGCGTTCATCCGGTCGTGGACGACGACTCGGGGATCTCGCGCGATCCGGTCCGCGAGCTGGCCGCGGCCGACATCCACCGCGTGCACCCGGGCCGCGCCGCGCTTGAGCAGGACGTCCGTGAACCCTCCGGTCGAGGCACCCGCATCCAGGCACACCAGCCCCGCCGGCTCGATCCCGAACGCCTCGAGCGCCGCCGCGAGCTTGTGGCCCCCCCGGCTGACGTACGGCTCCGGTTCCAGCACGGCGATCGGGGCGACCGGGTCGACGAGGTCACCGGCGTGCAGGTCGAGTCGGGCACCGTCGCCGGCACCGACGCGAATCTTGCCGGCCAGGATCAGCGCCTGAGCCCGCGCTCGGGAATCGGCGAGACCGCGATCCACGACGAGCTGGTCCAGACGCTGACGGGGGCGACGCTCGGTGGCGGGACTCACGCCGGCTATCGTGGCACAGCCGCCTTCGCCGCGGCTCAACCGAGCGTCGATCTCGACCGCGCGTCGATCAGGTCGCGACGGACGCCTTGTCCGGGCCGCAGCCCGAGGACCGCGATCGTCTCGCGAACCTGGGCGGCCAGACCGGCGGCATCGAGCCGCAGGACGCGCCGCAGATCCGCCACGGAGCCGTGATCGACGAAGGCATCGCCGGGGATGCCGACGATCCGGACGGGGATCTCGCCGCAATGCCGGATCGGTGAGCCGGGCGGACTCGACGGCCTCCAGGACGCCTGCCCCGAACCCGCCGGTGACGACGCTCTCCTCGAATGTGACGACGAGCCGCGCTCGTCGGGCGTGCTCGAGGATCAGCTCCGTGTCGAGCGGCTTCGCGAACCGCGCATTGATCACGCCCACGGACCAGCCGTCGATCGCGAGTGCGGCGGCCGCTTCCAGCGCCCGGGCGACGATCGGCCCGAAGCCGACGAACAGCACGTCGCTCCCCTCACGCAGCAGCTCGGCCCGACCCACCGGGATCGGGGACGGCGTCAGCGGCGCCAGCCCGAAGCCAGGGTCGCGCGGATAGTGGAGGGCGAACGGCCGGTCCTGGCGGAGGGCGGTCACGAGCAACGACCGCAGCTCCTGCTCGTCCTTCGGGCTCGCGATGACGAGGTTCGGGAGCTGGCGCTGGGCGGGCAGCGTGAACATGCCCTGGTGGCTCGTCCCGTCCTCGCCGACCAGCCCGGCCCGGTCGACCGCGATGAGGACCGGCTGGTCGTTCTGGCAGACATCGTGGACGGTCTGGTCGAACGCCCGCTGGAGAAACGTCGAGTACAGCGCGACGACCGGCCGCATCCCGCCCATCGCCAGGCCCGTCGCGAGCGCGACCGAGTGCTGCTCGGCGATCCCGACGTCGATGAACCGCTTCGGGAACGTCGCCTGGAATGTCGAGAGCCCGGTGCCGGTCGGCATGCCCGCCGTGATCGCGACGATCCGCTCGTCCGTCCGCGCCTGCTCGATCAGCTCCCGCACGAAGACGGCCGTGTAGTTCGGGTGCTTGGGCGGATGGACGACGGCCGATGCCGGAGCCGCGTCATCGGTCATCGACTCCGTCGGCATCGTCGTCGTGCGGGTGGGCTCGGCGGGGATCAGGTCGCCCGCGTGGCCGTGCGAGGCACCGGTTCCATTGCCGTTCCCGTTCATCGTGGCCGGGACCGTGATCGGGGGCAGGGCCGCCCCGTGGAACCCGATCTGGTCCGCCTCCGCCGGCCGGAAGCCGTGGCCCTTCTGCGTCCGAACGTGGACGATCACCGGGCCGCGCAGCTCGAGGGCCTGCTGGAAGGTCGAGAGAAGCGCCTTGATGTCGTGGCCCGGCAGGAGGCCGATATAGGTGATCCCGAGGTCCTCGAAGAGCCGGCCGGGCTGGGCGAAGTTCACGACCGACGCCCGCAGACGCTGGCTCAGCTCCCGGACGGTCGGCCCCACCGCCGGGATCCGCCCGACCAGGTCGTCGTAGGCCGTCTTGCTCGACTGCCACGTTCCGGACAGCTTGATCTGGCTGAGATACGTCGACAGGCCGCCGACCGTCGGGCTGATCGACATCTCGTTGTCGTTCAGGACGATCAGGAGCTGGGTCTTCCTCTGGCCGATGTCGTTGAGCGCCTCGAGGCTCAGGCCGCTCGTGATCGCCGCGTCCCCGACGACGACCGCAACCCGCTCGGAGCTGCCACGGAGGTCCCGCGCCGCGGCGAGGCCCTGACCGATCGACAGCCCCGTGCCCGCGTGACCGCCGTCGAAGACGTCGTGGGCCGACTCGCTCCGCCGCGGGAAGCCGCCGACGCCGCCGAGCTGGCGGAGCGTCCCGAACCGGGCGTAGCGGCCGGTCAGGAGCTTGTGCGGGTACGCCTGGTGGCCGGTATCCCAGACGATCCGGTCGCGCGGCGACTCGAGGAGCCGATGCAGCGCGATCGTGAGCTCGACGACGCCGAGGCTGCTGCCGAGATGGCCGCCGGTCGTGGCGACCGTGGTGATGATCGTCTCGCGAATCTCGACGGCAAGGCGCTCGAGGTCCGCGACGGTGAGGTCCCGGAGGTCGTCGGGTCCCGTCAGTGTCGGCAGGATCGGCAGTGGTTCGGTCACGTGGGCGTTGGCTCCTGATCCGCGGCGCGGGAGACGCCGATGCTGGACGCATCGTCGCGCCTCGGACGGATTCGCGCCGTCAGATGCAACGGATCGCGTCGACATTCTGAACGTGTTCGCCGGAGGTCGCACGTTTCGTCCGCCCCGCTCCCCGTTGTGGTGGACGAGTGCCTGTGGGATCGTGCGCGTCAGGAGGGAGCCATGTCCATCGAGCCCGCCACCCCGTCCGCCACGATCGCCCTGACCGCAGCGATCCTGCCCGACCATCCCGAGTACGACGCCCACCGCGAGATGTTCAACGGCCAGCTCGACCGCCATCCGGCCGCGATCGTGCCCTGCGCCACGACCGAGGAGGTGGTCGCCGCCGTTCGGGCAGCCCGCGCCGCGAACCTGCCGATCGGCGTCCGTGGCGGCGGCCACAGCATCGCCGGCCATTGCATGCCGGACGGCGCCCTGGTGGTCTCGCTGACGCCCATGCGCGACGTGGTCGTGGACACGGAGCGGCGGCTGGCCCACGCCGGCGGCGGAGCACTCTGGGATGACGTCGACGCGGCCGCCTTCGCCCACGGGCTGGCGGTGACCGGCGGGACGTTCGGGGACACGGGGATCGGCGGTCTGACGCTCGGCGGCGGGCTCGGCTGGCTGCTGCCCGTCATGGGGTTCACCTGCGACAACCTCGTCGAGGCGGAGGTGGTGACCGCCGACGGCGAGGTCGTCATCGCCGGTCCGACCGGGGATCGCGATCTCCTCTGGGCGCTCCGTGGCGGCGGCGGGAACTTCGGGGTCGTGACGCGGTTCACGTACCGGCTCCAGCCGGTCGAACCATTGTTCGGCGGCGCGATCACCTTCCCGGCCGAGGCCGCGGCCGCCGTCCACGCCCGGATCCACGAGGTCCTCGACCGCTGGCCGACGGCGTGCGCCCCGTTCGTCCCCATCGGACGTGGCGAGGACGGAGCGAACGAGATCTCGATCCTGCTTGCCGTGGTCGACGGCAGCGACGGCGAAACGATCGCTGCGGCCCTGCGCCGCGACCTGCCGGTGAAGGCCGACGATCTCGGGCCGCGGACGTATCTCGAGCTCCAGGCCATGAGCGGGATCCTGCCCTTCGGGCTGCGCCACTACTGGAAGGGCCACTTCCTCCGGGAGCTGGACCGGCCGATGTTCGAGGCGCTCGTCGAGGCGGCAGCGAGCGAGGACAGCGTGGAGAGCTCGTTCGTCCTCCTCGAGGCGGTCACCGGCGCCGGGATGACGGAACCCGAGGGCGGCGCGGCGTTCGGCCAGCGGGCGGCCCGTTGGAACGCCAGCGCAATCGCGATCTGGGAGTCACCGGAGGCCGACGAGATCGCGATCGGCTGGTCGAGGCGCGTAGCGGACATCCTCGCGCCGGCGTCGCTGACCGGTGGCGGGTACATGAACTACTCGCCCGTCGACGAGAGCCCGGATCGGGTCCGCGCCGCGTATGGCGATGAGCGGTGGGCGCGGCTGGTCGCCGTGAAGCGGCGGCTCGACCCGGACAACGTCTTCCGGTTCAACCACAACATCCGACCGGACTGACCCCCGTCAGCCCTCGGTCGCGTCGTCCGCCGCGATGTCCCTGACGTCCAGGCCGCCGCCGGGGCGGCTGATCAGCTGCTGGACCCGGAGCTCGGCTTCACCGAGGAGCCGCTCGCAGTGGCGCTGCAGGGCGACCGCGCGCTCGGTCCGGGCGATCGTGTCCTCGAGCGACAGCCCACCCGTCTCGAGCTCCGCGACGACCGCGCGCAGCTCGGCGAAGGCGTCGTCGAACGTCAGCCGGTCGATGTCACCGGCGGGCTCGACCTTGGGGGGCTCAATCGTCATCGGGCTCCTTGTCCCGCTCGGCCAGGCGACCGACGAGCGGCGCGACGAGCATACCAATCACCAGGCCGACGACCACGACGACGACCACGATTGCGACGAGGACGATGAGGTCGCTCAGGCGGTCTCCCCGGCGGTCGCCGGCAGCTCACCGTCGGCGACGCGGATCGACAGGGCCGTCCCTGCCGGGGCATCTCCCGGTCGCCGGATGATCGCCCCGTCGGCGGCACGGCGGACGATCGCATACCCCCGCTCGAGCGTCGCCTGCGGTCCGAGGACGGCCAGGGCGGAGGCACTGGCCGCCAACGTCGCACGGGCAGCCGCGAGGCGGGCGAGCAGCGGCCGCGGGACGTCCGCCGACGTCGTGCGCAGGGCGCTCGACCGCCGCTCGATCGCCGCGTCGGCGACGCGCACCGCGCGATCCAGAAGCAGCCCGACCCGTTCGCGGTCGGCGACCAGCTGCGCCCGTGGGTCCAGCCGATCGAGAGCCCGCCGCTCCACCGCCAGCTCGCGCCGCACGGCCTCGAGGGTCCGCGAGACCGCGGCCGACGTCCGCTCGCCGGCCCGCCGGAACGATGCCAGCCACTCGGCGCGATCCGGGACGACCAGCTCGGCGGCCGCGGACGGCGTCGCCGCCCGCACGTCGGCCGCGAAGTCGGCAAGCGTCACGTCGACCTCGTGGCCGACCCCGGTCACGACCGGCAGGCGATGGGCGACGACGGCCCGCACGACCCGTTCGTCGTTGAACGACCAGAGGTCCTCGAGGGAGCCGCCGCCGCGTGCGAGGATCGTCAGCTGCGGCGCATCGGTCGGGCGGCCGTCGCGCTCCAGGCCCGCGAGCCACTGCTCGAGGCGGCGGAACGCCCGGACGATGCTCTCCGGCGCGTCGTCGCCCTGGACCTTGCACGGAACGAGGAGCACCTGCGTCATCGGCCAGCGCCGGGAGAGGACGGTGGCGATGTCGTGCCAGACGACTCCCGTGGGGCTCGTGATCACCGCGATCGTCGCCGGTCGTGGCGGCAGTTGCCGCTTGCGGGCCGGGTCGAACAGGCCTTCGGCGTCCAGGCGCGCCTTCAGCGCCTCGAACCGGATCGCCAGGTCGCCGAACCCGGCCGGCTGGATGGACTCGACGTAGAGCTGGACCGCGCCCTGCTGCTCGAACAGGTCGACCCGGCCATGGACGACGATCCGGAGCCCCGCCTGGGGCTGGAACACGGATCGCGCCCGCTCGTCGCTGAACCAGACGCAGTTCAGGGTGCTGCGGGCGTCCTTGAGCGTGAAGTACGCGTGTCCGGCGCTGCTGACGGTGACCCGCCCGACCTCGCCCTCGACCCAGACGTCGGCGAGGCGAGGATCGGCCCGGACGGCCTCGCGGATCGCCCGGGCGACGTCGCTGACGTTGAGGATCCGGAGCCCGAAGGTCCCCGGTGGCACCGACGCGGCGTCCGTGGCCGCCGGCCCGTTGTCGGCCCCGGCGTCCCAGCCCGGCAGCAGCTCGTTCGATCCCACGAGCCCATGCTAGCGGGCGACGTCCGTGACGGCCCATCCGGCCGGCTCGGATGCGGGCCTGTGGGTCAGGCGGCGCGCTTGAGCGCGAGGATCCGGCGGTCCGATGCCTCGAGGCCCGCGGGCGGCAGCCGTCCGGCCTCGGCGTCCGAGAGGAGAGCCGCGAAGGCGCGGTTGGTCGAGGCTTCCGAGCCGGTCAGCAGGATGAGGTCCGTCCCGGCACCCGCGGCGCGCTCCGCGAGGTGGCTGGCGGTGAGACCGCGCGCCGCCGCCGTGCCATCGAGCGAGTCCGTCATCGTCACGCCGCGGAACCCGAGCTGATCGCGGAGGAGAGTCGTGTTGATCGCCGGCGACCAGCCGGCGGCGGCATGGGCATCCCAGACGGCATACGTCGCGTTCGAGAGCATGATGACCGGCAGCCCGGCGGCGATCGCGGCTCGGTACGGCTGGAGGCCGGGGTTGAGGGCGGCCCGACTCGCCCGGATCGAGACGATCCGCGCGTCGGTGTCCAGGCTCGCGAACCCGAGGCCGGGAAAGTGCTTGAGGATCGGGACCACGCCCCCGGCCCTGAGGCCCTCAGCGAAGGCAACGGCCAGCGTGGTCGTCCGCGCCGCCGAGAACGACCATGTCCGGTGCTGTCGGTACAGGATCGACGCCGTGGACGCCGGAACGTCGACCACCGGTGCCAGGTCCACGTCGATCCCGAGCGCATGTAGCGCCTTTCCGGTCGCGAGTCCCTGAGAACGGGCTTGTGCCGCGGACCCCAGCGCTCCGAGCTGTGCCGGCGAGAGGGTCGGTGGCGCCCACGGGATTCGCTTGATCGGCCCGCCCTCCTGGTCGACCGCAACCAGGAGCCTGGGCTGACCCGCCGCGGACGCGGCGTGGTGGAGCTGCGTGGTGAGCGCCACGAGGGCCGTCTTCGTCGTCAGGTTGCGTCCGAAGAGGATCACGCCGCCGATCTCGCCGCGAACGATCCGGCCCATGAGGTCGACCGTCGGCAGCGGCCCGTCCATCGCGACGATCAACCGCTGCCCGACCAGCCTTTTGAGCGTCGCCTCCGACGGAGCCGCGCCCGGCTCGATCGCCACCGGCGAAGGCGTCGCGGCGATTGCCGGCGACCGCGACGCCGTCGCCGCGGCCTCGCTCGGGGCCAGTCCGGCTCCGACGGAGCAACCACTCACCGCGATCGCGGCGACGATGGCTCCGGCGACGACGTGAGTGATTGGCGCTCGTCGACCCCGATCGAGACCTAGCGAGCCCACGGGTGCTGGCTGATGTCTGCAGGCTGGCCCGGGCCGTTGCAGGGCGGCACGGTCGTGTCGGTCGGACTCTGAGCCTTGGACACGACGCGCACTCCGCCGCCGAGGTCGTAGGCGATCGTCACCGGGGCCACGACGGGGGCCTTGCACACGTTGGTGACGTCGACCTGGCTGTTGAGGACGTCACCCGGCTTGAGCGTGAGCTCGTGACCACCGGGCTTGCCGGTCCCCTGGGCCAGGACGGTGCCCCGCCCATCGACGAGCTGCGGAATGGTCGCTGCGAGCATCGTGCACGTTGCGGAGCCGCGGTTGGTCATCGTGACGATGGCGATCCGGTTGCCCGCGGCGCCCTCCCAGGACGTGATCCGGGCGGACAGGTCCGTCGCCGCGCACGGTCCGATGGTCGGGACGGGCGTGGGGGTCGGTGTCGGGGTCGGGGTCGCCGAGGGCTCGGCCGACGGGCTCGGCTCCACCGAGGGCGACGGCTCGGGCGACGCGCTCGGGGCCTCGGACGGAGACGCGCTCTCGACGACCGCGGCATCGCTCGAGCTCGGTGACGGGCTGGCACCCACCCCGGTCGACGTGCGCCCCCCGAGCCAGGCGACCGCCACGACGAGCGCGGCAGCGAGGAGCCCGGCGCCGATGAGGCCGAAGACGGACCCGTGGCTACGGTCCGGCGAGCCATGCGGGGCCTGGACGGGGCGGCGGGCGGTCTCACTCACGGCATTCCACTCCTCGAGGATGCGATCGCTCTTCGACTTGGGCTCCATCACGCGGTCTCCAGCTTCGTTCGGGCGCGGCTCACGGCGGCGCGGAGGGCTCCGGCGGTCGTTCCGAGGACGGCGGCAGCCTCCTCGTAGGTCGCTCCCTCGACGGCGGTCAGCACGAGCGCCGTCCGTTCGAGCGACGAGAGATCGTTCATCGCGGCAACGACGTCGAGCCAGCGGGCGCGGACGGTCGGGTCCGAGTCGAGGGTCGACGGCATCGATGGCGACGCGAGCAGCCGGCGCCGGAGCTGGCGGAAGCGGTCCGTCGCAAGGCGACGTGTCGTCACGAGCAGCCACGGCAGGACCGGACGGTCCCAGTCCAGCCGGTTCCGCTGGTCCCAGAGTCGGAGGTACGCCTCCTGGGCGAGGTCCTCGGCCGCGGACCAGTCGTTTGTCCAGGCGAGGGCGAACCGGAACACGTCCGACCAGTGGCGGTCGAATGCGTGCTCGTAGGCGAGGTCCGTCGAGTCGGCGATGGCCACGTGCGTCGTCACATCCTCAAACACGCCGGCAGGTGCCGAAACGCACGAAACCGGTCGACGGCGATCATTGCGCACCCAGCCGCGTTGATCGCCAGCAAATCGACGAACACCATGCTGGCGGCGTGTCGACACGCGAACGCAGACTCGATCGAGGAAGGCGACTTGCCCGGCGCATGCTCGCGTCGATCGGTGAGGAGCTGCGCGAGGGGCGGATCCAGGCGGGGCTGACGCAGGGCGAGCTCGGCGCAATCGCGGGGATTTCACCCGCAGAGATCAGCCGGATCGAGCGTGCCCAATCGCCGCACGTGGCGTACGAGAGCCTGGTCATGCTCGCCTCCGCGCTTGGTCTGGACCTCCCGCTCCGGGCCTTCCCGAACGGCGACCCGGTCCGGGACGCCGCGCAGCTCGCCCTGATCGGGCGACTCCGGGCGCTGCTCCCTCCGAGCCTGCGCCAGCGGACCGAAGTCCCGCTTGGCATTCCGGGTGATCTTCGTGCGTGGGACGTGGTCGTCGACGGGCCGGGTTGGTCGATCCCCGTGGAGGCGGAGACGAGGTTGCGAGACGTCCAGGCGCTGCTTCGTCGCGTTGGGTTGAAAGCGCGGGATGGTCGAGCCGATCGCCTGATCCTGCTCGTGGCGGACACGCGACACAACCGTCACGTCCTCCGGCTGGCCGCAGCCGAGTTCGCCGGTGCGTTTCCGGTCCGCGGGCGCGACGCTCTCCTCGCACTCAGGACCGGCGTCGAGCCTCCAGGGAGGAGCGTCGTCCTCGCTTGAGGGTCCACAACACTGCTGCGATTCTCGCCGGGCGAACGTACCCGACGAGTTCCGCTGCGTTCGAGAGCGAACCTGGCAGCTCTCGATCGTCGGACGAGAATCTCCGCCCGAATCGCGAGATTCGAGCGCCCACATCGCCGCGACCTGCCCGATACGCTCGTGGGGCGAGAATCGACGCTTGGGCGAGCGAGCGACCCGAGGCGTGCCAGCGCGCCGGCGCCGCAGCGGAGCTAGACCCGGGTCTGGTACTCCCCGGTCCGCGTGTCGACGCGGATCGTGTCGCCGGACTCGACGAAGATCGGGACCGTGACGACCAGACCCGTCTCGGTCGTCGCCGGCTTCCTGGCGCCGGTCTGGGTGTCGCCGGCGAAGCCGGGCTCGGTGTCGGCGACGACGAGATCGACCGTGACGGGGAGCTCGACACCGATCGTCTCGCCCTGGTACGTCGTCCGGTCGAGCGTCATCCCGTCCTTCATGTACTGCGCCGCCTCGCCGAGCTGGTCGGCCGTGAGGTGGAACTGGTCGTAGGTGTCCGTGTCCATGAAGTGGTAGTCGGCGTCATCGCGGTAGAGGAACTGGACGGGCCGCTTCTCCATCGACGCGCGCGGCCATTTCGTGCCGGCCTGGAACGAGCGCTCAACCGTCTGGCCGCGCTTGATGTTGCGGAGGGTGATCCGGACCTGCGCGGACCCGCGGCCCATCTTGATGTGGTGGTAGTCGAGGATCTGCCAGAGCTCGCCGTCGAGCTCGATGGCGACGCCCTTCTTCAGTTCACCGGTGCTGATCATGTCGGGTGGGCTCCTGGGGCGGCGCTCACGGCGCTCGCGGCGCGGACCGGCGCGTCGAAGCCGGTGGTCGTGATCGGGTTTCGGGCAGGAATTGTAGCCGACGGGTCGGGCACCGCCGCCATTCAGCCCGGGAGCGCGATGACCTCGCGCGGGAACCGCGTCAGCCGCTCCACCCGCCCGGCGTCGGCATCGAGCAGGATGAGGTCCTCGATCCGGACGCCGGTCTCGCCCTCCAGGTAGATCCCCGGCTCGACCGAGAAGACCGTCGGGGACGGCAGCGGCGTGTCCAGCCCCTGCGCGCTGAGCGATGGCAGCTCGTGCGTCGCGAGGCCGATCCCGTGGCCGAGGCCGTGGCCGAATGCCGGCCATCGCCCATCGGCGTCGATCACCCGCTTCGACAGCTCGTGGAGGTCGCGACCAGACGGAAGTCGCAACTCGCCGTCCACGGTCGCCTCGATCTGCGCGATCACGGCCGCCTGGGACGTCGCGACCAGCTGGTAGACGTCAAGGTCCCGCGCCGCGGGCTCGCCCACGAACAGCGTCCGCGTCATGTCACTCCGATAGCCGTCCACCTGGGCGCCGAAGTCGAACAGGACGACCCGCCCGGCCGTCACGGCGGCATCGGACGGCGACCCATGCGGCAGCGCGGCGTTCGGGCCGACGAGGCAGGTCGGATCGAAGGCGACGGCCTCCGCGCCGTCCGTCCGCATCCGCCACTCGAGGTCGAGCGCGAGGTCGTGCTCGGTGGCGCCCGGTCGCACGGATGGGAGCAGGCCGGCCAGCGCCCGATCGGCAACGGCGCAGGCCGCGGCAACTCTCTCGAGCTCCGCCGGCTCCTTGATCGCTCGATCGGCCTCGATCCAGCCCTCGATCGGGACCAGCTCGACGTCCGGCGCCGCCGCCTCGAGCCTGCGCCATGTCGCATACGACAGGAGCGCGGCCTCGATGCCGACGCGTTGGGCGCCGACGGACTCGACGAGCTCCGCCCAGCCCGAAGCCAGGTCCCGCGGCCCGTTCACGATCCGCGCGTCCGGAGCCTCGGCCTTCGCCTGGATGACGTAACGCGAATCAGCCAGCAGGAGGACGGCGTCAGGGGCGAGGAGGAACTGCCCGGACGTGCCCGCGACCTTCTCCTCACCCTCGCCGAGCCGCAGCCCGGTCAGATATCGCGCGTGCTCGGGTCGGAGCCCGAAGTACGCGTCGATCCCGACCCCCTCGAACCTGGCCCGGAGCCGCTCGAGGCGGGCCGGACGGTCCGCATGGTCGGCTTCCTGCCAGCGCGCCCGATCCGCCGCGCTCGGCGGCTTCCCGAAGTCGGCCGGGGTGGGCAGACCGGGGATCGGCGCGGCGGTCACGGCTTCTTCGGCGGGTACTTCCTGAGGTTGGCCTGGTGATCCTTGAGGTTCTTCGCGTAGACGATGTCCCCCGACGCGTCGTTCTTCGCGAGGAAATAGAGGAAGTGATCCTTGACGTTCGGCGCGAGAGCGGCGTCGATCGAGGCGATCGTCGGCGTGTCGATCGGGCCGGGGATCAGGCCGGTGTGCGTGTACGTGTTGTAGCCCGCGAGGTCGTCCGGCAGGTCCGCGGGGAGCTGGTCGCTCAGCGACGACCAGAAGCCCCACGTCTTCCACTTGGCGATGTCGAGCTTCGCGAGCTGGAGCGTGTCGTTGATGTAGAAGACGGTCGGGTCCGACCCGAGATGGCCGTTCGGGAAGAGCTTCGGGTCGAGCCGATTCATGAACACGCCGGCGATCAGCGGCCGGTCGGAGTCGTGGACGGCCTCCTTCTCGACCATCGAGGCGAGCGTCAGGGTCTCGTAGAACGACAGCTTCGAGCCGGCCGGCATCGTCATCCGGTCGCCGATCGCCTCGTGGAAGTTGTCGAGCATGTCCCGGATCAGCTCTTCGGCCGTCGTGTCGGGCAGGACCCGGTACGTCGCCGGCCACAGGAAGCCCTCCAGGGACGCGCCCTTCGGCAGGACCTCGTTGAGCCAGGGATAGTCGGCGAGGAGCTCGGGCGTCGGGTGCTTCGCGAGCTTGTAGAAGTCGGCCGGATCCATCTGCAGCCCATCGATCGTCTCGAGCTTCGCGGTGATCTGTTCGAGCCGGAGGCCGGTCCGGAGGGCGATGTCGACGGAGTGGACCTGCTCGGGCGCCAGCAGCGCCGTGACGAGCTGATCCGGGGTCATCGACTTGCGCAGGATGAACGACCCGGTCTGGAGCTGGCTGGTGAGGGCGCGCTGGGTCGCGATGAAGACGAACGCGCGTCGATCGGCGAGGAAGCCCTGATCCTGGAGCCGCCCAGCGATCGTCGTCGCGGTCTCGCCGTCGGCGACCGTGAATGCGAGCTGGGTCGTGTCGGTCGATGCGGGCTGGGTCAGCTTCGCGCCGAGGTCCTCGCGAACCAGGTCGGCGACGAACGGCATACCGAGGGCCGCCGGATTGTCGTCTGCCCAGCCCACGACCGCGTTGCGAACGACCGGGCCGAAGGACGGTGATGAGCGTCGCGAGGACGATGCCGGCCAGGACCAGGGCGAAGACGAGGAACTTCACGATGCCCGGGACGCTGCGACGTCGCCGGTCGTTGCTCCAGCCGTTGTAGCCGCCGTTGCGCCCGCCCGAGCCGCCCGATGAGCCGCCGCCGGCCCCATGACTCTCCGGCTCGTACTGCGGCTGCCAGCCATCGTCGTAGGTCCCCCGTTCGGCCGGGTGCGTCTGCGTCGTCTCGCGCGCACGTCCGCCGGAGCGGATGGTCATTCAGTGTTCTCCGTGTTCGGCCCGCGCGCGGTAGCCCGGGCGTCGAGCTCGTCCTGCAGGATGATCGCCGCGGCCTCGCGATCGATCCGGGCCCGCCAGGCATCCCGCTGGGTTCGGGTGGGTGGTCCCCCGGACCGTCCTCGCTTCATCGGACCGAGCCGTTGCTCGGCGACGTGGCTGGTCAGTCGCTCGTCACGATACCGGACCGGCGCATTCCAGGCTGGCCGGACGCTTTCGACCCACGCCCTCGTGAGGGCGGCCTGGCTCCCCTCCCCGCCGGACATGTCGATCGGCAGGCCGACGACGACCTCGCCGACGTCGTGGTCGCGGACGAGTCGCGCGATGGCGGAGGCGTCGACCGCAGGGTCGTCGGACCTCCGGAGCGTGGTGAGCGGCATCGCCCGTCCGTCGGCGTCGGCGATCGCGACACCGATCCGGCGTTCGCCCACATCCAGCCCGAGGAGACGGCTCACGGCACGGCCGGGGCGGACGCGCGCGGTGCCGATGCATGGGGCGAGGTGGTCCGGGGCGGCGTCGAGGTGGGACGAGCGGATCCGCCGCCCGGCGATGGGGAGCCGGACGGAGCGGTGGTCGCGTCGTTGACGCTGAGATCGAGCCGGGGGTCGATCCCCGTCACGGTCGAGACCCAGTCCGGCCACAGGGTGACGTTGACATCGCCGTACGGCGCGAGGGCCGCCTCGACCTCGGCCTTCGTCTTGCCCTTGACGAGCGCCCGGAGCGCGTTCGCGTCGACGATCGGCACCCGGGAGGCACGGGCCGTCGCCTCGAACGTGACCTGACCGTCCTCGCCGACCGTCCCCTGCCCCACCTCGATGTCGATCGAGCCATCGACGAGGCGATGGTCGGCACCGACCTTGCCTTGGAGCTGCTGCTCGGCGATCTGGCGGACCGGTCGCGGGTCGACCGCGATGACGGTGCCGGACGCGGACAGCGAGAGGTCGTAGGACGAGACGGCCTGCCCGACCAGGGTCTTCGGATCCGGCGCGGGCGTCGCCGGTCCGAGCACGGCGGTCTCCGGAAACAGCGTCGTATCGGCGGGCGCACCGGCTCCCGACGCGATCGCATCGTTGAAGTTCTTCGTGAGCTCGACCTGGAGCACCGCCAGGGCCTTGTCGACCTCGGCCTGCGACACCTGCGGCGACTCGGTTCGCGTGCCACCGTCGGTCGGGTTCCCGTTGTTGACGCTGACCAGGTTCGGGTCCTCGCCCTGCGGCACGATGCGGATCGCGTTGGCCGGCACGTTCCCGACCGTCCCCGCCCGGACGGATGTCACGGCCACGGCTCGTTTCGTCGGGACAATCGTCACGCCGAGACGCGTCGCCGCCGGCAGGAACACGCTGCTCTGCGTCCTGAACTGGACCCCGTTCTCGGTGGCGACGATGCTGGCAGACGGGATCGTGTTCGGCGCCGTGAAGTCGAAGTTGGTGAACGTGACCTGCCCGCTCGCAACGGTCTGCTCGACATGCACGCCCGTGGTGGTGAACGTCTGGCTCGCCTCCACCGGGACGTCGAGGCGGACCGCCGGCACCACCCCGGTGGATGGGTCGACGGCGGTCGCATCCGGATCTGCGGAGACCGTGAGATCGACCGAGATCGGCTCACGGCGCGGCGTCACCGCGATCGAGGCGGACGGCAGCAACAGGTAGGCGCCGACCGCAAGAACCACGACCCCGAGGCCGATCAGGGCAGCGGCCACGATCAGCGGCGTCCGGGTTCGCCCGCCGGCATCGTCGTCGCTTCGTTCGGCGACCCGCGGCGGTGCGGGAGCGGGCGTCCGCCCGGTGTCCGCGGGGACGCCCGGCGCTCGCCCAGGCTGCGCCGTGGCCGCTGCCGTCGCCGCCAGGGGCACGGCCAGCCGCGTCGTGTCATCGGGTACGGCTCGGGCCGAACCCGCGGCAGCGGCCGCGGGACCCGTGGACGGCGTCGGCGATGTCGCCGGAGGCTCCGGAGCGGCCGGGCCGACAGCCGCCACGGTCTCACTCGCCGCGAGCGTCCCCGCAGCCGCCGCCGTTGCCGCGGATCGTCCGCGCCCGTCGTCTGTCGGGCGGTCGCCGCCGGACTGCACCGCTCCTTCGTACTCGGCGACGCTGGCGAACACCGGCAGTCCCGCCGACGCGGCAAGCGACCGCGATGCGGCGTCGCCCGAGATGATCGACAGGCGTCGGTTGCTGACCAGCGCCTCCCGCGAGAGGAGCCGGAAGTTCATCCGCGACGTCGCGATCCGGGAGCCGTACGGGACGACGAGCGCGACCTTCGTCGCGGCCGAGGAGCGGATCCGCTGCGCCGCCGACGTGATCTCGTCGTCGACGTCGAGATAGACGATGCCCGCTGCCATGCGGTCGAAGCCTAGACCTTGGCCGCCGGCCGCGCGCCGCAGGTCGCCGCTGAGGCGAGGCCAGCGCAAGGCCGATCCGAGCACGTGATCGAGCGCATGTCCATGCGTGAGCGAGCGCGCGAAGGATCGAACGCCGCGATGGTCCGCATCGGCGAGCGACATGTGGTGCGTGGTCCGGCGGCCAAGGTCAAACCTTCATCGCGCGGAGAACGCGCCTGAGGGCGGCATCGAGCGGGTCTTCGGTCGTCTGCAGCTCGATCGCCTGGTAGGCCAGCCCGAGCGGCGTGACGTCCTGCTGGTCGACGAGGAGGTCGGTCGCGTCCGAGATCGTCTCGATCTGGTCCGGAGCCATGACGACGACCTCCGGCGGGCGGGCGAACGACAGGCGCTTCCAGAATCGCTCGGCCCTGAGCGCGGCCTCGATCTCCGGCAGCCGCGAGCCGCCGCCGCAGATGTAGATCCGGCCGGGCAGCAGGTCGCCCCCGCCGAGCTCTTCCATCACCAGCTCGACGCCGGCCGCCCAGACCTCCACGTCCTCTCCGACGATCTTCGCGATCTCGTCGTGTCGATCGACCGGGAGGCCGCGGGCGTAGTCGACCTTGGCGGCCTCGGCGCGCGGGAACGGCAGGTCCAGCCGGTCCGCCAGGCTCTTCGTGAACGCCCGGCCGCCGAGCGCGAACATCCGCGTTCCCTCGATGCCGCCCTGTCGGACGAGGGCCACGTCGGTCGTTCCGCCGCCGACGTCGACGAACAGGGCGCCGGCCTGGCGGACCTGGTCCGCGCCGAGGACGCGAGCCACCGCGTACGGCTCGGCGACGATCTCGAGCAGCTCGAGGTCGAGCTGCGACGCGACGGTCTGGAGCGCACCGAGGTGGACGAGCGGGGCGAAGGCGTTGAAGATCCCGATCTTCACGTGGCGCCCCTGGAACCCGACGGGATTCGTCAGGGCGTAGCCGTCGATGGAGGCGCCGACGATCGCCGCGTGGACGAGGCGGACGTCGACGTTCGGCAGACCCGTCTCCCACGTGATCGATCGTTCGGCCTCGCGGAGGGCCTCCCGCTGGACGGTGTCGATCAGCTTCTGGAGCTCGGCCTCCGTGATCGGCTGGTCGGGGCGCTTGCGCTCGTGCGCATGGTTCGTCGTGAAGCCCTTCACGAGCTCGCCGGCGATCCCGATCACCACCTGGCTCGGGCGGAAGCCGGCCATCTCCTCGGCCTCCTGGAGCGCCACGGAGCAGTTGTCGACGACCGCGGAGATGTCCGCGACCGTCCCGGACGACATGTGGCTGAGGCCCTGCCGCTTGCGGCCGACGCCGCGGACCGTGCCGTGGCCGTCGTCGCCGATCTCGAAGACGAGCGCCTTCGCGAACTCGGTGCCGATGTCGAGGGCGGTGCAGGCGGCGAGGCCATCGGCCTCGTCGCGTTGCCAGATCCGGCGGAGGAAGGCCACCGCTACGCCGCGGTGGTCAACCGGGATCGGACCGAATCCAGGGCTGCGCCGAGGCCCTCGCGTCGGGCTCCCTTGCCCTGGGCCATCTCGGGTCGCCCGCCCCCCTTGCCGTCGATGGCGCCGATCGCCTCGCGGACCAGGTCGCCCGCCGCGATGCCGCGGGCCACGAGGTCGTCGCTGACCGTGACGAACAGCTGCGGCTCAGCGCCGTCGAGACCGAGGGCGATGACCCCGGACCCGAGCACGCCGCGCAGGTCCCTGGCGACACCCTTCATCTCGTCGATCGACGCGTAGGGCCCGGCGAAGGCCACGAGTCGGACCCCGGGCGCGACCTCTTCGGCGCGGGTCGCCAGCTCACCGGGCTTCGGCAGGCCGCCGCCCGCCGCGCCGCCCGCCTTGAGCCGGCGGCGCGTCTCGCGGAGCTCGTCCTGAAGCGTCCGGATCCGGTCCGGGAGCTGTTCCGGCGTCTGGGCGCCCGCGGTCTCGGTCGCGTCCAGCAGGAGGTCGGAGCGAGCCCGGAGATACGCGTCCGCCCCGGCGCCGGTCAGCGCCTCGATCCGGCGCATCCCCGAGCCGATGCTCCGCTCGCCCGTGATGACGAACGACCCGATCTGGCCGGACGCCCGGCAGTGGGTCCCGCCGCACAGCTCGTGACTGTAGCCGTCGACGCGGACAGTCCGGACCGTCTCGCCGTACTTCTCGTCGAAGAACGCGTCGGCGCCGGCGTCGATCGCTTCCTGCATCGACATGAAGCTCGGCGTGACCGTCCGATCGTCCCGGACGACGGCGCGGACCTCGTCCTCGATTGCCCGCAGCTCGTCGGTCGTCAACGCCCGGTCGAGCGGGAAGTCGAAGCGGAGGTAGTCCGGCGTCACGAGAGAGCCCGCCTGCCGCGCCGCCTCGCCGACGACATTCCGGAGCGCCCGGTGCAGGAGGTGCGTGCCCGTGTGATTGCGCATCGTGTGGGCACGTCGCTCGGCATCGACGACCGCGTCCACCGTCTCGCCGACCCGCAGCCGGCCGTGGAGGGTGCCGCGCAGGATGATCAGCCCGCCGACCGGCTTCTGGGCGTCCTCGACGGCGAACAGCGACGAGCCGCCGCCCGCCTCGCGCAGCTCGCCGCGGTCGCCGACCTGCCCGCCGCCCTCTGCGTAGAACGGCGATCGGTCGAGAACCACCTCCGCGGCGCCCTGGCCCGTCAGCTCGTCGAACTCCATCCCGTCCCGGACGATCGCGACGACACGACCCTCGGCAGTCGTCGTCTCGTAGCCGAGGAACGTCGTGTCGCCGCCGCGCGCCTGGATCGCCTGGTAGAGCGACGTGAGCTCGGCATGCTTCGCGAGCTCGGCCTTCTTGCCGGAGCGGCTCCGTTCGCGCTGCTTCGCCAGGGCGCTCTCGAAGCCTTCCCGTTCGACCGCGACGCCGTGCTCCGCGGCGAGCTCGACGGTGAGATCGATCGGGAACCCGAAGGTGTCGTGGAGGCGGAAGGCGAGCTCGCCGGGCAGGCGCGGAGCGTCCGCGGGCAGCGTCTCGGGACGCCGGCCGATGACCCGCTCGGCGTCGGGCGCGAGGCCGGTCAGGGCCCCTTCGAGCTGGGCCGTCCCGGCGTCGAGCGTCCGGGCGAACTGCGCCTCCTCGCGCTCGATGGCCGCGAGGACCACCCCCTGGCGCTCGACCAGGTGCGGATAGGCCTCCTTCATGATCTCGATCACGACGATGCCGAGCTCCGCCATGAACGGCTCGCGGCGGCCGAGGATCCGGCCGTGGCGAACCGCCCGGCGGAGGACCCGCCGGAGGACGTAGCCGCGGCCCTCGTTCGCGGGCAGCACGCCATCGGCGATCAGGAAGACGACGGCGCGGGCGTGGTCCGCGATCACCTGGTAGCTGAAGCGCTCTGCCTCGAACGCGTCGGGATCGTGGCCCATCAGCTCGCGCATCCGGACGTGGATCGGCACGAACAGGTCCGTGTCGAAGTTGCTCGGCACCTGCTGGCTGACGCTGGCGAGCCGCTCCAGGCTCATCCCGGTGTCGACGCTCGTGAACGGCAGCGGCACGCGGCCGTCCGGCCGCTGGTCGAACTCCATGAAGACAAGGTTCCAGACCTCGAGCCAGCGGGGGCAGTTCTCGGAGTGGTCCGGGATGCACTCGGGACCCTCCGACAGGTCCGCCCCGCGATCGAAATGGATCTCGCTGCAGGGGCCGCACGGCCCGGTGTCCGCCATGCGCCAGAAGTTGCTGTCGTCGCCGGCGTCGACGTCGCCCCAGATCGCCATCCGCTCCGGCGGCAGCCCGATCTCGTCGCGCCAGACCTGGCGGGCGACCTCGTCGTCCTTGTAGGTCGTGGCCGCGAGGCGCTCGGGCGGGATGCCCATCGTGCGGGTCAGGAAGTCCCAGGCGAAGTGGATGGCCTCGCGCTTGAAGTAGTCGCCGAAGCTCCAGTTCCCCAGCATCTCGAAGAACGTGTTGTGGCGTGTCGTCCGGCCGACCTCCTCGAAGTCGTTGTGCTTGCCCGCGACGCGCAGGACGCGCTGGTAGTCGACCGCCCGGGTGTAGTCGCGCTTCTCGACCCCCGTCAGGACGTCCTTGAACTGGACCATCCCCGAGTTCGTGAAGAGGAGCGTCTGGTCGCCGGCCGGGACGAGGCTGGCGCTCGGGACCGCGGTGTGGCCGCGCTCCTCGAAGAACTCGACGAAGCGCCGCCGGATCTCCGCGGCGGGCAGCGGCGTGATCCGCGGATCGTGCTCGGTGACGGGGGTCGGCATCGGCGGCAATGGTACCGAACGCCGGGTCCTCTCCCGAGTCCGCCGATCGCTCAGCCGCGAGCTGCGTTCAGATGCCGGGCGACTCCGGGTTCACCGCATCGCCTTCGCCGGCCGTCGATTGCTCGCTGCCTGACTGCTCCGCCGCCCGTGCCTGGCGGCGCTGCCAGATCGTCGAGCCGGCGATCGCGGCTCCGACAAGCGCGCCGATCGCGAGCCCACGGGCGAACGTCGAGGCGCGGAGGTCGCGCTCGGCCGGGTCGGACCCGCCGGTGACCGCGCGGATCACCGACTCGATGCCGGGCGGGACGCGCGGCTCGCTCATGACCCGGCCTTCGAGCGGCGGGTTGGTCCGAGGACCGCGACGAGCGACACGACCCCGATCCCGACCCACGCCATGATGGACGCCGCCAGCAGGTGGAAGTCGCCGATCTGGAGCAGGCTCACCCCGAGCCGGGCACCGATCGCGTCGCCCGCCCATGCCCCGAGGAACGCCGCGATCACGAGGAGCGGCAGCTGGCCACCCGCCGAGCCGCGGATCAGGACAAACAGCCCGGTGTGGAAGATCCCGACGAGGAGGGCCAGGACCGGCGCCGGCCCGATCACGCCGCGTCCTCCGCGACGGCCCGCTCGATCCGGCCGCCGCCCAGCACGACGTCGTCGTCGTACAGCACGGCCGCCTGCCCGGGCGCCGCCGCCCAGACCGGTGCCTCCGTCTCGACGATCCATCGCCCGCCACGACGCGGCTGCGTGCCGTTCGAGGGCCGGACGGTCGCCGGGATGAGCGTCGCCCGATGACGGATCCGGACCTGGGCACGGAACGCGCCGGCACGACCGGCGGGCGGCTCGTCCGCGACGAACGTCACGCCGCTCAGTTGGATCGTCGTCGTCTCGAGGTCCTCGCGTCGTCCGAGCTGGATCGTGTTCGAGAGCGGGTCGATCCGGCTGACGTAGCGGGGCACTTCGGCCGCCACCCCGACCCCGCGACGTTGCCCGACCGTGAAGCCCGCGGATCCCCCGTGCTCCCCGACGACCGCACCCATCTCGTCGACGATCGGCCCGCGTTCCGGCGCCCAGCCGGCCCGCTCGCGCAGCGCCTCGCGATAGTCGCCGCCGGGGACGAAGCAGATCTCCTGGCTCTCGGGCTTGTCGGCCGTCGCCAACCCGAGGTCGCGAGCGATCGCGCGGACCTCCGGCTTGGTCAGCTCCCCGAGCGGGAACCGGGCGTGCTCCAGCTGGTCGCGGCGCAGGCCATACAGGAAATAGGTTTGGTCCTTGTCCTCGTCACGTGCCCGGACGAGCCGCGCCCGCCCGTCCGGCCCGACCTCGCGCCGGGCGTAGTGGCCGGTCGCCACCGCCTCGCAGTCGTACAGGTGGCGGGCACGCCCGAGCAGGGCGCCGAACTTCACATACGTGTTGCAGTCCACGCACGGGCTGGGCGTCCGACCGTCGAGGTAGGCCGTGAGGAACGGCTGGAGCACGCCGGCATCGAACTCGCGTTCGAGGTTCATCACGTAGAAGGGGATGTCGAGCTGGGCCGCCACCCGCCGCGCATCGTCGGCGGCGTCCAGCGAGCAGCAGCTCTTCTTGAACTCGGAGTAGCTGTCCGCGACGTCATGGAGGCGCATCCAGACGCCGACGACCTCGTGGCTCTGGCGGTGGAGAAGTGCGGCGGCGACCGACGAGTCGACCCCGCCGGACATCGCGACGAGGATCCGCGTCACGCCGGAACGCCCTGCCCGAGCGGGTCCGCCGCCACGGCCGCCGCGCCGATCCGCATCGACGCGAGGACGCCCGGAACGATCTGCGCGGCCTCCTCGATCTCGGCCTCCGTCGTGGTCCGGCCCAGCGTGAGCCGCAGCGCCCCGCGAGCCTCCTCCTCCGGATAGCCCATGGCCGAGAGGACGTGCGAGACCTCGGTCGAGCCGGTCGTGCAGGCGGACCCGACCGAGACGGCAATCCCGTTGAGGTCCAGGGACACCGCGACGGACGAGCCGTCGGTGTCGCGGGCGATCAGCGACAGGTGACCGGGGAGACGCTCCTTCGGATGACCCGTGAGCTCGACCCCGTCGACCGCGACAGCGGCCTTCTGGAGGCGCTCGCGCAGGCGGCGCATCCGCTTCGTCGTCTCCGACCGCTCGGCGGCGACGAGATCGAACGCCGCGGCCATCCCGACCGCACCGGCGACGTTCTCGGTCCCGCCGCGGCGATGCCGCTCCTGCTCGCCGCCCTGCTGCTGGGCGAGGATATGGGTTCCGTGCCGGAGATAGAGGGCACCGACGCCCTTCGGCCCCTCGAACTTGTGGGCACTCATCGCCATCAGGTCGACGCCGAGGGTCGTGACGTCCAGCTCGAGACACGGTGCAGCCTGGACGGCATCGACCGCAAACAGCACGCCGCGATGGGCGTGGACGCGCCGGCCGATCTCCGCGATCGGCTGGATCGTGCCGACCTCGTTGTTCGCCAGCATGATCGCGACAAGGATCGTCTTGTCCGTGATCGCGGCGTCGACCTGGTCGGGATCGACCCGGCCGTAACGGTCGACCGGCAGCTCGACGACCTCGAAGCCGAACTTCTCCAGGTAGCGCAGCGCGTGACCCACCGCGTGGTGCTCGACGGACGAGGTCACGATCCGGTGGCCGTGCGCCTTGCCGGCCCAGGCCGCGCCCTTCAGGCCGAGGTTCAGCGCCTCCGTCCCGCCCGATGTCATGACGATCTCACGCGCCTCGGCACCGATCCGGGCGGCGATCCGCTCGTGCGCGTCGTCGAGCGCGGCCCGCGCGGCCCGGCCGAACGTGTGCGCGGACGAGGCGTTGCCGAAGTTGCCGGTCAGGTACGGGAGCATCGCCTCGAGGACCTCCGGACGGAGCGGGGTCGTCGCGGCGTGGTCGAGGTAGATCGCCATTGGCCGCCGATTGTACGCCGCACCCGTCGCTCGCTCCCCCGTCGACGACCCGCGATACTCGGTCGATGCGCGAGCTGACGATCGAGCCACGCGGCCCATTCGACCTGGCCACGGCCCGCGACTTCGCGGGCGGTTTCCCGGCGGGCATCGGCTCGCGGGCAAGGGCGGACACGATCCTGATGTCGTTCCCCGTCGAGGGCTGGAGCTCCAGCGCCGTCGTCCAGCTGCGGCAGGATCCCGACGGCATCCTCCGCGGCGAGGTCTTCGGCGACGGCGACCTCGAAACGATCGCCCGGCAGGCGGCCCGTTCCCTGTCGCTCGATCACGACGGGTCCGGCTGGCCGGACATCGGTCGACGCGATCCCGTCATCGGCCGGCTCCAGGAGCGGTACGGGTTGCTCCGCCCGGTCTGCTTCTTCTCGGCCTACGAGGCAGCGACGAGCTTCGTGATCGGCCAGCGGATCTCGATGACCCAGACCCGACGCGTGAAGGACCGCCTGGCCGACGTCGCCGGCGACTCGATCCGGGTGGACGTCGACGGGGAGGGGCTCACGATCCGGCCGTTCCCGCGTCCGCAGGCCGTGGCGGAGCTCACCGAGGTTCCCGGGCTCGCGTCCGTGAAGGTCGACCGGCTCCGGTCGCTCGCTCGCGCCGCGCTCGACGGGCACCTCGACACGGAGCGGCTCCGCGCGCTGCCGGAGACCGAGGCACTCGCCGAGCTTCGACTCCTTCCGGGGATCGGCGAGTGGACCGCCACCGGCGTCCTCACCCGCGGCTGCGGGAGTGCCGACACGGTGACGCTGGCAGACGGGATCAGCCGCGAGGCCGTCCGCCACTTCTACGGCCTGCCGTCGACGCCGGACGACGCGGCGTGGCTCACGATCGCAGAGGCCTGGCGGCCGTACCGGATGTGGGCCACCGTGCTCCTGCACATGGCCTGGCGTCGCGAGCAGCCGTCAACGCCGAGTTACCGCCAGGGCCGCTGAGCCCCCCTTGCCCCGCGCGGGACAATGGGCGCACGCCGGAGGTCCCATGGACCCGTCGAGCCTCGTCGCCATCGTCGTCCTCGTCGCCGTGGTGTGGTTCGGGCCGCGTGTCCTGCTCGAGTCGGTTGGACGCGCCAGCGACGGGATCGCCCAGTTGTTCGTGCCCCCGGATCGGGCGCTCGGCTGGCCGCGCGGCGTGCAGGAGCGCGACGAGCCGTGGGCGTGGCGCACGGTCGCCGCATCCAGCGCGGCCGCCGACGGGACGCGTGAGGAATCCACGACGTCGGTCGAGCCATCGATGATCGAGCTCGTCGACGCGCCGTTCCCGTTCGAGGCTGCGGCGGCGAACGACGCGCTCATCGTCCGCGTCGGTGCCGTCCGGAAGCGCCACCGACCCTAGCCGGCGTCCTCCCGGTCGCCTGCCCGCCGGCGATCCTCCTCGCGGCCGCGCTCGCGCCGCCGATCGTGCTGGGGGAGCGTCCGCTTGCGAAGCCGGATCGACTTCGGCGTCACCTCGACCAGCTCGTCGGCCGCGATGAACTCGATCGCGGACTCGAGAGTGAGCGGCCGAGGCGGCGTCAGCCGGAGCGCCTCGTCGTGGGCGTGCGTCCGGATGTTCGTCAGCTTCTTCTCCTTGGTCGGATTGACGTCCATGTCCCCCGACCGGGCGTTCTCACCGACGACCATGCCCTCGTAGACGTCCTCGCCGGCCCCGATCAGGAGCTCCGAGCGCTCCTGGAGGTTGAACAGGCCAAACGCGTTGGAGGTCCCGGCACGATCCGAGACGAGCACCCCGTTCGTCCGGTGGGTCACCTCGCCGGCCCACGGTCCATAGCCTTCGCCGATCTGGTGGAGGAGCGCGGTCCCACGCGTGTCCGTCAGGAGCTGGCCGCGATAGCCGATCAGCCCGCGGACCGGCAGGACGTATTCCATGCGGACCCGGCCGTCGGCATCGGTCGACATCTGCTCGAGGCGGCCCTTCCGCCCCGCGAGTGCCTCCTGGACCGCCCCGATGTAGTCCGGCGGGATGTCGATCGTGATCCGCTCGTACGGCTCCTGGACCTCGCCGTCGACTTCGTGAAGGAGGACCTCCGGACGGGAGGCGGTGAGCTCGAAGCCCTCGCGCCGCATCTGCTCGATGAGCACCGCGAGCTGGAGCTCGCCCCGGCCACGAACCTCGAAGGTGTCGCCGGATTCGGTCGCCCGAACCTCGATCGAGACGTTCCCGAGGACCTCCCTGTCCAGCCGCGCCTTGATCTGGCGGCTCGTGACGTACTTGCCCTCGCGCCCGCTCAGCGGCGACGTGTTGACCCCAAAGGTCATCCGCAGCGTTGGTGCGTCGACGTCGAGCCGCGGCAGCGGTCGCGGATCCGCCGGGTCCGTGATCGTGTCGCCGATCGTGACCTCCGGCAGCCCCGCCACCGAGACGATGTCGCCCGGACGGGCCTCGACCATGTCGACCCGTTCGATGCCGTGGGCAGTCTGGAGCGAGGTCACGGTCCCGTTGAGGGTGATGGTCCGGCCGGGCTCGACGGCGCCGGCGGTGTCGTCGGCCTCCTCGCGCACGACGGTGATCCGCTGGCCCATCCGGAGCGTGCCGTTCCAGATCCGCCCCACCGCCATGCGCCCGACGTAGTCGTTCGCCATCAGGTTCGTCACGAGCAGCTGAAGCGGGTGCTCGGAATCGTAGGCGGGCGGCGGCGTGACCGCGATGAGCGTGTCCAGGAGCGGGCGAAGGTCGACGCCGGGCTCCGCGAGCGAGCGGGACGCGGTTCCCGCCTTCGCGTTCGTGTACAGCACGGGGAACTCGATCTGGTGCTCGTCGGCGCCGAGATCCAGGAACAGCTCGTAGACCTCGTCGAGGACCTCCGCCGGACGCGCGTCGCCGCGATCGATCTTGTTCAGGGCGACGACGACCGGCAGATGGCGGGCCATGGCCTTCTGGAGGACGTAGCGGGTCTGCGGCAGCGGCCCTTCGGCCGCGTCCACGAGGAGGAGGACCGAGTCGACCATCAGCAGGCTTCGCTCGACCTCGCCGCCGAAGTCGGCGTGGCCCGGGGTATCGACGATGTTGAGGCGGACGCCGCCATGGTCGACGGTCGTCTGCTTGGCGAGGATCGTGATCCCCTTCTCGCGCTCGAGGTCCATCGAGTCCATGACCCGGTCGATGACGGCCTCGTTCGAGCGGAACGTGCCAGTCTGGCGCAGCATCGCGTCGACGAGGGTGGTCTTGCCGTGGTCGACGTGGGCGACGATCGCGACGTTGCGGAGATCGGCACGGGTCGAGTTCGTGATCGGCATGGCGGTGGCGGTCGGGCTGACGGCGGGCACGAGGCGGCGGAGCTCCTGGTTCGGGGGCCGGTCATTCTCGCACGGATGTCGAGGATCGGGTCCGCGACGCTGCTAGCATCGGGACGTGACCGTCGCCGCCGTCATCCTCGCCGCATCTCCGGAGTCGGCCCTGGCCGACGCCGACGGTCAGCCGGCCGTTCGCCGGATCGCCGACGCAGCGTGGTCCGGTGGCGCCACCCCGATCGTCGTCGTCTCGTTCGATCCGACCGGTGACGTCGCGGCCGCGCTCGCGGGAGCGCCGGTGACGCTCGCAGAGCCCGCCCCGCCCGAGCACGGGCCGGCCGCCCAGATGGCCCGTGGGATCGACGTCGCCCTGGGCGAGGTCCGGGAGACGACCGCCGCCCTGATCTGGCCCGCCCGATACACCTGGGTCGGCCCCGAGACCGTGACCACGCTGATCGAGGCGCACGGCATCGCAGCCGACATCCTCCAGACCCCGAGCTTCGAGGACGTCGGCGGCTGGCCCGTCATGATGCCGGTCGGGGCGGTCGACCGGCTTCGCGCCGTCACGCCGGACCGGATGCCGGATGCCGTGATGGACGACCTCGCGGTCGCGGGCGTCCCGTTCGGCGTCATCGACGTCGGAGATCCCGGGGTGACGATCGATCGCCAGACGCCGCGGTCCGACCTGCCGCCGTACGTCGGCCCGCTGGAGCCATTTCCCGGCCACGTCCACGAATGGGGCGCGCAAGCGGCCGATGGCGGCGACGACGGGCCGCTCGAGGGTCCGACGCTGGCGCCATACGCCCAGGCGGGCGACCCGGAGACCTGATCCGCGGACGGCGCAGCGAGCTTGGCGTGGGTCGAGCACGGTGGCCCGCATCGGGGCGTTGGCTCGATCATGGGTCGCCGGGTAGACTTTCGCCCTTCCACGCCGCCGAATCAGGTGCTCACCACGTTCCACGCCGACCAGGTCGACAGCCCGGGGTCCCCGTTCCATGCCTGACCGGAGCCCGGTTCCGACCGCGGCCCACCCGCTCCCACTCGCCGTCGATCGACGCGAGGTCATCCTCGACGCGGTGACCTTCGCCGCCGAGCGATTCCTCGCAGGCGACTCGCTCGAGGGCGCCCTCCCGGAGGTTCTGCGCCGGATCGGCGAGGCCTCGGGCGCAGGTCGCGTCGTCCTGATCGAGCGGATCGCGGCCGACGACGGCGCCCACATGCTGTGGCGGGGCGAATGGGACGCCGACGGGGTCGCGCGCCTCCTCGTTCCGCCGGATCCGCGCGGCCTGCCCTACTTCCCGCGCTGGGAGCGGGAGCTGTCGTGCGGTCGCCTGGTCGCGGGCCGGACGAGCGACATGCCCGACGACGAGCGGATCCCCCTTGCGGCAGACAAGGTCGGCTCGATCGTCGTCACCCCGATCACGGTCAATGGGCGATGGTGGGGCCACGTCGGCTACGACGACGCCCACGAGGAGCGCGTCTGGACCGGCCCGGAGCTCGACGCGCTGCGCGCGGCGGCCGGGATCATCGGGGCCGCGATCCGCCAGGGTGAGGCGATCGCCGCGCTCGACCGGCGCAACGCGATCCTCGAGGCGGTGGCGGCGGCGACGCCGCTGCTCGTTGCGACCAACCGGATCGAGGACGCGCTCTCCGAGCTGCTCGAGTCCATCCGTCGGGCCGTCGACGCGCGATCGGCGTGGGCCTACCGGGTCGACGCGGAGGCGGTCGCCCATCTCGTCGTGGAGCGACTTGCACCCGGTGCTCGACCGGCGACCGAGTTCGGGAAGGCCATCCGGTTGACTCCTGACGGGATCGCCCGCCTGTCGTCGGTCGGCCATCTCCAGAACGAGGACATCTTCCTCGACTCGGCTGAGGAGGTGGCCGCCGCGGCGGCCATGGGGATCCGTTCCTGGGTGCTGGTCCCGATCATCGTCGCGGGGCGGCTGCGCGGCGGGATCGGCCTCGACAGCACGGAGGACCGAGCCTGGACCGACGGCGAGGTCGTCGCCCTCCAGGTCACGGCCGCAGCCGTCGCAGCCGCGGTCGAACGGGACACGACCGAGGAGCGGCTCCGACAGCTCGCGAAGATGGAAGCTGTGGGCCGCGTGGCGGGCAGCCTCGCCCATGACTTCGGCAACATCCTGACGATCGTCCGCGGTCGCTCGGAGCTCCTCCTCCAGGGGTCGCTCGATGCCGCGTCGCGCGACGACGCCGACGCGATCCACGAGGCGAGCGATCGCGGAGCCGACCTGGTGCGCGACCTCCTCGCATTCAGTCGGACGCGGTCGGGCGAGGTCCAGGACGTCGACCTGGCCGAGCTGATCGTCCGCGCCGAACGGATGCTCGGGCGGACCGTCGGGTCGGCGATCCGGCTCGAGATCGCGACAGATCCGTCCATCGGGGCGGTCCGCGCCGACCCGAACGAGCTGGAGCACGTCCTCGTCAACCTCGTCGTGAACGCGCGGGACGCGATGCCGGACGGCGGCACGATCCGGCTCATCACCCGCCTCACGAGGTCGCGTGGCGAGACGATGGTCGCGCTGGCCGTCGGCGACACCGGGACAGGGATGGACGAGGCGACTCGCGTCCGGGTCTTCGAACCGTTCTTCTCGACGAAGCCCGAGGGAGTCGGGACCGGTCTCGGCCTGGCGACGGCCTACGCGACGGTGACGTCGTGGGGCGGCACGATCGACGTCACGAGCGAGCTCGGCGTCGGCACGACGTTCACGCTTCTGCTCCGGCCCGCCGCGGGCTCCTGATCCGCCCGGCGCTCGGCCCGAGCGTGGCGGCCGCGATCCCGCCCACGACGAGCGCCACGCCCGCCAGCTGTGCCGACGACGGCGTCTCGCCGAGCAGGAGCATCGCCAGGCCGACGGTCATGACCGGTTGGGCCAGCAGGATCATCGACGTCATGACCGCCGGCAGCCGCGACAGCGACAACGAGATCAGGAGGTAACCGAGCGACTGCGACGTCAACCCCAGCAGGGCCAGCCAGGCGAGGCTTGCGAGCGGCGGCGTCGGATCGAGGTCGCCGCCGACCACTCCGACGGCCGCGGCGACGATCGCGGTCGACACGGTGGCGATCGCGACGGGGCCGGCCGGGCGCCGCAGGTCGCGGCCGCCGCGCCGGATGACGAGCAGGTAGCCCGCGTAGCAGCAAGCAGTGCCCAGCCCGAGGATCACGCCCAGGGTGGGGTTCGAGCCGTAGGCCGCGCCGCCGAAGGCACCCGAGATCAGCGCCACGCCGAGCAGGACGAACGGCAGGGCGAGGAACACGGATCGGCTGGGGCGCTCGCCATAGGCGATCCAGGCGACAACTCCGACGATGAGCACCTGGAGATTGCCGAGAACTGTCGCGAGCCCCGCCCCGACGTACTCGATCGCGTGGTGCCAGGTGAGGAGATCGCCGGCAAAGAAGATCCCGGCGATCAGCGCAAGACGGATCGTCCGGCTCGGCAGCCCGCCGTAGCGCCGGTGCTCGAGCCACGCGACCAGCGCGAGGAGCGGCAGCCCGAACAGGGCACGGAACACGACGCCCGTCGAGGGTGAGACCAGGGCCCAGCGATAGAGGATCCCGGAGAACGCGATGCAGACCGCCCCGAGGAGCGCCGCGAAGCGTGGTCGCGCCGCGATCGCGCCGAGCGGCCAGGGCAGGTCATCCGTGCCCGTGTCGTCCGTGCCCGGGTCGTCCGCGCCGGTGCCGGTCAGCCGTCCGGTCTCGACCGCCGGCATCGGCCGGCTATTCGTTCGGCGGCGACGTCGGCCGGCCCGGCACCCCGACGAACCGGAGCCCGAGCTCCTCGTACTGGGCGGGATCCGGTGGCGACGGCGCCTCGAGCATGAGGTCGCCACCCGACTGGGTCTTCGGGAACGCCATGACCTCGCGGATGTTCGACTGGTGGGAGAGGAGCGCTGCCCAGCGATCGATGCCGAGGGCGATCCCGCCGTGCGGCGGCGGACCGTAGTCGAACGCCTCGAGGATGGCGCCGAACTTCTCCCGCATGCCGGATTCGGTCTGCCCCTGGAGGGTGAAGCTCCGGGCGAGCAGGTCGCGCCGGTGGATCCTGACCGAGCCGCCCCCGAGCTCCCAGCCGTTGAGCGCGATGTCGTACTGCATGGCGCGGGCCCGGCCCGCCGGATCCTTCGGCGAGAGCCGGGATGGGTCGCCGTCGATCGTCGTGAGGAGCTCCTCGTCCTCCGGCAGGACACCGCTGAACGGGTTGTGAGTCGCGTCCCAGCGCTCGTGCTCGGCATCCCATTTGTACATCGGAAAGTGGTAGATCCAGCAGAAGGAAAGGACGTTGGGGTCGGCCAGCCCGAGCCGGACGCCCAGCTCGGCACGGAGCCTGCCGAGGACATCGGCGGTCACCTCGGCATCGTCAGCGACGACGAGGACCAGGTCTCCCGGATTCGCGCCGGCGTGGGTCACCAGCTGCTCGGCGCCGTCGTCGCCGAGGAACTTCGCGATCGAGGAGCGAACCGCGCCGGTCTCCTCCACCGCCAGCCAGACGAGGCCCTTGGCCCCGAACCGCTTCGCCCGCTCCGTGAGCTCGTCGATCTCCTTGCGCGTGGCTGCGCCCATGCCCGGCGCGACGATCGCCTTGACCTGACCTCCGCCTGCGAGTGCGTCGTCGAAGACCCGGAAGCCGGACGGGGAGGCCTCCCAGAGTGGCGCCAGGTCGACGAGCTCCATCGAGAACCGGATGTCCGGCTTGTCGCTCCCGAACCGCTCCATCGCCTCGTCGTAGGTGAATCGCGGGAACGGGATCGTCGCGATCGGCCGCTCGGGCGTGGCGGCCCGGCAGACCTCGATGACCATCGTCTCGACGAACGCCATGACCGCGCCCTCGTCGACGAAGCTCATCTCGAGGTCGAGCTGGGTGAACTCCGGCTGGCGATCGCCGCGGAGGTCCTCGTCGCGGAAGCAGCGGGCGATCTGGAAATAGCGATCGACGCCGCCGACCATCAGCAGCTGCTTCAGCTGCTGCGGGCTCTGTGGCAGGGCGTAGACGGCGCCCGGCTGGAGGCGCGAGGGGACGATGAAGTCCCGGGCGCCCTCGGGCGTGGACTTGATCAGGTTCGGCGTCTCGACCTCGACGAAGCCGTAGGCGTGATGGACCTCTCGGATCGCCTGGACGAGCCGGCTCCGGAGCAGGAGGCGCTGGGCCATCGCCTCTCGCCGGATGTCGAGGTAGCGGTAGCGCAGGCGGAGCGCCTCGTCGATCGGCGCGTCGGGGTCGTTGATGTAGAACGGCGGGGTCTTCGACTCGCTGAGGATCGTGACCGCTCTGGCCCGGACCTCGATCGCCCCGGTCGGCAACCGGGGATTCTCGGTGCCGGCGAGGCGGAGGGCGACATCGCCGTCCACCGTGACGACGAACTCGCTCCGGACGCGGCTGGCGACCTCGTGGGCCGCCGGGTCGTCCGTCTTGTCGATGACGACCTGGGTGATCCCGTGACGGTCGCGGAGGTCGAGGAAGATCAGCTGGCCGTGGTCACGGCGTCGATGGACCCAGCCCGAGAGACGCACGGTGATGCCCGCATCGTCGGCACGGAGCGCACCGCAGGTGTGCGTCCGGTACGGCGTCGCCAGCCGATCGTGGGGCGTGGCGTCGGGACTGCGGTCGAGCGGGGGAGCGTCTGTCATGACCGGCGTATCGTACGGGAGTTGTTCTGATCGGCGAGGAGTGGGCACATGCTCTCGGACCATCCTGTCTACCCGACGATCCCGACCGCGGACGTCGAGGCGCTGCGCCGGTTCTACGAGGATGTCCTCGGGTTCACGGTCCAGCAGGAGACCCCGACGACGGTCTACTTCGACGCCGGCGGCGGGACGTTCTTCGCCGTCTCGCGGAGCGCCGGCGCAGCTTCGGGCACGCACACCCAGATGGCGTTCCGGGTCGCGAGCATCCATGACGAGATCGCGGCACTTCGCGCGAGGGGCGTCGAATTCGAGAGCTACGAGACCCCGAAGACCGTCGACGGAATCGCCGACGTCGGCGCCGGCTGGGCGGCCTGGATGAAGGATCCGGACGGCAATCTGATCGGGGTCTGGCAGTTCAAGCCCGCCTGAGAGCGGAACGAGACAGCCGATGCCGCGTCTCCGGGTCGCCCGCGGATCGATCGTCGATCTCGAGGTGGACGCAATCGTCAACGCCGCCAACTCGTCCCTCCGCGGCGGCGGAGGCGTCGACGGCGCGATCCATCGTGCCGCGGGCCCGCGCCTGGCCCAGGAGGCCGGCCGCCTGGCGCCCTGTCCGCCCGGCGAGGCCCGGATCACGGGCGGCTACCAGCTGCGCGCGCGGTACGTGATCCACACGGTCGGACCGATCTACGACGGTGGCGCCGGCGACGCTGAGGAGACGCTCGCGCGGTGCTACCGGTCATCGCTGACGCTGGCGGAGGCCAATGGCGTTCGGACGATGGCGGTCCCGGCGATCTCGACCGGCGTCTTCGGCTACCCGTCCAGTGCCGCGGCGGCGATCGCCGTCCGCGAGATCGCCCTCTGGCTGGACGCCCACGACCTCCCGCGTACGGTCGTCCTGTCGGCGTTCTCCGACGAATTCGGCGGCGGCGATCGAGCAGGCCGTCGACGACCTCGATCGGATCGACCTGATCGAGGACTGAGCCGGGGGCGGGCAGACCGCCACCGGGCCACCGTCACCAGTCGAACGGGAACGGCTCGGGCCTCCAGTCGTTTGCGCGCGGTCCCCGCGGCTGCCATGCCTCGAATGTCGGCCGCCACAGGCCGGTGGCGTCGATCGCGGCGAGGGTCGCGCAACCGTGCGAGTTGCTCCAACCGTCGAGGTGGACGGCGCAGTACGCGATCGACGTGCCGCACGACACGATCGCGATCGCCGGGTACGCGCACACCTCGGGCGGGCCGGCCAGGCGGAGCCGACCGTCGCAGGCGACCCGATCCCGGGTGCCGACCAGGGACTTGTAGCGGACCACGCCGTCCGGATCGGGCCGCCGACGCTGGGGGGCGGGCGTCACGTCCACGGGGTGCGCTATCGGGTGGCGGAGCGCTGGCCACGCGCGGCCCAGGCGCGCGCGGTCAGCCGGATCGAACCGTCGGGCTCGACGGGGAGCGTCGCCGCGAGGCGCTCGCGGATGGCACTCCGCCGTGGCTCGTCGAGGCGGAGGTTGAACCCCGGCGCCGGACCGATCCCCGACAGGAAGGGCTGCCAGTAGTCGTCGAAGTCGGCGAAGACGGCGGGGATCTCGATCGCGCGGTCCTCGACGTCCCCGAGACCGGCGGCACGGAACGCCGCCGCCAGCGCGCCCGGCTCGCAGATCGGGAAGAGCTCCGCCCCGACGGCCTCGACCTCGACCGGCGCCACCGCCGCGGCCGCCTCCCAGTACCGCCGAAGGACCTCCATGCCGCCGCCGTAGTCCCAGACGTAGGCACCCAGCCGGCCGCCGGGGCGGACGACCCGGCGCATCTCCGCGAGCGCTGCCGGGATGTCCGGGACGAAGTTCAGGACGAGCCCTGCGACCGCGACGTCGACGCTGCCGGCTGCGAGCGGCATCGCGTCGGCCGATCCCGTCTCGAATCTCGCACGGGGGTCGCGGATCGCGGCGCGCGCATGCTCGACGAAGCTGGCGGACGGATCGACGCCGACGATCGAGGCGGGTGCCGCCCGATCCAGGATCGTGGCGCTGAGGGCGCCCGTGCCGCAGCCGACGTCGACCCAGTCGCCGCCGGCCGGGACGTCGAGCCAGGCGACGAGCTCCGGCGCGACACGCCGGCTCCAGCGGCCGATGTATCCCTCGTACGCCGAGCCGCCGGCCCATCGATCGGTGCTCACGACGGGCCCGGCGTTCCGTGGTGGTGGCTCGCATGGGCGCGCCCCACCTCGCGCGCCAGGTCGTCGAGCGCGACCAGCTTCTGGGTGCCGGCGTCCAGGTCCTTGAGCTGGACCTGGCCGTCGCTGAGCTCGTCGCCGACGATCACTGCGAAGTGGGCCCGATCGCGTGCGGCCGCCTCCAGCTGCTTGCCGAGCTTGCGCGTCGCCAGGTCCGCCCGGGCGGCGATGCCCGCCGCTCGGAGCACGGTCGCGATCCGCAGGCGGTCCGCCGTCGCCGCCGGATCCGCGCCGACGACGACGGCCACCGGGCTGAACGGGTCCGCCGGCGCCGGTGTCCCCTGCGCCTCGAGCGCCAGGAGCACCCGGTCCAGCCCGAGGCCGAACCCGATCCCCGGCGTCGGCTTGCCGCCGAGCAGCTCGACGAGGCCGTCATAACGGCCGCCGCCGCCGAGCGCCGACTGCTGGCCGGCGACGCCGCGCGGGTAGACCTCGAACGCGGTGCGCGTGTAGTAGTCAAGGCCCCGGACCAGGCGCGGCTCGAGG
Organism: uncultured Chloroflexia bacterium; assembly: GCA_963817095.1. GTDB lineage: Bacteria > Chloroflexota > Limnocylindria > Limnocylindrales > CSP1-4 > CF-46. The sequence continues at coordinate 82,255 of CAWFND010000008.1, forward strand.
CGATGGGCGACCCCGAGGCTGTCGAGATGGGCCCGCAGGCCAGCGAAGTGGTCCGCGCACGCCGCGCAGAGCCGATCGGTGATCACCGGCGCGGCCGCGTTCAGCTCGATCATCCCGGGCTCCTTCGAATCGAGCAGCCGGAGCGGCGCCCGTTCCAGCCGGCCGCGCTCGAGCGGCGGCAGGCGGTCGAGGTGGTCGCGGTAGAACGACGCGAGCTCGGCGACGTAGGCAGGCCGGCACTCGCGATCGCCGATCGAGTTCACGAGGATCTCCGGTTCGAGGATCCCGACCTCGCGATAGAACCGGTCGGCGAGCTCGATGATCTCGGCGTCGACGGCCGGGCCGGCGTCGCCGATCGCCTCGACGTCGAACTGCCAGAACTCGCGGTATCGGCCGGCCTGGGGCCGGTCGTAGCGGAACATCGGCCCGCTCAGCGTCAGCTTCACGGGCTGGGGCAGCGTCTGCATCCCGTGCTGGACGTAGGCCCGGACGATCCCCGCGGTCGGCTCGGGCCGGAGCGACCACGATTCGCCCTCGTCGGTCCGCGACGCGAGGCGGAACAGCTCTTTCTCGACGACGTCGGTCGCGTCGCCGATCCCGCGCTCGAACACCGCCGTCTGCTCGAAGAGGGGTGTCTCGATGGGCCGGTAGCCGTAGCGCGCCGCCAGGCTTGCCCCGACCGACTCGAGCCGGAGCATGGCCGAGCGCTCGGCCGGCAGCAGGTCGCGGGTGCCTCGGGGGGCACGGAAGGTGGGCATCCTCGGACGAGTCTAGCGGCGGGACCCGTGCCGGGCGGGACCGACCGGGACCGGAACCGGGACCTCCGGGGGAGTCTGCGACCAGCCGAAGGTCCGTATCATCGGGCCGTGGAGTCGTCCGGGGTGTCGATCCGCACGGTCGTCGGCTATCTCGCCGGCATCGCCGTCGGAACGATGTCGATCACGTTGCTCTTCCTCGGCATGCGTGCCGTCATGGACGTCGGCGGGGCCTGTGCCGACGGCGGCCCGTACGTCACGGCCCAGCCCTGCCCCACCGGGACGCCCGTGGCGATGGTCGGCGGGATGTTCGGGCTGTTCGGGGCGGCCGGGCTGATCGTCTGGTTCGGGTCGCGGATCGGCGGGGCGGCAACGGCGATCGTCGCCCTGGGCTGGCCGCTCCTGTTCGTCTCGCTCGGCTACAACTTCCTCGACTACGGCCTCCATTCCCCCGACGGCGAGCCCGGCGTCGCGTGGGGCTGGATCATCCCGGGCCTCCTCTTCTGGATCATGGGGATCGCTCCGGTCGTCGTGGCAGTGGCGGCGTGGCGCGAGGCGCGCGCAGGCCGGCCCGTCAACCGGGTGTCGCAGCCGATCCTGAACCGTCTGGCCCCGCCGCGGCGGCCGCCGGTCGAAGCCGAGCCGGAGCCGGCGATCGTCATCCCGACGGACCCGGCCGCTCGACACGTGGACGAAGCGATGTTCGCCTCCTCGGCGTTCGCCCCGACGCGATCGACGGCCGGCGCGACCGGCGTGGGCGGCACACCGGCCGGGGACGTCGCTTCCTCGAACGACCTTGCCGAAGACCTCGAGACGCTGGCCCGACTCCACGCCACGGGTGATCTGTCCGACGACGAGTTCGCCCGGGCCAAGGCCGACCGCCTGGCGGGTGCCGAGGTCCCCGGGTGAGCGACCGCCTGCGGCGCGCCCTGCCGATCCTCATCGTCGTCGCGGGCCTCGCGGGGGTCTGGCTCGGCGCCTGGATCTTCGCGGCGATCAGCTAGCCGACGGGTTCCGTCGGCCGGGTTCAGGACAGGTCGCGCTGGACGTTGATGACGTCCTTCAGCCCCTCGATCCGGCCCATGACGCGGGCGAGCTGCGAGACCGATGCGACCTGGAGCGTCGCCGTCACGATCGCCGTGTGGTCCGGGTTCACCTGGACCGCCGCCGCGACGATGTTGACCTTGTTCTCCGCGACGACCTGGGTGATGTCGTTGAGAAGGCCCGTCCGGTCGTAGGCCTCGACGCGGATCGCGATCGGGTAGGTCTGGGTCGGGGCCGCCTCCCACTCCACCTCGATCAGCCGCGGGACCTCCCGCTCGTTCAGGACCGTCGGGCAGGAGCGAAGGTGGACCGTGACGCCCTTGCCGCGGGTGATGAACCCGACGATCGGGTCGCCCGGGATCGGGTGGCAGCACTTCGCGAACCGGACGAGGAGGTCGCCGACGCCCTTGACCCGGACGCCACCCGTCCGGACCGGGAGGTTCTGCGGGGCGACGGTCGGCAGCCCGACCTCGGTGTCGTCGAGGACGCCGAGCCGGGCGACGACCTGCTGCGCGCTGACGGCGCCGTAGCCGATCGCCGCGTAGAAGTCGTCGAGGGTCTCGTGGTTGTAGACCGTCCGGCCCACCTCGGCGATCCGCTCGTTGCCGACGGACTGGAGGCTCTTGCGGGCGAGCCGGCGGAGCTCGCGCTCGAGCGACTCGCGGCCATGGACGATGTTCTCGTCACGATCCTTCTTCTTGAACCATTGGCGGATCTTCTCCCGGGCGTGGGAGGTCCGGACGACGTTCAGCCAGTCGCGCGACGGCCCGTGCTCACCCTTCGTCGTGACGATCTCGACGATGTCGCCGTTCTTCAGGCGATAGTCGAGCGGCACGAGCCGGTTGTTGACCTTCGCTCCGATCGTCCGGTGGCCGACGTCCGTGTGGATCCGGTAGGCGAAGTCGAGCGGCGTCGCGCCTGCCGGGAGGTCCTTGATGTCGCCCTTCGGGGTGAACACGAAGACCTGGTCCTGGAAGATGTCGAGCTTGATCCCCTCGACGAATTCGGTGGCGTCCGAGTCCGAGACGTCGCGCTGCCACTCCATGAGCTGGCGGAGCCAGGCGAGCTTCGCGTCGTACTCGCGATCGGACTTCGTGCCTTCCTTGTACCGCCAGTGAGCAGCGATCCCGACCTCGCTGACCTGGTGCATCGCCTGGGTCCGGATCTGGATCTCGAGCGGCTTGCCGTCGAGCGCGATCACGGCCGTGTGGAGCGACTGGTAGAGGTTGTTCTTCGGCACGGCGATGTAGTCGTCGAACTGGCCGGGGATCGGACGCCACAGCGCGTGGACGACGCCCAGGGCGGCATAGCAGTCGGCCTTCTCGTCGACGAGGATCCGGATCGCGTAGACGTCGTAGATCTCCGCGAACTCGGCCGACTTGCGCTGCATCTTCTTGTCGATGCTGTAGATGTGCTTCGGACGGCCCTGGAGGTCCGCGTCGATTCCCGCATCCTTCAGCCGGGGCTCCAGCTCGGCGATCGCCCGGGCGATGTAGTCCTCGCGGCCCTTGCGGCGGGTGTCGAGGAGCTTCGCCAGCTCGCGGAAGCGCTCGGGCTCGAGGACCTTGAAGGCGAGGTCCTCCAGCTCCCACTTGATCTGCCAGATCCCGAGCCGTTCGGCGAGCGGTGCGTAGATCTCCTGGGTCTGGCGGGCGATCCGGAATTGCTTCTCCGACGGTAGCCCGTACAGGGTCCGCATGTTGTGGAGCCGATCGGCCAGCTTGATGAGGACGACCCGGATGTCCTCGGCCATCGCGAGGAGCATCTTCCGGATGTTCTCGGCCTGCTGCTGCTCGTGGCTGTGGGTGCTGAACTTCGACAGCTTCGTGACGCCGTCGACGAGGCGGGCGACCTCCGACCCGAACCGCTCCTCGATGTCCTGGAGCCCGTACTCGGTGTCCTCGGGGACGTCGTGGAGGAGCGCGGCGGTCACCGCCACCGGGTCGATCCCCAGCTCTGCGGTGATCTGGGCCGAGGCGATCGGGTGGGTGACGTATGGCTCGCCGGTGGCCCGACGCTGGCCGTGGTGGGCGTCGACGGCGAGGTCGAATGCCCCCTCGAGCGGCGTCAGGTCCGCCGACGGGTAGTGCTGGCGAACCGTCTCGACGAGCTGGCTGCGGAGCGCGGCCAGATCGGGCTCGGTCAACGCCGTGCCGGCGGGCGTGGCGGGCCGGCTCGGCGACCGTTGCTGGGCGCCCGGCACGCGGGCGGCCGCGTCGCCGTTCGCCTTCCGCGTGCGGGCCTTCGCCGGACTCTTCGCGGCGGTCGCGCCGCCGCCGGCATCGGTTGTCGCGGCCGCGCGAGGCTTGCCGCGCGCCGCGGCGTCGGTCTTCTCGGGCGTGGTCCCCGGTTGCGTCATCGGCCGAAGGATACAGCCGGGCGTCGCCGGGACCGCCGCACCGGCTTGGCGTGCGACGGCTCAGCCGCCCAGCAGCGACGACAGGTCGAGCACGCCGTCGAGATGGAGGGTCCCGTCGACGACGGCCACCGTGCGGAGCTGAAGCGGGATCGACGAGTCCACCGTGAGCAGCGGAACGGACCCCAGCGTCGTCGAGAGGGCGAGCGAGCCCGTCGGGTCGATGATCAGCCTGCCCTCGATCGTGGCGGCCTTCGTGACCAACCGGAGTCGGTCGGGCGCGAGGAGCTGGACGTCGGACGGCGCGACGCCGAACTGTCGCGCAGCGGCAGCCGACACGGTAGCGCGGACCGCGCTCTCGTCGAAGGTGATCGTCGTGGCCACCGCCGCCAGCGGACCGGACAGCCGGATCGACGACGCGGTCGCCGTTCCACCATGGCCGTCGTCGAGCTCGGCTCCGTCGATCGTGCCGCGGACCGAGTCGGCGGTGCGGCCGAACAGGTCGACCCCGCCAAGCGTCAGCGCGAGGTTCCGGGCGTGGAGCGTCTTCCAGTCGATGTCCGAAGCGGCGAACGACACCCGGTCGGCATGGCCGAGGAGAAGCCGCGGCGGTGGATCGGCCGTTGCGCTGATCGACGTCGCGGACGCCTGGTAGCCACTCCCCGTCAGGGCCATCCCGATCGCCGCCGAGACGAGCGGCCCGGATCCGAACCAGGCGGCGGCGCCGATCACGATGGCCGCGAACAGGACGACGAACAGACAGCCGCGCATGCTCCGGCTCAGCCCGGCTCGCCGACGGCCCGGTAGCCCATGGCGGCCAGGGCCAGCACCGCGGCTGCGCGCTCGTCGTAGGCGACCGGTCCGGCCGGCCCGATGATCGACTGCTCGTGACCCTTGCCGGCGAGGAGCACGATGTCGCCCGGCCGGGCTCGTTCGAAGGCGGCCGCGATCGCCGCCGGCCGGTCCGGGATGAGCAACAGGTCCCGGTCGCGCAGCCGGCCGGCATCCTCGGCACCGCGGGCGATCTCGTCGAGGATCGCCAGCGGGTCCTCGCCGCGCGGATCCTCGTCCGTCGCGACGACGAGCCGGGCCAGCCGCCCCGCGATCCGGCCCATCATCCGGCGCTTGTCGACGTCGCGCTCGCCGGCCGATCCGAAGACGGCGATCAGCTCGCCGCCACGGGCCGCCGCCAGGGGGGCGAGGAGGCCGAGGACCTTCTCGAGGGACGCGGGGCTGTGGGCGTAGTCGATGACGACCCCGAACGGCTGGCCTGCCTCGAGTCGCTCCATCCGTCCGGGCACGCCGCCGACCGAGGCCAGGCCGCCGCGGACCGCAGCCGGATCCAGGCCGAGGACCTCGCCGAGGGCGACCACCGCGAGCGCGTTGTGGACGTTGAACCGGCCGATCAGGCGAAGGTGGACCGATCCGGCTCCGGACGGCGCGGCAACGGCGATCCGAAGGCCCCGCGAATCCTCCTCGACATGGGTTGCCCGGACGTCGGCCGCCGGATCGGTGCCGTAGGTGATGACGCGGGCGCCTGCCTCCTGGGCAACGCCGATGAAGGAGCCGGCGCTCGGATCGTCGGCATTGACGATCGCCGCCTTCGGCCACGCCCGCCCGTCGATCTCCTTCAGCGGGTTGGTCGATCCGGGCGCGAGTCGTTCGAAGAGCGACAGCTTGGCGTCCCGGTAGGCCTCCCACGAGCCGTGGAACTCGAGGTGCTCGTGGGTGAGGTTCGTCAGGATCGCGACGTCGTAGGCGATACCGAGGACGCGATCCGCGGCCAGCCCGTGCGAGGTGGTCTCGATGATCGCGATGTCGTTGCCGTGGTCGGCCATCGCCCGCAACGACCGTTGGAGGAGCGGCGCGCCGGGCGTGGTCATGTGTTCGGGGTTCGGCTCCTGCACCGCGCCGATCCGGGTCGCGACCGTCCCGATCATCCCTGGCGACCGACCGGCCGCCTCGAGCGCGGCTACCGCGAGGAACGATGTCGTCGTCTTGCCGTCCGTGCCGGTGATCCCGACGACCCCGAGTCGACGGGACGGGTCGCCGGACCACCACGCAGCCGCGTCGGCGAGCGCCGCCGACGATCGCTCGACGACGAGCTGCGGCAGGGCGATCTCGGGGAGCGCCCGCTCGACGATCGCGGCCGCCGCACCCGCCGCCGCGGCCGCCGCCGCGTAGTCGTGCCCATCGACGTGCAGGCCCGGAACGGCCACGAACAGGGATCCCGGACGGATCGCGCGTGACGTGTCCGTGACGCCGCGAACCTCGATCGTGGCCAGGGCGGCGGGCCCGATCGCTCGTCCGCCGTCCCGCGCACCGTGCAGCCGGCCGCGCGCGGTCAGCCGGGCGATCAGCTCACCGAGCGGTCGCGGGCCGTCGGGCTCCGCCGCGGCGAGCAGGTCGGCGATCGTCGCGCGCTCCGTGGTCATCGCCCGCCGACCAGCCGGGAGAGACGGCCCGCGACCCGGCCGAGACGGTAGCGGCCGGCGTCGATCACCCGTTCGTGGGCGCCGGTCAGCTCCAGCCACTCCCCGCCGAACGAGCGCTTGTGCTGGTAGAGGCCCCACATCGGCTCGCCCTCGCGTGGCTCCCGGCGGCTGCCGGCGACGTCGACGCCACCGAGATCCATCTCGTCCCGGCGCTCCCGGATCGCGAGCTGGATCGCCCGCCAGCGCAGGAGATGGAGCGCACCCGGATGATCGGCCCGAGCTGCGTCGTGGTCGCCCGAGTGGACGGTCGACAGGCGCTCGCCGTGGCGATACAGGACCAGGCCGGCGAGCGGCTCCCCGCCTGATCCCCGCGCCTCCAGCAGCACGAGGTGGCCCGCACGGAGCGCCGAGCGCCACCACGCGAGGTATGCGTCGCGTGGTCCGAACGTGAAGTGACGGCGCTCGCCCGTCTCGAGGAGCAGGTCGTAGAACCGATCGAGGGCGACCTCCACGGGCTCCGTCGGCGGGACGAAGCCCTCCCCCACCCCGGACGGCGGCACCCGGCCGTCGTGACGAACGACGACGATGCCGCCGGACTCCGCCTGGCGGATCCGTTGTCGCGTGGACTTGTGCGTCGCCGCGAGAACCGCGTCCTCGTCCCGCCCGGCCAGCGGCACGGTCACCCGGTGACGCGACGGCTGGATCTCCTCGATCGGGTGGAAGCCGAGCGCGGCGAGCCGCTCCGGATACCCGCTCGACGCCGGGATCTCGGCGTCGCTGGCGACGACGGCGACGCCCTGGGCCGCAAGGTGGTCAGCGAGCGTTCCGAGCCGCTCCGCCGTCCGGTCGGCCGGCTGCCCGGCGGAGATCGGGCCGCGCGGCACGTAGGCGCTCCAGCCGCTGACACCCGCGAGCGCTCGGCGGAGCACGAGGACCGCGAACCCGTCCTCGAAGACGAGATGATCGGCTTCCCAGCCGGTCGTGCGCCGGTGCTCGGCCCAGGCCCGTGACTGGAGGACGTGCCCGCCGGCGACGTCCACCGTCCGCTCGTCCCAGTCGACCAGCTCACCCGGCGTCGCGGCGCGGATCGATGTCAAGCGGCGTCACCCGCGAAGGCGCTCGCACTGGCGCCGCCGGCGATCCCGTGGCGGCGTCGCGCCCACCAGACGCGCGTCTGCTGCGCCCGGATGTACGCCTGCCGGCCGAGGGGATCGAGGACGAGGTCCCACGCGCCGATGTAGCGGACCTCGCGTCCACCGAACCCCGTCTTGAAATGGGCGATCCCACCCGTCGCGAGGCCCCACAGGTCGTAGCTGGTCGCGCCGCGCTCCCGGGAGGTCCGGATCGCCTCCCACTTGAGGAGGTAGTTCGCCCGGCTGTCGCCGCCGTCGACCGTCATCCCGCCGTACGGCTCGACGACGCGGGTCCCGCTCCGGACGAGGAACAGGGTCGCGACCGCCTCCCCGTCGGGGCGACGGGCGAACAGCAGTCGGGCGCGGCCGGACGGCCCGAATGCGTCCCAGACGTCGCGGTAGGCCCGCTCGGTCCGGATGAGGAAGCCCGCACGAGTCGCGGTCTCGCGGTAGATCCGGTAGAACTCGGGCAGGGCCGATCCGTCCGCGTCCGTGACCGTGATCCCCGCCGCCCGGGCCTTGTTCACGTACTGGCGCCACTTCTTGCGAAGGTCGCCCCACAGGGCATCCTCCCCGGCGGTCAGGTCGATGATCCGGGTTGCGTTCGGCTGGATCGGGTCGGCCGGGCGCCAGCCGGCGGCTCGGAGCTGGCGGCGCCTGGCCCCGTCCGGGTCGAGCGGCCCGTCGAGCTCGATCTCCGGATCGATCCGGAGATGGGACACGCGGCTGCCGATGGCCTTGAGACCGTCGCGTGCCGCCTCCGAGAACTGGCCGATCGACGCGTCGCTCCAGCTCGTCGCGACCGGGCCGCGCGGCGCGTACGCGATCGCCCACGGGAGCGGCCGCGGCCGCCGGAGAAGCACCTGCGCCCCGATCCCGCCGGCCGCGTCTGTCGTGCCGGTCGCGCCTGTTGCGTCGGTCGCCGCGGCGGGCGTGGCGCGGATCCGGTGTGCGGTCCAGCCGTTCACGGCCTTCACCTCCGCCCAGCCGCTGAGCTGGAGGTAGGAGCCGGGGCGTCCCGATCTCGACGAACGCGTCCCACTCGGCGGCGTCCGGCGCGGTTGACTTCGTCGCGTCCGTCGCCGTCGCGTCCCGCGCGCCGGCGGACCCGGGGATCGGGGTCGCCGCAGCCTGGCGCTCCGCGGTGGACGTCATGCCGTGCGAGGTCGCCGGACGAGGTCGAGCATCAGGGCGATGATCGCGGGGAGCTCCGTGATCCGCAACACGGCCGCGAGCCCGGCGGATGTCAGGAGCCAGACAACGCTGACCACGACCATCCGGACGAGCAGGCCCGTCCGCGACGGATCGGCGCCCAGCGCGAGCGCGAGACCGGCTTCGACGCCCGCCGCAGCGAGCGATCCGAGGACCGCCACGATCAGCGTGCGTCCGCCCAGCGACAGGATCGGCCGGAACGCGAGCTCGGGCAACGAGCGCTTCAGCAGGACGAGCAGGACGATGGCTTCGAGCCAGGCAGCGATCGCGATGGCCAGGGCCAGGCCCGGCAGACCGAGCGGCTCCGCGAACAGGATCGCGAGGGTCGTGTTGACGACGACGGCGAGGATCGCCGCGGCGACGGGCGTCCGGGTGTCCTGGCGGGCGTAGAACGCCCGGGCGAGGATCGCGATCAGCGCGTGGGCCGGCAGACCGACCAGGAACGCGGCGAACGTGGTCGCGGTCAGGTCCAGCGCCGACTGGTCGAACTGGCCGTACCCGAAGAGGAGCCGGACGATCTCGTCGCGCAGGACGATCGAGATCCCGGTGATCGGGAGCATGACGAACACGACGAGGCGGATCGCCCGCGAGATCAGGCCGGCGAACCCCTCGAGCCGGCCGACCGCCGCCTCGCGGGACAGGGACGGCAGGACGACGACGCCGAGCGGCACGCCGATCACGCCGATCGGGATCTGGAGCAGGGTGAACGCGACGTTGAACGCGGTCACGGAGCCCGTGACCATCGTCGAGGCGAGCGACGTCAGCACGACGAACGTGATCTGGGTGACGCCGAGCCCGAGGGCCCGCGGCGCCATCAGCTTCAGGGCCTTGCCGGCCTCCGGGTCGGAGAGGTCGATCTGCCGGTCGTAGCGATAGCCGAGGGCCCGGAGCGGACGGACCTGGACGAGGAGGTGGCCGACGGCTCCCGCCACGACGCCGATCGCGAGCCCGACCACCCCGTACGTCGGGGCGAGGAACCAGGCGGCGCCGATGATCGCGAGGTTGTAGACGATCGGGGCGATCGCCGCCGCCGCGAACCGGCCCTGGGCGTTGAGGACGCTCGTCGCGAGCGAGCCGAGGGCGAGGAAGATCGGACTCAGGATCATGATCCGCGTCAGCTCGACGGTCCGATCCCACTGGGCCTGGCTGAAGCCCGGCGTGATGATCGGGATGATCACCGGCGCCGCGACGAAGACGAGGACGGCGAGGACGAGGAGTCCGACGAGCATCAGGTTCGCGATCGTCGACACGACGCGCCATGCCCGGGCCGTCTCGTCGGTCGCGAGCAGGCTCGAGACGATCGGGATGACCGCGGAGGACAGCGCGCCGGCCGCCACGAGCTGGAAGACGAGGTCAGGCAGCCGGAAGGCGGCGAAGAAGGTGTCGAGCTCCGACCCGGACAGGCCGCCGTTGACGATGACGACGACCCGGACCCAGCCGAGCACGCGCGAGATGAGGAACGCCCCGGAGACGATCAACCCCGCCCGGGCGAGGGCGCGCGACGACGTCACGCGGGGCGGCGGTCGGCGGGCGTGGCGTCCGCGGTCGACGACGACCGGGTCGCGCGGGGATGAGCACCACGATAGGCGGCCCGCAGTCGGGCCGGCGAGACGTGGGTGTAGATCTGCGTCGTCGCGAGGCTCTCATGCCCGAGGAGCTCCTGGACGACGCGCAGGTCGGCGCCGCCCTCGAGCAGGTGGGTCGCGAACGAGTGGCGGAGGGTGTGGGGCGAGACCCCGATCGGGAGCCCCGCCCGGCGACGGAGGAGGTCGAGCCGGTAGCGCAGGCCGCGGACCCCGAGGGCCTCGCCCCGGTGGTTCAGGAAGATCTCCGTGGGCCCGGCGTCGTCGGCCGTCGCGGCGCGGCGGCTCGGCGAGGATGGGTCGACCGTCGACGAGGTAGCCCTCGAGGGCCCCGCGCGCCGGCCGGCCGAGCAGCCCGATCCGCTCCTTGCGTCCCTTGCCGAGGACCCGCACCTCGCCACGACGGAGGTCCAGCGAGCCCAGATCCGCGGCCGCGAGCTCGCTGATCCGGAGCCCGGCGGCGTACGCGGTCTCGACGATCGCCCGGTCCCGCAGCGAGATCGCCACGGTGAGCGCTTCCGCGTCCCCGTCGCCTGCGGCGACCGCATCGTCGACCGCGGCGAGCAGCCGCTCGACCTCGTCCACCTCGAGCACGCGGGGCAGCCGGCGCGGCAGGCGCGGCGTCGCGATCGTTCCCCACGGATCGCCGGGGGCCAGTCCCTCACGCGCCGCGAAGCGGTGGAACGAGCGGATGGCCGCCAGCCGCTGGGCGGTGGAGCTCCGTGCGTGGCCCATCCCGAGGACCGCCAGGTAGGCACGGAGGTCGCCCCGGGCCGGCGTGCGCCAGTCGACCCCGCGATCCGTCAGCCAGTCCAGGTAGGAGCGGAGCGTCCCGGCGTAGGAGCGCTGGGTGTGCGGCGACGTGTCGCGGGCCGCGAGCGACCCGAGGAAGGTCTGCAACGCCGTCTCTGCCGCGGCGGCCGTCACGCACGCCCCCAGCGGCCGATGCGGCACCGGCTCGGGCGCGGCCTCACGCGTCGGGCGCGGTCTCGGTCCGGGGGGCCGTCCGTCGCCCGCCTCGTGGAGAGGTGCCGGTTCGCCCACCCGATGTCCGCGTGCTTCGCGCGCCGCGCGTCGACCCGCCGGATCCGGCTCCCCGGCGCGACCCGCCCCGGGCCGGCTTCGCGAGGGCGGCCGGGTTCGGCGGGCCACCCTCGAGCCGCCGGCCGACGAGCTCCTCGCCGACGGGCAGCGGCACGTCGGCGCCGCAGCGGAGGCAGATCCCTGTCTCGCCGTGCCGAGCCACCGGTCCGTCGTCCGCGTCATGGACGGCCCCGACCGGCTCGAAGTTCGTCGTGAAGTCGCACTTCGGGTAGTTCGAGCAGCCATAGAAGACGTTGCCGGTCCGGCGGGCCCGTCGCGGGACGAGCTGGCCGTCGTTGTTCTTCGGGCACGGCACCTCGAAGCCGAGCGGCTCCGGCGGCGGCGGGCCCTCCTTCTTGATGTAGGTGCAGTCCGGGTAGCGCGAGCAGCCGACGAACGGGCCGAACCGGCCGCGCTTGCCGACGAGCGTCCCCTCGCCGCACTGCGGGCACACCTCACCCTCGCCCGCCTGTGGCGGCGGCTCCTCGCCCGGGAGAGGGCGCGACTCCTTGTGCTCCGGGAATAGCGAGCACGCGAGGAACCGGCCGTTCCGGCCGAGCCGGATCACCATCGGATGGCCTTCCGAGCAGACCTCGTCGCTGGGCTCGGTGGTGACGTCCTTGCGCTTGACGTTCCTGCGGACGTCGTCCACCTGGTCCTTCAGCGGCCCGAAGAAGGCGCGCAGCAACGGGACCCACGCACGCTGGCCGTCGGCGACCTCGTCGAGCTCCTCCTCCATCCGCGCCGTGAACGCCACATCGACGTACTCGCCGAAGTGCTCCACGAGGAAGTCGGTCACCACATCGCCGATCAGCTCGGGATGGAGGCGACGCTCCTCGATCCTGACGTAGCCACGGTCCGTGATCGTCGAGATGGTTGCCGCGTAGGTCGACGGCCGCCCGATCCCGTGCTCCTCGAGGGCCTTGATGAGGGTCGCCTCGGTGAACCGCGGCGGCGGCTCCGTGAAGTGCTGCGTCGGGGTGACGTCGCGGACGGTCGTGACATCGCCGTCGCGAAGGGCCGGCAGCGTCCGCTCGGCGTCGTCGTCGTCGGCGCCGTCGTCGCGGCCCTCGGTGTAGACGGCAGCGAACCCGTCGAACAGCGTCTTCGTCGCGCTGGCACGCAGCTCGTACGGCCCGTCCGCCAGGTCGATCGTCGTGGTCTCGAGCTCCTTGGCCGCCATCTGCGACGCGATCGCACGCTGCCAGATCAGCCGATAGAGACGGAGCTCATCGGCCGCGAGCGACCCCGCCAGCGAATCCGGGTCTCGCCGGAACGACGTCGGCCGGATCGACTCGTGGGCCTCCTGGGCTCCCTTCGTCTTCGTCTTGTAGACCCGGCCCTTCGGCATCGTGTACGGCTCGCCGAACCGCGACCGGATCACGTCGCGGGCCTCGCCCATCGCCACCCCGGCGATCGCGGTCGAGTCGGTCCGCATGTAGGTGATCAGCCCGACGTGACCGTCCGGCGTATCGGCGCCCTCGTACAGCCGCTGCGCGACGGACATCGTCCGCTTCGGGCTGAACCCGAGCTTGCGGCTGGCCTCCTGCTGGAGGGTCGACGTCGTGAACGGCGGTGCGGGGCTGCGGCTCTGCTTCCGCGTCCCGACCTTCGTGACGCGCGGCCGGAGGTCGCGGATCGCGGCGGCGTGGCGCTCGGCGCTCTCGCCATCTGCGACGTCAAGCGCCGCCCCATCGATCCGGACGAGCTCCGCGACGAACGTCTCACCCGCGCTCGTCGCCAGCAGCGCCTCGAGCGTCCAGTACTCGCGGGCCGTGAACGCGGTGATCTCCCGCTCGCGCTCGACGACGAGCCGCACCGCGACCGACTGGACCCGTCCGGCGGACAGCCCGGACCGGATCTTCCGGCTGAGCAGCGGGCTCAGCGTGTAGCCAACAAGCCGATCGACGATCCGCCGCGTCTGCTGGGCGTCGACGAGGTTCGTGTCGATCTCGCGCGGGTTCGCGAACGCCTCGCGGATCGCGCCTTCCGTGATCTCGCTGAAGGTGACGCGCTGGGTCTTGCTCGCCGGCATGTTGGCCGCCTCGGCCACGTGCCAGGCGATCGCCTCGCCCTCACGGTCGAGGTCCGTGGCGAGGAAGACATGGTCGGCCGCCTTCGCGGCTTTCGTGATCTCGGCGACCTGCTTGCGGCGATCGTCGGAGATGACATATTCAGGGGCGAAGTCATGGTCCACGTCCACCCCGAACTTCCCCTTGCCGGGGTTCTCGGGAAGGTCGCGGACATGGCCGTAGGAGGCGAGGACCCGGTAGTCCGGGCCCAGGTAGCGTTCGATCGTCCGGGCCTTTGCGGGGCTTTCGACGATCACAAGGTTCTTCATCGCGGCGGAGTCTAGCACCGGCTTCTTCGCGCTCGACCACCCGGGACTTCGTCCCGGGTCGACCGCACGGTTGCCCTCCGACGCGCGGTGGGCGGGTCCGGTGACGAGCCGCGGGCTCAGGATCCGGCGGTCTCTCAGTCGAACGAGACGACGCTGCCACGCGCCGGTCGCGGCTCGACCCGCAATCGCCGGGCAGGCGCCTCAGACGTCGCGGATGCGGCGGAGGAAGTCCTCGTCGAGCTCGAGGTCGGCGTCGACCTCGCCATCCTCCGGTGCGCCCGCGGCGCCCACGGCGACGAGCTCGTCGCCCTCGGGTGTCGTCTCGAGACCCGTCGCGGCACTCGATGGGATCTCGATGAACCGGACGTGGAGGTACGGGAAGACGAACACCGAGGCCGAGCGGTCGACGAACACCGGCTTCTTGCCGTCGAGCATCCGGACGTTCGTGCAGACGAGGCTGACGTCGGTCGTCACCGGCATGGCGTAGAGGTCGGCGAGCAGCGGCTGCTCGTTCGCGATGTGGATGACGGCGTTACGGATCACCGCCGGATGGTCGGCGTCCGTCGCGCTCGTTGTCTCCGGCCCGATGGTCCCGGGTGGGCGATGGCTCGGGCGGGCGTCGGGCGCCGCGCCCGACGTCATGCGCCCGGCGCGTGCCGGCCCCGGGCCTGCTCAGGGGTGATAGAAGTCGATGACGAGGCGAACGCGGCCGCCCGAGACCCAGACTCCGATCCCGACCCGGTCGTAGGCGGAGTTCATCAGGTTGACGTAGTGGCCGCCGTTGGTGGACTTCTCGTCCTGGAAGAACAGGTGCGAGCCGAGGACGGCGGCGTAGGCGTTGCCCGACGAGCGGCAGCCGATGTTCTCGGCCCAGCGGTAGCTGTGGTAGCCGGCCGCGCTCAGTCGGTCGCCGGGATTGCCGCCGATGAAGTGCGAGCACTCGTTGTTGACCGCGAGCTTCTTCGCGTAGGGCCGGGAGACCTTCGACGAGATGCCGCTGTCGAGCCGCAATGCCGCGACGTTCCGGCCGCCCGGGCTGCTGCAGCTCGCCGCTCGAGGTCACCCAGCCACCGGTCCGGGTGCAGTTCATCAGTCCGAGGTAGTACGTCTCGACCGCGCCCCAGCTGCCGCCTCCGACAGCGCCACCCGACGAGCCCTTCGATCCGCTCGACGCGGTGTGGCTCGAGGACGATGCCTTCGGCTTCGGAGCCGCGGCGGGCTTCGGTGCGGCCGCCGTTCGAACGGTCGCGCTGGAGGCGGCGCCGAGCGGGACGTCGAGGACGGACGCGGCATCCGCGCCGACGCTGATGATGACCTTCGCGCCCGCCGGCAGTGCCTGCGCTCGGTCGGAAGACGAGGACCGTGCTCGATTCGGCGAACTGGATCGTGCCGGCGACGGGCTTGCCGTTCGCCGTCACGTGGAACGCCGCCTTCGTCAGCGCATGGTCCATCGAGGTCGTGAAGCGGACGGAGATCGTCGCGTGACGGTCGAGGTTCTTCGTCGCCGTCGGCGGGCCGGAACCGGACGACGGCCGGCGCCTGGACCGTCGTCACCGACAGGTCGTCGGCGACCTGGACGGGCGACCCGTCGAGATCCGTCAGGCCGTCGAGGGCGACGTGGTAGGCCGTCCCGGGGGCAAGCGACGCGTCCGGCGTGAACACGAAGGTCAGGGCCGATGACGGCGCGGCGTCCGGATCGACCGGAGACGGCGACCAGGCTGCCCTTGACCGCGGGCGTGACCCGGAGGGCCGCCTCGATCGCCGTCGCGGCCACCGGCCGATCGAACGTCAGGCGGAACGACGTGGCGATCGATGCGGCGTCGGCGGCTCCGGCCGCCTCGATCCGGCCGGTCGTCGCGGCGCGGGTCACGAACGCGGCCCGCGCGACCGCGCGACATCGGACGGCCGGAGGCCGCCAGGGCGCCCGGGGCGACGCTGATCACGTGATACGTGCCGGCGGTCCAGTGGCTCGTCGGGCCGGACGGTCAGGGTCTTGCCGTCAGCGCTCCAGGCCAGCTCGACCGCGGTCTGCTGGCTCGACGCTCAGCGCGGCGGCCACGCTCGTCGGGTCCATCGCCTCGCTGAAATGGATCGGAACGCCGGCGCGCAGGTCGGTCCCGGCCGAGATCGACCGGAAGGCTTCGTCGGGACAGCGCGCTGATCGGGGGCGCGGGTGGGGTCGCCGTGATGGGAGCCGGCCGGGAGAGTCCGAGCGCCGCGACGGCGACGACGATCCCGACGGTTCCGAGGAGGACGACTCTGGCGGCGATCGACCGCCGGGCAAGCACCGGCAGGTAGAGGATCGCGAGGACGGGGACGGCCAGAGCCGCGGCGGCGACTTTGCGCAATACGACAGTCTCCTGCTCGGTTCGCTGGGGGACGAGACACCGTCTCGGGGGGCTGTCGGCCGCGACGTGAGCGGTGCGACCGCCGTCACCCTAGCACGGGGTCGCCGACGACGGGCAAACCACGGGGTCCGCGCGACGGCCGCACGCCGGGACGGTCCGGAGCCGCTCGCGCGCGGCGGACGCACGCGTCCGTGCCGACGGTCCGGGTGCCGCCGAGGCGAGCCGGCCGGCTGCCCGGTAGCGGCCGTAGGTCGACGTCGCGAGGCCGCGCATCTCGAGGAGGGTGATGGCGCCGAGGATCGTCGCGGGCTCGTGACCGGTCGCGCGTCACGAGCTCGTCGATCGACGCCGTGTCCGGCGATCGAGGGCGCGCGGCGACCTCGCCGCGCCGTGGCGCCGAGCTCGACGAGCTGCCGCTGCCAGCGACGGCCGCGTGGCCGCGTCCCGGCGGCGCCGGGGCCGCCTCGCGATCCAGACCGAGGTCCGCGAGCAGCTCCGGGATGCCGGTCGACGAGCCGGACGACGCCGGGGAACTCGCGGAGACAGGCGAGACAGCCGGCCGACGCGCGGCTCGTCGATCGGTCCCGGCACGACGTAGCAGTCGCGACCCTGGCCGAGCGCCCGGTCCGGCGGTGATCAGCGCGCCGCTCCGGACGCCGGCCTCGACGACGATCGTCGCGTCGGCGAGGCCGCTGATCAGGCGGTTGCGCTGCGGGAACGTGCCCTTGCTCGGCGGCCGGTCCGGGAACAGCTCCGAGACGAGGGCGCCGCCCGTCGCGACGATGTCCGTCGCGAGACGGCGATGGGCCGCGGGTACAGCCGGTCGTGACCGGAGCCGAGGACCGCGACCGTCGGCCGCCCTCGGCGGTCGACGGCGGCATGGGCCGCGCCGTCGATGCCGACCGCGAGGCCCGACACGACGATCGCCGCCGGCCCGCGCGATCGCCGCCGCGATCCGCGCCGCGACGAGCCGGCCGCGCTCGCTCGGCCGGCGCGTGCCGACGATCGCGAACGACCGGTCGCGCCGGCAGAGCGCGCGGCGTCGCCGCGGACGAGGAGGGCCGGCGGCGGCAGCTCGATCGCCCGGAGCCGCGCCGGATAGCGCCTCGTCGTCGAGCGTGATGATCGTCGACGCCCGATGCGCCGCAGGACCGTCCAGCGGCGGACCCGGATCGAGCCGCCAGCGCGACGATCCGCCGGCCGAGGCCCGTCGTCCGCATCGTCCGGCCCTGCGCGGCCGCGCGCGATCGCGGCGAAGGCCCGAGCCGGCCCCACGCCGCGTGGACGCGGCAAGGATCGCGAGCCCGCTCGCCGTAGCGCGCCGAGCAGGGCGCCGAACGCGGCCGGCCCGAGGCCCTCGACCGAGAGCAGGAGCGCCCACGCCTCGCGCTCCGTCGGCGGGTCGGCCACTCAGCCCGCCTCGCGGGTCCGCGTCGCGACGGCGACGCGTGCGGAACCGCGCGGCCTCATCGAGGTGGTGCTCCGCGGACCGACGTCCGCGCCATCGAGATCGGCGATCGTCCGCGCGACGCGGAGCAGCCGCTCCGTCCCCCGGCCCGAGAGCGCCTCGAGGGTCGCGAGGGCGACCGCCCGGCTGCGCGTTCGGCCGCCGACAGGCCGCAGGCCGACGCGCAGGGCGCGACCGGCGAGGCCGGCCGTTGAGCCGACCGGCCCGTTCGCCGCTGGCGAGCGCGCGCGACCGCGATCCGGGCCGCGACCGTCGCGGAGCCCTCCGGCTCGCGCCCGCCGACGACGCGCGGCCGGCGGGACCCGCGGCATCGTCACCCACAGGTCGATCCGGTCGCGGAGCGGGCCCGAGATCCGGCCGGTGTAGCGCTCCGGCGACGCCGCGCGGGCAGCGTGCAGGCGCCGTCCGCGTCGCCGGCCATGCCGCACGGGCAGGGGTTCATCGCGGCGACGAGCTGGAACCGCGCGGGAAAGCGCGTGGCGCGCCCGACCCGGGCGATCGAGACGTGGCCGTCCTCGAGCGGCTGGCGAAGGGCCTCCAGCACGTCCCGCGAGAACTCCGGCAGCTCGTCGAGGAACAGCACGCCGTGATCGCGCGGGTCACTTCGCCGGGCGACATCCGCGGGCCGCCACCGACCATCGCCGCGTACGACAGCGTGTGGTGCGGGGCGCGGACCGGTGCCCGACGCCGAAGCCGGTCGAACGGGCCTTCGCCGGCGACCGACGCGACGATCGTCGCGGCCAGCGCCTCCGCGTCATCGAGGGGCGGCAGCAGGCCCGGGATCGTCCGTGCGAGGAGCGTCTTGCCGGAGCCGGGCGGACCGACGAGCAGCAGGCCATGCCCGCCGGCCAGCGCGATCTCGAGCGCCCGCCGCGCCTCCAGCTGGCCGCGGACCTCGGACAGGTCCGGGACGTCGTCCGAGGCCGGCTCGACCTCGGGTTCCACCGCATCGCTGACGGCCGGACGTCGCCAGGCAGCGCATCGGCCAGCTCGAGCCGTGGCGGCGTGGCGCGGTGCGTCCGGGCCGGCCGCCGCCGGACGACCTCGACCGCGTCCCGGAGCGACCCGACGCCGACGACCTCGATATCGTCGACGAGGCGCGCCTCCGCGACCGTCTCGGCCGGCACGAGCGACCCGACGGACCCCGTGTCGGCGGAGGGCGTCGACCATGGGCAGGATCCCGGGCGTCGGCCGGACATCCCCACCGAGCGACAGCTCGCCGATCAGCGCCAACCGACCCGGCCGCGCCCGGACCTGCTCGGAGCCGAGGAGGATCCCGACGGCGATCGCCAGGTCCAGCGACGCGCCGGTCTTGCGCAGCTCGGCCGGTGCGAGGTTGACGGTGATCCGACGCGGCGGGTGGCTGAAGCCGGCGTTCCGGATCGCGCCGCGGGCCCGCTCGCGTGCTTCCTGGAGCGCGGCGTCGGCGAGGCCGACGATCGTGAATCCAGGCAGGCCCGGGGCGACGTCGACCTCGACGCGGATCACCCGACCGTCGAGGCCGACGATCGTGGACGAGAGGAGCGTGGCAAGCACCACCGGACCCTAGCCGGCAGCGCTCACCCCGGGCTGCACGGCGGCTCTCCCGGCCGTGGCCGGCGAGTCACGCCCGGATCACCTACCCCCGCGCGAGCGCGGCCTGGCCGACGCCGCCAGCGACCGGCATCCTGTCGACGACGCGGGCGAACTCCAGGAGCGATCGTCCGAGGAGCGAATCGGCCTTCGTGAACATGAACGGCGCGCCCGAGTTCAGGGCACTGATCGCGCCGCGGTACTCGTTCACGATCTGGTGGTCGATCGTCCGCTTCAGGGCGCCCTCGGCGTTCTTCACGTTGATGCCCGTGAACGCGTTCGAGCGGTTGAGAACGAGCTGGACCTTGCCCGCCTCGTAGCCGAGATGCCCGATCGTCTCGAGGACCAGCCGGACGTTCTTCAGGCACGACAGGTCCGCGGTCATCACCACGAACATCGTGTCGGCCGCCTCGAGGACCCCGAGGTTGATGTCGTCGAGCCGCTTGTCGATGTCGATGACGATGTAGTCGTACAGCCCGCGGAGCAGGTCCAGGATGATCGGCATGTGCTCCTGGGTCACGAGCTCCGCGGTCTCCGGCGACGGCGGGGCGAGGAGCAGGTCGACGCCCGAATCGTGCTTGACCATCACCTGGCGGACGAGGTCCTGGTCGATGTTCGGGGCGGTCACGATGTCGACGATCGACTTCTTGTCGAGCCCGAGGTCGAGGAACACCCGGTGGTCGCCGAACTGGAGGTTGCCGTCGACGAGGGCGACCTTGCGGCCGAGCTCGCGGTGGAGGGCGATCGCGGCGTTGATCGCGATCGTCGTCGTCCCCACGCCGCCCTTCGCCCCGTAGAGGGCGAGCACGCGTCCGAGCGGCGGCCGACCGACGAGGGTCTCCTGCGGCGCGAACCGGGCGAGGAGGCTCTTGATCCGGGCCATCAGCTCGGCCGGGTGGAACGGCTTGATCAGGTAGTCGTCCGCACCCGCCCGCAGGCCGCGGACCTTCTGCTCCACCTCGCGCTCGGCCGTGAGCATGATGATCGGGACGTGGCCGGTCGTGCCCTCCTCCGTCCGGATCTTCGTCGCGACCTGGTAGCCGTCGAGCTTGGGGAGCATGACGTCCAGGAGGATCAGGTCGGGCGCCTCGGAGCCCCACAGCCGGAATCCCTCGGCACCGTCCGCGGCGATGACGACCTCGTATCCCTCCTGCTTCAGCGTGTACTGGAGCAGGCGCTGGACGTTCGGGTCGTCGTCGACGACGAGGATCTTGGCCGCCATCAGACTCCTTCCTGGCCCCTCGACATGAGGGAGTCGGCCGTGTCGACCGGCGTGGCGATGATAGCGCGGTCATCACGCGCTCCGAAGAACGCCTGACGGAGGAATTGGCCCACCCGATCGTCCCATTGCGTTGGTGCGGTCCGGTGTGATTGGCCATGATCCGCACCCGGGACCTCCCAGTGCTCGGGCAGAGGGTCCGGCCAGGGCGGCCAGTCGCCGGCCGTCGGCCAGGCGGGACGGTGTGATCGGCTCCACCGTGGATCAGGAGGAGCGGGACCGGCTCGACGAGGGCGACGATCCGGCCAGGCTCCAGCGCCCGGATGTCGCCACCCACCTCGCGCGACGCCGCGACGAACATCCGCCCGGCGAGCATCCGGCGCAGCGGGCCGCCGACCGGCAATGGCATCCGGTTCGCGATCGGGATCCGGAGATCCGGCGCGACCGACTCCGCGACGACGGCGACGATCCGCGGCCGGGGCGGGTCGACCGTCGCGGCTGGCCCCTCGGGGTCGTGGTCGGCCGCGGCGAGCGAGCCGTCACCGAGCGTCACGATCGCGGCGAGCGCGACGACCCCGCCCATCGATGAGCCGACGAGGGCCACCCGCCGGATCCCGCGCTCGGCGAGCCAGTCGATCGCGCCCGCGACGTCGTCGACCTCGCGGAGTCCGAACGTCGTCGGCGCGTCGTCCGAACCGCCATGGCCGCGGAAGTCGAGGCCGAGGACGCCCGCGGTGTGCCGGAGCGAGGGACCGAGCTCGACGAGGTCCGGGGCGACGGAGCCCGTCCAGCCGTGGAGCAGGAGGATCGCCTCGTACGGATCCGGCGTCCAGTCGCGCCGCGCGCTCCGACGGGAGCCAGCGCGCGTGGAGCCGGACGCCGTCCCGTGACCGGAGGCGCACGACCTCGCCACCGAGCGCGTCGATCGCCGGCTTCAGCCCCGCCTCGTCGGGTCCGTACCGCGGCGCGTCGAGGATCCGCGACGCGGACGGACCGATCACGCCGCGGCCGTCTGCCGACGGCCGCCGGCATGGCGTTCTCCCCGCTCGCGATCCGCGGCCGCCGAGCCGCCGCCGCCCAGCGCCGCGCATCCCGCGATCGATATCGGGACGTCGACTCGAGGAGCCGGTTGAGCTCCGCCGGGATGACGAACTTCGTCGAGGGGGACGCCCCGATCGCCTTGAGCGCCTCGAGGTACTGCAGCGTCATCGTCTTCTCGTCGACGCCCGAGGCGGCGCCGAAGATCCGCGTCAGCGCCTCGCTGAAGCCTTCCGCCCGCAGGATCGCCGCCTGCCGGTCGCCCTCGGCCTTGAGGATCTCGGCCTGCTTCTGGCCCTCGGCGACGTTGATGGCTGCCTGGCGGTTGCCTTCCGACTCGGTGACCACCGCGCGCCGCGTGCGCTCGGCGGTGAGCTGCCGGTTCATCGCGTCCTGGACGTCGCGCGGCGGGGTGATCTCGCGGATCTCGACGGTCGTGACCTTGCCGCCCCAACGCTCGGTGACCTCGTCGAGCTTGACCCGGAGGACCTCGTTGATCTGCTCTCGCTTCGAGAGGACCTCGTCGAGGAGGATGTCGCCGATGACGGCGCGGAGCGTCGTCGTCGCGACGCCCTGCAGAGCGCCCGGAAAGTTGGCGACGTTGACGACGCTCTTGAGCGGATCGGCGATCCGCCAGTAGATCAGGAAGTCGACGTTGATCGGGGCGTTGTCCTTCGTGATCGTCGTCTGGCTCGGGACCTCGATGAACTGCTCGCGGACGTCGACCTTGACTGGTCGGTCGATGATCGGGACGAGGAACCGAAGGCCCGGCTCGCGGACCATCAATTCGTTCGTCCGGCCCAGGCGGAAGACGACCATCTTCTCGTACTGCTGCACCACCCGGACCGACAGGTACAGGATGAGCAGCACGATGATGACGATGACCGCCAGGGTCGCGAGGAAGATGGCGAGCTCCACGTGGGTGCCTCCTGCGGTGTTGCGATCAGGGTAGTGCGCCGAGATCGGCCTCGACGACCACCGTCAGCCCATCCGACCCGACGACGCGAACCGGCGTGCCCCGCTCGAGGGGCTGTTCGTCGGCTGTTCGAGCCGACCATTCCTCGTCGAGGGCGTGGATCGATCCGAGCGGTTTCAGCGGCCGGCGAACCTCGCCGACGGTCCCGATCGGGACGAATGCCGGCGGCGAGTGCCGCGGGTTCGCCATCCTGCGGCGTGCGGATCGCGATCGTCGTGATCAGGACCCCGAATGCGGCCGCCGGCGACTCCCGCGGTGATCAGGATCGGCAGCGCGACGCGAACGTCCGGCGCGCCGGGACCGGCCTGGTTGTAGAGCACGGATCCGCCGACGCACGAAGCCAGGAGCCCGGCCGACCGTCAGCAGGCCATGGCTCGGCACGAATGGCTCGAGCGCGAAGAGGGCGAGCCCGATCCCGAGCAGCACCAGTCCGACGATGTTCGTCGGAAGATTGGCGAATCCCACGAACGACAGCAACAGCGCGATGACGCCGAAGATCCCGACGAGGACGCTCGGGTTCTGGAACTCGAAGAGGAGGGCCAGGACGCCGGCGACGAAGAGCAGGAAGGCGACGTTCGGGTTGGCGAGGATGCCGACGAGGCCGCCGAGCGGGTTCGAGCCGACCTCCTCGATCGGGGCGCCGGTCAGGGCCAGGGTGACGGGCTGGCCCTGGACGGTCACGACCTTGCCGTTCGCCTGGGCCACGACCTCGTCGATCGTCGCCGCGATGCCGTCGACCACGCCGAGCGACACGGCCTCCACGGCCGAGGACGAGCGGGCGTCGCTCACTGTGGATGCCGCCCAGTCGACAGGCCGGCCGCGGGTCTCGGCGATCGATCGGATGAAGGCGATGGCGTCGTTCTTGACCTTCTCGCCGAGGGTGCCCGGGATGTCCTGGCCGTTCGCGTCGATCGGCGAGGCGGCGCCGATGCGCGTTCCGGGCGCCATGTACGACAGGTTCGCCGAGAGGGTGATGAACGTCCCGGCGCTGGCCGCGAACCCGCCCGACGGGGCGACCCAGACGATGACCGGGACGGGCGCCTCGAGGATCGACGACACGATGTCCATCGTCGAGTCGAGCTGGCCGCCCGGGCGTGTTCAGCTTGATCACGAGCGCGGCCGCGTGGCT
This sequence comes from uncultured Chloroflexia bacterium, assembly GCA_963817095.1. Classification (GTDB taxonomy): domain Bacteria; phylum Chloroflexota; class Limnocylindria; order Limnocylindrales; family CSP1-4; genus CF-46. The sequence goes on from CAWFND010000008.1 coordinate 105,947, forward strand.
GTCCGCAGCGCTGCTCAGCGCGTTGCGGATGTTCGTCGCCATCGTCGCGTCGACCTCGCCGGTCGTGGGCAGGACGACGACCGCGCCGGTCGTGGCCGCGCCGGCCGAGGACGAGGCGATCGCGAGGAGGCCCACGCCGGCGAGGAGCGCCGACGTCGCGAACCGACGAAGAGCGAGACGGTGGCTCAGTTGGATCCTCCGCGGATCATCGTAGCGCTGGACGCGCCGCGAGGAATTCGAACGCGATCCGGCTCCACGTCTCGAGCCGTTCGGCGACCGCTTCGATGTCGCCCGCGGGCACGAACGCCCCGCTCAGCTTCTCGGTCTCCCGGATCGCGACCGGGCGGCCGGCCGCGTCCGCCTCGTAGACGAGGCCCACGTGGACCCGTCCGACCGGCGGTCGAGTCGTCGTTCAGGAGGCCGACGAACCGGAACTCCGGAACGAAGTCCACCGACGAGCTCCTCCAGCCATTCGCGCCGCAGTGCGCTCGACAGGTCGCCGTCGAGCCCACCGTCCTCGGGGTTGACGTGACCGCCGACGCCGATGGAGTACCGGTCGTGGAGGCGGGCGTCCCCGCCGGCCTTCGTCCGTCGCATCAGGAACCAGGCGTCGCCGTCCCGCAGGACCGGGTACGGGATGACCTGCTTCCAGCGACTCGTCCGTCTCCATCGCCGAGCGCGGGTGGAAGGCCCCCCGCCGGCGGATCAGGTCGCGCGAGCCGTTCCGCGCCGGTTGGCCGGATCCCGATCCAGCTCGACCCGTCGGCGACCTCGTCGAGCAGGTCGGCGGTCGGCACGACGAGGACGAGCTCGTCCATCACGGGCCGCCCGTCCGGGGCCGGATCGCCCGCGTCAAGGCGCCTCCTCGAGGGCGGATCGCGCCGCCGCGAGCCGCGTTCGGAGGCCGTCCGGATCCGCCTGCTCGAGATCCGTCGCCCAGCGGTCAAGGGTTGCCCGGAGATCGCGGAGCCGGGCCGCGACCTCGACGCGGTTGGTTGCGAGGATCCCGGCGCCCATCTCGGCGTCGCCGCGGGCGAGGCGGGTCATGCTCGTCCAGCCGCCGGCCGCGAGCTCCCGCGCCGCCTCCCAGTCGGTCCCGTCGACGACGGCCTCCGTCAATGCGGCCGCGACGACCAACGGCAGGTGGCTGATCGCCGCGACGGCCCGGTCGTGCGCGGCAGCCGTCATGCGGACGGGTCGAGCACCGCAGACGGTGATCAGCGCCTCGACCCGTGCCTCCGCGTCCGCATCGGATGGCTCGGGCGACACGATCACCCACGGCCGACCCACGAACAGCTCCGCGTCCGACGCGGCGTAGCCGGACGTCTCCCGGCCCGCGAGCGGATGGCCCCCGACGAACCGCAGCCCGGCGGCACGCGCCCGCTCGACGATCGCGACCTTCGTGCTCGTCACGTCGGTGACGACGGCGCCGGCCGGCAGCGCACTCGATGGTGCCGCCAGGGCGTCGACCAGCTCGAGGCTCGCCAGTGGCGGCGCGGCAAGCACGACCAGGTCGGCGTCGGCCACGGCGTCGTTCAGGCCCATTGCCCGCGTGATGCCGTCCCCGGCGGCCCGTTCCGGCCCGGAGCCGCCGGGGGTCCACGCACGAACGGTCATCCCGCCGTCGGTCGCGGCTCGCGCCACCGATCCCCCGATCAACCCGAGACCCAGCATCGCCACCCGCACGCGACGAGTATGTCAGTCCGTTCGGCGCTGGTATCCTCGACGGCGACCCGCCGGCCCCGCATGCGTGTCCGGCACCCACCGATCGCTGGGAGGGGACGTGGCGACGGTTTGGACCTGGATCCCGTGACGGCCGACGAGCGACGCATCCGCGTCCTGTTCGTCGAGGACCACCGACTCCTCGCCGATTCCCTGTCGGCGATGCTCGCTCGCGAGCCCGACATCGAGGTGATCGGGATCGCCGGAACCGTGGCCGAGGCGAAGGAGCTGTCCCGCGAGCGCCCGGACGTCGTCCTGATGGACTACCACCTGCCCGACGGGACGGGCGCCGATGCGACGCGAGCGATCAAGGCCCGGTGGCCGAGCGCGCGCGTGGTCATGGTGACGGCGCTGAGCGACGACGAGACGGTCCTCGAATCGATCCAGGCCGGAGCGGACGGGTACCTGACGAAGGATCGAGCCGCCGAGGAGGTCGTCCTCGCCGTCCGGGCTGCATATGCCGGGGAGACGCTGCTCCCTCGCTCCGTGATCGCCGAGATCGCCCGTCGCGTGGCCGCGTCGCGCGAGCGAGTCGACGAGCGGCGCGCCATCGAGCCGCTCACGCCGCGCGAGCTGGAAGTGCTGCGGGCCCTGACCGAGGGCCTGTCGACGCCGGAGATCTGCGAGCAGCTCTACATCGCCCCGAACACGCTTCGGACGCACGTCCAGAACATCATGGGCAAGCTCCACGTGCACTCGAAGCTGGAGGCGGTGGCATTCGCCCTGCGCTACCGGCTCGTCGAGCCGCCGCGGCCGACGGACGCCGTCACGGGCTGACCATCCGGTCTGATCTCCGGCCGGCCGGCGCCGGACCTACGTCTGGATCGTCCGTCGTCGCCGTTCCTTCCGGCGCTCCTCGACGCGACGCTCGCCCTCGCCCTTCGGTGGTCCGGGATCGTCCGTGCGGGTTCTGGCGGCGGTTGTAGGTGCGCCGATCCCCGTCGCGGCGCTCCTGGCTGAGGAACGCGCCGCAGCGCGGACAGCGACGCTCCTCGGCGAACAGGGACTCGAGCGGGACGGTCGTGTAGATCTGGCGACCGCACGCCCAGCAGGCAAGCTTCGGCATCCGCGCATCGTAGTCGAGGTCAACGTTCAGGAATCTCCACCGGACCGACCGATCGGCTCAACCATCTCTACGTCGCTTGCGTGATGCCGTGGTGATGGGTCACCGGGAACAATGCCGTTCGGGTTCGCCTTCGGGCGACCGGCCGGTCACTCGGGCAGGTGACCGCCCAGCGGGTCGCTCCGCTCCCCCCGGAGCGACCCGCTCCTCTGTTTTCGGCGCCGCTCGCCACGGGCGTCAACCGCGGTCAGCGGGCTCGTCGTCGGCTCACCCGACCGCCCCGTTGCCGGATCCGGCCCGTGAGGGTGAGCAGGCCGCCGCCCAGGACGAACGGCATCAGCACGATCCCCCGGGCCGGCGCGCCGTCGTCGTGGTCGCCGACCCGACACGGCCAGTCCGACGGGACGGCCGTTCGGTCCTGCCCGGACGTTCCGACCTGCGTCCACCGGCAGGGCGGCGGCTCGTGCGTCGGTCGTTTCGACGGCGGCAACGATGGGGTCTCGCTCGACGGCTCGCTCGACTCGGTCGCCGACGGCTCGGTCGAGGGCGTGGCACTCGGCTGGTGGGATGGCTCGGTCGACGGCGGCGAGCTCGGCTCCCGGGACGGCTCGTTCGAGGGCTCGGTCGAGGGAGACGCGCTCGGCTCGGTCGAGGGCTCCGTGGACGGCGGCTGGCTCGGCTCGTTCGAGGGCTCGGTCGACGGCGGCTGGCTCGGCTCGGTCGACGGAGGGACGCTCGGCTCCGTGGACGGCGGCTGGCTCGGCGGCTCCGATGGGCGTCGGTTGACGGCGGCTCGCTCGGCTCGGTTGACGGCGTTGGCGTCGGGCGCGGGGTCCGGATCGGGCTCGGCGTCGGTGCGGACGTCGGGGTCGAGGTCGGACGCGGGGTCCGCGTCGGACGGGGTGTGGGAGCGCTGCGCGAGGTCGCCTCCGGCGTCGACGTGGGCTCGCCGGGAGGTGGGGTCGGCGTGCCGTCGGGGGAGACGCCCGGAGTGCTCGACGACGGGGTTGGCCCGGCCGGAACGGATGCCGAAGACGACGGGCGGGACCGATCCCGAGGGAGCCACCGACCCGTCCGATGGAATCACCGGTCCCGACGGCGGCGCCGAGGCGACTGGTGCGAGGCTCACCGCCACCTCGGACCCGGTTGCGGCGGGGCTGCCCGTGGCCTCAGCGACGCCGTCCTGCCGGGCCGGGCCGAAGATCCCGGCTGTGAGTGCCATCGAGGCAAGGACGAGATTCAGGACCCCCATCGCGACGACCAGGCGGGCGCGCTGCGCGGCGGTCACGGTGCGACAAGGGCTCCTTCCGGACGACGAATGGGGTCCGCTCCGCGGAAGGTCGATGGTAGCACCGGAGCCCCTTCAGCCGATCCCGACGACCGGCTCGGGATCAGCCGAGCGGCGTCTCCGCACGGGGGACGTATCGGGCTCGACCGGAGCCGGTCACGCTCTCGAACAGCACGATCCGATCAAGGAGCGCGTCGATCGCGAGCCCCGCGGCGGCATCCCGGAGCGCGGCCGCGGTGGTCGGCCCGGCTCGCACGCCGTCGGCACGAGCAAGGGTCAGATGGGCTCGGAACGGCCGCTCCTCGTGCTCCCAGCCGGCACGGACCAGGGCGTCGTCGAGTCGCGACGCGAGCGCCGCAAGCCGGTCGCTGCCGTCGGTCATCCCCAGCCACAACGTCCGCGGCCGGCCATGTGGAGGGAACGCGCCGGCGCCGGAGATCCGGATCGCGAACGGCGCCACCCCGCTGGCGGTCTCCCGGATCGCGCTGGCGAGGTCGTCGACCCGCGCCTCCGACGTCGGGCCGAGGAATCGGAGCGTCACGTGGAGGCCCTCGAACCGGATCCAGCGGACCCCCCGGCCCTCCGGCTCGCTCGCCCGGACCGGCGCGACCACCGCCTCTACGGCCGAGCGGGCGGCGTCGTCCAGTGGGGCCGCGACGAACAGGCGCGGCTCCTCGATCAAGCCGGCCGGACCCCAGCATGGGCGGCCTGCTCCGCCCGCCACGTGGTGCGATCCGCGACGAGGACCTCGCGCGCACGCGCCGCCTCGCGCCAGCCCAGCACGTCCGTCTCCTTCGCCTCGAGCAGCTTGTAGGTGTTGAAGAAGTGCTCGATCTCCACAAGACGGTGCGGCCGGACCTGGTCAAGCCTCTTCACGTGGGCCTGATGCGGATCCGCGACCGCGACGCAGAGGACCTTGAAGTCCGGACCCTGGTCGTCGCGCATCTCGAGGCCACCGATCGGACGGGCCCAGACCCGGCAGCCGGGAAACGTCGGCTCATCGATCAGGAGCAGGGCGTCGGTGTGATCGCCGTCGCCGGCCCGGGTGTCGGTGATGAACCCGTAATCGAAGTTGTAGTGGACCGCCGACGCGAGCACTCGATCGAGCCGGAAGACGCCCGCGACCTCGTCCCACTCGTATTTGTTGCGGCTGCCCCGGGGGATCTCGACCACGACCTCGACGATGGCGGGAAAGTCGGCCTGCGATGGACTCATCGGGTGCGCTCCAACCGGCGGTCTGCACGTTGGCGGGTCATCGGCGGAGTGTAGACCGGGGCCTTCGACGGCCGCCCCGCCGGGCGCACGAAAACGCCCGAAGGAACCAGCCCGCCCGGTGGCGACCTGGAAGTGACGAGCCTTGATGTGATCTCGGCCGGCCGGCTTCCGGATCGGCGGTCACGACCGGGACGCTCCTTGCGGCTCGTCCGACCGGACCGGCGGCGCTGCGCGGATCGCTCCTCGCCTCGCCTGTCCGTTTGCGATGGCCCCTTCGGGCAAGACGAACCATATGGCGGCACGGGGGCCGAGGGCAACGGCCTTATCCACGAGTTTGCGATGTCGTCTCGGGCAATCGTCCACGAAACGCGACCGGGTGTGGACGAAATGTGGAAGACGTTCACCGGCGGTTGTGATACCCGCCCGGAATCCAGCGACCCGGCCATGGAGGCCGGGCCGGAGGATGACGAGTGCGACCCCGCGGGCGCGATGAATGGCTGGAGAGTAGCGCAGCCTCGCGGGGTTGACCAGCGGTGCGCGGGCAGCCTGCCCGCGTCGCTCAGTCGTTGTACAGACGTTCCTCGATCAGCTTCTCCTGGACCGTTCGACCGTTCGGGTCGAAGCAGGAGAACTCGAAGTGCTTCTCGAACTCGAGGTCGACGTTGTCCTGGCCGCCGCGGTTCTTCTCGACGGAGATCACGACCCAGTCGCGGAAGCGCTGCGCCTGGTACGGGTTGAACTCGATGTTGACCTTCGCGACGATGTGGTACTTCTCGTTGAGGATGAGGATGATGTCGGCCTCGTAGTTGATCGCCGACGATCCGCGAAGGTGGAAGTTCCGGAGGCGCGACGCCTTCAGGCCCTCCTTGTCCGCCGCCACGATGCTCACCATCGGGACCTCTTCGGAGAGGGCGACGTCCTTCAGGCCGTTGACCACGTACGTGACCTTCTCGGTCTCGCTGTTGGGTTCCGGGATCTGGGGCACCTTCTGGAGGTAGTCGACGAAGACGACGAGCCGCCGGTCGCCGCTGAGCTCGCGATGCTGCTGGACGAGCTTGCGGATGTTCTCGACCGTCGACGCGGTCTGCGAGCCGCGGAGGAGGAAGAGGTTCTGGCCGTAGCGGGCGATCCGGTCGAGCGACGGCCGGAGGCGCGGGTTGCTCGCCAGCTGGGCGACCCCGCCACCCTCGGCCATCCAGGTCCCGAGGATCTCCTTGCGGACGTCCTGGATCTTGATCGCGCCCGTCTTGTGCGGAAGGTGGGCGAGGGCCGACTCCATCGCGATCAGGCGGTTGAGCAGGTATTGCTCGTCATGTTCGAAGCAGATGTAGAGGACGTTCGCCTGGCCACCCGAGGCGACGTTTCGCGCCATCTGGAGGGCCATCGTCGTCTTGCCGGTGCCCTGGGCACCACCGATCAGCATCAGCTCACCGGCGCGGAGGCCCGCACCGATCGTCTTGTCGAGGGGGGTGAATCCGAGGGGAACGGGCTGGTATTCCCCGACCTTGCCCGACACGACCTTGTCGTTCAGGTCGACGAGGACGTCGAGCGCCGATCGCGGCGCCATGCTGCCCGTGTCGGCGTCCAGCCGCCAGCTCTGTCCTGCGGCGGTGGAATCGACGGTTTCGGTCACGCTCGGTCGTCCTCCCGGGGTTCGAAGTGGGTGCATCGTAGCACCGGGTTTCCGGCGCACAGCCGCCCGAAAGCGGGCATGGAGGGGACCCGAAGGTCCTATGCCTCGAGCGTCGGCAGAGCGGCGATCTCGTCCCAGAGTCGCACGATCGTCCGGATCCCGGTCTCGTAGTTTCCGAGGTCCATCCACTCGTTCGGGGCGTGGGCATGCCCGTCCGACGGGGCGAAGCCGATGAGCACGACCGGCTCGTCGAGGATCGGATTCGAAGGACGCACAGACCGGGATCGAGCCGCCCTCACGGATGTAGACCGGGGCCCGGCCGAACGTCGCCTCGAGGGCGCGGGCAGCGGCCTGGGTGACCGGGTGGTCGACCGGCGTGAGGCTGGGCCGTCCCCCGCCGATGGATCGGACGGTCGTGGTCACGCCGGGCGGGGCGATCTCCTCGATGAAGGCCCGGAGGCCGTCGAAGATCCGGTTCGGGTCCTGGTCGGCGACCAGCCGGCAACTGACCTTGGCATGGGCGTGGGCGGGGATGATCGTCTTCGACCCCTCCCCCTGGAACCCGCCCCACATCCCGTTCACGTCGAGGGTCGGCCGGCCGCCGCGCCGCTCGAGCGTCGTGTAGCCCACCTCGCCGAAGAGCTCGGGCAACCCGAGGTGCTCGAGATACACGCCCTCGTCGAACGGCAGGGCCGCGAAGTGCGCGCGATCCTCGTCGGTCAGCGGGAGGACGTCGTCGTAGAAGCCGGGCACGAGGATCCGGCCATCGGGGCCCTTCAGCCCGGCGATGATCGTGGCGAGGGCATTGGCCGGGTTCTGGACGGCCCCACCGAAGCCGCCCGAGTGGAGGTCGACGGCCGTCCCGACGACATCGATCTGGGCGTACATCAGCCCGCGAAGACCGACCGTGATCGCCGGGATGTTGCCCTCGAAGAAGCCCGTGTCGCTGATGACCGCGACGTTCGCGGCGACCTGGTCGCGATTGGCCTCGAGCCAGGCGTCGAGGTGGGTGCTGCTCGATTCCTCCTCGCCCTCGAAGACGAACTTCAGGTTGACCGGCAGGCCACCGCGCGTCGTCAGCAGCGCCTCCACGGCGCGGAGATGCATGTGGACCTGGCCCTTGTCGTCCGACGCGCCGCGGGCGAGCATCCGCCCGCCGACCACGGCCGGTTCGAAGGGGGGCGAGTCCCACAGCTCCACCGGGTCGACCGGCTGGACGTCGTAGTGGCAGTAGACGAGCGCCGTCGGTGCGCCCGTCGCGTGGAGCCAGTCGCCGTAGACGATCGGATGGCCCTCCGTCGCGACGACCTCGACGTGCTCGACCCCGATCCGTCGGAGGTCCGCGGCGATCCATTCCGCCGCCCGCCGGCAGTCGTCGGCGTGCTCCGGAAGCGCCGAGATGCTCGGGATGCGGAGGAATGCCTTGTACGACTCCAGGCGTTCCTCGGCGTGGTCGTCGAGCCAGGCGTCAACGACGGGATCGATGGCGGCGGAGTTGGTGGTCGTCATGATCGCGATGGTAATTGGCTCGGGCCGCACACCGCCGGGCGACCCGGGAGCCGGCGGGACCGCGGCCATCCGGACCGCCGCAGAACGACGACGGGAAACGGACGATCCCGGGCCGTGGGCCCGGGATCGGGGGTGGTGCGAATGGCCGAGAGGCCCGGCTGTCAGGCCGGGGACGGGCTCGGGGCGGGCTGGATGCTCGGGGTCGGCTGGTTCGGCCCCACGACCGCGGGCGGCGTGTCGCGGAGGCCGGACTTCGGCGGAAGGTCGCTGAAGAGGGACTCGAAGCCTTCGGAGTCGACGGTCTCCTCGGCCACCAGCTTCTCGGCCAGGGCGTTCAGCCGGTCCCGATGCGTGACCAGGACGTCCATCGCGCGATCGTAGGCGTGGTCGATGATCGCCCGGACTTCCTCGTCGATCTGCTTCGCGACCTCGTCGGAGTAGTTCCGCTGCTCGCCGATCTCGCGTCCGAGGAAGACGAGCTCGTCGCGCTTGCCGAAGGACAACGGCCCGAGGCGATCGCTCATCCCGAACTCGGTGACCATGCGACGAGCCAGGTCCGTCGCCTTCTCGATGTCGTTGCTGGCACCGGTCGTCGTGTCGCCGAAGACAAGACGCTCGGCGGCGTTCCCACCCAGCAGGCCCGCGATCTTGTCCTCGAACTCGGTCTTGGACTGGAGATAGCGGTCCTCGGTCGGCAGGGCCATCGTGTAGCCGAGTGCCATGCCGCGGCTGATGATCGTGACTTTGGCCACCGGATCGCACTTCGGGAGGATCCGCTGGACGACCGCGTGGCCGCCCTCGTGGAAGGCGATGATCGCCTTCTCGGCATCCGAGATGATCCGGGACTTCCGCTCGGGCCCGGCGACGATCCGCTCGAGCGCCTCGGTGAACTCGGACATCCCGATCGTCTTCTTGTTGCGGCGGGCCGACAGGATCGCAGCCTCGTTCACGAGGTTCGCGAGATCCGCTCCGGAGAAGCCCGGCGACTGACGGGCGACGAGCTCCACCTCGACGAGCTTGTCGAGCGGCTTGCCCTTCGTGTGGACCTTGAGGATCGCGACGCGGCCCTTCATGTCGGGGCGGTCGAGGATGACCTGGCGGTCGAAGCGGCCCGGGCGAAGCAGCGCCGGGTCGAGGACGTCGGGTCGGTTGGTGGCCGCGACGACGATCACGTTCGTGTTCGTGTCGAACCCGTCCATCTCGACGAGGATCTGGTTCAGGGTCTGCTCGCGCTCGTCATGGGAGCCGCCGAGGCCCGCGCCGCGCTGGCGGCCGACCGCGTCGATCTCGTCGACGAAGACGATGCACGGCGAGTTGCGCTTGGCCTGGTCGAACAGGTCGCGGACGCGGCTGGCGCCGACGCCGACGAACATCTCGACGAACTCCGAGCCGGAGATGCTGAAGAACGGGACGCCGGCCTCACCGGCGACGGCTCGGGCCATCAGCGTCTTGCCGGTTCCCGGGGGGCCGACCAGCAGCACGCCACGCGGGATCCGCGCACCGAGCGAGTTGAACTTCTCCGGGTACTTCAGGAATTCGACCACTTCCTGGAGCTCGGTCTTCGCCTCGTCGACGCCCGCGACGTCGGCGAACGTGACGACCGTCTTGTTGCCGAGGAACATGCGCGCGCGGCTCTTGCCGAAGCTGAGCGCCTGGTTGTTCGTGCCCTGGGCCTGTCTCATCATGAAGAAGATGAACCCGCCGATGATCAGGATCGGCAGGAGACCCGTGATCAGGATGCTGATCCAGCCGTTGTCCGGTGCGGGTTTCGCCCCGAACGTCGGGACGGTCTTGCCCGCCGCTGCCGTCCGCATGTCGTTGAAGACCTGGTCGGCGAGGAGGCCGGGGACGACGACGGTGTACTTCGGGGACGCGTCGTTCGGGGTGACGGTCAGCGTCGAGCCTTCCTGCTCGACCTGCTGCACCTTGCCCGCAGCGACGTTGTCGAGGAACTTCGAGTAGGCGACATCGTTGCTCGGCGATGTCTGGTTGAGCACGGTGAACACAACGGCCAGGGCCACGACCACGAGGGCCAGCATCACCACGCCGTTGCGGAAGAACCTGGAATTCAACGGAGCCTCCGGGGATGTGTGGCGCCGCCGCGCGGCAACCAGCCGATCGAGTATACCGCCGCATCGTGACGGTCCCATGAGACCAAGGTCCGGGTCGTCGCGTGCTCATCCGGGGATTCGCACGGATGCCCGTCACGGATGCCCGCAGGGACGCCGGCGACACGACGACGCCCGGCAACCGGGTGTCTGGGTGCCGGGCGTCCGATGAGGTCGACGTGGTAGCGGAGGGCGGATTTGAACCACCGACCAAGGGCTTATGAGTCCCCTGCTCTACCACTGAGCTACTCCGCCACGACCTCGATTCTAGCGCACGGGTTCGCCCCGGCCAAGATCGGCGGCCGGTGATGCGCGACCGGTTCCGGCGGGCCTCCTCGCAGTGCGACGTCGAGCCGCTCGAGGTACGGCCGTGGCGCCCACTCGCTCGAAGACCACGCGCGCACTCGGCGGCTCGCTCGCGAACGACCGCCGGATCAGGCCGGACCGCGACGACGAGATCGAGGGCCGCAACGCCGCGAAGAAGTCGCCGTGCACCGATCGGTACCGGTTGATCGCCGCGAGGTACTCGGTCGAGGGCATCCTGCATCGCGGCCCTCGAGCGCCGCGACACCGGCCGACGCGGCGTGTCGCGCCGCCATCCGACGAACGCGTCCGTTGATCGCGACGGCCTCGCGAATCGCACGCACGCCGTGCTGCGCGAGATCGACATCGCCTGCCCCAGGCCGCGGCCCGGGCGGCCATGCTGCAGGAAGCAGGCCGGCTGGTCCAGGTATCCGGCCGCCGCCATACCCTCCTCGAACGCGGTCGTCAGGTCGTCCGCGACGAGCGCCCGCGCCGAGCGGAGGGTGTGCAGGCTGAGACGGGCCAGCGGATCGGAGACGCGCAGCCACCAGCGGCGACCATCCGATCGATGAGGTCGTCGCCGCGATAGCCCGCGGGCACACGGGATCAGGCCCGTGAAGAAGATCGACCGGACGACGTCGACGTCGCTCAGCGCCGATCGCCGCCGAGATCGAGGTGCAGCAAGAGCGCCGGCGCAAGCGCCTCGTCCCAGCCATCGCCGCGGTAGTACGCGTTCAGTCGATTGCTCTGCGACGTCCAGAGGGCGAGGGAGCGGTTGCCGACGCGGATCGCCAGCTCGGTCGCCTCGTCGCAGATCGCCTTGCCGACCAGCGCGTCCTGCTCGGTCGCCGCGAGGTTCATCAGGGCCCGGATCTCGGCCGCGACGAACCCGTGCGATCGTGCGCCATCGACCGACGCGCGCAAGAGGGCGAGCGCCTCCCGGTTCCGGCCGACGATAGCCCAGGGCCGAGCCCTTGTTGTTGAGCGTCTCGACGACGATCAGTTCGAGGTCGAGCGCTTCGGCGATCTGCAGGGCCCGGTCCGCGGCCTCGACGCAGCGCGCGACCTCGCCGGTCCGCATCAGCGCGTGCGACAACGTGCCGTAGAGCGCGGCCCGGGTCGACGTCGGTCACGCCGTCCGGCGGGCCGGCGATCGTCTCGTCCAGGACCACGATCGCCTGTTCGACGCGGCCGCCGTCGATCAGGATCTCGCCGAGCGCGGCCGTCGAGCGACCGAGGGCATCCGCGTCGCCGGACTCCACGGCGAGCTCGCGAGCCTCCCGGGCGAGGGACTCCGCCTCGTCGTTGTGGGCCGCGGCGTTCGCCGAGATCGCGGCCCTCAGAAGCAGCTCGCCGCGCTCGGCCCGATCGGTCGTGATCGCGATGGCCGACCGCAGGTACGAGACGGCCTGGTCGTGCGATCCGAGGGTCACGGCTCGATCGGCCGCCGCCGCGAGGGCGAGGCGCGCCTGGATCGCCGATCGCGTCGGTCTCGGGACCCGCCTCGGACGCCGCATGCGCCGACGACGTAGTGGTTCGCGAGCGCGCCCGCGAGCTCCTCGTCGCCCAGGGACTCGTAGAAGCGCGCCGCGGCGAGGTGTCGGCCGCGACGATCCCGGCGGGCCAGGGTCCCGTACGCGACCTCGCGGATCAGCGACTGGACGAAGCGATATTGGCCGCGCTCCGGCGAACGCGGATCGAGATCCACGTCGAAGAACTGGCGCCGCACGAGGAAGCGGAGCCGCGCCTCGAGGGCCCCTTGCTCCATCCCGCCGACAGCCGCCAGACCGCTCAGCGTGAAGACCTGGCCGAGCACGGCGGCGTCCGCGACCAGACTGCGATCTGTCGCGTCGAGCGCGTCCAGCCGCGAGGCGATCAGGCTCCGCAACGTGTCCGGAACCGCCAGCGATCCGAGCTCGCCGACCGGTCGATACGCTCCGTCGGCCAGGTCGATCCGCCCGTCGGCGACGAGGGACCGGACGATCTCGACGGCATAGAGCGGCATCCCGTCGGCGCGGGCGACGATCGCTTCGACCGCCGCCTCTGGCAGTCCCGGGACGAATCCTGCGAGCAGGGTATGCATGGCCTCGTCGGACAAGGGCTCGAGCGCGATCCGGGTGAGGTAACGCGTCCCGGCGCCCCAATCGGGCCGACGATCGAACAGCTCCGGTCGCGCAAGCGTCACGACGAGCAACGGGACGCCGCGGGACCATTCGAGGAGATGCTCGATGAAGTCGAGCAGCCCCGAGTCGGCCCACTGGAGGTCCTCGAACAGGAGGATCGTCGGGCCACGCTCGGCGATCCGCTCGAAGAAGATCCGCCACGCCGCGAAGAGCACGTCGCGCCCGCCCGCGGGCGCGGGCTCGACGCCGAGGAGCGTCAGGAGGGCCGGCTCCACCCAGCCGCGGTCGTCGTCGTCGCTGACGTACTCGCTGACCGTCGCGTGGATCCGTTCGCGTGTCGTTGCGTCGTCGTCGTCCTCGGCGAGGCCCGCTCGCCGCCGGACCATCTCGCCGAGCGCCCAGAACGTGATCCCGTCGCCGTACGACGGCGACCGTCCGCGATGCCAGTAGATGTCGCCGGCGATCCCGTCGATGTACTTCTCGAGCTCCCAGGCCAGCCGGCTCTTGCCGATCCCGCCCGGCCCCGTGATCGAGACGAGCTGGGACCGTCGGTCCCCGCTCCCGACGAGATCCTTCAGGAGACGCAGCTCCTCCTCCCGGCCGACGAACGGGGGCTCGGGGAGGTCGCTCCGACCGTGACCGCCGCGTTGAGCGACCACGCGAACCGCACGCCAGGTCGCGACCGGGCTCGACTTGCCCTTCAGCGTCTGGTCGCCGGCCGGCTCGAACGTGATCGCCGCGCCGGCCGCCCGCATCGTGGCCTCGCCGACGAGCACGCCACCTGGTGGGGCGACCGATTGGACACGGGCGGCCGTGTTGACGAGGTCGCCCGCGACCATGCCTTCATTGGCCCGGCCGATCGTGACGGCGGCCTCGCCCGTCATCACGCCGGCTCGGGCGGCGATTCCCTGGCCGAGCTCCTGGACGGCGTCGACCAGGTCGAGGCCGGCCCGGACGGCCCGCTCGGCGTCGTCCTCGCGAGCCGTCGGGGCTCCCCAGACGGCCATGACCGCGTCACCGATGAACTTCTCGATCGTCCCGCCGTACCGCTCGACGATCCGGGTCGCGATCGCGAAGTAGCGCGTGAGCGTGTCGCGGACGTCCTCTGCGTCCTTCTCCTCGGCGAACGGGGTGAAGCCGACCAGGTCGGCGAACAGGACGCTCACGAGTCGTCGTTCCGCGCCAGAGCCGGCTGGGATCGCCGGCGTTGGCGACGATCCTGCTTCGGTCGTCCCGGCGGCGAGGGACGTGCCGCAGTTGCCGCAGAACCGTTGGCCGGCGGGGTTCGTCGAGGCGCAGACCGGGCAGACGGAAGCCTGCGGTGCGCCGCAGTTGCCGCAGAACCGCTGACTCGCCGGGTTGTCGGTTCCGCAGCTCGAACAGATCACTGGTGCGCTCCCGATCAGGCCCTCGTGACGGAGCGTAGCGGAACATGCCGGTGCCGCAAGCGGCCGTTCGGCCGCCCGCGCCATTGCTCTGGTGGCTGCGACCGGTGCGTCGAGGCACGCCCGGGCTCGCCCAGCGTGCACCTCCGGCCGTCAGTGATCGGGCTGGCCAAGGGCGCACCGGGTCGAAGTGCCGGTTCGCACCGGTTCGCGCGGCGCGGCGCCGTCGCGATTGCCGCTCGCCGGCGATCGCCCCGGACTGCCCGCCATCGCCCCCGACCGGCCACGCATCGGGACGATCTAGCCCCCATCCGGGTGGGACGTGCGCGCGTGCACCGGGGCACCGGCGCACCGGCCTACGAGGAGCGTCCGCACCGAGGTACTAGTTCGTCTCTGCTTCCCGCTTCCCGCCGCCCATACGGTTCGAGCGCTCGATCCCGGATCGGGCGTCACGGCCGACGGAACCACCTGGTTTCGCTCACTCGCCGGGACGTGACACCAGCGAAGGAGGTGACCCGTGGACCGCTCTGCACGAACGATCCGCCGTCGCGCCTCCGGGCTGGTCCTGGTGTCCGGCCTCACCCTCGTCGCGTCCATGGCGATGCCGATGGCCGTCCCGATCTGGCCGCGGCAGCCCTCGCGGCGTCCGGCAGCCCCGGCCTCGACGTCACGCCGGAGGATGGCACGACGCCCCAGGGCGACACGGTCGTCCTGCACGCGACCATCTACGACGCGGACGGCCAGCCCGATCCGTCGGGTCACACGATCCTGTTCTTCTTCCTCGGCGGCAGCGACAACGATCCGGGCGGATCGCTCTTCAACCCGGACATGACGTGCCACACCGATTCGAGCGGCGACTGCTCTGTCAGCTACGTGGCCTCGAACGCCGGCGACGACCAGATCCTCGGCTTCGACGCGGATGCCCTCGACTGGCACTCCGGTTCCTTCCCGTCGCTCGGCCAGTCTCGTCGACGTCGTCCATCGAACGATCTCGCCGACGCCGACGCCCACGCCGACGCCGACTCCTACCCCGACGCCCACGCCAACCCCGACGCCGACGCCGACGCCGACTCCTACGCCGACGCCCGACGCCGACGCCGACGCCGACGCCGACGCCCAACGCCGACGCCTACCCCGACGCCGACGCCGACTCCTACCCCGACGCCAACGCCGACCCCGACGCCCACGCCGACGCCAACGCCTACGCCGACCCCGACGCCAACGCCGACGCCGACCCCGACGCCGACGCCGACGCCGACGCCAACCCCGACGCCGACGCCGACGCCGACGCCGACGCCAACGCCGACGCCCACGCCCACGCCGACGCCGACGCCGACGCCGACGTCATACCCCGACTCCGACGCCTACGCCCACGCCCGACGCCCACCCCGACCCCTGCCGCCGCTCTCGCGCCGTCAACGACCCCGACGCCGACGCCGTCGGCATCCGACGAGCCGTCGCCCGCGCCAAGCGCGAGCCCGGAACCGTCCTCGTCGGATGTCCCCGACAGCGCGCCTGGTGCGCGGCCCGGGGTCGTTGACGGCGGCAGCGGCTTCTCCGCGATCGGCCTCACCCGATCCGGCACCGGCGGGTCCGGCAACGGGCCGGGCAGCGGTGGCACCGGCGCCGCCGGGTCCGGGTCGGACAACACCGTGCTCACGACCACCGCCCGGCCGCTCGTGCCGAGCGGCGCACGCCCGGCCGACGCGGTCGAATTCGTTGGCTCGTTCGTCCGCAGCGTCGCGGATCGGATCGGCCCGACGGTCCAGCCGGCTGCGGCAGCCGCGGTCGCCACGACCTTCGGCTTCCCCCTCGCGCTGATGGCCGCAGTCCTGCTCTTCCTCGTCATCCAGTCGCGCTTCGACGGTGGCGACCCCAAGCTCCGGTCGGCTCCGATGACGACCGCCGAGACCGTCCTGCCCTACGTCGACGGGGACCGTCGATGACCACGATGCGAGCCCGCATCGCGGTCCACGAAGGCAGCGAGTTCACGGCCCTGAGCGAGCGGATGACCCAGCTCCTCGGTCTCCGCCTCGCGATCGCCGCCGTCGTCGTCGCCTGGGCGGCGGTCCGCCCCGAGCTCCTCGGCATCCCGTTCGCGACGATGGCCTCGATCAGCGTCGTCTATGTCGGCGTGTCACTGGGTGGCGAGTGGCTGCGCCGGGCGATCGGCCCGCGCGGGTTCATGGTCCTGAGCGCGATGCTGCTCGTCGACGGCGTCTTTCTTGCGTTCGCGATGTACGCCACGGGAGCCACCCAGAGCCCGCTCCGGTTCCTCGTCTTCCTCCACCTCGTCGGCGTCTCGCTCCTGTGCTCGTACCGGACCGGCCTGAAGATCGCCCTCTGGCACTCGCTCCTGCTCTTCGTGGTCCTCTACGCCCAGGCCGCTCGCCTCGTCCCGCCGGTCGACGTGATCGCGGGCCAGGGCATCGAATTCGAGCGGATGCCGGTGCTCAACGTCACGAGCTTCTGGCTGTTCGCGCTTGCCACCTGCGCGTTCTCCGCGCTGAACGAGCGCGAGCTCCGGCTGCGGCGGGCGGACATGGAGACGCTCGTCGAGCTCGGCGCGCAGCTGGACGCCGTCGTCGACCCGATGCGCCAGGCACGGATCGTCCTCGACGGCGTCGTCGTCCGGTTCGGGTTCCGGCGCGGCGTCGTCCTCGGTGCGAGCGACGGCCGCGCGGTGGTGCTGGCGGCGCACGGCGTCGCCTCCGTCCCGACCGTTGCCGCGCCGCCCGACCAGGTCGTCAAGGCGGCCTGGGAGCGGCGCGAGCCGCTCGCCTACGGGCGGCTCGACACGTCCGCCAACCCGATGCTCACCAGCGTGCTGCCCGAGGCCCGCCGGGTCCTCGTCTCACCGATGATCGCGGACGGCGAGCCCGTCGGGGCGATCGTCGTGGAGCTCGGCGGCCGCGTCCTGCCGGGCATCTCGCGGCGGCTCGCCTCGATCCTCGGCCAGCTCGGGGCGATCGCCGCGCTGAACCTCCGCAACGCCGTCCTGCTCCGCAGCGTGCAGGACCTCGCGGAGCGCGACTCGCTGACCGGCGCCGCGAACCGCCGGATGTTCCAGTCGAGCCTGGAGCGGGTCCTCGTCACGCCGAACGACGCCGTCGAATCGTCCCTCCCTCAGCACCGTCCTGTTCATCGACCTCGACGACTTCAAGGTCGTGAACGACACGCTCGGGCATACGGCAGGCGACGCGCTCCTCGTGGCCGTGATCGAGCGCATCTCCGGGTCGGTCCGCGAGGGCGACCTCGTCGCCCGCCTCGGCGGCGACGAGTTCGCGATCCTGACCGAGGACTCGCCGGACCTGAAGCGATCGACGGCGATGGCCGAGCGGCTCGTCCGCGAGCTCCGCGCCCCCTACCTGATCGAGGGCCACCACGTCTCGGTGACCGCGAGCATCGGCATCGCCAGTGCCGTGGACGGGACCGAGACCGCGGCGGACCTCGTCCGGAACGCCGACGTCGCGATGTACCTCGCGAAGGCGAACGGCAAGGCCGGCTTCGCGATGTTCGACCCGGGGATGCATGCCGCGATCCGCGAGCGCCACGAGCTGGGGGCCCAGCTCCAGACGGCGGTCGAGCTCGGCCAGCTGCGGGTCGTCTACCAGCCGATCGTGTCGCTCGCCACCGGAACGATGGCCGGTGTCGAGGCCCTCGTCCGCTGGGATCATCCCGAGCGCGGCATGGTCCCGCCGGGTGACTTCATCGAGATCGCCGAGGAGAACGGCGCCATCCTGCCGATCGGGCGCTGGGTCCTCCGCGAGGCCTGCCGCCAGGCCACCGCCTGGTCCCCCGACGTCTCCGCCGAGCCCCTCTTCCTGTGCGTCAACGTCTCGGCCCGCGAGATCCAGCAGGTGGACTTCGTCGAGTCCGTCGCGTCCACGCTCGCTGGGGCCCAGCTCGATCCGCATCGCCTCCGGCTGGAGATCACGGAGACCGCGCTCCTGAAGGCGACGCCGGCCACGATCGCGACGCTCGAGTCGCTCCGCCAGCTCGGCGTCCACGTCGTGATCGACGACTTCGGGACCGGCTACTTCTCGCTCAGCCACCTCCGCCAGTTCCCGGTCGACACGCTGAAGATCGCCTCCGAGTTCGTCCAGACGCCGGGCACGGATGCGAAGTCGGCGGCCCTTGCCGGGGCGATCGTCGCGATGAGCGAGTCGCTCCAGATCACGACGGTCGCCGAGGGTATCGAGGACGCCGACCAGGCGGCCCGGATGCGCGACCTCGGCTGCACCTACGGACAGGGCTACTACTTCGCCCGGCCGATGGCGGCCGATGCGATCGCGCCCATCGCCGCCACCACCGCCACGCCGATCCGCCGCACGCGGCCGACTGGCGCGGCGATCACCCGCCACCTCACCCCGGTCAGCGAGGCCAGCGTCGCCTGACCGCCCATCGCCGGTGCGCGCCGTAGCCCCAACAAGGCGGCGCGCGCCGGCGACCACCCTCGGCTAGCGGGATTCGCCGGCGCGCCGGCCCGACGGCCGGTCCCTCAGGCCGTCAGTCCGATGGCCCGAAGAGCATCGACAGCCACGAATTCGAGCGGCGTCTGGCGATCCGTAGAGGCGCCGAGACGCACGGACGCCGAGCCGGGCGCGCCGTCGACCGGGGCCGCCACCGACGGATCCAGGGTGAACGGGATCTCCTTCGGGCTGCCGAAGCGATGGGCCCGCGCCTCCAGGCCGACGTACTTCGGCTGCACGATCAGGTCGAGCTCCTTCTGGAGCGCGCCGACCTCGTCGGACAGGGCGGCGTTGTCCGCGGCGAGCTGCGCGGCCTGGCTGGACGCCGCCTGGGCGTCGCCGACCTGGCGCGCGAACAGGACGACGATCCAGACCGCCACGAGTGCGGCCGAGACCCAGCCGACCCGGCGCCGGGTGATCCCGGCGATCGACAGGCCGGTGAGGTCGACCCGGCCCGTCGGCGGCTCGTCGGGGTCGGTCGAGTCCACGACCGACGGGACCGCCTCCTCGAGGTCGGCGGGTGCGTCGGGGCGGCGGCGCAGGCGGGATCGGGGCGCGCTCGGGTCGTCCACGGTTCCATGGAGCGTAGCCTGCCCGCAGCTGACATGTCAACTCGATCAGACTCATGACAGCCAACCTGTCACGAGCGTGGACGAACCTGCTGCTACACTCCCGCAAATCGCACGCCTGTTCTCTTTCGAGGTCGTCCATGCGAACCTATGCGCCGGCCGCCACGGACATCGTCCTGGAGCGGGTCCTCGAGGATCCGTCGATGGCCAACGGGGTGACGCACCACGCGGTCGTCCCGGCCCGGGTCCCCGCCTGGGCGGACTTTCCGGACTGGCTGGATCCGCGGATCCGGACCGGGCTGGCCGGCCGCGGGATCGAGCGGCTCTACACCCATCAGGCTGAGGCCATCGAGGCGGTCCGGGCCGGCAACGACGTCGTCGTCGTGACCCCGACCGCATCGGGCAAGACGCTCTGCTACGCGCTGCCCGTCCTTCAGGCGATCGCGGACGATCCCGCGGCTCGCGCGCTCTTCCTGTTCCCGACGAAGGCGCTCGGCCAGGACCAGGTCGCCGAGCTCGGCGAGCTGTCACGCGCCGCGGGCCTCACCGTCTCGGCGGCGACGTACGACGGCGACACCCCCGCCCCGATCCGATCGGCGATCCGCGGCGCCGGGCAGGTCGTCGTCACGAACCCGGACATGCTCCACTCGGCGATCCTCCCCCACCACACGAAGTGGTTCCAGCTGTTCGAGCAGCTCCGCGTCATCGTCATCGACGAGCTCCACACCTACCGCGGGGTGTTCGGCAGCCACGTCGCGAACGTCATCCGACGCCTCCTCCGGCTGTGCGCCCACTACGGCAGCCGGCCGGTGATCGTGTGCTGCTCCGCCACGATCGCGAACCCCGCGGAGCTGGCAGCGACCTTGACCGGCCGGACGCCCGTGCTCGTCGACCGCAACGGTGCGCCGAGCGGCGAGCGTCACGTCCTGCTCGTGGAGCCGCCGCTGACGGATCGGGCCACCGGCGCTCGCGGGTCGTCGATGACGGTCGCTCATCGCTGGGCGATGCCCTTCCTTCGTGCCGGCCGCCAGACGGTCGTGTTCGGACGGAGCCGGACGGCCGTCGAGATCATGCTGTCGACCCTGCGCGAAGCGCTCCGCGAGGACCTCGGGCCGCGCTCGCGGGTTCGCGGCTATCGCGGTGGCTACCTCCCGCTGGAGCGCCGCTCGATCGAGCGCGGGCTGCGCGACGGCGAGATCCTCGGGGTCGTGGCGACGAACGCGCTGGAGCTCGGCGTGGACATCGGACGCCTGGACGTCTCGATCCTCGCCGGCTACCCGGGCTCGGTCGCCGCGACGTGGCAGCAGATCGGCCGGGCCGGGCGTCGCGGCGCGACGAGCGTCGCCATCCTCGTCGCCTCCGGCGCGCCCGTCGATCGGTACGTCGTCCACCACCCCGAGTTCCTCCTCGACGGTCGGTCGGAGGAGGCCCGGCTGGACCCGGACAACCTCCACGTCCTGATCGCGCATCTCCGATGCGCCACATTCGAGCTGCCGTTCGAGCCGGGCGAGGTATTCGGGCCGGCGGCCGCGGACGAGCTCCTCGCCTTCGTCGCCGAGTCCGGGCACGTCCGGCAGGCCGACGACGGTCGGTGGTACTGGAGCTCGGAGAACTTCCCCGCGTCGGAGGTCTCACTCCGCAGCGCCGCGCCCGAGAACGTCGTGATCATCGACACGACGCCGGACCGTCCACGGGTCCTCGGCGAGGTCGACCTCTTCTCGGCCCAGGTCCTCGTCCACGAGCGGGCGATCTATATGCACGAGTCGGTCCAGTACTACGTTGACCGACTCGAATGGGGCGAGCGCAAGGCGTACGTCCACCGGATCGACGCGGACCACTACACCTACGCGAACCGCGCCGTGACGCTCAAGCCGCTGGACGTCTTCGGCGACGCCCCCGCACCGGGTGGACGGCGGGTCCACGGCGAGGTGATGGTCGCGAGCCTCGTCACGTTGTTCAAGAAGCTGAAGTTCGGGACGGACGAGAACGTCGGCTGGGGACCGATCGACCTGCCCGAGCTCGAGCTCCAGACGACGGCCTACTGGCTGACCGCCGAGGGCGCGGCGGGCGGCTGGCGACGGAACGAGCTGGACATCGCCCTGATGGGCGCGGGACGGGCGATCCAGACGGTGGCCGCGGTCCTCCTGATGGTGGATCCGCGCGACCTCGGGCTCGTGACGCAGGTCCGTTCCCCTCACCACGAGGCGCCGACGATCTACCTGTACGAGGCTGTCCCGGGCGGGATCGGCCTGAGCCCGCGTCTCTGGGAGCGGCATGACGAGCTGATCGCCGGAGCAGCGGAGCTCATTCGCGGCTGCGACTGTGACAGCGGCTGCCCGGCGTGCACGGGCCCCCGCCTCGAGCCGGACGTCGACGCCCGGGCGCTGGCACTCCGCCTGCTCGGGCAGCTGACGCACGGGCGTGGCGCGGCGATGGAGCCGGAGGCCGCCGTCGCGGCGGGTCGATGAGCGGCGCGACGCTCGAGCGACGCCTCGCGAACTACCGGGCCACCCTCGCGGCGACGGGCCGCGAGCCGGGCGATCGAGGAGACGGCGGCGTCGGCCAGGGCTCGGTCGAGCTGGGCCGGCGGCTGGCGGCCGCCGTCGACGGCGAGCTGCTCCTCGACCCGTCCGGACCCGTCGTTCGCTGCGAGCCCGCGACGGTCATCCTGCCGATCGATCGCGAGCGACTCGCAGGGCTGCCCGGCCTGCCGCCGGCGGACGTGCCCCTCGTCTGCCTCGACACGGAAACGACCGGCCTCGCGACGGCCTCCGGGACGGTGGCGTTCCTCGTCGGGTTGGGCTGGTGGGAGGACGAGCGGTTCCGCCAGGTCCAGCTCCTGCTGCCGGACCATCCGGCGGAGGCCGGGCTGCTCGCGCGTCTCGCGCTCCACCTCCCCGCGGACGCGTGGCTCGTGACCTACAACGGACGCGGCTTCGACTGGCCACTGCTCGTCGCGCGGTACCGGATGACTCGTGCCTCCCCACCGCCTCTCGCCGGCCACCTTGACCTGCTGCCGTTCGTCCGTCGGGTCTTCCGGCATCGGATGACCGACGCCCGGCTTCGGACGGTGGAGATCGAGCTGCTCGGCACGCATCGACAGGGCGACGTCGAGGGCTGGGAGATCCCGGGCCGGTTCCTCGACTTCCTCCGGGGAGCCTCAGCGGAGCCGCTGATGCAGGTCGTCCGCCACAACCGGGAGGACGTTCGCTCGCTGGCGCGGCTTCTCGGGCGGATCGACGTCGACTATGCGGACGCGACCGCCCGCGCGTCGGCACCGCGCGGCGATCTCGCGGGCCTCGCCCGCGCGTTCGCGCGGGATCGCCGTCTCGACGATGCCCTTGGCTGTCTTGACGCCGCGTTGGACCCGCTGCGCCCACCGGATCCCGAACCGTGGCTGGGCTCGGAGGACGGCGATCGCGAGGACGACCCGCGACGGCCGTGGTGGCATCCACAGCGCGTCGCGGACGTGGGCAGCACGCGCCGACCACCAACCTGGGCGCGGGTGGTGGACGGCCGTCTCGATTCGCCGTGGACGCCCGAGCGCGTCGGGATCGAGCGAGCGCGCCTCCTGCGCCGGATGAGCCGCTACGACGAGGCCGTCGCGGCATGGCTCGACCTGACGGGAAGCGGCGGATCGATCGCCATCCACGCCTGGATCGAGATCGCGAAGCTCCGGGAGCACCGCCAGGGCGATCGTCCCGGTGCGCTGGAGGCCACGCGACGCGCCGTGGCGCTCGCCGAGGGGCGTCGCCGCGTGGGCATGGGCGATCCCCCCATGGAGCAGGCCCTGGCCGCGAGGCTGGCTCGCCTGCTGCGGCGGGATCAGGCGACGGTGACGGCCGGCGGGACGAGCGGGACGCGCGGGTCCGGTTCGAGGTCGGACCAGGTCTCTCGGACCCAGTCGAGATCCGGATCGAACGAGCAGGCCATCGTCCGCCGGTCGCCCGCGAGGGCATTCAGGTAGTAGGCGTCGTCGCCATGCGCAGCGGCGAATGGGTGGTAGCCGTCGGTGACGAGGACGACCTCGCCGTCGCGGACCTCGAAGATCGCGTCCCGCGAACGGTCGGGGCGATACACGCGCTGGAGGGCCCACGCCGCGGGCCGGCGGAACCGGTAGTGGTAGATCTCCTCGAGCACGGCTTCGCCCGGCATATCGTCGACGTCGTGCTTGTGCGGCGGCCAGCTCGACCAGTTGCCCGACGGCGTGTAGACCTCGACGACCTCGAGGCGATCGGCCGGGAACGAGGGCGCGATGATGTGGCTGATCTGGCGGGTCGCGTTTCCCGCGCCGCGGGTCTCGACCACGACGTCCGACGGACGGATCGCGATCGGGTCCATCGCCACGCCGTCGCGCTCGGAGCGGGGGGCCCGGGCCACGACGACGGACGATGATCGGCCGGCCGGCGGCCGGCCGATCCCGATCGACAGCCGCCGCCCATCCGGGAACCAGATCGCGGACGGGAGATCGTCGAACACGGACTCACGTCCGGGCAGGGACCAGCGGCCGCCGTCGTCGTCGGCGACCACGACGTCTCGGCCGGACTGGACGACCACGCAGGTCTCCTGTCCCGGGCCCGGCGCGACAGACCATTGCCCGCCCTGGACATCGTCGGCGACATACGAGAGGTAGCGCCAGCCCGCCCGGCTCGGGTCGACGGTGACGTGTCCGGAGTCGTCCCCCGGTCGGATCCGGAGGTCGTCGACGGCGAGATCGCTGGGAAGGGCCCGCGGATGGACCGTCGGATCGGGCATCGAGCTCAGGACGGCGGGCGGTGATCGGGGTTCGGGATCATCGCGTCGGTCACCTGGTGGAGCAGCTCGTGATAGGAGCCGATGAACGCCCGGAGGGTTCGGGCCGTCGGCGGGAAGGCGTCGAACTCGGCGACCGTCAGGCCATCCGGCTCGTACGCGCGAACGAAGTCCGGGTAATGATCGGCGAGCTCGGCGACGATCGCCGGTTCGACCGCAGTGTCCATCCGGGGCCGCACCTCGACGCTCGAGGCGTTGAAGCGCCGCTGCCATGAGGCCGGCATCGTGATGACGACATCGCCGCCGATCAGCTCCGACCAGTGGAGGTGGTGCCGGATCGCGGCGCCGAGGAGCCGGGCGCGGAACCCGCGCTCCCGGAAGATGCCGTACGCCCGCTTGAAGACCGCGACGCCGGACCAGGGCAGTGCGGCCGGGTCCGCCACGATCCCGTCCCGCTCGGTCTGGATGCGAAGCCAGTCCTCGATCCGGCCCATCATGATCGTGACGACCGGGCCCATCGCGGCGGTCGATTCGCCGGCGGCCTCGCGTCGTCGGATCCCGCGATCGATCGCCTCCGCCGCCGCGACCGCCTGGGCGACGGAGAAGCACACGGTCGTATTGACGCTGACGCCGCGGGCGCTCGCGTCCTCCATCGCCACGAGGCCCGCGGCCGTCGCCGGGAACTTCACGATGATGTTCGGCGCGAGCCCGTCGAAGTGCAGCGACTGGGCCAGCATCCGCTCCGCCGAGCGGTAGAAGGTCGGATCCGTCTGGGTCGAGAGCCGGCCCTGGCGACCCTCGTATGCCTCGAACGCCGGGATGAGCAGGGGCGCGGCGCGGACGGACATCTCGTCGACGATCGTCCAGGCGAGCTCGACCTCGCTCGCGTCGGGTCGGTCGCCGGCCAGCTCCTGGACGCGGTCGCGCCATCGGCCCGGCTCCTGCTTCCAGACGTCGGTCACGATCGTCGGGTTGGCCGTTGCTCCGACGGCCCCGAACGAGATCGCATAGGTCAGCTCGTCGATCGCACACGAGTCGTTCCAGATGTCGGTCGCGGTCGTCGCGATCGTGCGCCCGAGCGGCGTGTCGGCGAGGGGCGGTGCGGGCATGCGGGTGAGGGTCATCGGCGGCTCCAGATCGACCATCAGCGCGTCTGGGGGAACCCGAGGTCGACCTTCGACGTGCCCGGATCCGGCCAGCGCTGGGTCACGATCTTGGCCCGCGTGTAGAACTGGATTCCCTCGGGACCGTACATGTGGAGATCGCCGAACAGCGAGTGCTTCCAGCCGCCGAAGCTGTAGTACGCGACCGGGACCGGGACCGGGACGTTGATCCCGACCATCCCGGCATTGGCCTCGAACTGGAACTGGCGGGCGGCGCCGCCGTCACGGGTGAAGATCGCCGTGCCGTTGCCGTACGGGTTGTCATTGACGAGGCGGACCGCCTCCTCATAGGTGTCGACCCGGACGACGGTCAGCACCGGGCCGAAGATCTCGTCGCGATACGCGTCCATGTCCGTCGTGACGTGGTCGATGAGCGAGGCGCCGAGGAAGAAGCCACCGTCCGACTCGTCGTAGAGCGGGTGGTCGCGGCCGTCCGCCACGAGGGTCGCGCCCTGGGCCGGACCGGACTCGAGGTACGACGCGACCTTGTCGCGATGCTGGCGCGTGACCAGCGGGCCCATCTCGGACTCGGGGTCGGACCCCGGTCCCACCTTGATCTTCGGGAGGCGGGCCGTGATCGCCTCGGACGAGCGGGATCGGCGACGGAACCGACCGCGACGACCGTCGCGATCGCCATGCAGCGCTCGCCGGACGAGCCGTAGCCCGCGGAGACCGCCGCGTCGGCGGCCATGTCGATGTCGGCGTCGGGCAGGACGATCATGTGGTTCTTCGCCCCGCCCAGCGCCTGGACCCGCTTGCCGTTCTTCGTCCCCGTCTCGTAGATGTGGCGGGCGACCGGGGTCGAGCCCACGAAGGAGACTGCGCTGATGTCCGGGTGCTCGAGAATCGCGTCGACCGCGATCTTGTCGCCGTGGATGACGTTGAACACGCCGTCCGGCACGCCGGCCTCGTGGAGGAGCTCCGCGAGGTAGATCGACGCGGACGGGTCCTTCTCGGAGGGCTTGAGGATGAACGTGTTGCCGCAGGCGAGCGCGTTGCCGAACATCCACATCGGCACCATGGCCGGGAAGTTGAACGGCGTGATCCCGGCGACCACGCCGAGCGGCTGGCGGATCTGGAAGACGTCGACGCCCGTCGAGGCCTGCTCCGTGAACCCGCCCTTCAGCAGGTTCGGGATCCCGCAGGCGAACTCCAGGTTCTCGAGCCCGCGGGCGATCTCGCCGAGGGCGTCGGAGGTGACCTTCCCGTGCTCGGCCGTCAGGTGGGCCGCGATGTCGCGCCGGTGGGTCTCGACGAGGTTCCGGATCCGGAACAGGATCTCGGTCCGCTTCGAGAGGGACGTGGCGCGCCAGCCGGGGAAGGCCGCCTTTGCCGCGGCGACCGCTGCGCCGACCTCCTCGACCGTCGCGAAATCGACCTCGCGGGCGACGCGGCCGGTTGCCGGATCGTAGACCGGTCCGCGCCGTCCGGACGTCCCCTCCACGATGCGGCCGCCGATCCAGTGATGGACCGCACCGACCGCCGTGCTCCCCTGCCCCTCCAGCCCGGCCCGGGCGCTGCCCGGCTCGGCGACCTGCGTCATCGTGTCGACCCTGCCTTCCGTGACATCCGATCCGCCGGACCCGACGGGCGCGAATGCATCGATCACACCTTACCGCGGCACCCGGGCCGCGACCACCGGCGGGGTGCCGCGGCGATCCTGCGAGGTCGGCCGCATCGAACCCGAGGCCGACGGCGCCGAACCGCAACATCAGCGTTGACATCCGGCAACGAGCGTGCCTACTCTCTCGTCCGCCCGTGTAAACGATTACATCGTAACGCAGGGGGACCCGTTGACCGATCACGTCGCGACGCGCTCCCGACTGACCGGCGCCCAGATCCTCGTCGAGCACCTCGTGAACGAGGGCGTGCCGCTCGTCGCCGGGATCCCGGGCCACGGATGCTGGGCGATCACCGACGCCCTCCTCGATCGACGCGACGCGATCCGGACCGTCCAGGTGATGCACGAGCAGTCCGCGGTGCACCTCGCGGACGGCTTCTACCGGGCGACCGGCCAGCCGATCCTGGCGTTCACGAGCATCGGGCCCGGCGCGATGAACACCGTGATCGGGATGGGCACCGCGTACGTCGACTCGACCGCGGTCGCCCTGGCAACCGGCTCGCCGCACACCTACATGCGCGGCCACGGCCTCTTCCAGGAGCTGGAGCGGCGCCACCACGCCGACAATCCGCGGGTCTTCGAGCCCCTCGTGAAGGAGTGGTGGCAGCCGTCGCGCGTCGACGACATGCCGTTCGTCCTGCACCGAGCCTGGAACGCGATGACGAGCGGGCGGCCCGGACCGGTCCTGCTCGACCTCGCGATGGACGTCCAGGCCGAGGCCGCCGATGTCGAGATGCCCGAGCCGACGACGCGTCAAGCGCGCGGTCGGGTCCGGCCGGCGAGCGACGACGTCGAGCGCGCCGCGGCCCGTCTCCGGGACGCCCGCCGGCCGGTCATCGTCGCCGGCGGCGGCGCGATCCTCGCTGAGGCGTGGGACGAGGTCCTGGCCCTGGCCGAGCGACTCGGCGCGCCGGTCGTCACGACATGGAACGGCAAGGGTGCGATCGACGAGACCCACGATCTCGCGGCGCAGACGATCGGCGACACGGCGTCGACCTGCGGCAACGTCCTGGCGGCATCCGCCGACGTCCTGGTCTCGGTCGGCAACCGCTTCACGGACTGGTCGGCCTCGTCGTACCGCAAGGGCGTGACGTTCGCGATCCCGCCGTCGCGGCTGATCCAGGTCGACATCGACCCGCGGGAGATCGGCAAGAACTACCCGGTCGACGTGGCCCTCGTCGGCGACGCGAAGGCCGCGCTGGTCGACCTCATCGCGGCCCTCGGGCCGGGCGGCGGACCGGCGGACTACCGGGAGACGCCGTACTTCGCCGAGATCCAGCGGCTCAAGGGCGAGTGGTTCGACCAGGTCGAGATCAAGTCCGGATCGGACGGGGCGCCGATGACGATGGCCCGCGCCGTGCGCGAGGTCCAGCGCGCCACCCGGGACGACGCGATCGTCGTCACGGGAGCGGGGCTGCCGCAGGGCGTGGTCAAGCAGCGCTGGGTCACCCGGCGGCCACGGACCCACCTGACCTCGGGCGGGTTCTCGACGATGGGCTTCACGCTCCCGGCCGCGATCGGCGCCCAGCTCGCCGGGCCCGAGCGCCAGGTGCTCGCCGTCTGCGGCGACGGCGACTTCCTCCAGACGATGCAGGAGCTCCAGACGGCGGTCCTCGCGGGTGCGCCCGTGTGCACGATCGTCCTGGACAACTCGGGCTGGATGAGCATCAAGGGCGGCCAGGAGGCGTTCTTCGGGCGGCCGGCCTGGACGGACTTCGTGACGCCGGACGGATCCGTGTACTCCCCGGACTTCGCGGGCGATCGGCGCCGCATTCGGGATCCACAGCGAGGCCGTCACGCACCCCGACCAGGTCGCGCCTGCGGTGCGCCAGGCGCTTGCCTCGGGCGGGCCTTCGCTGGTCCACGTCAAGGTCGATCGCGACCTCGAGCGCGGCGGCGCCGACAAGACCGGCTGGTGGGACGCCCCGAGCCCGCCGAACCACCCGGAGCAGCACGCCCGCTGGCTTGCCGGTCGCGCCGAGGAGCAGCACCGATGACCGTCGCCTCGCCGCCCGCCTCCGTCGTCGAGCAGGCCGACCGGCTCCGCCGTCGCCTCGCGGTCGGCGGTCCCCTGGCGAACGCCCGGATCGGCACGGTCCCGATCCTCTGGAACAACGTCGACCTCCCCGAGCTGCGTCTCGGCGCAAGCGCCGAGACCGTCCTCGACGACATCGCCCGAACCGGCTACGACGGCACCCAGCTCGGCGTCGGGTTCCCGGAGGGCGCGGCGCTCCGCGGCATCCTCGCCGCACGCGGACTGCAGCTCGCCGAGGTCTACGCCTCGTTCGGGTCGACGATCCACGGCCCGGAGGCCGGGTCCGTGGAGCTGATCCGGGAACGGATCCGGCTCCTCCGCGACGGCGGCGGTGAGGTCCTCTGCATCGCCTTCGACGGCGCCCCGGAGCGAGACGGTTTCGCCGGTCGCGCCGCGGATCCCGCCGCGCCGCGTCTCACAGACGACGGCTGGTCGCGGACCGTGGACCTGCTGACCGCCGCATCCGAGGAGACCCGGGCTGCCGGGGCGCGGATCGCCTTCCACCCCCACGCCGGCACGTTCGTGGAGACGCCCGACGAGGTCGATCGGCTGGCGGACTCGATCGACGCTGCCGTCCTGCCGTTCTGCCTCGACGTCGGCCACTACACGGTGGGTGGCGGGGATCCCGTGGCGGCGCTTCGGCGATATGGCGAGCGCGTGGCGCACGTCCACCTCAAGGACGTCGATCCCGAGGTTCTCGCCGGGCTGCGGACCGGCTCGGTCGCGGGCTTCGGGGCGGGGATCCGGGCACGCCTCTTCACGGAGCTCGGAGCCGGCGTCCTCGACCTGGACGGGGTCCTCGGGGTCCTCGCCGAACGTGGCTACGACGGCTGGCTGATGGTGGAGCAGGACAGTGGCTGGCCGCCGCCGGCCGAGAGTGCCGCGATCGGCCGACGAGTGCTGGCCGCGGCCCTCCGACGCGTCTCGGAGCCACGCGTCTGGCACCGGGCGGACCACGGCATGAAGATCGCGCTGATCGGGGCGGGTCGGATCGGTCGGCTCCACGCCCGGTTGCTCTCGGCAACGCCCGGCGTCGACAGCCTGATCGTCGCCGACGAGGTGCCGGCCTCGGCCGCCGACGTCGCCGCAGAGGTCGGCGCGATCGCCGCGCCGACCGTCGATGCCGCCCTGGACCAGGCGGACGCGGTCGTCATCACGGCCGCGACCTCCGCCCACGCGTCGCTGATCACGATCGCCGCCGGGCGCGGCTTGCCGACCTTCTGCGAGAAGCCGCTGGCACTCGACGTCGCGGCCTCGATCGAGGTGGCCCACCGCGTCGAGGAGGCCGGGATCCGCTTCCAGCTCGGGTTCCAGCGACGCTTCGACGGCGGCTACCGCGAGGCCCGCCGGCTCGTCGAGAGCGGGGAGATCGGGACGCTCTACGCGTTCCGCCTCGCCGGCCACGACCCGGAGCCACCCCACGACTCGTACATCCCGCAGTCCGGCGGGTTGTTCCGCGACTTCAGCATCCACGACTTCGACGTCATCCGCTGGCTGACAGGCCACGAGGTCGTCGAGGTCTACGCGGACGGCGGGGTCCGCGGGTTTCCGGTGTTCGCCCGGTACAACGACGTCGACACGGGTGTCGCCACGCTCCGCATGGACGACGGCGTCCTCGGCGTGCTGACGTCCGCGCGCCACGACCCGCTCGGCTACGACATCCGGGCCGAGCTCTTCGGCTCGCAGGACTCGATCGGGGTCGGTCTCGGACCGCGGACGCCGATGCGCTCGGTGGAGCCCGGCGTCCCGCCCCCGGCAGGCCCGGCGTGGCCCCACTTCCTGGATCGATTCAACGCCGCGTACACGGCGGAGCTGGCGACGTTCCTGCGCGTGGCGGCCGGCGACGTGCCGAGCCCGTGCACGGCGAACGACGGCGTCCAGGCCATCCGGATCGCGGAGGCCGCCACCCTCTCGCTTCACGAGCACCGACCGGTGCGTGTCGAGGAGATTCCGAACAGCTGATCGACCACTCCCGGTCGATGGAAGGAGGTGCCGACGCGGACGGGTCGACGGACGACCCGGGCGCAGCGAGCAAGGAGCAGGAACGGTGCGGAGCGATCGGTCGCCGACCGGTCGGCCGCCACCACGTCAGTTCCATGGAGGAGCGAAGAGCATGGACACACGCAAGGTGCTGGGACTCGTCGCGGGCTTCGCGATCGTCCTGTCCGCCTGCAACGCGACGGCGTCGCCGTCGAGCGGCGGCACGGCGAAGGGACCCGACGGCGCCCTCGTCAAGCGCGGCGACATCAAGATCGAGTTCGTCACCCACGGCCAGGCGATCGACGGCTTCTGGGGCGTCGTCCGCAACGGCGTCAAGGCGGGGGCGGCCGACATGGGCGTCACCGTCAACTACAACGCGCCCGGCCCAGGAAAGCGACATGCCCGGCATGTCGGCCCTGATCGACGCGGCCGTCGCCAAGAAGCCGACCGGCCTCGTCGTCTCGATCCCGAACCCGGACGCGCTCAGCCCATCGATCTCGAAGGCTGTCGCCGCCGGGATCCCGGTGGTGTCGATGAACTCGGGCTCGGATGTCTTCAAGAAGCTCGGCATCCTCGCCCACGTCGGGCAGACCGAGCTCCAGGCGGGCATCGGCGCCGGCCAGCGGTTCAAGGATGCCGGCGTGAAGAACGCCGTGTGCTTCAACCAGGAAGTCGGCAACCAGGCCCTGACCCTGCGCTGCAACGGGTTCTTCCAGGGCCTCGGCCTGGCCGACCCGACCAAGGGCAAGGTCCTGACCGGCAAGATCTCCGATCCGGCCGGCATGCAGGCCACGATCGCGGCGGCCCTCCAGGCCGACCCGACGATCGACGGCGTCCTGACCCTCGGGCCGTCCGTCGCCGTGCCGGCGCTGGCCGCCGTCGGGGCGTCCGGCCGGCCCGATCCACCTCGCGACCTTCGACCTGAGCGCCGACGTCCTGACGGCGATCAAGGACGGCAAGATGGACTTCGCCATCGACCAGCAGCAGTTCCTCCAGGGCTACCTGCCGATCGTGATCCTCACGAACTACGCAGAGACGGGGAACCTCCCGACGGGCGATGGGACCGGCCTGATCATGACCGGCCCGGGCTTCGTCACCAAGGACAACGCGGCGAACGTCATCGCCCTCGCGGCGAAGGGCCTGCGCTGACCTGATCAATTCGCGTCGGCAGGGCCCGACGCGACACCGGCGGGGTCGGGCTCCGGCCCGGTCCCGCCGGACCTCATCCGGAGGAACCGATGGCGACGACTACTGCCGAGGCCGGGCCGGCACCCGGCTCCCAGCGACTCCGTCAGGTCTCGTTGACCCAGCGTCTCCTCGCGAAACCCGCAGCGGGTGCGCTGGTCATCGTCGTCTTCGTCTTCATCGTCTTCGCCGTTCTCGCCGGCCTGAAGGGCAGCACGGCCTTCCTGTCGGTCCCCGGCGTCCTGAACTACGTCGGCGTCGCCTCCCAGATCGGGATCATCGCGACGTCCGTCGCGCTCCTGATGATCGCGGGCGAGTTCGACCTGTCGGTCGGCTCCCTCGTCGGGTTCTCCGGGATCATCATCGGCATCCTGGTCACCGTCTGGGGCTGGCCGATCTGGCTCTCGATCCTCGCCTCGATGGCGATCACGACGCTGCTCGGTGCGGTGAACGGCTTCATCGTCGTCCGGACTGGTCTGCCATCGTTCATCGTCACTCTCGCGACGCTGTTCATCATCGCCGGACTGTCGTCGGTGCTCGTCCTCAGCGCGACGAACATCACCTTCATCTCGATCGACAAGGCGGCGATCGCCGCCGATCCCCTCGCCCAGTTCTTCAACTGGAAGCTGTCGTTCAAGACAGAGGGCGTGACCTCGGACCTGTACGTGTCCGTGGTCTGGTGGATCGTCATCGCGGTTGTGGGCGCGTACATCCTCGGCCGGAGGAAGTTCGGCAACTGGATCGCCGGCGTCGGCGGATCGCCGACCGCGGCCCGCAACCTCGGCGTCCCGGTCACCCGGGTCAAGATCCTGCTGTTCATGGCGACCGCCTTCTCGGCATCGATCCTCGCGGCCTGCCAGAGCATGCAGTTCTCCTCGGCGGACATCCAGCGCGGGACGGGCTACGAGCTGACGGCGATCACGACGGCCGTCATCGGCGGGTGCCTCCTGACGGGCGGCTACGGCTCGGTGGCCGGGACCGCCCTCGGCGCTCTCGCCCTCGGCATGGCGAACATCGGGATCGTCTACGCCTCGATCAACGCCGACTGGTACAAGATCGCGATCGGCGTCCTGCTGTTGACCGCCGTCGTCCTGAACAACTGGATCCGGCGCCGCTTCGCCGGCCTGCGGTAGCGGAGGAGTCAGCCATGACGATGACCACGGCCGCTCCCGCCGCCTCCGGCGGGACGACATCCAGGCCGCCGCTCCTCGAGGCGCGGAACATCTCGAAGTACTTCGGCGCGGTGATCGCGCTCGAGGAGGTCTCGCTCGAGGTCCGCGCCGGCCAGATCAACTGCCTGCTGGGCGACAACGGCGCCGGCAAGTCGACCTTGATCAAGACCCTGTCTGGCGTCCATCCGCCGGACGTCGGGACGCTCGCCATCGATGGCGAGCCGGTGACGTTCAGCTCGCCGCGCGATGCGCTGAACGCCGGGATCGCGACGGTCTACCAGGACCTGTCGGTGATGCCGCTGATGAGCATCAGCCGGAACTTCTTCCTCGGCAACGAGCCGACGGTCGGCTGGGGGCCGCTCCGCCGGTTCGACGCCGACAAGGCGGCAACGATCGCCAGGGAGGAGATGCACAACATCGGCATCGACGTGCGGGACACGGAGCAGCTCGTCGGCACGCTCTCCGGCGGCGAGCGCCAGACGCTGGCGATCGCCCGGGCGGAGTACTTCGGGGCGAAGGTCCTGATCCTCGACGAGCCCACGTCCGCGCTCGGTGTCAAGGAGTCGGCGATCGTCCTCCGCCACGCGATCGCGGCCCGCAACAAGGGCCTCGGCGTCATCTTCATCACCCACAACGTCCAGCACGCCCTGCCGATCGGCGACTCGTTCACGATCCTCACCCGGGGTCGCTCCGGCGGCACGTACCGACGCGGCGAGCTCAACGCGGAGCAGCTTCATGCCCTGATGGGCGGCGGCTCCGAGCTCGAGGAGCTCCAGGCGGACCTGGAGATGCTGGCCCGCCGCGAGGCAGCCGGCGAGGACGTCCCGGCCGTGCCCATCGGGACGGACCCGGACGCCGTGCCGATCGTCGACGAGACCGGGCCCTCCTGAGGGCGACATGGCGACGACGATCGCCGACGTCGCCCGCCGTGCCGGCGTCTCGACCGCAACGGTCAGTCGAGTGCTGGCCGGGGTCGGCGGCGCGCGCCCGGAGACCCGGGCACGCGTCCTCGACGCGGCGCGGGAGCTCGAGTTCCGGCCGTCCCTCGTCGCCCGCTCGCTCAAGCGGCAGGCGACGCTGACCCTCGGCCTGATCGTCACCGACATCGAGAACCCGTACTTCCCGCAGCTCGTGCGCGCGGTCGAGGATGCCGCCAACGCCGAGGGTTACGCGATCCTCCTCTGCAACGCCGACGAGGATCCGGAGCGCGAGGCCTCGTACCTCGACGTGCTGGTCGAGCGTCGCGTCGACGGGATGATCGTCGCCGCCAGCACGATCGGGACGCGCCAGCGGGCATGGCTCGCGACCGCGCCACTGCCGGTCGTCCTCGTCAACACGAATGCCCCGAACGTCGACCTGCCCTCCGTGACGTCCGACAACCACGGTGGCGGGCGGATGGCCGCCCGTCATCTCCTCGACCACGGTCATCGACGGTTCGGCTACCTGATGCCGCCGCCGCGGAACGTCGACGCGCCGGAGCGGCTCGCCGGCGTTCGGGACGAGCTGATCGCGGCCGGCATCGATCCCGACGGGGTCGGCCTGGTGCTGGGCACGGGGGCTCCGACGGTCGCGGGCGGCGAGGCGGCGATGGACGAGATCCTCTCGTCCGGATCCGTGGACGTCGGGGTGGGTGGCGGCCGGGTGACCGCGGTCGTCGCCTACAACGACCTGATGGCGATCGGGGCGCTCCGGGCGATCCGGCGACGGGACCTGCGCGTGCCGGACGACATCAGCATCGTCGGCTTCGACGACGTCGCGTTTGCCGCGTACGCGGAGCCGGCGCTGACGACGATCCGCCAGGAGACCGCGGAGATGGGCCGGTGGGCGGTCGCGACCCTCACCGAACGACTGTCGGCGGCCATGGCGCTGGCCGGAGCGGACCAGACGGACGACCAGCGCGACGCCGCGGCCGCCGAACCTGCGCCAGCGCCGCGCCTCGTGCTGCCTGTCCACCTCGAGATCCGCGGCTCAACGGGCCCGGCGCCGACCTCCCGCCTCGGGATCGCCGCGGACCGAAGCGCGTCCCCTGCAAGACCCTGAGCTCAGTCAGCCTGCGGACCGGCCGGGGCGGCCGTTCCGAATCGAATGGGCCCCGGCCCGGACGCCACTCGCTTGAGCCCGTCGGCCATCCGCCGTCGCACGTCGGTCCGGGTCGGGACGCCGTGCAACCCCGGGCCCTCGAGGACCAGCGACGCGGCGGCGGCTGCGAGGAGCAGGTCCAGGCCCTGCTGGATCCGGCCGCCGACGAGGCGCGGCTCGATACGGGCCGCCGCGAGCGCGGCAAGGAACACGTCGCCGGCACCGGTTGGATCGATCGGATTGGCGCTCAGGATCGACGGATAGTGGCGGAGCTCGAGGACGCTCTCGCCGCGCTCGTCCCGATGCGTTCCGTGAACGATCAGACCGCCCTGGTCGCCGTGGGTGACCGCGAGGAGATTGCCATGACCGACCATCCGGTAGAGGTCCGCAAGCGTGGTGTCGCGCTCGACATCGTCGCGTGACAGACCGACGAGGTTCGCGCGCAGGACGATCGGATCCCGATGCGGCTCGACGTGATGGGTCGGCTCGCCGGGGACCAGGTCCCGGAGCAGACCCTGCCAGCCGAGGGCGACGAACGCGCCGGCCGCCGGCAGGTCCGCCCAGGCCGGCGGCAGCTCCCCGGCGACCGGGGCGAGGATCCAGCCGGGCGCCTCGCGCCAGGCGTCGGGAACGGCGTCGACGGGCAGCGGGTCCGACCGCTCCTCACACAGCTGGAGCCGGCCCTCCGGCCGCTCGATGTTGACGAAGATCGGACCACGTTCCAGTCGCACGAGGCGGACGTCGACGCCCGCCTCGCGGAGCATCTCGATCTCCGCCGACGCTGCCGCCGCGTCGTCGACTCCGATGATCGCTCCGGTCGGGAGACCCAGGCGTGCGGTCATCAGGGCCGAGTACGAGACACCGCCCCCGAGACGCCAGCCGCGTGGATCATCGCCGACGAGGTCGCGCGCGGCCGCACCCACGATCACGACGGCAGGCGGCCCGGCGAGCTCGGTCATCCGGCCGCGACGGCCCGGGCCGGGGGGCGCGTGCGATACTGAGCGTCCATCCCTTCCCTCCCCCGACCGGAGCCGGCGTGTACTTCTACGAACTCCACGAAGGTGACGAGGACATCTTCTCCGACGTCCTCCTTGCCCGCGACGACGACATGGACGCCGACGAGTTCTTCGAGCTAGTCCAGTCTGTTCGGCGCCGCATCCAGGACTCCTACGACGACGATACGCTGATCGAGGCGATCGCCGTCGAGCTGGAGCGGGACCACGGGTTCATCTACATCTCGGACGAACGGCTCACGGCAGCGGTCAACGTGTCGACCGAGGAGAAGGAGAACTTCCTCACGGACATCGACTCGGGCGGCGAGTTCGACGAGGAGCGCGACGCCGACTTCCGCGCCGTCATCGCCGAGTTCGATCCCGAAGGTGGGCCGAACCTCCCGCACTGAGGGCTCGCCTGGGCGCGGGGGATCGCCCGGATGGTCGGATCGGCTCGGATGGGCCGCTACCGGCTGAACAGGATCTCGATCACGTCGCCGTCGTGGACCCGGTAGGTCTTGCCTTCCGAGCGGAGCTTGCCCGCCTTCTTCGCCTCGGCCATCGAGCCGAGCGTGAGCAGGTCCTCGTAGGCGACGGTCTCGGCGCGGATGAACCCCCGGGCGAGGTCCGAGTGGATGGCACCCGCCGCATCGACCGCGTTGGAGCCGTCATGGATCGGCCAGGCGCGGACCTCGTCGGGGCCCGCGGTCAGGAACGAGATCAGGCCGAGGAGGCGGTAGCTCAGCGCGATCACGCGATCCAGCCCGGATTCGGCGATCCCGAGCTCCTCCATGAAGACGGCCGCCTCGTCGGGCTCCAGCTCGCCGAGCTCCATCTCGATCCGTGCGGACAGCGCATCGATCATCGCGCGATCGTGGGCGTACGCCGCCGTCGTCGCCGCGACGCGCGCCGGAGCGGTTGCGATGTCGCCCTCGCCGATGTTCAGCAGGACGAGGACCGGCTTCTGGGTGAGGAACCGGAACCCGCGGATCGCCTTCTCCTCGTCCGGCTCCAGGGCGACGTCGCGGATCGGCGATCCCGTCTGGAGCGCCGCATCGAGGCGGACCAGGACGGCCTCCTCGCGCTCGTTCGACTCGCGCTCGGCCGGCGTCCCGTGCCGCCCCGACGTCTTCAGTCGCTCGAGGCGCCGCTCCACGAGGGCGAGGTCGGCGAGGAGGAACTCCGTGTCGAGCCGGTCGATGTCGCGGGCGGGGTCGACCGCGCCTTCCGGGTGCGGATTGGACGGGTCCTCGAAGGCCCGGACGACGTGGAGGAGCGCTTCCGAGTCGCGGAGCCGCGCGAGGTGCTCCGCCGGGAGATCCTCGGTGCCGACATGGCCGTCCGTAGAGGCCGGTGGGGCCGGCAGGTCGACGTAGGTGACGTCGGCCTGGACGACCTTCTTCGGCTTGAAGATCGCGGCGAGCCTGTCCAGCCGCTCGTCCGGCACCTTGACCACGCCGACGTGGAGCTCCATCCCGCCGAACCCGCCCGTCTCGGCATGACCCCGGGTCAGCGTGTTGAAGACAGTGGTCTTGCCCGAGCCGGCCAGGCCGACGATCGCGATCTGCATCGGGCGATCCTACCGGCCCGGTCCGCGGCGCGGCGGCGCGGTGGCGCGGCGGAGGGCCCGGCGTCGGCCGGCGCGCTCAGTACCCGGCGGCGGGGTCGACCACGTTCAGGAGGGGTTCGCCGGCCGCGAACCGGCGGAGGTTGTCACAGAAGAGCTCGACGCTCCGATCGAGGACGCGGCCGCTCGACCACGACGTGTGCGGCGTGACGATGACGTTCGGCAGGTCGTAGAACGGCGAGGTCGGCGGGAGCGGCTCGTCGCGGAACGTGTCGAGGATCGCACCGCCGATCTGGCCGTCGCGGAGCGCGTTGAGGAGCGCCCGATCGTCGACGAGTCCGCCGCGCGCGATGTTGATCAGCCACGAGCCGGGCTTCATCGACGCGAGCGCCGCCGCATCGATCATGTTCTGGGTCGCCGGCGTGAGCGGCGCCGCGAGGACGACGAAATCCGACGTGCCGAGCAGCTCCGGCAGGAACTCCGGGCCGCCGACCCGATCCAGCATCACCTCGCCCAACGAGCGCGACTCGACGTCGCCGGCGATCACGGTTGCGCTGTCGTCCGAGCGACGGCGGACGGCCACGACCCGGCAGCCGAACGCTGTTGCGAGCGCCCCCACGGCGCGACCGATCGACCCGAGCCCGACGATCCCGACCGTGACGTCGCGAAGCTCGACGCCCTCGAGCGGCTGCCACGTCCGCTCCCGCTGGAGCTCGAGGAGCCCGGGCAGCCGGCGGCTCACCGCGAGGATCATCATCAGGACGTACTCGGCGATCGGCCGCGAGAACACCCCGCGGGCGTTCGTGATCACGAGGCCGCGCTCCCGGGCCGCCGGCGTCAGCGCCCGCTCGACCCCGGCCGACGCCGAGTGGACCCAGGACAGACGCGGTGCCCGCGCCACGAGCCGGTCGAAGGCGTCCGACGAGAGCCAGCCGCGGAGAAGCACTTCGACGTCGTCGACCGGCTCGTCGGTCAGGCCCTCGCGCGACAGCGTCACGATCCGCGCTCCGGGTGCCGCCGCGCGGATCCGCTCGAGGTCCTGGGCGCGATAGCGGGCCGACAGGATCGGCGAGAGGGCGATCGCCGTTGGTGCCCCGCCCGACCCCGAGCCCGGACCGGCCGTCCGACGGAGGTCCTCGGCCGTCACGCGGTCGCCGCGGCTCCCATCCGCCGCAGCCAGGCCGCCGGATCGTCGATCTCGCCGTGCCGCGGCAGCGCCTCCGGCCCGGACCAGAGCTGGTTGAGGGCCGCCGGGCCGCCGGATGCCGCGATCGCCGAGACGAACTGCTCGCCCTTCCGGTACTGCTCCATCTTCACGTCCATGCCGGTCAGGCGCATCACCGCGCGCTCGAACGGGGACTTGCGCGCCTGGCGGCGCTCGTGGAACTTCGCGCTGATCCGCTCGACGCCCGGCACGAGGTCGCGCCCAACCTCGTCCATCACGTAGTCGCTGAACCCCTCGAGCAGGCTCATCACGGCCTGGGTCTCGCGGAACAGTCCCCGCTGCTCGTCGGTCATCAGTCGCTCGAGCCAGTGCTCGGCGCCGTCGCTGTCGCCGCGGATCGCCCGGCCGAGGCTCCGCAGGGCCTCGCGTCCGAGCCCGCTGGCCTCCTTGCCGAACAGCCGGAGCTGACGCTCCAACCGGTCCGCGAGGTACGGCCGGAGCCAGGGGTGGGCCTCGAACTCGAACGCGTGCGTCGTCTCGTGCAGCGCGATCCAGGTCCGGAACGGCTCGAGCGGGACGTCGAGGACCTTCGCCGTCTGGCGGATGTTCTCCTCGACGAACAGGAGCTTGCCGGGCGTCGCCTCGGCGGTGAGCAACGCGAGGTCGTACTGGCCGAGGACCTTCGAGCCCATGAACCCGAGGAGGAACCCGAGCTGGCGGGTCGTGACCCAGCGGTTGGCGAGGGCCATCGTCGCCTTCGCGATGCCACCGCCCGCGGGCATCACCTGGTCGAGCAGCTCGGTCTCGAGCTGGCCGATCAGCTGCGCGAACGTCGAGATGTTGGCGTGAACCCAGCCGGCCCGGTCGACGACC
Source organism: uncultured Chloroflexia bacterium (assembly GCA_963817095.1). Taxonomy (GTDB): domain Bacteria; phylum Chloroflexota; class Limnocylindria; order Limnocylindrales; family CSP1-4; genus CF-46. The sequence goes on from CAWFND010000008.1 coordinate 145,921, forward strand.
GCGGACCGCTCCACGACCCCGGGGAGCTCGGTCCCGAGGGCCTGCGACAGGCGCGGCACGATCAGCTCCATGGCGGACGCATAGAACGGCTCGCTGGCGCGCAGCTCCGCCGGAGTGAGCGTGCCGGGGGTCGCACGCAGCCGGCCGATCGCGACCCGCTCTGCCGCGGGCCAGTCGACGAGGCCCTGCCGGGCGGCCTGCTCGGCGCGCCGCCCGAGCACGGTGGCGGCGGCGCCGAGCGCCGAGCCGACGAGGAATCCGGCCTGCAGGACGCGGTCGTCGCGCCATGCGGGCCGGGCGGAGCGCGTGGATCGCTGGTTCTGGCTCATGCGGACATCGTGGCACGTCCCGGCCGAGGACGGCGTCGGGACCTCACGACGGGACGGCCGCGATGTCGACCGACGCGACGTCCGGGAACGCCTCGCCGAAGATCCGCTCCGCCACGACCCGGAAGGCATCGACGTCGCCGGTCGTGAGCTGGACGTGGGCCTGGCTCGCCGGCCCAGCTTCGGTGGCCGCGTCCCCTGTTCCCGGGGCCTCGAGCCCGTTGATCGCCAGCAGCTCCACGAGAGCCGATGCCGTGGCGGTCGCCGAATCGACGATCGCGACGCCCTCCCCGGCGACGCCTGCGATCACCGCACGCAGGAGCGGGTAGTGGGTGCAGCCGAGGAGGAGCGTGTCGATCCGCGCCGATGGCGGCAGTGGGAACACGAACTCGCCGGACTGCGTCGCGCTGGCCGAGGAGCGCCGCGAGTGAGTCCGCGACGATCCGCTCGACATCGTCGCCGGCCAGCCGGCCGGCCTCGACCAGCGGAACGAATGCGGGCGTCGCGTGCTCGTACACCTCGACGGCGGGGTTCTCGTCCTTGATCGCGTTGAAGTAGGCATGCGACCGGACCGTCGCCGGGGTCGCGATCACGCCGACCCGCCGGTTCCGGGTCGTCAGGGCCGCCGTCACGGCGCCCGGGCGGACGACGCCGAGGATCGGCAGGTCGTAGCGACGCCGGAAGTCGCCGAGCGCGACCGCGGTCGAGGTGTTGCAGGCGACCACGATCGCCTTGACGTCGCGCGCCGCGAGCTCGTCGAGCGACTCGATCGAGAAGGCCCGCACCTCGGAATCGGGGCGGACACCGTAGGGCGCGCGCAGGTTGTCGCCGAGGTAGACGGTCGATTCGCGCGGGGATCGGCGGAGGATCTCGCGGAGGACCGTCAGCCCGCCGACACCCGAGTCGAAGACCCCGATCGGCCGCGGATCCGCCACGCCGGCCGCTAGCGCCGGCCGGCTGCCGCTGCCGGTCGGGCGATCCCGGTCGCGGCCAGGAGCTCGCCGGCGACCCGGTTGAGGTCCTGGCTGATCGGGGCGGAGGGATCGGCAAGGACGAACGGAACGCCCTCGTTGTTCGACTGGACCACCAGCAACCCGTCGCTGACGACGCGATGCTCGGGAACCCGCCCCAGCGCCGCCTCGAGGTCGCCGGGCTCGATCCCACCCGACGAGTCCGCGCGATTCACGAGGTAGCGGACCTTCGATGCCGGATAGCCGATCATCCGGAAGGCGTCGGCGACGGCCATCGTGTTGTGGATCGTCGTCGAGTCGTAGGTCACGATCTCCACGATCGAGTCCGACAGGTCGAGGAACGCGAGGTTGATGTCGTTCAGCGCGGACGACATGTCGATGACGATCGCCCCGTAGACCCGGCGGAGCAGCGACATGATCTTGTCGATGTCCCGCGCGGTGACCATCTCCGCCATCTCGACGCGCGGTGGGGCGAGCAGGATGTCGATCCCGGACGGGTCCCGCCAGAGGACGTCGGCAAGATCGGATTCCTGGACCCGGTCGGTCGGCAGGTCCAGGATCGACGGCGCGTCGTTCGGCACCTTCAGGAGCGCCCGGAGGTCGCCGAACTGGAGGCTCCCGTCGATCAGGACCGTGCGCTGCTCGGCCTGGGCCATCGCGACCGCCAGGTTGAACGCGATCGTCGTCTTGCCGACGCCGCCCTTCGGAGCGAACACGGAGAAGATCCGGGACGAGCCGGTCGTCGTGAGCTTGGCGAAGTCCTTTCGGACCGACGCGATGCGATTCATCAGGTCGAACCCGGAGAACGGCATCGCGAGCACACCGTGGACACCGGCCGCCGGATCCGCATCCACCGGGTTCTGGGGAACGGTCAGGACGATGACCGGCACGCCGAGCCCGGAGTCCGCGATCTGCTGGGCGAGCTGGAGGCCCTTGACCCGGCCCTGGAGCAGCGCGTCGACGAGGACGACGTCCGGGCGGAGCTGCTGGATCTGGGGCAGGACCTTGCTGCCGTCGCTCAGGACGTCCAGCAGCTTCACGCTGTTCTGGGCGTTGAGGAGGCCGCGGATGTACTGCGCCACCTGGGGGACGTCCTCGACGAGGAGGAGGCGCGTCTGGTCACTGGATGCCATCGGTGTCGAGTGTAGCAAGCCGATTGGAGGCGTCATGGGACCCGGAAGTCCCGGCTGACGATCCTTCCGGGTTCGAAAGGCGGGCAGATCCCGGGACTCAGGCTCGGGGCTTCCGGGCCACGAGGATCGCTCGCTCGCTGCCGCGGTCGGAGCGGATCGAGGTCGTAGCTCCCGGCCAGCGTCTCGATCTCGAGACCCGCGTCCTCGGCCATCGCCCTGAGCTCGTCGGCACCGACGAGTCGCAACGCATCGCGCCGGATCCAGCGAACGGACGGTTCGCCGGGCCGCCCTTCCTCGAACACCGAAGTCAGGTCGACGACGGCCGTCGCCGCGTCGTGGCGGGCCGCGGCCACCTTCGTGACGAGCCGGCCGGTCTCCGGGTCCTCTCGGTCGTACTCGAGGATCATCCGGCCGTCGAACCGCGCCAGGTCGTCGGTCTCCGGCAGCCACACGTCGACCACGGCAAGACCGCCCGGCGCGAGGTGCTCGGCGAGCCGCCGGACGGCCGTCCGCTGACGATCCCGGGTCGCGAGGAGGAACAGGGTGTTCAAGGCGATGAACGCCAGGGCAAAGGTGCCCGCGCTCGCGAGCCGGAGATCGAGGAGGTCCCCCTCCACGAGGTCCACGCGGCCGGACCCGGTTGCCGGCATCGCGGCGACGCGCCGGCCGGCTCGTTCGAGCATCGCGGGGTCGAGATCGACCAGCGTCACGTCGTAGCCCGCCTCTGCGAGCGGGACGGCGAGACGTCCGCTGCCGCCGCCGAGCTCGAGGATCGGGCCGTCCGTTCGCTGGGCCAGGGCGAGGTAGAGGTCGAGGTCGCCCGGATCCTCGACGAGGTCGACGTCGTAGAGGCGGGCCAGCGCCCGCGCCTCGATCGATGGCTCAGGCATGCCCATCCCAGCGAACCCGGCCGCCGGCCTGGCGCTTCGCGGCGAGGGCGCTGATCGCCTCGAGCGCCACCCGGTTCGCGATCATCGAGGTGGTCTCCGCATGGTCGTACGGCGGCGAGACCTCGACGATGTCCATGCCGGCGAGATCGACCCGACCGACGATCCGGCGGACCGCCCGCGAGCAGCTCCCGGCTCAGAAACCCGCCCGGCTCGGGCGTGCCCGTCCCCGGCGCGAGCCCCGGGTCGACGACGTCGATGTCGATGCTGAGGTAGATCGAATCGGGTCCGTCCAGGGCCTCCGCGATCGCATCGTCGATGACCGCCTCCGCCCCGCGCTCCTCGACCTCGGTCATGAAGTGGTAGCGCAGCCCGTGGGCCTGCATCCACTGGAACGTCTCGACGGGCGGCCAGTAGCCGCGCAACCCGACCTGCACGAAGTTCCGCCCGTCGACCGCACCGGATTCGATCAGCCGGCGCATCGGCGTGCCGTGTGATGCCAGGACGCCCCAGTCGTCGTTCGCCGTGTCTGCATGGGCGTCGAAGTGGACGATCCCCATCGACCCGGGCCGGCGGACCTCGGCGACCGCGGTCGCGCTGGGCCAGGTGATCGAGTGGTCGCCGCCGAGGACGATCGGGATCGCGCCGGTCTCGGCGACCTCATGGACCTTGCGATGGATCATCGCGTGGGCCCGCTCGATCCACGACGGGACGATGTTCGCGTCGCCGGCGTCGACGACCGTCAGGACCTCGAACGGCTCGTTGCCGAGCTGGAGCGAGTGGACGGATCCGGCCGTGTACTGCGCCTCGCGGATGGCTCGTGGACCGAAGCGGGCGCCCGGTCGGTGGCTGACCGCGTCGTCGAACGGGGCGCCGACGATCGCGACGTCGACCTTCCGCGCCCGGAGCTCGGCCGGGTCGGTGATCCACGGCAGGTTCATGAACGTCGTCGGGCCGACGTACGTCGGCAGGTCGAAGTCGGCGAAGACCTCCCACTCGCGGTCCCAGCCGTTCAGGCGGGCGAAGTCGACGTCCGCGGGGAGATCCGTGGGCACGTCGGCACGGGATCGGGGGGCGTCCGGGCGCTCGGCCACATGCTCCTCCGGAGACGCCGACCGCCGCTCCCCGGGATTCGGCCGTTCGCCGTCGTCTCGCACGGGGCGCCGCCGGTTCGCCACGAGCGTCCAGCGGGGCGCGCCTCGGCCATCCTAGCACCGGCCTCGCGGGCACCGACGAGCGGGTCGTGCGACGATGGCCGCGACCGGACGCGCCCCCAGCCCGTCCGACCCCCCGCCTGAGGTGGCCCCGATGCGCACGTCCCCACGCCTGATTCCATCCATCCTCGCGGTGTCGATCGCCGCGATCCTCGCGTCGCTCGTCCTGACGGCCGTGCAGTCGAGTGGTCCGTCGATGACGCGCCTCGGGGGCCCGCTCGGGTCGGTCGCCGGGCCTGTCGCGGCCGGCCCGGCGGATGCAATCCCCGTGTCCGCCCGTCAGCCGGCGGTGGCGACCCCACCCACCGGGGACGCCTTCGACCCGACGAAGGTCGCCCTCTCCCTCAGCCTGGTCAAGAGCGGCTTCGCATCGCCCCTCCTCGTCACGAACGCGCATGACGGCAGCGGCCGGCTGTTCGTCGTCGAGCAGGCGGGCACGATCCGCGTGATCAAGGGCGGGGCGACGCTCTCGACGCCGCTGCTCGACCTGCGCGGCTCGATCTCCAGCGGCGGCGAGCGGGGCCTGCTTGGCCTCGCGTTCGACCCGAAGTTCCCGACCTACCCCTACATCTACGTGAACTTCACGGACGCCCACGGCGATACGGCGATCAGCCGGTACACGATCGGGTCGAACCCCGACGTCGCGGTCCGCTCGACGGGCGTCCGGATCCTCACGATCGACCAGCCGTACGCGAACCACAACGGCGGCAATATCGAGTTCGGACCGGACGGCTACCTGTACATCGGGATGGGCGACGGCGGCAGCGGCGGCGATCCCCAGAACCGGGCGCAGAACGTCAACTCCCTGCTCGGCAAGATGCTCCGGATCGATATCCACCACGGGACGCGGACCCGCCACTACACCGTGCCGGACAACAACCCGTACGTCGGCCGGACCGGCAACGACCTGATCTGGTCGCGCGGCCTCCGCAACCCGTGGCGCTGGTCCTTCGACTCCGCCACGAAGGCGCTGTGGATCGGAGACGTCGGCCAGGATCGCTATGAGGAGAGTCGATCGATCGCTCGTCTCGGGAAGCACTCCTGCGGGCCGGGCGGCGAACTACGGCTGGTCGGTGATGGAGGGACGAGCCTGCTTCAAGCCGTCCAGCGGGTGCTCGACGACCGGGAAGCAGCTGCCCCTCGCCGTCTACGGACATGCTGCCAGCGGCACCGCCAACTGCGCCGTGACGGGCGGGTTCGTCTATCGCGGATCGGCATCGCCGGTCCTCGTCGGCGGCTACCTGTTCGGCGACTTCTGCTCGGGCCGGATCTGGGCGGTCTCGGCAACCGCGGCCTCGCCGGCGACGCCGCGACTCCTCAAGGACTCGGGCACCGGGCCGCAGATCACGATCAGCTCGTTCGGCCGGGACGAGGCGGGCGAGCTCTACCTCACCGACCTCGGCGGCGGCGCGGTGTACCGGATCTCCGCAACCGCGAAGCCCTGAGGCGCGATCGCGTCAGGGCAGTCGGCGATCGCGTCGGGGCGCTCGGTCGCGTCGGGGCGCTCGGTGCTCGGCGTGCGGCAGGCGCGTCAGCCCGCGCCGGCTCCATCGGCGCGGAACTCGCGCCACGCGGCCGCGAGCAGGTCGGGGTCGACGAACAGCTCGAACGCGGTCTGGGCCACGAGGATCGCGGACAGGAGCGTCGTCCGATCGGCCAGCGGCGTCGCGGCCGCGTCGCGGAAGAGGATCGAGTGAGCCGGCGTCCCTTCGGGCGCGATCGACAGCTCAGGATGGATCGTCGGGCAGGTCCAGCTGACGTTGCCCATGTCCGTGCTGCCCGAGTTCCGGTCGGGGCCCTGGTCCACGACGCCGTATGCGGCGGCGTTCTCCACCCACCGCGCCTCGAGGGTCGAGTTCGGCTTCATCGTCGTCGACCCGCCGCTGAACGTGAGATCGAACGTCGTGTCGGTCGCGAGCGCGGCCGCCTCGACGAGCGACCGAAATCGGACCTTCATCGCCTCGTAGGCGGCCTGATCCGGGCTGCGCAGCATGAACCACGCCCTGGTCCGGTCCGGGATGATGTTCGCGGCGGTGCCACCCTCCTGGATGATCCCGTGCACCCGCGCGTCGGTGGGGAGCTGCTGGCGCCACAGGCCGACGGAGCTGAAGAGCAGGATCATCGCGTCGAGGGCGTTCCTGCCCTGCCACGGGTCCGACGCCGCGTGAGCCTGGAGCCCGTGGTAGACGATGTCGACGTCCTCCGACGCCAGCGGGTGCGACGCGACGTGGCTCCGGTCGCACGGGTGGTACATCAGGGCCGCATCGATCCCCGCGAAGAGCCCGTCCTCGATCATCGTCTTCTTGCCGCTGCCGTGTTCCTCGGCCGGCGTGCCGAGGAACACGATCTCGCCCGGCAGCTCGTCGGCGAGGTCCGCGAGCGCGATCGCGGCGCCGACACCGCTCGCGGCCATCGTGTTGTGTCCACAGCCGTGCCCCAGCCCGGGCAGGGCATCGTATTCGGCCAGGATCGCGATCCGCGGCCCGTCGACCCCGTCGACGACCGGCGCGGGTCGCCCGGATGGCCGTGGCGAGCGATCCGGCCGGATGCTCGACCGTGAAGCCGTGACGTCGCAAGGCGTCGGCCACCCACAGCGATGCCTGCTCCTCCTCGAACGCGCACTCCGGATGAGCGTGGATCCGGTGGGAGAGATCGACGATCTCGTCCCGGGCGGCAAGGACGGCCGAGGCGATGCGGCGCTTCTCGGCGATGTGCGGAGCCGCGGGCTCGAAGGCGGCGAGGTCGGAGCCGGCGGGCATGCCCGGATTCGAGCCGGCGGCGTTGACGGGGACGGTCACGGAGCCTCCTGTCGGGTTGGGGTGGTCACCGGGTCGGTCGTGGCCGCGGGCAGTCAGCGCTCGACCGACAGGGTCGCCTCGGCGAGGATGACAAGCGCGAGGATGAACAACGCGATCGGCGGTTGGAACACCTGTTGCAGCCGCAGGATCACGAACACGGCGACGACGATCGCCACCCACGCGCCCCGCCGGATGGCCCTGGTCCAGTCGCCGCGATAGGCGATGCGCCGGTGGCGACCGAACACCGCGAGCCAGAAGAGCGGCACCGTCGTCAGGCCGAGCGCGAGCCCGATCAACAGCGCGCCGACGAACCCGGCGGCCGGGTCGACCTTCGGGTCACGGGTCGTGAGGACCAGGGCGACGAGGATCCAGACGACGCCGGCCGCCGCGAAGAAGGCGAGGTTCGTCAGTCGGTCGCGCGCTTCCATGCGCCGAGCAGTCTACGGGGCGGTCGCCTCGCGGCGACGCGGTCCGAGCCATCGATCCAGCTCGGCGGTCGTCGCCAGCTCGAGATCCGCCTGGACGGTGCCGTCTCGCGCGCTCGACGGCAATGGGGAGTCCGACGGCCTGTCAGCGATCCAGGCCGTGCGCCAGCCCACGGATGACGCTCCGACGACATCGGCCGCCCAGTCGTCACCCACATGGAGGATGGCGGCGGCCGGCGGATCCCCCAGGGCGGAGGCCGCGGCGGCGAAGATCGCCGGGTGGGGCTTGATCACCCCGACGCGCTGGCTGACGACGATCGCCCGGAGCTTGTCCAGCCATCCGCGCGCCTCGGCGTATCGGTCGATCGTCGGCAGCCAGCGGCCAGTTCGACAGGATCGCCAGCACCCATCCGTCGGCGGCAAGCCGGGCAAGCAGGTCATCGACCCCAGCGGCGGGCGGCAGCCCCGCGACGAAGGCCCCGCTGTACGTCTCGATCGCGCGATCCACCTCCGCACGATCGGAGAAGGTCGACGCGCGAGCGTCGTCCCAGCCGTCGGCCGGTCCCGGCGGATCCATCCCGCGCAAGCGGGCGAAGACGCGGACCAGGCGCTCGGCCAGGTCGACCTCGCGGAACTGCGGGACGTTCTCGCGGAACTGCCGTTCGCGCTCCTCCGCCCAGGCGGAGAGGAACGCGTCACGGTCGATGTCCGGCTGGTCCCGGACGATTCCGTCCGCGGTGTGCTCGACGACGCGCCGCAACCCTTCGCGCCCGACGGGCACGAGGGTGTTGCCGAAGTCGAAGGTGATCGCCTCGATGCCGGTGAGCCGTTCGGTCACGTGGCGACGCTCGACGGGCAGATCGCCCGGAACGGGCAGTAGCCGCAGGTCGTCGGGCTCGGCTTCGGGGTGTAGTCGCGGGCCCGCATCCCGGCGGCCGCGACCGCGATCCGCTCGCGACCCTTTGCGAGACGTCGCGGGTCGACGTCGACCCGACCGATGATGCCCGTGTCGAGGAAGTGGAGCTGCACGGAGTCCGGGAGGCGACCCGTGATCGCCTCGTAGGCCATCGCGTAGATCTGGAGCTGGAGCGACTCCTTCGCACGCTGGCGAGCCTTGACCGGGTCGCGGACGTCGCTCGTCTTGTAGTCGGTGATCGTGACCCGCTCGTGGCCGGTCAGCTCCAGGGTCGGAGCGACGGTATCGGCATGCGGCGGAGGTGGGCTTCCGCCACGATCAGCGGCGGCGTCCGGATCGACCGGTTCGATGTCGACGCGGTCCCATCGTCCGCGGACGCGGTCGCCGTCGAGCGCGAAGGAGAAGTCCCGCTCGACGTAGGCGGGGATGACCGTGCCCGGCTCCAGCTGTGACGCGCGGAACCGGCTCAGCGTCGCCCGACCGGCCGCCAGCCGGGCCTCTTCGTGATCCCGTGACAGGAATCCCTCGTTCGACCAGGCCGCCTCGAACGACGCGACGAGCTCGTCCTCGCTCATCACCTCGCCGCGGGCATGGCGTCGGTGGAACTCCTGGACCGCCCGATGGATGGCCGATCCGTAGATCATCGCGTGGTGCGGCGGCACGGGGACGCGGACCACATGCCCGAGCTTGTATTTCAGCGGGCAGCTCAGGTAGTCGTCGATCGCCGAGAACGACAGGGTCAGGGGTTCCGTCACGGGCCCGCGTACCGGCGCAACGGGCAGCGCCGGCGGCTCCGCGATCGCCTCGATCCGGCCGAGCGCGGTCGCCGCGCGCACCCGCGGCTCGACGGCCGTCGGCGGCAGGTCCAGTGCTTCGAGGACGAACGGGGAGACGCGCCGCGACCCCACGCCGCCGTAGTCGACGGCGTGGGAGAGCACCAGCTCGTCGCGTGCCCGCGTCATCGCAACGTAGAAGAGCCGCCGTTCCTCTCGGAGCTGGACCTCGTCATCGGCCGTCGGCGGCTCGCCGACAAGCTCCGGTGGCATCGCCAGGGACTCGCGGCGGTTGGGAGTCGGGAACCGTCCGGCGACGAGCCCGGGCAGGTACACGACCGGGAACTCGAGGCCCTTGGCCTTGTGGACCGTGAGCACGGCCACGGCGTCCGCATCGGGGTCCAGGTCGGCCGTCGCGGGATCGTCGCCCGCCTCGATCAGGGTCTGAAGGTGGCGGGCGAGGAACGTCGCCCGGTCGTCCGCGAGGAGGCTCGACCGCGAGCGGACGATCTCGAAGAACCGGGCGATGTTCCTGAGCACTTCCTCAGCTCCCGCGGACGGCTCCGCCGCCAGCCGGCCGAGCGTCCCCGTCCGCCGCAGGAACGCGTAGAGGACCTCCGCCGCGGGACGGGTGTGGGCGAGCTCCGACAGCTCGCGCAGGTCCACGACGAGCCGCTTCAGGGCGTCCCGCGACGAGGCGTCGATCCGGAGGATGCCGGGTTGCCGATCGAGCTCCTCGAGGACGTCCCAGACCGTGCGGTTCCGTCGCCGGGCGCTCGTGACGATCGCCGTCAGGTCCGGGCCGCCGAGACGGTACGGCTCGCCCGTGGCGACGGCATACACGTCGACGGACGAGCCGAGATCGGCGATCGCCCGGAGGAAGGCCAGGAGCCGCCGGACCTCCGGCCGAGCGTAGAGCCCGGCCGACCCCGAGAACCGCCACGGCACCCCGGCCGCCTCCAGGCCGCGGAGGATCGGCTCCGCATGGCCGTTCGCCCGGACAAGGATGGCGATGTCGCGCGGATGGACGCCGTCGCGGATGCGTTCGGCGATCTCCGCCGCGATCCGGTCGGCCTCGTCGCTGCCGGATGGGTGGGTCTCACGGCGAACGGTGCGCCCTGCCGGATCCGTGCCGCGCTCCGCGGTGAGTCGCTTGTTGATCCCCGCGCGGGATTCGAGCCGGTCCGGCTCGTTGAACTGGATCAGGCGATGGGCAGCCTCCAGGATCGCCGGCCGGGATCGATAGTTCCGCCGCAGGACGATCGTCCGCGTCGACGGAAAACGCTCACGGAAGCCGAGGATGTTGCTGATCGCGGCGCCCCGGAACCGGTAGATCGACTGGTCGTCGTCCCCGACGACGGTGAGGTTCCGGTGCGGCTCCGCGACGATCGACACGAGCTCCGACTGCGAGCGGTTCGTATCCTGGAACTCGTCGACGAGGACGTATCGGAAGCGGGCCTGGATCTCCTGCCGTGCGGCAGGCGACTCACGAAGCAATCGCAGCGCCAGCGCGACCTGATCGCCGAAGTCCATGAGGCCATTGGCGACGAGCAGCTCCTGGTAGCGGGCGTACGCCGCGGCAAGCTCGAGCTGGCGGCGAGCCTGCTCCGCGAGGGCGGGATCGTCCGGGTTCTGCGCCGCGGCCGACGCGAGGTCGACCGCCCAGGCCCGATACGCAGCCGGCGACACGTCCTCGTCCTTGCACCGGCTGAAGAGCCCGGCAAGGGACGCGAGGAAGCGCGTGGGATCGCCCAGCGGCCGGTACTCGTCCAGGTCGAACGCGAAGAGATTCTCGTGCAGGAAGATGACCGCCTCCGCCCGACTCAGGACCCGGATGTCGCCGGGCAGCCCCAGCTCCATGGCGTACTCGCGGACGAGCCTGTCGCCGAAGGCATGGAACGTGCCGATCGTCGTGTCCGTGTAGCCGTACGGCACGAGCTGGTCCACCCGTGCCTGCATCTCTGCCGCGGCCTTCTCCGTGAACGTCAGGGCCAGGATCTCCGACGGCTTCGCCCGACGCGTCGCGATCAGCCACGCGATCCGCCGGGTGATCACCTGCGTCTTGCCGGTCCCGGCGCCGGCGACGACGAGGAGCGGGCCATCCCCGTGGGTGACCGCCTTGAGCTGGTCCGGGTTCAGGCCGCCGAGCAACGCGTCCAGGCCGGCCGGCGGGTCTCCGCCCTGCAGATCCAGGCGATCCGCGACAAAGCCATCCCACATCGGGATCTGCTCCAGGGGGGTGGGTTCGCGGCGGGTTCGCGACCGGCTCACGATGTCGCCGAGGGAGAGGGGATCGGGGGCCATGATCGAAGCATCGCCCGATCCCGTGACACCTTGCCTGTCAGACCGGCCCGGCGACGCGCTCGCGGCCCCGTTGCGCCTCGACGCCAGTGGCACTCGGGCCCGCCAGAGCGGTCCGAAGGGCCTCGCGCTCCTCGTCCGACAGCGCTCCGTCCGATCGGCCGTCGCTCACGGCTTTCGCGTAGACGCGCGTCCCGGTCCGCGAGTGGAGGCTGCTGATCACGAAGCCGTCGCCGCGGGCATCGATCAGCGCGAGGGCGAAGCTCTGGTTGCCACCGGTGTCCTCGAACGGATTGAAGCGGACGAGCCCGACCCGCTGGATCGACCGGCGACCGTTGGCCTCGAGGACCGCCGACCGAGCCGACAGGTCGTCGAGCTCCGCAGCGACCGCGTAGACCTTGTCGAGGTGGGCATCGAGGACCGCATCCAGGCTCCGGCCGCTCGACCCGCGGGTCAGCCCGTCCAGACGACGCCGCAGCTCGCCCGTCTGCCGCGCAAGGAACACGACGAGGACGAGGAGCACCACGACCGCGACGGCGAGGCCGACGATCGCCACGCCGACGATCGGCTCGACGGCGGCATTGAGGTCGATGGACGGATCCTCCGGAGGCGGCCGACGCGGGAACGCACGGGCGGGCCCGAGTCTAGCAAACGGCCCTGATCGTCCGATCACCGCTCGGGCCGGGTTCTACCCGGATGCTATCCTCCGCGCGATCCACGTCACCCACCGGAGATCCACCCGACCCATGGCCAAGCGCTCCCGCCTCGCCGGCCGTCCCGGCCAGCGCCGTCCGCTGCAGCGGACGGCCCCCCGACCCGAGACCGCCCCGCCGGTGACGTCCGTCACCCCCGAGGAGGAGGCCCGGGCCGCCGAGATCGAGGCCGAGATCGTCGCCGAGGAGAAGGCCGCCACGGCCGCCCAGGCGGCCCGCCGGCGTGGTCGCCGGCCGGACCCGGAGGCGACGGCCGGGGTGTCGTACTCGTCGGTGCCGCTCGCCGCGCGCGCCGCCGAGGAATATCGCTACGTCCAGCGTGACGTGCGGCGGATCGCCGTCGTCGGCGGCTTCCTCCTGGCCGTGCTGGCGGTCCTCGACGTCCTCGTGAACGGGCTCCACCTCTTCACCCTCTGATCGCGCCCGCCTGATCGGACGGAGCGCCCGATCCGGGCCCCACTCGGCGAGGCCGGTTCCCCCGAAGGTCCCATCGACACCCTGCATGGGCGTGGGTAGGTTCCGGCCCATCGTGCTGCCTCGCGCCTCGGACCGTCCCTCATGAGCCGCGCCCGGTTCCAGCCGCGGCGTCGTGCCCTGCTCGTCCTCGTCTACACGGCCGGGCTCGGCCTCGTCGTCGTGACGGCCGGCGCTCTCGACCTGATCGTCGGCGAGCACGTCTCGAACGCGGCGGTCGACGCGACCGTCACGGCGGACCGGTCCCTCGTCCGGTCGTTCGCCGGGCGCGTGATGACGCCGGTGGACCTGTCCGGCACGGCGCCGAGCGCCGAGCGGTCGCAGTCGATCCGGGCCGACCTCGCGGATCTCGTCACCTTCGGCGACGGGATCCTCCAGCTGAAGGTCCACTCGACGACCGGCTCGATCCTGTTCAGCGACCGCGAGATCCTCGAGGGCTCGAGCGACGAGCACAACGACGAGCTGGAGGAGGCGATCGACACCGGGCGGTCCGTCGCCACGCTCGAGCGCCCCAACGACAACGATGCCGCGACGGTCGGGGCGCCGGTCGGGGCGACACTGCTCGAGGAGTACCTGCCGATCATCGCCGCCAACGGCAACGTGCTCGCCGTCTTCGAGATCTATCGCGACGCAGCGCCCGTCCTCGCGGCGGCGGACTCCGGACGACGCGACGTCCTGATCATCACGACAGCGGCGGCGGTGATCCTGCTCGTCCTCCTGCACCTGATCTTCCGCGCCGCCCAGAACCGGCTCGCCCGCCAGACCGACGAGCTCCTCGAGTCGCAGAAGCGCGACGCGCTCACGGGCATGTACAACCATGGGACGGCGGTCGCGATGCTGGCGCGGATGCTCGAGGACGTTCGCCGCGATGGCGGCGCGGTGGGGATCGCCCTCGTCGACATCGACAACTTCCGGCTCCTGAACGACACCCATGGCCACACCGCGGGAGACATGGCGCTCCGCCAGGTCGCGAACGCCCTGCGGCACGAGCTGTCCGACGCCTCCGTTCTCGGCCGGTACGGTCCGGACGAGCTGATCGTCGTCGCTCCGCCCGTGTGCAGCCACGACCTCGAGCCCGCGATCGAGCGCCTCGGCAACCGGCTGGCCGATCTCCACCTCCAGTTCGGCACGTCGGAGCGGCTGCCCCTCACGGTCAGCGCCGGGATCTGCTTCGCCCCCGTCGACGGCGAGGCGGCGACCGAGCTGTTGTCGCTCGCGACGGTGACCCTGGGCGAGGCCAAGGCGAGCGGTGGCAACCGGATCCGGGTCGCCCACAGCGACCCGACCGAGATGGCCCCGTCCGAGCGGACCAGCTTCGATGTTCTCGTCGGGTTGGTCACGGCCGTCGACACGAAGGACCGCTACACGAAGCGGCACTCCGAGGATGTCGCTCGGTACGCCCTCTTCCTCGCCGACCGGATCGGCCTCGACCCCGACCTCCGCCGGACCCTCGCGATCGCCGGGCTCCTCCACGACGTCGGCAAGATCGGCATTCCGGACACGATCCTCCGGAAGCCCGCCGCCCTCACCGCCGACGAGTACGAGATCGTCAAGCAGCACGTCGCCCTCGGCGACGCGATCGTGCGCGACCTGCCCAACCTCGACGACGTCCGAGCCGGGATCCGTCACCACCACGAGCGGTGGGACGGCACCGGCTACCTCCACGGGCTCACCGGCGAGGGGATCCCGCTGATCGCCCGGCTGCTGTCCGTCGCGGACGCCTTCTCGGCCATGACCACGTCGCGGCCCTATCGCAAGGCGCTGCCGATCGCGGAGAGCCTCCATCGGCTCGAGGATGCCGCCGGATCCCAGCTGGACCCGCATCTCGTCTCGGCCTTCGTCGACGGCATCGAGTCGGCGCCCGACGCGCCGCTCCCCGGCGACGGCCGCGGCCTGGGCGAGCTCACGAGCAGCCGGCTCTGGACCCCGCAGATCCGGGTCGCCTGAGTCCGCAGGACCGCGGCCGCTCCACGCGGCCTGACCCGCGTACCATCGGCCGATGCCGACCCGTCGAGCTCCCGCCGCCCGCTCCGGCGGAGCGCGCCCGGAGAGCCTCTTCCAGCCACCCCCGGAACGTCAGCCGCTCGCAGCCCGGATGCGCCCGAGGAGCCTTGCGGAGTTCGTCGGCCAGGAGCATCTGGTCGGCGAGCGCGGCCCCCTCCGCCGGAGCGTCGCCCGGGGTCACCTGTCGTCGACGCTCCTGTGGGGTCCGCCGGGGACCGGCAAGACGAGCCTCGCCCGCCTCCTCGCCCAGGAGGTCGGTGCCCACTTCGTGACCCTGTCGGCGGTGATGAGCGGCGTCGCCGACGTCCGGGCGACGATCGCCGAGGCCCAGGATCGCCTGGCCCTGAACCAGCAGCGAACGGTTCTCTTCCTCGACGAGATCCACCGCTTCAACAAGGCCCAGCAGGACGCCCTCCTCCCCCACGTCGAGGACGGCACCGTCACGCTGATCGGGGCGACGACGGAGAACCCGTACTTCGAGGTCAACGCCGCCCTCCTGTCACGGATGCGGGTCTGGCGTCTCGAGACGCTCTCGGACGAGGACGTCGCGACGGTCGTGCGTCGGGCCCTCGACGATGCCGAGCGCGGGCTCGCGGGCGCACTCGGGCCGCATGGCGGCGTCGCCCTTGAGCCTGGGGCGTTCGATCACCTGATCTCGCTCTCCGGCGGGGACGCCCGGACGGCGATGAACGTCCTCGAAGGGGCGGTCGCGCTCGCCGAGGCCGAGGATGTCCGGGACGGCGACGGCCGCGTCTCGCCGCGGCTCGAGGATGTCGAGGGAGCCGCCCAGCAGCGGATCCTCGCCTACGACCGGGCCGGCGACGGCCACTACGACACCGTCTCGGCGTTCATCAAGAGCCTCCGCGGCAACGACCCCGATGCCGCCCTGTACTGGCTCGCTGCGATGATCGCCGCGGGAGAGGATCCCCGGTTCATCGCCCGGCGGCTGATCATCAGCGCGTCGGAGGACGTCGGCAACGCCGACCCACGGGCGCTCCAGGTCGCGATCGCCGCCGCCCAGGCGCTCGACCACGTGGGCCTCCCGGAGGCCCAGTACGCCCTCGCCCAGGCGACGACGTATCTCGCGACGGCGCCGAAGTCGAATCGCTCCGGCGTGGCCTATTTCGCGGCGGCCGGCGACGTCGAGGCCCGGGGGTCGCTGCCGGTGCCGCTCCACCTCCGGAATGCCGCGCACCGCGCGATGAAGCAGCACGGGATCGGCGTCGGCTACCGCTTTCCGCACGACTACGAGGGCGCCGATGTCGCCCAGCAATACCTGCCTGACGAGCTCGTCGACCGGCGCTACTACCTGCCGACGGACCAGGGCTACGAGGCGACGATCGCCGGCCGGCAGGTCGCGCGGGCGGATGCGCGGGCTGCCGCGAAGGCGGCCGGACGGACGCCGAAGAGCGCGATCCCGGGCCCGGCCTCGACCGCCCACGGCGGCGACGGGATCATGCGATCGCGGGAGGCGAACCGGAAGAAGCTCGCGGACACCGAGAAGCGCGACGCGTCGACCGATCCCGAGCCCGGCCCCTGACGGTTCCAGGCGTCAGGTCCCGCGGCCGGCGACCTCCGCTCGGAGTGCGGCAACCTCGCCCTGGAGATCGGTGAGCTTCGCGAGGATCGCCTCGCTCGGGAGCGCGCCGGGTGCCGGATCCTCGTGGGCGTCCGGCTCCGCCGGCGTCGGTGCCACCAGGAGGCTGGCCAGGATGCTGGCCAGCGCGCCGATGATCCCGACGCCCGCCATCATGACGATGAACGCGGTCAGTCGCCCGAGCGTCGTCACCGGGAAGAAGTCCCCGTACCCGACGGTCGTGATCGTGACGACGCCCCACCACAGTGCCTCGCCGCCGGTCTGGATGTTCGCGTGTGGTGCGCCCACCTCGAACTCCAGGACCAGGATGCTGGCCACGCTCAGCACGATGCCGGCGGCGAGGATCGTGATGAACGTGGCGTACTGCCCGCGGTTGTTCACCACGTCCTTGATGAGCGCCTTCCGGTTCTTGCCTCCGAGGATCCGCCCGATCCGGGCAAGCCGGCTGAGCCGGGCGAGGCGGAACAGGGCGGACAGCTGGAAGAAGCCGAAGCTCGGGATGGAGCCGAGGAGGTCCAGCCAGCCTCGAGAGCCGATGAAGTACGCCCGCCTCGGATGGGCTCCCGTGATGTTGTAGGCGAAGTCCGCGAGGAAGACCAGGCAGGCCACATTGTCATAGACGAGCAGCAGGTCGTTGACCGGCTTCGGGAGCGGGAGGACGAGCAGGACCATGATCGCGAGCGAGAAGATGGTCAGGACGAGGATGAAGATGTTGTAGGCGTTGCCGTGCTCTCGGAGCACGGGCTGCTGCGCGGTCATCGGACTCGAACCCTCCTCCAGCGACGACACCGTCGTCGAGACTACCGGACCCGGCTCGCGTCCTGCCGGTCGCGGGAGGCGCGGGCCGCCTCCCCGACCGGCCTCGCCTACGAGCTGAAGACGAGGGTCCCGCCGCTCCCGAGCGTCAGCGTCAGCTGGCCCCCGGCGATCGCGTAGCTCGCGGCCTCGCTGAGGCCGATCACGAACAGGTCACCCATCGAGCCGGGCGGGCACGCCGCCATGGTCGACGGCCCGGGCGTGATCGTGATCGATCCCCCGGTCCCGACGGCGTAGGTCCCGGCGACCTGGTTGCAGTCGGCTTTTGCCGCGAACGTCCCGTCGGCGGCGAACTCGATGGTGTACTTCGCCTGGTCCGCGGCCGGCACGACCCCCTGGAACGCGGGGACGGTCTCGGTGATCGCCGTGAGCTTCCAGGTCTTGCCGATCAGGTCGGCCGGCGGGCTGCCGGCGGGCGCCGACGACGCGATGGCGCTCGATTGGGCGCTCGACGGGACGATCGGCGGCGGGCCGAAGGTCATCGTGCCGCCGTCGGATGTGGTGATCGTCAGCGTGTCGTTCGCCACGGCGTAGGTGGCGGCCTGGGTCAGTGCGTGGACGAAGAGACTGCCGAAGTCATCGTCCGGGCAGAAGGCGAGCGTCGAAGCGCCTGCGGTGATCGTCAGCGTGTTGCCGCTGGTCTTGTACGTGCCGGCGATCTGGTTGCAACCCGCGGTGCCGGAGTACGTGCCGTCGGTCGCGAAGGTGATCGTGTAGTCCGGCTGGGTGACCGCCGGGAGGACGCCCTGGTACGCCGGCGTCTTGCCGGTGATCGCGTTCAGGGCCCACACCCGGCCGGTCAGGGACGATCCGGACGATGGCGAGGCGGCCGCATTGCACGCGGCGAGCAGCATCGCGGCGAGCACGAACACGATGGTGAGGCGAGCGGTGTGTCGCATCGAGGCATTCCCCCAGGGCTGGTGCGCTGTCGCTCGGTCGGACAACGACGGAACGCAGGCGATTGTCGGGGCCGCCGCGACGACGCGCGATGGTGCCTGCCCGGTGTCGGCTGGGTGGTGGGTCCCCGATCGAGTCAGCCCTTGATCGCCCCACTCAGTGCGCCGCCGTTCAGGAACAGGCTCTGGAAACCAGATTGCGTCGCAGCCTCCCGCCCGCAGGCGTCCCTCCGCCGTACGATCGACCGGGAGGATGGATGGCCATCACGATCGCGGCACCGCGATGACGCGCCTCCGCCGGCTCACCGAGCGCGTCCGCGCAGCCGTCGATCGGTTCGCGCCGCGCGGCGCGCTCCTCCTGTCGGCGTTGTCGATCGGCTACTTCGCCGCCGGCATCCTGCGCAACCGGGCGTTCGCCGCGCAGTTCGGGGCGAGCGCGGAGCTCGACGCGTACAACGCCGCGTTCCGGATCCCCGAGATCGCCCTCGACATCCTCGTGGGAGCCGGGCTGTCGGCGCCGTTCGTCCCGATCTTCAGCCGGCTGCTCCGGGGAGCGACCCCGGAGGCGGATCCGAGCGACGGCGATACACTGCGCAGGCCGTCCGGAGCCGCGGCGCAGGCGTTCGGCCAGACCGTCCTGACGGGCGCGATCGGCGCGATGTCGGTCGCTCTGGTCGTGCTGTTCGCCGGGGCCCCGTGGCTCGCGGACACGGTCTGGGGCAGCTTCGACGCGCCGACCCGCGCCCTCTACGTCGAGCTCGTCCGGATCAACTGCGCGGCGCAGCTGATGTTCGCCGCCTCGATGGCGCTCGGCGAGATCCTCGTCGCGCGTCGCCGGTTCCTCGCCTACGGCATCGCGCCGATCCTGTACACGGGCGGCATCGTCGTCGGGACGGTGCTCCTCGGGCCGCGGATCGGCGTGCTCGGCGCCGCCTGGGGGGCGGTGATCGGCGCGTCGCTCCATCTCGGCGCTCGGGCGATCGGGGCCACGCGCGCCGGGTTCCGGATCCGGTTGCGCCTCGCGTTCCGGACCGCCGAGTTCCGCGAGTTCCTGCGGCTGATGATCCCGCGGATGCTCAGCTACCCGATCGACCCGATCGTCGTGTCCTATCTCACCGTCCTCGCGGTCGGCATCGGACCGGGCAATGCGTCGGCGCTGTCGTTCGTTCTCGACTACCAGTTCGTCCCGGTCCAGGTGATCGCCATCGCCTTCTCGATCGCGGCCTTTCCGATCCTGTCCGAGGCCTGGAACGCCGGCGACCGCCGCCAGTTCCGGCGTGTGTTCGCTCGGAATGTCGTCACGATCGGCGGACTGACGACCCTGGCGGCCATCGCCCTCGCGATCCTGGCCGAGCCGCTCGTCTCCCGGCTGCTCGGCGTCGGCCGGTTCGACGCCGCGGCTGTCGCGCTCACCGCCGGGCTCCTCGTCGCGTTCTCCCTGTCGATCCCGATCGACAGCCTCTCGTATCCCCTGTCGCGCGCTCTGTACGCCACCCACAACACGATCTGGCAGGTGCTCGCGTCCCTCATCGGCCTCGCCGCCCTCGTCGCCTCGGCCCAGGTCCTGGTTCCCGCGCTCGGCGCCCCGGGGATCGCCGCTGCCTACACCGTCGGCGGCGCGGCCAAGCTCGTCGTCCTCGCCCTCGCCATCGCGACCCGCCTCCGGTCCATGGACGCTCCCGGCACGGCCGCGGCCGCGATGGGGAGCGACGGCCCGCCTGCCGCGATCAGCCCCGCCGGATCGTCGGGATGACCACGATGAACATGCCGTCGCGATCGGCGTAGAGCCCTTCGGGCCGCTTCCACGGGAGGAAGTTCCGGACCATCTCGGACTTGTCCTGGAACGTCCCGGGCGGGTCCGACGGCCCCCAGATCGAGGAGACCCACGGATACCACGGGTCGTCGATGTAGGTGCCCGTGATCTTGGCGTCGTTGAAGACACGCGGATCCGCATCCGCCCGGAAGCCCGTCATCACCCACGTATGGGCCCCGCGCCACGCGAGCAGGAGCGCGGGCGAGTTGGTCTGCATGATGGCCTTCGCCGCGCCACGCAGCGCCCGCGCCTGGGTCTGGTAGGCGACGACCTGGTAGCCCTTCGCCCCGTAGGCGTCGAGGGCGAGGGCCATCGCCGCCGGGCCCCAGTCGCCGTTGTGGCTGTCCTGGTAGCTGTCCCACTCGTGGACGCGCGACGCGATCTCGGTCTCGCGGGCGGCCGTCGGGGCGCCGAGGCCGAGGATCGCGAGGGCGGTCGTGACGCCCGCCGGCGAACACCAGTCCTTCCGCGACTCGTGGGCGAACTCCGGGCCGTGATTCGCGACGATGTCGACGTCGACGGCCACCCGGGGGATCGGTGTCGGGGTCGGCTTCGGCGTGGGAGCCGGCGTGCTGCCGGCGCCCGGGCGTGGGCTGGGTCCGCGCGTCGGTACCGCCGTCGCGACTGGGCTCGGTGACGGACTGCCGTCCGGCGGCTCCGTATCCACGATCGTGGGGAGGGTCGCCCGGTCCGGTGGCGGGTTCATCAGGCGATCGATCTTCGACTGGAGGCGCTCGAACAACGAGCCCGCGCCGAACGCGTTGACGGCGATCGACCCGGCACCGAGCGAACTCGCCGTCAGGATCGCCACGAGCAGGACGACGAGCCAGCTCTTCCAGGTGTGCGGAACGAGGCGCCGGCGAAGACGCGGTGGGGACGGCTCGACGCGGACCAGGTCGGGTGGCACCGGATGGGCGGCTCCGTTGAGGCGCGGACCGTGGGTTGACGATCCGGGCGGCGGGTGTGCGACGCCGGCCGGTCGCCCGTCGGAAACCGACCCGGCCGGGCACAGCGTATCGCCGATCGTCCGAATCGTCGGTGGAGACTCAGGCCGGGGTCGTTGGAGGAGACGGCCCCGGCACCCGCCCGACCGACTCGTCTCGGCGCCGCGTCAGTCCTGGCCGCCGCCCTCGACCCAGCGCGACCGCCAATCCGGCGCCGTGAACGGCTCGGGCCAGTAGACGGTCTCGCGCCAGACCAGGTGGTCGCGCAGCTCGAGCAGCTCGACGCAGTGGTACAGCCGTCCGTCGGGGTACGTCATCCGCCACTCGGACCACCAGAAGTCGCCGCTGCCGACGATCTGCTGGACCGTGTTGCCGGCCGTGACGACCCAACGATCCTCGGCCCCGACGACCCGCTCGATCTCCGCCGTCGGGCGACCGCCCGGGTAGGCCTCGACGATCCGTCGATAGTTGTCGGTCCCGATCACCCGTTCGCCCGACTGCGGCCAGCGCGCCTGCCAGTCCGGGTGGCGAAGTCGCGCCATCTCGTCGAGATCGAAGCGGCTGGCTGCCGCCGCGTAGTCGCGGGCGACGTCCTCGTTGGTCGGCACGGAAGCATTGTCGAGGGCCCGGTCCGGCCGTCAAGGGCGAGCCCCCGTCGTCGCCGCGGTGGCGCGAACGCGGCGCTTCTGCGACCATCGGGGCACCGTCGCCGACCCCGCGCGCTGCCCCGCGCCCAATGCCAGGAGACCCCGTGGACCGCTTCGAGCCCAACCTCCGCATCCCCGGTCCGACCGCCCTGCCGCCGTCGGTCCGCGAGGCCGGCGGTCGCCAGATGATCAATCACCGCGGCCCGGAGTTCGCGGCGATGCTCGGCCGGATCCTCGACGGGATGAAGCCGTTCTTCGGGACGACGAGCGACGTCGCGATGCTGACGTGCGCGGGCTCGGGCGGCCTCGAGGCCGCCGTCGTGAACACGCTCTCGCCCGGCGACCGGGTCCTCGGCGTGTCGATCGGCAGCTTCGGCGACCGGTTCGCGAAGATCGCCTCGATCTACGGCGCAGAGGTCACGAAGCTCGACGCGGAGTGGGGCTACGCGGCCGCGGCCGACGAGGTCCGCGAGCGTCTCCGGACGATGCCCGACGTCAAGGCGGTCCTCCTGACGCACAACGAGACCTCGACCGGGGTGATGAACCCGATCGGCGCGCTGGCCGCGGCGATCCGCGAGGAGACGCCCGACGCCCTGATCCTCGTCGACAGCGTGTCCGGTCTCGGCGCGGTGCCGTTCGAGATGGATGCGTGGGGCGTCGACCTCGTGGTGACGGGCTCCCAGAAGGCGTGGATGGCCGCGCCCGGCCTGGCGATGGTCGCGGCCTCGGAGCGTGGCTGGGCGGCCACGGAGACGGCACGGATGCCGCGCTTCTACCTCGACCTCCGCTCCCATCGCGAGTCGGCCGCCGCCGGCCAGACGCCGTTCACCCCGGCGATCGCCGTGGTCTACCAGGTCGACGAGGGCCTCCGCCTCATGCAGGCCGAGGGCAAGGCCGGCGTCTTCGCCCGGCACGAGGCGTGTGCCGCGGCATCCCGGGCCGGCCTCCGGGCGCTCGGCTTCGAGCTCCTCGCCGACGACGCCGTCGCCTCGAAGACCGTCACCGCGGCGAAGCTGCCCGAGGGCCATGACTGGAAGGCGTTCAACGGCGCGATCAAGGCCCACGGGGTCGTCCTCGCCGGTGGCCAGGGAAAGCTCACGGGGAAGATCTTCCGGCTGGGCCATCTCGGCTCGGTGACCGTCGACGAGATCCTCGGGACGATCGCCGTCCTCGAGCGGGTCTCGGTCGAGCAGGGTCGGCGGATCGAGCCCGGGCGGGCGGTCGGCGCCGCCCAGGCGGCCGCGCTCGCGGTCCAGACCGGGAGCGGGGCGGGCGGGACCGGAACGGCCGCGGGGACCCCCGCCGAGGCCGCCGCGGTCCCCGCGTGAAGGTCCTCGTCGTCGAGCCCATCGCCGCCGAGGGGATCGCCCGGCTCCGGGCCGAGCACGAGGTCGACGAGCGGCCCGGGATCGCGCGGGACGAGCTGTGCGCGATCCTGCCCGAGTACGACGCGCTCGTCGTCCGGAGCCAGGTCCAGGTCGATCGCGACGTGATCGCGGCGGCCGGCAGCCGGCTCCAGGTCATCGGCCGGGCCGGGGTCGGGGTGGACAACGTCGACCTCGACGCGGCGACCGCCGCCGGGATCACCGTCGTCAACGCCCCGACCGGCAACACGATCGCGGCCGCCGAGCACACCCTCGCCCTGCTGTCCGGCGTCGCCCGCCGGATCGCCGCGGCCGATGCCTCGGTTCGGCGCGGCGAGTGGAAGCGGGCCCAGTTCACCGGCCTCGAGCTCCGCGGCCGGACCCTCGGGATCGTCGGGCTCGGCAAGATCGGCCAGGCGATCGCCGTCCGGGCCGTCGCGATGGAGATGCTCGTCCTCGCCTCGGATCCGTTCGTGACCGCCGAGCAGGCCGCGCTCCACGGCGTCGAGCTCGTCTCGTTCGACACGCTGGTCGAGCGATCCGACGTCATCACCGTCCACGTCCCGCTGACCCGCGCGACACGCGGTCTGATCGGCCGGGACCAGATCGCCCGGATGAAGCCGGGAACGATCGTGCTCAACGTGGCGCGCGGCGGGATCCTCGACGAGGCCGCGGTGGCGGAGGGCCTGGCAAGCGGCCAGCTCGGCGGCGCCGGGATCGACGTCTTCGAGGCGGAGCCACCCGTCGGCTCGCCGCTGCTCGACGCCCCGAACACGCTCCTGACGCCGCATCTCGGCGCCTCGACGGCCGAAGCCCAGGTCCTCGTCGCCGAAGAGGTCGCGGACCAGGTCCTCGACGTCCTCGCCGGCCGATCGGCGCGCTACGCGGTCAACGCGCCGCTCCTGACGCCGGAGACGGCCCGGGCGATCGCCCCGTACCTGCCCCTTGCCGAGCTCCTGGGTCGGTTCTTCGCCCAGTTCGCCCACGGCGGCGTCCGGACGATCACGCTCGACATCTCCGGCGAGCTGGCGGCGGTCGACGCATCGCCGCTGACCGCGGCGGTCCTGCGCGGCCTGATCGAGACGTCGACGACACAGCGGGTCAACCTCGTCAACGCCGCGGCGCTCGCCAAGGCCCGCGGGATCACCGTCGTCGAACGGAAGAACCCGGATGCCGGCGCCTTCGCCGCCCAGCTCAGCCTGTCGGGCGAGAGCGGCGGCCGATCCACGACGGTCGCGGGCACGGTGGCCGCCGGCGAGGTCCGGCTGACCCGGCTCAACGAGTACCGCCTCGACATCGAGCCGACCGACGTGATGCTGATCACCCACCATCGCGATCGGCCCGGGATGATCGGCCGGATCGGCGAGACGCTCGGCGCGGCGGACGTGAACATCTCGGCGATGCACGTCGGACGCAGCGCGCCACGGGCCGACGCCCTGATGATCCTCGCCCTGGACGATGACGTGCCGCCGGAGGTCGAGGAGGCGATCCGGAGCCAGGAGTCCGTCGTGGAGCTCTGGACGATCCGCCTGGGGCGCGAGCGCTGAGCGGCCAGTCGGGAAGCGGCGGCCCGGCCAGCACCCGCCTGGCGATCCCCGATCGCCTCGACGCCACGCTCGTCCTCGTCCGCCACGGCGAGTCCGAGCTGATCGTCCAACGCCGATTCCAGGGTCAGATCGAAACCCAGCTGTCCGCGCTCGGTCGACGCCAGGCGGAGCGAGTCGCCGAGCGTCTCGCCCGTCCCCACGACCCGCCGGCCCTGCCGACACCGACCGGGCTGCCGCGCTCGATCGTCCATTCGCCGCTCGCCCGGGCGGCGGACACGGCGGTGGCGATCGGGCGCGCGATCGCCACGACCGTCGACGGCGCCGCCGGCCCGGTGCCGCTGCGGAGTGACGAGCGGTTCATCGAGATCGGTCAGGGTGAATGGGAGGGCCGGCTCGCGAGCGAGATCTCGGAGATGGACGGCGAGCGCCTGGCGGCCTGGCGGCAACGCCCCACCGAGACCTGGGCTCCCGACGGCGAACGCCTCGTCGAGGTCCGGGAGCGGGTCATGGACGGGCTCGATGACCTGCTCGCCGGGCTGGCCGCGGCCGGGACGCCCGGAACGCTGATGGCGCCGCAGGTCGGTGGGTACCACGATGCGCCGGCGAGCCACCCGTGGTCGATCCTCGTCGCCCACGACGGGGTCTTCAAGGTCGTCCTGCTGACCCTCTTCGACCTTCCCCTCGAGCGGTTCTGGATGTGGTCGAGTGACCTCTGCGGGATCTCGGTCGTCGAGATCCGGGCCGGCCGCCCGGTCGTCCGGGCGATGAACCTGACCGAGCACCTCGCGGGCCTCGTCGACGAGGCCGCCCAGGAGGCGACGGAGGAGCGGGCGCGCTCGGGCGCGCTCTAGGACGTCGTCGTCGATCGGGACGGTCGAGCGTCAGCGCTTGCGCATCCTCCGACGGTCGCCGCGGCGGAACGCGAGTCGCAGCATGCTCAGGCGCAACCGGCGGTAGGACGCGCGCAGCGCCCGGATGCGGTCCTCGCCCAGCTCGCGCCGGCCATAGGCGACCTCGACCTTGGCCGCCGCAACGGTCTGGAGCTCCGGCCGGATGCTGGGCAGGACGTCACCCAGCGCGGCGGCGTACTCGAATGCCGTCTGGGTGGGCCGCGGCCCGAACCCGAACCGCCGGGCGAGGCTCGTCACCGAGGCGTAGACCCCTTCGGGCGTCGACGCGCTCCGTGGCCCGCGTCGCCACGCGACGACCGCCAGCAGCACGACGGACGCGAACAGGGCGATCGCGATGATCACGAGCGGGCCGCCGCTGGAGCCCCCGGAGGTCGGTCCGGCGGCAACCGGCACGCCGCCACGGCGCGGTTCGTCACCCGGGTTGATGCTGGTGCGAGGGAAGGACGGCACCGGCGTCGCCGACGGGAGGGGCACGAACGTTCCCTCCGGAAGCTCAGGGGCCCGTGACAGGCCACCGCCGGTCGGATCGAACATCTGCCAGCCGTACCCCGGGAAGTAGACCTCGACCCAGGCGTGCGCGCCGCCGGTCGTGATGTTCTCGATGCCCGTCGCGGGATCGACGCTGCCCGGCAGGAAGCCCTCGACGAGCCGCGACGGGATGCTCGCCTGGCGGAGGAAGATCGCCATCGTGCTCGCGTAGTGCTCGCAGAAGCCCACCTTGTGGGCGGCGAAGCATTCGACGATGCTCGGATCGTGGTCGCACACCCCGAGGACGTTCGTCCGGTACTGGAATTTCGAGCTCTGGAGCTCCTTGACGATCGCGGTCGCGATGTCGAACGGTGTCGTCTGACCGTCCGCCTTGGTCCGGGCGATGATGTCGTTGTAGAGCTTCGTCGCCGCCGGGCCCATGGCATCCTTCGGCATGTTCATGTAGCGCGCCAGGATCCCCAGCGGATAGTTCGTTCCGGCGGCGCGGAGCCGGTTCGCGGTCAGGCCGCCCGCGATGTCGACGATCGTCGGGATCGCCGCGGTCACCGTGTACGAGCCGTGGCCGTCGATCCCGATCGACTGGACCGACCCGCCGGCGCCGACGAGGGTCAACGTCGAGTCCCGATCGATCGAGATCGGTGCGATCGGGTCGAATGCGACGCGGAACAGCGACGTCTGCGGCGTGATCTGGAAGGTCTTGATCGTGTGCACCACTCCGGACGGGATCGCATCGAGGGTTCCATCGAGGAGGTTCGTGCCGGCCGGCCGGTCGTCCGCCTTCGGGGCCGATGAGACCCAGCCGCGGAGCGTGAACGTGTCATACGTCGACGCGCGCCAGTAGAGCGGGTCATCGTTGCCCGGGTCCCGCTTGATCTGGAGCGCGGGATCGTTCGACGTCGACCAGAGCCCACCGATCACGACCTGGCCGCCGAACGAGGGGACGCCGAGCGTCTTGCTGTCGGGCGCGGCCGGGATGATCCGCTGCAGCCACTGGCTGATGTCGACCAGGGCCGGCTTGGCATCCTCCCAGAACCCGGCGAGCGGGGCGGAGCGGGCACTGGCGGTCAGGGTCAGGGCAAGGAAGACGGCGAGCGCGATGAAGACCGTCCCGCCCCGGAGATAGAGCGAGCCGACGATCGCCGGATCGCCGATCCGCCGGCGGATCCACGTGGCCCGCTCCTCCAGGGCGTGGAGTCGAATCAGCAGGAAGAGCGACGCCATGGAGAACAGGACGAGCAACCAGATCTGGTCGTGGAGGGTCGCGGACATGTTCGCGACGAGGACCGCGCCGAGGACGATGATCGGTCCGATCGGCCGGCTCTGGCGGAAGACGGCCGATGCCGCGAACATCCCGTTCGCCCAGCAGAGGAGCCCGAGCGCCAGGAGGTAGTGGCCGTACTCGCGGGTCACCGGGAGCCCGCGGACCGCGAAGTCGATGACCGCGTTCACGACCGAGTCCGCGGTGGCCTGGTAGGCGCTCGCCAGCGAGCCGTGCTCGACCATGACCCTGCCGACGAGGATCGGGACGATCAGCGCGGCGAACACCGCGCCGATCAGGTGGGCGAGCGGCCGGTTCCAGCCGACGCGCGCCCCGATGAACCCGATCGCCACGCCACCCAGCGCCATCCAGGCGAGGAAGTCCGTCCAGTCGCGCTGGCCGAGGACCAGGGCGGCATCGTCGAGGGACCATGCGACCGTGACGGCGAGGGTGGCGACGAGCAGGAGGCTCAGCCAGCCCTGGGGCGGGCTCCGGAACATGCGGGTGCGCAGCGTCTCCATCATCCGCCGAGGGCCTCGGCGAGCGAGCGACCCGGGCTCAGGGCGTGCACCCGGAGCTCGTATTCCGCGAGCGCGTGGCGAATGGCCCGCGAGCGCTGCGCGCGCTGCTCTTCGGCGGCTTCGGTCGGCTCGCTGACGGTCTCACCGTTCCGCCGGCGCTCGTCGCGTTCGAGACGATCCGCGGCAGCGGCATCGACCGTCACGACAACCGACGCGATCCCGCGGGTCCGGAGCGCCGCGATCGGGCGGATCCAGGACCGATCGAGGGACGGCGTGATGATGATCGCCGTCATGCCGCGTCGCAGCCGCCCGGCGGCCCCGACGAGCGACTCCGCGAGCGGCGTCGTCCCGTCGCCGTCCACGGCGGCGAGGAGCTGCATGATCTTCAGGTGCTGGCGGCCGCCGCGGTCGGCCGGCACCATCGCCTGGCGGTGGCCGTTGACCGTCATCCCGACGGCACGGTTCTCGAGCAGCGCCTTGTCGGCGATGGACGCTGCCGCCCGGACCGCGATCTCGACGGTCGATTCGTCACCCCGACCGCCCTGGACCGAGCGCTCGAGGTCCAGGAAGATCCAGACATCGGCGGTCTGCTCGAGCTCGAACTCCTTGACCTGGATCTCCCCGTGGCGGGCGGTGGACCGCCAGTGGATCCGGTTGAAGCTGTCGCCCGGTGCGTACGGCCGGACCGCCGTCGCCAGGGGTGACGTCTGGAGCGTCCGCTCCGGGGCGGAATGGCTTCCCTCGATGCTCGCCGCCGGCAGGCGCCACAGCGGCAGCTTCTCGATCCGCGGGTAGACGACGACCGCGACACCCTGCCCGACCGACGCCGACCCCTCGAAGAACCCGAAGGGATCGCCGGTCCGGATCTGGAGGGGCTCGACCCGGAAGTGGCCGCGACGAACGAGGGGCGCACGGACCAGCCACGAACGCTCCGCCCGCGACCCGAGCGCGATCGCCCGGCCCGGAAGACCGCCCGGCAGTGTCGTCGGGTTGTGGATCTCGAGCCAGGGCTTCGGGAGCCGGCTCGTGTTGCGGAGCGTGTAGGTGATCTGGAGCCGGTCGCCGACGTGGCCGGTCAGCTGGCTGACGGCATAGCCGGCCTCCAGGTCCGCGAGCCCGAAGTGCGTCAGGATGTACGACCCGCCGATCACGAGGATCGAGAGGTAGACGAGATAGAAGAGGAACCCGAGCTCGGTCGAGAACGCCGCGATCAGGAGGATCGCCGCGATGAGGATCAGCTGGAAGCGACGGATCATCGGTCTTCGGCGGCGATCGTGCGTCGTCCTCCGGTCGTGATGGGGAGCGTCAGGCGCTCGGCGCGGCCTGCTCGGCGGGCTGGATGACCCGCGGGCCGTTCGGGCCGCCGGTCGGCCGGACCCCGTCGATCGCCGTCGAGTCGAGGAGCTCGCGGACGACGCCGCCCGACAGCACGTCGTGGATCGAGGAGCTCGTCTTGATGATCAGGCGGTGGGCAAGGGCAGGCTCCGCGAGGGCCTTGATGTCGTCCGGGATCACGTAGTCGCGCCCGAGCAGCCCGGCGAGAGCCTGGCCGGCCCGGTACAGGGCGATCGAGCCGCGCGGCGACGCGCCGAGATAGACGTCGGGGTGGGTCCGGGTGGCTCCGACGAGCCGGACGATGTAGTCGGCCACGGTCGGATCGACGTAGATGTCGCGGATCGCGTTCTGCATCCCGCGCAGCTCGTCGACGGAGCAGACGACCTCGAGCTCGTCCAGCGGGTGCTGCCGCTTCTGCTCGTCGAGGATCACGATCTCCTCGAGCGGCTGCGGGTAGCCGAGCTGGATGCGGAGCATGAACCGGTCGAGCTGGGCTTCGGGCAGGGCGAACGTGCCCTCGTACTCGATCGGGTTCTGGGTGGCGATGACGAGGAACGGGTCGGGCATCGCGTACGTCGTGCCGTCGATCGTCGCCTGGCGCTCCTCCATCGACTCGAGGAGGCTGGATTGCGTCTTGGGCGTCGCCCGGTTGATCTCGTCCGCGAGGACCACCTGGCTCATGATCGGCCCCGGCCGGAACTCGAACTCCTGGGTCTTCTGGTTGTAGATCGAGAGCCCGGTCACGTCCGACGGCAGCAGGTCCGGGGTGAACTGGATCCTCCGGAAGCTGCAGCCCAGGCTGCGCGCGATCGCTTTCGCCAGCACGGTCTTGCCGGTCCCGGGGACATCCTCGATCAGGAGGTGGCCACGGCAGAGCAGTGCGACGAGGGCCAGGCGGACCTCGTGGTGCTTGCCGATGATCACCCGCTCGACGTTGGCGAGGACCTTCTCTCCGGTCTGCTCAAGGTTCGTCATCGGGCTCCTCGGGGGTAGGGCGGACGGGGCGTCGGGCTCCCGGGGGGTTTGATCGATAGTACGCCGCAAGGGTCGATGAGGTTCGGCGGCACTCGATCGTTCCATTTGACGACGTGCAGGATCACCTCCCTGTGTCTCTTAGACGTCGCGG
The DNA here is from genome assembly GCA_963817095.1 of uncultured Chloroflexia bacterium. Classification (GTDB taxonomy): domain Bacteria; phylum Chloroflexota; class Limnocylindria; order Limnocylindrales; family CSP1-4; genus CF-46. The sequence goes on from CAWFND010000008.1 coordinate 176,120, forward strand.
ATGGCCGAATTCGTTCGATTCTCGTGAGCCGGGGGCCTTCATCGGTCAGCCGCGAACGAGCGTCGCCAGTCCCACGAGGATCGTGACGACGGCCCCGACCCCGCTCATCGCCGCGAGGATCCACTCGCCGCCGGACCCCGCCGCGAGCGCGACGACCGCGAACAGGGCGCCCATCACGACCGCGACGGCCGCCAGCCCGATCCGCTCCAGCCAGGGTCGAGGACCGGCCATCTCGTCGGGCGGCGCCGGAGGGGATCCGTCGGCGTCGTGCGGGGCGGTCATCGATTCAGCGCGAAGTACAGGCTGAGCAGGTCGCCCGCGAGCGGCGCCGCACGGGCGCCGCCGCGTCCGCCGCGCTCGACGATCACGGCGATCGCGACCTGTGGGTTGTCGACGGGCGCGAAGCCGATGAACCACGAGTGCGGCGCCCCGCTCCCGCCGAGCTCGGCGGTCCCCGACTTGCCCGCCGTCGACACGCCGCGGACCTTGGCTCCGGTCGTGAACTGGCGCCCGATGGAGCTCTCGACGGCGCCCTGCATCGCCTCCGCGATCGACGCGGCGTCATCCGCCGTGATGACGCGGGCCATCTGCGTCGGGGCCACGGTGTGGGTGCCATCGCGGCCGCTCGTCGCGATGACGAGGTGGGGCTGCATCAGGACGCCGTGGTTCGCGACGGTCGAGGCGACGAGGGCCATCTGGAGCGGGGTGACCAGGGTCTTCGCCTGGCCGTAGGCGGCGTTCGCGAGCTCGACGTCGTCGGCGAAGCCACCCGGACCGCCGGCCCCGCCGCTCACCTGCGAGCGGACCGTCGGGAGGTCGAAGCCGATCGGCCCGCCGAAGCCCATCCGGCCCGCGACGTCGGCCAGGTCCTGGCCGCCCGTCCGGAGCCCCGCGAGCGCGTACCAGATGTTCGACGACCATTCGGTCGCGAGGTCGAGGTCGAACGTCTGGCCCGGAACGCCCGGGTGCTCCTTGATCCGGAAGCCGGAGACGACCAGCCCGGCCTTCTCCGCCTTCGGCTGCTCGGGGAACGTGGTCGAGGCTTCGATCCGCCCGGACCCCAGCCCGGCGATCGCGGTGACGATCTTGAAGACGGAGCCGGGGACGTACTGGCCCTGGGTCGCTCGGTTGAGCAGCGGCTGGGTCTTGTCGACGCGGAGGGCCGCGAATGCGTCGCCGGCCGTCGCCGGGTTCGCGACCGCGCCGTTGTCGAACGTCGGCGTCGAGGCCATCGCGAGGATCTCGCCGGTTCGCGGGTCGAGCATGATGACGGCTCCCCGATCCGAGCCGAGACCGTCGACCGCCGCCTGCTGGAGCCGCGTCGACAGGCTGAGCGTCAGCTTCTGCGGGTCGTACGGGTTGACCTCGAACTTGCGCAGCGCGTCGCCGATCGGGTTGCCGTTGGAGACGCCCGTCAGCTGGGCGTTGAACGAGCGTTCGAGCCCGGCCGTCCCGAACTGGCGCGAGGCGTAGCCGATGACCGAGCTGAAGGCATCGCTGCTGTACACGCGATACGGCTGCCCGGTGGCCTTGTCGCGGGCGTTCGAGGCGAGGACCTTCCCGTCGCGGTCGACGATCGTGCCGCGCACGACGTTCCGCGCGGCGGCGATGACGAGCGGGTTGGTGGGATCCGTCGTGAGGTCCGCGGAACGGACGACCTGCCAGTAGCCGGCGCCGAGAGCGAGGCCCGCGAACGCGACGGTCAGGGCGAGGCCGACGTGGCCGATCGTCCGGCCGAGCGGTGCGGGTCGAGTCGTCGGTCGCGTCGGCGGATGCGACGGACGATCCGCGGCGTCGGGGCTGCTCATCGGGAGGTCGGGGTCGCCCATCGGGAGATCGGTGTCGCTCATCGCGCGGCTCCGCTGCCTCCATCGTGGTTCGGGGCGATCGGGGCCCGCGCCGCGGCGGGCGTCTCGAGCCGGGCGACGCGACCGGTGAGCCGCGCCAGGCGGCCACGCGGACGGGGCGGCGGCGGAGGCTCGACCCCATGGTCCGAGATGGCGAGGAGGAAGCCGATGATGATCCCGTTGACGAGGAGCGACGAGCCGCCGTAGCTGATGAACGGGAGCGTGATCCCGGTCAACGGGATCAGCTTCAGGTTCCCCGCGGCGATGATGAAGGCCTGCGTGCCGATCACGAGCGCCAGGCCCGCCGCCAGGAGCGAGCGGAACTCGTCGGCGGCGGAGGCGGCGATCCGCAACCCGCGTTCGACGAGGACGAGGAACAGGCCGAGGATCGCCGTCACGCCCACCATGCCCAGCTCCTCGCCGAGCGCGGCGAGCGGGAAGTCCGTGTGGACGGCCGGGATCGGCAGGTTTCCGTCGACCGTCGGGAGCCCGGCCCCGAGACCCGTTCCGAGCAGCCCGCCACGGCCGAAGGCGAACAGCGACTGGACGATCTGGTAGCCGTTGCCGGTCGGGCTGCGGAACGGGTCGACCCAGATGTCGACGCGTGTCTGGACGGTCGGGATGATCAGGTACATCACGTACGCGCCCGCGAGGAACAGCAGGATCCCCACGACGACATAACCGACCCGGCCGGTGGCGATGTACAGCAGGCTCAGGAACACGGTGAAGAAGAGGAGTGCCGCGCCCAGGTCCCGCTGGAGGACGACGACGGCCAGGGCGATGGCCCACATCGCCGCCATCGGCGCGAGGAACGGCACGGGCGGCAGCGAGACCGGGCCCACCTTCGTCGACTCCTCGACGAGCAGCGAGCGGTTCTCGGACAGGTAGCCGGCGAGGAACACGACGAGGATGACCTTCAGCAGCTCGGCCGGCTGGCCCGTCACCGGTCCGATCGTCAGGCTCAATCGCTGGCCGTTGACGTCGTCGCCGAACACGAACGTGGCGAGGAGCAGGGCGACACCGGCGGCGGCCCAGGTGTACTTGTAGAGACGGAGCCAGCTGTCGCTCCGGATGGTCACGGCGAGCACGGTCGCGAGCCCGAACGACAGGACGAGCCACGCGAGCTGGATGTCGCCGAGCCCGAGCTGCCACGGCCCGATCGTCTGGACGACCTGGTCCTGCGGCAGCCGCTCCATCAGCAGCAGGCTGATGCCCCCGAGCATCGCCGCCGTCGGAAGCAGGATCTCGTCGACTCGCCGCCCGGACAGGATCAACGTCAGATGGGCGACGGCAAGGAGTGACAGGTAGATCGCCACGTGGACCGGGTTCGCGAGGCTCAACCCATGCGACTCGCCCGGGACGGCGACCTGGCTCGTCAGGGCGAGCGAGACGCTTCCGACGAGGATCGCGGCCGCGACGAGCACCAGGAGTCGGGTCTCCCGCCAGCGGGGCCGCGGGCGGATCGGACCGAGGATCGCCGGGAGACCGGAAGCCGTCGCGATCACGACTTCTTCGCCACGGCCCGCGGCCGCTCGAGGCGGAGCCGGACCTGTCCGAGCTGGATCACGTCGCCGAAGGCGAGGGGCGTGACCTCGGTGACCGCAACGCCGTTGACGAAGGTCCCGTTCGTGCTGCCGAGGTCCTCGACGTACCACGCCCGGCCGCGAAAGGTGAGGATCGAATGCTCGGCCGACACGAACTGGTCCTCGACGACGATCGCGTTGTTGACGTCCCGACCCAGCGTGGCGATCGCGTCGAGTGACAGCGAGGTGCCCTCCTCGGGCTCACCGGCGGGCGAGGCGACCACCACCAATCGTCCCAGCTCCGCGCCGGGCTCGCGCGCGGCCGCTCGAAGGTCGGCGACGAGGGCTCGGGCGACCCGGAACAGGAACACATAGAGCAGAGCGAGGAACAGCAGACGGACGATCCAGACCGTCAGGAGGAAGGGGTCCATCAGGACGCGGCAGGGCCATCCGGGATCCCGGTCGAGGTCCGGATCGCGCTCGCCGGGGCGGCGCTCGCCGGATGCTCGTGGTGGAGGCGTGGGAGGGCCTCCAGCGCCTCGATGATCAGCGTCGTCATCCCGAGCCGGACCTGGTCGCCCTCGCCGAGGGCGATCGATTCGACCCGACGATCGTTGACCCACGATCCGTTCAGGCTGGCAAGGTCGGTCAGGACGAGGGACCCGCGACGAACGTCGATCCGGGCATGATGGCGCGAAGCTCGTCCGTCGCGGAGGACCAGTCCGTTGTCCGATGCCCGGCCGATCGTCAGGGGCCGCCCCTCGAACGCGATCGACCGGCTGGACCGATCCGGGCGGATCTCGCGGATCGTGGCCCGCGGTCCCTCCGCGCCGGGGACGACGAAGACGGCCGTGACCGATGCGACGGCGGACGGCGGCGTGGTCGCGGGCGGCTCGACGACCGATGCATCGCCCGGAAAGCCGACCTGCCCGGTCCAGGCGGCGACGACCTGGGCGTCCTGGCTCCCCGGCGTGACGGCGCCCGACGCGGCCGCTCGAGCGCCGCCGGGCAACCCGTCGACGTCGACGGCCATCTCGCCGGGCTCGATGGCCGGGTCTGCGCGGAGGGTCACGGACGGTCGATCGAGGAGGGTGTACCCGTGGGCCCTGGCGAAGGCCAGCGCCGCATCCGCGAGCCCCGCGGCCAGCCCGGGCGATGCGGTCCGAAGCGCGGTCAGGTCGTCGGCGAACAGCCGCACGACGATCCGGTGCGGAACGATCGTGCGGTGCCCATCGCGGACCCGATGCGACTCCATCGCGCGCTCGATGCGTCGCTGGACCTGGATCGGGCGGATGCCCGTCCGGAAGAGTCGGGCGGATTGGCCCTCGAAGAGCCGTTCGAGAAACCGCTCGACGGCGGCAAGGGCTCCCATGTCGGGGGCGGAGTCTAGCAGAAGACCCTGTGAATTCCGGTCCGGTGGAAGGTGGTGCGCCCGAGCGCCCTGATTCCGTCCACCGGTCCGACCGGACCATCGTCCCAAGGACAGCCGTACCAGCGGTGGAGGCTCGCGAAAGGCCCTCAGATATACTCTCCTCCCGTTCCGGTCGGCATTCCGGCCGTGGGTTTCACCGCGTACCGAGGGCACGATGCCCGAGATCCTCACCGAGTCCTTCTGCGAGCGCTGCGGCACCCGCTACACATTCGAATCGACCGCGCCTCGCAAGACTCGACGCCTCGGACAGTTCAAGACGCTCGGCAAGGGCGTCAAGAACTGGGTCATGAGCGACGATTCGTCGCTGGACGAGGCGATGGCCGAGGCCCGCAGCGACGACGAGCGCGAGCTCACGACGCAGCAGCTCGACGCGTTCCACTCGACCTTCAACTTCTGCATGTCCTGCCGCCAGTACACATGCGCCAACTGCTGGAACACCGCCGACGGGCGCTGCCTCAGCTGCGCCCCGAACCTCGGCCAGGAGATCCTGCCGGCCCCGTTCCCGGACGCGCCGGTGTTCGAGCCCGTCCGGATCGAGGTCGAGGCGTGGCCCGAGGTCGATCTCTCTTCGCCGGCCGCCGCGGCCAACGGCGCCGGGCTCGGCATCGAGGGACTTCCCGCCAACGGCATCCATGCCAACGGCAACGGCTTCCACCCGACGTCGAACGGCCTCGACAGCGGAGACGACATCCCGCAGTTCGACGCGGCGGCCCGGCTGGCATTCCTCTCGGGCGAGACGCTCGCACCGCCGCCTCCTCCCGAGCCGGTCGCACCGGAGCCGGTCGCGTTCGATGCGGCTGCGCCAGAGGATGCCGTCGCGTTCGAGGCGGCACCGCCCGACCTGCTCACGCCCGAGCCCGTCGCGGAAGCGCCGGCTGCCCCGGAGCCCGTCGAGGTCGCGCCGATCGCGGCCGAGCCGTTCCGGGCCGAGCCGGATGTCCTCATCCCGATGGCGACCGAGGCCGTCACGGCCGAACCGGTCGCATTCGACCCGGTCGATGCCGCACAACCGCTCGCTGACGCCCCGGCGGCCGTCATCGACGACGTCGCCGGCGAGGCAGCCGCAACGCCGACCGGCAGCGCCCCGATCGACCCGGTCGTCGAGGAGCGCGCCGCTGCCGGAGCCGCCCGCACGTCGGACCTGCTCACACGGTTCCGGCCCGGCCAGAGCATCGATGCCGAGCTCGCGGCCTACGAGGCCCAGCGCGCGTCCGAGCCGGTCGCCGAGAGCGCGGTCGAGGCCGAGTCGGCCGTCGTCGACCTGTCGCCGGCCGCAACGTGGCAGGACGCCGCCGAGCCCGAGGTCGCCCCGGTCGTCGAGGCCGTGGCAGCTCCGGCCGAGGCTCCGGTCGCGGAGCCGCAGGTCGTCGAGGCCGTGGCGGCTGCGGCCGAGGCTCCGGTCGCGGAGCCGCAGGTCGCCGAGCCCGAGCACCCCGGAGTCGCAGCGGTCGTCGCCGGCGGCCTGCTCGCCGCCGATCTCGCCAACCCAGTGCGGGAAGCGGACCACGTCGCGGCCGAGCCCGCGGTGGTCGAGCCGGTCGCCGTCGCGGAGCCGGCTCCAGCTGAGCCGGTCGCCGTCGCGGAGCCGGTTGCCGAGCCGGTGGCGGTCGAGCGCGTCGCCCCCGAGCCGGTCGCGGTGGAGCCCGTCCCGATCGCAGCCGATCGCCGCCGAGCCGGTCGCCGCCGAGCTGGTCGCGGTCGAGCCGGTCGCCGCCGAACCCGCCGAGGTCGAGCCGGTCGCCGCCGAACCGGTCGCCGCCGCGGTCGAGCCGGTCGCCGCCGAACCGGTCGCCGCTCCGGAGCCGCCGATCGCACCCCTCCTGCCCGTTCGCGAGGACCGGATCGAGCAGCCGACCTGGCAGATCTTCGCCCCGGACCAGGTCGCTCCCGCAGGACAGCCCGCGCCGGTGCCCGTCGCCCCAACGCCCGCCGGACCGGCACGCCGCACGTGCGTCGTCCGAGCCGCAGTGGCCGGTTCGCGTCGATTTCGAAGAGTCCCCGAGCATGGCACTCCTCGCCAACCCGTCGCGCCGATCGAGCGACGACCTGTGGGCCGCTTCGTCCCGCGAGGTCCTGGCCGTCCCCGCGCAGGGTGGCGCCGCAGCGGCGGCGCCGGGCGTCCAACCCTGCTCGAGCTGCGGTCTGTCCCTCTCCTCGACCGCGCGCTTCTGCCGGCGCTGCGGAACGCGCCAGGGCTGAGCCGGCCAGACCGTCAGGCCTCCGGCGACGGCCCCGGCTCGCGTCGCTCGATGACCCACGCGGCGCCGATCACGACGATCGTGAACACCAGGTTGAGCCAGATGAACCCGATGAGGATCGCGCCGAGCGTTCCGTAGACGAGGTTCCCGGCGAACACCCGGGGCGCCACGAACACGAACCCGCGGGTCAGCACGTACAGCGCGATCGCCCCGACGACCGCCGGGACCCGGATCGTCTCGCCAGGTCGGGATGACCCGCGGCAGGACGCGATAGATCACCGCGAGCGCCACGACGGCGAGGGCGGGCGGGAGGATGGCGAGCAGGACCTGGAAGATCCCCTGGAGGAGGGACCCCGTGTCGGCCAGGTCCTCCATGATCGCGAGGACCGGCGCGGCCAGCAGGGCCACGATCACGATCCCGGCCACGGCGACCACCCATCCGATCCGTCGCGCCGTCTGGTGGACGATCCCGCGCCGCGGCGAGGTCGGGTCGAGCTGGCCCATCGCGGACTCGAGCGAGGCGAAGAGCCGGGAGGTGCCCCAGCCAGCGAGCACGAGGCCGACGATCGAGGCCGTCGGCGACGACGCGGCCAGGCCCGTGAGGATGTCGTTCACGATGGCTTTCAGTGGCGGGAAGATCTCGCCGACTTTCGCGACGATCTCGTCCCGCGCCGCCGGGTCCGTGAGGAACAGGCCGGCGAGACCGCTCGCGAACAGTGCCAGCGGGATCAGCGCGAAGACGGAATTGAAGGCGATCCCGGCGGCGAGCAGGCCGCCGTCGGCGGCCCCGAAGCGGTCGATCACCCGGACGGCGAGGACGGCGATCGGCCAGCGCAGGACGGTGGCCACGATCGCACCCACACGGTCGCCGATGCCGGTGCGCTCCGGAGGCGAGGCGTCTCCCCCGTCGCCGGTCAGTCCCGGATCTCCTCGAACAGGCCCGGCTGGAGGTCGATCGCGCGGACGCGCCGCGGACCTGCGATCAGCGCCCGCACCTCGCCGCGGCGGACGAAGCGCCGACCGCCCAGCTTGATGCTCTGGAGCTTGCCGGTCCGGGCCCAGCTGCCGATCGTCGACGGCTGGAAGTGGACGTTGGCGGCCGCGAGGATCTCGGCGGCTTCCGCGAGGCTGATCCAGTCGGCGGACGATCCTGCCATCAGTCGGCCGCCGTGCCGGTCGAGGCGGCGGGCTTGTCCTTGCTCGACGGGGACTTCGCCGGCGATGCCGCGCCGTCCGATGACGACGACGTGGACGCGTCAGACGTGGAACCCGTCGACGCGGTGGACGCGGTGGACGCGGTGGATGGAGCGGCATCGGTCGACGACCCGCCGGACGTCGAGTCGCCCGCGCTCGAGGACTTGCGAGCCGCCGCCCCGCGATCCTTCTTCGCCCAGCCCGATCCCTTGAAGTGCACCGCCGGCGCAGAGACGGCCTTCCGGACCGAGCTGCTGTGGCAGACGGGACAGCTCGACGGGCCCTCCGTGTGGACCCCGTGGATCACTTCGAATCGATGGCCGCAGTGACCGCAGATGTAGTCGTAGGTGGGCATCGATCGCGGGAGGGCCGCCTCAGCCGCGGAGGAGTCGCATGCCGCACTTCGGGCAGTAGAACGCTCGCTCGTGTGCCGACGCGAAGCCGCAGTGGGCGCAGACGAGCCCGCCGCGACCGGCCGCCGGCACCGGTCGATCGACCGGGGTGAGACCCAGCGCGAACTGGTTGGCGAGGATGTTCGTCAGGACGCCCGACAGGAGCTTGGCGGCGAGCCGGTCGGTGTCGCCACGGACGCCCTTGCCGCCCCAGCCGACGACCGCCCGGGCGATCATGTCGCCTGTCGCCTCGTCCCAGTGGGAGGCGACACCACCGACGATCGCGCTGTATTCGGGGTAGCCGCTCGTGTCGACCTCGCCGTCGAGGAGCGTGCAGACGAACGTGTCGAACGCGAGATCGATCGCGTCGATCGACTCGAGCACGACGAGCGCGTGCCGGGTCACCGGGGAGTGGACGTGGTGGGCGTTGAGCCACTGCATCGCCTCGGACGGGCGGGCCATGACCGGCGTCGCCTGGCTGAACTCGATCGGCAGGGGATCCACGACCTCGATCTCGCCCTTGGCCAGTCCGTGGAGCATCGACGGGAGCTCGGCGAGCGCACGCGGGCCCGCCTTCATCCGGACGCCCTCGCTCGACTTGCCCGCGTAGTACAGCTTGAGCTGGTACTCCTGCGCGACGACTTCCTCGGGGAGGGTGATCGGGCCGTGGGCGCCCGCCGTCGGACCGGGCGGGGCGTCGGCAGCCGGATTGGCCGGATCGGTGTTCTTGCGCTTCAGGAAGTCGAGCGGCACGGCAGGCTCCGTGGCAACGGGATCGCTGGCGAGCATGGTAGCAGCGGCGCAGGAGGCTTCGTCACCATGACGATTGGCCGGCAGAGTCCGGTCGCGGCGGGTCAGTCCGGGGCGGCTTCGAGGATCACCGCCTCGTCCGGCCGCAGGGCCAACCGTCCGGCGGCGTCGGGTTGTATCGGCTCCCGGTGGGTGCCGACCCGCACGGTCCAATCGGCCGAACCGGCCATCCGCGCGACGTCCACCGTTCGCGGCTCCCCGACGAAGCTCGTCACGACGAGCAGCCGCTGGCCGCCGCCGGTGCGGGTCCATGCCAGGACGTCGGGGGTGCCGCTGTCGAGCCGCTCCATCCCGCCCGTCCGCAGGGCGTCCGATGTCCGCCGGAAGGCGAGCAACCGCCGATAGCAGGCCAGCACGGAGTCCGGATCGACCGTCTCGGCGGCGACGTTGCGCTCCGCGGCATCCGGCGCGAGGCGGAGCCACGGCCGGCCGGTCGTGAAGCCCGCCCCAGGCTCCGCGCTCCACTGCATCGGCGTCCGGCACCGCGATCGGTCGTACCACGGGAAGTCCGGCCCGGCCCGGAGCGCCGGTGGGTCGACGATCTCGTCCCGCGGGATGTCGACGTCGGCCATCCCGATCTCCTCGCCGTAGTAGAGGAAGGGCGTCCCCCGCAGGGCCAGGATGACGACGGCCGCGGCCTTGGCGATCGCGTCGCGATCGGGCGGCCGATCGCGATCGACGGATGTCGACAGGCGCGTCGCCTGTCGCTCCCGATCGTGGTTCGAGAGGGCCACGGTCGGCCAGAGATCGGGCCCGAACAGCGCGCTCGCGGAGATCGATCGCCTCGCCGTAGGCGGCCGCGGTCCACGGCGACTCCATCAGGGACCAGTCGAACACGAGATGCCGAGCGCGGGCGTACTTCGCGGCCAGGTCCGCCTCGCGCGAGAACAGCTCGCCGATCGTCATCCGGCCGGGCTCCTCGTCGACGATCGTCCGGAACCGCTCGATCAGATCGAGGAAGTCCGGCTGGTCGATGTCGTAGCGGTGGTCCTGCCGCGACCACGGCGAGTCGCCCTCGATCACCGGGTTCGAGCGGAGCTCGGGGTCCTTCAGGAAGGCGTTGAACACGTCGAGGCGGAACCCGTCGACGCCGCGGTCCAGCCAGCCCCGGACCATGTCCCACTGCGCCTGCTCGACGGCGGGGTTGCGCCAGTTCAGCTCCGGCTGCCCGACGAGGAACGTGTGGTAGTAGAACTGCTGACGTGCCGGCACCCATTCCCAGCCGGACCCGCCGAAGAACGAGACCCAGTTGTTCGGCGGCAGCGGCCGGCCGTCGGCGTCCCAGCCGGACGCGTCGCGCCAGAGGTAGAAGTCGGCGTAGGGACCGTCGCGCGAGGCCTTCGAGGCGCAGGAACCAGGCGGACTCGTCGCTCGTGTGGTTCATCACCAGGTCGAGGATCACCCGAAGCCCGCGCCGGTGGCACGCGGCCACGAGGTCGTCGAAGTCTGCGTCCGTCCCCAGGAGCGGGTCGACGGTCGTGTGGTCGGTGACGTCGTAGCCGAGGTCGCGCCCCGGCGACGGGTAGATCGGCGAGAGCCAGATCGCCTCGATGCCCAGCCGGTCGGGGCCGAAGTGATCGAGGTGATCGATCACCCCCCGGAGGTCGCCGGTCCCGTTGCCGTCGTGGTCGGCGAAGCTGCGCGGGTAGATCTGGTAGATGACGCCGTCGCGCCAGTCGGTTGCGGTCGTCGCCGCCACGGGGTCGTGCAGGGTCATGGCGATGCAGTCTGGCGAGCCCGACGAGGGCGGTCAAACCGGCGGTCCACACCCGTGTCGCGGCCGGCGCCCCGCCTATACTCGACCGCCGATGGAACGTTCGTCATCGGCCCGCGACGGACGGCTGCGGGTGGGGGTCGCCGGTCTCGGCGCCGTCGCTCAGGCCGTGCACCTCCCGCTCCTCGCCCGGCTTCCGGATTCGTTCGAGATCGCCGCGATCTGCGACCTCTCGACGTCCCTGCGAAACGCGATCGGCGACCGCTACGGCGTTGCCGACGCGAACCGCGTCGGGTCGGTCGAGCGACTCCTCGAGGTGCCGGACCTGGACGGCGTGATCCTCCTGACCTCCGGCTCGCACGGACGCGACGCACTCGCCGCGCTGGATCGGGGCCTCCCGGTGCTGTGCGAGAAGCCGCTCGCCTTCACGATCGCCGAGGCGGACCGGCTCGCGGCCTCGCCGAACGCGGACCGTCTCCTGCTCGGGTACATGAAGGCCTTCGACCCTGCGGTCGTCGAGGCCCGCCGGCTCGTCGACGATCCAGCGACCGGGCTCGGGTCCCGCCGGGAGATCGAGGTGGCGGTCCTCCATCCCACGAGCGAATCGCAGCTCGCCTTCGCCCATCTCCTGGCACCCCCCGCCGACGTGGATCCGGGGACCGTCTCGGGGCTGCGGGCGGCCACCGCAGACCTCGTCCAGGCCGCGATCGGCGTGGTCGGCCAGGAGCTCGCCGACCTGTACGCGGGGATCCTCCTCAGCAGCGTCGTTCACGAGCTGTCCGTGATCCGGGCCCTCGGTGGGACGATCGCCGCGATCGACCACGTCGACACCTGGGGCGGCTCGGCCTCGGAGCCGGGCTCCGTCCTGCTCGTGGGTCGGCTGACCGACGGCACCCGGGTCACGATCGGCTGGAACTTCCTGCCGGGCTACCCGGCCTATCGCGAGGACGTCCGGTTCCATCATGTCGGCGGATCCGTGGAGCTGTCGTTCCCGGCGCCGTACCGGCTCCACGAGCCGACGGCCCTCGTCGTCTCCACCGGCCGCGACGAGACCCGACGGCGGGTGGTCTTCGACTCGATCGACGAAGCCTTCGAGCGCGAGCTCCTCGCCTTCGGTGACCTGGTCCGCCATGGGACACCACCCCTCACCGGGATCGCCGACGGTCGGGCGGACATCGTCACCTGCCAGCGAGCCATCGCCCGGCTCGCCGCGCAGCGGGGGATCCCGATCGGCGGCGAGGCCGCCGCCCTCGGGTCGGACGCCTGATGGTCATCGATGCGCCGGCGGTCATCCATCTCGTCCCACACACCCATTGGGACCGGGAGTGGTACGAGCCGTTCCAGGTCTTCCGGATGCGCCTCGTCGAGCTCGTCGACCAGCTGCTCGACTCGATGGAGGCGGACGATCGGCTCGCCTTCACCCTCGACGGCCAGGTCGCGACGATCGACGACTACCTCGAGGTCCGACCCGAGGGTCGCGCAGCGGATCGAGCGGCTCATCGCCGACGACCGGCTTGCGATCGGTCCCTGGCAGATCCTCATGGACGAGTTCCTCGTCTCGGGCGAGACGATGATCCGGAACCTGGAGATCGGCTGGCACGCGGCCGAGGCCTTCGGCGCGGCGATGCCGGTCGGCTACCTGCCGGACATGTTCGGGCACATCGCCCAGATGCCCCAGATCCTCCGCCGTGCGGGGATCCGGCACGCCGTCGTGTGGCGCGGCGTGCCGCAGGCGATCGATCGCCATGCGTTCACCTGGCGCGCCCCGGATGGCTCCTCCGTTCGGGCGGAATACCTCGTCGGCGGCTACGGCAACGGCGCCTACCTGCTGGCCATCCCGGATCGTCTTGCCGAGAAGGTCGGTCGCTACGCGGCAGCCGGCCGGGCGTTCTACGGCGACCGCTCGATCCTCGCGATGTACGGCACCGACCACGCGGTCCCCTCCCCCAGCCTCGCCCGGGTCGTGGCCGAGGCGAACGCGACCCGCGACGACATCGTCGTCCGGATCGAGACCCTGAGCGACTACATCCGCGCGTTCGATGCCTCGGTCGCGGACCCGGACCAGCCCGATCCAGCGGTCGCGCCCGTCTGGACCGGGAGAGCTCCGATCGGCGGCCCGGGCGAACATGCTGATGAACGTCACGTCCGCCCGGATCGACATCAAGGCCGCCGCCGGGCGCGCCGAGCGGGCGCTCGAGCGATCCGCGGAACCGCTCGCGGCGATCCACGGGACCGCGTGGCCGGAGCGGCTCCTCGAGCTGGCCTGGCGGCGGGTCGTCGACAACTCCGCCCACGACTCGATCTGCGGCTGCTCACAGGATGCGGTCGTCAACCAGGTCCTGACGCGATTCGCCGAGGCCGAGCAGATCGGTCAGGGGATCGTGACCGCCGCGATCCGTCCGCTCGCCGCGGCCGCGCCGCGCGGCAGCGTCGTCGTCGTCAACCCGTCGCCGTTCGATCGGACGGACGTCGTCGAGCTCGACCTGGACGTCCCGGCCGCGTGGGAGGCGGTGGACCTCGCGCTGCCTGACGGCGAGCGCGTCGCCACGCAGCTGGTCGACCGGCCCGAGACCGTCCTGCGCCGGCTCCGGATGACGCGGACGCCAGGTGCCCGAGCTCTTCGCCCGACGTCTCCACGGGCGCGAGCTGTTCGGGCACTCCCTCGATGGTCACCTGATCCGGCGCGATGCCGGCACCCCGGAGCTGACGCTCCTGATGGACGACCCGGCGGCGCTCGACGACTTCGACGTCGACACGATCCTCGACGGCGTGGCCGCGGCGACGGCCGAGGACCCCGACGAGGCCTGGGACGTGGTCGTCGTCCGGGGCGACCGGCGCCGGCTGGTCGCGGCGGTCCCCGTGCCGCCCCTGGGAGCGACGGTCGTCCGACCGGTGGAGGCGCCGGCCGGCGGAGTCGCGCCGGCGGCCCCCGTGGTGGTCGACGATCGATCCCTCGACAACGGCCTCGTCCGGGTCGAGGTCGCCGAGGACGGGACGTCCGTCGATCGAGGGCGGCGGGTCGCGGCTCGCCGGGGTTGGCCGGATCGTCGACGGCGGCGACTACGGCGACACGTACAACTACGGCCCGCCCGCGGCCGACGGCCTCGTCGAGACCCCGTCGATCGTCGTTGTCCAGCCGATCGAGCGCGGTCCGGTCCGCGGCAGCCTCGACGTCGTCTCGCGCTACGACTGGCCGGTCGGGCTGGCCGCCGACGGCGGGTCCCGCTCCGAGGTCACCGAGCCCGTCGAGGTCACGACGCGGCTCGAGCTCCGCACGGGCGAGCCGTTCGTCCGGGTGGCGATCTCGTTCACGAACCCGTCCCGCGATCACCGCGTCCGCGTCCACGTCCCGCTGCCGGCGCCGACCGACCACGTCGTCCGCGGAAGGCCAGTTCGCGGTCGTCGATCGCGGCCTGACCGCCGAAGCCGGGCACGGCGAGGTCCCGACGCCGACCTTTCCGGCGCACGGCTTCGTCCACGCGGCGGGCGTGACCGATCCTGCTCGAGCACGTCACCGAGTACGAGCTCGTCGACGGCGCGAGAGCTTGCGCTGACGGTCCTCCGCTCGACCGGCCTGATCAGCCGCAACGACGAACCCGTTCCGGGAGGATCCGGCCGGCCCCGAGGTGCCCGGTTCCCGGCGCCCAGCTCGTCGGACCGTGGCGGTTCGGGTTCGCCATCCTGCCCCACGCCGGCTCGTGGTCGACAGCCGATGCCCTGCGTGCGGCGGACCGGTTCCGGCTGCCCGCGTTCGCTGCGGCCGGCCGGGCCCCGGCCGACGCACCGGCGACGGAGCGTCGCCGGTCTCGCGGTCGACGGTGCCGGCGTCGTCCTGTCGGCCCTCCGCCGGCGCGGACCGGAGCTGGAGCTGCGGCTCGTGGCGGAGACGCCGGACGCGACGACCGCGACCGTCCACCTGCCCGACGGGATCGCCGCGGCCCACGACGTCGACCTCCTCGGGCGGGTCGGCGGGTCGATCGACCCCGAAACGGACGGGTCGCTCCGGATCCCGCTGCGGGCCTGGGAGATCCGGACATTCCGGATCGCGCCGGGTCGGCGATGCCCGGCTGAGCGCCAGGCACCGCAGACCCGCGATGTCGATGTAACGTTGACATCGCCGAGAAGCCACGATTAGTCTCGCGATTGAATGAAGGATTCCCACACGGCGACCCGTCCGGCTCCTCACTGACGTTCCTCGGCGTCGCGGCCAGCGAACCGTGCGTCGAGGCTCCGTCAGCGTCCAGTCGGTCGGCGTCGACCATCTTCCCGGCGTGGCCGGGTCAGGCACCCGAGATCGGGTGGTACCGCCGCTGAGTCGATCCTCCGGGACCATGGGGGCCCTGGAACCAACGGATCGGCTCGTCGGCAGGAGGAGGAGTAGGCCGATGGCCAAGTTCTCGCGATTCATGGCGTTGCCGATCGCGGCCGTCATGATCGTTTCGGCGTGTGGCAGCAGTGCCTCGCCGTCGCCGTCCTCGGGAGGCGCATCCAGCGCACCGGGCGGTTCAACCGCTCCGTCCACGGCGGCGGGTGGTTCCACGGCACCGGCCGCGTCCGGCGTCACGGGAGCCACGATCACCGTCACCTCGCTGTGGGGCGGCAGCGAGCAGGAAGCGTTCCAGAAGGTCCTCGACGAGTTCAAGACGGCGACGGGCAACACCGCCACCTACCAGGCTCAGCGGACCGACTACGCGACCGTGCTCCAGAGCAAGATCACGAGCGGCAGCCCGCCCGACGTGGCGATCATGCCGGGCCTCGGGTTCCTGCGGCAGTTCGCCCGCTCGGGCGGCATCAAGAAGATCAGCGACCTCGGGATCGATCCCGCGAGCCTCGAGGCGAACTACCCACCCGGCATCCTCGATCCGGGCAAGGTCGACGGTGATCTCTACGGGATCATGGTGAAGTTCAACAGCAAGAGCACCTTCTGGTATCGGCCCGACACGCTGACGGCCGCGGGCGCGACCGCACCGAAGAGCTGGGACGATCTGAAGGCCCTGATCACGACGCTCCAGGGCAAGGGCACCGCGACTCCGCTCGCGCTCGGCGCGAAGGACTCGTGGACGCTGACCGACTGGTTCGAGGAGGTCTACCTCCGCCAGAACGGCGCGGACGCGTACAAGAAGCTCTTCAGCCCCGACGGCGACTGGACCGATCCGACCGTCTCGAAGGCGCTCGACACCATGAAGGAAGTCATCACGAACGCCAACGTCCCCGGTGGGATCACAGGCGCTCTTGGCGTCGCCTTCACGGACGGGATCGCCCAGGCCTTCGGGGCCAAGCCGACCGCGGCGCTCTACTACGAGGGCGGCTTCGTCGGTGGGATCGCAACGGGCCAGACCAACAAGGCGCTCGAGATCGGGAAGACCATCGACTGGTTCAACTTCCCGACCTTCGGCGGCTCCGGTGACACCGCGGCGGAGATCGGCGGCGACGAGATCGCGGCGCTGACGACCAACCCCGGCGTCAAGGAGTTCATCCAGTTCATGACGACGGCGGATGCCGGCTCGACGTGGGCCAAGACCGGAGCGATCATCTCGCCGGTCAAGGCGGTCGGTGCCGACAACTACCCGAATGATCTGGCCAAGAAGGAAGCGGCCCAGGTCGCGGGCGCCTCGGCAGTCGTCTATGACGGCTCCGACACGCTGCCGGCCGCCGCTCCGGACATGGGCGCAATGCTCCAGGACGTCATCCAGGGCAAGGACACGACCTCGCTCCTGGCGACGTTCAACACGGGTGTGAAGAGCGCCTGGGCCGGCGAGAAGTGATCTTCTCCGTCGACTAGGCACGCCGAAGGCGCGAACGGGCCCGTCCCGTTCGCGCCTTTCCTCAGTTGGAGGGCCAGGAGTGGCGACCGTTCCGCAGCCAATGACCGCCACGGCGACGACCGGCAAGCCGCGACGGGGCGTCCCCGGCGGCTTGATCGCCGCCCTCTTCCTTGCGCCCGCTCTGATCCTGCTGCTGGTCTTCCTCGTCTATCCCGTCCTCTCGACGTTCCGGATGAGCCTCGACCGCGGGCTCGGCGGGAACTTCACCCGGTTCGTCGGGCTCGACAACTACGTCGCCCTGCTGAACACCCCCTCGTTCGTCCAGTCGATCATCAACAACGTCCTCTGGCTGATCTTCTACACCGGGTTCGTGATCTTCTTCGGCCTCGTCATCGCGGTCATCGCGATGCGGGTCCGGTACGAGTCGCTGATCAAGGCCGTCGTGTTCCTGCCGATGGCGATCGCCGCGACCGCCCTCGGCGTGATCTGGACGTTCATGTACCAGCTCGATCCGAACGTCGGGCTGCTGAACGCGCTCCTCGGCATCGTCCACGTCGGCCCGGTGTCCTGGCTGGGAGACCCGGCTTTCGTGAATGCCTCGCTGATCGCCGTGGGGATCTGGGGATCGGCCGGCTTCGCGACGGTCATCCTGTCGGCCGCCCTGAAGGGCATCTCACCGGAGATCCTCGAGGCCGCGAGAACCGACGGCGCCAACGAGTTCCAGATCTTCTGGCGGATCATCCTGCCGATGGTCAGCCTGCCGATCTCGGTCCTCGCGGTGACCCTGATCGTCAATGTCGTCAAGCTGTTCGACATCCCGTACGTCATGACGGGCGGGGGGCCGGGCAACGCGAGCCGCGTGATCGCGTTCGAGTTCTACAAGCAGGACTTCTCGTCGGGCCAGTTCGGCAAGGCCGCCGCGGTGGCCGTCGTGATGCTGATCCTCCTGATCCCGGTGATGATCTTCAACGTCCGCCGGTTCCGCAGCGGGTCGGTGGCCTGACATGAGCACGACCACCGCCACCGTGGCCGCCCCGGCGAGCCCGACCCTGAGCGCGCGGATCCTTCGCTCGCTGAACCGGGCCCCGATCCACATCTCCCTCGGGCTGATCGCGATCATCTGGCTTGTGCCGACGATCGGGCTCCTCGTGACCTCGTTCCGTCCGCGGGGGGACATCCAGTCCTCCGGCTGGTGGACGACGATCGGCAGCTTCTCGTTCACGTTGGAGAACTACCAGCAGGTCCTGCAGGCGCAGGGGATGGGCCAGGCGTTCATCAACAGCCTGCTCATCGCGGTGCCCGCGACGCTGCTGCCGCTGCTCGTCTGCTCGCTGGCGGCCTACGCGTTCTCGTGGCTCAGCTTCCCATTCCGGGACACGATCTTCCTGATCATCATCGCCTTGATGATGGTGCCGGTGCAGGTCGCGTTCCTGCCGGTCCTCCAGCTGTTCCGGCCGCTCCAGCTCACGCAGGGTTTCGTCGGGATCTGGCTTGCCCACACCGCGTTCGCCCTGCCGTTCGGCATCTTCCTGTTGCGGAACTTCTTCATCACGCTGCCGAAGGACCTGATCGAGGCCGCCCGGATCGACGGGTCGTCGTCGTTCGGGGTCTTCCGGACGATCGTGATCCCGTTGTCCGTGCCGGCGCTCGCCGCCTACGGGATCTTCCAGTTCCTGTGGGTCTGGAACGACCTGCTCATGGCCCTCATCTTCATCGGGAAGAACTCCGACTACCCGATGACGATCCAGGTCACGACGCTCCTCGGCACGTACGGCAGCGAGTGGCACCTGCTCGCGGCGTCGGCGTTCCTGCTGATGGGCGTTCCGCTGCTCGTGTTCTTCAGCCTCCAGCGCTACTTCGTCCAGGGCCTGCTCGCGGGCTCGGTCAAGTAGGGTCCACGGACCGCTGATCGTGGCGTCGGACCCGGCCGTCGGGTCCGATCGCCTCCGCGTCGTCACCTGGAACATCCGGGCGGCGATCGGACCGGGCGAGCCGTTTCCGCCTGCCTGGTGGCGGCATGTCCGGCAGGACCGCCTCGAGGCGATCGCCGCGTTCATCCGCGCTCTCGATGCGGACGTCGTGACGCTCCAGGAGGTCACGATCCTGACGGCCGACGGCGTGGTCCACGATCAGCCGGCTGAGCTGGCCCGTCTCACCGGCCTGAGCGTCGGCTACGGCGCGGTCCACAGCTTCCCGCTCGTCGAGCCGGAGAGGGGCCGGGCGATCGGCTCGGCGATGTGGGGGAACGCGATCCTGACGCGCGAGCCCATCGTCGACGGGTTCACGGAGGGCCTGCCACGGGCCGCCGACGACGACCTGGTCGAGCCCGTCGGCACGGACCACCCGCTGGCCGGGGCCCGATACGGCGACGTCGAGCCCGGCCACCGCGAGGCCCGCTGCGCGGTGGGCGGGGTCGTTGCCGGAACAGGCATCGTCACGACGCACCTGACGTACATCGGGCGCGAGCAGCGGACGCACCAGGTCGAGGCGCTCGCGGCGATCGCGGGCGAGCGAACCGGCCCGGCACGTCCGCTCGTCGTGACCGGCGATCTCAACGTGGCCGTCGACGGCGCCGAGGTGCGCTCGCTGCATGACGCATTCGCGGATGCGTTCGAGGCGATCGGCGTGCCGGCCGGCGACGCCCGCCGACGGACGTCCGGCCTCTCGGCGATCGATCACGTCTTCGTCCGCGGCCTGGCGGTGGACGGGTGCCGGGTCGCGACCGAGGCCGGCGACCTGTCGGATCACCGGCCAGTGGTCGCGGAGCTTCGCCGAGCCTAGGGAGCCCCGGCGCCGCACGTGCGTGGCGTCAGCGCGCGAGGAGCGTCCGCAGGCGTTCGACCTGTTCGGCGAGCTCCGCAGCCCGGACACGGGCGCCGTTCACGACCGCCGCCGGCGCACGCTCCGTGAAGGTCGCGTTGGCCAGGCGCGCCTGCGCGGCGGCCAGGTGACCTTCGGCCTCCGCAAGCTCCTTCTCGAGCCGACCGCGATCGACCGCAACCGATTCCGGGGCAGCCGCGAGGATCACGGTCGCCTCGATGTCACCAGACGGCAGGACGAGCTCGAGCGCGCCGTCGGGACGGGGCAGCGCGGCCGCGTCTCGATGGAGCGTCAACGGCCGCGATCGAGAGAGCCGGGCGATCGCCGGTGCCAGCGCCTCGAACGCGTCGAACCGCTCGCCCGTCGGCGCCAGGTGCGTCTCGAGCCACCCCCCGGCGGGCGCATCGGCCGTCGCCCGGGCATTCCGGATTGCCACGATCGTCGCGATCACCTCGTCGAACCGGGCGTCAAGGGCCGGATCCGCCTCGCCCGCCGCGGCCGGCCAGCGGGCGACCATCAGCAGCTCGGGGTCGTCGGCGCGGTGGGGCAGCGAGCTCCAGATCGCCTCGGTGACGAACGGCATGACCGGGTGCAGGAGGCGGAGATACGTGTCGAGGGCGTCGACGAGCGTCCACCACGTCGCGGCACGCTCCGCGTCGCGGAGTGACTCGTCGGCGAGGCGGACCTTGGCCAGCTCGATGCCCCAGTCGCAGAACTCGGACCAGATGCCGTCGTAAAGGGCGCGGGTGACCTCGGCGAACTGGTATTCCGCGACGCCGCGGTCGACGGCCGCGGTCGCGGCCGCTGCCCGTGACCGGATCCAGCGCTCCGTCGGACCGAGGAGGGCGTCGTCGATGGCCTCGGGCCGAGCCGCATCGGCCGCGACCACTCCCGGGCGGGCGCCCAGAACGAATCGAGCCGCGTTCCAGAGCTTGTTCGCGAAGTTCCGGGCGTGCTCGAGCTTCTGCGGCCCGAACCGCTGGTCCTGGCCGGGGGTCGCGCCGTGGATCAGCGCGAAGCGCAGGGCGTCGGCCCCGGACTCGACCATGACCGCGAGCGGATCGACGACGTTGCCCTTCGTCTTCGACATCTTCTGGCCGAGCGGGTCGCGGATCAGCCCCGACAGGGAGATCGTGTGGAACGGGGCGTCGCCGGTCAGCTCGATCCCCAGCATCATCATCCGGGCGACCCAGAAGAAGATGATGTCGTAGCCGGTCTCCATGACCGAGGTCGGGTAGTAGCGGCGGTAGTCCGCAGTGTCGTCCGGCCAGCCCAGGGTGGAGAACGGCCACAGGCCCGAGCTGAACCACGTGTCGAAGATGTCCGGGTCCTGGCGCAGCTCGGCCGCCGGCCGGCCGCAGCCGGCGCAGGCACTGGGGCCCGTCTCCTCGACGCTGACGGTCACGTGACCGTCCGGGCAATACCAGGCCGGGATCCGATGGCCCCACCACAGCTGGCGCGAGACGTTCCAGTCACGGATCGTCGTCAGCCAGTGCTCCCAGGTCTTCTCGAACACCGCCGGCACGATCCGGGTCCGGCCGCTCCGCGTGGCCTCGAGGGCCGCCGCGGCGAGCGGCGCGGTCCGGATGAACCACTGGGTCTTCAGCCGGGGCTCGATCACGTCGTCCGAGCGCTGGCAGCGCCCGAGGACCATCTCGTGCGGTCGCTCCCCGGCGAGGTCGCCGCGTGCCTCGAGGTCGGCGAGGATCGCCTTCCGGGCGACGTAGCGGTCCTGCCCGTCGTACGCCGTGCCGGTGTTCGTGACGGCCGCCGCGTCGTCGAGGATCGTCGGCATCGGGAGCCCGTGTCGAAGCCCGGTCTCGTGGTCGTCGTGGTCATGGGCCGGCGTGATCTTCACGGCACCGGTTCCGAACGATCGGTCGACGACGTCGTCCGCGATCACGGGCACGTCACGCTCGACGAAGGGGATCCGGACCCGGCGGCCGACGAGGTCTGCGTAGCGTTCGTCGTCCGGGTGGACGGCGACGGCCGTGTCGCCGAGGATCGTCTCGGGCCGGGTCGTCGCCACCGTGATCGTCCGATCCGGGTCGGGCCGGCCCGTCGGCTCGTCCACCAGGTGGTAGCGGATCGACCAGAGCGTGCCGGTCTCGGGGGTCGAGATCACCTCGAGATCGCTCACGCTCGTTCGGCAGCCGGGGCACCAGTTGACGAGCGCCTCCGTCCGGTAGGCGAGGTCGCGGTCGTGGAGGGTCTTGAAGGCGACCCGCACGGCCTTCGCCGACCCCTCGTCCATCGTGAACCGGAGCCGGCTCCAGTCGTACGACGCGCCCAGCCGCCGCTCCTGGCCGAGGATCGTCTCGCGCGTCTCGGCGATGAACTGGTGCATCCGATCCAGATACCGGTCGCGGCCGAGGCTCTGGCGGCTCTCGCCCTCGCCGGCGAGGATCCGATCGAGGACGAACTGGGCCGCGATCGATGCGTGGTCGAGCCCGGGCAGGAAGAGCGTCGGCCGACCCGTCATCCGAGCGTGCCGGATCATCAGGTCCTCGACGGTCGCGCGCTGGGCATGTCCGAGGTGGAGCGAGCCGGTGACGTTCGGCGGCGGCTGGATGATCGTGAACGGCGCCGCCTCCGGGTCCGGTCGCGAGCCCGACCCGTCCGGCGCAAAGACGTCGGCCGCCAGCCAGCGCTCGTAGACGGCGTCCTCGACGTCGCCCGGCCGGTAGGCCTTCGGGAGGTCGGTCGTCGTCGGTCTGTTGCTCGCGGTGTCGGTCATGTCGCCGGGTGCCCCTGGAATCGAACGCCCCGCTCGTCCAGCGGACGAACGGGGTCGTGGTACCACCTGCTGGTTCGCGTCCCGGGGCGGTCCGCTCATCGCGGGCGCCGATCCGGGCTGCCTCGTGGCGCGCTATCGGGCGCCGGCCGCATGGCTCGCGAGCGACTTCGGTCCGGCGGTCCCGCGCGGCTCGCACCGTCCCGCGCTCGCTCGGTGGCCGTTCCGGACCTACTCCTCTCGGTCGTCACCGTGACGGCGGGAGTGTAGCACCGGACCGGTCGCTGCCGACCTGCTCCGGGCGGGACGCCGCTTCCGGGCGAATCGCCGTCGCCGCGTAGATCGCACCCAGGAACCGGCTCGGGACCCGGGCGATCTCGCGCGCATCGGTCAGCCCGGCCGCAGCGGCGATCTCCGGGAAGCGACGGGCGGAGAACGGATGCGGGACCCACGGGTTGCCGCGATCGGCGTCGTACTCGACGACGACCACCCGGCCACGCGGCCGCAGGCACGCCGCCGCCCGCCGGAGGATCTCGGCCGGGTCTTTGACGAAGTGGAGGCTGTTCGCGGCGAGGACGCCATCGAACGGACCGGCGGGGAGCGGGTCACGGAAGTCGGCGGCCACGGCGACCAGCGTCGTCGACGGGAAACGCCGAACCATCGTCACGCCAAGCCGCGCGAGCGCTGCCGGGTCGCGGTCGACGGCGACGATCTCACCGCGCGGGCCGAGCACGTCCGCGAGCGCCAGGGTGAACGCACCCTCCCCTGCCCCGAGCTCGAGCCAGCGCAGGCCGGCGCCATCGACGCCCGAGCGGATCAGCCCGACGTGGTCGTCGTGGTCCACCGCATGAGACTAGTCTCGATCGTCGAGGAGTGGGGCACTGGTGATCAGGCGGGCGGATCCGTTTCAGGTCCGAGTTGGGCAGTGAGTGGCCGACGCCGGAACGCGATGTCGATCCCGATCAGGACCCGGCCGACCCCGTTGAGCGCGACGCCCGCGAGCGCGGTCGGGATGAACAGCCGGATGACGGCTGCGCCCGGTGGCGCCGCCACGCGATGAGTCGCGTCGTCTGCACGTCGCACCAGACGATGCCAGCCTCCTCGGGCGGTTCGGTCCCGCGGGTCAGGGCCGCGATCCAGCCGCGCGACGAGCCTGGAAAGCGGCTCGCGAAGACCTCCGGGTAGCGAGCGACCAGGGCCCGGTTCCTGGCTGATCGCCCGCACGACCCACACGAGGCCGCTGGTCGCCGTCAAGTGCCCCAACGGGCGACGGCGAGGTCGCGCAGCTCGGCCTGCTTGCGCGTACTGGATCGAGCGGCCGCGCCGATGTCACCGATCGTGTTCCAGCATTCCACGTGGATGAGTTGCCGGCGGTCGGGCGCCGCGAGCCCGACGTCCGCCGATCGCCACGCTTCCGCGGGCCTCGTCGCCAGCTCGAACGAGCCCGTGTATCCCGCACGGCGACCGACCCGGAGGACCAGCTCCTGCATCGCGAGGTGGCCGGCGTCGGCCGTCAGCTCGGCCGGGTCGCGGCTCCCGAAGGAGACGATCAGTGGTCGACCGAGCGCGAACGCGATCCGCTGGAGGGCGTCGAGGTGCGGGTTGGCCACGCCCCGCTCGATCCGGCTCTCGACCATCCGCCCGAGACCAGCGCGAGCCGCCAGCTCCTTCCGGTTCCAACTGCGCCGCTCCCGCATCGCTTGGACATCCGCGCCGATCCTCGCCCGTAGCTCGCGCGCTTGTCTCGCCGCCTCCACTTGGACCGCTGGTCGCCTGACGCCCGGCATGATCGCCCTATGTTCAATCGGAGCGCTTCATCGCCGCTTACTCCTGATCATGTTCGGCGCAGTGGCCCATGACGATCGCCGTGACCACCGTCTGTTCGTTACGGACGGCTTGGACCCGCGTCGATGTTCAACGGGACGCGTTGTCGCAGGGCAAGGCTTTCGATGAACAGTCGGTGATCACAACCGGGTCGAAGGTCGGCCGAGAGCTGGGCCGGGCCGGCGAGGAAGCTGGGGGGCGGGCCCGGACGGGCGACGGGAACGGACGAGGGAGCCGGGCGGCGTCGAGAAGCCGAGAAGGCGGCGCGAGGCGCCGCCCGGAACGAAGACCTACGCGGTCTCGCCGCGGGCGGCGAGCCACTCCTCGTAGTTCGTCTCGTCGACGCCCCGGTCGACCTCGGTCTTCGTCAGGAGCAGCGGGAGGCGACCGTCGCGGATCGTCTCCTCGGTGATGATGCACTTGCGGACGTCGGATCGCTCCGGGATGTCGTACATCACCTCGAGGAGGGCCTCCTCGACGATCGACCGGAGGGCCCGGGCACCCGTCTTCCGCTCCAGCGCGACGTCGGCGGCGGCCTTGAGCGCGCCCTCGGTGAAGACGAGCTCCACCTTGTCGAGCCCGAGGAACTTCTGGAACTGGCGGGTGACCGCGTTCTTCGGCTCCGTGAGGACCCGGACGAGGTCCTCCGCGGTGAGCGAGGTGAGGGTGACGATCACCGGCAGCCGGCCGATGAACTCGGGGATGAGCCCGAACTTGAGGAGGTCCTCGGGCATCAGCCGCTCGAGGATCTTGCCCCGATCCGCCTTCGCCACGCCACTGTCGGCGCCGAACCCGATCGATCGCCGGCCGACCCGCTCCTCGACGATCTTCTCGAGCCCGTCGAAGGCACCGCCACAGACGAACAGCACGTTCGTCGTGTCGATCTGGATGAAGTCCTGGTGCGGATGTTTCCGGCCGCCCTGCGGCGGGACGTTCGCGACGGTTCCCTCGAGGATCTTCAGCAGCGCCTGCTGGACACCTTCGCCGGAGACGTCGCGGGTGATCGACGGGTTGTCCGCCTTGCGGGCGATCTTGTCGATCTCGTCGATGTAGATGATCCCGCGCTGGGCACGAGCGACGTCGAAGTCGGCCGCCTGGATCAGGCGGAGGAGGATGTTCTCGACATCCTCACCGACGTAGCCGGCCTCGGTGAGCGAGGTGGCGTCGGCGATGCAGAACGGGACGTCGAGGACGCGCGCGAGCGTCTGGGCGAGGAGGGTCTTGCCCGAGCCCGTCGGTCCGACGAGCAGCACGTTCGACTTCTGCAGCTCGACCTCGTCGACCGCGTGGCCGGCGTTGACCCGCTTGTAGTGGTTGTAGACCGCCACCGAGATGACCTTCTTGGCCCGCTCCTGGCTGATCACGTACTGGTCGAGCGCGAACTTGATCTGGCGCGGGTTGGGGAGCTTGGCGACCGCCGGCTTGGCCTTCGGCGCCTCGAGCATCTCCTCTTCGATGATCTCCTGGCAGAGGTTGATGCACTCGTCACAGATATAGACGCCCTGACCGGCGATCAGCTTCCGTACCTGCTCCTGGCTCTTGCCGCAGAAGGAGCAGCGGTACGGAACCTTGGGTCCCTTGGACGTGCCGCTGGTGGTCACCGAGATCGCGAGCTCCCTGGTTACTTCGTCTTCTTGTCCGCGTCGGGCTTGGCCTCGCCCTCCGTGGCAGCGTTGGGGACCCCGCCCCCTTCCCCGCCCGCGAGGCCGAGATCATGTGCGCGCGCGATCAGTGAGTCGCCCGTGGCCGTGTAGACGTAGTCGATGATGCCATAGTCCTTGGCCGCCTCGGGAGACATGAAAAAGTCCCGGTTCGTGTCCGTCACGACCTTGTCCAGGGGCTGCTTCGCGTGCTTCGCCAGGATCTCGACGATTCCGCTGGACGAGGAACTCCCACTCCCGCATCTGGATGACGGCATCCGGGGCCGCGCCACGGAACCCGCCCGAGCCCTGGTGGATCATGATCCGGCTGTTCGGCAGGGCGTAGCGCTTGCCCTCGGCGCCGGCCGCGAGCAGGACGGCGGCCATCGAGGCGGCCATCCCCAGGCAGATCGTCGCGACGGGCGCGCGGACGTACTGCATCGTGTCGTAGATCGCGAGGCCGCTCGTGACGACGCCACCGGGCGAGTTGATGTACAGGCTGATGTCCTTCTCTGGATCCTCGGAATCGAGGAACAGGAGCTGGGCGATGATCAGGTTCGCGACGTGGTCCTCGATCGCGTCGCCGAGGAAGATGATCCGCTCCCGGAGCAGCCGCGAGTAGATGTCGTAGGCGCGTTCACCACGGCTGCTGGACTCGATGACCATCGGAACGAGCATCTGGGATCTCCCGGGCTGCGGTGTGTCTGGCTCGAAGGGCGGATCGGATTCGTGACGGTCAGCCGGCGGCCGCCGGTGCGTCCGTGGGTTCCTCGGCGCGATCGGAGCCGAGGATGGATCCCGGATCCGTCGCGTCGACGGCTGCGATCGATCGCGCCTGGTCCTCGTCGACGCTCTCTGCCGGACCATCCTCGATATGCGGGATCGCCGGGTGCTCCGGATGGGCGGCCAGCCAGTCGTCGACCAGCTGCTCCACGACGCGGCTGCGGCGGAGGGTCGAGCGGATGTAGTTGCGACCACGCTCGCTGTCGAAGTACTTGAGCGTCTTCTGGTCGCCGGCATACCGTTCCTGGGCGCGCCGGATCTCGGCGTCGACGTCGGAATCCGAGATCGTCAGCTTCTCGACCTCGGCGATCTTGCTGAGGACGAGGAGGACCCGGACCCGCTTCTCGGCATCGGGCCGGAAGTCCGCGTGGAGGTCCTCGTGGGTCTTGCCCGAGACCTTCTCGTAGGCCTCCTCGGTGATCCCCTGGCGGGTCAGCGCCCCTCGGAACTCGTCGTGCATCACCTCGACCTCCTGCTCGACGAGGATGTCGGGCAGGTCGATCGTCGAGTTCGCGACGGCGTACTCGATGATCTG
Organism: uncultured Chloroflexia bacterium; assembly: GCA_963817095.1. Taxonomy (GTDB): domain Bacteria; phylum Chloroflexota; class Limnocylindria; order Limnocylindrales; family CSP1-4; genus CF-46. Next base: position 203,331 of record CAWFND010000008.1, read on the forward strand.
GTCGGAGAACGTGTGACGAGCCTTGTCGAGGGCGTTCCGCTCGAGGCGCTTGCGGATCTCGCTCCGGAGCTCGGCCACGTCGTCGAAGTCGCCCATCGTCCGGACGAAGTCGTCGTCGAGATCGGGCATGACCTTCTCGCGGAGCTCCCGCAGCTCGACCTCGAAGTGGGCGGTCTGACCGGCGAGCGTCTCCTCGCCGTAGTCGGCCGGAAACGTGATGTCGAAGCCCTTCGTGTCGCCGACCGACAGCCCGACGAGCTCGTCCTCGAAGCCCGGGATCAGGCGATCCTGGCCGATGATCAGCGGCATCCGGTCCGCAGCGCCGCCATCGAACGCGACGCCATCGCGGGTGCCCTCGTACTTGATCACCGCGTAATCACCCTTCAGCGCCGTCCGGTCCTCGACCGGGGCCAGGGTCGCGTTCTGGTCGCGGAGCTCGTCGATCACCTTGTCGACGCGCTCGTCGTCGATCGCCTCGATCTCCGGCGAGAACCGGAAGTTCCGGTAGTCCCCAAGCTCGACCTCCGGACGCACCGGCACCGTGGCCTTGAAGATCAACGGCTTGCCTTCCTCCGCCTGGACGATCTCGACGTCGGCGTTCGTGAGGGGCAGGATCTCCTTCTCGATCAGCGCATCGCGGTAGGCGGATTGGACGAGCCGGTCGACGGCCTCGTCGAGGACGGCGCCGTGGCCGAGGACAGCCTCGAGGACGCCGCGCGGGGCCTTGCCCGGACGGAAGCCCGGCACGCGCGTTCGCCGGGAGAGGGCGCGGGTCGCTTCGCCGACTGCCGTGGTCAGGCGCTCGGCCGGGACCTCGACTTCGACGACGACCGTGCTCTTGGCGGCGGGGGTGGTCGTGATCTGCATCGCCGCGAAGGATAGCCCAAGGTCGTCCGGGCAAGCCGGACCGCGGCGGCCGTGCGGACGGCAGGCCCGGACTCGACGGGTCAGGCGGCGGTGTTCATCCTCGCGGCCGGGCATGTCTCCGACACGGACCGGCTCGAGGGTCCCGCGGTGTTCGCGCGACGTCCGCAACGAGAGGTACTCGAACCCGAGGCCCGCCATCGCGGCGCGCACGGCAGCCGGCAGGTTGTCGGCGTCGCCCGCCGGGGTCATCGTCGGCTCGACCAAGTCGTAGACGGTGTCGTGGAGCTGGAGTCGACAGAACCCGGCTGCCAGGACGTTGAGCGCCCACTGCGAGCTCGGCCCGAGCGGAAGCACGATCCGGAACCCATCGCTCGTCGGCTCCGGATGCACCGGCGTCAGCCTCCGGATCCCGGACGTCCGCCCGACGTGCTCGAGCATGCCGATCTCGGATGCCTCGCCGCCGGCCAGCCCACGGCCGATCAGCCACGGGTTCACGACCGAATTCACGAAGCCGGAGCCGGCCCTCGGGTCGCGGCGCCACATCCAGAGAGCTCCGATCGCGACCGACGCCGTCGCCCCGATGAGCATGACGATCTTGCGCATGGCTGACGCCTCCTGGAAGCCATCGGTGTCGATCGCCCGGCAGGGTGGTCAGTGCTGTTACGACCGAATCACGGGCCGAACGGCAATCCGGGTGCGTCGCCTGAAGGGGCTGGTTGGACCGACGGCAGGTCGCGTCGCCGAACGACCTCGTCGACTCGCGACGGGGTTCGGTCGCAAGCTCGAGGGTGGTAGGCGAGAGAGGGGTCGAACCTCCACGTCCCTCACGGGACACCGGCTCCTAAGGCCGGCGCGTCTGCCATTCCGCCACTCGCCCGTCCGGCGAGTCTAGCGCCGCGCGTGGACCACGCAACGCTGAACGCCGGGCGAGCACTGTGTCGGGTACGGGCCTCCGGAACCGACGCGCTGATCACGCCGCGTGCGGGATGGTCGACTGGTGAGCCGTTCGGGCGACGTTCGGCTATCGTGGCGCTCAGGATCGCGCCGCCGAGGTCGGAGAACCGCCAGAGTGACCGCTCGAGCGATCAACGAGGGGCCGGGCGTGGTTGCGAAGGCTAGAGGCCGACGTCCTTCGGGGCTCCGGGCGTGGCCTTGGAACTCGACGATGAGGAGGAGCCACTCGCCCGCGACGAAGCCGCGCCCTGCGCCCGCTTGCGGATCTGTTCGAGCTGATCGTTGAAGCCCGGCCGGCTCGGGTCGAACGCCCGCTGCGCGAGCCGGATGCCGATGCGCAGGGCGAGCGGGCGCAACGGTCGTCACGGCCAGGCCGGTCATGGCGGGCACGAAGCCCTCCTGCCGGCGTTCCTTCTGCGCGGACGTCGAGATAGCTTCGCGAAGTCGCGCTCGAGGGTCCCGCGGACCGCCTTGCCATCCGTGCCCATCTTGCGGAGCGTCTTCTCGATCTCCTTGGGCAGGAGCTCCGAGGGCAGCGGCCTCTTGCTTGCCCGTGATCGTCCGCCTCACCCGTCGGAAGACGCGCTTCGGCCCGCCGACGGCGAGGAACGCGCCACCCGCAGCGATCCCGGCCGCCTTGCCCGGGCTCGCCCGGACCTTCGCGGGGATGTCGACAGCCGCGCGTCCCGGCCGCCTCGAGTCGGTCGACCTCGTCTTCGAAGTCGCTCCGTGCGGCTACGATCGCTTCGAGAGCGGCATCCGTTCGCGTGCCCACTCGATCGTCTCCTTCGTTGCCTGGATGGTCCGGGTCGGCGTGTAGCGAGCCATGAGCCCGTCGGTGTCGAAGTCGGCGCCGGCGAGCTGCTTGATCATGCAGGCGATCCAGACGGCGAGGCCGACCGCGATCGCGATCGCGATGCCGACCCGCGGACCGGGCGCCGCGGCGGTCAGGTAGCCGAGCCCGAAGCCGGCGAGGGCTCCGAGGACGAGCGTCGGCGAGCGACCGCGTGCCGAGCCCATTCGCGAGCCCGACGACGAGGCCGATCACCGCGCCGATCGCGCTCAGCGAGATCAACGCGAGGACCAGCGGACGGGAGTCGGCGGCGAGATTGGCGGCGACGTTGTCGGACGAGGACCGTCCACGCGGCGTTCGTCAGGTTGCCGCCGAAGATGATCGCGACGACGATCCCGACGAAGAGCCCGAAGGCGAACGATCGGCCGACGTGGGCGTCGATCGCGGGCTCGAGGGCGAGCAGGGTGCCCGCAAGGGCCGCGGCGACCAGGAGCAGGAGCCCGAGCAGGATGCCCCCAGCCGATCGAGCCGAAGATCCACTCCCCGAGGAACAGCGGCAGGCCGACGCCGAGGAGCAGCGCGGCGAGGATCGCCGTCCCGATCGCGATGCCGACGTAGATCGACGGCCCGCTTTGCGCTCTCGCCGATCTCCGCGAACTCGGCCTTGGCGAGCTCGACGTGGGCCTCGACGAGGCGTCTCGCGGCCTCGCGGGTCGCCGAAACCTGCTCGCCGAGACCCGGCGCCGGCTCGGGCTCGGGGCGGCGGCGGCGGAGGCGGCGGCCCGGGCGGCGGGGATGGCGGCGGACCTGGCGGGCGAGCCGGCGGTGTCGACCCCGGTGGTGGGTCGCCGGCGGCTTCGTCGGTCGGCGGCGGGGCGGGCCGGCGGGCGGTGCACCGATGAGGTCGCGGGCGGGGCCGAGCCCGCGGGCGGCGTCGACCCGGCGGTGGCGGCGCGGGCGGTCGTCGACGGTGACGAACCGGACGGTGGCGGCGCGGCGGCGTGCCCGTCGACGGCGATGAGCTCGACGGCGACGTCCCGCCGGACGACGAGCCGGTCGCGGGACCCGGCGTCGGGTCAGCGGCAGGCGGCAGGTCGGACGGGGGCAGTGGGTTCTGCGGATCGTCCAGGGCCGGGCTCCCAGTGGGCAGGATCGGGGAACCCCGGGATGATAACCCGCCGCCGGGCGCTGCTGTTCCGTGGGCCACGCCGCGGCCGGAGGCGAGATCGCCAGTCCTGGTCCAGGCGGCGAGGCCCTCGTCAGGCGGCCAGGCCGAACGCCGATCGGCCGAGCCGGTCGGCGGCGTCGAAGAACCCGTACGACGCGGCGGAACGCCGGATCCGTCGGATCGGGCCGGCGGCCGGTCGCCGTATGCCACAGCGAGCGCTCGAGCTCCTCGAGCCGGTCGGACAGCTCGGCGGGACCGCGCGGCGCGGTGATGTCGGCGTAGGTCCGCCGGCCGGCAGGGTAGCGGACGTCGTCGTCGGCGATCCGCGGCAGCATCGCGAGGACGACCCGCGCGTGGCCAGCGCCGCGAGGCTCCACGGCTCGGCGATCGCGGAGCGCCGCCGGTCGACGTCCCGGCGGCTCGCGAACGCGTGCTCGGCGGCGGCCTCCGCCTCGGCGGCCCGTCGCTCGGCATTGCTCGTCGGCGCATCCACGCGGATCGCCGCCACGCGGCCGAGCAGGTAGCGCAGCTCGTCGACCCCGGCCGCATCGGATCGCAGCCAGCCGACGAACCCGGCCTGGACGCTCTCGAGGTGTGGCAGCGTCCGGTCCGGCGAGGTAGTCGGCGCCGCCGGCGGGCAGCGCGCCCTCGCCGATCGCGGCGTCGAGCAGCTCGCGCGTCCGCCGCGCCAGCCCCAGCCAGCCGATCGAACTCCGAGAACCCGCTTCGCTCGATCTCGCTCATCGGCCACCTCAGCCGCGGACGCCGGACGATGCCGAGCCCGTGCCCGGAGGTTCCGTCGCGTGGCCGCCGGAGCGGCACCGCGCGAAGGTTCCGTGACACCGGCCCGATGGTACTCACGTCGCGGACTTTGGAACGGGCGGCGGGCCGCGCGCTGGCCGGCCGGCTGATCCCGGATGGCGTGCGATAGGCTGCCGACGATGGCCACTCGCCCGATCCTGACCGCCGAGCTCCTGAGCATCGGGACGGAGCTCACCGTCGGCGAGACGCGGGACACGAACGCCGGCGATCTGGCCCGTTCGCCTGACCGAGCTGGGCGTCGTCGGTGCGCCGGATCGTGGCATTGCCCGACGACCTCGCGACCGTGCTCGACGCGTTCCGTGGACGGCGCCGGCCGGCGCCGATCTCGTCGTGTCGACGGGCGGCCTCGGGCCGACGCCGGACGACCTGACCCGCGAGGCGATCGCCGGCGCGCTCGGCGAGACGCCGGCGGTCGATCCGGAGCTGGAGACCTGGCTGCGCGAGATCTGGTCGCGACGCGGGCTGCCCTTCCCCGAGATGAACCTCAAGCAGGCGTGGCTGATCCCGTCGGCGACCGCGCTCCCCAACCCGAACGGCACGGCGCCCGGCTGGTGGGTGGAGCGAGCCGACGGCGGGCTGATCGTGGCGCTGCCCGGGCCGCCGCGCGAGATGGGCCCGATGTGGGCGGGCGAGGTCCTGCCCGCGGCTGTCCGTCACGCGGCGTCGGTGTGGTCGTCGCGAGCCGGACGCTGCGCCTGGCGGGGATCGGCGAGTCGCAGGTCGCGGACCTCCTCGGCGAGGCGCTCCTCCGGGCCGACGGATCCGATCGTCGCGACATACGCCCGCTCCGACGCGGTCGACGTCCGGATCTCGGCGCGGGGGACGGCGCGGACGGCTCGCTGCCCGCGGCCCGGGTCGACGCGACGGCGGATCGCGTGGCGACGCTCCTCGCCGGCCACGTCTGGGCGGAGGGCGCGACGAGCTGGCCGGAGGCGATCGGGGCGGCGCTCGCGGAGCATCGCGGTTCACTCGCCGTCGTCGAGGTCGGGACGGCCGGCTCGCTCGCCGCGCTCCTCGGGGACCGGGACTGGCTCGACGTTCGCCGAGACGCTCGGCCGCGGCACCCCGACGGCCAGGGCGCACGGGACGCCGACGGCCCTGGAGCATCTGGCCCGGCGCGGACGCGAGCTCGGCGAGGCGACGCACGGCATCGCGGTGCGAGCCCGGGCCCGCGGCTCGGACACGGCCGTGTCGGTCGTCGTCGTCGGGCCGGATTGGGTTCATCGCGAGCGGCGGATCGTGTTCCTCGGCGGCGCCAACGGCCGGAGCCGGGCCGCGCTCGCGGCGGTCCACGTCGCGCCTGACCGCCATCCGGGCCCACCCGCCGGTCGACTGACGGCATCGGCCACGCGCTGCGATCGCTCGCCGGGCCGAGGCGACCGCGGTCGAGCGCGTCGGGCGGTCGCGCGCATCAGCCCGTCGAGATCGAGGACGACGATCCGGTCGCGCTCGAGCCGGATGCAGCCCGTCGTCGGTGAACATCCCGAGCAGCTTGTTCACGCTCTGGCGGGTGCAGCCGATCATCGCCGCGAGGTCGCCCTGGGTCAGCGGACCGGCGAGACGGATCGTCCCGTCGGGCAGGCGCGTGGCCCCGCTCTCGTTCGCGAGCCGCGCCAGGCGCGACGCCAGTCGACCGGTGATGTCGAGGAAGTGCAGCTCCTCGACGTGATGCGTGAGCCGGCGGACCTCGGCGGCGAGCGTCGCGAGCACGGTGTCGCGCATGATCGGCTCGGAGGCGATCAGCTCGCGGAACCGGTCGCGCGGCAGGATGTACGTCTCGGTCGCCTCGATCGCGACCGCCGTCGGCGCTGCGCGGCGCCCCGTCGAGCAGGGCGAGCTCGCCGAAGAAGTCGCCGGGCCGGAGCGTGGCGAGGATCGCCTCTTCGCCCGTGTCGGCCGGCAGGGTGATCTTGATCGAGCCCGAGATGACGATGAACAGCGCGTCGCCGGGATCGCCGACGTGGAAGACCGTCTCGCCGCGGCGGAACCGACGGATGCGCATCCCGCGGAGCAGGCTCGCGAGACCATCGTCGTCGAGGCCCGCGAAGAGCGGGACGGCGGCGAGCGTCTCGTTCACCGAATGGACGTCGACCATGGTCACGGATCGTACCGCGTCCGGACCGCTCGATCCTGCAGATCGACCGAGGTTTTCCTTGCAGGTGCGTCGGGTCGGACGCCACCGAGCGACTCCGGTTGTCGGGTGCGTGACAGGTCGCTCGTCCCGTTTCGACTCGACGGCACGTCGCGAGGATGCGTACGATCCGTGCATGCTGAGCGCTTCCGGGCTACCGCCGTGCGCCTGACCGTCGTCGGGAGCGGGCACCTCCCAGCCCCAGCCCGAGACCCCGGCATCCGGCCTCCTGATCGAGACGGACGAGACGGCGCTCCTCGTCGACTGCGGCCAGGGGATCATCCGGGAGCTGATGTCGATCCGGGATCCGCGCGAGCTCGACGCGATCGTCATCGGTCACATGCACGCCGACCACTACATCGACCTCGTGTCGCTTCGGTACCTGCTGCCCTGGGAAGGCGTCGCGGGCGAGCGCATGCCCGTGCTCCTGCCGCCCGGACGGGAAGGCACGGATCGACGCCCTCGCGATCGGGATCAGCGAGCGCCCGCACTTCTTCGACGACGCATACAGCCTCCTCGAGTACGACCCGGAGCACCGCCTCCACGTGGGCGACCTGACGATCAGGTTCGTCGAGGGCCAGCACTACGTTCCGGCGTGGGGCTGCGTCATCACCGATGCGACGGGCGCCACGATCGCGATCTCCGGCGACACGGGTCCGAGCGACCGGTTCGTCGAGGCGGCCCGCGGCGCGGACCTGTTCGTCGCCGAGGCGACGCTCGAACAGCTCCGAGTTCGACGACCCGCGGCGCGGCCACCTCACGCCGGAAGAGGCCCTCGACATGGCCGATCGGGCCGGCGCGGCCCAGGTCGTGCTCGTCCACTTCCGCGCCGAGCTCCGGCCGCGGATCGATGGCGCTTGCGCGGCCCGTCCCGGCGCCGTGGCCGGCCGCCCGGGCCTCCGCATCGAGGTCGAGCGGCACGCCGATCCGGCGAATGCAGCGAACGAGCCGAGCGGCGGCGCCAGGACCGTTCCGGATCCCGCGATCGACGCCGACATCCGGCGACGCCCCCGCCAGCCCAGGACTCGCCGAAGCGCCGCTGACCTGATCGATCAGCGGACGAGCGCCATCGCCCCGGACGTCCGTGGCCCGACGGCGGAGCTCGGCCGCGACCTCAGGATCGGCCTCCAGCCCCGCTGCCGTCTCGAGGTAGCCTGCCGCCTCGGTCGGGGCGGCCAGGCTCACGGCCTGCTCTGCGGCGCGGATCAGGAGCGGGATCGCGCGCGCGGCGTCACCGGCCGCGGCACGGTGTCGCGCGATCGGCGCGACGCGACCGACGGGCCGCGCGGCCTCCAAGCCGGTCGGCGACCCGGGTGTGGAGGATCGCCCGATCCGTCGCGAGGAGGCTGCGGTACGCGGCGTCGTGGATCAGCGGGTGGCAGAACCGCCAGCCGCCGGCGGCGTCGACGGGGACGATCATCGCGGCCTCGGCGAGCCGTTCGTAGAGGGCCGGGTCGACCGGCTCGCCGAGGACCTCGCCGACGACCGGCTCCCGGAACGTCATCCCGATGACCGCGCCGACCCGCAGAACGGTCGCGGCTGTCCGCCGACAGGGCGTCGATCCGGCTCCCGAGCAGCGCCCGGAGCGTGACCGGCAGATCCGCCGACGCGGCCCCGCCGACCTCCAGCCGGCCATCCGGTGATCGCGCCCTCGTCGACGATCGCCCGGACGGTCTCGCCGATGAACAGCGGGTTGCCGCTCGTCCGCACGTGGAGCCGCCGGGCGTCGTCGGCGTCGACCTGGGCACCCGACACGGCGCCGGCGAGCTCCCCGGTCTCGTCGCTCGTCGAGCCCGGTGAGCTCGAGATGGACCACGCCGGGTCCGTCGAGGATGGCGTGCGTCAGCCCATCCGGGCGGCTGCCGACCGAGCACGACGAGCGGGCTGTGGGCCGCGACGCCGATCAGCTCCTCGAAGATGCCGGCGCTCGAGGCGTCGAGCCAGTGGAGGTCGTCGATCACGACGACGCGTGGCCCGTCCAGCTCGAGGAGGCGATCCATGTATCGCCCGCGCCAGCGACCGGATGGCGCGTCGCGACCTCCGCCGGGTCGGGCGGGACGAGCTCCGCTTCCGCCTCCCAGCCCGAGAACGCGGCGTCGCGGGCGATCGCGGCGATCGCCCCGGCCCAGCGACGCAGCTCGTCGGGGTCGACGTCCCCAGTGAAGAGCAGCTGGCGCACGAACGAGCCGGAGTCCATGCCGTGCTCGTCGGCGATCACCTGGGCGAGGGACCGCCCGAAGCGGTACGGCTCGGCGAGGCCATACGACACGTTGTCGACCCACGTCCAGGCGAGACCGGCGGCGCGTGCCTCGCCCTCCAGGTCGGCGAGGAGCCGCGACTTGCCGATCCCGGCCTCGCCGCGAACGACCGCGACGGCCCCGTGGTGATCGGCCCGCAAGACGCCGAGGAGCCGGCTCAGCCGCTCGCGCTCCGCGGTCCGACCGACGAGCCGTCCGCTCGGCGGCTGCCAAGGCTGGAACCCGGTCTCCGCGACGAGCCGTCCGATCCGGACCGGCGTTCGTTGGCCGCGCAGCACCCGCTCGCCCAGGTCCTCGACGGCGAGGCGCTTGCGGGCCGCGCGTCGGGTCGTCTCGTCGAGCAGGATCTCGCCAGGACCCGCGAGCCCCTGGATCCGGGCCGCCGTCGTGATCGCCGGTCCCGTCAACGACCAGTCCATCTCGCCGGGGATGCCGCGTGGAGCCGCGACGACCTCGCCCGTCGCCAGCCCGATCCGGACCTTGAGCGTCTCGCCGGACATCTCCCCGAGGCCGGCGAGGCCGTCGCGGATCGCGAGGGCGCAGTGCGTCGCGCGCAGGGCGTCGTCGTCGTGGGCCGCCGGCCAGCCGAAGACCGCGAAGACCGCGTCGCCGATGAACTTCTCGCGGGTCCCGTCGAACCGTTCGATCGCCTCGTCCATCGCGGCGAGCGCCGCGCCGACGCGCCGACGGACCTCCTCGGGATCGTGCTCGGCGACGAGGCGAACGTAATCCACGAGGTCCGCGAACAGGGCCGTGACGATCCGTCGATCGCCGGCCGCACCGGTCGCGGCCGAGGCATCCGCGGCGCCGGCAACCGCGGTGGATCCGGCCGCAGCCTGGGGCGCGGTCCGCCACGTGGGCAACCGCGTGCCGCATTGCGCGCAGAAGTGGGCGGTCGCCCCGACCTCGGCACCGCACGCCGGACAGCGCACTCGGCAGGTCCTCCCGTCATCGTTCCGGGCGGCCGGCCGCCGATCGACCCGGGGTGCCGAGTCTACCGCGCGATGTCACCGCGATCGAGGACGGGGGGTGCGGGAATGCGCCGGCGACGGTCCGGTCCGGTGCGGTCAGGTGGCGACGGGGGCGGTGCGACCGGGACGATCAGCTGATCGACAGGAGCGGTTGCTGGTCCGCCGTCGCCGCCCGGACGCTCATCCGAGCGGCCACGGCGCCCGCGACGGCGGTCAGGGCGCGAGCCGCCGGGCCGGGCTCACGCTGGGCGACCGCGGGCACGCCGACGTCGCCGCCCTGGCGGACCGTCACGTCGAGCGGCACGCCGCCCAGGAAGTCCAGCCCGTGCGTCTGGCAGAACCGCTCGCCGCCGCCCCGCCCGAAGATCTCCGTCAGCTCGCCGCAGTGCGGGCAGGCGAACGCGGTCATGTTCTCGACGAGGCCGAGGATCGGGACGGACAGTCGCTTGAACATCGCGAGGGCCTTGCCGACGTCGCTGAGCGCGACCTCCTGTGGCGTCGTGACGAGAACCGCGCCCCCAAGGGGGACCGACTGGGCCAGCGTCAGCTGGGCGTCGGAGGTGCCGGGCGGCAGGTCGACGATGAGGTAGTCGAGGTCGCCCCAATCCACGTCCTGGAGGAACTGCTTGATTGCGCCGCCGATGAGCGGCCCGCGCCAGACGATCGGCTGGCCCTCCGGGACGAAGAACTGGATGGAGATGCACTTGACGCCGTGGCGTTCGAGCGGCGTGATCTTGTTGTTGGCGCTCGCCTTGGGCTGGCCGTCAACGCCGAGCATCATCGGGATGTTGGGGCCGGTGATGTCCGCATCGAGCAGCCCGACCGCGGCGCCGGCCTGGGCCAGGGCGACCGCGAGGTTGACGCTGACCGTGCTCTTCCCGACGCCACCTTTGCCCGACCCGACCGCGATCACGTTCTTCACGTTCGGCAGGAGCTGCTCGGCAGTCCGCGGCGTGGCGCGGCGGACCATCGCCCCCCAGGTGATCTCGACCGCCGACGCGCCGATCTCCTTGAGGACCGCCTTTGCGTTGCCCTCGATCTCGTCCTTGAGCGGGCAGGCGGGCGTCGTCAGCTCGATGGTGAACGCCACGGCGGTTCCGTCGATCGCGATCGACTTGACCATCTCGAGGGACACGATGTCCCGGCCGAGCTCTGGCTCCTGGACCGCGCGGAGCGCGTCGATGATGGCGCTTTCGGTCAGGTCGGACATGCAGGCGGAACCTCGGAGCGGGGGCCTGGGCGGGGCCTTCTGACGGGGCGTGTGTCGATATCCGCATCGTACCGCGGCTTGCCCGAATGGGCGACTGCAGGTCCCGTGCCTCACGGGTTCGTTCCCCGCGTCTGCGAATCACGCGGACGAGCCGTCGCCGATGATTCGAATCTCGTGGTGCCGGGACGCATCCATGCCGGCAGTTCGCGTTCTTGACACCCCCATCCGGCGACACCTATTCTCGGCCTGCCGACGACGGACGGAGGAGGTCCGCCGGTGGGTGTCCCCGGGCGCGCAACCGGTCGTTATCGGCTGGTCGAGGCGTTCCGGCCTCTGGGGAGTGCACAAGTTGCCTGAGGTCGACGTCCGCCTCGTCGATGTCGTCAAGAAGTTCGGCGACGCGTTTGCCGTCGATCACATCAACCTCGAGGTCCGGACCGGCGAGTTCTTCAGCCTGCTGGGCCCGTCCGGCTGCGGCAAGACGACGACCCTGCGGATGATCGGCGGCTTCGAGCAGCCGACGTCCGGGCTGATCGAGCTCCAGGGCCAGGACGTGACCTGGCTGCCGCCGTTCCGCCGCAACGTGAACACCGTCTTCCAGAACTACGCGCTCTTCCCCCACCTGACGATCTTCGAGAACGTCGCGTTCGGGCTGCGGCGCAAGGGCATCAAGGGGCCCGAGGTGAAGAGCAGGGTCACGGACATGCTCCGCCTCGTCGAGCTGCCCGGATTCGAGGGCCGCAAGCCGACCCAGATCTCCGGCGGCCAGGCCCAGCGCGTTGCACTCGCCCGGGCTCTGATCAACCGGCCCGCCGTGCTCCTGCTCGACGAGCCGCTCGGTGCCCTGGACCTGAAGCTCCGCAAGCAGATGCAGGTCGAGCTCAAGCGGATCCAGCAGGAGGTCGGGATCACGTTCATCTACGTGACCCACGACCAGGAGGAGGCGATGACGATGTCCGACCGCATCGCCGTGATGAACCAGGGCCGATACGAGCAGCTGGGCGATCCCGAGGCGCTCTACGAGCGTCCGACCAGCCGCTTCGTCGCCGGGTTCCTCGGGGTCAGCAACCTGCTGGCCGCGACGGTCGTCGGAAAGGACGAGACCTACGCGAGCGCGCGTCTCGGTGACGACTCGACGGTCCGGATCCCGCGCGCGTTCGTCAACGGCCAGACGCGGATCGGGATCGGCGTCCGTCCGGAGAAGATCCGCCTCAGCGATCCCGCCACGGACATTGCCGCCGGCCACAACCGGCTGACCGGCACCGTTCGCGACGCGTCGTATCTCGGGGTCAGCACCCAGTACCTCGTCGAGGGGCCCGGGGGCACGCTGACCGTCTACGAGCAGAACGTCGAACGTGCCACTCGCTCCGAGCTGTGGGCTCGCGGCGACAAGGTCCAGCTCACGTGGGCACCGGAACACAGCTTCGTCGTGCCTGCGGGCGACGACGACACGAGCCAACCCAGCGGCCCGGGGACGCCGCCGGAGACCAGCGGCACGGACGAGCCGGCCGCACCGAGCGGCGCCTGACGGCGCCGGAGTCGAGGAGTATTCGATGGTCGAACGACCCGAGCGCCTGAACCCCGACCTGACCCGACGCCGATTCCTCCAGGGCACCGCCCTGGCGGGCTTCGCGGCGTTCCTCGCCGCCTGTACCGGCACGAAGCCAGCCGCGAGCGCCGCGGCGTCCGAGGCCGCGGTGGCATCGAACCCGCCGCCGTCGGTGGGACCGACAGCTTCGGCCGCCGCCGCGCCGTCCGCGGTTCCGTCGATCGCGGCGACGCCGTCGACCGAGCTCAACTGGGCGAACTGGTCGGCCTACATGGACGTCGACCCGAAGGACGCAACCAGGTTCCCGACGATCGAGGCGTTCAAGACGAAGTACGGGACGACGGTCCACTACCAGGAGATCATCGAGGGCAACGAGGACTTCTTCGGCACGATCAAGGACGCCCTGAACACCGGCAAGGACACCGGCTGGGACGTCATCACCCTCACCGACTGGATGGCCGCCCGGCTCATCCGGCTCGGCTGGGTGGAGAAGTTCGATCCGGCCAACGTCCCGAACGTCATCGGCAACCTCAAGGACGTCTACCGGAACCTCGACTGGGATCCGGACAACTCCCACCATGCGCCGTGGCGGTCGGGGACGACTGGTCTCGGGTTCGACTCGGCCAAGGCCGGCGACGTGACCAGTCTCGCCGCGCTGTACACGCCGGATCCGCGCTGGAAGGGCAAGGTCAACTACCTGACCGAGATGCGCGACGCGATCGGGCTGTCGATGCTCCAGCTCGGGCTCGACCCCGCGAAGCCGACCCGCGACGGCTGCGACCAGGCGGTCGCCCTGATGCAGAAGGCCAAGGCCGACGGCGTGATCCGCGACGTCAAGGGCCAGAGCTACCTCGAGGACCTCAAGAGCGGCGACACCGTCCTGGCGATGGCCTGGTCGGGCGACATGGTCTACGGCCAGATCGACAAGCCGACCCTCAAGTACAACCTCGCGACCGAGGGCGGCATGCTCTGGACCGACAACCTGATGATCCCGAAAGGCGCCGCCCACAAGGGAACGGCCGAGCTGCTGATCAACTACTACTACGACCCGGCCGTGTCGGCAGCGGTCTCGGCCGGCGTCGCGTACATCTCGCCGGTCAAGGGCTCCGACGAGATCCTCGCGCAGGCCCACCCCGAGCTCGCGAACAGCCCGCTGCTCAACCCGCCGCCGGACTGGGTCGCCCGGCTCCACATCTTCGGGGCCCTGAGCGAGGAAGACGAGACGTACTTCAACCAGCAGTTCGCCAAGGTGATCGGGGTCGCCTGACCCACTGCCCACACCGAGGGTTGCCGTGCGTGCGTGGCTCAAGCGTCGCCGGGGACTGACGCCATACCTGCTCCTGGCGCCGGGGATCCTCTGGCTCGTCTTCTTCTACGTGTATCCCGCGTTCCAGATGTTCATCACGAGCCTCTGGAGCGGGTCGCTCGAGACGGGCTTCACGTTCTCGCTCGATAACGTCTCGAACTACACCGACGCGATCGACCAGTACGCACCGTTCTATCTCCGCTCGATCATCTATGCATTGGCGGCGACGCTCCTCACGTTCCTGATCTCGTATCCGCTGGCGTACACGATCGCGTTCAAGGGCGGCCGCCAGAAGAACCTCCTGCTGTTCCTCGTCGTCGCCCCGTTCTTCACGAGCTTCCTCCTCCGGACGATCTCCTGGAAGATCATCCTGAGCGACTCCGGCCTGTTCCTCGGCCCGCTCAAGGCGGTCGGGGCCGTGCCGGAGGATTTCCGCCTCCTCGCGACGCCCGTCGCGGTGATCTCGGGGATCACGTACAACTTCCTGCCGTTCATGACCCTGCCGATCTACGTCGCCCTCGAGAAGATCGACGTCCGGCTCGTCGAGGCGGCGAAGGACCTGTACGCGGGTCCCTGGCGCCCGGGTGGGGCGATCGTCGGGGCGATCGTCGGCGGGCTCCTGGGGGTCGTCCTCGGGATCATCTTCGGCTGGCTCTGGCCGGTCATGGCGATCGTGGGCGCCGCATTCGGGGCGCTGATCGCCTGGGCCCTCGTCTCGGAGTCGTTCGTGCGGGTGACGTTCCCCCTGTCGTTACCGGGGGTGTTCGCGGGCTCGCTCCTGACGTTCATCCCGGCGATCGGCGACTACGTCAACGCCGAGTTCCTCGGCAACCCGGACACGCGGATGATCGGCAACGTCATCCAGAACAAGTTCCTGACCCAGAACGACTACCCGACCGCCGCGGCGATGTCGTTCATCCTGATGGCCGGCGTGCTCGTCGTCGTCGCCATCTATGCCCGCGTCCTCGGCACCGAGGACGTCTCGACCGGTCGGCTCTGACATGGCGACGGAGACGATCGCGGCGCCCCGTCGCGCGGCCTCGCCGTTGACGGCGTTCACGCGCTGGGCGGACAAGTACCTGCTCGTGATCTACACCGTGCTGGCGGTCTTCTATCTGCTCCTGCCGGTCATCCTGATCGTCCTCTTCAGCTTCAACAACCCACCCGGCAAGAGCAACACCACCTGGGCCGGCTTCACCCTCAAGTACTGGCTGAACCCGCTCGGAGTGGACGGGCTGCCGGAGGCGCTCGGGGCGAGCCTCGCGATCGCCTTCCTGTCGACCGCCATCGCCACCACGCTGGGCACCCTGATCGCGCTCGCCCTCGTCCGCTACAACTTCGGCGGGCGCGGCGCGATCAACGCCCTGATCTTCCTGCCGATGGCCACGCCGGAGATCATCCTCGGCGCGTCCCTGCTGACCCTCTTCGTGTCGATCGGCAACGTGCCGTTCTTCCCGCTGAACTTCGTGACGATCCTCATCGCCCATGTGATGTTCAACATCAGCTACGTCGTGGTGACCGTCCGCGCGCGGCTGTCGAACTTCCCGCGCCACCTCGAGGAGGCGGCGATGGACCTCGGGGCGAACGAGTGGATCACCTTCTGGAAGGTCACCTTCCCTCTGATCCTGCCCGGGATCATCGCGGGGGCGCTGCTGGCGTTCAGCTTGTCGATCGACGACTTCGTCGTGACGAACTTCACGTCCGGCAAGACCCAGACGTTCCCGCTGTTCATCTACGCCAAGAACCGGGTCGGCGTCCCGGTCCAGGTCAACGTCATCGGGACGATCATCTTCGTCGTGGCGGTCGGGTTCGTGCTCATGACCACGCTCGCGGGCCGCCGCCGATCGGCATCGGCAGGACCGCGGCCGTGACCTCGACCGTCGATCGCCTCGGCGCGAGCGGCACCGCCGCTCCCCTCCCCGATCGATCGGTCATCCCGCCCGTCTGGGGCCGGATCACGAACCTCCTCGTCGATCGCGGCGAGGGCTCGTGGCTGATCACGACGGACGGCGAGCGGTACCTCGACTACTCGTCCGGGATCGGGGTCACGAACACCGGTCACGCCCATCCGCGGGTCGTCGCCGCAGTCCAGGCCCAGGCCGCGAAGATCCTCCACGCCCAGCAGAACATCACCTACCACGAGCCGGGCCTGCGGCTGTACGAGCGGCTCCGCCACGTCCTCCCCGGCGACGGCTGGGGGGCGTTCCTGTCGAACAGCGGGGCGGAGGCCGTCGAAGCGTCCGTGAAGCTCGCCCGGATCGCGACGGGCCGGCCGGTGATCCTCGGCTTCCGCTACGGCTATCACGGACGGACCGGCCAGACGATGGCCCTCACGACCGCCAAGGACGTCTATCGCGGCCACTTCGAGCCGTTGCCCGGCAGCGTCTACCACACGGCATACCCGTACTGCTACCGGGCCCCCGGCGGTCCCCACGCGCCGGACGAGCACTGCACCTGCAACTGGGAGGCGGAGCTCGACCTGACGTTCCACCAGTTCGTCTACCCCGAGCACGTCGCGGCGATCATCGTCGAGCCCGTCCTCGGCGAGGGCGGCTACCTCGTGCCCCCGCCGGCGTTCCTGCCGCGGCTCCGCGAGATCACCCGAGAGCACGGGATCCTCCTCATCGCGGACGAGGTCCAGACCGGCTTCGGGCGGACCGGCGAGCTGTTCGCGGTCAACCACTGGAACGTCGAGCCGGACATCCTCGTCATGGCGAAGGGCATCGCGTCCGGGCTGCCGCTCAGCGGCATCGTCGCGAAGCGCGAGATCCTCGACCGGCTGCCGGCGGGCTCCCACGGCGGGACGTACGGCGGCAACGTCGTCGCCTGTGCCGCCGCCAACGCGACGCTCGACGTGATCGAGGACGAGGGGCTCGTCGCCAACGCCCGCGAACGTGGAGCGCAGTTCCTCGCGGGCCTGCGGGCGATCGCCCCCAGGTACCCCTCGATCGGCGACGTCCGCGGCCTCGGGCTGATGCTCGCGCTCGAGTTCGTCAAGCCGGGCGTCGGCGACGGCCGGGTGCCGGACCCCGACGTCACGAAGCGCGTTCAGGCCGAGGCGCTCGCCCGGAAGCTGATCATCCTCACCGCCGGCACGTACGTGAACGTCGTCCGGATCATCCCGCCGCTCGTCACGACGGCGGACGAGGTCGACCTGGCGCTGCGGACCCTCGACGAGAGCCTCGCCGCCGCCGGCGCATGAGCGACGACGACGCGATCGACCGGCTCCCGGCCGACGCACGGACGCGCCTCGACGAGCTTGCCCGGGCGATCGAACGGGTCCCGCTCGGCGATCTCCCCCTCTACGCGGACACTCGGTCCGACGTCGAGCACCAGAAGTCCGTGGACACGGCGTCGCGTGTCGCCGAGGAGGCGGGCCTGACCGACGGCATCCGGGCGGCGCGTCATGCGCTCCAGGAGGCGGTCATCCACATGTATCAGTCCGAGCAGATGCGCGGGACGATCATGGGCATGAACATCGCACCGCCGTCCGGAACCGACGACGACAGGATCCGGATGCTCGATTCGCTCGGCGACGCGGTGACCGCGACGATCCTCGGCGACCGCCTCGACCCCGACGACCAGGCCGAGCTGCTCGGGCTGTGGGCGCGGCTCCTGCCGTAGCCACCGGAGCCGCGTCACCGTGATGAACCATTCGCTCCGCGAGGCGCGCGGGGAGGTCGTTCGGGTCGCGCGTGCCCTCCAGGCGAGAGGGCTGGCGGTCGGGACGTCGGGGAACGTCGGCGTCCGACTGGACGACGGCCGGATCGCGATCACGCCGTCGACGATGGAGTACGACGAGATCACGGTCGAGGACGTCGTCGTCTTGATGCCGGACGGTTCACCGTCCGAGGGCCGCCGCCGCCCGAGCTCGGAGCTGCCGCTGCATCTCGCGCTGTTCGCGGCTCGCGCCGATGTCCACGCGATCGTCCACACCCATTCGCCGTTCGCGACGACGTTCTCCGTCGCGCATCGCGAGATCCCGGCGGCGCACTACGTGCTCGCGACACTCGTCGCGCCCGGTCGCGACACGCTGCGCGTCGCCCCGTACGCGACATTCGGCAGCGAGGAGCTCGCGCGAAACGCCGTGGCGACGCTCGGGGCAGACAACGCCTGTCTGCTCGCGAACCACGGCGCGATCGCGGTCGCACGGACCCTGGCCAGTGCCCTCGGACGCGCGGAGCGGGTCGAGGAGCTGGCGATGCTCGCCTGGCGCGCGGAGCAGATCGGCGGGCCGGTGCTGCTCAGCGCCGACGACCTCGATCGTGCCCGGGAGCAGATGAGCCGCTTCCCGAGGCAGCGCTCGGGCGAGCGGTGATCGGTCTCCGCCGGCCGGCCTCGAACGAAACCGGCGCCCATGGACCCTGAGCAGATCGCGCCTCTCGTCGGGCTCGTCGGCCTCGTCCTCGTCAAGGAGGCGGGCGTGCCCGTGCCAGTGCCGGGCGACCTCGTGCTGCTCGGTGCGGGCGTCGCGGCAGCACGCGGCGACCTCGACCCGAGGTTGACGCTCGCCGCCTTGATCCTCGCGAGCATCGGCGGCGGCCTGATCCAGTACCTGGCCCTCCGATCCGTCGCCCGGCCCGCGATGCTCCTGGTCCTCAGCCGGTTCGCGTCGCCGGACCGGATCGAGAGCCAGACCGAGCGCCTCCGCCGGCACGGAGCGCCTGCCATCGCGATCGGGCGGATGACCCCCGGCCTTCGGACGGTCACGGTGGCGGCGAGCGCGTTGGCCGCCGTGTCAGCGTGGTCGTTCGCGGCCGGCCTCAGCCTCGGCAACGCGGTGTTCATCTCCGCCCATTTCGGGATCGGCTACGTCCTCGGCGAGCCGGCGATCGCGCTGCTCGGGCGGGCGGCCTTGCCGCTCGCGATCGTCGGGGTCGCGCTGGCGATCCTCGGCCTCGCCGGCTGGCTGTGGATCCGACGCCGACGCGCCGAGGGCAAGCCGTCGATCGGGGCCACGGTCGCGGCCTGGGCCGACGCCTGTTGCCCGGCCTGCCTCTCGCTCGGCGCCCGCAGCCGACAGAAGATGGCGGTCGATCCGGACCTGACCTGATCAACTGGCTTCAGGAGTCGGATGTCACGTCCCACGTTGGGACCCAGGCGTTCTCTGCGCGGAGGCGATTCGACCCGGCACGTTGCCGTGCCCCGAACGGAACAGCCGAAACTCCCACTCGTCACCTGGTGAGGTTGATGACCTCGCGAACGGCGTCGGCGACGAGCCCCGTATCAGCCTCGTCCATCCAGTGTGGCGCGTTCACGACTCGCCACAATCCGGGTGCCCAGCTCTTGACCCACGCGATCCGGATCGGGTCGTCCGCCTCGCCGCGATCGGAGGAATCCTCCGCCGCGAGATAGAGCAGCGGCACGTGGGGCTGCCGGTCGCGGCGATCGTGGATCCACTTCGCAAGCGTGCAGTTGTCCAGCTTCTCCAGCGACCCCAACGCATCGGCCTCGCGGTTGGCGTCGCTGCACGGGCCCTGGAAGTCGTGCTCCTTGTCGATGTCGTAGTCCACGCCGGTCGATGCGTCGAGAAGAACGACACCTGCCGTGCGCTCCGGGTGGGCGACGGCGTACGCCGACGCGACAAGCCCGCCAAAGGACGCCCCAAGGAGCACGAAGGGGCCGTCCTCGCCGAGCTTGGCCAGGAGGCCGTCGATGTCGGCGACGACGTCATCGGGCTCTGGGTGCCCTCGACAGCCGCGCTGCGTCCGGTGTTCCGGCGTTCGTACGAGCAGATCCGGATCGACGGGCCGAGGGCACGCTCGATGCCGGCCGCGATCTCGACGCCACGCTTTGTCAGGGTCGGCGCCCAGCCCGTGAAGTAGACGACGGTGGGCGAGCCGTGGCCGGCACATCGCGCATAGATGTCGTGGCCGTCCACGTCGATGAGCCCTTCAACCGTGCTGCCGGGGTCGACCGGGATGGCGATCCGGGCCGCGGCCGCTGGCGCCCGCGAGGGCGGCGCGGTGGGTGTCGGCCGGACGGCGCCCGAAACGGGCGGCGATGGCGAGCTCATTGCAGCCGGAGTCGCCCCGCCGCAAGCCGCAGGCGTCAGCGCGAGAATCGACGCGAACGCGACGCCCGCGCCTCGGCGCGAGATGCTGGCCAAGGTCATGATTCTCTCTACGGGCGCGAGGATGGCGAAGGGAAGGTGGTCCATGAACATAGCGACTTCCAGCATTCCCACCACGCCATCTCGACGATCGCCGGAGGTTGACGGGCGGGTGCCGCGGCCGAGACTCCCGTGATGGTCGAGTCGGGCGCGATGCGACGCGTCGTGCCCTCGGTGTTGCTGGCCGTCGCACTCGTGTTGGATCTGCTCGTGATCCGCTCGCAGGTCGATCTCGCGATTGGTGCGGCGGCCTGTCTCGAGCGAGCGAACTTCGAGTCGGTCTCCTGCGTCGCACCGCCATCGGACGTGCTGATGATCCTGCTGGCCGTGCTCGCGATGGGCGTTGCGATCCTTCTCGGCACCACGATCGCCCGGGGCTCGGCCCCGAGCCCGAGTCAGGTGGGATCCAGCCCGAGCTCCGTCCTCGGCTGAAGGGTCAGGCGCGGAGCCGAGCGAGCACCTCGTCGTGGAGCAGGCCGTTCGTGGCGAGGAACGTGCCGCTGTCGATCGCGCGATCGCCGGCGAAGTCGGTGACGCGGCCACCGGCCTCCTCGATCAGGACGGTCGGCGCCGCGGCGTCCCACGACGACAGGTCGACCTCGACCATCGCCTCCGCGGCGCCCTCGGCGAGCAGCGCGTAGCCCCAGAAGTCGCCGAAGCCGCGCTCCCGCCAGACCGCGCCGAGGAGCGCCCGGAAGCCTGGAGCCAGCCCGGACGCGTCGATGTCGTGGCCTGAGCCGTACAGGACCTGGGCGTCGTCCAGGGACGCCACGCCCGAGACCCGGATCCGCCTTGGCGCAGCGTCGTCCGCGCCCTGCGCCCACGCTCCCCCGCCCCGTCGGGCCCACCACCGCTCGCGCAGGGCCGGCGCCGAGATCACCGCGGCCTGGAGCTCGCCGTCGCGCTCGACGGCGAGGAGGGTCCCGAACAGCGGCACGCCCCGGATGAAGTTGTGGGTCCCGTCGATCGGGTCGATGTACCAGCGGGTCGCGGCGTCGGCCGCTTCGGTTCCGTACTCCTCGCCGACGAGGCCGTGGTCCGGGTACGCGGCGTGGATCCGGCTGCGGATCGCCCGCTCGATCGCCTGGTCCGCCTGGGTCACGAACGTGCGGTCCGGCTTCGTCGAGATCTCGAGATCGCGCCGGAACGTCGAGCGGGCGATCCCGTCGGCCTCGTCGCAGGCGGCCGTCGCAAGCGCGAGCCACGCGTCCAGCTCGGGCTCCGCGGCCGCCGCGAGGCCCGCGCTCCACTCCGGCCCGAATCCCCCCGATTGATCACGGAGGAGGACGGTCATGCCTTGATCCGCTCGTTCGTCGGGTCCCAGAGCGGCTCGCGAACGGCCTCGAACCCGATCCATTCGCCGAAGACGTCGATCTCCCCCCGCGTCCCGATCGCGGCATCCGGCGGCAGGTAGGCGTAGGCGATCGAACGCTCGACGGCGTAGCCGAAGCCGCCCGACGTCACCCGGCCGACGATCCGGCCGTCGACCCGGACGGGCTCATTGCCGAGGCAGACCGATCGCGGGTCGTCGAGCACCAGGCAGCGGAGCCGCTTCCGCGGCCCGGCGGCCTTCGCCTTGACGAGCGCGTCGCGGCCGATGAAGCCGTCCGGCTTGTCTAGGGCGACGGCGAACCCGAGACCCGCCTCGAACGGCGTCTCGTCCGGCGTGATGTCGGTCGACCAGACGCGGTAGCCCTTCTCGAGCCGGAGCGCGTCGATCGCCCGGTAGCCGGCGGGCGTCAGGCCGTGTGGCCGGCCGGCCTCCATGAGCGTGTCCCAGAGCGCCGGCCCGAACTCGGTGTGCGCATAGAGCTCCCAGCCGAGCTCGCCGACGTACGTGACCCGGAGCGCGAGGACGGGGATCCGGCCGAGCGTGATCGGCCGGGCGGTCAGGTACGGGAAGGCGGCGTTCGAGAGGTCGTCGGTCGTGAGCGGCGCGAGGATGTCGCGGGCCCGCGGTCCCCACAGCCCGTAGCAGACGCGTCCGGACGTCAGGTCGTTCAGCTGGACGGACCCGTCGTCGGGGAGATGCGTCCGGAGCCACGCGAGGTCGTGCTGGCCGACGGCCGTCCCGGTGACGAGGAAGAAGCGATCGGGGGCGATCCGGGTGATCGTCAGGTCACACTGGATCCCGCCGCGGGTGCTCAGCATCGCGGTGTAGACGATCCGCCCGACGGGGACGTCGACGTCGTTCGCCGCCATCTGGTTGAGGAACGCCACGGCACCCGGCCCGACGACCTCGATCTTCGCGAAGCTCGTCTCGTCGAACAGGCCCGCGTCGATCCGGGTCGCGACCGCCTCGGCGGCGATCGCGGGGCTCCAGTGCTGGCCGGCCCACCCGCGGGGGCGCAGCCGCTCGAGCGCCACTCGCCCACCGAACCGCTCGTCGTCCGCGGTGGGCTCGAACCAGTTCGGGCGCTCCCAGCCGGACTTCTCGCCGAACGACGCGCCGAGGGCCCGGAGCCGCTCGTACGTCGGGGCCGTCCGGAGCGGCCGGCCGGCCTGGCGCTCCTCGTTCGGGTAGTGGATGTCGTAGTAGGTCGCGTAGACCTCGGTCGTCCTGGCGAGCGTCCATTCGCGCGACCGCCAATGCTGGCCGCCGAACCGCCGGATGTCCATGTGCCACAGGTCGAGCTCGGGCTCGCCGTCGACGATCCAGCTCGCCACCTGGCGGCCGATGCCGCCGGCGCCGGCGATCCCGTGGGCGCAGAAGCCGGCGGCGACGAAGAACCCGCGGATGTCGCTCTCGCCGAGGATGAACTCGTTGTCCGGGGTGAAGCCCTCCGGGCCGTTGATCATCCGCGACACGCCCGCGTCGGCGATCGCCGGGACGCGCCGGACGGCGCCGGCCATGATCTCCTCGAACCGCGGCCAGTCCGGCGCAAGGAGCTTGCCGTTGAAGTCGGGCGGGACGCCATCGAGCGACCACGGGGCCGGATCGCGCTCGTAGCCTCCCATGCAGAGACCGCCGACCTCCTCTCGGTAGTAGACGAGGTTGTCGGGGTCGCGGAGCTGCGGCAGGCCGGCGTGGACGCCCTCGATCGCCTCCGTGAAGAGGTACTGGTGGGCCATCGGGATGATCGGGATCGTGACGCCCACGAGCCGGCCGATCTCCGGCGCGAACATCCCGCCCGCGTTGACGACGACATCCGCGGCGATCGTCTCGCGGGAAGCGTCCTTGAGCTCCACGGTGACCCCGGTGACGCGGCCGCGCTCCACGCCGATCTCGACGACCCGGGTGTTCGTCCGGATCGTCACGCCCTTCTGGCGGGCGCCGGCGGCCATCGCCATCGCCAGCCCGGAAGGGTCGAGCCAGCCGTCGGTCGGCAGCCAGACGGCGCCGAGGACGCCGTCGATCGACATCAGCGGGAACCGATCCTGGGCCTCGCCGGCGGTGATCAGCTCGAGCGGCAGGCCGAACGTCTTCGCCCAGCCCGCCTGGCGCTGGAGCTCCTCGAACCGGGCGCGCGTCGAGGCAAGCCGGAGCGACCCGACCTCGTGCCACGACGGGTCGACGCCCGTTTCCTCGAGGAGGCGGCGATACAGCCCGGCGCCGTACATCATCATCGTCGTGAGGGTCACCGAGCCGCGGAGCTGGCCGACGAGGCCGGCCGAGTGGAACGTCGAGCCCGAGGTGAGCTCGGCGCGATCGACGAGGACGACGTCGGTCCAGCCGCGCTCGGCGAGGTGGTAGGCGATCGACGTCCCGCCGACGCCGCCACCGATGATCACCGCCCGGGCGTGGTCTGCCATGCGCTCAGCGTATCGAGCGGCCCCGGCGGCCGTGGGCTCGTGTCACACCCGTGAGTTCGTGCCACGGCCGGACGCTCAGTGGCAGATCGTCGAGCCCGAGTCGGCGACATCGCCGCTCGCGGGCAGGAACTCCCAGTCGTAGTTCGCCGGGTGGAGCGTCAGGCGCAGCACCCCGAATGTGCCGGCCTGGCGGAACTCGCTGTTCGGCGCGGTGCGGCCGAACTGCCGCAGCTCCGCGCCGCCCGTCCCGACGACGATCTCGCGGATCCCGCCTGGACGTTCCTCCTTGCCGCTCGGGTCCTGCGGCGCGAACCGCTCGTAGTCGTGGTCGTGGCCGTTGATCACGAGCTCCGCACCATCCTGGTGAAGGAGGTCCCAGAACGGCGCGACCTGGGTGTCGTTCCCGTGGAAGCCGGAGCTGAACCGCGGGTGATGCCAGATCGCGAGCGTGCAGCGGGCCGAGCTGGTCGTCAGGTCATTGGCGAGCCAGCGGCCCTGCGGCGAGCTCGTGTCGCAGCCGCCGACCTGGTCGCAGTCGGAGTCCAGGACGATCACGTGCCACGCCCCGATGTCCGTCGAGTACCAGGTCACGCCCTGCGGCGCGGCGGCCGTCCCGAAGTAGCCGAGGTACCCGGCGGCACCCTTCGTGTTCCAGTCATGGTTCCCGGCGACGGGCAGGATCGTCCGGTTCTTCACGCGGCCCCAGGTCGGGTCGTAGCAGGTCGTGAACTCGGCGGCCGTGCCGTTCTCGTAGGCGTTGTCGCCCGCGGTGAAGAACGCCCCCTGCTGGCGCAGCAGGAGGTCCGACGTCTGGGTCGCTCCGTCCGAGCCGCAGACGGCGATGTCTCCGGCTCCGGTGATGACGACCGTCCCGGACGGGTCCGGGCCGATCGTGCTGGCCACCGGGCCGCTGGCCGTCGGGCCGCTGGTCGGGCCGGTTCCGCCTGGCAGCAGGACCGAGGCGACGGGGCCGCTCGGGTGGGCCGACGCGGTCGGTCCGCTCGAACCGACTCGATCGATCAGCGCCCGGCCGCCGGCGAGCAGGGCGAACGTGGCGACGAAGACCACGACGACCAGCCCGACCTGGCGCCCCGTCGAAGACCGGTCATTCATCCGGCCAAGGGTAACGGCCGTCTCGGAGATCAGCGGAGGGGCCACGTTTGGCCGCGCTGGAGCCCGGGAGGTCTACCCGGCGGCTTCCCGCAGGGCTCGCTCGAACCGCGGCGTCGTCGCCCCGTCGAGCAGCCGGTCGAAGTGCTCGCCTGCGTAGCCGACGAAATCCACGTCCAGGGTGCTGACTCCCTGCTGGAGCACGCCCCACATCGCCTCGCGGAAGTCCGACACCGTCCGCATCAGCGTGAGTCGGGCAAGGCGTGCGGTGCGGTCAGCTGCGTGATCCGGTCCGTCGTACGCCGCCAGAAGCAGGACGTCCTCGTCGGCAGTCAGCTCGTGGTTGATGCTGAAGTTGCCGAGGTCGAAGAACGGATCGCCCATCCCGGCGTACTCCCAGTCGACGATCCGGATCCGCTGCCCGTCGTCGATGAAGTTCGCGTTCAGCAGGTCGTTGTGGCACGGCCGGAGCTCGACGGGGTTCGACAGGCAGGCGAGCTCGATCCGCCGGCCGATCGCGGCGGCCAGCTCGTACTCGGGCGGGATCGGGACGCCGCGGGCGAGGGCCAGGGCGCGATACGCCTCGGCGATCCGGAGTGGGACGAACAGCCCGGGGATGGCCGGGCCGTCGTGGATCCGCCGCAGGGACGTCGCGACCCGTGCGATCGTCGCGGGCGTGTGGACCGCTTCGTCGGACACGGGCGATCCCTCGATGAATCGCGTGACGAGATAGCCCTCGGGACGGATGAACGCCGTGACCTCCGGCCCGACCCCGACGCCGGCCGCCGCGACGGTCGCGGCGTGCTCGACCTCGCGAGAGATCCCGAGGAGGTGGGTGTCGTTGCCGGCGAGGCGGATGACATAGCGATCCGTCGAGCCGGCGACCGTGACGAGGAAGTTCCGGTTCGTGATCCCGCCGGACAGCGCCGTGAGCGCCAGCTCGCGACCCGCGAGCTCCGGGACGCGCTGCATCGCCCGGACGAGCTCGTCCCGGAGCTCGCCGTGGAGGACCGGCTCGGCGGTCTCACTCACGTTCGGGTACCCATGGAAAGGGCAGCGGCGCGCCGGGGGGACGGCGCGCCGCTGGGAGACAGAGAGCGGAGGATCGTCGTCAGCCGATCACGGCCTCGCCGGTGGCGGCGTCGACCTCGACCACGTCGGTCCGGCGTTGCCGCGTTACGGCGTAGTAGATCGCCCCGACGATGAGGATCAGCGAGGACCGTGCCCTCCCAGAACGGGATGTCCGGCATCCAGCTGATCGGCTTGCCGCCTGACGTGATCGCCGTCAGCTGCGGGTTGGTCAGCCCGCGGTTCGCAGCGAAGTTGCCCCAGATGTTCGGATCTGCCCAGATGGCGAAGTTCACCACCATCACCGCACCGTAGATGATGGCGAGGATATTGATGATCAGTCCCCAGCCACCGAGCTTGAACCACGCGCCCTGCCGCGGCCAGCCGCGCAGTCGTGCCGCGAGCACGCCGATGTTGCACATCAAGTAGCTGAGGTAGATCAGGCCGGTGGCGCCGGCCGCGAGGACGGCCGGGCTGTCGGTGATGAGGAACGGGATGGCGGCGATCACGCCGACGGCGATCGCCGCGTTGGCGGGCGTCCGGAACGACGAGTTCACTGATCCCCAGAGCGAGCCGAGCGGCATCCGTCGATCGCGGCCCATCGAGAACATCAGGCGCGCCGTCGCGCCCTGGATCGCGGTGGTACACACGAAGACGGCGATGAGGATCACATAGAGGTAGATCGACCCGAATGTCTCGCCGAGCCCGGCCCGGATCGCCGTGGCGATCGGTGCCGGATCCTTGAAGGCCGCTTGCATGTCGGGCGTCGCGAGGAGGATCGCGAGGAGGAATACGGCACCGATCGCGCCGGACACCCAGATCGCCGTCAGGATCCCGCGGGGGGCCTGCCGGCTGGCGTCGATGGTCTCCTCTCCGAAGGTTCCCGCCGTGTCGAAGCCGTAGACGACGAACAGGCTCATGAACATCGCGATCGCGAAGACTGGCAAGTAGCCGCCGGTCTCCGGTGTCTCGACGCCCGCGGTCGTCGTCAGGATCGACACGGGCTGGACCCGCCCAACGATCAACAGGATGATGGCGAAGACGACCATCCCGAGGATCTCGGCCGCGACGCCGATGTTGTTGACGATCGACAGGAGCCGAATGCCGAACGCGTTGATCAGGGTGCTCACGATCAGCGACAGCAGGCCCCAGAAGACGAGGTTGTTCATCGCCGGGATGGGGCTCGGATCCGTAAGACTGAACCCGAAGATCGACGAGAGGACGAGCGGCACCGTCGCCGCGACGGCGGTGACCGTCAGCACGCCGGCCCAGAAATAGAACCAGCCGGTGAACCAGCCGAGCGTGCGGTTCGAGAGGCGCTTCGACCATTGATAGATCGACCCGGCGACCGGAAAGTGGCTGGCCAGCTCGGCGAAGTTCAGCGCGACGAAGGTCTGGCCCAGGACCACGAGTGGCCACGACCAGAAGAAGGCTGGCCCACCCATGCTGAGGCCGAGGGCGATCAGCGTGTACGTCCCGGTGGAGACGCTGATGTAGCTGAAGGCGACCGCGAAGTTCGAGAGGAAGCCCAGCGACCGTTTCAGTTCCGGCTTGATCCCGAGCGACTGGAGGTGCGCGTCGTCTCGCGCAACCTGATCCTGGACCGGTTCCGTCACGATCTCCTCCTCCTACCACCGCGCCCGATAGGCGCGAGCCTGACCTCTGGAGTGGGACGCGAGGACGCTGGGACGCGCGGGCCGCTCCCTCCGCGGCATCGCGATTTCGGCCGAGAATAGGCATCGCCGCGGGGGGCGTCAACGGAGTTCCGGAACGCGGGGCCTGAACGGGTGGCCACCCCGGGGACCAAACGACCGGCGGGCAGCGCCCAAACGGCTAGCCCGTTATCGGATTCGTCAGTTTGGGCCGTGCGGCGAACCGTCGGACCGCCCGCCGGCGCCTCTGGTGGCCCCAAGAGCTTCGAACCAGTACCGGCCGGTCGTTTGGTCCGCGGAAAGGCCACGCGACCTGGCAGCGAGCCCGGCGGCGAGGGCCGCGAGGAGTCGGTCAGCCCGCCGCCGGCGCGGTTGCCGTGCGCAGGGCGTCGGGCATCGCGCGACGCTGCTCCACCGGATGGACGTACCGATCGACCATCTCACGCGACCCGTTCACGCCGAGCTCGGTGAACAGGAACGTGATCTTCCGACGCTGCGCCGCGAGGATCTCGTCCTTCGTCGCGAGGTCCCAGAGCTGGCGCTTGAACGGCCCGATCGCCTTCTTCCGGGTCGTGTAGACGAACTGCTGGTCCGTCTGGTCCGGCTTGCGCTCGTCCAGCGCGTCCGCGTAGCACCATGCCTCGATCTCGCGGTGGAGCTCGGCGGGAAACGCCGGATGCTCGTAGAGCGCGTTCTGGAACCCCGTCGCGAGGTGGATCTCGGCGGTCTCGACCGCCGGGAAATGGTGGAACAGCTCGTCGGGCAATGTCGACGCCCCGTGCTGGACCGCGCCGGCCAGGCCGTACGCGCGGGCGACCTCGCCGAGCCGCTTGAGGACGTCGAAGTCGAGCTTGACCGCGGCGATCGAGCCGTCCGCCATCGGCACGCCACCATGCGAGGTCCCCGTCTGGACGCTGACCTTGCTGATCCCGATCGCGCCGGGCGCTCGACGTTCCAGCTCCGCGCGATAGCCGTCGAGGTAGGCGACGAGCTCCTCCTCGTTCGAGTTCTCCTTGCCGACCTCGCCGATCTCGCCGCCGACGCTGACCGTCACGCCGTCGGTCTCGAGCGAGCGGATCAGGGCCGTCAGCTCGGCCGCGCGGAGGTAGTTCTCGCGTTGCTGCTCCTCGCGGGTCGCCTTCGAGAGGTCGACCAGGGTCGAGCTGTCGATATCGATGTTCCGGTAGCCGGCATCGATCGCGAGGCGGCAGGCCCGGCGGATCTCCTCGGTCATCGCCTCGGGGTCGGTCGCGTACTTCTTCGCGTTGAACTGGTAGTGGTCGCCCTGGATGAAGACCGCGCCCGTCCAGCCGGCCGCGATCGCGCCGGCCAGGACGGCGGTCGAGTAGTCGATCGGCCGCTGGAACGTGTAGGTCTGCTCGCTCCGGGCGAGCTCGAGGATCACCGCGCCGACGCCGGCCGACGTCGCGGCCTCGTAGACGGTCCGGGCCATGTCGAAGGTCTGCGCCCGGAGGTTGATCGCCGGGACGGTGAAGCCGGACACCTCGCCGCGGGCCCGCGCCTCGTACAGCTCGTGGATGCTCGCGCTGTGCGCCCCGAGCGCCCGGGCGGCGTCGTGGATGAGCCATTGCGCGGCCGCCACCGTCGCCTCGTCCGTCGCGAACGCGGCGGTCCAGGCAAGGTCGCGGATCGTCGTGCTGCGGAACGTCGCCTCGTCGTCGACGACGAGCCGGTCGCCATCGAGATGGGCGGCGCCGCCCAGGCGATCGATCAGGTCGGGAACGCGTTCGGCGACGTGCGGCATCGGTCGAGGCTCTCCAGCAGCGGGTGACGTCGGTCACCCGCATGGTAGCCCGACGGCCGACGAGGCCCCGGTTGCCGCGCGGGTTGCGACAGTCGGCAAGCCTGGATCGGCTGCACCGCCGCTCACCGGGCGATCAGAAGACGGGCTTCGTCACCATCACGAGAACGATCAGGACGATGAGGACCGTGAGGAGCATCCCGCCCTGCTGGAGCTTCTTGCCCGTCGCGGCGATCTCGGCGGCGACATCGGGCGGCGGCGGGCCGGGCGGCAGGTCCTTGGTGAGGTGGACCATCTTCTCGGCATTCTTCGCCTGGACGAAGACCGCGAACACGATCGCGACCAGGTACAGCGAGATCCCGATCAGGAGCCAGTGCCACGCGGTATCGGTGAGGGGGTTCACGCCGAGGATGAGGATCAAGGCGAGCCCCGTGATGCCCTGGACGATCGCGCCGGGGATCACGATCCGGCGTTCGATCAGTTCACTCAGCGCGGCGGCGAACGCACCGTTCTGGGGACTCTTCTGGGCCTGGCTCGCGATGATCGGGAAGACGAACGTCGGGCCGAACACGACGATCGCGCCCAGGACGTGAAGGAACAGGAACAGCGCGAGCAACGGGGACATTCGACCTCCATCGGGGGAACCGGTCAGCGCCGGTCATGACGGACCCCCGGCGAGGCCCAGCGTACGCGATCGGACTTCCGGCTGTTGCCCCGATTTCGAGCGTGATGAACCTCGGGTCGCGGCTAGCCGACCCCGCGGGTCCGGTTCGCCACGAAGTCGACCAGGACGTACTCGCCGAGGCGCTCCGGGGTCGCGTAGAACGCCCGGCCGCGGTTCATCCGCGTGACGAGCGCCACGAACTCCGCAAGCGCCCGCGATCGCTCGAGCATGAACGTGTTGATCGTGATCCCGTCCCGGGTGCAGCGCTGGACCTCGCGGAGCGTCTCCTGGATCGTCCGGCGGGTTGGCGGGTAGCTGAACTCGACCTGGCCGTTCTCGAAGTGGGCGGTCGGCTCGCCGTCGGTGATCACGACGATCTGGCGGTCGCCGCCGCGCTGCCGGGCGAGGATCCGGCGCGCCAGCATCAGCCCGTGCTGGAGATTCGTGCCGTACTCGTAGCCGTGCCAGGTGAGCTCGGCGAGCGCCTCAGGCCGCAGCTCGCGGGCGTAGTAGGCGAAGCCGATGACCGAGAGATCGTCGTGCGGGAACTGGGTCCGGATCAAGGTATCCAGGGCGACGGCGACCTTCTTCGCGGCGACGAAGCAGCCGCGCAGGAGCATGGAGCGGCTCATGTCGACGAGGAGGACCGTCGAGGTCCGGGTCATCTGCTCGGTCCGGAAGACCTCGAAGTCGGCGGGTGAGAGCTGAACGCCGGCCTCGCCGCGAGCCTGTCGGTCGTTCGGGGCGTTCTCCGGCCGGCGGAGGGCGTTCTCGATCGTGCCCCGGATGTCGAGATGGAACGGGTCCCCGAACTCGTACGGCTTCGTCGTCTCCTCTCGCTCCCCTCCCCGGCCGGCGCGGTCGATCCGATGCCCACCGAACGCATCCCGCGACAGCCGGGCGAAGAGATCGTCGAGGACCTTCTGGCCGATCCGCCGGCTGCCGCGCGGCGTCAGCTCGAGGCGGTCGCCCTTGCGCGAGAGATAGCCGGCCTGCTCGAGCCGCCGAGCGAGCTCATCGAGCGCCTCGAGGTCGCGGGCGCTGTCCGGTCCGAGCAGCTCGCGGACCTCGTCGTGGTCGAGGCCCCCGAGGTCGGCCGGCTCCTCGATCGCATTCAGCTGGTCCTCGAGCCGGTCGAGCGACTGGAGCTGGCCGATCCGTTCCAGCGCCGGCTCCAGGCCGAGCGGCTGGTCGCCGCTGAACTCGTAGCCCTCGCCGAGCCCGTCCGGCATCAGCTGGTCCATGTTGGACGCAAGCCGGGCCAGGTCCCAGCGCAGCCGATCGTCACGGAGCAGCGCGTCCATCATCGACTGGAGCTCGGCCCGCTGCTGGGGCGTCATGGACCGGAGGAGCGACGCCATCGCGGCCATCCGCTGGGTCAGCTGTTCGACGATGTCGTCCAGCGTCGTGGCGCCCGGAAAGAACCGCCCGTGCTGCGCGAGGAAGTCGTCGACCTGGTCCTGGCTCGGCTCGCGGCCGTCGAGCCGCTCCTCGAGCAGGCTGTTGAGGTCGCGGACCATGTCGCGGTTCGCGGCGAGCTCCTCGGGCGTCGTGCCCTGGATCGCCTCGGACAGCCCGTCGACGAATCGATCAAGCGTCTGCTTCCGGAGCCGCTCGGTCAGGGCATTGAACCGGTCCCGTGCCTCCGGCTCCATGAAGTCGTACTCCTCGAGCCGGCGGATCCGTCCGCCAACGTCGCGAGGCAACGCGTCGAGCTGGTCGATCCGGCGGGCGGCGGCGTCGCGGAGCATCGCCCGGAGGGCCGGGTCCGCCGGCGAGCCGTCGGGCGGCGTGGCTGCCTCGTCCAGGCGTCGCTCGATCCCGGCCCGCTCCTGGGCGACGATGTCGTCGAGCTCCTGGCGGACGTCGGCGAGGACGTCGCGAAGCTGGTAGCGCTCCTGGAGCTCCTCGCGGCGACGGCGGAGTCGCTCTCGCAGCTCGTTCAGCCCGGCGAGGTCGCGACGAGTGGGATCGCTGGTCCGCCAGCCCCGCTCCATCAGCCGACGGAGCGCCTCCGACAGGTCGCCCTCGGCCATGACGTCGTCGGCCATCGCGTCCAGGATCTCGTCGGCGTCGAGCGCCGGGATCGTCTGGGTGCCGTCCCAGCGCGCGTACCGGGCCGCCCGGGCGAGCAGTGGATCGCGGGCGGCGGCGGCGGCGCCCGGCGCCTCGAGGTCGCGCGGATCCGGTGAGTACGACGCGGTCACGAGCCGTCGCCGCCGCTCATCGCCGGTAGACGACGGCTCCGGAGCCCGAGCGGTCCTTGTT
Source organism: uncultured Chloroflexia bacterium (assembly GCA_963817095.1). Classification (GTDB taxonomy): domain Bacteria; phylum Chloroflexota; class Limnocylindria; order Limnocylindrales; family CSP1-4; genus CF-46. The sequence continues at coordinate 235,749 of CAWFND010000008.1, forward strand.
GATCCGCCGGGCGAGGTGGAGGCCCTCGAGGAGGAACTCGACTGCGGACGCCACGACCGCCGGCTCCTCCGCCCCGTCCGTGACGTCGAACGTGCCGAGCCGACGGACCGCGTCATGGAGCCCCGGGACCTCGCCCATCCAGTGGACGTACTCGCGGGACGGCACGCGATCGCCGGTCTCGACGACGAGCCCGTCCTCGAACGAGAGGACGACGTCGTCGAGGTCGTCGACGTCGACCCGCCGGCCGAACGTCGCGAACAGCGCCTTGGTGATCAGCCGCTCGACGATCCGCTCCTCGGGCGCGTCGTCGCCGACGGACTCCAGCTCGATCTTGCCGACGGTCGAGGCGATGACCGATCCGAGATCGGAGACGCGCGGCGCGGCCACGGTCTCGCCGAGTCGAACGGCCCGCCGCAGCGCGGCCGCCTCCAGCACTTCGGTGTTCGCGACGGTCACCCGGACGCTGACGCCGGAGCGCTGGCTGATCTCGGGCGAGCGACGGGCGAGGTGGGTCAGCTCGGCCAGCAGCTCCTCCATGAAGCCCGGCACGGCGATCGCCGGCTCGTCGTCGCCGCCGACGAACCGATGCTTCTCCTGGCGGACGATCGCGAGCTCGTGGTCCAGGGTCCGCGGGTAGTGCGTCCGGATCTGCGACCCGAGCCGGTCCTTCAGCGGGGTGATGATCCGGCCGCGGCTCGTGTAGTCCTCCGGGTTCGCGCTCGCGACGACGAACAGGTCGAGCGGAAGCCGGACCTGGAAGCCGCGGATCTGGACGTCGCGCTCCTCGAGGATGTTCAGGAGTCCCACCTGGATCCGCTCGGCGAGGTCCGGCAGCTCGTTGATCGCGAAGATCCCGCGGTTCGAACGCGGGATCAGGCCGTAGTGGAGCGTCTGCTCGTCGCTCAGGTAGCGGCCCTCGGCGACGCGGATCGGGTCGACCTCGCCGATCAGGTCGGCGATCGTGATGTCCGGCGTCGCGAGCTTCTCGGCGTAGCGGCGGTCGCGTGGCAGCCAGTCGATCGGCGTGTCGTCACCGTGCTCGGCGACGATCGCCACGGCGCTCGGCGAGATCGGCGCGAGCGGATCGTCGTTCAGCTCACCGCCGCGAACGACGGGAATCGCCTCGTCCAGCAGCCCGACCAGCAGCCGCGCCAGCCGGGTCTTCGCCTGACCGCGCTCGCCGAGGAACACGAGATCCTGTCCCGCGATGATCGCGTTCTCGATCGCCGGCAGGACCGACTCGTCGTACCCGACGATGCCCGAGACGATCGGCTTCCCGGCTGCCAGACGGGCGAGCAGGTTCGCCCGAAGCTCCTCCTTGACCGAGCGTCCGGACCAGCCCGCGGCGCGCAGCTCCCCGAGGGTCTGCGGTCGGCGGGCGGGATCGACGGTCGTCGGTGGCACGGGCGGCGAGCGTACGACCGGCTCCGCGAGGCGTCAAACGAGGGCGCCGGTGGGCACCGGTGCGGCCAGGACCTCCTCGATCACCTCGTCGATGGGGACCGCGGCGCCGGCCCGGAGCAGCACCTCTGCCCGATGCTCGCCGAGCCGCTCGACGGCCAGCTCGGCCGGGTCCGGCAGGTGGAGGATCTTGATCGGAGCCAGCATCAGGCCCCGCTCGCGCGCGAGCTCATGAACGGCGCCCGCGACCCGCGTGCCCAGCTCGGCGTCGCCATGGACGACCTGGAGCATCGCGGCCATCACCAGGTCGCGGGCGATCCCCGACCAGAACTCGCTCGCGGCGAAGATCCGCAGGCCGTCGATCATGCGGGCCCAGGCCAGAGCCGGCTCGCCGAGCCGGAAGAGGATGCCTGCGAGGAGCGTTGACGCGTCGGCGATCTCGTTCCGCGAGGCCTGTCGTCGGTAGGCAGCGAGGTTCTCCTCCTGGAGCGCCCTGGCCCGGGCAACGTCGCCGGCCAGGAAGACTCCGAGCACGAGGGCCTGGCGCGCCCGGACCGCATCGTCCTCGCGATCCGCCGCGAGGTACAGGTCCAGGGCCTCCTGCTCGTGGCGGCGAAGGCTCTCTCCGTCGCGTTCCACCATCGACAGGAAGCCGCGGTCGTAGTGGGCGTCCGCGATCAGCAGCGGATCGCCCGTGCCCGAGGCGAGCTCCAGGCGTTCGTCGTAGGCGGTCCGGGACAGCCCCAGGTCGTCCATCCAGTAGGCCAGGCCACCCTGGGCGGCGAGCCCGCCGATCCGGTCGCGAACATCGCCGGCCGGCCGTGCGAGAAGCTCGGCGAGGATCGAGAGACCCTCGCGCAGCCGGCCGCGCTGCTGGAACCAGCGCCAGGTCGTTGCCATCAGTCGAAGGCCGACATCGGGCCGGTCGTTCGCCAACGCCCAGTCGATCGCCGCGCGCAGGTTGTACGACTCGTGGTCCAGCTGGTGGATCCGGGCCTCGCCCTCGGCACCGAGAATGCCCGAGCCGAGCCGCTCCGCAACCACGGTCATGAGATCCGCGTGCCGGAGCTGCGTCGCCACGAGCTCACCGCTCTCCTCGAGACGCTCGGCGGCGTACTCGCGAAGGAGCGGATGGAGCCCGAAGCGGGTCTCGTCGCCCCCGACCCCGGCGTCGTCGTCGGGCTCGACCCGCACCAGGCTCTTGTCGGCGAGGGATTCCAGCCCGTCCACGAGGTCGACCCCGAGGTCGCCGTCCGCGTTCGTGACGGCTTCGGCACCGTCGATCGTCCAGCCGCCGGCGAACACGGCCAACCGCCGGAACAGGCGGCGCTCCGCGTCGGACAGCAGATCGTGGCTCCAGGTGATCGCGCCCCGCAGCGTGCGCTGGCGCTCCGGCAGGTCGCGGCTGCCACCCGCCAGGTCCAGGCTGTGACCGAGTCGCTCGAGGATCTGGGCCGGACTCAAGGTTCGGACACGGGCTGCCGCGAGCTCGATCGCGAGGGGCAGGCCGCCGAGTCGGTCACAGATCGCGCGGATCGCGGCGCGACCCTCGTCGGTCAGGACGAGGTCGGGTCGATGGCCGCGGGCCCGATCCTCGAACAGCTCGGCGCCCGCCGAACCGTCCAGCGGTGGAACCGGGAACCCGCGCTCGCCCGCGATCCGGAGCAGCTCGCGACTGGTCACGAGGATCCGGATCCCGGGCGCGGCCCGGACGAGCCCCGCGACGATGTCCGCGGCATCCGGAAGCAGCTGCTCGAGATTGTCGAGGACGAACAGCGCGGTCTGGTCCCGCAGGCTGGAGCGGAGCGCCTCTGCAACGGTCTGGTCCGTCGTCTCACGGACTCCGATCGTCACCGCGATCGCCGCCTCGAGCCGGGCGGGCTCACGCAGCGCGGCGAGGTCGACGAACCACGAGCCGTGCGGGAACCGGTCGACCGTGGTGCGGGCGACGCCCAGCGCGAGCCGGGTCTTGCCGCTCCCGCCGGGCCCGGTCAGGGTCACGATCCGGCTGGCCCCGAGTGCCTCGCGGATGAGGTCGATCTCCGCCTTGCGTCCCACCAGGGCCGTCACGTCGCCCGGCAGGTTCGACGGCGCATCGATCGTCCGGAGGCGCCGCGTGTCGTCGGCGGCCCCGGGGATCACGAGCCGGTGGAGCCGGGCGGGGTCGTCGAAGTCCTTGACGGCGCGCAGCCCCTCGTCTGCGAGCTCGACATCCTGGAGCGTCGACTCGCCCGCGAGTTCATCGCGAACCACATTCGCCAGCGCGTCGGACACGACGACCTGGCCACCGTTTCCGGCGGCCGAGATCCTGGCCGCGTAGTTCACGTCGATCCCGACGTAGTCCTCGGGATCGCCGTCCTGCCGACCGTGCCGGAGCCGGCCCTCGCCGATGTGCACGCCCATCCGGACACGGAGCGTCACGTCGCCGGGCCACGTCTCGGCGGCGAGGGCGTGCTGCGCGGCGGTCGCGGCCGTCACGGCGTCGATGGGTCGCTCGAATGCCGCGAAGAACGCGTCGCCCTCGGTCTTGACGACAGCGCCGCCGTTGGTCTCGATCGCGGTCCGCAGCAGGGCGTCGTGGCGCGCGACGATCCCCGCCCATGCCTCCGACCCGACGGCGCGCTCGAGGCGCGTGGATCCCTCGATGTCGGTGAACAGGAACGTCACGGCCGGCCCGGTCGGGAGTCCCATCGCTCGCGTCATCCTCGCACCCCTGAACGGACGACGACGGTCGCCCCCGGCAGGTCGACGGCGCGATCCGGGACGACCCGATCGACCTCGAGCACGACAGTCGCGGCGGGGGATGAGCCAGTGCCGGCGCCCGGCACACGGAACCGGACCGTTTGCTCACCGATGGCGAGCGTCGGACTGCCGTTGCCGTCGGCGGCCACGGCGATGTCGAGAGCCCTCGCGAACGACCGCGTGGCCGGCTCGAGGCCGGCAGCGACCTCCAGCGTCACAAGGCGGACGCGGCCACCGATCGGGTGGACGAATCGGCCGCGTTCTGCCCGTTCCTCCGGCGTCCATTCCGCACCGGCTCCGTCGTGTTCGATGAGGAACGGCGAGGCCGGACCGAGGACGGCCGGATGCGCGAGTCGCCATCGAACCACACGCGCGTCCGGGCGACGGCGTTCCCCGTCGATCAGCCGGGACCAGGCGGCGTCACCGGTCGGCATTCGCTCGGTGTCCCCGGCGAGGTCGTCCGTCGCGCAGGCCCACGTCGCAAGCCCTCCGCCGGCGGCCAGGGCCGCCAACGTCGGCCGCCCGATCCAGGTCGTCGCCGCCAGCGCCGGATCGAACACGCCGATCAGCTCGAGATAGGTGTCGCCCAGCCAGACCAGGCGGTTGAACGTCCCGAGCCGCTCGTGGCGGCCGCCGCCGCCGGCCGCCAGCCCAGCCTCCCGTTTCAGCCGGTCGACGGCCGCATCCGGGTCGGTCGTCGCAAGGACCAGGTGGTCGATGCCGGTCAGCATCAGTACAGTGGCGACCGGTCCCGGCCGGACCGGGTCGCGCCGAACCCGTCGATGGCCCCCCGGACCGACTCGACGTCGACGACGCCGTCCACCGCCAGCCGACGCAGCAGCCCGGCTCGGTCGGCCTGGTCCTGCTCGAGATCGCCGGACCTCCGCTCGAGCCGGATCGCGAGCTCCGGCATGATGCCCCATGAGAAGTGCTCCAGGACATCCGCCCCCTCGTCCCGAACCGCGATGACGGCGGGCGGCAGACGCTGGACGTGGCCGTGCTCGTCGCGCCCGACCGGGCGGGCGTAGTGAGCCGCGACGACCCGTCGCCGGACGTGGCCGTCCGGTCCGCGCTCGGGGCGGACGACGAGGATCAGCCCGAGGTAGGACAGCTCGTCGTCGGTCAGGCCCACGGACGGGGACTTGAGGACGTCGTGGATGTCCTCAAGCCGGTCCGCATGGATCGTCGCCCCGATCCCGTAGCCGATCGAGGCCGCCCGGATCAGCGTTCTCGCGGCGGGGCCCCAGGTGTAGAGCGGGAGGTGGGCCGAGAGCTCGGCCGCGACGAGGTACGCGGAGGCGGGCGTGACCGGCTGGGCGGGCGCCACTTCGGCGGATGTGCCCTCCGACCGCCACCCCAGCGCCGTCGCCTCCGGCAGCCACGCGAAGTCCTCCTCGACGCCGGCGAGGTCCACTCGTCTCGTCGTCGGCGGCAGGAAGTCGAGCAGCGCGTCGAACAACGTCGTCTTGCCGGCACCCTGGGCCAGACCCCCGACGACCAGCGGTAGCCGCGCCTCGACGAGCAGCCAGGCGAGACCGGCGAGCTCCGCGTCGAGGACCCCGCCGACGATCAGCTCGACGATCGACCGGCGCGGCGGCGCGATCGCGGCGCGGAGCCAGGTGAGGCGCTCATCGTCCATCGGCCCGATGATGACAGGCCCTGGCGGATCGTCGGACTACGATGCCGGCATGGACGAGGCGCTCGAGATCGTCCCGCTGACGCCGGACCGCTGGGACGACGTCGCCGCGCTCTTCGGCGAAGGGGGCGACCCGAAGACCTGCTGGTGCATGTACTGGCGGCTGCGATCGAAGGACTGGTCGTTCGCGAACGCCGCCGCGACCCGCGATGGCCTCCACGCCCTCGTCGACGAGGGGCGCGACCCGGCGCCCGGGCTGCTCGCGTATCGGGGCGGCCGGGCGGTGGGCTGGGTCAGCGTCGCGCCGCGCGAGGACTACGAGCGACTCACGAATTCCCGCGTCCGGCCGAAGATCGATGACACGCCGGTCTGGTCGGTCGTCTGCTTCGTCGTCTCGAAGACGGCCCGGCGGGAGGGCCTGACGACGCCGCTCCTCGCGGCGGCGACGGCCTACGCCGCCGACCACGGCGCGCCCGCCCTCGAGGCCTATCCGGTCGATCCCGGAGACGGGCGAGTCCCGGCCGCACTCGGCTATACCGGGATCCTCTCGACGTTCGAGACCGCCGGTTTCGAGGTTGTCCAACGCATCGATTCGCCACAATCGACCGTCCGCCGGGTCATCGTTCGACGGACGATCGATCCGTGAGCAGGTCGGGCATCTACGTCATCTGTCGCGCCGGCACTCCCGTCATTCCGCCCGGTTGACGGGCCGTCCGCGACGCGCGTAGACTGCCCGCCGGCGTGCAGATCGCCCGCCCTCATCCAGCTCGCGGAGGCGTACTCCGAATGAAGATGAACCACCTGCTCTTCCGGCCCTCGATCGCGCCTACCGGCGCCATCGTGCGCGGGAGATCTGTGCCCATCTCGAGCTAGCCTGAGGCGGCGAGTCCGCCTTCCAGACGAACCACGAGCCGTGGGCCAGACGGGCCCCGGCTTTTTTGATGCCTCTCCTCAGGAGAGCCGTCCCTCGAGCCGCGAGCCCATCCCGATGCGCCGGAGCATCGACGCGGGTCCGCGGCTCGATCGATTCCCGGTCACCGGAACAGCAGCCAGGACAGCCCACCTCCGCAACCGCGAAACCACCAGGAGCCCACCCCAGTGACTGCCACCGTCCTCGGACAACAGAAGATCGCCCGCTCCGGCGGCGCCACGGGCGCTGCGCGCGCGGTCGACGCGGCCGTCCCGGCGCTCCTCGTGGAGGGCGTCACCAAGCGGTTCGTCGTCGGTCGCAAGCGCAAGCCCGTCGTCGCGATCGAAGACGTGTCCCTCCGCCTCGAGCGGGGCGGCATCGTCGGGATCCTCGGCGCCAACGGCTCGGGCAAGTCCACCCTCATCCGCCTCGTCTCAGGCCTGCTGACCCTCGACGAGGGCAAGGTCTCGGTCTTCGGCTTCGACATCGAGCGCGACGAGATGGAGGTCAAGCGGCTGATCAACCGGGTCAGCGTCGACGCAGCCTTCTTCAAGAAGCTCAGCCCGATGGAGAACCTCCTTTTCGCCGCCCGGCTCTACGGCCTGGGGGCAGCGGAGGCGAAGCGGGACGCGATCGAGATCCTCGGCCGGCTCGGGATCGGCGAGAAGCGGGTCGGTCGGCCCATCGAGCAGATGAGCCGGGGCATGCAGCAGAAGGTCGCGATCGCGCGAGCCCTGTTGACGAGCCCCTCGCTCCTCCTCCTCGACGAGCCGACGACCGGTCTCGATCCGCGTTCGAAGCTCGACGTCCAGGCGTTCATCGAGGAGCTCCAGGAGACGCATGACGCGTCGATCGTGCTCACGACCCACGACCTGGACGAGGCCGAGCGGCTGTGCGACTCGATCACGGTCCTGGCCGGCGGCCGGGTCATCGTCGAGGACACGCCGGCGGGGCTGATCGCGACCGAAGCAGACCGAACGGGTCGAGCCGCGACCCTCCACGACGTCTTCATGACCCACACCGGCCGCTCGCTCGACGACGACGTCGAGGACGAGTCGACCGATGACGACACCAACTGAAGGGAGGTGACGACGAGATGCAGCACAGCAACCCGAACGATCAGGTCTGGCTGATCAACCAGCTGCGCCGGCAGGCCTTCGAGCGAGCGGCGATCGTCCGCCAGCTCGAGACCCCGGCGCCGTCGATCCGTCGTGCCATCGGCACGTGGTTGGTCCGGTTCGGCACCCGCCTGGCGGGCGAGCCGACCTACTCGCTGGCTCGGTCGCGATGAGCGGCCGAGCCGGCGTCGCCACCCGGAGAAATCCAATGACCACAATCGCCCACGAGATGAAGGCCTCGTACGCCTTCATGGAGCGCAACTTCTTCCTCACCCGGCGCTACTGGGGCTGGGAGATCGCCTTCCTGGTCTACTCCGTGGCGGGTGCGCTGAGCATCTCGCTCATCGGGGCGGATCAGGGCGACGCCCACCTGACGCTGATGCTGATGATCGGCGCGATCTTCTGGAACTACCTGTCGGTCGTGTTCAGCTGGATCGCGGAGACGATCACGGTGGAGCGCTGGGAGGGCACCCTCGAGTACACGATGATGGCGCCGATCCGGCGTTGGTCGCAGCTGCTCGGCTCGGTCCTGTACGCCATGGTGTACGGGCTGATCCACACGGCGGCGATCCTTGTCGTCCTCATCCTGTTCTTCCCCGACCTCGGCGTGGCGAGCGCCAACCCGGTGACCGTCTTGACGTTCGTCATCCTCGGGTCGTTCAGCATCGTCGGGATCGGCATGATCGCGGCCATCCTCCCGCTCCTCTACGTGGAGCGCGGGGCGCAGATGACGTTCGTCCTGCAGTCGTGCCTGCTGCTCGTCAGCGGCGTGTACTACTCGGTCACGATCCTGCCGGGCTGGATGCAGGTGCTCTCGAAGTTCTCGCCGGCGACCTACGTCCTGGACGGCGTCCGCAAGGGCGTCGTCGACGGGACGCCGGTCTCGGAGCTCATGCATGACGTCTGGCCGCTGATCGTGATGGGGGCATTCCTCATCCCGTTCGGGCTGTGGGCGTTCAGCCGCGCCGAGCGCTACGCCAAGCGGACCGGGAAGCTGAAGCGCGTCGGATGAGTTGGGCATCTCCAGCCTCGCCGACCCTCGAGGCGCTCGGCTGGACCGGGACGCTGGCCGAGGCCCATGCGGCTCACGCGGCACTGGGCCGGGAGCCGGCACGGGTCGTGGCCGAGGACCGCGGCTCGTACCAGCTCGCCGGCGCCGCCGGGGAGCAGCGGGCCGCGGTCAGCGGCCGGTTCCGCTTCGACGCCGACGACGATCCGGCCGCGTTCCCCGCGGTCGGCGACTGGGTCGCGGTCGAGGGCGGGATGGCCGGCGAGACGGTCATCCATGCCCTGCTCCCGCGTCGGTCCGCGCTGGTTCGCCAGGCGGCCGGGCGGCGCACCGAGGCCCAGGTCGTCGGGGCGAACCTCGACATCGTCTTCGTGGTCGCGTCGTTGAACGCCGACCTCAACCTCCGCCGGCTCGAGCGCTATCTCGCCGCAGCCTGGGACAGCGGCGCCGAGCCGATCGTGATCCTCTCCAAGGCCGATCTCGACGACGAGGACGAGATCGCGGCGGCCCTCGCGGACGTCGAGCGGATCGCGGCCGGAGCCACGGTCATCGTCGTGAGCGCGATCGACGGTCGCGGCGTCGAGGACGTTCGCGCCCGGATCGGGTCCGGACGGACGGTCGCGTTCGTGGGCTCGTCCGGCGTGGGCAAGTCGACGCTGCTGAACCGGCTGGCCGGGGCGGAGATCGCGGCGACGAGCGATGTCCGCGAGGACGACGCCCGCGGCCGCCACACGACCACGCGCCGCCAGCTCCACCTCCTGCCGGGCGGTGGCCTCGTGCTCGACACGCCGGGGATGCGCGAGATCTCGCTCTGGGACGACGGGGGCCTCGAGCGTTCCTTCGGCGACCTCGACGAGCTGGCGGCGAGCTGCCGGTTCAGCGACTGTTCCCACGCCGGCGAGCCGGGCTGCGCGGTCGCGATGGCGCTCACCGACGGGCGTCTCGCCGCCGATCGATACGAGAGCTGGCGGAAGCTCCAGCGCGAGGCGGCTCACCATGAGCGGCGAGTGGATGCCCTCGCTCGGGCCGAGGAGCGGCGGAAGTGGAAGCAGATCGGCAGGTCGGTCAGCCGCCACATGGACGCGAAGTACGGAACGGAGCACCGCCGATGACGACGCGGGTCAAGGGCACCGATGCCGCGCCTCGGGCCGCCCGGCTCGCCCGTGCCGAAGAGATCCGGATCGAGCCGTCGTCCGATCTCGACGCCGAGCTGCCCGGCATGTATGCCGCGGCCGATCGGGCCCGGCACGCCGACGGCGAGATCGAGCGGAACACGCTGCCGGCGATGTCGGCCTACTACCGGAACCTCGAGCACTTCGTGCCGGCGACCGACCTCGTCGTCGCCCGGCGCGGCGACGCGATCGTCGGCTATGCCCGCGTCGAGTGGTCGGACTCGACCAACGGCGAGCGCTGGTACGAGTCGGCCTGCTTCGTCGATCCGGACGTGCGGCGACGCGGGGTCGGCCGTCGGCTGCTCGCCTGGTCCGAGACGCGCCGGCTCGAGATGGTCGAGGCCGAGCGGGCCGCGTCCGTCGCCGTCGACCGACCCCGCTGGCTGACCACCTTCAACCGTGACGGTGACGCCGGTGGCGAGCGATTGCTGCGTGGCGCAGGGTACGAGCCGTTCCGCCGATTCCATTCGATGCGCCGGCCGGACTTCTCCGCGATCGCGGACGCGCCCATGCCCGAGGGCCTCGAGGTCCGGCCGGTCGCGAACGAGCCCGACCAGATCCGCGCCGTCATCGCCGCCGACAGCGAGGCCTTCCTCGACCATTTCGGCTCGGTCGAGGACGTGGACAGCGTCTATCGCCAGATCGTCGGCGATCCGGACACGGACACATCGCTCTGGCTCGTCGCGTTCGACGGTGAGGAGATCGCCGGCGCGGTCCTCGGTGGGATCCACGCCGACCAGGACGACATCCCGGTCGGCTGGCTCGACTCGATCTTCACGCGGCGCCCGTGGCGCCAGCGAGGGCTGGCCCGGGCCCTGATCACGCGGACGCTGGTCCGGCTTCGCGATCGCGGGGTGACGAGCGCGGCGCTCGCCGTGGACTCGGCCAACCCGAATCGGGCGCTCCGGCTGTACGAGACATCGGGCTTTCAGGTCGCGTCGAGCACGACGATCTTCCGGAAGCCGCTGACGGCCGGTGACGATCGGCCGACGAGCGATGAGGACACCGACGACCGAGCCGGGTGATCCCATCGGGCGGTGTCGGGTGGCACCGTTCGGGACCATCGGATCAACGCTGATCCGGCGATACCGTTCCACGATGCCTCCATGGCATCCCGTCGGTCCCTCGGCCTCGCGTTCGCCGTTGCGCTCGTCGCCGCATCGGTCGGCGGCAGCTCGGCATCGGCGACACCCAACGGCTCCCGCTTCAAGGCCCGGACGCCCTGCGCCCTGCCGTTCCCGGCGACGAACGTCTGGAACAAGCGCGTCGACACGCTTCCCGTCCGGAGCGACTCGGCGACGCTCATCGCGACGATGGGGGTCGGGAACCATCTCCACCCCGACTTCGGGACGTTCGCGGGATATGGCATCCCGGTGAACCCGGTCAGCGCGCTGACCGCGACCTCCTCGGTGACATTCCAGTGGCCGGACGAGTCGGACCTCGTCCCCTATCCGATCCCCGCCTCGCCGAAGATCGAGGGTGCCGGCGCCGGCGGCGATCGCCACCTCCTGATGGTCGACATGAAGGCGTGCCGGCTGTGGGAGCTGTACGCCGCGGCGTCCTCGGGCGGGCACTGGACCGCCGGTTCGGGCGCGACGTGGGACCTGACCTCGAATGCCCTGCGGCCCGACGGCTGGACCTCCGCCGACGCGGCCGGGCTGCCGATCTACCCCGGCCTCGCCCGGTACGACGAGGTCGCGGCCGGGCTCATCGCCCACGCGCTCCGCTTCACCGTGCCGACGACGAAATCGGCCCACATCTACCCAGCCCGCCACGACGCGGGCGACGGATCCGGAGCGGCGCTGCCGCCGATGGGCCTGCGCGTCCGCCTGAAGGCGAGCGTCAACATCAGCACGTTCGGACCGGAGAGCCGGGTGATCCTCACGGCGCTGAAGACGTACGGGATGATCCTCGCCGACAACGGCTCGGCGTACTACGTCTCCGGCGCGCCGGACCCGCGCTGGAACGACGATGACCTGCACGGTCTCCAGGGCATCACCGGCTCGATGCTCGAGGTGGTCGACACGACGGGGTTCGTGAACGGCTGATCGCCCGGGCCGCGCCTGCCGCTGATGTGCGTCGTCCATCGTGGAACGTCACCGGACGGTGCCCGACCACCCGAACGCCTTCGACACCGTTTGAGCATGTGCCGACGCCATCCCGGAAAGGAGGGCCGACGTTCCGCCTTCGAGCATGTCGGTGGCCCATGGCCGCGACTGAAGCGTCCGATCAGGCCGGGAGCCGACCGGATGCTCGCACCAGCTCCAGCCAGGGCCGCTCCCGGCCGATCGTCGTCGACGGGCCGTGGCCGGGCAGGACCGCGAGCGGCGCCTCCAGCTCCGACAGGCGGACGAGCGACTCGACGATCGCCTCCTCGGAGCCGCCCGGCAGGTCGGTCCGGCCCCACCCACCGGCGAAGAGGGTGTCGCCGCTGAGGAGCAGCCCGTCGTCGTTCGACAGCAGGCACACCGAGCCCGGCGTGTGGCCCGGCGTGTGCAGCACGCGCAGGTGGATCTCCCCGAACCGGATCTCGCCGCCCTCGGCGAGATCGACGGCCGGCACGGACGGAGGGATCTCGAACGGGGCCCAGAGCGGCGTCGGGTGGAGGAGCGCGTCCCGATCGAGCGCGTGAACCGCGATCTCGGCGCCCGTCGCCTCGGAGACCGCCGCGTTGTCGCCGATGTGATCCCAGTGGCCGTGGGTCGAGACGATCAGCTTCAACGTCCAGTCGCGGGCCGCCAGCTCGTCGGCGATCCAGGCCAGCGACGGGATCGCGGTGTCGATCGCGATCGCCTCGCGGGTCCGCCGATCGGCGAGGACGTGGACATTGGTCGCGACCGGGCCGACGACGCGGCTGATGCGCTCCACGGGCTGGGGCCTCCGACCGGCGACTCAGCCCTCGAGCTTCTCCTTCATGCACTCGAAGGTCTGGCCGATCATCTTGTTGGCCGTCCCCTCGATCAGCCGCGCCCCGAGCGAGGCGAGGCTGCCGGAGATCATCACGTCGGCGTTCCAGTCCATCCGGGTCCCGCCGGACTCGCCGTCGCTGAGCGTCATCTGGGCGGTCGCGTCGACGGCGCTCCCGGGTGCCTGGCCGTGGGCCTTGATCACCGCGCGGTCCGGCGGCTGCTGCTCCGCCATCTCCATGTTGACGACGAAGCGCGCGCTGATGAAGCCGATCCCGACCTTGGCCGTCGCCTTGAAGTGGGAGTCGTCGATGACCTCGATCGACTCGACGCCGGGGCCGCACTGGCCGACCTGGTTCGGATCGATGACGAAGGCCCAGACCTTGTCGCGCGGTGCGGCGATGTCGACGGTTCCCTCGAACTTCATGAGGCCTCCATGGAGTGCGTGCCGGGTGCCGAAAGATACTCCGACGGCTCCTTGATGAACCGCGTCCGACAGCCGATCGAGCAGAACGCGTAGACCGTCCCGTCATGCTCGGCGAGGTGGCGCGCCGTGGCCCGGTCGACGGTCATCCCGCAGACCGGATCGACGAGGACGATGTCGTCGACGACGGGCAGGATCGGCTGGACGGCCAACGCCGCGTCACCGCTCAGCGTCGCCGGGCCGGGTGCCGCGACGAACGGCGCGCGGCCGCGCCGGACCTGGACGAGCTCCGCGAGGATCGACAGCGCGATCTCCTCGGGCGTCTCCGCGCCGAGGTCCATGCCGGCCGGCGCGCGGAGCGCGGCGAGCCGCTCCTCGGCGAGGCCGGTCTCATCGCGGAGCCACTGGCGGACGACGTTGGCCCGCGTCGGCGAGGCCACGAGCCCGACGTACGACGCATTCCGACGGAGCCCGGCCGCGAGGGCCTCCTCGTCCCATTGGCCCTGGGTCGCGACGACGATGTAGGGGCTCACGTCGGGGTCGACGCGGCCGAGTGCCACTTCCGGGCTCACTCTCTCCGCCGCCGGGAAGTCCTCGGCGACGGCGAACGGATCGAAGACCGTAACGCGCCAGCCAGCCGCGGCGCCGAGCGTCGCGAGGGCACCGGCGATCGGGGTCGTCCCGGCGACCCACAGGAGCGGCGCGGGGAGATGCGGTTCCACGTAGATCTCCAGGGTGCCACCGGAGTGGCAGGTCATGACGAGCTCGACGACACCGTCGGCCCGTCGTCCTTCGGCCGGCCCGTCCTTCGACAGGCGAAGGAGACGCGGCTGGCCGTCGGCCATCGCATGGAGCGCCTCGCGGACGACCACGGGCTGGGCGCAGCTGCCGCCGACCCAGCCCTCGATCGTGCCGTCGGGGTGGACGATCCCGCTCGCGCCGGGTCGCGCCGACGTCGGCCGGGCCACGGCGACGACGGTCGCGACGACGAACGGGCGGCCGGCTGCTTCCAGCTCGGCCGCCCGGACGAAGACGCTGCGGGTCATGGACGCGGGTGCGGGACGATCGCCGGGCGGAGCCCTACGAGACGCCCTTCTCGTGGAGGATCGCCCAGACCTTCTGCGGGGTGATCGGGATGTCGATGTTGCGGACGCCGAGATGCCAGAGGGCATCGACGACGGCGTTCGCGATCGCCGGCGGGGCGCCGACGGTGGCCGACTCCCCGACGCCCTTGGCCCCGATCGGGTGGTGGGGTGACGGCGTGACCGTCTTTGCGGTCTCCCAGGCGGGCGTCTCGACGGCAGTCGGGAGCAGATAGTCCATGAACGTGCCGGCGAGGTTGTTGCCGTTCTCGTCGTAGGTGATCTCCTCGTACAGAGCCGGCGCGAGCCCCATCGTGAGCCCGCCGTGGATCTGGCCGTCGACGATCATCGGGTTGATGATGTTGCCGCAGTCGTCGACGGCGACAAAGCGGCGGACGTGGACCTCACCAGTGCCCTTGTCGATGTCGACGACGCAGATGTACGAGCCGAACGGGAAGGTCAGGTTCGGCGGGTCGTAGTAGTCGACCGCCTCGAGGCCCATCTCCATCCCCTGCGGGTAGTTCGTGTAGGCCGCGAAGGCGATCTCCTGGATCGTCTTCGCCCGCTCGGGCGAGCCCTTGACGAAGAACTTGCCGTTGGTCCACTCGAGATCGTCCTCGGACGCCTCGAGGAGGTGGGCCGCCAGCTTGCGGGCCTTGTCCTTGATCTTCCGCGACGCCATCGCAGTCGCTGCCCCGGACGTCGGCGTCGACCGCGAGCCGTACGTCCCAACGCCGTACGGCGCTGTGTCGGTGTCGCCGTATTCGATCTTGATGTCCTGAACGGGGAAGCCGAGCTCCTCGGCGATGATCTGGGCATAGGTCGTCTCGTGGCCCTGGCCCTGCGTCTGCGCTGCGATCCTCGCGAGGACCTTGCCCGTCGGGTGGACGCGGATCTCGCACCCGTCGTTCATCTTCAGGCCGATGATGTCGAAGTCGTGCGACGGGCCCGCCCCGACGATCTCGGTGAATGAGCAGATGCCGATGCCCATCAGCTCGCCGCGAGCCTGCTTCTCGGCCTGCTCCCGGCGCAGGCCGGCGTAGTCGATCAGGTCCATCGCCTTCTGGAGCGCAACCGGGTAGTTGCCCGAGTCGTACGACCAGCCGGTCGGGCTCTTGTACGGGAACTGCTCCGGCTGGATGAAGTTCTCCATCCGGAGCTGGGCAGGATCCTTGCCGAGGTCATGGGCCAGGATGTCGACCATCCGCTCGATGGCGTGAACGGCCTCCGTCACCCGGAACGAGCAGCGGTAGGCAACGCCGCCCGGCGGCTTGTTCGTGTAGACGCCATCGACCTCGACGAACGCGTCCGGGAAGTCGTACGAGCCGGTGATGACGTTGAACAGGCCGGCCGGGAACTTCGACGGGTCGGCGGCCGCGTCCGAGTAGCCGTGATCCGCGATCGTCCGGACCTTGAGGCTGGTGATCTTGCCGGCCTTGGTCGCACCGAGCTCGGCGTGGATGTGGTAGTCGCGGGCGAACGAGTCCGCCTGGAGGTTCTCGGAGCGGTCCTCGATCCACTTCACCGGCTTGCCGGTCGTGAGCGAGGCAACGACTGCGAGGACGTAGCCCGGGTAGACCGGGACCTTGCCGCCGAACCCGCCACCGATGTCGTGGGTCTTGACCCGGATGTTCTGCTCGGGAAGGCCGGCGACGAGGGCGAGGACGGTCCGGATGACGTGCGGTGCCTGCGAGGTCATGTGCAGGGTGAGCTGGCCGCGGACGGCGTCCCAGTCGGCGACGCAGCCGCAGGTCTCGATCGAGGCAACATGGATCCGGGGGATGTAGATGTCCTCTTCGATCCGGACGTCGGCCGCGGCGAGCGCAGCGTCGGTCTTCGCCTTGTCGCCCGATTCCCAGTGCCAGATGTGGTTGTTCTGCTTGTCGGGGCCGCGGTCCGGGCGGAGGACGAATGCGTCCGGCTCGAGCGCCTTGTGCGGGTCGACGATGACCGGCAGCGGCTCGTAGTCGACCAGGACGGCGGCCACGCCGTCGGCGGCGGCATAGCGGGAGGTGGCGACGACGGCCGCGACCTCCTGGGCCTGGTACATGACCGTGGTCGTCGGCAGGACCATCTGCTTGTCGCCGGCGAGGGTCGGCATCCAGTGGAGACCGGCCTTCTCGAGGTCGGCGCCGGTGATCACCGCGGCCACGCCCGGGACCTTCAACGCCTCGCTGGCGTCGATGCCCTTGATCGTCGCGTGGGCGTACGGGCTGCGGACGATGTCGAGCCAGAGCTGGCCCGGCAGGTTGAAGTCGTCGATGTACTCGCCCTTGCCGCGGATGAACCGCGGGTCTTCCTTGCGCTTGACGGAATGGCCCATGCCCCCGACCTCGGGGGTCGTCTGAAGGGGTGCCTCTGTCGTCATCTCACGCCTCCGCCGCGACCGCTTCGCCAGCCCCGGCCGGCGCCGCGGCACTCGCGCTGAGCTCGCCGGCGGCCTGCTGGATCGCCTTCACGATGTTCACGTAGCCGGTGCAGCGACAGAGGTTGCCGCTGATCCCCTGCCGGATCTCGGCTTCCGATGGGCTCGGGTTCTCGTCGAGCAGCCAGGCGGCCTGCATGATCATGCCCGGGGGTGCAGAACCCGCACTGGAGACCGTGCTGGTCCCAGAACGCCTGCTGGAGCGGGTGGAGGGTGGCCCCGTCGACCATGCCCTCGATCGTCTTGATCTCGGCCCCGTCGGCCTGGACCGCGAGCATCGTGCAGGACTTCGCGCTCCGGCCATTCACGTGGACCGTGCACGCGCCGCAGTTGCTCGTGTCGCAGCCGATGTGCGTTCCGGTCAGCCCGAAGACGTCTCGGAGCAGGTGGACGAGCAGGAGCCGTGGCTCGACGTCGGCCTCGTGGGCCTCGCCGTTGACCGTGACGGTGATGTGCTGTGTCGTCATCGTCGTTCCCTCACGCGTTCGCCAGCGCCCGCTCGACCGCCTTGCGGAGCGATCGAAGGGTGAGCTCGGCGACCATCGCCCGCTTGTAGTCGGCGGGGCCCCGGACGTCGGCGGTGGGTTCGCTCGTCGCGGCCGCCGCCAGGCCGGCGGCCCGGAACGCCTCGTCGGACGGTTGCTTGCCCGCGAGGCCGGCTTCCGCGTCGGTCGCGGCGAACGGCGAGCCGGAGACGCCGGTCACGCCGATCCCGGCCCAGCGGATCGCGCCGTCATCGCCGATGCCGACGACCGAGGCGACTCCGGCTGTCGCGAAGTCGCCGACGCGCCGCTCGAGCTTCACGTAGGCGCCGCCCTGGCCGCGGGGTCGGCGGCCGAACCGGATCTCCGTGAGGATCTCCGTCGGCTCGATCGCGGTCGTGAACGTGTCGAGGAAGAAGTGGCGCGCCTCGATCACGCGCTCGCCATTCCGTCCCCGGCAGACGATCCTGGCGTTCACCGCGAGGAGCGCCGCGGGCCAGTCCGAGGCGGGATCCGCGTGGGCGACGGAGCCGCCGATCGTGCCCCAGTTGCGGACCTGCGGGTCGCCGATGCCGCCCGACACGTCGTGCAGAAGCGGATAGCGCGCGATCGTGGCGTCCTCGTGGATCTGGCGGTGGGTGGCCCGCGCGCCGACCCTGAGCTCATCATCGGTCTCGACGATCGCGTCGAGGCCGGCGACGTCCTGGATGTCGACGAGGAGGCCGGGCTGCGCGAGGCGCAGCTTCAGCAGGGGCAGCAGGCTGTAGCCGCCCGACAGGATCTTGGCCTCACCCTCGTGATCGGCAAGGAGCCTGAGGGCGCCGTCCAGATCCGGCGGACGAGCGTAATCGAAGGGTGCCGGGAATCATGCGCGACCGTCCTCCTCACCCCACCATGGGGGCGCTCACCGGCCCGTCTCGCTCCCCTCGCGACGAGCTGCCTGATGTCGACGATCGGGCCGGCGGAAGGTGTCGCTTGCGGCGTCCGTAGGTGCGCGCGATCCGTCCGGGGTCCGCTGCCCGGAGTGTAACGCCGTTGAACACTGATGGGGTGATCAGGTTCGCGGGTGGAATCCCTCGCGACTCCGGACTTCGTCGGCGAACACGGATCGGTTCTCCGGGCGATTCGCCTGTCAATTCCGTCCGTGGCCGTTCGTCGTGCAGATGAAGGGGCGGACCCGACGGGCCGCCGAACAACGAATCGAGGAGGTTGTGCCATGGGAGCCCAGATCGTGCACGTCGAGGTCCGCGGCAAGGACGGAGCCGCACTCCAGTCCTTCTATGAGGACATCTTCGGCTGGGACCTCGACAAGAACAATCCCGGCGGGTACGGGATGGTCCGTCAGGACAGCGGCGTCAGCGGCGGGATCGGCGCGTCGCAGGACGGGACGATCGGCCACGTCACGTTCTACGTCCGCACCGAGAACGCGCAGGGCGTCCTCGACAAGGTGGCGGCCAAGGGTGGGCGGGTGCTCATGCCCCTGACCGAGGTAGCGCCCGAGACGACGATCGCGCTCTTCGCCGATCCGGAGGGTCACGTCGTCGGGCTGATGTAGGCGCTCGTCTTCAACGCTCGAGGGCCGGGCCCGCTGGTGCGGGACCCGGCCTTCGTCTGTCCGTCCCAGCTTCGCGGAACGCGGGGCATACCACCGGTCGGTCGTCATCGCACCCCGGCGACATCCGGAACGTCGTGCGGTTCCGATCGTCGGTCGTCGGGCACCACGAGGGTCCTGACGAGCGCTCCGTTCGACCGTTGGAACAGCGGACGAGCCAGGAGACGGATCAGCCGGCCGTCGCGGCCTCCGGCTCGGGAGCCGCGCCCATCGCCGCCCCCGTCTCGACCCAGGTCTTCAGGCCGGACACGATGTAGACGAGGCCCGACGGGAACTCGCCGTGGACGACGCCGCCGTCCCGCATGCCCGACACGACGACGGTCAGCTTCGTGCTCGGAGCGGCTCCCGGATGGGTTGACTGCGCCACCGGTGTTGGAGACCGCCGCTCCGTGGACAACGGACGCGCCGACGCACACCCTTGGCGCATGTTCCCTGGCATCCTCGACCGTCCTCGTCGGGTCAGGACATGGCTCGCGACGCGAGCGCTGGCGTGAGCCTGACCACGGACGACCGCATCGCGGACGAGCAGGTCCGGCACTGGCTCGGCGAGAAAGCGGTGCGATCGCCCCTCGTCGCGATGAACTCGTCCGCCTGGCTGGTCTCGTCAGGCGCCGAGCGCTACGTGCTCAAGATCGCCGACGTTTCGGACGAGCCCGGCCTGCGCGTCGCAGCGTGGCTGGAGGAGCACGGACTGCGGACCGGCGCACCGGTGCACATGACCGTTCGCGGCGATCGACTGGTGGCGCTGCTGCCGTTCGTGGACGGACGAGGACTTGACTCTTCCGGCGCGGACATCGACCTGCTCGGCGAGACGCTGGGGCGCGCCCATTCGCTCCTCGCGGGAGCGCCGGTACCCGATGGCCTCGACCGCTGGCCCTGGGCCTGGCTCGATGCGACGGCCATCGACGAACCGGCGCTCCGAGGGGCCGCTCGCGGCGCGATCGATCGGGCCGAGCGACTGGCGCCGGCCCTGACCCACGGGATCCTCCACGCGGATCCGGCTCCCGAGGCCTTTCTGGCCAGCGAGGAGGGCGTAGCCCTGATCGATTGGGGCTCCGCCTACCATGGACCGCTCCTCTACGACGCGGCATCGGCGTGGATGTACACGGACGAGCGCGTTCTTGCGGCATACGCCCGAACGGCCCCGATCGGATCGGACGAGATCGCCGGCGCGGCAACGTTCCTCGCCTTCCGGTGGGCGGTCCAGGCCTGCTACTTCTCAAATCGGATCCGCCGCCGCGACTTGACCGGTCTCGACGGAGACTCCGGCAACGACAAGGGTCTCGCGGATGCGCGACGGGCGCTCCTCGGCTAGAGCCGCACCGGTGTTGGTCTCCGCGGCGCTTGTCATCGGTTGACCGCCGCGCGGCCGTCGACCACGATCGGCCGATGGGAAACGACGACGCGATCCGGGCGCTTGACGCCGGTCGGCGCCGGGAGGCCGTGCGCGGCGTTCGCGGCGTGCCGATGATCGAGCATGCCGTGGTGATCGCCGGAGGCGGTCCGACGGGGCTGATGCTGGCGGGTGAGCTGGCCCTGGCCGGCGTCGACGTCGCCATCGTCGAGCGGCGCCCCAATCAGGACCTCCCGGGCTCGCGCGCAGGCGGTCTGCAGTCACGAACCATCGAGGTCCTCGATCAGCGCGGCATCGCCGATCGGTTCCTCGCGGAGGGGCAGGTGGCCCAGGTCGCCGGGTTCGCCATGATCCGCCTGGACATCAGCGACTTTCCCACCCGGCATCCCTACGGGCTTGGGCTGTGGCAGAAACACATCGAGCGCATCCTCGCCGGCTGGGTCGCCGAACTGAACGTCCCGATCCACTACGGCACCGAGGTGACCGGATTCGCGCAGGACGACGCCGGCGTGGACGTCGTCCTGTCCGACGGCCCACGCGTGCGGGCGCAGTATCTCGTCGGGTGCGACGGAGGACGCAGCCTGGTCCGCAAGGAAGCCGGGATCGAGTTCCCCGGCTGGGACGCGACGACGAGCGCCCTGCTCGCCGAGGTCGAGATGACCGAGGAGCCGGAACTGGGCGTTCGCCGCACGCCCTCGGGCACGCATGCCCTGGGCAAGGTCGAGTACGAGGTCAAGGACGGCAAGGTCGTCTACCAGCCTGGGGGGACGGTCGGGGTCATGCTGACCGAGCCGCAGGTCGGCACCAGCGAGCCCACCCTTGGCGATCTTCGCGAGGGCCTCGTCGCCGTGTACGGGACCGACTACGGGATCCACGATCTCACGTGGATCACCAGGTTCACCGACACGACCCGGCAGGCTGCTGCCTACCGCAAGGGACGGGTGCTGCTGGCCGGCGACGCCGCGCACGTGCATTCCCCGGTCGGTGGACAGGGCCTCAATATCGGCGTGCAGGATGCGGTCAACCTGGGCTGGAAGCTGGCGCAGGTGGTCAAGGGGATGTCGCCAGACAGCTTGCTCGATACCTACCACGGCGAACGGCATCCGGTCGGTGCCCGCGTGCTCCGTACCACGATGGCGCAGGTGGCGCTCACGCGCGTCGACGATCGCACCGAGGCATTGCGCGACAGCGTGTCCGAGCTGCTGAGCATGGACGAGCCTCGCCGACGATTCGCCGCGATGATGTCCGGCCTGGACATTCACTACGATCTCGGCGAGGGCCATCCGCTGCTGGGACGCCGCATGCCCGATCTCGACCTGTTGACCGCCAACGGTCCGCTGCGGGTCTTCACCCTGCTGCACGATGCCCGGCCGGTGCTGCTCTACGTCGGTGAGCCCGCCGGGTTCGACATCACGCCGTGGGCGGATCGGGTCCGGCTGGTCGAGGCCAGCTACGACGGTCCGTGGGAGCTTCCGGCGACTCGGGACGGTCGCCGCTCCCTCCGCCGTGCTGATCCGGCCCGACGGATATGTGGCGTGGGTGGGAGACGAGGCGAACGTGGGCCTCGCCGACGCGCTGACCACCTGGTTCGGACCGCCGACTTCGGCGTAGCGCACCGGTCGATGACCGGACGGGCGCCTTTCGTTGTCGGCGAGCAAGGGGTTGCCTCAGTGCGACCATGCCTGCAACGCATCGGAGACGGTTGGGTTGCGGCCGCCCGATCCGCGGCGCACGCTGAATCGATGCGGTGGGTTCGGGATGTCGCGTGGAAGCTGGCCGTGGGCGGGATGGCCGCCGCGGGCCTCGGCGTCGTCGTCCTGGTCGTCCAGGCAGCTCGCGAGGTCATGACCGATCCGAGCCTCAGCCTGATCGACGGCTACTGGGTCGGCCGCCTGCCGTGGACGGCGATCGGGGTCGACCTCGTCGTCGCCGGCAGCACCGCCGCGGCAATCGCCGGACTCGTCGGATCGTGGCTGAACGGCGGCTGGATCGCGCGCGTGCTCGCGACCGTCGCGGCGCTCGTCGCCGCGTTCTGGTGGGCGATCGCGCTGATGCCCCAGCCGGGCGGCGCGCCATGCACAGAGTGCGGGCCGCACGTCGCCGACCCGATCACCTACGCCTACAGCCTGCCCGAGACCGCCGTGCTGCTGCTGGTCGTGCCGGCGCTCGTCGTCACGGCGATCGCGGCCCTCGCGCGGCCGCGCACCGAGGCCTCGAATCAGACCACGGTCGCGCCGCCGGCCTCGACCTGAGCCACGCGCAGCGTCTCGAGGAAGACCTCGGCCGGCTGCGCGCCCGATACGCCGAATCGTCGGTCGAACACGAAGAACGGCACGCCGTTGATGCCCAGCGCCCGCGCCTCGGCGAGATCGTGGCGGACCTCGTCGGCGTAGGCGTCGGTCGCAAGAACGTGCCGGACGTCGGCCGGATCGAGACCGATCTCGCCGCCCAGCCGGACGAGCGTGTCGGCGTCGTCGAGGACCTCGCCCTCGACCAGCTGCGCCCGCAGCAGTCGCTCCTGGGCCTGGTCGTCGAGGCCGTTCGCCCGGGCCAGGTGCGCGACGCGGTGGGTATCGAACGTATTGATCACCTTGTACGTCTCGAAGTGGTAGTCGAGGCCCTCGTCGGCGGCGAGCGCGACGACGCGCTCGTTGAGCTTGTGGACCTGCTCGACGCTGGCGCCCATCTTCGCGGCGAGGTACTCGTCGTGGGTGGTGCGGATGCCGCGCGGCTGGTCCGGATTGAGCTGGAAGCTTCGCCAGTGGACCTCGACGTCGCCGGCCCCGTCGTACCCGGACAGGGCCCGTTCGAACCGTCGCTTGCCGATGTAGCACCAGGGGCAGACGACGTCCGACCAGATCTCGACCTTCATCGGATGGGCTCGACCGGAGCGCAGATCTCGTCGACGCAGATCAGATCGTCGTCCTGCGCGAGCCCGAGCAGGGTCAGCGGCGGGGTCGGCGGCTCATCCTTCGCGGGCTCGATCGGCGTCGCGGCTGCATCGCTGTCCGAAGAGGCCGCCGAAGACTCGTTGAGCATGCAACCAGTCTACTCGGCGGCGCGCCAACACGATGACCTCAGTCAGCCGGGTCGGGCTGGGCGCGAGCTTCAGCCATCCGCCCTGTGACCCGCTAGGGTGTGAATGCCGTGAGCGGCAGGCGGAGGATCTGGTTGTTGGCCCAATCGGTCGCCCATACGGAGCCATCCGCCACGACAAGGTCTGCGCCCATGAACCCGTCGCCGAGGGAGACGACGCGGTCGATCGTGTTCGTCGCCGGGTCGATCGACACGAGTCGCGCAGGCCCGCCACCGGGTGCTCCCACCGCCAGCCACGGGACCCCATTGACCGTGATGGGACCGCCGCCGTACCCGCCAAGGTCGATCGTCGCGACGACCTTGTTCGTTGCCGGATCGATGCGGGTCAGGGTCGTGGCGTCCGAACAGCTTGGCGTCCAGACCGCCTGCCCGCTGAACGCGAAACCGCTGCAAGGGCTGGCGCCCGTCGGGACCTCGATGGTCGCGACGACCTTGTTCGTCGCCGGATCGATCCGATCGATGCTGGACGTGTTCGGAACTCCGACCCAGACGCTCCGGAGTCCCAGGCCGACCTGGTGCGGGCCACTCGTGCCGACCTCGCCGACCTTGATGGTTGCGACGACGATACGCGCAGCGTGCCCCTACGATGATGTCCGTTCGTCGGTCGCCGTGTACCGGCGCGCGACCCCACCGCAGGAGGTCGCTCGATGGCTCGCCGATCGACAACCGTTCCTACGGGGCCGTATCAGAGGAGGATGCGATGCCAGAAGAAGTCGACCCGCTCATCCAGCGGCTCCGGTTCCTGATCGCCGAGTGGAACAGGCAGGAGGACGGGCACGACTCTGACCACGCCACCGGTGGCTGTAAGTGCCCGTGCGCGTACCGAGCAGACGACCTCGAGGAGGCCATCGCGCACTTCGCGGGCGATCGCGTCGAGTAGAGTGCAGACCGCGCGATCCCTGCCGGACCCTTGACGCCGGCTCCGCAACGCTCAGTCCAGAGCCGAGGTCAGGTGGGCCACGGCGGGTCAAGCTCGCCGTGAGGCCACGCGGCAGCGCCTCTTGGGCGAGGGCGAGCCGCCAGATCAGGGCGAGCGCCTGCTCGAGTGGGCGCTCCAAGCGACGTGCGGTACTACCTGGCCTGCTGGGCGTGGATGCTCGGCCAAACGGGGCTAGCGGACTGCGGCCCGCCTACGCCGTCGGTCTAGCGTCGCGGACGTGGCCGACGCGCGGAGCGGCGGGCCATGTGACCCTATCCGGTGGCGCCTATCACGGCGCTCAACCGGGAGGGCCTCGAATGGCTATCGAAGCCGGATCGGCGGATCGGCTCGAACGGCTCAGGCCGAGACAGACGCCCCGCCCGGGGCGGGCACAACGCCGAACTGGATGAGCATGCCGAGCGAGTCCACGAGGGCCCAGCTCTCGGCCACAAGGCCACCGGCCAGCCGAACGATGTGCACTTCCTGCCAGGTTGCGCTCTGCCCCGTCGGCGGGATGCCCATGAACGGTCCGGTCATGGTCCCGTGGCCCGTGATGAAGTGCACGAGCTTGTCGCCCTCGACGATCTCGTCCTCGATCGTGTAGTGGAGATCGGGCAGCGCTGCTCGGAACCGAGTGATCGATCCCTTCATCCCTTCGGCCGTGGGGGCCGCGCCAGTCCAGGGCGAGTGATCCACGAAGGTTGGGGCGAGGAACTGGTCGAGCGTCTCGACGTTGCCCTGGTTCATGACGGTTTCAAGAAACTGGGCGCCAGCCGCCTTGATTTCAGCGGGGGTCATGACCACACCTCATCGGGGACTCCGATCGCACCGAGGCCATCCCAGTCGCGGTCTGCTAGGGCATGGCACTTGTAACGCCGGTTCCTTTGGTCTGTCGAGATAGTTATCCACATTCGCGACGACGTTCTCCGCCGTCAAATTCAGCCGGGCCGCAATGCAATGCGATCTCTTCCGTTCATGGCGTTGCATCAGATACCGCAGTTGACGACCTTCACCGTCGTCAGCAACGAGTTCCTCGGCGGCGGCAAGGAGAAGTCGGAATACGTGGTGCAAGCGAAGGGTCTTCAATGCCTCAAGAAACCATCGGCCCCTTCGGTCGATCCGAAGGGGCCGATGTCTAGGCCGTCAGACGGCTATTTCGAATGGTGCGATTGCGATCCGTGATGTTGGCCCGATCGGTTCTTGGTCTTGTCCTTTGCGCCCGATTGCACACTCGCATGCCGGACCGTGGCCTGATGGTGTGCCTTGGTCGAGTGCTTGACCGGCGATGTCGCTCCGTCGCTCCCGGTCGTGGGGTTGACGTTCGCGGTGACGACTGGCGGTAGCGCGCCCGGGTTCTTGCCTCCGGTCGCGAAGTAACTGACGCAGTCGCCCTGGTTCTTGAAGTGGTTGCCGGCGTTGTCGATCATCGCCTGCCAGCCGCCATCCTTGCAGTCGGATTTCGTGGGGACGGTTTCGGTGATGACGACATTGTCGATGGCTGGGCCGAACGGGCCCACTGTCGTGCTGACGAAGCTGAGCTTCGTGCTCGCGCTTGTCGCCAGGAACGTGTAGGTCTCCGGCGTCCAGTTCATGTTGGTGAGATCGTTCCCGGTCACGTCATAGGTGTAACTGGCTGTGGCTCCGCCCGTCGCGCTGGCGTCGAGCGTCTTGACCGTCGGAGGCCCGTCCGGGTTTCCTGAGAGAAAGAACGAGACGGTGTAGGTGTTGCCGATCGTCGTCGCGAGCGTCTGGCTGATCGTCCCGGCGTCGGCGCCGCTCATGTCGATGCTCATCGAGCCGTCCTGAGCCGTCCAGTGGGTGCCAACCCAGTCGACGCTTCCTGCGTCCACGGTCCAGCCGGTGATGCTGGTGTCGCCGGTGTTCAACTGTTCGAAGCCGGATCCACCGTCGACGTACGTGCCAGTCTCGAAACTCCCGTTGGTCGGCCCGGTGAAGGCCAGAGTGGCTCCTGCGAGCGCGATGGCAGCCAGGCCTCCGAAGGCAATGCCTAGGCCGGATCGTCTTGTCACGGGGCATCCTCCTGCCGACAGCAGTGGCGGGACGAGCCTGGTCGTCTTAGGCCGTCCTCGGTGCCGCAACCGCGATATCGCGGCATTCGCCCGGCGTGACTACCGTAGACGCGAAAGAGGCCACGTAAAGCGGGCAAATGGTCCCGGGCGAGGTGGACATGAGTTCAGCCTCTTCGGACAGAGTTGCCCCGAAACCGCGGGCGATCGCCGCCCCGTGTGACCTCAGGGCGACTTGCAGGCCTCCCCTTGCAGGCCTCCCACAGCCAGCGTCCATGACCTTCGTCGGTCCGATCGGGCGCGCGAAGGCCGTGCAGCAATGCAAGGGAAAGGTCTAGCGCCGGAATGATCGATCGTTGATCTCGGACTTGAACCCGAAGAGCGACGCCTTCGGCCGCGTAACGAGGGCCTAGAGAGGACCAAGAGCGTACAGCGGTCGGCGATCAAGGCGCGAACTCGAGTCGCGTAACCTTCGGCGGCATGAGCAGCGGTGCCATCACGGCGGGGCTAACTAGACTGGTATCGATCGCCGACCTTTCGGGGGACGACGACGACACCCGACTGCGCAAGCGAATTGGCGTGGCAGCCGGACTGATCACGATCGTTGCGCCATGGACATTGCCGCTCCTGTCGCCCACGCCTCTCGGGATTGGCCTCGCGATCGGGCTATCGACCTACAGCGCGATCAACCTCACGGTCCTCGCGAGGACACGGCGCTTCGAGCGCTATGTGGTCGTCCTCATTGCAGCGGGACCCGTATTCGTTTTCGCGACAAACGCCCTGGCCGGCGGGGTAACGACCAGCGGCGCAGCATGGGTCTGGGCCTTCCTCACCCCGGCCTACGCGATCCTTGCTCTCGGGCTACGGCGAGCTACGCCGTGGCATGTCTTCTTCCTGGCAGCCCTTCTGCTCACGGTGGCGCTTGATCCGGTTGTTCGGATCTGGCTCGCGCCCCCGCCGTATGCGATCCAACTCGTCTTCTACGCCCAGAACATCGCTGCCCCGCTAACGGTGACGTTCCTGCTCCTTCGCTTCAGTGATCTTCGGAGGCGGGCGGCGGAAGCCCGTTCCGACGAGCTATTGATGAACGCGATCCCCGCGTCAATCGCCACCGGCTCAAGCACGGCGAGAGCCATATTGCTGAGGCCTACCCCGAAACGACGGTCATGTTCGCCGACATCGCGGGGTTCACTCCGTGGGCGCATCGGACCGAGCCCGCCCGCGTCGTCGCCCTGCTCGACGATCTTTTCAGCCGCTGGGACGGCCTTGCCTTTGATCATGGGATCGAAAAGATCAAGACCGTCGGCGACGCGTTCATGGCCGTCGCCGGCGCCCCCGAACCCAGCGGCGACCACGCCCTGCGGGCCCTCGCCTTCGCCCGATCGATCCTAGTGGCGACTGCCGACTGGCGAGCGGCGAACGACATCGACCTCGAGATACGCGTGGGCCTCGCGAGTGGTCCGGTCGTGGGCGGGGTCATCGGGCGGCGTCGGCTGCTCTTTGATCTTTGGGGCGGCACTGTCAACACAGCGGCCCGCATGGAGTCGACAGGAATCCCCGGCCGGATTCATCTCGCCGCTTCCACACGCGCCCTGCTTGGCAACGTTGGCGTCGAGCCGCGCGAGATCGACGTCAAGGGTCTCGGCCCGATGACGACCTACCTTGTCGCGAACGAGGGCCTCGAGCGGTCCGTGAGCGGATGAATTGGGGACGCCGGAGGCCGAGTGCCAATGCAAGGGAAAGGTCTAGCCCCCTGTCGAGCTAGTCGCCCAAGATGGGATTGCCGGGCTTAGCCCCGACCACAGCGGGGTCGCCGGGGGCTCTGCCGGCACCACCTCGGGCGACGCGATGATGACGGTGCGGAGCGACTGCTCGGTCCGAAGGCTCTCCCGGGTGCTGTCGACGCTGCGATCCAGCAATGCAGTGAGGAGTGCCACGTTGTAGGGGACGCGCCTGCCTGCCCGACGATCAATTGCGTCCATCGCAGCGGCGAGCCACTCGAAGTTCTCATAGACGGCTGGGTCCTCGAACCGTGCCCGCATCGCGATGCAATAGAGGCCGAGGTATCCCCACCAGGCCTGGCAGGAGTTGCCGTGGTTGTCCCAGAGCAACCTCCGGTCGAGGTGCCCGGCCCGGGTCAGTGTCCCGAGCCCCTCCCAGTAGTTGGCGAGCGTCCCGGCTGCTGCGCCAGGGACATCCGCCGGGTCCACCCCGCCCTGGAGAGCGACGAGGACGTTCAACCTATACGACAGGAGCCGCTCAGAGTTCCACTCGCGGAGGAACGCGTTGATCTGCTCGATGGCCCCTGGCTCCGCTGGAGCCGTAGCTGGCGGTAGATGGCGATGAACGTGACGGCGAGGACGACCCCGCTGAGCGCCGTCCAGAACCACTCCGAGCCCGGCCCGTGAACGCCATCCCGTCGGTGTTGATGAACTTCACGTCCGCTCCCTATGCCCTGCTACCCCCGTGGGCGGACGATACGCGGGAGGCGAGAGTCCGTTCCTGGTTTCGCGCGGGATGGAAGGCTGTGATCGGTACAAGGGAAAGGTTTAGCACAACGCCGCGCACGAAGAGCCCCGGCCTCTACTTCAGGGCGGTCCGTCCAAGCTCGACGCGCTCCCTCGTCGACGCACGAACGCCTGGAGAGCGAAGAACGCGCGAGGCCCGTACCCGAGCATCAACGGAGACGTCCGGAGCGCGCAGGGACATCGTCGTCCTCGGACGTGGACGAGTCACCTCTCGGGTCTCATGCGTGCCCGGACGGTCTTCGTCGCGACCAGCGCTTCGCGACACTACTGTTGGCTCGACCGTTGCCGCCTAGTCCGCGAACCGGAGAACGCAGATGGCATTGCCCGAGATCGGCGTCGCCCTCAACTCGTTTCGTTCGGCCAACGACCCACGGACGCTCGGCTGGACGGAGCTCCGCCGCCTTGCCGTCCAGAGCGAGGCCCTCGGCTTCGACACGATCTGGATCCCCGACACGCTGATCGGTCGGTTCGAGCCTGGCGGGCCGGTCCACGGCTGGTGGGATGCGATCGCCCTCCTCGCCGCGGTCGCAA
Source organism: uncultured Chloroflexia bacterium (assembly GCA_963817095.1). Lineage (GTDB taxonomy): Bacteria > Chloroflexota > Limnocylindria > Limnocylindrales > CSP1-4 > CF-46. The sequence continues at coordinate 265,123 of CAWFND010000008.1, forward strand.
CCTCGACCTCCCGGATCAAGCTCGGCTCGTGGGTACTGGCAAGCCTCTACCGCGATCCCGGGATAACGGCGAAGCAGGCGGCCACCATCGATGAGATCAGCGCCGGCAGGTTCGTCCTTGGCATCGGGGCGGGCGCCGCCGGGACTGCGTCGCGGGCATTCGGCTTCCCCGATGACCACGTGTACGAGCGGTTCGAGGAATCGCTCGAGGTTCTCGTCCCGCTCCTTCGAACCGGCCGCGCCGACTTCGAGGGAACCTACCGGCGGGCTCGCGAGCTGCCGCAGCTTCCGACTGGGCCGCGGCCGGGCGCGATCCCGCTCCTGCTGGCAGCCCACGGGCCCAAGGGGTACCGCCACGCGGCGCGAGTCGCCGACATCTGGAGCTGCTACCAGCTCGAGCGCGGCGACGCGGCTGAGCTCGGACCGCGCGTCCGTGCGCTCGAGACGGCCTGCGGCGAGGTCGGGCGCGACCCGGCGAGTATCGGTCGGTCGGCCGGCATCGTCGTCGCCCCGCTGGCGCCCGAAGGCGCGACCGTGACGACGCCGTACGGGACCGCTCTGTCGGGCCCGGCGGAGCAAATCGCCGAGTCGATCCGCTCGCTGGTCGAGGTCGGATTCACCCAGGTCGAGCTCTGGCCGGAACCGATGACGGTCGAGGCCCTCGACGCCATGGCTCCGCTCCTGACTCTGCTCGACGCGAGCCATCGCCCGGAAGGCGTGTCTCCGAAATCCTGAGCGACCCGGCCCTCGGCACTTGGCACGCGAGCAGGGCACGAGATCTAGTGTCGAGTCAGTCTCAGACGAGCCGGCGCGGATTCCGGCGCGTGTTCGCCAGTTCTGCGGGACTCGAGATGAGCTTCACACCCGTGCCCTCCATCCTGCTGCCCGACGTGCGGACGATATCCGCGGGATGCGACGGCGTTCGTCCTCGTGGGACACCTGCGAACACTGAGTAGCAGTGCAAGGGAAGGGTTTATCTGCTGCGCGGCAGAAAGGGACCTCGACTCCAGTTCATCTCCAGTCGTTCCGTCTTCGGCACTGGGATCTCGACTTTTCGAAGATGGAACATCTCCCCAGCAACCCGACTCATGATGGGTAAGCGCGGCCACCGAACCGCCACGAGCCGGATGTCCGATGCAGCGAGACCTCGTCCTTCGTGCCACGAGCGGGGAACACGACGCCTTCACTGAGCTCGCCGCGGGTGCCTTCGACCACCTGCACCGGACCGCGCGGCTGATCCTGCGCAGTGACGATCTCGCGGCCGATGCCGTCCAGGAGGCCCTCATGGCGGCCTGGCTGCACATCCGCGCCGTGCGCGATCCCGACCGCTTCGATGCCTGGCTCCATCGGCTCCTCGTCCACGCCTGCTACCGCGAGGCGCGCAAGATCCGTCAGCGCGCGGTGGTCGAGATCCATGTCAGCGCGCCTGAGGCGCGCGGCGATGGCGATGCCCAGGACCGGACCGCCCTCCACGACCAGCTCGAGCGAGGCTTCCGACGCCTGACCGCCGAGCAACGGGCCGTCCTGGTCGTCCACTACTACCTCGGGCTGCGTGATGCCGAGGCGGCGATCGTCCTCGACATCGCGGTCGGCACCTTCAAGTCCCGGCTGCACCGCGCTTCATCCGCATTGCGCGCGGCAATCGACGCCGACGAGCGGACGCCGACCGTCGGCGAGGAGTCCATCGCATGATCGGCCACGACGACTTCGATCGAACGCTCGCCGGCTGGTTCGAGGCCGAGCGCGGCATCGCCGGCGCCCACCGCCGGTCTCGAGCGGGTCGTCGACGCGACCCGCCGCCGGCGGCCCCGGCCGGGGTGGCTCGCCGGGCCCGGCAGCCACTGGGTCGGGGAGGCACCATCAGATGCCGGCTCGAGCACCGGGAGCCGGTCCCTCCCGCGCCTGGATGCGCGCTGGTGGACCGCCCTGATCCTGCTGTTGCTCGTCGCCGCCATCGTCGGCGGGGCGCTCCTCGTCGGTGCCCGGCTGGTCCATCCCTCGCCGCTTCCGCGCCTCGGCCATCTTGCCTATGGCCTCGACGGCGATATCTACCTTGCCGACTGGGATGGAGGGAACCCGATCAGGATCGCCGACGGCGTACCCGCCAACAGCCGGGACTCGTGCGGCAACTTCGGTGGAGAGCCAACATTCGGGGCAGAGGGAACAATGTGGTCGCCCGACGGACGGCATCTCGCCTATCGATCCTGCGGGACGGTCTTCATCAGTGACCCAACAGGCCACGCCGTCGTTTCAATGCCCGGCAATGGATGGCTGGTCTCGTGGGCGCCGGACTCCGCTCGCGTTGCTACGTGGGTAGGCGGCGGGGCGAAGACGATCGGCATCTACGGGCTCGACGGAATCCTTCAGGCATCGCTCACGTTGCCGTCCGGACTTGCGCCAACAGGCGACTACGACCCGATCTGGTCGCCCGATGGCAGATCGGTCCTGATCCGGCTGGGGCCGCCTTCCCCGTCGGTGGTCTGGGAAGTCCCAGTCGACGGAGCGCCGCCACAGCCCGTCCCGGTAGACGACCCGCGATCGCACCTGGCCACGTACTCGCCCGACGGACATCACGTCGCCTACAGCACCGCCGACTCCACCACCGAGTCGCTCATCGTTGCCGCGGCCGACGGTTCCCAGGTTCGGGTGATGAGCAGCGAAGTCATCCCCGGCTGGGTTGATTCTCCGCGCTGGTCCCCGACGGGTGACCAGATCGCCTTCATCTGGAGGAGCGACATCTGGCAGGATCAGGCGGGCAATCCGATGCCGGGCACTCCGAGCTCCGCCTCGTCGACATGTCGAACGGAGCAGTGGCGTCACTGGCCACTGCCCCCGCGCCCGACTCGCTTGGCGTCATCGGGTTCTCACCTGATGGTGACCGGATCCTGTTCTCAAGGTTGGACGGCAACAACGCGACGTCCCTCTGGAGCGTTCAGACGGACGGCTCCGAGGATCGGCCCCTCGTCTCCGGCACCGACTGGGGCGAGTGGCAGCCACTGCCGGCCGGTCCGTGATCGGATCCACTCCGCTCGTCTTCCTGGGCGCGTAGACGGCTCGCATGCCGGTCTGGCCGAATCGTGCCAGAGACAGGCCGTCTGAGGTGAAGGATCGCGGAGGCCTACTTCAGCGAATACCGAGCGCGGGCTGCGATGACGTTGGTCCGATCGCGCCAGGGATGCGCGAAGGCCGCGTACCAGTTCTCGGCCTTATCTGACGGGCTCAGTCGTCTTCGGCGGCTTGAGATGGCGTCTGATCTGGGCCTCGAGCTGCGGCTTTGGCAGCGCGCCGACGAGGCGATCCACGACCGAGCCGTCGCGGAGCACGACCATGGTCGGGATGCTCGATGCGTCGAAGCGACGGGCGAGGCCCTGGTTCTCGTCGACGTTGACCTTGACGACCTTCAGGCGCCCTGCGTACTGATGGGCAAGCTCGTCGAGGATCGGCGACACGAACCGGCACGGCCCGCACCATGGTGCCCAGAGATCGATCACGACGGTCGGCTGGGCCCGCGTCTCGGCTTCGAACGTCGACTCGTCGGCGTCCACCACCCACGCCAGCGCGCTTGCCGCAGTTCCCGCAATGCGGCGAACCCCGATCACTCGGCCCGATCCGGTTCCGTTTCCCGCAAGAGGCGCACGTCAGTGTCGTCACGTCAGATCGGCCCGCCGTTGCGTCCGCAGACGACCTCGCCTAGCCCCGGGGCGCCCAGGTGATGATCCCGATCGAGCCGACCGGCGGCGACGCGAGGGTCCAGCCGTCGTCGTCGCGCTCACGGGCCATCACGGACAGCGCCTCGCGGAACCGCTGCTCCTTCTCGCCGTCGTCGGCGATCCAGAGCTGGCGCCGGATGAACGTCGCCAGGCCGTCGAACGAGTCGAACGTGCGCGGCGACCGCTCGACCCGCTGGATCTCCGTCTTCCGGCCGCGCGCACGGAGCAGCTCGGCCAGCTCCGGCAGCGCCGGCAGCGGCACGCGCTCGACGCCGTGGACGATCGGCCAGAACGGGTCGGCGACCGACGCCGGGCTCTGGTCGGTCAGCATCGCGACGCAGAGACGTCCGGCGGCTGTCTCCATGGCATCGAGGAAGGGCCCGATCGCCTCGATGTCGTATCCGACATGGGTGACCGAGGCGACGTCGGCGACGGGCGGGTCGCCGAGATCCGCGAGCGCGGCCGGCCAGACACCGGCCACGATCTTCAGGTTCGCGAGACCGTGCTCGGACTTGCCCGTCCGGAGCGCGTTCCGCATCGAGGCGGACGGCTCGACCGCGATCACCTCGGCAACGTGGATCGCGAGCGGCAGCGCATAGCGCCCGGCGCCGGCCCCGATGTCGAGCCAGCGATCCTCGGGCTCGGCCAGGGCCAGCAGAGCGTCCAGTGCATCCTCGGTCCGGCGCGGGTCGGCGACGAACAGTGACGAGACGGGGGCGTAGAAGTCGTGGTCGGGGACCTCGCGGACCTGGTCGACCTGCTCGCGGTTGGCGCGGACGCGCTCGGCCCAGGCCTCCTCGAGCGCGGTGGCGGTTGCGGTCGTCATGGCGTCACGATACGTCGGACGGCGGCTTCCCGGCGCCGACCAGGCGGTCGAGGTCGGCGGGCGTGTCGACATCCGGGTTGGAGCCGTCCACGGGCACGACCCGGACCAGCTCGGGATGGGCGGTGAGGACGGGGCCGAAACCCCGGTCCCCGGCGAGCTCGTCGGCGAGACGCCAGATCGCGCGTCGAGCGACGATCGGGTTCGGGGCGGCGTCGTCGGCGTAGCGTGGGACGACGAAGGGCGTCACCGGATCGGCGGCGAGCGCCGCGACGAGCCGGCGGATCACCTCGGCCCGAACGAGCGGCTGGTCGCCGGGCAGGATCACGGCCGCCTCGACGGCCTCGTCGAGCTCCAGCGCGCGGAGCCCCAGCCGTACCGAGCCCGAGAGGCCTTCGGCCGGCTTCGGGTTGATGACGCGAAGCACGGCGCCCAGCTCGAGATCGTCCAGCTCGCCCGCCGGCGGCACGACGACGACGATCGGATCGAGCGACGCCGCGCGGGCGGCGTCGACGACGTGAGCGACGATCGGGCGGCCGTGGAGCAAGGCTCGGAGCTTGCCCCCGCCGAACCGGGAGCCGCTTCCGGCCGCCAGGACGACGGCCGCGATCGTCATCCGACGGCGGCCGTCTCCGCGGCCCGGGCGCGTTCGACAAGCGGCGTCCCGCTGCCGCCGTATCGCTCGGCGACGACCTCGGCGATGATCGCGAGGGCCGTCTCGGACGGGTTGCGCCCGCCCAGATCCAGGCCGACGGGGCCGCGCAGCCGCGCCAGCTCCTCGTCCGTCACGCCAGCCTCGCGCAGCCGTTCGCGACGATCGCCCTGCGTCTTCTTCGAGCCGACGGCGCCCACGTACCGGCAGCCGCGGCGGAGCGCCTCGACGATCGCGGGCTCGTCGAACTTCACGTCGTGGGTCAGGACCGCGACGGCATCGTCCGGCCCCAGGCCGATCTCGTCGGCGACCTCATCCGGCCAGCCAACAACGAGCCGGTCGACCCGGTTGGACGGGAAGCGCTCCGGCGTCGCGAACGACGCCCGGCCGTCAACGACGACCACTTCGTAGCCGAGCTCCTTGGCGAAGACCGCGAGCGAGCGGGCGACCTCGACCGCGCCCACGATCACGAGGCGCGGCCGGACCGGGAACGCCTCGACGAAGACCTGGCGGTCGCCGATCGTGACGGTCCGGGACGTCCCGCGCAGGAGCGCGTCCGCGGCGGCCGAGCGCAAGGCGGCATCGTCGTCGGGCGAGCCCAGCGAGCCGTCCAGGGAGCCGTCGGTCGAGATGACGATCGGCTGGACCGGGACGCTCCCCTCCCCCGGCTCGAAGCGGCCGAACGCGGACGGCGGTGCGTCGGCGGGCAGCACGGTGGCGACGGCTCGCCCCCGCTCGCGGGCGCCCGCGATCGCGACACCCGGCACCGCCGGCTCGATCAGCACGTCGATCGTCCCGCCGCATGCCAGCCCGACGTCCCACGCTTCCTCGTCGCTGATCCCGTAGCGGATCACGCGGCTGTGGCCGTCGGCACGGGCCCGCTCGATCTCGCCGGCCGCGGCCCCCTCGACGCAACCGCCGCTCACGGAGCCCGCGATCCGCCCGTCGTCGGCGCGGATCAGGACCGCACCCTCCGGCCGCGGCGCGCTCCCGAACGTCCGGACGACGACCGCGCGCCCGCTCGCAACGCCCTCGGCGGTCCAGCCATCCAGGGTTTCCAGCAGCTCCTTCATCGGGTCGATCCTCTCGGGGTCACGGGGCGGGTGATGGTGTGAGTGGTCACGGCGCGGGTCATGTCGCTCGCGTCAGGGGTTGGGCCGTCGCCGGGTCGCCACCCAGCTCGAGCGGCGCGGGCGGCGCCACGCTCCGGATCGCCTGGCTCGATGCGCGGTCGCCGGCGTCGGCGGATGCGGCCGCCTCGCCACCGCGCCGGACGTCGCTCGACCGCACGCCCGCCAGGATCTCGCCGAGCCGCTCGAGGCTGGCCACCGTGCCGGCGGGGACGAAATCGTCGATGTACGGCAAGGCGGCCCGCATCCCGCCCGCGAGCGGCTCGTAGCCGGGCGTCCCGGCCAGCGGGTTGAGCCAGACGAGGCGGTGGCAGTTCCGGCGGAGCCGGGCGGTCTCGGTCGCGACGAGAGCCGGATCGCCGCGATCCCAGCCGTCCGACACGACGATGACGACGCCGCTCGTCCGAAGCGTCCGGCGCGCCCAGTGCAGGTTGAAGTCCCGGAACGATTCCCCGATCCGCGTCCCGCCCGCCCAGTCGTTGACGCTGTCGGCGACCTTCGCGAGGGCTCGGTCGCGATCCCGGTCGCGAAGGAGCCGTGTCACGCGGGTGAGCCGCGTCCCGAAGACGAACAATTCGGTCTTCACCGACGACGCCGCCGACAGCGCCTGGACGAACCGGAGGAGCAGCCGCGAGTGACGCTCCATCGAGCCGGAGATGTCGCACAGGACGACGATCTGGCGGGGCCGTTTCGTCGGGCGCCGCCAGACCCACTCGGTGAACTGGCCGCCGGTCGAGATGTTCCGCCGCATCATCGTCCGCGGCGAGAGCAGCCGGCCGTGGTGGTGGAGCTCGTAGCGGCGGGTCCGGCGCAGCTCCAGCCGCGGCTCGAGCAGGTCGACGAGCCGCTCCGCGTCGCGCAGCTCCGCCGCCGTCATCCGGTCGAAGTCGCGATGGCGGAGCAGCTCGCTCGACGAGTAGGCCGTCGGCGCCGCGATCACCCCGTCGATCTCGCTGTCGTCGTCCTCGTCGGACGAGATCGGCATCGGGATCCCGTCGATCCGGTTGGGGTCCTCGCCGATCGTGCCCTCGTCACCGGCCGGCGAGGCGACGCCGTCCTCGGCCTGGGCCGCGTCGGGATCGTCGGCGGCCACGCCCGGGCCGTCGGTGTTCGGGCGCTTCCGGCCACGCCGCCGCCACCAGCGGGCGAAGACCTTGTCGTAGACCTCGCGGTCGTCGCGGCGCCGGACGAAGACCGCCTGGCCGGCGGCCCGGACCGTGTCGCGATGGCCGATGTCGATGAGGCCGAGGGCACGGGCGAAGTCGACGGACGCCCCGAGGTCGGTCGCGAGCCCGGCGGCCCGCAGCGCCCGGCCGAAGCCGACCGACTCCGCGAGCAGGCGGCGACCGTCGACCTCCGGGCCCCACGGCGCGCGGACGATCGCCGGGTCGTTCGGGATCCCGCGGCGTCGTCATCGCCGGCTGCTCGGTCGGGCCGCCGATCAGGCGGTCGCGCCGGCCTCCGCGAGGTAGGCCCGGGCGGTGTCGCCGCGGACCCGCCGGATGTCCTCCTCGTACTTGAGGACGACGCCGAGCGTCTCGTCGACGACCTCGCCGGTCAGCTCGCGCGAGCCGAGCGACAGGAGCGCCGCCGCCCAGTCGAGCGTCTCGGCGATCCCCGGCACCTTCGTCAGGTCGGCCTCGCGCAGGCGATGGACGAAGCCGACGACCTCGCGAGCGAGCCGCTCCGGCGCCTCGGGAACTCGCGCGAGCACGATCTCGAACTCCTTCTGGGCCGTCGGGTAGTCGATCCAGTGGTAGAGGCAGCGGCGCTTCAGCGCGTCGTGGACCTCGCGGGTCCGGTTCGAGGTGAGGATCACCCGCGGCGGGCGGGCCGCCTTGATCGTGCCGATCTCCGGGACCGTGACCTGGAAGTCCGACAGGATCTCGAGGAGGTACGCCTCGAACTCCTCGTCGGCCCGGTCGATCTCGTCGATCAGGAGGACCGGGCGGCTCGCCGTCCTCGTCGGCCTCGAGGGCCTGGAGGAGCGGCCGCCGGATCAGGAACTCCGGGCCGAAGATGTCGTGGGCGTTGGCCCGGTCGGCCTGGCCGCGGGCTTCGAGCAGCCGGATCTCGAGCATCTGGCGCGGGTAGTTCCACTCGTACACCGCGGCGTTGACGTCGAGGCCCTCGTAGCACTGGAGCCGGATCAGGCGGCTGCCGAGACTGGCGGCGAGGACCTTCGCGAGCTCGGTCTTGCCGACGCCCGGCCTCGCCTTCGAGGAGGAGCGGCCGGCCGAGCCGGAGCCCGAGGAACACGGCCGTCGCGAGCGAGCGATCGCAGACGTAATCGCGGGCGCGGAAGCTCGCCACGATCCCGTCGACCGAGTCGAGGGCGTCGCGTCCGGCCGTGCCGGAGGAGGGTTCGGTGACCTGGGACATGGCGGCGATCCTACACCGCGACCTTGCCGTCCGCGCGCGGTGGCGGGAGGGGTGCCCCGAGGGCGGACAGGGCGCGCGCGATCGCGTCGTCGATCGAAAGGGCGTCGCCCTCGGCCCAGGCGGCCTGCCACGACGCCTCGTCGCCGGACTCGCGCGCCATCCGGATCTCGGCATCGACCCGCCGACGGTCGGCGATCAGCATCGAGTAGCGGGCGTCTCGCCGGATCGCGGCCGCGGCGCCCCACAGCGTCGCCGCGGCGCAGCGATCGACCCGGAGCGCGACGATCCCGGCCGCCCCGTCGATCGCCTGGGCGACGATCCCCTTGGCGCCGATCCGGGCGGCGATCGCCGAGCGCCTCCGCCTGGAGCACGGCCGCGCGGTCAACGTTGCCTGCGGTCGCCTCGACGAACCCGAGGTCCGACAGGGCATTCGAGGTCTCGAGCCGGTCGCCGAGGTCGCGCGCGGTGGACAGGGCCGCCTCGCAGCTCGACCCGCGCGCCGTCGAGATCGCCCGCGTCGAACAGGACGAGGGCGAGGTTGTGCCGAACGACGGCGACGCGCTGCCGATCGCCGAGCCGGTCGCGGGTCGAGATCGCCTCTCGGAGCATCTCGGCCGCCCCTTCGAGGTCGCGTTCGTCGCGGGCAACGAGCGCCAGGTTGCCGAGCGACACGGACGCGCCGGAGTCGTCGCCGAGGCGCGCGCCGGATCGCGAGGCTCTCCTCGAACAGCACCCGGGCCTCGTCCGGCCGGCCGCCGAAGTGGATGACCCCGCCGAGCGTGTTGAGCGACGCCGCGACCGCCGCCTCGTCGCCGAGCGAGCGGCGGATCTCGAGACCCTGGCGGCAGCGCGCCTCGGCCTCGTGCGAGATCGCCGGTGTCGAGCCCGATCAGGCCGAGCTGGTTCAGCGTCGACGCGGCCTCGGCCTGGAGCCCGAGCTCGAGCCGGATGTCGAGCGCCTCCTCGAGCATCGTCCGCGCCCGACCGAAGTCGCTCTGCCAGTTCGCGAGCATCCCCGCGCCGTGCAGGGCGCGTGCCCGATCCGCGGTCCGGTCGGGCGGACCGAGACGCAGGGCGGCGTCCAGCCAGATCCGGCCCTCGGCGAGTCGACCGCGGGATCGCCAGTACTCGGCGAGGGCGCCGGTCATCCGCAGGAGGAACCGGCCCTCTCCGGCGGCCCGGGCGCGGTCGAGGGACGCGACGAGATCGGCATGGACGAAGTCGAGCTGATCGAGCAGGTCCCGTCGCGATCGCCGATGCGAGCTCGGCGTCCGCCATCTCGCACAGCGCGAGCAGGTCGTTCGCGCGTGCCCACATCGCCGCGGTCGCCTCGCCGCTGGCCTCGAGGCGACGGATCGCGTCCTCGCGCACGAGGGCCGGGAGCTCGTACTCGCGGACGTCGCCGCCGCGCGGATCGTCGGGTCCGGTGGCGGCCTCGGCCTCCAGGTCGTCGGGGCCGGCGCGAAGGAGACCGGCGGCGGCCAGCCGTCGGAGGGCCGGACCGACGTCCGGCGGCAGCTCGGACAGCCCGTGCGCCTGCGCTCGCTCGCCGAACGTCCGGACGTGGCGCTCCCGGAACGGGACGCCGAACACCGAGATCCGGCGGTACAGCAGTCGGTCGTCCGGGGTCAGCTGGTCGTGGCTCCACTGGATCGTCGCGACGACCGGATCGAGCCGCTCATGGACCTGCTCGACCAGGCGATGCGCGGGAAGCATCCGCAGCAGCGGACCCGCCAGCTCGATCGCGAGGGGCAGGCCGTCGAGGTGGGCGACGAGCCGGGCGATCGACGGCGCGGTTCGCTCGTTGATCTCGACGTCCGCGCCGGCCCGCGTGGCTCGATCGATCAGGAGCTCCACCGCCGGGCTCGCCGCCACCGTCGCGGCGTCGTCGGTCTCGCGGGGCACCCGGAGCGTATCGACGGGGACGGACCGCATCCCCGTTCGGTCGATCGCGATCCGCGACGTCGCGAGCACGCGAAGCGGCGGTGCCAGGCTGACGAGCTCGTCGAGCCGCGCAAGATCGCGGGGCGACACCTCCGCCCGGTCGAGGACGACGAGGGCCGGCTCGTCGCCGATCGTCTCGGCAACGGCATCCGCGACGTGATCCGGCTCACCGCCCGCGAGCCCGAGGGCCACCGCGGTCGCGGCGACGAGGCCGCCGTCTCGCGACGCCTGGCCCAGCGTGACCCACGCGATCCGCCCGCCGAATGGGACGGCGACCCGGCGCGCGACCTCGATCGCGAGACGGGTCTTGCCGACGCCGCCCAGCCCGCTCAGGAGGATGATCCGCGGCTTGCCGCGGATCAGGGCATCGGCGACGTCGGCGACCAGCTCGGCCCGCCCGATCAGGGTCGTCTCGACCTCGGGTGGGGCAGCGTCCGGCCAGGCCGGCGGCGGGGTTGGTGTGACGGATCGCGGCATCGGCCGGTCGAGGATACGGGGAACGCCTCAAGCGCACCCGGCCGGCGGCCGTCCGGCCGTTCTAGCCGTCGGGCGCGTCGAGCTCGCGCGCGTAGGCCGGGAATCGGAACCGCATCTCCCGGGTGAGCACACCGCCGTGGCCCAGGTGCGACACGGTGCTCCGGGTCGGCGGCTCGCCCGTGAGCAGGCGTGGCAGGAGCAGGTCGGCCGCGGTCGCCTTCGAGTAGGCGCCGCAGGTCGGCAAACCGAGGATCGCCGTTCGGCCGATCCGTCCGAGCCAGAGCATCGAGCCGGGATGGGCCGGCACGCCGCGGCGGACGATCCGTCCATCGAGGGCGTCGATCGCGGTGAAGAACGGATCGGACGGATCCGTGGAGCGGCCGCCGGCCGTGAGGATCACGTCGACCCGCCCGGGGCCCGCGCGCGACTCGGGCAAGCGATTCGCGTACGGCGTCGTCCTCGTCGACGACATAGTCGATCGAGGTGATCCGCGACCCGAGGCTCTCGACCTTGGCCCGGACGCTCGTCTCGAACCGGGGCCGGTCGGCGCTGCGCAGTGACTCCTTGACGACGACGGCGACGTCCCGCGGCACGAAGGGCGCGACGCGGAACAGGGGCCGCCGGCCGCCGGCCGCAATCGCCGCGCCCGCCTCGACGACCGCCGCCTCGACGACATGCGGCGCGACCTTGACGCTCGCGACGAGGTCCCCCTCCGCGACGATCGAGCCGTCCAGCCGCGTGAACACCTCGAGCGGATCGAGACGGTTGACCCGCTCGAGCTCGGCGATCCGGACGTGGACGACCCCGTCGTGCTCGGCGACCAGATCCACCCTGCTCTGGACCGGGCCGCGGATCCGGAGACCCGGCCCGGTGACGGCCTCCGCGAGACGAAGGGCAGCATCGTCCTCGTGGAGGTCGCCGGGGTCGAGCACGATGACCGTGACAGGGCCGACGCCGAACGATGGATCGTCCGCGAACGCGTCGAGGTCCGCGGCGGACAGGCGCCGGCCCTTCGACCAGCGCTGGCCACCGACGACGATGTCGCGCGCGAGGACCGCCCCGACGAGCGCGGCGGGCGGGCGCCGGCCCGGCGTCAGGCGCTCGAGTCGCACCCGTGGATCGCCGGCAGGTGCAGAGGCCTGCCGGTCAGCGGAGCCGGTCGAGCGCCGCGCCGATCGCCCGCTTCGTGTACACCGCCGCCATCGCCGTCCGGTAGGCGCTGTCGGCGTGGATGTCGCCGTTCACGGTCACGCCGTCGGTCGCGTGGGCAGCCGCCGCGGCGATCGCCTCGGCGCCGCCGTCGGTCCCGGCGAGGGCCGCCTCGACCGCACGCGCCCGGTACGGCGCCTCGCCGACCCCGGTGAGGGCAACGGATGCCTTCGAGATCCGGCCGTCGCCGCCGACGATCGCGACCACCGCGACGCCCACGATCGAGTAGCCGGAAGCCTTCTGGCTCATCGCCACGTAGGCCGAGCCCGCGTCGTCACGCGGTCCGGGCAGGCGGACCTCCGTGACGATCTCGTCGTCGGCGAGCGCCGTCGAGAACGCCCCGGTGAAGAAGCCGTCCGCGGCGTAGACCTTCTCGCCGCGCGTCGAGCGCGCGACGATCTCCGCATCGAGGGCAAGCAGGACGGCCGGCAGGTCCGATGCTGGATCGCAATGGGCGACCGCGCCGCCGACCGTGCCTCGGTTCCGGACCTGGACGTCGCCGATGTCCGGCAGGGCATCCCCGAGCAACCCGTAATGACGCGCGTCGGACGCGAGCAGCTCGCTGTACGTCGTCAGCGCCCCGACGGCCATCCGGCCGTCCGCCATCCGGCGGACGCCCTTCAGCTCGGCGATCCGGCCGATGTCGACGAGCCGCTCCGGGCTCGCCAGGCGGAGCTTCATCAGAGGCAGGAGGCTCATCCCGCCGGCGATGACCTTTGTGCCGGGCGTCCCGACGAGGCGCAGCGCCTCGTCGAGCGAGGCGGCCCGGGTGTAGTCGAATGTGTTCGGGATCATGCCCGGGCTCCCTTCGCGGACTCCATCGCCCGCCACACGGTCTGGGCGGTGAACGGCATGTCGAGGTGGGTGATCCCGAGCGGCGCGAGCGCGTCGTTGACGGCGTTCGCGACCGCGGCGGTGCTGGCGATGCAACCCGCCTCGCCGACGCCCTTCACGCCGAGCGGGTTGACGGGCGACGGCGTGACCGTCTCGTCGAGCTCGAAGTTCGGCAGCCAGGCGGCCCGCGGGAGGGCGTAGTCCATCATCGAGCCGGACAGGAGCTGCCCGTCGTCGTTGTAGACGGCCTGTTCCCAGAGCGCCTGGCCGACGCCCTGGGCGATGCCGCCGTGGAGCTGGCCGTCGACGATCATCGGGTTGATCTTCTTGCCGACGTCGTCGACCGCGATGTAGCGCTTGAGCTCCGTCTCGCCGGTCTCCTCGTCGACCTCGACGATCGCGATGTGGGTCCCGAACGGCCACGTGCAGTTCGGCGTGTCGTAGTAGGCGGTCTCGTCGAGATACGGCTCCATGCCGTCGGGAAGGCTGAACCCGAGGTCGATCGCGAAGGCGATCTCCTGGATCGTCTTCTTCTTCTCGGGCGAGCCCTTGACCCGGTACTCGGCGCCGATGATCTCGATGTCCTCGGGCGAGGCCTCCAGCATGTGGGCGGCGTAGCGGCGGGCCTTCTCCTTGACCTTGTCGGCGGCCTTGATCGCGGCGGTGCTGCCGACCGACGACGTCCGGCTGCCGTACGAGCCGTAGCCGAACGGCGTGCCCTGCGTGTCGGAGTGCTGGATGACGATGTCTTCCATCGGCACGCCGAGCTCATGGGCGATGACCTGGCTGTAGGTCGTCTCGTGGCCCTGGCCCTGGGGCTGGGTGCCCATCGTGACGATCACCTTGCCGGTGAGGTGAACCTTGATGTTCGCCGACTCCCACATCGCGGCGCCCCAGCCCTCGCCGACCGCGCCGATCCATTTCGACGGCGCGACGCCGCAGACCTCGATGTACGTGCTGAGGCCCATCCCGAGGAGCTTGCCGCGGCCCTTCGCCTCGGCCTTGGCCTTCGCCAGGTCGTCGTAGCCGGCGGCGAGCAGGGCCTTGTTGAGCGCCGGCTCGTAGTTGCCCGAGTCGATGTAGATCTTCGCGCCGCCCGACGCGGTCCCGAGCCCGGACGGGTTCTCGTAGGGGAACTGGTCCGACGGGATGAAGTTCTTGCGGCGGATCGCCGCCCGGTCCATCCCGATCTCGTTGGCGAAGAGGTCCATCGCCCGCTCGACGACATAGGTCGCCTCGGGCCGGCCGGCACCGCGGTAGGCGTCGACGAACGTCGTGTTCGTGTAGACGCCGGTCACCTCGGCGAAGACGTTCGGGATCTTGTAGCAGCCGGACAGGACCCGGGCGTAGAGGGTGGTCGGGATGCCGGGTCCGATGGTCGACAGGCGGCCGCCGAGGTTGGCGTACGTCTTGACCCGCAGGCCGGTGACCTCGCCGTCGCGCTTGCCGGCGATCTCGAGATACGTGATGTGGTCGCGGCCGTGGATCGTGCTCTGGTAGTTCTCCGTGCGGGTCTCGACCCACTTCACGGGCCGGCCACCGATCGCCTTGCTCGCCCACATGACGAGCGCCATGTCGGCATAGCAGAAGATCTTCGAGCCGAAGGCCCCGCCCACGTCCGGGCTGATGCAGCGGACCTTGTGCTCGGGGATCCCGGTCACGAAGGCCGCCAGCAGGAGCCGCTGGATGTGCGGGGTCTGGCTCGACATCCAGATCGTGTACTCGTCGGTCCCGGGGTTGTACCAGCCGATGTCGCCGCGAACCTCCATCGGGTTCGGGATCAGGCGGTGGTTCACGAGTCGCTGCTTGACGACGACCTCGGCGTTCGCGAACGCGGCCTCGGTTCCGTCCTTGTCGCCGACGGTCCAGGTGAAGACCTCGTTGTTCGGCGCGTTCTCGTGGAGCTGCGGCGCACCCGGCTTCGTGGCCTTCTCCGCGTCGACGACCGCCGGCAGCGGCTCCCAGTCGACGTGGATCGCCTCGAGCGCGTCGACCGCCTGGGCCTCCGTCTCGGCCACGACGGCCGCCACGCCCTCGCCGGTCCATTTCACGTCGTCCGTGGCAAGGATCCGCGGAGTGTTGATGTTGTTCTGGATCCCGGCCGAGCCGCCGGCCGGCCAGGCCATCGGGAGCGGGTTCCACGGGATGTCGGCGCCGACGAACACGGCCAGGACGCCGGGCATCGTCTTCGCCGCGGACGTGTCGATCGAGCGGATGTTGGCGTGCGCGTACGGGCTGCGGAGGATCGCGAGATGGGTCGTCCCGGCGAGGTGGATGTCGTCGAGATAGCGGCCCTTGCCGGTGATGAATCGCGGGTCCTCGACCCGCTTGATCGGTGCGCCGAGGACGTCGGGGGCCTCGGGAGTGTCGATGGCCATCGGGGTGCTCCCTCGGCTCTCGGCTCAGACGCCGGCTGCGGCGGGGGCCGTTGCGCCGGCCTTCATCGTCGCGGCGGCCTCGCGAATCGCGGCGACGATGTTGTGGTAGCCCGTGCAGCGGCAGATGTTGCCGTCGATGGCGTGGCGGATCTCGTCGTCCGTCGGATCGGCGTTTCGGGCGAGCAGGTCGGCCGCGATCATGATCATCCCCGGCGTGCAGAAGCCGCACTGGAGACCGTGCTTCTCCCAGAACGCGGTCTGGAGCGGGTGCAGCGCGCCGTCGCCGGCCTGCATCCCCTCGATCGTCGTGACGGTGGCGCCGTCGGCCTGGACGGCGAGCATCGTGCAGCTCTTCACGGCCTGCCCGTCGACGTGGACCGTGCAGGCGCCGCACTGGCTGGTGTCGCAGCCGACGTGGGTCCCCGTCAGCTCCAGGTCGTCGCGGAGGAACTGGACGAGCATCCGTCTCGTCTCGACGTCCCCCTCCCGCGGCTGTCCGTTGACGACGAGCGAGATGTGCTCGGTCACGACTGGAGCCTCCTTCCAGAACCAGGCCGACGGTCAGGCCGGCGCGGTGCCACTGTCCAGCGTCAGATGCGTCCGGGAGTGGCCTGAATCCTGCGCCGTTCGCGACGGTCGTGCAACGTCGTTTCGCGCATCGCCGCGAGGTTCCGCGAGCGATCCCTGGTGGCCCATCGCCCGAATCGCGGGGCGCCCCAGCTGCGGGCGACCCGCGCCCTCTCGATCCCGCCCCGTCCGCCGCGATCCGCTTCTCGGATGAACCTGGTGCGGGACTGGAGCGAACGTTGGCTCATGCGCTGCGTGTCAGGAATGGAGTCCGTTGATCTGATCCGAGTTTCGTATCGGGGGTGCGCTGGGGGCGGCGTGGAGATCGGCAATCAATCGGTGGTGCAGTGGCTCCTGCTATTCAACGTCAGTGCCACACGCATCCGAAGACCGGGCCCTGGATCTCGCCCGAGCGATCGGCGCGACCATCAGGACCGCACGCCGGGAGAGTCGTTGGTCGCAGGATGAGGTCGCGCGACGGCTCGGCTCCAGCCAAGCCGCCGTGTCTCGGCTCGAGGCGGGGAGCACACGGGATGTCGATGCCCGCCTGGCGTCGAAGGCCCTCGACCTCCTCGGCATCCGCCTCCTGTTCGACGGTCGGACGCTCGGGCTCGCCGGCCGACGCGAGCAGAACGATCTCGTTCATGCGGCATGCGCCGGTTACGTAGCACGGCGGCTCGGTCGGGCCGGCTGGCACGTCCTCCTCGAGGTCGAGGTCGGAGACGGCCGAGGTCGAGGCTGGATCGACCTTCTCGCCTTCCGCGAGAGCGATCGAAGTCTGCTGATCGTCGAGGTCAAGACCGAGATCATCGACGTCGGCGGCATCATCCGAACGGTGGGTTGGTACGGGCGGGAGGCATGGACGGCGGCCCGTCAGCAATCCTGGCGTCCGCGAACGGTCACCGCGGCGGTGTTGCTACTGGCGTCGACCGAAAACGATGCGCGGTCGCGAGCCAACCGAGAGGCGCTGAAGGCGGCGTTTCCCGCGAACGGCGCCGAGTTGGCAAGCTGGATCCGAAAGCCCGCGGGCCGTGCGCCCCGTGCGGCGATCGCCATGGTGGATCCTCGGTGCCGGGCAGCCGACTGGCTGCGCTCGACAACGTCCGACGGCCGGCGACGCGCCGCTCCGTACGCGGATTACGGAGAGGCGGCTCGATGCCTTCGTCGGCGGTGACCATCCGCCTCTCGGATCAAGAGGAGCTGCGACGGTCGTCGCCGGGTGACCGATGGCCAGTGACCGATCCTTGCAGTGTCGAAGTTGATCCGCTCGGATCAGCGGGCGACGGGCTGACTCCGCGCCACGTCCGCGAGGGCCGCCGCGAGGCCGTCGACCATCGTGTCGATCTCGGCCTCCGTGATGATGAACGGGGGCGAGACCTGGAGCGCGTGGCCGCGCAGGACGCGAGTGGCGACTCCACGTTCCAGGGCCGCGACGACGGCCCGCTCCGGGAGTCCCGCGTCGGCGGCCAGCAGGTCCGCCGAGAACGCGACCGCGGCGGTGAGCCCCACCGTTCGCACCTCGCCGACTCCCGGCGCCGACTCGAGTCGGCGGATCGCCCGGTCCAGGACCGGCTCCAGCTCGGCGACGCGCGCCACGAGCTTCTCGCCCTCGAGGATGTCGAGGTTTGCCATCGCGGCGGCCGCCGCACCGGCGTGTCCGGAATAGGTGTACCCGTGGCGGAACACCGCGCCGGGCACGTCGTCATCCCAGAACGGCGCCCGGACCCGCTCGCCGACGAGCACGCCCCCGAGCGGCACGTAGCCGGACGTGACGCCCTTCGCGAAGGTGATCAGGTCGGGCTCGATCCCGTATCGCTGGGAGCCCCACAGGTGGCCTGTGCGGCCAAAACCGGTGATCACCTCGTCGGCGACGAGCAGAATGTCGTGCTCCCGGCAGAGGCGCGTCACCTCCGGCCAGTAGTGCGGCTCGGGCGGAATCACGCCACCCGCCCCGACGACCGGCTCCCCGATGAACGCGGCGATCTCGCCGGACCGCTCCGCGAACAGGGCGCCCAGCGATTCCACATCCATCGTCCCGACGTTGACGACCTCGTCGATGAAGTTGCCACCGTAGCCGGTCTTCATCGGCCCGATTCCGACGAGCGACGTTCCCCAGCCGTGCATTCCGTGGTAGCCGAACTCGCGCGACACGATGACCCGCTTCTCCGGGTGTCCGACGACGTCCCAGTAGCGGCGGACGAGCTTCGCGGCGGTGTCGACGGCGTCCGAGCCGCCGGAGCCGAGGAAGACGACGGCGTTCGGAAACGGCGCCAGCGCAACCAGCCGCTCGGCGAGCTCGATCGTCGGCTCCGACGTATACGCCCCGAACGACGAGTAGGCCGGCAGCCGGACCAGCTGCTCGCCGACCGCTGCCGCGATCTCGCCCCGGCCATAGCCGACGTTGCAGTACCAGAGGGCCGCGGTCGCATCGAGGTAGCGGCGGCCCGCGACGTCCTCGAGCCAGACGCCGTCCGCGGACCGGATCACGACCTCGTGGTCGGCGACCGTATGCATGTCGGCGAAGCCGTGCCAGAACCTGGTCGTCACCTTGAGGACACCCCCGCGAGCTGCGAACCGTGGAGCCAGTAGCCTACCGTCGCCGATCGGCTCAGCGCAGCGCCTCGACCGCCTCGCGCTCGATGGCCAGCCCGTTGCGGTGGCGCTCGTAGTACTCGGCGAATCCCTGCACATCGCTCGGGTCGGGCGTGATGGGCTTGCCGATGATTCCGGCGATCCGCTCGTCGAGGAAGTCGGGCAGAGATGGCTTGGGGTCCGCATGCAGCAGGTAGGCGGCCAGCACGGCCATGCCCCAGGCCCCGCCCTCGCCGGCCGTGGCGGGGATGCTGACCGGGACGTCGAGGGCCGCGGCCATCACGCGCTGGCCGATGTCGCCGCCCTTGAAGAAGCCGCCATGCCCCCGGATCTCGTCGATGACGACCGCCTCCTGCACCGTGAGGATGTCGATGCCGGTCCGCAAGGCGCACAGCTGGGCGAAGGTCAGCGCTCGCATGAAGTTCGCGAGGGTGAACACGCTGTCCTGGTTCCGTGCGAACAGTGGCCGGCCCTCGGTGAAACCGGTGATGTGCTCCCCCGAGACGTAGTTGATCGAGAGGAGCCCGCCGGCGTCCGGATCCCCGTGCAGGGCGAGGGGCAGGAGCTTGCCGTAGAGGTCGTCGACGCCCGTCTCGGCCCCCAGCGCCTCGGCGACCTGCCCGAAGAGCGCCATCCAGGCGTCGAGGTCGGAGGATCCATTGTTGGCGTGGGCCATGGCCACGGGCTTGCCATCTGGCGTGACGACGATGTCGATCTCCTCGTGGAGGCGAGCCAGTCTCCTCTCCAGCACGATCATCGCGAAGATCGATGTTCCGGCAGACACGTTTCCCGAGCGCGGGCGCACGGCGTTCGTGGCGACCATGCCCGTGCCTGCGTCGCCCTCGGGAGGACACAGGGGAATGCCGGCAGGCAGCCTGCCGGCAGGGTCGATCCGCCGCGCGCCCTCGCGGGTGAGCGTCCCGGCCGGTCGGCCGGCGGGCAGCACCTGGGGGAGGATGTCCCGGAGCGTCCAGCCCAGCTCGCGCGGTGCGATCAGGGCGTCGAACGTCGTCAACCGCGCCGCGTCCCAGTCACAGGTGTCGGGGTCGATCGGGAACATGCCCGAGGCCTCGTCCAGGCCGACCTTGTGCTCGCCCGTGAGCTTCCAGTGGACATAGCCGGCAAGCGTGGTGAGGTGGGCGATCCGCGGGACGTGCGGCTGCTCCTCCAGGATCGACTGGAACAGATGGGCGATGCTCCAGCGCTGTGGCACGGCGAAGTCCAGGAGCGGGGTCAGCTCGGCGCAGGCTCTCCCGGTGATGTTGTTCCGCCAGGTGCGGAACGGCACGAGCAGATCCCCCGTCGCGTCGAGGGCCACATAGCCGTGCATCATCGCGCTGAAGCCCATGGCGGAGACGGTCTCGAGCTCCAGCGAGAAGCGGTCGTCCACGTCCCTGGCCAGCGAGGCGTAGCACGCCGCCAGGCCCGACCAGACGTCCTCCATGTCGTAGGTCCAGACACCGTCCCTGAGCTGACTCTCCCACGCGTGCGAGCCCGATGCCAGGGGCGTCGTGTCGGGCGCGATGAGCGACGCCTTGATGCGGGTGGACCCGAACTCGATCCCCAGGATGGCTCCACCCGATCGGATCAGCGCCGCCGCGCTCTCCGGTCGGTCGTTCACGACGCCCGCTTCCGGTGGGGCTCGGAGCTCCGTGGAGGCCACCGCCTCGACCACGGGCGGCCTTGCCGTGGACTCTCGGATCACGAGGGATGGCGGAAAGACCCGCACCGTCGCCACGCCCCGACGCTGCGCCATCGCATCGGCATGCTCGTCCGCGCCCTTGTCGTCCGCGCCCACCGCGAGGGCGATCGCCTCTGCGGCCATGGCCGCGATCGGCATCCGGATGGTGGTCAGGCCGGGCACCGTCGACTTCGCCATCGGGATGTCGTCGAACCCGACGACCGACAGCTCGTCGGGGACGCGCACGCCACGGAGGAGGGCGCCGCGGAGGACCCCGATGGCAAGGACGTCCGTCGATGCAACGATCGCGGTCGGCCGCGGCGACAGACGCAGGAGCGCGTTGAGCGCGGCCTCCCCGCCCTCGGGCGTGTTGGCGACGTGCTGGAGGTACGCCTGGGGAATCTCGCCGAGGATCGCCGACACCGCCGCGCTGTAGGCGGCCTGCCGCTCGCGGATGTCGCCGAGGAGGCGGCCACCGATGAACGCGATCCGGCGATGACCCAGTCCGATCAGGTGCTCCACCGCGAGTCTGGTGCCGAGGCGGTTGTCGACCTGGACGCCGGGAATGAGGTCGATCCTGGTGCCCTGCCACATCGCCACGACCGGTACGTGGGAGTCGCGCAGGTCGGCGACGAGGCGAGGCTGGTCCCCCATGTCGCCGAGCAGGAGGATCCCGTCGCATTGGCGCGCCTCGAGGATCGCCGCAAGCTCCAGGGCCTCGGTCGCCCGGGCGTGGGCGAGGCCGAGCACGATGTTGTAGCCGCGGGCTCGGGCCGCACTCGAGACGGCCTCGACGGCACCCGCGAAGAACGGGTCGGTGATGTCTCGGACGATCGCCCCGAGGAGCATCATCGGCGCTCCACGGAGCGCTCGGGCCAGCGGGTTCGGTCGGTATCCGCGATCGCGGGCGGCAGCCAGAACGCGCTCCCGCGTCTCCTTGGCGATCGGCACCGACAGCGGAGCATCGTTGAGGATCCGCGACACCGTGCTCCGTGACACCCCGGTCGCGATCGCGATGTCCTTCATGGTTGGTGGCCGCGCGCCACCGGCAGGCTTCCCGGGCCAGCCGTTGCTGCCGGCGCCGGCCGGGTCGGTCGGCGCCTTCGTTCGGCCCATCAGTACTCGAAGCGTCGACGGAGGAGCGCGTGGATGGAGACGGAGATCAGGATGACGGCGCCGTACACGACGCTGGGGTAGTAGTCGCTGAGCCCGATGGCGACGAGACCGGCCTGGATCCCGCCGATCATGAACGCGCCCAGAGCCGTCCCCCAGACGCTGCCGCGACCGCCGAACACCGACGTGCCGCCGACGAAGATCGCGGCGAGCGTCGGGAGGAGATAGCCGTCACCCATCGACGGGTAGTAGTTGACGACCTGGAGGCTGTTGAGGACGCCCGCGAACGCCGCGGCGACCCCGACGAGGACGAACAGCACGATCCGCGTCCGACCGATGGGGATGCCCATGAGCGTGGCGGCCTGCGCGTTGTCGCCGATGACGTAGGCGTTCTGGCCCAGCCGGTGACGGTTGAGCAGGATCCAGGTGGCGACGGCGATGAGGACGAGCCAGTAGAACTCCATCGGGATGCCGAACAGCCTGCCGACGAGGATCTCGTACAAGGGGGACGTCTGCGTGGTCACCAGCGGGTACTGCTTGCCGCCGACCAGGACCAGCGCCAGACCGCGGAAGAGGAACTGCGTCCCGATCGTCACGACCAGTGACGGGATGCCGATGAACACCACGAAGAACCCGTTCAAGAGACCGCACAGGACGCCAACGCCGAGGGCCGCCGCGACGCCGAGCGCGACGCTGCCGGTGGCCTGCCACGCGCTGACGAAACCGACCATGCCGAGGGACATCGTCGCCGGGAACGAGAGGTCGATGTCGCCGGAGACGATCACCATCGTGAGGGGCATCGCGATGATCGCGAAGAACGGCGTCGTCTGGGCGAACGACTGGTAGATCGGCGCCCTCAGGAACGTGTTCGGCGCGAGGATCACGAAGGCGATCCACAGGATGAGGAACGCCACGGTGATGCCGATCTGCGACGCCCAGGCGGCGAGGAAGGAGCTGCGACCGCTCCGCTGGGTTGCGACCGCCACGGGCGGCGCGCTCACGCGGGCCCTCCCGCAGGTTCGGAGGCCGGCTGACTCGGCGTCCGGTAGCGCTCGGCCTCGATATACGACCCGCTCGACGCGACCTCACGCATGATGTTCATGAGCTCCTCGAGCGAGTAGCGCGACGTCGGGAACTCACCCGCGACTCTGCCCCGATCGAGCATCACGATCCGGTCGGCGACCGAGTACACGTGGAAGATGTTGTGGTCGATGAAGATCGCCGACTTGCCCGCGGCCCGGATGCCCTCGACGAAGTCCGAGGAGCTTCTCGGTCTCCTTCAGCGACAGGCCCATCGTCGGCTCGTCGAGCACGATGATGTCGGCCTCGAAGTGGAGGGCCCTGACGATCGCCAGGCCCTGGCGCTCGCCACCCGACAGGCCCAGGACGCTCGTGTTCGGGTGTCAGGGCGGCCGAGGTGAAGCCCATCGACTCGCCCATGAGGTCGCGGGTGATGCGGCGCATCTCGCCGACCCGCAGGAAGCCGAGCCGATAGGTCAGTGGCCGACCCATGAAGATGTTGCGCCAGAGCGGCTGCTGGTCCGCCAGCGCTCGCTCCTGGTAGACGGTCTCGACGCCCAGGTCACGCGCCTTCTCGACGGTGAGCCCCTGGACCGGCTCGCCGCCGAAGAGGATCTCGCCATGGTCCGGCTGATGGACGCCGGTGATGATCTTGATCAGGGTGGACTTGCCGGCGCCATTGTCGCCGAGCAGGCCGACCACTTCGCTCGCGCCGAGTCGGAAGTCGATGTCCTCGAGGACGTGAACTCCACCGAATGACTTGGAGACACCGCGAAGCTCGAGGCGTGGCGGAGCGGCGGGAGCAGATTGGCGGGCGCTCTCGCGCCCGCCAATCTGGCGGTCATCCGCCGGAGAGACCGCCATCTACCGGATCTGCTGTTGCACCAGGGGAGCGATCGCGTCGACGTTGGACTTGTCGACGAAGCCGCCGCCGGTGTTGACGAACAGGCCGCTGAAGCCGTACTTCTTGGTGAGGCACAGCTGCTGGACGGCCATGAAGCCCTGGAGATACTGCTGCTGGTCGATGACCAGGCTGATGTAGCCGTCCTTGATGCCCTGCACCGTCGAGGCAGAGGCGTCGAAGCCGGCCATGTAGACGCTGCCGGCGGCGAGGTTGGCGGCCTTCATGTAGGTCGGGATCGTCGACGTCAGGTTGCCGTGGTCGATGAACATGGCCTTGACGTCGGAATGCGAAGAGACGTAGCCCGTGAAGGTCGGCGTCCCGTTGGCCGGATCCTTGTTGGTCGCGTCGTCGATCTCCTGGTAGTCGACGGTCAGGCCTGCCTTCGTCGAGCGCGTCGATGATCCCCTGGGTCCGCTCGCCGCGCCCGGCCTGGGCCTTGAGGCCCCAGACGAAGGCACGTTCGCCGGACTTGAGCCCGCCACGCGCGATGGCCTCGTTGGCGAGCGCGGCGCCCGCGTCGTGAAGGACCGCGCCGACGTAGCCGAGGCCCTTGGTCGCGTAGGCTCGCCTGGGCGTTGCCGAGCTCGGTGTTCATGACGGTGACGAGGATGCCCTGGTCCTCGGCCTGCTTGATCAGCGGGTCGAAGGCGGCATCACCGGGGTGACCCATGACGGCGATGCCGTCGGGCTTCGTCGCCATCGCCTGCGAGAACTGGGTGATCATCTTGTTCGGGTCCCAATCGGACCACTGGTAGGTGACGTTGGGCCCGAATGCCGCCTGGGCGGCCTTCGCACCGTTGTAGACGACCGTCTCGAAACCGCCGCCCGCCGTGCCGCCCGGGAAGAACACGAGGTTCACCCCGGAGCAGAACTGGGCGTTGGCGGCGGTGCCGGAGCCGCCCCCGCTCGCAGCGGGTGCCGCGGACGACGAAGTGGCCGAATTGCACGCACTCAACACGACGAGCGAGCTGATCCCGAGGATCGCCAGCAACCGTCGAATGCCTTGTCTCGCCATCTAGTGTTCCTCCAAGCCGATCACGCTGCCGGTCATCACCGGTCTGCCGTCCCCTCCTAGCTGCCGAACCTCCCTTCTACGTTGAGCTTGCGTCGCGGACGACCCTCGCCCGGATCCACATCCAGGGCCGGGGCGAACGTCTGTCGTGAAGAACGCGGGCAACGTCGGTCGCATGGTCGGCCGCGGGTCGGCGTGGGTCATCGCCGGAGAGCCCCTGGCCGCCGGTAGCGGACCAGGTCCCTCGACCCGCCAGGGCCTTCATTCAGACCTCCCTCGCCCCCGACATTCCGCGCGCCGGCCGGTGCCCGGTCATCGCGACCGATTAACGAGCCGACGTCTCAGCGGACCCATCGCCTCCCCCGTGCCCTTGCCGTGCCTCCTGGCACGTAGCGGCGGTGTGCAATCGAGTGTATGCACTCGTGTGCACGTGTCAAGCGGCAATCGTGCGACGGTCGCGTGCTCTGCCGGGCTGGCCTCCGGGCCTCAGGCCTGGGCGATCGGATCCAGACGGTGGTAGACGCCGGCCGCCGCCACGTGGCGGCGTGCCGCGCGGTACAGGAGGTTCGCCGGGAACGGCTGCTGCGTCCACGTCGCACGGATGACGGCATCACGCTCGGGCCCGGCGGCAAGCGTCACCACCGCGTAGCGGGGACCCGAGGGCCCCGACGGATCGACGTCGACCCACCCGGCGGCCTCGACGTTGAGCGTCCATGGGGCATGGCCGTTCGGATGCCCGACGTAGCCGCGACCACCGACCGTGATCAGGGTCACGAGGATCCGCCTCGGCGTTCCGGTCCGGCGGCCCACCGTCCGCAACTCGACGACGCCGCCGAGGCCCGGCAGGCCGTTGGCCCGCCACGATTCGAGCAGG
Organism: uncultured Chloroflexia bacterium; assembly: GCA_963817095.1. Classification (GTDB taxonomy): domain Bacteria; phylum Chloroflexota; class Limnocylindria; order Limnocylindrales; family CSP1-4; genus CF-46. The sequence continues at coordinate 290,424 of CAWFND010000008.1, forward strand.
GGCGCGAACAGCCGGATCAGGCGATACGACACCCGGAACACCGCCGACCACATCGCCGACCGTCGCACCGGCAGCGCGCTCACGGCGGTGAGGATCCCCGACGGCGCCCGAACGAGCCGGGCCCGAGTGCGGCGGCGGCCTCAGCCGGTGAAGCGAGCGCAAGGCGCGCCGCCTCGGCGACCCGGGCGAGCTTCCGTAGCACCGTGTCCCGCGGGAGCGCCGCGAGCGACGGCGCATTGGCAAGACCCACCCGATCGATGCCCCGCCCCCCTGTCGAAGCGGCGTACTGGGCGGCCCAGATGAGCACCTCGAGCGCCTCGTCGGCGTTCGGGCCAGGGCCCAGGGCGCCGCAGACGATGCCCCGATCCTGCGGCGCCAGCGCGATCAGTCGCCAGTCGTCCGGGCCGGCGATGAGGTCGAAGGCGTAGCTCGCATACGGCAGGTCGAAGAACGTCGACGCACCGGCTGCGTCATGGTTGCCGCGACTCAGCGCCAGCGACAGATGGGCATCGGCCACGCCGGCCGTCAGGCGGCGATGGGCGTCCACGAACCGTCGCCGCTCCCCGTCGACGACCGCGATCGCGAGCGCGTCCGGCTCGTCGATCTCGATGAACGGGCAGCCGGCGGTCGTGAGGGCGTCGATCGTCGCGGCGAGGGCGTCGGCGAGATCGGCGGGCCGGGTCCGGGGTCCGTCCCGGCCGGCCGAGTACGGCCCGGCGAGGACCTGCTTGACCGGTCGGCTGGTGGCCTCTGCGGCGGCTCGCCAGGCGTCGACGACGTCGCCCGGCGCCAGAGCCGCGCCGGCCGGAGCGGCGCCCGTCGCCAGCAGCTCGAGGCCGGTTCCCTCGATCTCTGCCAGGCCGATTGCCGGCAGCGGACCGAGCAGCGTCGAGAACATGGGACCTCCGGACGGGGCGCCGATGCTACTCCATCGGGTAGCCTCGGCTGCATGCCCGTGCCTGGCGACGTCCTTGCCGATCGCTACCGGATCGGTGCCCTGCTCGGCTCCGGAGGAATGGCGACCGTTCATCGGGCGCACGACGATCGACTCGGCCGAGACGTCGCGATCAAGGTTGTGCTGCCCAACCTCGCCGGCGATCCCGTCCTGGCCGGCCGGTTCGAGCGCGAAGCCCGGGCCATGGCGGCCGTCGCCGATCCGGGGCTCGTGGCCATCTTCGACATCGATCCGGGTGATTCCCGAACGGGTCGCGAGCCGTTCGTCGTGATGGAGCTCTGTCCGGGCGGTTCCCTGGCCGATCGGCTCGGCCCGGATCGTCCCATGTCGCCCGATGAGCTCGTCCCGATCCTCGTCGCGGTGTCCGACGCCCTGGCGGCGCTCCATCGGGCCGGGCTGGTCCATCGCGACGTCAAGCCCTCGAACATCCTCTTCGCGGCTGACCGGGTCAAGCTCGCCGATTTCGGACTCGTCCGATCGAGCGCCGACGCGGCTGCGGCCGACCTCACGGACCCTGGCACGGCGATCGGGACCCTCGCCTACCTCTCGCCGGAGCGGCTCCACGGCGAACCTGGCGGACCGGCATCCGACATCTTCAGCCTCGCGACGCTCACCCACCTGGGCCTGACCGGACAGCTGCCACGGCCGAGCGGCTCCATCCAGGATCTCGTCCGCGCGTCGGCCGCCCAGCCTCCTGCCGTGTCGACGGTCTCGCCGGCGCTCGGCGGTGCGTTCGACGAGGCGGTGCTCGCCGGACTCGCGGTGGAGCCGACGCGCCGACCGGATGCCCTCGAATTCGAGGCAAGCCTTGTCGCCGCCCTCGGTCGATGGACGCGGAGCGGACGTCCCGGAGCCGCCGTCTCGTCTCTGGCCGCGGTGGCGCCCGCAGCGACGAGCCCAACCCTCGATCCTGAGCTGACGACCGCGCCGATCATCCCGGTGGCCACGACGGCGGCCCTCGAACTCGCGGCCATGCAACCACCGCCCACCAGCTCGAGGCCGCTCCAGCCATCACGATCGACTGACCGCGAGACACGGTCGCCCGACCGGCTCCCGGACTCGCTGCTGGCCCTCGTGGCCATCGCGATCGTGGCCGTATTCGTCGGCTTCGTCGGCTCGAGGTTGCTGCTGGCGTCGCCCGGTTCGTCGGCCGGCGCGGAGGGAAGCCGCCCGGCGCCATTCGCATCGCCATCCGCCGCCGTGGGCTCTGTCGCGCCGACCGCGTCGTCCCGTCCCAGCTCGGCGCCGACGCCGACGCCGACGCCGACGCCGACCAGCCGACGCTGCGATCGGGGCCCTGGCGAACCTCGACGCCGCGATCGCGGCCGCCCGTGGCGGACGGGACGGCCTCAAGGGCAAGGAGGCGAACGAGCTGAGCTCGATGGCGGAGAGGGTCCGTCGCGATCTCACCGCGGGCGATCGCGCCGGGGCGCTCAGCGACGCCCGGACGCTCGATCAACGCGTGCGTGACGTCGCCGAGGGCCTCGACGGGGAGACCGCAGATCGATTGGCGAGTGCGTCGGCGGCCCTGCTCGATGCCTTGAACGGCTGACGGGGCGACGCTTCCGGGCAGATGGGCAGATGATGGCCGGAATGACCATTCGATCACCTCGAGGCCGCTGATGCGTGTCGATCCGACGGGACTCGCCGATCGCCTCCGACCGCTGCGCCGAACCCGCCAGGTCCGGGAGTTCGAGCCCGAGCCGCTGGATGGCGAGGTCCTCGATGCCCTTGCCGATGTCGCCCGCTGGACGGGGAGCAGCCGCAACACCCAGCCGTGGCGGTTCATCGTGATCGCGGACCGATCGACGCTCCGGGCCATCCACGCCGCGGGCCTCCCTCAGACCCGCGGGCTCGAGACCGCTCCCGCCGCGATCGCGATCGTCTTGCCGGCGGATCCCGCTCGCGCCGTTCACGATGCCTACGACGACGGGCGGGTCGCGGAACGACTCCTCGTCGCCGCTGCCATCCTCGACATCGGGGCCGGGATCAGCTGGATCCGGGCGGACGTCCGCCCGGAGATCAACGACCTCCTCGGCATCCCCGGCGGATGGATGGTCCGAACGGTGGTCCAGCTCGGGCACCCGACCGCGGCCGCCCGGGCCCCGAAAGCGGCCCCGGGCAAGGCGCGACTGCCCCGGGGCGAGACCGTGTTCGAGGAACGCTGGCCCGCCGGCTGAACGCGGCACCCACGCACCATTCGCCTTACCGTCCCCTTACACGACCCGGGATCGGCGGTTCCCCCGCGGCGTATCCTCCGCCGCGATGAAGACGATCCTCGTGGTCGATGACGAGCGCCACATCGTCGACCTCCTCCGGCTCTACCTGGAGAAGGAGGGCTTCGCCGTCGTCAGCGCGGCCGATGGCCAGGAGGCCCTCGACCGTCACGCCCGCCACGATCCCGACCTGGTCGTCCTTGACGTGATGCTGCCGAAGCTCGACGGCTTCGAGGTCTGCCGCGAGATCCGCCGTCGCGGCGACACGCCGGTCCTGATGCTCACCGCACGGGACGACGACATCGACGCGATCGTCGGCCTCGAGCTCGGGGCGGACGACTACGTCACGAAGCCGTTCAACCCGCGGGCGCTCGTCGCGCGGGTCAAGGCGATCCTCCGCCGGACGGACGTCACCGCCCGCGGCGGGCGCCCGATGGAGGTCGGCCTCCTTCGCATCGACCCGCGCAGGCGAGAGGCGACCGTCGCAGGCCGCGATCTCGGACTCCGGGCACGCGAATTCGACCTCCTTGCCGCGCTCGCCCGCGACCCGGGCGTCGTCCTGACCCGGGACATGCTCCTCGAGGACGTCTGGGGCACCGACTTCCCGGGCGAGACGCGAACGGTCGACGTCCATATCGGTGAGGTCCGCCGAAAGCTCGGCTCGGACGGCCCCCCGATCGAGACCGTCCGCGGCGTCGGCTACCGCCTCGTCCCGCCGAGCCGCAAGCCCGTGCCGGCACCGCCGCCCGCCTCGACCGCTCCGTCCGATCCGCCGGCAGCCTGACCCGGTGCCCGCCAGCCTGACCGGCCGGATCGTCGGCGCGTTCGCCCTCCTCGCGATCGTCCTCTGGCTCGCGATCGGGGCGACGATGCTCGTCGTCCTCCGCGGCCTCCACGCCGAGGCCACCTCGAGCTCCCTCGCCGACATCGCCCAGACCCTCGCCGTCCGGATCCGGACGGCGGTCGTCGACCGGGAGGTCCGGCAGGTCGTCAACCAGATCCGGACCGAGGTCGCCGACACCGGTGTCACCGTCCAGCTCCTGGCCGGCGACGGTTCGATCGTCGAGATCGGAGCAACGGATCCGTCACCGGTCGATCCGATCGTCATCCCGACGGAGAGGCGGATCGGCGAGACCCTGACGGGGATGACGGGGTTCACCGACGGCGTGGTCCACGACTACGCCGCGCTCGTCCTCCGCGGACCGAACGCCGTCCCCTACCGTGCGGTGCTGCTGTCCCAGGTCGACACGTCCGGCGCGTCCGCGGTCCGCGACGTGACCCGGACGCTCCCGATCGTCATCCTCGTGACGCTCGTCGTCGGGGCTCCGCTGGCCGTGTTGCTGTCGCGATCCGTCGCGCGGCCGCTGAGCCGTCTCGCGGGGCGGGCGAACGCCCTCGTCGACCCGGTGACGGCTCCGACCGACCCGCTGCCGGCCAGCGGTCCCCGGGAGGTCCGCGAGCTCACCGAGCGGGTCAACGTTCTCGCGATGGAGCTGGCCCGCAGCCGGGCTCGCGAGAGCGAGCTGCTCGCCGACCTGCGCCACGACCTCCGGACGCCGCTCACGGTGATCGGCGGGTACGCCGCGGCGCTTGCCGACGGGACGGCGACGGGCGAGGCGGCCGAGCGGGCCGCCGCGGCGATCGCCGAGGAGACCGCCCGCCTCGAGCGCCTCGTCGGGGAGCTCGGCGCAATCGACCGGCTCCGGACCGGCAGCGATGCTCTCCACCTCGAGGCACTCGACGCCGACGCGGTCCTCGCGGCCACGATCGAACGGTTCGCGGCGCAGGCGGGGGCGGCCGGGATCGACCTCGCGGTGACGAACCTGTCCGACGGCTCCGACGACCGACCCCGCTCGCTCGCGGCCGACCGGCTTGCACTCGACCGGATCCTCGGGAACCTCGTCGACAACGCCCTGGGGATTCTCGGTCCGGGCGGGCGCGTCCGGCTGGAAGCCCGAGCCGTCGACAGCGCGGCCGGGGTCCCGGGCGCCGCGATCGCGTTCTCGGTCGTCGACGACGGCCCCGGCTTTCCGCCCGGTGGGACGGAGCGGGCGTTCGATCGGTTCTACCGGGGCGACCCGTCGCGCTCGGGATCCGGCAGTGGACTCGGGCTGGCGATCGTCCGCGAGCTGGCCCGCGCCCACGGTGGCACCGCGATCGCCGAGAACCTGGCCCCGCACGGCGCTCGCGTCAGCGTGATCCTGCCCGTCGACCCACCCGATCGACCACTGGTCAGCCCAGCGATCCCCACGCGTTGAAGCCGATCACGGCCGCGATCGTCATCAGGGCGACCAGGAGGACGATGGCGCCGATCCGCGCCATCGGGTTCGCCAGGATGCTGCCGGCCGCGATCTGACCGCTCGCCCCCGGCTGCCACATCGAGCGGAGCGTCGGGACCTTGCCGGGCGGGAACGCGACGGCGAGCAGGACGCCGGTGATCAGCCCGCCGATGTGGGCCATGTTGTCGACGATCCCGCTGCTGAGGCCAAAGGCGATGTTGATCACGATCAGGATCCCGATCTGGCCGGCGACGTTGCGACTGGCGCGATCGAGCACGGGGAGGTGCAGCCGGGTCGCCGCGAACACGACCCCGAACAGCCCGAAGATCGCGCCGGAGGCACCGGTCCCGAACTGGGCCTCACCGAAGGCGAACGTCGCGAGCGACCCGCCGATCGCGGCCACAACATAGAAGGCGACGAGCCGCGACGGGCCGTACAGTCGCTCGACGATCGGGCCGACGAGGTAGAGCGCATACATGTTCCCGAGCAGGTGGACGAGCGTGAGTGACAGCTCGCTGGGCGGCTTGTCGCCGTGGACGAGCGTGACGGTCAGGAGCCGCCAGAGCTGGCCGTTCGCCACGAGGATCTTGTCGAGCCAGAGCGAGTCGTAGATCTTCACGCCGTCCGCCGCAAACGCGGCCGCGAGCGAGACCGCGACGGTCAGCCCCAGGATCGCGTACGTCGCGACGGGCAGGTAGCTGCCGCGGCCGCGGGCGAAGTAGCGCCGCGACGCCCGGACATTGCCCGTTTCCTTCGCCAGCCACCCGAGCCGGTTGGCGATCTCGGCCTTGTCCTCCGCCGGCGCCCGGCGATCCGCCTCGCGATAGGCGGCAATCGCACCGTTCAGGTCGCCGTCGCGGACGCGAGCCGCGGCGACGTTCCGCCACGCGGCGTAGGTCGATGTCGTCTCCGGGAGCTCGAGGATCGCCTCCCAGGTCCGGAGGGCGTTGTCCTCGTCGTCCATCCGGTAGCGTGACTGGGCCATCCCGAGCAGCCCGGCCGCCGTCACCTCGGGATCGTCAAAGCCGACGACGCGCTGGTACATCGCGAGGGCGTGGCCGAAGTCCCCGGCCTCCAGGAGCACGCGGCCCTGGTCGAGCAGTGCCGCCGCGGCCTCAGGGGTGAGCGGTCCGGTGACCGAAGGATCGACCGCCGGCTCCGAACCCTGGGGGTGGTCCATCGCCCGGGACGATACAGGACGCGCGTCTAGACTTGCCGGGCATGTGTGGACGGTTCAGCCAGGAGCGACCGGCATCCGAGCTGGCCGAGATCTTCGCCGCCGAGCCGCTGGCCGAGGAGCTCGGCCCGCGCTGGAACGTCGCCCCGACCGACGAGGCCTACGTCGTCGTGCAGCGCGAGGAGCGGCGGGCGGTCGTCGCCTACCGCTGGGGCCTGATCCCGCACTGGGCGGACAGCGCGAAGGTTGCGTCGCGGATGTTCAACGCGCGGTCCGAGACGCTGACCCGATCGCCGGCCTTCGCCGACGCCCTCCGCCGGAAGCGCTGCCTGGTCCCGGTCGACGGGTTCTACGAGTGGCAGCGGCTCGGCGGCCGGCGACAGCCGTTCACGATCGGCCGCGCGGATCGGCGACCCCTGGCGCTCGCCGGGCTGTGGTCCGGGTGGCGCGACCCGGCCCGCGACGCGGTCGTCCGGACGTTCTCGATCGTCACGACCCGGCCGAACGAGCAGATGGCCGGGCTCCACGACCGGATGCCCGTCGTCGTGCCGGAGCGGTCGTGGGATCTCTGGCTGGACCCGGACCTCGACGACCCCGCCGAGCTCCAGGGCCTCTTCGAGCCGACCGACGAGGTGGCGCTCAGGATCGAGCCCGTCCGCGACCTCGTCAACAACGTCCGCAATGACGGGCCGGAGCTGCTCGAGCCGATCGATCTCGCGGCTGTCGTCGCGGACGCATCGGGCCCACCGGGCCTCTTCGACTAGGCGGTCACTCGGCAACCGCGATCCAGCCCGTCGCGCCCGACGCCGCCTCGAACGCGGCCGCCGGCGTCATTCCCTCGTCGAGCGCGGCCGCGTATCGACCCACGACGGTGGCGAACGCGCCCTCCGCGTCCTCGCTTGGGGCCTCGAGGATCGTCGCGCCATCGGGGAGCGGCGCGGCGGGCGGTCCGTCGCCCGACGCGACGACGATCAGCTCAGCCCCGGACCAGCGGACCGCCTCCACGGCCGCGGCCAGGGCAGCCGCGTCGAGCGGCTGGGCGATCACGACGACGCGGTAGTCGGGCAGGTAGCGCAGGGCTAGCTCCAGATCGGCCGCGTCCAGGGCCGGGCCCGCTGCGAATGACCCGGACCGCGCCGTCGCCGCCTCGTCGGCGTCCGCGTCGGCCAGGTCCGCGAGCTCGTCAATCGGCAGGTCGGGGTCGATCGCCGGTTGCCTCGGCTTCGATCGCCGCCGCGGCCAGGTCCCTGAGCAGCGCCACGTGTCCCACGCCGTCCCCGGCCAGCGACAGGAGGATCGCGTCGCCGTCCGTTCCATCGCCGACCTTGCCGATGATCTGCACGGCACCACCGGCCGAGACGGCGCTTCGGGCGACGGCAACCGGCAGCCCCGCCGCGACGATCGCGCCGCGGACACGTCGGCCGATCGGGTTCCCGACAACAGCGATCACGAGCGAGAGCGTAGCGCGGGCTGAGGGCCGCGGACGCCTCCCGCTGTTGTTCTCAGGTCCTAGCCGTCGCTGCCGCTGTGGCCGTCGGACTCGGTCGGCTTCGGGGTCTCGTGACCGCCGCCGCTCGTCTCCGAACCGTCACGACCGGAACCGCCGCCGCCCGATCCTCCGCCGCCGGACCCGCCGTGATCCTCGGTCTGGGTGGCCGTCGGCGACGCAGTCCGACCGCCGCGGTCGTCAGTTCCCGTTGGTTCGGGCGTGTCGGTCGGTTCGGCTGAATTGGTCGGCTGAGCGCCGTCGGATGGCGACGCCTGATCAGTCGGGGCCAACGAGGGGCTCGGCGACGGCGACGGCGTCACCGACGGAACCGGGCTCGGCCTCGGGATCGTCGGCGGTTGCGGTGGCGTCAACAGGTTGATCGCCCCCACGGTCGCTCCGCCCGCCACGACCACCGTCCCCAGGCTGACCGCGAGGACGAGAGCCAGCGCCTGCGCTCGGACCGCGACCGGGGCGAACCCGCTCATCGCGACCCGCCACGCATCGCCGACGGCCGAGGCCGCAGCCCGCAGGCGACCGGCGACGAGGGCCAGCCTGAAGGCCCGGACCGGCTGCGGAAGAGGCTCGGCCGCAATCGAGGTCATGACCCGCTCCGTGAAACCGTCACCGGGCGAGACGACCGAACCGGCCTTGAGTGCCTCCAGCTCGTCCGTCATGTCGCGGACGATCCGATCCTCGTCGTCCGGGTGGATCGACCGAGTGCCACTCACGACGCGCTCCCATCCATGCCGGACCGCAGCCGGATCAGGCCGCGGCGGAGATGGGTCTTGACGGTCGACAGGGGCCGGCCCGTCTGCTGGGCGATCTCCTCGAGGCTCAGGTCGCCGAAGAACCGGAGCGCGACGACCTCGCGATATGGCTCGTCGAGGCGCCCGACGGCCGCCCGGACCGTCGACGCACGTTCGAAGCGGAGTGCCGTCGCGGCCGGATCGGGACCGCCCGGGATGTCGAGGCCGGGCGGTGGGTTCACGGGATCGAGCCAGGTCACGTCGCGCCGAGCCTGGACCCGCCGCAGCGAGATCCGGACCGCGATGCGGGTCAGCCACGCACCGAACGGACCGTCGGCCCGCCACCCGGCGAGGCTCCGGAACGCGGTCACGAACGCCTCCTGGGCTGCATCCTCGGCCTCGTGCGCGTCGCCGAGGATGCGCTGGCACGCTCGGACGATCGCGGCGCCTTCGCGATCGACGAGGACCCGGAAAGCGTCACGGTCGCCGGCGAGGACGGCCTCGACGGCCGCTCGGTCGTCGGGGCCGGTTGGCGGCGATAGGTCGGCGGGCGACGGTGCCGTGGTTGGCTCCCCGGTGCGTGACGAGACCATGGACGGATCGTCGAGCGTCCGTCCATGGTCCACGGTTCCGATCGAAGATGTCGTCGCGGCGGATGGAGGCCGGTCAGTGATCGCCGGAGTCGTGGCCCGAGTCATCGTGGCCCGACCCCGACGTGACCGCACCGGAACCTGCGTTGCTGTCAGCGGATCCGTCGTGGCCGGAGCCGGCGTGGTCGTCGGTCGCCTCGGCCTCGCCCTGGCCGTCGTGATCGTCGTTCGCCTCGACCTCGCCCTGGCCACCGTGGTCGTCGGTGGTCGCGGTCGCGGTCGGCGCAGTGGTCGCCCTCGACTTCGCCGTCTCAGCGGGCTGGGCGGTCTCGGTCGGCTCTGCTGTCTCGGTGGGCTCCGCGGTCTCCGCCGGCTCCGCGGTCTCGCTCGGCTCGGCGGTATCGGTGGGATCGGGTGAATTGTCGCTCGCCGCCAACGGCGTCGTCGTGGCGGTGGGGCTCGGCTGCGTCAGCGCGTTCGCGCCGAACACGGCCCCAGTCACGATGAACAGCGCCACCGTCGAGACGGCGAGGCTTCGGACGAGACGGGACTTGGCATCCATCGGGTGGGCTCTCCAGTGGCGGCCGACGACCCGTCGACCTTCTGCCACCTTGAGACAGCCCAGCCCGAAAAGGTTTCAGCCTCCGGCGTGAGCCTCGGTCCTATCCGCCGGAGCGGGAACCGGCTCCTCGGCGCCACCGGTCGGGCCGGACGGACCCTCGTCGACCGGTCCGAGGCTCTCCTGGACGCCGGCGTCCCGACCCTCGTCCTGTGGCCCGCTGTCGCGCTCGATGACGATCCGACCCAGGCCGGCCGCCTCCAGCTCCGCCCCGAACGCGTCGGCGTCGCCGACCAGGACGATCGCCGCCGCACCCGGTCGGACGTGGGCGACGGCCGCGGCCTGCACGGCCTCGATGGAGACGCCCTCGATGCCGGCCCGATACCGCGCCAGCTCGTCGTCCGGCAGGTCGTGGACCGCGAGGCCCGCGAGCGCTCCGACGATCGCACCGGCCGTCTCGAACCGGAGCGGGAAGACGCCGACGAGGAAGTCCCGCGCGGCGTCAAGCTCGACGGCGGATACCGGCGCCGAACGGATCCGGTCGAGCTCGGTCATGGTGTCGAGGAGCGCGGGCACCGTCACCTCGGTGTTGACCGCGGCGCGGGCAGCGAACGGGCCGGCGGCGCGGCGGAGGTCGAAGCCCGCGCCCGCGCCGTAGGTATAGCCCTTCTCCTCGCGGAGCTTGGCGTTGAGCCGGGAGTTGAACAGTCCGCCGAGGATCGCCGCCATGACCGACACCGCGTGATAGTCGGCAATCCGTCGCTGGACCCCGACATGGCCGATCCGGATCTCGGTCTGCACGGATCCCGGCCGGTGGATGACGCGGATGAACCGCTCCCGGACGGCGCTCTCGGCGACGATCGACCCCGTCGATCCTGCCCCGAACTGCGCGCCCCAGCCGCCGAGGAGACGATCCGCGATCGCGGGGACGTCGATCCCGGCCAGGTCGCCGCCGACGATGAGGGTCGCCCGGGTGGGATCGAGGCCGCGGCGGTAGGCCGAGCGAAGACGGCTCGCGTCGAGGCCCTCCACGGTCTCGCGCGTGCCGCCGGACGGCCGGTGGTACGGCGAGCCGCCGCTGTAGATGGTCGCGACGAAGACCTCGTCCGCGCGTCGACGCGGATCGGCCTCGGCCTGCAGGAGATCGTTGAGCCGCTCGTCGCGCAGCCGCTCCACCTCCGCCTCGGGGAAGGTCGGTCGGAGCGCCACCTCGGCGAGGAGCTCGAGGGCCGGTTCGAGCCGCGCTGCCGGCACGTCGACCCCGATCGACATCGCATCCCAGCCCGCCTCGGCATGGAGTCCGGCTCCGAGCCGCTCGGCGGCCTCGATGAGGGCGATCGCGTCGTGGTCCTCGGTCCCCTCGGTGAGCGCGCGGGCCGCGAGCACCGTCGCACCGCCGTCGCCGTCCGGCTCGTCCACGGCGCCGTTGCCCAGGACGAGCGTCGCCGAGACGAGCGGACGCCCCGGCAGATCGGCGAGGACGAGCGAGAGGCCGTTCGCCAGCCTTGTCCGCTGGACCTCGGGAAAGTCGTACGGGCGGGGATTGCCCGGGGTCGGCCGCTCGGCAACGATCCGCAGCTCGGCGCTCATGCCGCGACCTCCTCGTCGGCGTCGCGATCGGCCGGCTGGGCGGCGTCCGCTACACCCTCGGTCGACTCGTCCGCGGTGGCGACGCCGGCGGGCGGGAGCTCCGGCAGGTAGGTCAGCACGACCCGGTTGTCCGCTCGGAAGACCGCGTTCGCGACGTCGCGGATCTGGTCGACGGTGACCGCGAGATAGCGCGGCAGCATCTGGTTGATCTGGTCCGGATCGTCGAACAGCGTCGCGTACATCGAAAGGCGGTCCGCGCGCTCCTCGACGCGCGACAGGCCGGCCAGCTCCTCGGTCTCGATCAGGGCCCGGGCTCGGGCCAGCTCGTCGTCGGTGATCGGCTCACGACCGAGCCGCTCCAGCTCCTCGTGGAGGGCGGCCTCGACCCGCTCGACCGGGACGCCCGGGCGAACGGTCGCCCAGCCGGCGCAGATCGACGCCCCGCCAACGAAGCCGAGCGCCACGAGGGCGACGTCCTGGGCGATTCGCTCGTCGCGGACGAGCCGCCGATGGAGGCGCGATCCCTTTCCGCCCGCGAGGACCTGCGCGGCGATGTCCAGCGCGTCCAGCCGGACGTCTCCGAACACCGGGGCACGGAAGCCGACGTAGACACGCGGCAACGGGACCTTGTCGTGGACCGTCTCCCGTCGCTCGCCGCCGAGCGTCGGCGGCAGGGACAGGTCGCCAAGCGGCGGGATGTGCTCGTTCGGCGGGATTCCGCCGAAGTAGCGCTCCGCCCATCGCCGGATGTCGTCGGGATCGACGTCGCCGACGACGGACAGGACCGCGTTGTTCGGCGCGTAGTAGGTCCGGAAGAACGCGCTCACGTCCTCGACCGAGGCCGCGTCGAGGTCCTCCATCGAACCGATCGTCGTGTGGTGGTACGGGTGCTCCGGCGGGTACAGGTGGCCCTGGACTTTCTCGTACCACGATCCGTACGGGCGGTTGTCGTACGACCAGCGCTTCTCGTTCTTCACGACCTCGCGCTGGTTGTCGAGGTTCTCCTGGCTCAGCGCGTCGAGCAACGTTCCCATCCGGTCGGCCTCGAGCCACAGCGCGAGCTCGGCCTGGTGGGACGGCAGGGTCTCGTAGTAGTTCGTCCGATCGAGCCAGGTGCTCCCGTTCATCGTCCCGCCGGCCGCCTGGACGAGCGACATGTGCTCCGCCTTGCCGACGTTCCGGGAGCCCTGGAACATCACGTGCTCGAAGAGGTGGGCGAAGCCGGTCTTGCCCTCGACCTCGTGCTTGGACCCGACGTCGTACCAGAGGTTGACGGCGACGACGGGTGCGAGTCGGTCGACCGAGATGATCAGCCGGAGGCCGTTCGCCAGCCGCTCGTCGGTGAAGGTCACAGTGGGCACGCTGGACATCGGCGGGCTCGGCTCCTCGGTGGGTCAGGGGGATCGATTGTAGGCTGCTCGGTCCGGCTCGGCCCGACGGACGCTTCCTAAGGCCATCGCCGTCCGGCGATTTGCCCCTTGACGTCGCGGTCTTCCTGTTGTTAGATAATCATCTAACACGGCGTACGAGCCGCGAACCACAGGAGCGAGACGACGACGATGGCAGCGCGACCGGCGACCAGGCGACCCGCGGGACGACCCGCGGAGACCGCGCCGCGGCCGATCGTCCGCGACCTGACCCGCGGCGGCACCACCTATCGGATCGACTGGGACGTCCGGACCGCCTACGACTTCGTCTTCTCGATGTCGGGCGACTCCGGCTCGACCGACGACCTGCCGGCCCCCGACCGCGAGTGGTTGGTCGCCAGCCGCGCGTCACTCGAGCCGGACGTCCAGACGGCCATGAAGGACCTCTTCGAGAGCGAGCTCGCGATCCATTCCGGCGTGCTGCTCGTCGACCGTCCGAACGTCCGATCCTCGGCGGACCTCGTCGCGCTCGTCTCGGACCTCTCGGCCGCGGAGCTGATCACGGCCCTGTTCACCGATGACTACCACGACGGCGACCCGGGCGATCTCATCGGCCGGGCGATCGACGGCGACGAGGAGGCCATCCGCGAGCTCGCCGCCAAGCTGCCCGACTACGATAGGGAGCGCCGAATCGGTCTCCTGAAGGACCCCGACGCCACGAAGCGCCGGATCGACGCAGTGCTGCGCGCCTGGCAGGTCAAGTTCGCGGAGGTCGAGACGCGCGTCTCCGAGATCCTCGCCCGCGACTTCGACGGCCGCGTCGACGATCGCGAGCGACTCGCACCGGCTGACCTGATCGAGGCAACGACCGGCGGGATCCGCTACCTGCCTGAAGCGGGGATCTCGCGGGTGATCCTCAGCCCGTCGTACTTCGCCCGTCCGTACAACTTCCTGATGTCGTCCCGCGACTGGCGGTTCTTCGGCTATCCGGTCGCGGACTCGGCCCTGGAGCCGACCGACAGCCTCACCCCGCCCCTGTCGCTGGTTCGTCTCCACCGGACCCTGGGCGACGAGACCCGCCTCCGGATCCTCAAGCTCCTCGCCTCGCGCGACCTCTATCTCACCGAGATCGCCCAGGAGCTCGACCTGTCCAAGCCGACGATCAAGCACCACCTGTCCCAGCTCCGTGCGGCGGGCCTCGTGACGATCACGGAGTCCGGCACGGTCATGTACTACAGCCTCCGGCGCAACCGTCTCGACGACGCGTCGCTGGAGATCAAGCAGTTCCTCATCGACTAGCCCGCAGAAACCCACGACCCGGGCCGCGGTCACGCCGCGGCCCACGTTTCGGGCCGAGGGTTAGATAACCATCGAACACGAGAGAGATCGTGATGAGTCACGATCGGATCAAGGCACAGGAGTGACGGTGATGATCGAGACACAGCAGCGGATCCTCGTCGAGGATCGTATTCATCAGCTCCGGCGCGAGGCCGCCGCCGAGCGCGCCGAGCGCGACCACACGTCGGATCCGGCCCGGGTCCGCGTCGGGCGCTGGCTTGTCGGGATGGGATCCGCGATCGCCGGCGGGATCACACCGGCCGTCGCCAGGAGCGACGACCCCTGCGACGACCGACCGTCGCGGTTGTCGCACGCATCCTGAGGCCGCGACGATGCGCCTCGGTCTGCAGCTCCCGTCGTTCACCTACCCGGGCGGCCCGGAGGCGATCCGGCCGACGCTCACCGTGATCGCCCAGGCCGCCGAGGCCGCAGGCTTCGCCAGCCTGTGGGTGATGGACCACTGGATCCAGCTGCCGGAGGAGTCCGGCTGGGGTGGCCCCGAGGAGCCCATGCTCGAGGCCTACACGACCCTCGGCTTCCTGGCCCAGGCGACGGAGCGGATCGCGATCGGGCCGCTCGTGGCCGGCGTCCACTTCCGGCACCCCGCCGCGCTCGTCAAGGCGGCGACGACGCTCGACGTGCTGGCGGGCGCCGGTCGGACGTACCTCGGGCTCGGGGCGGGCTGGTATGCGCGAGAGGCGCACGGGCTCGGCTTCCCGTTCCCGGATCGCCGCGAGCGATTCGATCGGCTGGAGGAGACGCTCGCGATCGCCCTGGCGATGTTCGCCGGGGATCGCACGCCGATCGATGGCCTCCACTACCAGCTCAAGGAGCCGATCAACGTTCCCGCTCCGCTCTCCCGGCCCCGACCGCGGTTGATGGTGGGCGGCAACGGACCCCATCGGACGATGGACCTCATCGCCCGGTATGGCGACGCCAGCAACTTCCTGAACCCGGATCCGGGCGAGAGCCGCCGCCTGATCGAGACGATCCGCGCCGACGCGGGGGCGATCGGCCGCGATCCGGACGAGATCGAGATGACCTGCCTGATGGACACGGACCTGCGGCCGGGGCGGATGCGCCCGTCCGACCTCGTGGCGAACGCCCGTGCGCAGGCCGCGGAGGGGATCGACCACCTGATCATCAACCTGCCGGACGCCCACCGTACCGACCAGCTCGCGCTCATCGGCCGCGAGGTGATCCCCGCGCTGCGCGAGATCGGCACCACCGCCGTCGCCTGACCCCGGGGACGGCCGGGGCGGTTCTCCCGCCTGCCCCGGCCGCATCCTCCGTCGACTCCGGTCGGGCCGATCGGACCGCGACGACAGGGCCGAACGGCTCCGCGCCGCAAACCCGGGCCCGATCTACACTCGCCGCCATGACGACCCGACGACCGCGGCGCTCGTCCGCCGCCGTGGCCTGTGCGGCCCTCTGCCTCTTCCTCGTCCCGGGCCTCGCGTCGGCCCATGCCGAGCTGGACACGATGACCCCCGCCGACAAGTCGAGCGGCCCCGCGCCCGCCGCGATCGTGGCGACGTTCACCGAGACGCTCACGGCCTCGAAGAGCTCACTGACGCTCGTCGATGCGGGCGGCGCGGTCGTCGCCGACGGTGGTGCCGTGGACAGCGCGACGCAGAAGCAGATGACTTTGACGCTCCCGGCCCTCGCGCCGGGCGCCTACACGATCCGCTGGACCTCGACGTCGTCCGCTGACGGCGATCTCGCCCGCGGCGTGACGACGTTCACGGTCGTCGCTGCCTCGCCGTCACCCGCGACGCCGTCCCCGGCGCCCTCGACCGCGTCGACTGCTCCCTCTGTTGCGGCGTCGGTCGCGCCGTCCGCGACGGTCGCATCGTCCTCGTCGGCACCGGCTCCCTCCCCGTCCGACGCGCCGACCACGCCGGCGACCTCGACCTCGGACGCGGTGGTCCCGATCGTCGTCGCGCTCGTCGTGCTCGCGGCCCTCGGCCTCTGGCTCGTGCGCGGCCGAGCGCGGCGGCCGCCGCCGGGCTGACATGATCCGGCGTCTTCGAGCTCGCGCGTTCGTCCTCCTGGCTCCCGTCGTCGGGGCGCTGCTGCTGGCCGGTCCCGCGACCGTCCTCGCCCACACGCTCAGCAACACCTACCAGAGCCGCCTGCCGCTGATCGTGTATCTCGCGGGCGCCGCGATCGCCGTCGGGCTCTCGTTTGCGTTCGTCCTCGCGGCGGACGTCCGGGCCGATCCGCCTGTCATCGGCGAGGGCCGCGTGCCGCCGGCCTGGATCCGCCTCCCGCTCAGGGCGATCGGCCTCATCGGGTGGCTGTGGGTCGTCGCCCAGGGGATCGCCGGCGGGACCAGCGCCGGCGACGTCACGACGCTCTTCCTGTGGGTCTACGGCTGGGTCGGCGTCGCGATGGTGTCCGCGTTCCTCTGGCCGATCTGGCACTGGCTCGACCCGTTCACGACGATCCACGACATGGGGGCCTGGGTCCTCCACCGCCTCGGGATCGACGGCTGGGAGGTTGCCGACTACCCGACCGCGATCGGCCGCTGGCCGGCGATCGTCGCCTTCATCTTCTTCGTCTGGCTCGAGCTCGTCGGCAACGGGACGGGGCCGCGGACCCTGTTCATCGTCATGGTCGGGTACACCGCGTTCACGCTCGCGATGATGGCCCAGTTCGGCCGCGACGCATGGCGCCAGGATGGCGAGACGTTCAGCGTCTGGTTCGGGCTCCTCGGCCGCATCGCGCCATTCGGGTTCAGCGGCGATCCCGCCGACGATCGCGTCGCGCGGCGCCCGTTCGCCTCGGCTCTGCTGCTGCCCGGCTGGCACCGGGAGGATCTCGTCCTCGTCGCCCTGGGCACCGCGTCGATCCTCTTCGATGGCCTGTCCCAGACCCAGCCGTGGTTCGAGGTCTTCGGTGCGCCCGGCGTCGCGATCAAGACCCTCCAGCTCCTCGGGTGGCTCGGGCTGCTCGTCGCCGCCGCCCTGCTCGTGTCCCGGCTCGTCGGGTTGAACGCGACGGTGGCGGGCCTCCTGCCGATCGCGGCGGGCTACCTCGTCGCGCACTACTTCACGTATCTGCTGATCGACGGCCAGCGGATCGTCGTCGCCCTCGCGGACCCGCTCCAGCAGGGCTGGGACATCGGCAACTTCGGGTTCGCGTTCTTCGAGCCCTCGTCGGCGTGGCTGCCACCCGGCTTCGTCTGGACGATCCAGCTGGCGGCCGTGGTCGGCGGGCACATGCTCGGAGCGTGGGCCGGGCATTGCGTCGCCGCGAACGAGTCCGGCGCGGCCCGCGGGGCGTCGGAGCATCGACGCCGGCAGCTGCCGCTCGCGGTGATCATGGTCGCGCTCACGACGCTGACGCTGTGGTCGCTCGGTCAGGCCCTCGTCGTCCAGGCGCCGGCCGCGGCCGTCGTGCCGAGCCGTGATCCAGCCGGCCTGAGGCGATCTCAGGCCGTCGCCGGACCCAGATCGATCAAGGCGGGTAGCTGCCGCATGTCGTCGAAGACCACGGTGCGGCGGCCGGCCAGGGCCGACCCCGGGGTGACGCTTCCCGCATACGCGTAGACCCACATCCCCGCGGCGCGCGCCGCGGCCACCCCGTGCCGGCTGTCCTCGACGACCGCGGACCGGAGCGGCGCCGCTCCCATCACAGAGGCGGCGTGGACGAACAGGTCCGGGGCCGGCTTGCCGTGGGTCACGTCGTCGCCGCTGAAGATCCGCTCGCCGAAGCGGTCCGCAAGCCCCGTCAGGCGGAGGTTCCGGCGGATCTTCGCGTCGTCCCCGCTTGACGCCACGCAGGTCGCGTAGCCGGCTGCCGTGACCGCA
Source organism: uncultured Chloroflexia bacterium (assembly GCA_963817095.1). Lineage (GTDB taxonomy): Bacteria > Chloroflexota > Limnocylindria > Limnocylindrales > CSP1-4 > CF-46. Next base: position 308,545 of record CAWFND010000008.1, read on the forward strand.
TCGATCGCCCCTGCGACGCCGTTCACGGGCTGCAGCTCCGCGGCGAATGCCGCGACGTACCGCTCCGAGAACGCGGTCCACTCGGCCGAGATGTCGCGACCCAGGTGCGCCTCGATCTCGGCGCGCATCGCGGCCTCCGTGCGGCCGACCCATCGCTCCACGACCTCGTCCTCGCTCAGCGGCCAGCCGAGCCGGTCGAGGAGCTCGACGTCGAGCCGGATCGACAGTCGCTCGCTGTCGACGAGGACCCCATCGCAATCGAAGATCACGAGGTCGAACGGTCGGGTGCGGTCCGTTGTCACGCGCCTGCCGCGACGGCCGAGCGAGGGGTCGCGCTCTGGGGCGGGACGCCCGGCTCGGGCACCCATTCGCCGAGCGAGCGGACGTCGGCGAGCCGCGCGGCAACGGCCGGGTTCATCGCCTCCGCCGCGGCCACGGCCGTCTCGATGGCGGTCAGGCAGAGGATGCCCTCGGCGGTGGCGGCGAGCCGGATCTCGGCCGCGTCGCGGACGGCGCCGGATCGGGGTGTCGGGGTGTTGACGACGAGGCGGACCTCACCCGACGCGATCAGGTCGAGGATCGCGACCTCGGCGTCTTCCCCGCCCTCGAGCGGCTCCGCCCCGAGTTTCGCGACCCGTCTCGCTTCGTGGCCTGCCGCGACGAGCGCCGCCCATGTGCCGCCCGTCGCCGCCAGGCGGTAGCCGGCGATCCGGAGGGCCTCGGCGAGCCGCGGCAGCGCCTGCTTGTCCCGATCCGCGATCGACAGCAGCGCGAGGGGCGCGTCATCCGGCCCTGCCGGCCGGGGCGGGACGAGCGCGGCGCCGGTCAGGGCCTTCGCGAGCGCGACCCGAGGATCCTGGCTGATCCCGATCACCTCGCCCGTCGACTGCATCCCGGGTCCCACCGACGGGTCCACGCCGCGGAGCTTCGCCGTCGAGAACGCCGGCGCCTTGACCGCAACGAACGGCGGCGGCTCGAGCAGCCCGTTCGGCCAGCCGAGGTCCGCCAGCCGCTCGCCGAGCGAGATCCGGACCGCCAGCTCGACCATCGGGACGCCCGTGACCTTCGACATGAACGGCACCGTCCGCGACGCGCGGGGGTTGACCTCGATCAGGTAGACGCCGTCGTCGCGGACGATGAACTGGGCGTTGCACAGCCCGCGGACCTCGAGGGCACGCACGATCCGCTCCATCGTCGCGACGATCAGCTCGCGGTCGCCCTCGCCGACGTTCTGCGGCGGGAAGACGCCGACGCTGTCGCCGCTGTGGACGCCGGCCCGCTCGACGTGCTCGAGGAGGCCCGGGATCAGCACCCGGTCGCCGTCGCTCACGGCGTCGACATCGACCTCGATCCCCTCGAGATAGCGGTCGATCCGGACGGGCCGGTCCGGGTCGACGACCGTGGCGGCCGCGAGCTGCCGGACGAGGTCTTCGGGTGAGTAGCAGAAGTCGATCGCGAGGCCGCCGATAACGAAGCTCGGCCGGACGATCACCGGGTACCCGATCCGCTCGGCGAGGGTCAGCGCCTCCTCGATGCTGTGGGCCATCCCGCCCTCTGGCTGGGGGATGCCGAGCCGGTCCAGCAGGGCCGAGAACCGGGTCCGCTCCTCGGCCTGGTCGATCGTCTCGAGGTTGCTCCCGAGGAGTGGCACGCCCTCCGCCACGAGCGGTGCCGCGAGGTTCAGCGGGGTCTGGCCGCCGTACGCCACGACCGCGGGCAGGAGGCCCATGCCGGGAGCCGTCTCGGCCTGGATCACGCTCAGGACGCTCTCCGCGTCGAGCGGCTCGAAGTACAGGCGGGAGCTCGCGTCGAAGTCCGTCGAGACCGTCTCGGGGTTGGAGTTGATCATCACGGCCTGCCAGCCGGATCGCCGCAGCGTGTCCGCCGCCTGGACCGCGCAGTAGTCGAACTCGATCCCCTGCCCGATCCGGACGGGCCCGCTGCCGATCACGAGGGCCGCCTCCCGAGCCACCGGCGGCGCCTCCGGCTCCGAGCCGGCCGAGGCGTAGGTCGAGTAGAAGTACGGCGTCTCGGCGGCGAACTCCGCGGCGCAGGTGTCGACCATCGCGTAGCCCGGGCGAAGGCCCAGCGCCGCCCGGGCCGCCCGAACGTCCGCCTCCGGCACGCCGGCCATCGTCGCGAGCTCCCGATCCCCGAAGCCGGCCCGCTTGACCGTCGCGAGCAGGGTGGCCGCCTCGTCGTCGAGCGGATCGGCGAGCCGCTCGCGGAACGAGCGGACCTCCAGCTCGAGGGCCACGCTCCGGCCCATCTCGGCGAGGAACCACGACGCGATCCCCGTCGCCTCCTGGATCGTCGCCTCCGGCACCCCGCGGCGCAGCAGCCCGAACAGGCGCCAGAGCCGGCTGTCGGACGGCGCGACGAACCGGCGGAGCACGATCGGGGCGCCGGATCGCTGGGCGAACCGCGTCGACTCGCAGGCGGCGCCGCGCTCATCGACCCAGCGGATGGGCTCGTCCGCGTCCGGATCGCCGCCGTACACCGCGGCGAGGTAATCCAGGGTCGGCGTCCACGCCGGGTCTTCCGCGAGCGGCCCCGCACCGGCCTGCTCCAGCCCGCGGAGGGCCTTGTTCAGGGCCGCGCCGAATGTCCGGTCGATCGCCATCACCTCGCCGGTCGCCTTCATCTGCGAGCCGAGCGACCGATCCGCCGTCGGGAACTTGTCGAACGGGAAGCGCGGCAGCTTGACGACGACGTAATCGAGAGCGGGCTCGAAGGCCGCGACGGTCGTCCCCGTGACGACGTTCGGGATCTCCGCGAGCGTCCGGCCGACCGCGATCTGGGCGGCCACCCGCGCGATCGGGTAGCCGGTGGCCTTCGACGCGAGAGCCGACGAGCGCGAGACGCGCGGGTTGACCTCGATCACCGCGTACTCGGTCGAGTCGGGCGACAGGGCGAACTGGACGTTGCACCCGCCCTCCACCCCGAGGGCGCGGATGATCGCGAGCGCCGCGCTGCGAAGGCGCTGGTGGACCGGGTCCGGCAAGGTCTGGACGGGGGCCACGACGATCGAGTCGCCCGTGTGGACGCCGAGCGGGTCGACGTTCTCCATCGAGCAGACCGCGATGCAGGTGTCCTCGGCGTCGCGCATCACCTCGTACTCGATCTCCTGCCAGCCCACGAGGCATTGCTCGACCATCACCTGGCCGATCGGGCTCGCCCGGAGGCCGGCCCGGATCCGCTCGCGGTACGCCTCCTCCGTCTCGACGATCCCGCCGCCCGTGCCGCCGAGCGTGAACGCGGGCCGGACGATCGCCGGCAGGCCGATCTCCGCCAACGCGGTGTCCGCGGATGCCCGGCGGTCGGCAAGCGTCGCGCCCTCGACGATCGCGCTCGCCGCGTACGGCTGGCCGATCCGGTCGAGCAGGTCCCGGAACGCCAGCCGGTCCTCGGCCATCCGGATCGCCTCGAGCGGTGTGCCGAGGAGCCGGACGTCGTGGCGCTCGAACACCCCGGCTTCCGCCAGCGCGGTGGCCAGGTTCAGGGCCGTCTGGCCACCGAGACCGGCGAGCAGGCCCTCCGGCTTCTCCCGCGCGATCACGGCCTCGACCGCGTCGACGGTCAGCGGCTCGAGGTAGATCGCGTCCGCGACCTGGGGGTCCGTCATGATCGTCGCCGGATTGCTGTTCACGAGGATCGTCCGGACGCCCTCCGCCCGGAGCGCCCGGCAGGCCTGGGTTCCTGCATAGTCGAACTCGGCTGCCTGGCCGATCACGACCGGCCCCGAGCCGAGGATCAGCACGGACGCGGGCTTCGCGCGCTTGATCGTGGGCGCCACGAGCGTCACCGAGCGTGCGCCTCGGTGGCAGCGACGAACCGGTCGAACACCGCGAGCGCGTCGAGCGGTCCCGGGGCGCCCTCGGGGTGGTACTGGACCGTCTCGATCGGGAGCGTCGCGTGTCGCAGCCCCTCGACGGAGCCGTCGTTCAGGTTGACCTGGCTGACGTGGAACCCCGAGCCGGCCGGCAGCAAATCCCCGACCACCTGGACCTCGTGGTTCTGCGCCGTGACCTGGACGAGGCCGAGGTCGGCGTCGCGGACCGGGTGGTTCGCCCCGTGATGCCCGAACCGCAGCCGGCTCGTCTCCGCGCCTGCGGCCCGGGCGACGATCTGATGGCCGAGGCAGATCCCGAGCAGCGGCCGGCCGTCGTCGATGATCGCCCGCGCGAGCGCCACGGGGCCGTCGAGACGGGCCGGGTCGCCGGGGCCCGGCGACAGGATGAGACCGTCAATGTCCGCGGCGAGGGCGACGGCGGTCGAGATCGTGTGGGGCAGGATCCGGACACGCGCGCCGCGGCGGCGCATCCCGAGGACGATGTTCGACTTCAGCCCGAAGTCGACGATCCCGATCAGCGGACCGCCCTCGTCGTGGCTTCCGATGTCCATGATCGACGACGGCGAGACCTGCCCGACGAAGTCCTGGTCCTCCCAGCGTGGAACGGAGCGCGCCCGGTCCACCGCTCCGTCGCGATCGACATAGCCCGGCTCCGTGACGATCCCGCGGAGGCTGCCGTGGGTCCGGAGGTGCCGGGCGAGGGCCCGCGTGTCGACCCCCGCGATCGCCGGGATGCCGTTCGTCCGGAGCATCGAGCTCAGCTGGCGCGCATCATCGAGGACGGCCGCGGTCGCGTTGGCGACGACGAGCGCGCGGAGCCACGGACGAAGCGACTGGTCGTCCGCGACCAGCCGGCCGTAGTTGCCGATGAGCGGGTACGTCATGACCACGATCTGGCCGGCATACGAGGGGTCCGTGCAGACCTCCTGGTAGCCGGTCTGTGAGGTGTTGACGACCAGGTCGCCCCCGGCCGGCTCGGCGGCGCCGAAGGCGATCCCCGGGAACACGGTGCCGTCCTCGAGCGCCAGGAGCGCTTGTCCCAGGTCGCCGATGCGCGGGTCGACGATCGCGCTGGCGCGCGGCTGGGGCGGTCGGCCGATGGAATGGTCGGAGGCGATCGGGATCACCGGTCGCTCACATGAAAACGCCACCGGCCCGATGGGCTCGGTGGACGCGCGGACACACGATTGCTGGCCTCCTTTCCGGCCTCACGGGACCGGTCCGCCGGTCTCACAGGACCGGCCATCAAGGACGCCCGAAGGGTAGCAGGATCGGGCCCCGTGGCGCCGGTTCGGTCAGGGCTCCGCGACCGGGGCCGCTCCGGCGTAGCCGCGCCAGGCGGCGACGAGGAGGGCCACCAGCATGACGATCAGGGCCGCGATCTCGTGGAGCAGCAGGTACGGCCACAGCGATGAGGTTGCGACGGGCTCGAGGACCGCGGGCAGGGTGACGCTGCCGAGCGCGGCGGCCCCCGGGACGAGAAAGACCGACGTCGCCACTCCGACGATCGCGGCTTCAGGCAGACAGCGACTCGGCCGTCCCGGCGAGAACGCCCAGGCGAGCGGCAGGATCAGCAACGTCGCCGCGTAGATCCGGTTGTAGACGACCAGCAGGTTGAGGACCGCGAAGCCCGCGAAGAGCAGGAGCTGCGCCTCGCGGTCATCGCGCCGTCGGACTGCCACGAGGAACAGGGCGCCGACGCCGGCCACCGCGACGACCGTCGCCGCGTCCAGGATCACGGTCGATTGGCTCGGAATCAGGAGATGCAGGAGGACCTGGAGGTTGATCATCAAGTAGGCCGTGGGTCCGGTCGGGTCGTTGATGCCGCCCTGGGTCAGGGTCGTGAGGTTGTGCTGGAGCGTGGGCAGCCAATCCACCCCGGCGATCGCGAGCCGCCCGACGGAGACGACGGTCAGGACCGCGAGTGCCGCGACCGCCCACAGCACGGATCGCCACTGGCCGCGGAACAGCAGCAGCGCCAGGAACAGCACGGCCATCTGCGGCTTCAGCGCGATCGCCAGCGCGACGCACAGACCGCTGAGCATCGGCCGGCGATGGACCTGGCCCCACAGGACGCCCAGCACGAGGACCGTGACCAGGATCGTCAGCTGGCCCTGCGAGATGGACGTGTGGAAGGGCGCGAGCGCGATCGCGAGGATCAGGAACAGCAGGCCCCGAGGCTCGCGGATGCTCAGACCGGCGAGGGACATCGCCAGCCAGAGGGACCCGATGACACCGACGACATTCAGGATCGTCCACGTCGCCTCGAAGGCGGCCCAGGGCAGCACGGACAGCGGGGCCAGGAGGACGAACGTCAGGGGCGGATTCACCGACAGGCCCGGCGCCACGGCCGCACCCGTCGCCCGGAAGATCGCCTCCAGGTTGGCGGCGTCGTACGGATTGCTGCCGTCGAGCCAGGATCGGGACGCCGCATAGAACGTGTTCAGGTCGATCGTGTGCCCCCAGGCACGGATCGGTCCGCGATACAGGAAGTAGCCGAACGCCAGCGCCAGCAGGACCACCAGCACCCATCGGACCGCTCGACCCGAATCCGAGGGCAACGCCACCGGCGGCTGCTCGTCTCGAAGCGAAGCTTCTGGAATCTCCACGCCCGGGGCACCCTCGCTGGCTTGGCTGTCGTCTCATCGTAGACGCCGGGGAGCCGGGCGAATGCCTCGGTGGCGAGGCGGGGCGGGGATCGGCCCCGGGACGATGGACGCGGGTCAGGCGCCGACGGCGACGAGGACGAAGTCCGTGGCGAAGGCCACGAAAAGGCCGATCAACAGGGCGATGCTCGCGGCCATCGGCTCGGAGAACTTGCGGCAGACGGCCATCATCTCGTTGAAGACGAAGATCAGCGCTCCCGCGGCGAGCCCCAGGAACACGATCGATAGCAGGTCGGACGTGAACGAGTAGCCGATCACGCCGCCGAGAAACGTCGGGCCGCCGCCGATGATCCCGAGGACCGCGAGGAAGGTCCAGGTCGGGAGCTCGCCGGTGGTCAGCGGCGCCGCGATCCCGAATCCCTCGGTCGCGTTGTGGAGGGCGAACCCAATGACGAGCACGAGGGCGAATGCCGTCTCGCCCGTCGCCGCGGACTGGCCCACGGCCAGTCCTTCCGAGAAGTTGTGGAGTCCCAGGCCGATCGCCGTCCCGATCGCGATCTCCCGGGCCGTGGTCGCGCCGCTCCGGGAGGATCGGATCCGCTGCGTCACCCAGACGATCGACAGCAGGCCGATGGAGATGCTGGCCGCGAACGCGAGGGCATTGAGCGCGAAGTCGCCGGCGGGGCCATCGCCGGAGCGGAGGGCGTTCAGCGCCGTCACGACCGGCTCGACGGCCTGCGACAGGATGTCCCAGAGGAGGAACAGGATCACGCCACCCGCGCCGGCCGTCAGGAGGGCCTGGGTCCGGGTCGAGAGACCGCGCAGCCGGCCGACGGGGAGGCCCAGGAAGATCGTCGCGCCGGCAACGGCGGACAGGATGACGGCCTGCTCGAAGGTCACGGGCGGTCCTCGGGAGTGGGGAACGGATTCGCCGCGGCACGGGCTCGCGGTGTCAGCGGGCGGAGCCTACGGTGCCCTGCGCCGAAATGTCAAGTGCGCTTGTCGACAGTCGACAAGCGCACCTGTGATCTGATCGGACATGAGCTGCCGGCTTGCCCGGCGCCTCCGGGATGTCCGGCGGGCTACGGGCCCGGGGCGGGCGCCGGCGCTGGCGCGGCCGGCGGATCGAACGGCGTCAGGTCGCCTTTCGCTAGGAGCGCCTTGCGACGCTCGATCTCCAGCTCCACCAGCTGGTCCTGGAGCGACTCACGGTGGGCCGTCTCAGGCTCGCACGAGCAGCAATTGGCGAGCTCGGGGTCGTAGACCGTGCCGTCCGTCGGAATCGACACGCTCCGCGGCTTCTCGGTCGTGTCGCCCGGTCGCGGGAGGAGCGCCATGGCCTCCTTCACGGCCGCCTGGACCACCGCGGGCATCGTTCCGGCGTCGTCGAGCACGTGCCAGTCGCCCGGGGTGCCCGGCGCGACCACCCGGAACAGGATCTCGTAGACGCTGGTCGTCACCGAGTACAGCTCGACGATCTGGCGGACGAAGTACGTCACCGCCCGGCAGGCGTTGTCGTTCTGGATGGTTCGGACGGTGATGTCCGCCGTCTCCTTGTCCTCGTAGGTGCTCACCACGACCGACCGCTCGGCGTGGGTCATGACCGAGGCCTGGGATACGGACTGGTTGAACTGGTCGGACGCGAACCCGATGCTCAGCTGGTTGTGGTCCGTGACGCTGGCCTGCACCGACGTGTTGCCGCTGGGAGCCCCCAGCAGTCCGGCCAACCCGCCGCCGACCGACACGGACGTGCCGGTCTTGACGCTCGCGAGGGAGTCGGACAGCGACTCGAGCGTGTTCGTCACCCGGGCCTGGTGAATCGCCGAGGTGTACTGCATGAAGGTCGTCGCGACCGAGAACCGATCCTGCTCGCTCGTGATCCGGCGGAACCGGTCTGAGTGATACAGGTTGACCTTCTCGCCCGGAAGCAGCGTGACCGTGTAGACCAGCGGGCCGTGCTGCTTGCCCTTCCGGCAGATCCGGTGCTCGTACGTGATCCGGAACTCGAGGAACGGCCGGTTGGCCTCGAACAGGACAGGCGAGGCCTGGTCACCGCCCAGCGGACGGCGGAACAGTCGGCTGTCGTACGAGATCAGGCACTGCTCGTCGGTCAGCCACGGTGGATCGCACGGGCTGACGCAGCAGGCGTCGTCGGAGCAGCCCGCGTCGGGAGGCGCGGAATCACGAGTGTCGGTCTTGCCTGGCATGGTGTCCCCCTTCGGTCGGCCGGCCTGCGTCGTCATTGCGCAGCCGCCACCGCGAGCAGGACGCTATGTGGGCAGCGTCTCGCTGGCGTCTCGGGTGGGGACGAATGGGCGGGCCGGTCCTGTCACAACGCTCGGGGAACGATGTGTCCGGCCCGCCATCCCGATCCTAGGTGTCCTGCAGGTCGTGCGTCACGGCGGACCGCCGTTTCGGTGCCCGTTGGCACCGCGGATGTCGCGAACCGGTGATCCGGCCGGTCGAACGGCCTCGAGGACATGGCGCCCGCACAGGGAGTCGAACCCCGCTTCTCCGCTCAACAAGCGGGCATCCTGGCCGCTGGACGATGCGGGCGCGGTCGGATGGTAGATCGAACGGCCGCGAAGGGTGAAAGCTGCGCCCCGGGACGCCACAGCACGCCGATCTGCAGCTCACGGCGTGGGTGTCTCATCGGGGCGTTGCGAGGCGCAGCGAGCCATCAGCTCCATGTCACTCCGGTTCTGCGCGGGCAGCGCAGAGACGCACGCCTGCGTCTGGGATCCCACGGCGGCTCCGGCGTCCGGCCCGGTCGGAGCCGTGCAGCCCGTCCCAAACAGCAGGCATCCGATCGCGACCGCTGCGATCCGAAACTTCATTGCGCGGGATTCGGACGCTCCGGACTGACCGACCGACAACCCTATCGGCCGCGATTCATGAGTTGCTGGACGGCGAAGAACACGAACAGCCCGACCAGGACGAAGATCACGACGAGTCGCCAGTCGATCGAGACCTCCGCCCCGACGTATGCGGACTCGGCGGATGCCGGCGTGGCGACGAGAAACAGGGCCGACAACGCGGCGAAGGTCGCGGCGATCGCGCGCTTGTGCATGACGGACTCCTCCACACCGAGACGGGTCCCGCGGCCGACGCAACGGAGCACCTCCGTTGGCCGTATCGTCGCACGATCCCAGGGCGTGTGGCCGGAGCAGGACCGCCGTCGAATCCACCCCGGTCAGGCCCATCCAGCAGCAATCGAGCCCGCCGTCGCCGCCGGTCTAGCCTCGAGGACGTAGCCGACGCGCGAAGCGGCGGGGCGGTATCTAGGTCACAGGCGGCGATGATACGGCGCTTACCGGCGGCTGATCCGGTTCGCGCGGACCCGCGCCACGAGCGACCTTACGGTGGCCCGACTCGGCCGGTCAGGGCGAGCCTATGCTCCGTTCGTGAATCATCCGCATCTTCGTTCGGTGATCGACTTCTACTCCGATCGGGCGGACGAAAATGAGCGCCTTGCGGCATCGGCGCTCGGCGAGCTTGAATTCGCACGCACGACGGAACTCATCGAGCGATATCTGCCCGAGCCGCCGGCGGAAGTCATGGATGTCGGCGGCGGCGCTGGTCGTTATGCCGCGTGGCTTGCGAGGCTTGGCTACCGGCTCCACCTGGTCGATCCGGTCCCGCTCCATCTCCGCGAGGCGGAAGCGCGTGCAATGGCTGGTCCGGCATTCACCGTCTCCCTCGGTCATGCCGCCGGGCTGCCCGCCGGCGACTCGACCCAGGACGTCGTGCTGATGTTGGGACCTCTGTACCACCTGCCCGATCCTGCGGAGCGGGCTCGGGCCTGGAGCGAAAGCCGTCGCGTGCTGAGGCCGGACGGACTTGTGTTTGCGGTCAGCATCAACCAGTTCGCGGGTTTGCTCGACAGCCTTCGACACGAGTTCGTCGATACCGGCTTCGGACGCGTCGGCTACTTCCATCCGTCTGGCCAACTGGCCGACGAGGCAGTCGCGGCGGGGTTGAGCGTCGAGGGCGTGTTCGGGGTGGAGGGTCCGGGCTGTCTGGTCACCGATCTCGACGAGCGATGGCTGGATGCGGAGCAACGCGAGACGATCCTCGACGCGGCGCGCGAAGTCGAGGCCGAGCCGAGCCTCACCGGCGCAAGTCACCACACGCTCGTCATTGCCCGACGGTCGTCCGACGCGCGTTAGCTCGATCCGCTCGATAGGGATCAACGGAGCCAGACGCCGCACAGACCGCCGGGGGAAACGATGAGACGCGCGCCCGGCCCCGGATGGCGAAGCGTGATGGCCAACCACGGCGGCGCGCTGTCGTCGCCAACATCCGGCCGTTGTCAGATGCGGGACACGTCGGGCCGCCTCGCCTCCCAGTCCCGCTGTCATGCGAAGCCGGGGGCGCGGAAGGTTGGGCGGCGTTGGCCGCCGGTCCGGCGTATCGACCTCGTTGTTAATCTTCGGGCCATGGCGGAACCAGAGAAGCGCACGAGCGCGGCGGACCTGCTCGCGGACTGGCGATCGGCTGGGCGGGACGCCGCTGCCGCTCATGCCGCCGAGAGGGTTGCCGAGATGGCGCTCGTTGCGGCCGCCCACGCGGAGGAAGCGGCCGACGAGGTCGCGATTGCCGCAGCCGCCGCGTTGGAAGCGGTCGATCGAGCACAGATCGCCGCGAATCGGGCACGATCTGCCGCCCTCCAGGCGGGCGAGGCGGCCCACCTTGCCCTCACCGCCGCCGAGGGCGACCGGGTGCGGGCTAGCGAAGGTGTGCAGGACGCGGAAGCGGCCGAGGCTGAAGCGCAGAAGCGATACCACGGCGCGTCCGGGAAGGGATTCCCACGCGGCGGCTAGGCGAGGTCAAGGGCTCCCGATATCGAGCCCCGGTTTCAGGTCCGGGTAACGGCACTCGCGGTCTGGTGAGGTGACGCAAATGGCCAAGGGAGACTTCTCCCGACTTCGTGAGTGGGCGGGTGAAGAGGGGCATGAGATCGAGGCCACGCCACCGGCATCAACCAACGAAGGCACCTGGACAGTCTCCGTGGAGCTCGAAGACCCCGTGAAGATCCGGGCCACCGGTCGAGATCGCGACATCGATGCAGCCGCGGCATCGGTTATCGACCAGCTGACGGCCGTCGGCGAGACGATCGCCTAGGGCGGTCAAGCACGGACCCTGACACGGCGCCAGGGCCGCCAAGCCGCGCCGTCGCCGTCGGTCTAGCTGTCACACGTAGCCGACGCGCGGAGCGGCGGGATTTGCGCCTTCAGGCGGGGCCGAGTGCCGGCAATCTTCGATCCAGACGGATCGCCGCCACGCCGAGCGTGAACCAACCAGCCAGGAAGCTGATGATCCCGACGGCGACGAGGAGCATGCCGAGCCCCCACAGATCCTGACCCACGGCGATCGCGCCAATGAGCCCGACCGCCGGGCCGATCACGAGGCAGAGTGCCCCCTTGCGCGACAGAACGGATCCGCGGTACGTCGCGATCCCGAACGTCACCGAGCCAAGGGCCGCGGTGACTGCTCCGATAGGGAGAAGGCCGTCCCGCCAATCCGCTGGACCGGCGCCAGCCAGATCGCGGACGCTCGCGATGAAGATGACAAGCGTCCCGATGGCCGTCAGCCCGAAGGCGGTCCAGACAAGCGACGGGTTGGAACGAGCCTGGAACGCGCTCATCCCCGTGACCGCCACGAGAAGAGCGGCCAAGGCGACGAGCAGCGCGATCGAGGGGGCGTTCTCGGATTCTTCGGCGTGGCCGCCGGTCAAGGCGATGACGATGACGATCAGAGATGCGCCGACGATTGCGGCGATGCCACCGATCCGAAGCGACATTGGGAAACCCCTTCCTTCACGGATGGCGGCTCCCTGTCCACGCAGCCGGAGCTGTGCGTCGAGGGCGCCGAGGAGGATGTCCGCGACGTCGTACGGTCCGAGCGGCCGCTCTTCGAGGATGGCCTCGAACTCGTCGCCGTACCGGGCGCGCCAGCGGGCTGGGTAGAGACGGATGAGGAGGGATCTCATGGCCTGGTCTTGCCGAGCTGGGCGAGACCCCGCTGCGCGAAGGTCGTCAGGTCCCGAAGTTGTTCTGCCAGGTTGGAGGCTCCGACCGCGGTCAGCCGGTACGGCCGGCGCCGGTCCTCGAGTGGCAAGGCCTCGATGAGGCCCTGCTCCTCGAGGCGAACGAGGGCCGCGTAGAGCGTGCCGGGCCCCATCGGCCGGCCGGTCCCCTGCTCGACGTCCTGCATGATTGCGTAGCCGTGCCTCGGCCCGTCACTCAGGCTGACAAGGATGAGCAGCGACGGTTCAGCGAACCGTCCGAACTCCGGGATCTTCCGTTCCACATCAGGCCCCAATCGTTACGATTATCGATATATCGATAGTCGATATATAAACCCGACGGAAGAGCGTGTCAAGCCCGACCTTGGCGAAGCCATCCGGTGGCCCAACGTCAACGCACCGCGCCCGCCGGCATCGAGGTTGATCGGCCGTCGCCGTCACCCTCGTCACGGGGTAGCTGCCCGCCGTCGCCGCCGGTCTAGCTGTCAGACGTAGCCGGCGCGCGGAGCGCGGGCCGGTCGATGGCACCCAAGCGGCAGCTACCGGATTGCGGCGGTCAGCTCGCCAGCAAGGGCACGTCGGGGAACAAACAAGACGACCGCCGCGGTCACAACGACGACGACGACGACCAGTCGCCTCACGGCCAACGTATGCTCGACGACCACAGTCGTCGGAGTACCGGCCGCGACCCCATCGCAGGAGGTCGCCCGATGTCTCGCCGATCCGAGGCCGAGGCTGATCCCGAGCGCAAGCCCGTCAGTCTGGAGGGGTGTCCACGATTGTCGCGTCGCCGATGGCCTTGAGGAGGATGTCGCTCCGTCCCGCGCTCCGGTCGTAGTCAATGAACTCGAACAACTCCGCATTGACCTTGGCCCAAGCGCTCGTCGGGTCCTTCGAGATTGCCGCGCTCCGGTCCATGGCGGCGTAACTGTCGAGGATGTCGAGCGAGTAGAAGTCGCCCGCGCCCTTCTCCGAGCTGAAAATGGCGACGTAGATCCCGCCGTACTCCATCCCCAGCGGATACGCTTTCTTGAGCCGCTCCTCATTCGCGGCGAGCCAGTCCTGGAGCTCTTTCTCCTTACCAGGCCTGATGGAGAACCCCTGAACACGGATGAACCGCATGTGTTGTCTGCCTCCTCGGTCGACCCGCGTCGCCCGCAGCAAGGGAGCAACATCGAGTCGAGCTGCGTTGACCGCGCCGGAACGCCGATGCACCGCATGGTAGGCGTGCCAGCGTCGAGTTCACCGGTCGATCCGGCGCGGACTCCGCGACGTCTCGGGTAGGCTCGCCATCCAGCGCGGTCGCCTAGTACCGGCGCGTGACCCCATCTCAGGAGGTCGCCCGTGCTCCGCCGATCCACCCCCGAGAGGATCTACCAGGCCCATCGCGCCGCGACGCTCGAGCGTCTTCATCGGCGAATGTGGGTCACCGGATGAGGCCGAGAGCCTGATCGATTAATGGGAAGCCAATGCGGCCGCTGACGGGCTTGAACGGGACCGACGGCGGTGGACGCGGGCTGGAGTGGATCGCTGAAGCGCTCCGCGGGGACGCCGGGTACGCAGCGACCTGACAAGATAGTGCGGGAGCCGTCGCAGCTCGGCAGCCGTCATCGGCGTGGGAGCGCCGACGCTCCCCGTCACCCGATCCACGCGGGCCAATGCCCGGGCAGCGTCTTCCCCATCGCCCGCAGATAGATGCTGACCTTCCCATAGAAGATCAGCAGCGCCTCCCGGTAGATGTCGAGCTGGTGACTCGGCAATGGCGCGAAATCGATGTCGAAATCGCGGGCGATCTGGCGGGTGGTGATGGCTTCTTCAGAGAGGGCTTCGACCGCCGCCATCAGCTCGCGGTCGAGCTCCGCGTACCACGATGAGAGCGCGCCGACACTCCGCTCCAGGCGCGGATCTGGGTTGCGGTAGTCGAAGTCCTGCCGAAAGGTCTTGAATGACTCGACATAGGAGTGCTCGATCTCGCCGATCTCCCGGCAGAGCGCGCCGAGACTCGCACTCGTGCCCCCGACCCGAAAGCCGAGGTCGTCGTCAATGAGGACCTCCACGAGCTCGTCGCGGAGAACTTGGTACGAGTCGAAGAATGTGGCCGCCATATGGACGGTGACGATGGAGTTCATGGCTTGCCTCCCTTGGTGACCCTCGCCGTCCGGGACCGGACCGACACGATCCTCAAGCGGCGTGCCTCCACCGCATAGGGTGGTACGACGGGTGGTACACGACAGCGAACGGCCCTCTTCGGATTGCTCCGGGAGGGCCGTTTCGTGCTCAGAGTGCTGGTGAGCCGGGGGAGACTCGAACTCCCAACCAACTGATTAAGAGTCAGTTGCTCTGCCATTGAGCTACCGGCCCAGCGAGCGCGATGGCCACATGGCCGATCGGCGCGGCCGAGTCTACCGCAGGCAGCGACCTCCCGGCCAACGTCGCCCCGGAACAGACGCACCGCGTGCCGACGGCCAACGACCCTTGCGGCGAGCGACGCCGCGCCCCATCATCGGATCGTGGCCAGGCGGGTCCGCAGCGACCGGTTCATCGGCCGAGCGGATGAGCTCGGACGGCTGGCGGGCGCGTACGCAGAGGCGGCCCTCGGTCGGCCCGCATTCGTCCTCGTCACGGGCGAGGCAGGCGTCGGGAAGTCACGGCTCCTCGCCGAATCGTCCCGCCGCTTCGAAGCCGCCGGGGCGACGGTCCTCGTCGGAGCGTGCATCCCGCTCGGCGACGAGCTTCCGTTCGGGCCGTTGGCCGGCGCCCTTCGACCCCTCGTCGCCGGCCTGGGCAGAGATCGCGTCCTGGCCCTGGCGGGTCCGCACCGGCAGGCCCTCGCGCGGCTGTTCCCGGACCTCTCGACGGCCGCGGAGCGGCCGGCGGACGACCAGGCCGGCGGGGCCTGGCGGCTGTACGAGGCCGTCCGGACCCTCCTGACGTCGCTCGCGACGGAGCGGCCGCTCGTCCTCGCGATCGAGGACCTCCACTGGGCGGATGCGTCGACTCGCACCCTTCTCCAGTACCTGATCGCCGGCCTCCACGACAGTCCGATCCTCGTCGTCGCCACCTACCGACGCGACGAGCTGTCGGCGCGACATCCGCTCCTCCAGGTCCTCGCCGAGCTGGAGCGCTCCGGCCGGGTCGAGCGCCTCGACCTCGAGCGGTTCGACCGGAACGATCTCGGCGCGCTTGCCGAGTCGATCCTCGGACACGCCCTGGATCCGCGGGATCTCGACACGCTCGCGGAACGCTCGGACGGCAACGCGTTCCTCGCCGAGGAGCTCATCGCCGCGGCGTCCGCCGGCAAGGGGGATCGCGAGATCCCGACCACGCTGGCCGACGTCCTGAGTGCCCGGTTCGCGGGTCTCTCCCCGGATGCCCGCCGGGTCGTCCGGGCCGCGTCGGTCCTGGGACGACGCGTCGATCATCGATTGCTCGAACGGATCCTCCCGGACGCGGACGACGTCGTCCTCGCCTGCCTCCGCGAAGCCGTCGAGGGACGCGTCCTGGTCGCGTCGGACGATGGATCGTCGGCGGCCTATGTCTTCCGGCACGCGCTCCTGCGCGAGGCGGCCTACGCGGAGCTGCTCCCGGCCGAGCGGATCGCGTTACATGGGGCCGCCGAGCGCGCGCTGGCGCAGGAGACGTCGGACGACGACCTTCCGGCCGAGCTGGCCGGCGAGATCGCCTACCACGCCTTCCATGCCAATGACATCCCTCGGGCGCTCGTCACGTCGATCCGGGCCGCGGAGGCCGCCACGGACGTCTACGCCTTCCCGGAGGCACTCCTCCAGTACGAGCGAGCGAACGAGTCGTGGCCGGACGTGGCCGACGCCGAGACCAGAACGGGCCTGGATCGATGGGAGCTCCTCTTCCGGCACGGCCCGGTCGGCCGCGAAGGCGCACGACCCGGAGCTGGGCTGCCGGCTGGCCGAGGCCGCCCTGGACGCGCTGGGCGACGATCGGGACCTCGAGGCCGGGGCGATCGTCGACCAGGCATTCTGGTTCGCCTGGGAGGCGTCCGACTACGCGGCGCTCGAGCGCTTCGCGTCGGCCGGCGTCGTCCTCGTTCCGGACGGGACGCCGGGCGACCTCCGGGCGCGGGTGCTGGCGAATCGCGCGGCGCTCCACTGGCTCCAGGGCGAGCACGAAGCCGGCCTCGCGCTCGGGCGCGAAGCCGCGGCGGCCGCCCGGCGGGCCGGCGCCCGCGGTGCGGAAGGTCGGGCCCTGGCCGTGACCGGCGAGACGCTCAGTCATCTCGGACGCTCCCTGGCCGCATGGGAGGCGTTCATGGAAGCCACGCAGGCGGCGACCGAGGCCGGCGACGAGGAGGGCCTGGCGCGGATCGGGCATGGATCCACCTGGGCGCTCGAGATGGCCGGGGAGTTCGAGCGAGGGCTCCGCCACGCGCGTCAGGCCCTCGACGCCGCGATCGCCAACGGGACCGCGTTCCGCCAGGGCGACTTCCTGCGCGGGGTGATCATCGAGTGCCTGGTGGAGCTCGGCCAGTGGCAGGAGGTGGGCGACCTCGTCCGCGAGGTCGACGAGCGGCGGATCGCCAGCCCGGCGACCGCGTGGGCGGAGGCGATGGGCACGCGGATCAACATCGCCCGCGGTGAGTTCGTCGAGGCCAGCCGGATCCATAGCCGGACGCTGGACATCCCGGCGATCGCCCATAACTACGTCTGGGAGATCGAGGAGGCCGCCCACCTCGCCTATGCGGAGGGTCGGTTCTCGGACGCTCGGCGGATCGTCGACCGGGCCATCGAGGCGTGCCCGACGGCCCACAATTCGTCGCTGTGGTGGGTGCTCAGCAAGGCCGTCAGCGGCGAGGCGGACGCCGCCACGGTGGCACGCGCGCACCGCCGCTCGCAGGAGATCGCAGAGGCCGTGGCCTTCGGGACCGCGTACGGCGACCGGCTGCGTGAGTCGGTGAGCGCCGCCGTCGCAACGGGCGAAGCCGGTGCGCTGGCCGATGCCTACCTCGCCTGGGAGCGAGCGGAACGCGGCCGGCTCCTCGAGCCATCGGATCCAGCCGCGTGGGATCGAGCCGCGCGGGCCCGCGAGTCTCTCCCGCAGCCGTACGAGGCGGCGTACGCGCGGTTCCGCCACGCCGAGGCCATCCTGGGCGCCGACGGCTCCCGGGCGGAGGCGGAGCGGGCCATCCGGACGGCCTACGCGACGGCTGCCTCCCTCGAGGCAGCACCCCTCCTCGAGAAGATCGAGCAGCTCGGCCGGAGGGCACGGCTGTCACTCGCCGACCGAGCCCTCGCCCGGCGAAGCCGCGGCCCGTCGACGGAGCTCACGCCACGCGAGCGCGAGGTCGTCGCGCTCGTCGCCGAAGGGCGGACCAACCGCGAGATCGCGGAGGCGCTGTTCATGAGCGAGCGGACCGCCTCGGTCCACGTGTCGAACCTCATGGGCAAGCTCGGGGCCCGAAGCCGGTTCGAGGCCGCCGCGATCGCGAGCCGGCGCGACCTCCTCCCTGTCCCCGGCGAGACGAGAAATACGTAGGCGAACGCCTTCCGACTAAGCGTTCGGACGATGTTCGCGCCGCGATCGATCCCTACGGTCCCATCACCAGCCGACGAACGGCTCGGGCGAGGCATGGGAAGGGGAGATCCGATGAGCGGCATGGTCAAGGTGGCGGGACAGCCGCCGAGCACCGTCAGGCAGGGTCCGGTCAAGCTCCTGATCGGAGCCGCCCTCGTGGCGACGATCGGCGTGAGTGGTTTCGCCGTGGGGCGGGCGACGTCCGACCAGCCGGCAGCGGCCGGCGGAGGAACGACCCAGGCGGCAACCAGGGCATCGGTCGGGGACTCGGCCGCGACGCGAGATCAGCAGCGGCGGTCGGCGTCGAACCAGCTGGCCTCACCGGTCGTGGCCGTCGGCCCGGTGACGTTCGGCCACCTGATCGGGCACCGCCCGGGACACTGAGCGGTTCGGTCCGTCCTCGTCGCCGCTGATGCCCTCGGAAGTCACACCGCGCGGTCGGCGCCGGTCGCGAGAGAATGCCGCAAACGGCGGCACGAGCGCCCTTCCGTTGGCGATCGCCGCTCGCGAAAGGGGACAACATGGCGACGTCGCCGGCGTTCCACCCAGTCGTTCTCCGACTCAGCAAAGAGCGATATGACGACATCCAGCTGCGGGTGGCGGACCGCATCACCGGCTTCGCCGGCTCCATGCCGTTCGTCTACCTCCACGCGATCGCGTTCGGTGCCTGGATGGTGTTCTTCGAGCGCAGCCCGTGGCCCACGCTCACACTCGTCGTTTCGCTCGAGGCGATCTTCCTGTCGACCTTCGTGATGATCGGCCAGAACCGACAGGCGGCGTTCGCCCAGGCCAAGGCCAATCACGACTTTCGTGAGCAGGAGCTGGAGCTGAAGGTCAACACGGATCTGACCCGGGCCATCCACCAGATGACCCTCGACATGCACCAGCACCTCGTCGGCGACGCCGGCGCGGCCGCCGGCCAGACGGACTCCCGGACAAGCTGAAGCGCCTCCGGCCCGGTTGGCCGAGCGCGGTCAGACGGTCGGGTCGGCGACCGGCCGACGGAGGTCGGAGTCCACGGCCCCCGCCGCTCCCGCCTCCTGCCCCGGCTCCTCGTCCAGCTCGCCCTCGATCGTGACGCGAGGCAGCCAGCCCAGCCAGCGCGGCAGCCACCAGTTCCACTCCCCGAGGAGCCGCATCGTGGCGGGGAGCAGGACCGACCGCACGATCGTGGCATCGATGAAGACGGCGACCGCGAGCCCGAACCCGAGCTGCTTGATGATCGTCAGGGGCAGCGTCACGAAGACCGCGAAGACGCAGACCATGATCGCGGCGGCGCTCGTGATCGTGCCCGCCGTGATCGAGATCCCCCGCGCGACGGCCTCGTTCGAGCTCATCCCGTGGTCTCGAGCCTCCTTGATCCGGGTGAGGATGAACACGTGGTAGTCCATCGATAGCCCGAACAGGATCGTGAAGATGAAGACCGGGACGAACGCCTCGATCGGCCCGGGCTTGAAGCCGAGCGGTCCGTCGAGGAAGCCCTCCTGGAAGACGACGACCATGAGCCCGAACGCGGCTCCGGTCGACAGCAGGTTCAGCAGGATCGCCTTGATCGGGATGACGATCGAGCGGAACGCGACCAGCAGGAGCAGGAACGACAGGGTGAGGACGAAGGCGATCACCTCCGGCATGCCCCGGACGTAGAAGTCGACGACGTCAAGGGTCGTGGCGGCATCGCCGGTGACCAGCACACGGACCCCCGTGATGCCGGCGAATGCCGTCGGGACGATGGTCGTCCGAACCTGTCGAACGACGTCCTGGTTGTGCGAATCGTTCGGATCGCCGGACATCTTGTACGAGATGAACGCGGTCTTGCCGTCGGCGGCGATCGTCGTGTCCGGGGGCCCGCTGACGCCCTCGATCCCGGTGATCGCGGCCGTCATCTTGTCGATCGCGGCCTTCGTCGCCGCCTGATCCGCGTTCGTGACGACGACCGACAGCTCGAGGCCCGAGCCGGTCGGGTACTTCGCATTCAGCAGGTTCACGGCCTGGACGCTGTCGAGCGTGTCGGGGAACGAGGAGAAGTCGGCCTGGCCCATCTGGAGCCGGATGAACGGAGCGGCGAGCAGGATCAGGAGCGCGCCGCTGCCGACCGCGGCGATGACGGGGCGGCGCATGACCGCCCGGACGACGGTGGCCCAGATCCCGCTGCCCTCGGGCCGCTCCCGGCCGATGATCGGGATCCGCAGGCGGTTCACGCCATCGCCGAGGATCGCGAGGGTCGCCGGCAGGAACGTCAACGACCCGATGACGGCCACGAGCACCACCGAGATCGTCCCGACCGCCATCGAGCGGAACAACGGATCGTCGAGCAGGAACAGGCCGCCGATCGAGATCATCACCGCGAGGCCGGAGAAGAACACCGCGCGGCCGGCGGTGGCGCTCGACGCCTCGATCGCGGCCAGCTTCTTCCGGCCGTGCCGCCGCTCGGTCCGGAAGCGGGTGACCATGAAGAGCGAGTAGTCAACCGCGACGGCGAGCCCGATCAGGACGACCAGCTGGCTCGCGTACGGGCTGACCGGGGTGATCAGCTGGCTGTAGAGCCCGAGGATCCCGAACGCCGCGAGCAGCGACGTCACCGCGAGGACGAGCGGCACGACCGCGGCCACGACGGCCCCGAACGCGATCAAGAGGATGATGAAGGTCACGGGGATGGTCAGCAGCAGCGACTTGTCGAGGCCGCCGGTGATCAGCTCGCTGATCTCGCTGTTGGCCAGGGCGTTGTTCAGCGCATGGATCTGCAGGTCGGGATGAGCCGCCCGGATCTCGTCGAGGGCCGCCTTGACCGGGGCGAGTCGCTGGGTGAGCACGGCTCCGTCGCCGAGGACGCGGGCCGCGATCTCGGCCGTGGTCCGGTCCGGGGAGATGAGCCCGGCCTGGGGCGGCGCGGTCGTCGGGTCGACGAGCTGCTGGAACACGGGTCCCGCCACCCCGTCGACCGTCGACTGGAGGGCGGTCAGGCGAGCCTTGATGTCGGCGACCGCCGCCGTGAACGACGGGTCCGCGACGGTTCCGGTGGGGCTGGAGATCAGCAGGAGGAACTGCTGCGACGCAGGCGCCTGCTGCCCGGCCGACGCGTTGGCGTCGCTGTAGACGAGGTAGGCCTCGCTCGATTCGTAGCGAGATCGCTGGTCGCGCGATACGGCGTCGACCGCGCGGGTCCCGCCGGCGGACAGGCTCCCGACGAACAGGCCGATCGTCGCGACGAACCAGAGCACGAAGACGGGCCAGCGATGACGGGCGCTCCACGCCGCGACGCGCACGGTCCACGGGCGACCGGGGTGCTGAGCGGGCTGGGAGGGCTTGTCTGGCTGGGGCGAGGTCACGTCGAGGCTCACGGGCGAGAAGGGTAGCCGAGGTGGCGCGATCGGGTTGGACGAGGCACTTCAGCGATACGCAGATCGCTCCACGAGCAGTTTTCCGCGGGCACCCGTTCGGCGCGGGGCGTGGCAGGACCTGGTCAGCGTCTGACCGCGATCCAGACCTCCTCGCTCGGCCACTGGGCCGCCCACTCGGGGGTCACGTAGGGGAAGTCCGTGGTCGCGCCCTCGGCGGGCCAGAGCTCGACGAGGTTCTCGATCGTGAACCCGTTCGCCACGAGGAGCCGGATCCAGTCGCCATGGCCCAGGGCGAAGTTCACCGATTCGTCGTCGGACCACTCGAGCCGGTGGAGCCCGCGGAGGGGCCGAACCAGCTCGTTCGTGGCGGGCCGTTCCTCGTCCGGCATGCAGAGCATCAGCAGCGTCGCGTTGATCAGGAAGATCAGGCGCCCACCGGGCCGCAGCACACGAGCGGCCTCGGGGATCCAGGCATTCGGGTCCGCCCAGATCGACGCGCCGTACTCGGAGATCGCGAGGTCGAAGCTCGCATCCGGATACGGCACGTGCTCGGCGTTGCCGTGGATGAGCGGGAAGGCCAGATCGTGCTCCGCCTGGAGCCGCAGCGCGGTCGCGAGCTGTTGCTCCGAGTTGTCGATCCCCACCGGGCGTGCCCCGCGGCGGGCGAGCCAGGCCGAGACGTACCCGGTCCCGCAGCCGAGCTCGATCGTGTCCCGGCCGGCCAGGTCGTCCGGGAGCAGGTGGACCTCCCGCTCCGGGATGTCCCAGATCCCCCACTTCTCGTCTCCCGGGTCGAGGCGCCAGCTCCGCTCGCCGTTGGCGACGTAGTCGGTGGCCCAGCGATCCCAGGCCGCGCGGTTCCGGAGGACGTGGTCGGGGAGTGCCCGGTCGGCCGCACCGACGTCGGGCGGAAGTGTCATGTCACGCCTCCAGCGTCGCCGCGAGCTTCTTCGGGGCGGTCCGCCGCCACGCCTCGCGGAGGAGGCTCGTCAGCAGGTCCTCGTCGATCCTGGCCAGGGCGGCCGTCACCCAGCCGAACCGGCCGACGTAGGCCGACGGAGCGAACGTCTCGGGATCCATCTCGACGAGCTCCGCCTGCGTCTCGAGGCTCGCCTTGATCGACACCCGGTCGGCTCCTTCACCGCCGATCGCGAAGATCCTGTCACGCACCCGGAACGTGATGTCGGTCTCCCAGGTCACACGCTCCTCGACCTCGGGGAGCCCGAGCGCGATCCGCCGGACATCGTCGAACGTCATCGGGACCCATCGAGCGACTTGAGCATGGCTCGGTCGAAGTCCCGATACCCGAGCTCGTGGTAGAGCCGGATCGCGCCTTCGTTGGCCTCGCTGACGTTGAGGACCATCCGCTCGACGCCGTGGTTCGCCGCCCATCGCTCGAGATGGTCGATGAGCGCACGTCCGATGCCCCTGCCGCGATGCCCGGCGACGACCGACACACCGAACTCGGCCGTGGGCACCGCCCGCATCATGTTGCCCGGGCTGGGCGGATCCTCGAGGTCGACCGACGCCGAGCCGACCATGACCCCGTCGAGCATCGCGGCGACGTACTCGCCGGTCTCGCCTCGTCCGTCGATCCGCCGCCGAAGCCGGACCGCGACGTCCGCGCGGGGCGGCACGTGGAACACCTCGGCATCGATCGCCGCGTGATGGATCGCGGTGTCGAGGTAGATGTCGATCAGGACGTCGAGGTCGTCGTGGGTGACCGGCCGGATCTCGATGCCCGCGGGCGCCACGGTCACTGGTTGTCGATCTGCGCCCGTTGCAACCGACCGCTGAAGTCGACGTAGATCGACTTCCACTCGGTGAACGTGTCGAGCGCCGCATGCCCGGCCTCCCGGTGACCGTTGCCGGTCTCCTTCCAGCCACCGAACGGCAGGTGCGTCTCGGCGCCGGTCGTCCCGGCGTTGACGTAGACGATGCCGGTCTCGAAGTCGCGCATCGCCCGGAACGCCGTGTTCGCGTCGGACGTGAAGACCGACGAGCTGAGGCCGTACTTCGTCTGGTTGACCGCCGTGACCGCGGACGGGTAGTCGTCGACCGGGATCACCGACAGGACGGGCCCGAAGATCTCCTCCTGGGCGAGCCGATCCATCGGCGCGATGTCGCGGAAGATCGTCGGCGCGAAGAAGTGCCCGTTGGCGAGCTCGCCGTCGCTCGCCGGCGCGCCGCCGATCACCAGCTCGCCCTCGCGCCGGCCGATGTCGACATAGCGCCCGACCTTCTCCACGGCGGCTTCATTGATCAGCGGACCGACGTCGACGGTCTCGTCGAGGCCCGACCCGAGGCGCAGCGTCCGCGCCCGCCGTTCGAGCCGCTCGAGCAGGGGTTCGACGGCCGCCCGCTCGACGACGACCCGGCTCGCCGCGGTGCAGCGCTGGCCGGTCGTCCCGAAGGCCGACCAGAGGATGCCGTCGGTGGCGAGGTCGAGGTCCGCATCGGCCATGACGACGATCGCGTTCTTGCCACCGAGCTCGAGGCTGAGGCGCTTCAGCTTCCGGCCGGCGCGCTCGGCGAGAAGACGGCCCGTATCCGACGAGCCGGTGAACGACACGACCTGGACGTCGGGGTTGTCGAGGATCGCGTGGCCGACCTCGCCGCCCGCCCCGGTCACGAGGTTGACCGTGCCGGGCGGGAACCCGGCTTCGGCCATCAGCTCGACGAGGATCGTCGCGCAGTGCGGGGTGTCGCTCGACGGCTTGAAGACGACGGTGTTGCCCGCGACGAGCGCCGGCATCATCTTCCAGCACGGGATCGCGATCGGGAAGTTCCACGGGGTGATGATCCCCGCGACGCCGATCGGCTGGCGGATGCTCATCGCCCACTTGTCGGGCAGCTCCGACGGCACCGTGTCGCCGAACATCCGACGACCCTCGCCGGCCATCAGGAAGGCGATGTCGATGCCCTCCTGGACGTCGCCGCGGGCCTCTGCGAGGACCTTGCCCATCTCGCGGGTCATCGCCCGCGACAGGCGCTCCTTGTGCTCCGCCATCAGGGCACCGAAGCGGTAGAGGATCTCGCCCCGCTTCGGGGCCGGCGTCCTCCGCCACATCGCGCCGGCAACGTCGGCCGCGCGGATCGCCATCGCGACATCCGCCGGAGTCCCCTGTTGGAAGCGACCGATGACGTCGCGGGTGTCGGCCGGGTTGCGACTCTCGAAGGTCGCGCCGGACGTGGAGTCGCACCACTCCCCGGCGATGAAGTGGCGGAACGTGGGCGGGGCGGCCGCCTCGCGGGGCGGCTCGGCAACGATGGAGTGGCTCATCGGCCCGAATCTACACTTCCCTCGCCCGTCGACTCACCCCAAACGCGTCGCCCGCTGCATCTGAAGGGTGACGGCGTCGATCCTCGATTGCCGCCACGACGAGGGAACGAGCTTGGACGCACGGATCGCCGATCTGGTTCGAGCGGGCGCCGACGGGGCGCTCGACGCGCTGTATGCGCGCTACGCCGACGAGATCCAGGGCGTGGCCTTCCTGATCCTCCGCGATCGGTTCGAGGCCGAGGACGTGATGGCCGAGACGCTGATCACCGCGTGGAAGCGCGGCCGTGACCTCCGGGATGGCCGGGCGCTCCGCCCGTGGCTCCTGAAGATCGCGACGAACCATGCGCTCGCGATGCGGCGGAAGCGCCGGGACATCCGGCCGATCGACGACCTCGAGATTCCGAGCGCCGACACCACGGGACCGGTCGCGGCGCGGATGGCCCTCCTCGGCGCGGTCGACCGGCTCCCGGTCGAGATGCGCGCGGCGATCGTCCTCCACTACTTCGCGGACCTGCCCGTCGACGACGTCGCGCGGGCCCTGGGAAAGAGCCCGAACACGATCAAGAGCCAGCTGCGCGTCGGTCTCGGCCAGCTCCGAGCGACCTGGGACGAGCGCGCCGACCGGAGGTTCCAGGATGTCGGATGACCGCTTCGAGATCGAGCTGCGTGACGTCCTTCGCGAGGAGGCGACGACGGCGCCGGTCGTGCTGACGATCGGTGAGCTTCGGGTGCGGGCCGGGTCGCGCTCGCGGTGGGCCGGCCTCACCGGCGCGGGTCGGATCGCGATCGGCATCGCCGGGGCCGGAATCGTCGCGCTCGCAGTCATCATCGCGGCCAACCCGACCCGGCCGCAGTCGAGCGTCGGCACCTCGCCGGCTCCGAGCAACGGCCTCGGGAGCCCCGTGGCCTCGGCCCCGGTCGTCGCGCCGGCGAGTCCCACCGCCTCTCCGCCCCCCACCGTCGGGCCAAGCCGGGCGCCGGTCGCCCTCGACTTCGGACCACGCGGCAGCCTCGTGCTGGCGCGGCTCGGGCTCCGACCGGATCACGATCGTGTCGGTCGACTCCGGGCGGCAGCGAGCGGGTCCTCGGAACTGATCGACGGGTCTCGGAAGCCTGGCGCCGACGTACGTTCTCGACCAGGAGGACTTGATCCAGGCCATCAGCCCGAGCGGTGATGTCCTCATCAGCCTGTCGCCGGGCAACGCCGGCGCACACGGCCCGACGAACGTGCTCGTCCGGCTCGGCGAGGCCATCTCGGACAAGCGCAAGATCCCTGCCGGCCTGGGTACGTTCGGACCCGACGGTCGGCTGATCCTCTCGAGCTCCGACACGGAGGGCCGTCCTGCACCTCACCATCGTGGATCCCGATCGCCTCACCTGGAGCGAGGTCCCGATCCCGGCCAACGTGAGCATCGTCGGCGGGCGGCCGAGTCCTGACCGCGGACGGCCGGGGCGTCTTCGCCGATCGTCAGATCGATCCGACCGCCGAGGCGCAGCTCGTCGTCCTCGGGTTCGACGGGACCGTGCGGCCTCGGCACCGCCCGATGATCCGCTGCTCGTGACCGGCTCCGAACGCCGGCGAGCGCCACCGGGCAGCGCACGATCCCGGGCTGCGACACGGGCGGGACTGCCGGTGACTGCGTCCTGATCGTGGTGGATCCGGGCGAGGCGATGGCCGACGGCACGAATGTCGCGCCCAAGGGCGACTTCTTCACGACGAGCTCCTGGGCCCCCGACGGCCGGTCGCTCGTCATGCGCGGCGGCAGCGGCGCCATCTGGCGCTGGGACGGAACGGCCACCTCGAAGGCCGCAACGGTGCCGGCGGACGTGACCACCACGAGCACCGAGGTCGTCGGCTTCACCGGCGGGACCGGAGACCCGGGCTCGACGAGCGTGCTCCTGAGCGGCGATCGCGGGACGACGATCCAGCCACTCAACGGCGCGGCCGGAACAACGGTCGCGGGCACGCTCCTCCAGGTCGTCCAGTGATCGGGCGCGATCGTAGCTCCGCGTCGCGGATGACACGGCCGCCGGAGCCAGCCGTGGCACGATGTCCCGGTGGGCGAGCTCGTTCTGTCCGGTTGCTCCAACGCCCGCGATCTCGGAGGGATGCCGGCGCGCGACGGCCGATCCGTCCGTCCCATGGCGTTCGTCAGGACGGACTCGCTGAGCCGCCTCGACGCCGCCGGCCGGATCGCCTTCGAAAGCCTCGACGCTGGGCTCATCCTCGACCTGCGCTCCGACCACGAGGTCGCGAACGAGCCGAATCCCTTCGCCGGGCGTGCCGAGTACCGCAACGAACCGTTCCTCGATCCCGCGTGGGAGTCGCAGCGCGACGACCTCGATGAGACGACACGTGCCGGGACGTACCGGCGGATCCTGCTGGGCAATCGGCGGGCGATCGGCGCGGTGGTCGAGACCGTCGCCGCGGCGGCGGCAGCCGGACCGCCGGGCAGAACGATCGTCGCGCACTGCGCCGCCGGCAAGGACCGGACGGCGCTCCTCGTCGCGCTGCTGCTCGACGTCGCTGGCGTCGACCGTGACCGCATCGTCGCTGACTACGTCCTGACCGAGGAACGGCTCGGCATCCCGGCGATGCTCGCCGCGATGACCGGTTCCGAGGCCGAGCGCGCGGAGGCCGAGCTCGCCTGGCGGACCCCGCCCGAGGCGATGACCGAGACGCTTGCCTGGCTCGACGCGAGGTTCGGTGGCAGCCGCCGTTTCCTCCGTTGGTGCGGCGTCGCCGATCCCGAGCTGGACCGGATCGTGGACCGGCTGCTCGACTGAGCCCTACTCCGGCGGCAGCCCCTCGAACACCGCATCCGCAACGATCGCCCGGTGGATCTGGTTCGTACCCTCGTAGATCTGGGCGCCCTTCGCATCGCGCATCAGCCGCTCGACGCCCGTCTCCCTCGAGTACCCGCTCGCGCCGAACAGCTGGACCGCGTCCGTGGCAACCCGCATTGCCGTATCCGAGGCGGTCCACTTCGCAAGCGACGCCGCGATCCCGATCGGCTCGCCGCGATCCTTCATCGCCGCCGCCTGGCGAGTCAGCGCCCGGGCGGCCTCGACATCGCGCGCGAGCTCCGCGACCGTGAACCGGAGCGCCTGCTGGTCCGCCAGCACCCCGCCGAACGCCTTGCGCTGGCGAAGGTACGCGGCTGCCTGCTCCAGCCCGGAGCGCGCCAGCCCGACGCATGCGGCGGCGATCGAGATCCGGCCCTCGGCCAGCGCCGAGAGCGCGATCCGGTAGCCCTCGCCCTCCCCACCGAGCCGGTTCGCGGCGGGGACGAGGCACGCGTCGAAGACGAGCTCCGCGGCCGGGCAGGCCCGGATCCCCATCTTCTTCTCGTGGGCACCGAATGTGAATCCCGGCATCCCCTTCTCGACGAGGAACGCGGCAATCCCCTTCGAGCCTTGCACCGGATCGACGTTCGCGAACACGAGATAGCGCTCCGCCTCCGGGGCGTTCGTGATCCAGATCTTGGTCCCGGTCAGCCGATAGCCCTCGGGCGCATCCGCCGGCCCGACCCGCTCGGCTCGTGTGCGGATCGCCGCGGCATCGGAGCCCGCGGACGGCTCCGTCAGTGCAAACGCCCCGAGCGCCTCGCCGCTGACCATCGGCGCCAGCCATCGTTCCTGCTGGTCCGGGGTCCCCCACGTGACCACCGGAAGCTGCGACAGGATGTGGACCGACAGGGTGACTGCGGACGCCATGTCCGCCGCCCCGATCTCCTCCATGACGAGGCTCCAACCGAGGTAGCTGAACCCGGATCCTCCGACGGACTCCGGCAGCGGCGCGCCGGTGAGCCCGAGCTCGCCCATGCCGGCGAAGATCGACCGGTCGAACCGTTCGGCCTCGTCGCGCTCGATCGCGCTCGGGGCGATCGTTCGGCGGGCGAACTCGTGCGCGGTGTCCCGCAGGAGGCGTTCCTCGTCCGTCAGCGGCCAGCTCAGGATCTGGTCCTCCTCACGCCGCGTCCGGGCACCTCCGGCGGCCAGCGTAGGATACCGGGCGTGTCCGACCGCGACGGGCTCGGCGCCCGAACGAACCCACCGTGACGCAGGCCCGCGAGCCGGCCATCGTCCCGCCCGACAGCCCGGCGGAGGCGATCCATGCGTCGCAGGACGCGATCGGGCTCCTCGATGCCGACCTGACAATCCTCGCCTGGAACGCAGCCGCGGAACGGCTGTACGGGGTCGCGGCCGCCGACGCCGTCGGCTCCAACCTTCGCCAGTTCCTCGCGGTCGAGCAGCCCGGGAACCCCGATGTCATCGGCCGGATCGTCCGGCCGAGCCTTCGCCGGAGCGGGTTCTGGAGCGGCCGGGTCGTCCAGCACATCCTCAGCGGCCCGCTCGCCGGGACGGAGCTGATCGTCGACACGACCGCGATCTTCGTCCACGACCCGGACGTCCCGGCGCCGCGGATGCTCGTGACCAATCGCGACATCACGGCCAGCGCGCGGCTCGAATCGGAGATGGCGGCGCTGGCAGCGCTCGTCATCGAGACCGGGCACGCCCGGACGGTGGCGGAGGTCGCCGACAGCGCGCTCGAGACCCTGTCGCGCGCCACCGGTGCCGACGCCGGCCTCGTGATCTCCGCCATGGACGCATACGAGGCGATCGCGGTCCGCGGGATCGACCCGTCCACCGTCGAGTTGATCGTGTCGCTCCGGGAGACCGCCGAGGGCGTCGCCGCCCTCGAGGCCCCGGACTCGTTCATCAGCGTGGAAACCGCGACGGCGCCGATCCACGATGAGGTTCGCGCCGCTCTCGTCGCAGATGGGCTGCGCCATCTCCTCGTCGTCGGGCTCCGCGTGTCGGGCCGCCTGACCGGCGCAATCTCCCTGGGTTGGCGGCGGCTCCCGGCGACGCAGCCCTCGACGGCGATCATGCGCCAGGCCGCCTCGATGATCGCTGCGGCGCTCGAGAATGCGCGGCTCATCGAGATCGTCGAGCGCGGGCTGGCCGAGGAGCGCCTCCTGACGCGACGGATGCGGGCGCTCGTCGAGCTGACTCGGCTGCCGACGGCCGGATCGGATGACGAGCGGCCGCTCGACGGACTGCTCGCCGAGATCGACGCGGTCATCGGTGCCGCCGGATCCGTGCTCGGCCAGGTTGATGGCGATCACCTCCGCCCGATCGCGATCGCGAACATCGACCTTGCCCGGATCGAGCCGCTGATGGACCAGCCGCTCGCCACGCTCCCCGTGGCGGAGCGCCTCATCGACGGCGGGGCGTCGCTGCTGCTGCCGATCGAGGAGGCGACCGTCGGCTTCGGCCGGACACAGGCGGCGGAGCTCGGCTTCCGCTCGATTGCCGCGTTCGCGATCCACGACGACGAGCGGCTCGTCGGGATCGTGTATTCGGTGTTCCGCGAGTCCGTGGACGAGCTGGAGCTCGACAGCCGGACCCTCGACGCGATCGGTCGCGTCCTCGACATCTCGTTCGCGAACCGTCGGCTGCGCGCCGGGGCCGACGCGAGCGAGCGTCGCTATCGCGAGCTCTTCGAGGGCTCGCCTGAGGCGCTCGTCGTCCAGTCGATGGACCGCATCGTCGTCGACGCGAACCCGGCCGCGCGGCGGCTGTACGGCGACGACCTGATCGGCCACGGCGTCGACGAGCTCGTGAGCGACGACGAGGACACGACGACGGTCGACGAGCAGGGAGTCGCGCACCACACCGGCACGGGCCACCGGCTCGACGGCTCGACGTTCCCCGAGGAGGTCGACGTCCGCTGGATCGACGTCGCGGGCGAGCCGCGGATGCTCGCCATCGTCCGCGACCTGACGGAGCGAAGCCGGCTCCAGGCCGAGCTGATCCAGGCCCAGAAGATGGAGGCGATCGGGCTCCTCGTCGCCGGGGTCGCGCACGAGCTGAACAATCCCCTCGCGTCGATCGTCGCCTTCAGCCAGCTCATCAGGACGGACCCGAGCCTGCCCGCCGACCTGCGGGACCAGGCGGACCTGCTCGTCCAGGAGGCGAACCGCACACGGGTGATCGTCGGCAACCTCCTCGACTTCGCCCGGCAGCGGCCGCCCGAGCGCGTCGAGACGGAGCTCCGCCCTCTCGTCGAGAGCGTCCTCGGGCTCCAGTCGTACCTCCTGATGCGGGACCGGATGGCGGTCGAGGTCGACATCCCGGCCGACCTGCCGCCGCTGTCGATCGACCGGTCGCAGTTCCAGCAAGTGCTCGTCAACCTGACGGTCAACGCCGCTCAGGCCATCCACGAGCAGGGCCGCCCGGGCCACATCTTGATCCGCGCCACCAGCCATCGCGGCGAGTCGGGTCCGGTCGTCCGGATCGCGATCGCCGACGACGGACCGGGCATCCCGCCGGCCGTCCTCGACCGGCTGTTCGTGCCGTTCGTGACGACGAAGGCCCCGGGGGCCGGCACCGGTCTCGGCTTGTCGGTGTCGTTCGGCATCGTCGCGGCCCACGGCGGGACGATCCATCACGAGTCGAACGCGGACGGCGGCGCCACGTTCATCATCGAGCTGCCGGTCGGCGGCACCGCGGGCACGACCGCCGCGGCCGGCGAGGTTGCCACGGTCGCACGCCCCGACGGCCGGCGGCCCGAGGCCGCGCTCGACGCGGCCCGCCCGCGTCCTCGTTCTCGATGACGAGCCCGCGATCCGGGAGTTCCTCGGCCGCGCCCTGACCCGGGCAGGCTACGAACCGGTCCTGGCCCCGACCGGCGTGGCCGCGCTCGAGATCGTCCGCACTGACCCGCCGGCGGCGATCCTGTGCGACCACCGAATGGCCGGAATGAGCGGCACCGAATTCCATGCGTCGGTGGCGCGGATCAACCCAACCCTTGGCCGGCGGTTCGCGTTCATGAGCGGCGACGTCTTGAACCCGGAGCTCCACGACTTCGCGACCGCCCGCGGCGTCCACTTGCTCGCGAAGCCGTTCGACATCGCGACGATCGACGAGATGGTCCGGACCCTCCTCGCCACCCCGGCGGCCTGACCGACACCGAGCGCGGTCTGCGCCAGGGACGTCAGGCCCGGTCGACCTCAGGTCCGCGGGTACTGGTGGAATCCGCGGCCGGTCTTCTGCCCGAGATGACCCGCCTCGACGAGGCTGCGCAGGATCGTCGGCGGCACGAACTGGTCCTGCCCGAACCCGTCGTCGAGGATCTCCATGATCCCTAGGCAGACGTCGAGGCCGATGAAGTCCGCCAGCTCCAGCGGGCCCATCGGGTGGTTCAGCCCCAGCCGTGCGCCCGCATCGATGTCGTCCGCCGTCGCGAGCTTCTGCTCGTAGGCCCGCATCGCCTCCGCGAGGAACGGCATCAGGATCCGGTTCACGATGAAGCCCGGCCGATCGGCCGACACGATGACCTGCTTGCCCATGTCCGCCGCGAGCCCGCGGATGTCGTCGTCCGTCCGATCGCTGGTCATCGACCCGCGGACGACCTCGATGAGCGGCATCACCGGCACGGGACTGAAGAAGTGCATCCCGATGAACCGGCTCCGTCGCTCGGGTTCCACCGCGTCGGCGAGTCGATCGATCGAGATCGACGACGTGTTCGTGGCGAGGATCGCGTCCGGGGGCGCAATCCGGCCAAGCTCGGCCCACAGGGCGACCTTCACGGCGACATCCTCGAAGACCGCCTCGATGACGAGCTCGGCGTCGTGAGCGGCGGAAGCGAGGTTCGTCGGCCGGATCCGCTCGAGGATCGATTCACGTTCCCCGACGTCGATCCGGCCCTTCGCGACAGCCCGATCGAGGTTGGCGGCGACCCGATCGAACCCCGCGATCGCGCGTGTGAGGTCCGGCTCATACAGGCTGACATGCCGGCCGCTCGCGGCGAGCGCCTGGGCGATGCCGTGGCCCATGAGGCCCGCGCCCGCGACGAAGGTCCGGTCCAGGCTCATTGCGCTCAGCCTACCCCGGCGCCGCGCGACCGGCGTCGTCGGCCGCGCCGGCGTCCTCGCCAGCCGAATGACCTGCGACCCGGTCCAGGAGCTCGTCGGCGGCGGCGTATGGATCGAGGCGGTGAGCTGCGACCTCCGCCAGCGTCCGACGGGTCTCGGCGCGCAAGCCCGCGTCGTGCAGGCGGTCGCGAAGCCGGTCGGCGACGATCGCCCAGACCTGGGCCTCGGCGCGGGCGAGTCGGGCGGTCGCGGCGTCGGCCTCGGTCAGGTCCGCGCGATGCCGATCCAGCGCGGCCACGAGCTCGGGCACACCCGCGCCGGTCGCGGCCGTCGTCACGAGGACCTCGGGCCGTTTGGGCCGCGGCCGGGCGGAGCCGCTCGTCCCATCGGCGCCGCCGACCGCGGGGCCGGCAGCCCCCACGAGCATCGCCCGGAGCTGGGCCGCCGTCCGCTGGGCGCCCGGCTTGTCGCCCTTGTTCACGACGACGAGATCGGCGACCTCGAGCAGGCCCGCCTTGATCGCCTGGACTTCGTCGCCCATCTCGGGCGCCTCGAGGACGACCGTCGTGTCGGCGGCGGCCGCGACCTCGACCTCGCTCTGGCCGCTCCCGACGGTCTCGACGAGGACGAGGTCGAACCCGACGGCGTCGAGGACGGCCGCCGCGGCACCGGTCGTCGAGGCGAGGCCCCCGGCGTGGCCGCGTGCGGCCATCGAGCGGATGAACACGCCGTCGTCGCTCGCGTGGCTCTGCATCCGGACCCGATCGCCGAGCAGCGCGCCCCCGGTGATCGGCGATGAAGGGTCGACCGCCACGACGGCGACCGTTCGGCCCGCCCCCCGGACCTCCTCGATCAGCGCCGCAACCAGCGTGGACTTGCCGGCGCCCGGAGGCCCGGTGATCCCGACGACATGAGCGTGCCCGGCCTGCGGGTAGAGGAGCCGCAGCGCGGGCTCCGCGACCGCCGTCCGGTTCTCGACCGCAGTCAGGAGGCGGGCGAGAGCCCGTCGATCGCCGGCGAGGGCCGCAGAGGTGAGCGACGCGGCCCGAGCCGTGGCATCCGGCGCGGTCGCGGCGCCCGGCTCCCCCACCCTAATCGCGCGGTCGCGCGTTGGCCCGCAGGTACTCGGCGACCTCGGCGATCGTGGTGCCCGGGCCGAAGACGCGGTTGACGCCGATCTCGGCAAGGGCCGGAACGTCGTCGTCGGGGATGATCCCGCCGGCCGTCACGAGGACGTCGTCGAGGCCCTGCTCGTGGAGGAGCTTCGTGATCCGCGGCAGGAGCGTCATGTGGGCACCCGACAGGATCGACAGCCCCACGACGTCGACATCCTCCTGCAGTGCCGCGGTCGCGATCATCTCGGGGGTCTGGCGAAGGCCCGTGTAGACGACCTCGAAGCCCTCGTCGCGGAGGCCGCGGGCGAGGACCTTGGCGCCGCGATCATGGCCGTCTAGGCCGGGCTTGGCGATCAGGACCTTGATCGGGCGGTCGGACATGGCCGGATTGTGCCACGGCCGATGGGTCGCCCCGGGGCGTTGCCAGTGAGCGGATGACGGCCGATCATCCCCGCATGCCGCTCGATGCCGCCGGAGCCGCCCGGAAGCTCAAGCTCGGCGCCGCAGGCTCGCCCGTGATCCTCGGCGGGGAGGCCGCCGACCGGGCTGCGTTCTCGGCGGCCCGCGGCGCGCCGATCCCGGACCGGCTCGGCGCGAGCCACGACTGGATCCTGCTGTACGTCGACAGCCGGGCCGCCCTCGAGGCCGCGCCTTCCCGCCGCGGCCGTTGCGCTCGCATCGCCGGGGACGCTCTGGATCGCCTACCCGAAGGGCTCCTCGAAGCGCCAGACGGACCTCACGCGCGACGAGGGCTGGGACACGGTTCGATGACCTCGACCTGATGTGGTTGACCCTCGTCTCGATCGACGAGATGTGGTCGGCCTTCTCGCTCCGTCACTACCGACCCGGCGAGCCCCGCCAGACCTTCCGCTGAACGGCGACGAAGAGACGACGGAACGATCAGGGAGAACGGGGCCGTCAGCGGATGGCGAGCACCTGGCCGCCGCCCGGGAAGACGCTCCCGTTCGTCACGTAGATCGTGCCGTCGTGCGATACCGCGACATCGCCCGGCGCCCGGAGCTGGCCGGCGATCAGCTCGGTCCTCACGCCGTGCTTGATCCTGATCAGCGCCCCGGTGACGTCCCCGCCACTGAACAGGTTGAACACGCCGTCCTTCACGATCTCGACGACGTACAGGCTGCCGTCAGGCCCGAAGTCGAGCCCGGTGATCGAGGTCAGCCCGTCCGCGAAGATCGTGCATGGCCCATGGGTCGCGGTTGGGTCGCAGACGACGTTCCGCGCCCACGGCGCGATCCGCCAGACGCGGGACGCGCCGGGCGTGAATGGGAAGCCCTTCAGCTCCCCGACATACCACCAGCCGTCCGGTCCGACCGCGACGGACGTCGGAACGGCCTCGGCCGGTGCCTCGGTCACGCCGGGCGGGACGACGCCCGGCGGCAGGTGCGACGTGGAGATCACGGCATTCGGGAACTTCGCGACGGTCTGGATGCGGCCCGACGGCCCGATCAGGTCGAGCTCGTTGCCCGCCGCGTCGGTCACGAGGGTCCGACCACCAGAGATCGCGGCAAGGCCGTATGCGTTCGAGTCGGTCGGGTTGGGCGGCTGGTCGAGATCTGTCAGATCCGGGTGCGCATTCCGGTATGCTTGGATGTCGGCCAGCACGCGCGTGTGCTTCCCGACGCGAAGAACGGTGTCGAAGTGCGGATCGAGGTCCTGGGGGCCGCCGCCGATCGCCGCGATGACCTTGCCATTGCCACGAACGGCGACGTTGACCGGCCCGGTCGTCTCCCCCTCGGGGCTGGTTGCGGTCGGCAGACCGGACGCGAACGTCTTGACGGAGCCGCCACGAAGGACCAGGACCTTGCCGGTCCCGGCCTCCGCGACAAAGACGCGACCATCGGGTCCGAGGTCGATGCCGCGCGGGTTGTTCAGGCCACCGGCGATCACGGTGACCGAGAGGCTGTGAGCGTGGCCGCCGTGGGCCGAAACGATCGTCGGCGCAACGAGACTGAGGCTGAGCGCCCCGGCTGCAAGGCCGGCTGCGAGTCGGCGAGAGGTGAGCGTGGGCATGGGCGTCCTCCTCGACGTGTCCCCGGAACGACCAACCCTAACCCACTCCATGGATGCCCGCCTTGCGTCGGCTGGCACGACGACGCCGGCGGCCCGGAGGACGCCGGCGTCGTGCCGGAAGAGAGGTGGAGGCCCTTCCCTCAGGCGTTGGCCCGAGTGAACGCCCGGGAGGCGACCCAGACGGCCAGAACGGCGAGTACGGACGTCACGCCGACGCCGATCGCGATCTCCGGGTTGCCCCAGTCGCCGTTGAAGAGTGCTCGTGCCGCGTCAACCGCGTGGGTGAGGGGGTTGATGGAGCTGAGGAACCGGAGCCACTCGGGAGCCAGCGCCATCGGCAGGAGGATCCCCGACAGGAGGAGCAGCGGCATCGTGATGCCCTGGACGAGCGGAGCGAATGCATCCTCGCTCTTCAGCGCCAGCGCGGCCGCGTAGGACAACGGCGCCATCATCAGGCCGATGAGGGCCATCAGCCCGAGCGTCAGGGCAATCCCTGCCGCGTCGAGATGGAGGCCGAACGGGATCGCGAGGACGATCATGATCAGCGCCTGGCCGAGCAGCAGGACGACGTCCCGGAGGGATCGTCCGAGAAGCATCGCGACCCGGCTCATCGGGGTGACCCGCATCCGCTCCACCACGCCGTAGCGGAGCTCGGCGATCAGCCCGAAGCCGACGAACGCCGACCCGAACAGGGCGACCTGGATCAGCAGGCCCGGGACGAACCAGTTGTAGGCGTTGACGCCGGCGCCGGCCTGGCTGATGGCGCCCTTGAGCAGCGGGCCGAACAGGACGAGATACAGGACGGGATACATGATCCCGAACAGGATCCAGGTCGGCTGGCGAATGGTCAGGACGAGCGAGCGGCTGAAGATCAGCCACGTGTCGCGGAGGGCACGCATGCGGGGGGTCCTTTCGATCGACGTGGTCGGCGGATTGACGGAGATGGCGTTGGCGGTCATGCCGCCTCCTCGCGCAGCGACCGTCCGGTCTGGCGCAGGAAGACGTCGTCGAGGCTCGGCTTGTTCAGCGAGATCGAGGTCGGCGAGAAGCCCGCGGCGTCGAGGCTCCGGAGCAGGTGCGGGACGGCGGTTTCGCCGTGATCGACGTAGAGCCGGACGAGGCCGGTCTCGATGTCCTGGCTGGCCTCGCGGACGAATGGCATCGCCTCGACGAG
The DNA here is from genome assembly GCA_963817095.1 of uncultured Chloroflexia bacterium. GTDB lineage: Bacteria > Chloroflexota > Limnocylindria > Limnocylindrales > CSP1-4 > CF-46. The sequence continues at coordinate 345,403 of CAWFND010000008.1, forward strand.
CGTCAGGACGGTCGCCCCGGCGCCGGTCACGGCGATCGTGATGACGTCGCCCGCCACCTTCTGCTTGAGCTGGTCGGACGTGCCCTCGGCGACGATCCGGCCGTGGTCGATGATCGCGAGGCGATCGCACAGGGCGTCCGCCTCCTCGAGGTAGTGGGTCGTGAGGAAGACGGTCGTGCCGACCTCGCGAAGGATCCGGATCTCCTCCCACATCCGCGCCCGTGCCTGCGGGTCGAGACCGGTGGTCGGCTCATCGAGGAACAGGACCCGCGGCCGATGGACGATCCCGAGGCCGACGTCGAGGCGCCGCCGCATCCCGCCTGAGTACGTACCGGTGCCGCGGTCCGCCGCCGCCTCGAGGTCGAGGGCCTCGAGGACCTCGACCGCGCGTGCCTGGGCGTCGGACTTCGACATGCCGTAGAGCCGGCCCTGGATCACGAGCTCGCCGCGGCCAGTCTCGGCGGGATCCGTCGAGCCGCCCTGCGGGACGTAGCCGATCCGCTGACGGACGAGTTGCGGCTGGCGGCGGAGGTCCGCCCCAGCGACCGTCGCCTGACCGGCGGTCGGCGTGATCAGTGTCGCGAGCATCCGCAGGGTCGTGGTCTTGCCGGCGCCGTTCGGCCCGAGGAAGCCGAAGATCTCTCCCACGCCGACGTGGAGATCGACGCCGGCGACCGCCTCGATCGCTCCGCCGCGGGTCTTGAAGGTGCGCCGCAGGTCGACGGTGTCGATCATCGTGCTGCGGATCGGGGTTGGGCTGGTCATCTTGACCTCCTTGGTGATCTGACCGATGCTGTCCGAGTTACTTGCTTGCACGGTTCAACATCTTGGGTCATTATCTGCGCAGTGCAGATAGTTACCCGAACAGGAGCCGTTGTCAACCATGAACCGCGAAAACATCGATTCCGTCCTCCGCTCGCTCCGGCGAGTCAACATCCAGGGCTCGTTCCTCGGCCAGTCGGTCGCGATCCGCTTCGGCCTGTCCGAGTCCGACATCGAAACCCTCGAACAGCTGATCGACATGGGGGCCACGACCGCCGGCAAGCTGTCGGAGGTCACAGGGCTCACCTCGGGCGCCGTCACCCGCGTCGTCGATCGGCTCGAGCAGTCGGGCTACGTCCGGCGCGTCCCCGACCCCACCGACCGGCGCCGCGTGATCGTCGAGGTGGTGCCCGAGAAGATCGCGAACATCCAGGTCACCCTCGACCAGGTGTCGACCGCGAGCGCGAAGGAGATCCGCGACTACAGCGACGAGCAGCTCGAGCTGATCGCGGACTTCCTCACCCGCATGGAGTCGGTCACCCGCGAGGAGACCGAGGCCATCCGCGGGGCAACCGGGGCGACCGCCGGCGGGACCCCGGGGACGTCGGAGCATTACGCGCCGCTCGGCGGGCTGACCGAGGCGCGGCTCGCGATCCGCTCGGGCCTGTCGTCACTCCGTCTCCGGCCCGGCGACGATCCGGCCGACCTCTATCGGGCGTCGTTCGAAGGCTCCACGCCGCAGGTCCGGCTCCGGGACGGGCGTGTCCTCGTCCAGTTCAAGGGCTTCGGGTTCGATTGGCGGGGTCGTGTCGCGGCATTCGGGCTGAACACGACGATCCCCTGGACGATCGAGGTCGTCGGCGGGATCCAGAAGGTCGAGGCCGACCTGCGGCTGATCGATCTCCGGGCGCTCGACATCGTCGGTGGTGCCGAGCGGGTCCAGCTCGAGCTCGGGCAGCCCGTGGGCGAGTCGCCCGTGAAGATCGTCGGCGGGGTCAAGACGCTCCGGCTGGAGCGCCCGGCAGCGGTCCCGATGCGGCTCACGGTCGCCGGCGGCACCGACTCGATCCTGCTCGACGGCGTCCGTCTCGAGAAGCGTGGCGGCCCGACGACGCTCGAATCGCCCGGCTGGGCGAAGGACAAGGCGCGCTTCGACGTGACGGTCGTCGGCGGCGCGAAGTCGATCGAGGTCGTCGCCCGACCGAACTGAGGTTCCGATCGCCGAGGCAGCCGCGGGCCACGCGTCCGCCTCCTCATCTGTGAAGATTGAAGCGATCGGCTGCCCCTGGAACTCTTCAGCCCGATCGAGTCCGGATGGGCGCGATGTCACTTTTTGGGCGCAATCGCGCCCTATCAGGGCAAATGGACACCGCCTTGGCCGTGGTCAACGCGCAGAACGACATCGAGGCCCTCTACCGGACCGATGCCGATCGGCTCTGGCGTGCGGTCTACGCCTTCGCCGGCGACCCGGAGATCGCCAGTGACGCCGTCGCCGAGGCCTACGCGCAACTCCTGCGCCGCGGCGCGGCCGTCGGCAACCCGGCGGCCTGGGTCTGGCGCGCCGCATTCCAGATCAGCCGGGGTGCCCTGAAGGTGCGCCAGCTGGACGACGGCGAAAGCGTGGCCGTCGCCGACCACATCGATGCCTACGTCGACCAGGACCTGCTGACGGCGGTCCGCCGGCTACCCGACGGCCAGCGGGCGGCGGTGATCCTCTTCTACTACGCCGACCTGCCGATCCGCCAGATCGCCGAGCGCCTGGGTACCAACGGCCTGGCGGTGCGTGCCAACCTCAGCCGCGGCCGGCGGCGCCTCCGAGAGCTCCTGGGTGATCGCGATGGATGACCTTCGACACCGCTTCGCCAGCCTCGACCGGGTTCCGTCACCGGACCTCTGGGACCAGATCGAGCAACGGGCCACGGCCATGGGACCGGTCGCCCGTGTGAGCGGGGTCGTCACGCCGGTGTCCTTGCCATCGCGTCGTTCAACGGCTCGGTCGCTCGTCTTCTTCCTGGCCGCCGGAGCCGTTGTCCTGGCGCTGGTTGCGGGCGCGATTGCTGTCGGGTCCGGCCCGGTCAGGCTGACCGCGGTCGTCCCGGCGCCCAGCGAATCCGCCTCGTCCGAGCCGTCGCCGGCTCCGTCCGCGCCATCTGCTTCGATCACGCCGGAGCCCTCGGAGAGCGCCCCGGGCCGAGGCGCGCCGTGGATCCTATTCGGGGTTAACCAAGGATCGGGGCTCCACTCGGTCGACCAGTTGTGGGGGATTCGAGCGGACGGAAGTGGCGCCCACGCAATCGAGGGCGGTTCGGCCCCCGTCGCCTGGTCCCCGGACGGGACGCGTCTGCTCATGAACGATGGCCATATCCGCGTGGCCGAGGTCGGCGACAACATCGGTCCGTTCACCGAAGCCGGGATCGCCGTCCCCGACGGCCAGCAGTGGGAGGCATTCGATTTCGCCCGGGACAACGAGCGCGTGGTGTTCGTCCAGAAGTCGAAATGCCCGAACGGCTCCGCCTCGACCGGCTCCCCATCATCGGGGGTGGTCCTCGCCGTGTACGTTGCCGAGACGGCTGGAGCGAACTGCTACGTCCTGAGCATCATCGACCTGCGCACGGGTACGCGGACGGAGCTGGGCAGCACGCTCGTCAAGGACCAGACCTCCGTCGAGAATCTGGCATTGGAGTTGCCGGCGTGGTCGCCTGATGGCACGAAGATCGCCTACACCCGTCTGGATGAGCCGCACGACAGCCGAGAGCTGTGGATCGTGAACGCCGACGGCACGAATCCCGCCAAGGTCGAGTTGGACGCCGATGTCTCGGTCATGGAACCTCGCTGGTCGCCGGACGGAACCCGGATCTCCTTCACGTCGCTCACCTGGCCGTCAGAGACCGTGTCGGCCTCGGCCGTCTACGTCGCAAACGTCGAATCGGGACATGTGGAGCGCGTCACGACCGGATCGAACTCCGCGGCTCGCCAGCTGTGCTGCGCCGAATGGACCGACGACACCCACCTTCGGGTCGCGGACCAAACGGGCCCGGACAAGTTCTGGCTGGCGACGCTCGGCACCAACCCACCCGAGGCCCAACTGCTGGCGGATCTGACCGGCGCGTTGGCGGCGATCGATCCGTCGCCCAGGGTCTCGACCTACAGCGCTCCAGGCGATCCCGGTCGGACCTTCTTCTGGCAACCGGTTTCCGCGCTGCCCTAGGCCCCGGGCGCCGGCCGATCGAGGTGGGCGAAGAACTCGGCGCGCGTCCGGTCGCGCGTCCGGAACAGCCCGAGGACGGCCGATGTCGTCATCACGGTCCCGGGCTTGCGAACGCCCCGCATCACGGCACACAGGTGGGTCGCCTCGATCACGACGCCGACGCCCTGCGGGCTCAGCCGTTCCTGGAGGAAGTCGGCGACCTGCTGGGTCAGGCGCTCCTGGACCTGGAGCCGACGGGCGTACATCTCCACGACACGCGGGATCTTCGACAGCCCGATCACCCGGCCACGCGGGATGTAGGCGACCGACGCGGCCCCGAAGAACGGCAGGAGGTGGTGCTCGCACAGCGAGTAGAACGGGATGTCCTTGACGACGACCATCTCGCTGTAGGCGACGTCGAAGACGGCGTTGTTGATCAGGCGGTCGGGATCGACGTGGTAGCCGGCAGTCAGCTCGATGTACATCCGGTGGACGCGTTCCGGCGTGCCCAGCAGCCCCTGCCGCGTCGGGTCCTCGCCGACTTCGGCGAGGATCTCGCGAACCGCATCCTCGACGCGGCCGTCGTCCTCGGTGGCGGCGCCGCCGTTTGCGGACGGGCGGCCGGCGTCGCCGCTGATCTCATCGACGGCGACGTCGGTCTCGCCGATCTCCAATTCGATCTCGTCGACGAGGCGGCGGACGTGGGGCGGGAGCTCGGTCGGACTGGGCATGGCCGCGATGGTACGCCGTGTCAGCGATCCGACCCGTGCTCACCGAACCCGGCCGCCGGCAGCGGCTCGTACGGCCGGCCCTCCGCCCCGCGCAGCCAGGCCCGGGCGTTCGCGCCGAGGGACGGCCGGTGGTAGCCGCCCTCCTGGAGGATCACGAGCCGCCGACCGAGCGCCGCCGTCCGGCGACCGCACTCGTGGTAGACCGCGGTCGTCAGCGCGAAGTCGCCGATCGGGTCGTGACCGTAGGTGTCGAAGCCGAGCGAGACGACGATCACGTCGCCAGGGCGTCTCGGCGATCGCGGCGAGGCCGCGGTCCAGCGCGGCGAGGTAGGTCCGGTCGTCCGTGCCGGCGGGCAGCGGCAGGTTGAGGTTCGCGCCGCTCCCCTCCCCCTCGCCGGTCTCGTCGGCGTTGCCGAGGAAGAACGGGTACTGCCGGTCGGGGTCGGCGTGGAGGGAGACGTAGAGCACGTCGCCCCGACGCCAGAAGATCTGCTGGGTGCCGTTGCCATGGTGGTAGTCGACGTCGAGGATCGCGACCCGCTCGCCCGTCGCCCGGACGATCGACTTCCGCCGCGATCGCCGCGTTGTTGAAGAAGCAGTAGCCGCCGGCCATCGAGCGGCCGGCGTGGTGGCCCGGCGGCCGGCACAGCCCGTATGCGGCCGGCTCGCCGCCGAGGACGAGGTCGGCGGTCGTCAGGGCGACGTCGACGGCGGCCCGCGCGGCGCCGTACGTCCCGGCCACGAGGGGGTTCGCCGTATCCAGGCCCCACCAGCCCGCCCGGCCCGCCGGCGGACCCGGTCTCCGGGCGCGACGCGACGAACTCCGGGCTCATCCCCTCGAACATCCGGAACGTCGGATACGTGTCGGCGATCAGGTTCGGCTGCTCGATCGACTGGGCGCGTGCCGCGGGCCAGGCCTCCTCGAGGTATCGGAGCAGGCCCGGATCGTGGACGGCGAGGATCGGGTCGGTCCCGTGCTCGGTCGGGCCCCGAGCGTGAAGCCGCCGTCGGCCTCGAGGGTCGACCGGATCCGCTCGGCCCGTTCGGCGACCTCGTTGGCGGGGATGACCGCGCCCATCACGGTCTCGGTGACCGTGTCGTGGGCGAGGTGCGCCGGGCTGTAGACGACGCGCATGCGCGCCGACCCTCCTCCGATCCCGAATGGGCCGGGCGGCCCGGTCGAAGCCTAGCCGTCCGAGGATCGCCGCCGTCACCTCGTCGGGTCGGTAGCGAAGCAGGTTGTGGCCGGGCGCCTCGACGTCGACGACGTCGAACCGCCGGCGGCACGGCGATCGCCGATCCCGGTCGCCTCGTCGTCGCCGGGCGTCGACCGGCGGACCGCGACGATCTCGGCCGCGACCGTCGGCAGGATGCCGCGCCGAGCCGGTACGCGAACATCGTCCGGACGCAGGCCTCGAGGGCGTGCGGACGCGTCGACAGGACGAGCCGGCCGGCAGGCGTCTCGACGACCGCCGCGCGGGCTGCGCGCTCCTGGTCGGCGTCCCAGCTCGCGGGGTCCCACGACCGTCGGTCTGCCAGGTACGCGGTCATCGACCGCATGACCTCGGGCGGCTCGTCGAGGCCGCGGAGGAACTCGTCGACGTCCTGGCCGGTCGCGGTCTCGACCTCGACGAGGCCCGCCGTCGACCAGGACCAGCCGGTCGCAGCGCTCTCCGAGCTGCGCGGCCGCCGCAGTCGCGACGATCGCTCCGAATCCGTGACCGGCGAGGACCACCGGCCCGTCGTCCAGCGCGCCCGAGCCCTCGGCGACCGCGACGACGTCGCCGGCCAGCCGATCGAGGTCATAGGCGTCGGGCTCCGTCGGCGCATCGGACAAGCCGTGGCCGCGGAGGTCCATCGTCGACCACGTGCCGGCGGCCGACGAGACGCCGGGCGACCGGAGCCCAGACGAGCCCGCTGCCCGCGAGCCCATGGACGAGGACCACGGCAGGCGACCCGTCGCCACCCCAGTCGAGGAAGTGGATCCGGTCGCCCGGCTCGACGAGGACGACGAAGCCGGCGGGCTCGCCGACGGGTTCGCCGGTCGGCTCTGTCGCGGTGGGCACGCGTCTACGATAGGTCGCGATGCCGAAGCACCGCCGCGGAAGTCGTCGCGCCCGCCGTCCGGTGTCCGGCCACCACGTCGGCTTCGAGCGCCTCGTGGATCGGGCGATCGCGGACATCCCGGCGCCGTTCCGCGAGGCCCTGGCCGAGGTCGCGATCGTCATCGACGACGAGCCGACCCCCGATCAGCGGCGCGAGAACGACCTGGGTGCCGACGACGACCTCTACGGGCTGTACGAGGGCGTTCCCCGGACCGAGTACGGCGCCGACTGGGCCGCGATCCCGAACCGGATCACGCTGTTCCGCCTCGCGCTCGAGGAGGACTTCCCCGATCCGGCCGATCTTGCCGACGAGGTCCGGCTCACGGTGATCCATGAGCTCGCCCACCACCTCGGCATCGACGACGACCGGTTGGACGACCTGGGCGTCTGACCCTGGCCTCGGGCCCGCCTGGGCGGGCGTTGCGTTCAGGCGCGGGTGACGATCCAGATCACGGCGGCCGCGGTCGCCGCCATGAACGCGATCTGCATCGGAAGCGACACGAGACGTGTCGACGCGCGGGGACGGAACGGATCGTCCGGCGCTAGATCCACGAACCCGGACGACGGGCCGCCGAGCCCGAGCCAGGCGATGACCTGCGGAGCGGTCGACAGCGCGGCGACGGTCAGCGTCAGTGAGCCGATCGCGACGATGGCGAAGGCGACGATCGCGACGAGCTCGATCGACTGGATCGGGCCCAGCCCACGATCGATCCCGAGGGCCGTCGGCGATCCGGAAGAGGATGTCGAGCCCGACGCCGATCGCGAAGGTCGCCAGGTACGAGACGGCCGTGTTGACGATGCCGATGACGAACGCGAGGCGCCAGCGCCGGCGGGCCATCGCCCACGACTGTCGGACGGCGGCGAACGGGGAGGCGCGAGCGAGGATCACGGCCGCGCCGACGTAGGCGAACGGGGCCGACAGCAGCACGTCGAGCGCCGTCGACAGGGCCAGCCGCGACTCTTCCGCGCCGCGGATCAGCAGGCTGCCGAGGACCTGTCGCGGGATGATCAGGATCAGGCCCACCGTGATCGAGGCGAAGATCAGCCGCCAGAACCCCTGTCGCGCCAGGCCGACGGTCTGCCCGAGATCGAGGGTGTGGCCGCTGAGCCGTCCGCCGAGCAGGGCCGTCGCCATCAGCTGGACGTCGACCGAGATCGCGACGAGGCAGGTCCCGCCAATGAAGACGGCAATCGCCGCCCACGGCCCGAGACCCGCCCGCTCGCTGCCCGGGAAGGTGATCCCGCCGAGCCCGAGCGGCGCGGTCAGGCTGTTCACCAGCCAGTCGAACCCGCCGAGCTGGATGGACCGGACGATGACGATCGCCGCGATCGGCCCGAGGGCGGCCAGGAACAGGCCGCCGATGAACAGCGACATCCGGCGGATCTCGCGGGTCAGGCCGACGTTGAGGTCGATCCCACGGCTGATGATCTCGATCATCCCCGGAGGTCGTACCGGCGGCTCGGCGATCGGCGGAATCGCGGAGCCCGGGACCGCGGGCGGCTCCCAGACCGGAGCGACGAGCGCCGGAGGCTCGTTCGCCTCCGTCATCCGATCCGAGCGGGCCAGGCCTGCGGGAGCGGCGCCGCGGCCGCCAGCAGCTCGCCGAGCCGGCCGACGTCGACGTTGCCGCCGGACGCGACGACCGCGACCCGCTCGCCGTCCCGGATCGGGATTCGGCCGTACATGACGGCCGCGAGCGCGGCGGCGCCGGCCGGCTCGAGGACCTGCTTCATCCGCTCGAGCGCGAACCGAAGTCCCGCCGAGGATGGTCGCGTCGTCGATGACGATCACGTCGTCGAGGTACCGCCGGCACGCTTCGAGCGTCCACGCTCCCGCGAACGGCGCCGTCAGGCCGTCGGCGACGGTGCTGCGGCTCGATACGGACCGGCGCGCCCGAGTCCAGGGCGAGACGCATCGCGTTGGCGCCTTCGGGCTCGACGCCGAACACGCGCGTCGTCGGTCGGACCTCCTTGATCGCGGTGGCGACGCCGGCAATCAGCCCGCCACCTCCGATCGCGACCACGACGACGTCGACGTCCGGGAGGTCGTCGAGGATCTCGAGCCCCGCCGAGCCGTGCCCGGCGATGAGCTCCGGATCGTCGAACGGGTGGACGAACGTCAGGCCCCGTTCCAGCGACAGGCGCTCCTGCTCGGCGAACATGTCGCCGACGTGACTGCCGTGGCGGATGACGTCGGCGCCGTAGTCCCGGCATGCGTCAGCCTTCGACGCGACCGCGGCCTCCGGCATGATCACGGTTGTCGGAACGCCGACCTCGCGGCCGGCCCATGCGCACGCCTGGGCGGCATTGCCGGCGGACACGGTGATCGTTCCCCGCGCCCGCTGGTCCGGACTGAGCGTCAGGATCCGGTTCATCATCCCGCGGGCCTTGAAGGAGCCGGTCTTCTGGAGATGCTCCGCCTTGAGGTAGAGCCGGTCGTCTGCCAGCCCTGGCCGCACCGGCCGCCGCGATCATCCGCGCGGCCGTCGAGCTCGACAGGAGCGGGCGTCCGGTGGACGCGGCCGGCGATCCGCTCCCGCGCTTCGTGGATGGCGGCGAGGGGCACGATCAGCTCGTCGGTCACGCCGCGAGTATGGCAGCGACGATCGTGGGTGACCGCGTGCCATCGTTCGTCGCGGGTGCACTTGCGTGTTTGCGCAATCAGTGACATGATGGTCGTGATGTTGGACACCACCGTCCCGACCTCGAGCGATTTCGACCGGCAGCGCTATGCCGCGGTCGGTCGGGCGCTCGCAGACCCCAAGCGTCTGTGCGTGCTCGAGTCGCTGGCGGCGGGCGAGCTCTCGGTCGGCGACCTGTCGACGAAGGTCGGCTGCCAGGTGCCCAACATGAGCCAGCACCTCGCCGTCCTCCGCAGCGCCGGTCTCGTCCAGAGCCGCCGCGATGGATCGACGGTGTTCTATCGCCTCGCCGACGTCCGCGTCCTCGAGGCCTACCGGCTCATCCAGAGCCTGGCCGGCCAGGGCGCCTGACGCCCGCCCCATCGCAGGCGCACCCGCGCGCATCCGCGGGCAGAAAGGAACCGAATTCCATGGCCATCCAGCATGCGACAGACGACACGTTCGAGCAGCTCGTGCTGAAGAACGACAAGCCCGTCGTCGTCGACTTCTGGGCCACGTGGTGTGGACCGTGCAAGATGGTCGCGCCGGAGATGGAGAAGATCGCCGCGAAGTACGAGGGCGCGGTCGATGTCGTGAAGGTCGACGTCGACGCCAACCCGCGGATCTCGCAGGCGTTCAACATCATGAGCATCCCGACCATCGCCTTCTTCCGGCCCGGCCAGCAGCCGCTCGGCGTCGCCGGCGCCCGGCCGATGGAGTTCCTCGAGGCCCAGTTCGGCCTCGAGCAGTACGGAGTGGAGGCCGAGGCCCCCGCGCAGACCGAGGCCTGAACCCGGCGGCGCCCCGAGCGCCGCACCACGATCCACGACGCCGTCCGACCCGGGCGGCGTCGTTCGATTCGACGGCCAGTGCCGCGCGAAGGCCCCTGCTCACCCGGCGGCCCAAACGACCGGAAATTGCCTGCCCGAGTGGCCGGATCCGTCGATCGTGGCCGCTGAGCGGCCCGAGCCGGCGATTCGGAGCGTCCTGGAGCGCGGATCCGGGCACCCGAAGCGGTCGTTTGGGCCGCCACGTGGCCGCAAACGCGGCGATCAGGTGCGGCGCTTCCCCGTTGTCGCTCGCCGATGGGCACTGAGGAACCATGCCTCCGCGCGGTCGATGGCTCCGTCGTCCAGAGCCGCCGGGGCGAACCGGACCCAGTCCGCGCCGCGGGTCGACGTGGCCGTGTCCGGGGTCCGCAGGGCGGCGAGCGCGACCATCGGATCGAGGCGGAACTCGGCGGCGGATTCGTCGAGGGTCGCGAAGGCCCGGCCGTCGACGGTCCAGATCGACCCGGTATCGGCACGGATGCGCTCGACGCCCGCGAGATCCTCCGCGGCGGCCGTCAGCACGTCGCGCAGCGTCAGGTCCGACACGGTCGGATCGTCGGTCACCCGACCCCGGCTGCGGCAAGGATCGCCGCCAGATCGGCCTGGTGGTCGTCGTAGTGCTCGATCGTCTCCGAGTAGAAGAACCGCTGCTCGTCGGCGTTCTTCACCCAGCGCGTCTCGGGCACGACCGTCAGGTAGCCCCGCAGCTCCCCCGCGACGCGGGCGAATTCCGCGCGGACCTCGTCGATCGGCTTCCCGGCCCAGACGGCGAGGGCCTCGGCGTTGACGACATCGCCACCCCGGGTCTCCCAATCCGCGTCCGCTCGCTCATGCGACGACGAATGCTCGTCAACCGCGAGCTCGCGGGCGACATCGAGCGACAGCTGCTGCCCATGCAGCAGGTGACCCATCAGGTCGCGGCCCGGACCAGCCGTGGGCCGCCGCGAGCGGCGTCTCGAGCTGCTCGTCACTCAGCGCCGCGAGGGCCTCGTACGGGCGCCAGGCGTCCCGCTCGTCCTCGAGGAATGACAGGGCATCGAAGTACATGGCGCGATCCTAGCGGCTAGACGAGGACGGGTTCGCGGTACTCCCCGAAGACGCCGCGCAGGACGCCGCATTGCTCGCCGAGCGTCGCGTAGGCAGCCGCACAGCGGATGAAGTGCGGCATGAGGTTCGTCTCGGACGACCCGGGGCGCGATGCGGCATCCCGCAGGCCCGCGAGGGCGTGCTCGACCTCGGACGCGTCCCGGTCGCGACGCGTCCGGTCGAGGCGCGCCATCTGCGCCTCGAATGACCCCTGCGGCACGGACAGCACCGGGATCGGCGCGTTCTCCGCCTCGTCGACGTACGCATTGACCCCGACGATCCGCCGCTCGCCAGCATCGAACTCGCGCTGGAAGCGATAGGCGGCGTCGGCGATCTCGTGCTGCGGATAGCCCTCGGCGACGGCCGCGACCATCCCGCCCCGCCGGTCGATCTCGTCGAGGTAGCGCCAGACCTCGCGCTCCGTCTCGTTCGTCAGCGCCTCGACGAACCAGCTGCCACCGAGCGGGTCGATCGTGTTGGCGACCCCGGTCTCCTCCGCGAGGATCTGCTGCTGTCGCAGCGCGAGGAGGGCGGCCTCGGCGGTCGGGACCGCGAGGGCCTCGTCGTAGGCGTCCGTGTGGAGCGACTGCGTGCCGCCGAGGATCGCGGCGAGGGCCTGGGTGGCGACGCGGGTCAGGTTGTTCAGGGGTTGCTGGGGGGACAGCGAGACGCCGGCGGTCTGGGTGTGGAACCGCATCCACGTCGAGCGCTCGTTCTCCGCGCGGTACCGCTCGGTCATCAACTTGAACCAGACGCGGCGCGACGCCCGGAACTTCGCGATCTCCTCGAAGAAGTCGCTGTGCGAGTTGAAGAAGAAGCTGAGCCGCGGCGCGAAGTCGTCGACGCGGAGCCCACGCGCCAGGCACGCCTCGACGTAGGCCATGCCGTCGGCGATCGTGAAGGCGAGCTCCTGGATCGCGGTCGAGCCCGCTTCGCGGATGTGGTAACCGCTGATCGAGACCGTGTTCCAGCGCGGCAGCTCGTGCGTCCCGAACTCGATCGTGTCCGTCACGAGCCGCATCGACGGCTCGATCGGGAAGAGGAATTCCTTCTGGGCGACGAACTCCTTCAGGATGTCGTTCTGTGTCGTCCCCTCGAGCGCCGCGCGGGGAACGCCCGCCTTCTCGGCGGCGACGATGTACATCGCCCAGATCGGCGCGGCCGGCGAGTTGATCGTCATCGAGGTGCTGACGCGATCGAGCGGCAGGCCCGCGAGGAGGACCTCCATGTCGGCGAGGCTGCTGACCGCGACGCCGCACGTCCCGAACTCGCCCTCGGCCTCGGGGTCGTCCGTGTCGTAGCCGTACAGCGTCGGCATGTCGTACGCGATCGACAGGCCGGTCTGGCCGGCGTCGAGCAGCGATCGGAAGCGGGCGTTCGTGTCCTCGGCGGCACCGAAGCCGGCGAACATCCGCATCGTCCAGAGCCGGCTCCGGTAGCCGGTCGGGTGGATGCCGCGGGTGAACGGCGGCTCGCCCGGCAGGCCGATGTCGCGGAGCGGGTCCACGTCATCCCAGCGGCCCGGCTGCGGTCGGAGGTGCTCGCCACGCTGATTCAGGCGGGTCGGTCCACCGCCCCCGGCCGGGCTGCCGTCCGGCGCGGGCTGCCATGACCAGGGCCCGTACAGCCGCTCGACGGTCGTGTCGCTGATCGTCGAGAAGCGGGGCTTCCGCTCGGGCGCGCGGTCCATCGACGGCGCCAGCCGGCGGGCCTCCCACGCACGTTTGCGAGCCGCCCACGTCATGGCTCGTACGCTAGCACGAGGTCGCGGCCGGCCCGGGTCGGACCGCCGGCCGGACGGCCGGATCAGTCGCGGGCTGTCGGAGGCGCAGGCGGGGTCGCCTGCTCAACAGCCGGGCGCGGGGATGGAGCAACCGCGCGGACGCGGACGGGCGCATTCCCGCCGGAGGCCAGCGACGACGCCCGGCGCCGCAGGGACCGGATGAGGAAGAACAGGTCGGCCAGGCTCATGAACAGGATCAGCCGCCCCGGCAGGACCCGGATCAGGAAGAATCGTAGCGCCCATCTGAACATCGACGAAGCCTCTCAGTCCCAGTCCGACGGATGAACGCGCCGGGTCGCGCGACGCGTGTCGTTCGCGTTGCGAGTCATGAGCTCGGGGATGGAGCCGGCTGGCTGGGCCGCAGACCGTCGGCGGTCAGCCAGGTATCGACCGCCTCGCGGACGACCTTCTCGTGCGCCTCCCGGGTCTGGATCTCGCGGATGAAGTCGGCGATCAGGGCGACCTCGATGCGTCCGTTGCGCTCCCAGACGACGACGCTCTGGTACGACTCGCCGTTGAGGACGTCGATCTTCGTGCCGCTGATCCCGGCCCCGACATCGTAGGCCTTCGAGTCGACGGTCTCGACGTTCTTGCCATTCCTCGCGCCGGTCTCGTAGAACTCGCTGACCCATTCGGGTCGCAACGCGGTCGGGCCCTCGCTCGCGAAGGTCGCGAGCGACAACCCGCTGTCCGTGCCGGTGTCCCAGGTCGCCCCGGCGAAGCGCAGCTCGTCGATGCCGTGGCTCTTCAGGGTCGCGAGCCCGTCCGTGGAGCAGGTCCGCCCCGAGTCGAGCTGGCGCGGCGGCCCGCCACGGAAGACCTTCGGCACCATCGCTTCCAGCGCCGGATAGGCGCCCGGGACGTTGCCGTCACTCGTGCACGGGCCGGTCGGATCGAACTTCGCGCCGCAGCCCGCGACCACGAGCGCAACGGCGGCCACGACCAGCACGACGACGGCACGGAATCGGCCGGCGGCCATGCGAGAACCAGGTCGCGGACGAGGGGACATGGCGCGATGATACGGCGCGATGCCCTCCCAGCCCTCCCCCGCCCTCCGACTGCGGACGACCGACCTCCTGCCGGCGACGGCCGACGTGGTCGTGGTCGGCGCCGGCGTGGTCGGCTGCGCGACCGCGTTCCGGGCGGCACGCGCCGGCTTCCGCACGGTCGTCCTCGACGCCCGGCCGCGCCCCGCCACGCTGACGACGCCCGCCGCGACGGGCGCCTTCCGCCTCCAGTTCGACAACCCCGAGGAGATGGCCCTCGTCCGCGAGGGGATCGAGCTGTACGAGGCCTTCGCCGAGAAGACCGGACTGCCCGGCTACGACCTGGGGCTGCGGAAGCAGGGCTACCTGTTCTGCGCGCTCGACGAGGACGCGGTCACCCGCCAGCGCGAGCTCGTGGCGCGGCAGCGGACGTTCGGGCTCGATGATGTCGAGCTGCTCGACGGTGACGAGGTCCGCCGACGCTTCCCGTACGTCTCGGACCGGGTCCTCCAGGCGCGCTTCCGGGCGAATGACGGATTCATCGATCAGGTTCGGCTTGCCTGGGGCTATGCGTTCGCCGCGTCCGCGGGTCCCGGCGTGGATCGGCCCGCAGGCGCCGCGGAGGCGACGTTCGCCTTCGGCCAGCGCGTGACGGAGCTCCGCGTCGTCGCGAACCGGATCGTCGCCGTCCAGACGCACGATGGAGCCGTCGCAGCTCCGATCGTCGTGCTCGCGACGGGCCCCTTCCTCGGACGGACCGCGGCCCTTGCCGGCCTCGACGTCCCGATTGCCCCGACCCGCCGCCAGAAGGTCGTCGTCGCGGACGCGCCCGAAGTGCCCCAGGACGCCCCGATGACGATCGACGAGGCGACCGGCGCCCACTGGCGACCGGCCCTCCGCGGTGCGTTTGCCCTCTTGACCGAGCAGGGAACCCCCTCGGGCGACCCGGTCTGGAGCGTGCCGACCTCGGCCGACTTCGCCTTTCGCCTCCTGGACCCCGCCTCGTCGGACAGCGTCGCCGCAGTCGCCCCGTTCTGGGCGGACATCTGGGAGCGGGGCGTGAACTGGGTGATCCAGGCCGGCCAGTACGAGTACACGCCCGACCATCGCCCCTTCGTCGGCGCGACGCCGGTCGACGGCCTGTGGTTGAACGGCGGCTGGAGCGGTCACGGCGTGATGGGCAGCGGCGGCGGGAGCCGCCTCGTGATCGACGCGATCACCGGGCGGTCGACGGGTCCGTCATGGGGACTCCGAGCCGATGTCCCGGCCGAGAACCCCTTCCGTCTCGACCGGTCGATGTCGGCCGGCCGGCACGACGTCCTGTAAGGGCCGGGACTGCGAGGGCGCGTGAACGACGGGCCGACGGGATCGCGGGGTGGTGCCATCTGGCACCTGGTACCGCCGTCCCGGGGTGGTGCCCGCGTGCGCCCGACCATCGCCGCCGCCGGCCCGGGACGGATCGCCCATTGAGCCGGGCGATCGATCGGGAGTACCTTTCGAACGTGCCGTAACGCGACAAACCCGGGAACCACCTGGGGCGTCGGTCACGGGCCAGGGCACGGCCTTCGGTTCTCCATGACGGTTGGAGCGCCGCGGATCCCGGACCCAGGTCACGAGCCGAGTAACCACGGATCATCGGCCAGCAGGCCTGGGCCGCGATACGGCAGAGCTCATCGCTCGAACGTCACCGTCGCCATCAACGATCGCCACCGGGTATCCGGCGGCGATCGTGTCGTTTCCGGGCCGGTTCCGTCGGGCCGCTCAGGCGGTCTGGCCGCTCCCCGCAACGGTGGCCGCCGGCCGCGACCGACGGACGATCCCGCGATCGTCGAGGTCGTCCCGGACCACGCGGGCCGCGGCGACGAGATCGCGGTCACGCGTGATCGTCGTCGCGAGCCAGTCGATGTAGGACGGCTCGAATCCCGCGACCTGGCCGAGCGTGTGGCCGTGGAACTTGCCGAAGGTGAGCTCCGTGTCGAGGGCATCTGCGAGCGGCGGGTCGGCCGGCCGTCGGAAGTTGCGGAGACGCGATTGCGCGACGGGGCCGGTCGGGGTGCTGGCGCGGGGCGGCTCCCGCTCGTCGACCGGGATGCGGTAGGGAGGCTGGCCCGGCAACCCGGACGCAGCGCCGGCCGCGGCGGTCGACGCCGGCCGGAGCGGCTGGTTCCGAGGTCGGAAGGTTTCCGAGGTGTCCACGCGACCCGTGACGGGGCGCGACGGTCGCGGTCGAGGCGGTCCACCCCGGCGGGTCCCGGACGAGCGATCGTCGACGGTTCCCGGCGCCCCTCCCTCACCAGGCTCGCGCCACCGGCTCCGTGCGCCGCCCTCCCGGGTGAGCGCCGCGTACGCCTCGTTGATCTCGGCCATCAGGCGGGTCGCGACCCGTGACGCGGCCGGATCGTCGCCCGTCAGGTCGGGATGGTGCTGCCTGGCCAGTCGACGCCAGGCCGCCTTGATCTGGGTGGGTGATGCCCCGGGCTCGATCCCGAGGACGTCATGAGGGTCGCGCTTCACCACTCGTGGATGATATCGGCGAACGCGGCAGCGACCGGCTGCCGACGCCTGCCTCGTCGGCTCGTCCGCACGCTTGACAGGCTCCCTTGGTCGGCCGTCCCATAGCGACGTGCCGACCCTTCGCCGGGCGGGCTTCGTTGCCGCGATCGCGGCCGCCCCGTTCGCCCTCGCCTATCGCTTCGCCGTCCTCTATCGCGTCCGGGCCGGCTTCCCCGTCCCGCGGCCGCCCCAGATCATGCCGACGGACCTCGGCCTGCCGTTCGAGAGCGTCGACGTCCCGTCGGGCGACCTGACGCTGCCGGGCTGGTTCATCCCCGCCCGAGGCGGCGAGCCCGGCCCGGGCGTGGCCCTCATCCACGGCTGGGAATCTGCTCGGGATCGGCTGCTCCCGATGGCCGTCTTCCTCCACGCCGCCGGTTTCCACTGCCTCGCCATCGATGTCCGCGGCCATGGGGCGAACGCCGCCGAGAGCCTGCCGATCACCGCGGGCGAGTTCGGGTCCGATGCGCTGGCGGCCTTCCTCGCCCTCGACGCCCGTCCCGAGGTGACCAGCGGAGCCGTCGCTGGGCATTCGATGGGGGCGATCGGCGCGATTCTCGCGGCCGCCGCCGAGCCACGGATCGCCGCGGTCGTCGCGACGTCTGCGCCCGCCGACCCATGGCGCCTCACGCGCCAGACGTTCCGGCTGGCCCGCCTGCCGTTTCCCGGCGTGATCGCATGGCCGCTCGCATGGCTCACGACACGGGTCTATCTCCGGCCACGCGGTCATCGCGTCGGGGAGATCTCGGCGAGCGCGGCCCTGCGGATGATCGACCGGCCGATCCTGCTCGTCCATGGTTCCGAGGACCCGGTCGTGCCAGTGGCCCACCTGCGGCGGCTGGCGGCGATCGCCGAGTCGGCCGGTCGGGATGTCCGGGTTCTGACGATCGAGGGCGGCCAGCACTCGTGGCTCTACGAGTTCCCCGAGTACCGCCGGGTCGTCGCTGGCTTCCTCGCCGGGGCGCTCGGCGGGCCGCTGGCCCCGGAGGTGGCGGCGGCCGCTGCCGAGGCAGCGGATGCCCACCGATTGCCCGACACGCCTCGGCCACCGACCGCGGTCCAGCGCGAGCCCGGCGGCTTCCGATCCCTCGTCGCTCTCGCTGTGCCGTTCCGGGAGGCCGGCCAGGGGATCGGCGACATCGAGGATGAGGGCGATGCGGTGCCGATGCCGAAGCCGGCCGATCCCCCGCCCGCCGGGGTCCTGCCGTGAGCGGCGACCGATCGATGTCCGTCTGGGAAGCGGTCGAGCACAAGCGGGTGATCCGGCGGTTCGCCGACGAGCCGATCGAGCCCGACGATCTCGTCCGGATCCTCAATGCCGGCCGCCGCGCGGCCAGCTCCAAGAACCTCCAGCGCTGGCAATTCATCGTCTGCCGCGATCGCGAGCACCTCCAGGCGCTCGCCGCCGTGGGGCCGTGGGCCGGACACATCGCCGGTGCAGCGGTCGCGGTGGCGCTCGTCACGCCGGACCCGACGGCCGCCGACAGCCCGCTGTCCGTGATGTTCGACCTCGGGATGGCGGCCGGGAACATGATGCTCGTCGCCTGGGACCTCGGGATCGGCAGCGTTCCGGCCACGGTCTACGAGCACGATCTCGCCCGCGACCTCCTGGGCTACCCCGAGGACCACCACTGCGAGTACCTGCTGTCGTTCGGCTATCCGGCCGACCCCGACGAGCTCACCCGGCCGAACAAGGCCGGCGGGAGGGTCGCGCTGGCCGACATCGTCCACGACGAGCGCTGGTGAGCCGAGGGGCCGCGGTCGACCGCTCGGACCCGGAGGCCCGCCCACCGCGGGTCGTCGCCTTCGGGGCCGCGTCCTGGAACACGATGATCCGGGTCGAAGCGTTCCCGGCACCGGCGCCCGCCAGCGTCTTTCCACCGGGCTGGCACGAGACGATCGGCTCGTCCGGGGCCGGCAAGGCGATGAACCTGGCGCGACTAGGCGTCTCCGTGACGTTGCACTGCCTGCTCGGCGACGACGAGCCGGGCCGCCGGATCCGGGCGGGCCTCGGTGCGGCCGGGGTGACGGTCGACGCGGTCCCGGATCGCACCGGCAGCGCCCGTCACGTGAACCTGATGGACCCGGCCGGTCGGCGGCTGTCGTTCCTGCTCCACACCGGCGACCCGGAGACGCGGTTCGACGGGCCCGAGGTCGAGGCGATGGTCGCCGACGCCGACGAGGTGCTCGTCGCGATCAGCGACGCCTGCCGGCCGGTCCTCGGAATCGCCCGTCGTCTCGGCAAGCGCACGTGGACGGACCTCCATGCCACCGACGGCGAACGCGATTGGGAGCGTGACTTCCGCGAGGCCGACCGGGTCTTCTTCAGCGGCGAGCGGTTGCCCGACCCGCGGCCGTTCATGAAGCGGCTGCGCGACGACGGCCGTGAGCTCGTCGTCTGCACGATGGCCGAGCGCGGCGCGCTCGCCCTCACCGGCGCGGGCCGCTGGCTCGAGATCCCGCCGCTTCCCGTGGCGGCGGCCGACGTCGTCGACACGAACGGCGCAGGCGACGCTTTCCTGGCGGGGGTTGTCTTCGGCGAGCTCCAGGGCCTGTCGATCGAGCACTCCCTGTCGATCGCCGCACGTGTCGCCGCGCTGGCCGTTCAGTCGCCCGATCTGGCGCCCCGGCACATCGACGTCGCCGCGCTGCTCGCCGACCCGGCGCGCGGCATCGCCGTCACTGCCACTTGAAGTAGCGAGCGGCGACCGCGAGGCAGCCGAACAGCCACGCGAACAGGAACGCGACACAGAACCAGAGCGGCGAGAACGGCGTGCCGTCGACCATCACCTGCCGCAGCGCATCGTTCAGGTAGGTGAGGGGCAGGATCCGCGCGACCGCCTTGAGGGCATCCGGCATCGCCGCGATCGGGAAGAACGTGCCGGACAGGAACATCAGCGGGAACTGGACCGCGCTCGTCATCGCGTTCGCGGACGTCCTCCGTCGCGGCGAACGACGCGATCACGTAGCCGAACGCGATGAACGTCACCGAGCCAAGCAGGATCAGGCCCGCGATCATCCACCACGACCCCGCGATCTGGACCCCGTAGAACAACGCCCCGACCCCGACGATGATGATCGTCTGGACCACCGCGATCAGCAGCCTCATCAGGACGTTGCTGCCGACCAGCTGCCAGCGGCGGAGCGGGGTCGCCTGGAGCCGCTTCAGGATCAGCTTCGTGCGGTCGGCCACGAGCGGGATGGCGGCGAAGATCCCGACCTGCATCAGTGACATCCCGAGAATCGACGGCACCAGGTACGAGATGAACGAGAGATCGTTCGTCTGGATGGCCGCGAACGTCGGCAGGACCGCCGGCGGCACGCCGGCCGCCTGCTGGTTGACCGCCGCAAGGACGTAGCCGACGAGCTGGCGGGTCGCGGCGTCGGCCGAGCTCTGGCTCGGGTCCGTGTAGATCGTCACCTGGGCCGGGGCCGTCTTCGCGACCACGGTCGCCTCGAAGCCCTTCGGGACGACGATCACCGCCGAGAGCTGGCCGTCCTTCATCTTCGCCTGGAGCTCGTGTCGGGATCGCCGGTCTCGAGCTTCACGCCGTCGACGGATGCGAAGGCATCCGAGAGCTTCTGCGAGGTCGCCGTCCCGTCGAGGTCGGCGAAGCCGATCGTCCGGTCATTGTTGCCGCCCGAGAAGATCGACCCGAACAGCACGACGAAGATCAGGGGGAAGGCCAGCGTCCAGAAGAGCGCCGCGCGGTCGCGCGTGAAGCTCTTGATGTTCGCCTCGGTCAGGAGCAGGAGGGCGCGCATCGATCCCTAGTCCCGCAGGGCTCGGCCGGTCAGGTCGAGGAAGACGTCCTCGAGCGTCGCCCGTCGGACGCCGAGATTCGCCGGCTCCACGCCGAGCTTCTCGGCCGCGTCGAGGACGGCCCCGATCGTCGTCGCGACGTCGCGCGTGTAGAGGAGGATTTCGCCATCCTCGTGCTTGACCGACGAGACGCCGGGCATCGCCGCCAGCTGTGCGTCGGGCAGGCCGGGGATCGGATCGAAGCGGACGGCTCGTTCCTTGAACCGGCGGCTGACGAGCTCGTCGACCGTCCCCTCCTCGAGGATCCGGCCGTGGTCCATGATCGCGACGCGATCGCAGAGGACCTCCGCCTCCTCCAGGTAGTGGGTCGTCAGGAGCACGGTGTGGCCCGCCGAGCGCAGCCCGAGCACGACCTCCCAGAGCGCCCGCCGTGCCGCCGGATCCATGCCGGTCGTGGGCTCGTCGAGGAAGACCAGCTCCGGGTTGTTGACGAGGGCGAGCGCCACGGACAGGCGCTGGCGCTGCCCACCGGACAGGTTCTGGGTCCGGGTCGAGCGCTTCTCGCCGAGGTCCATCAGGTCGATCAGCTCCCCCGGTGTCCGGCCGGCCGGGTAGAACCCACGGAACAGCGTCAGGACCTCGGTGACCGTGAGCTTCGGGTACATCGCCGCGGTCTGGAGCGAGACGCCGATCCGAGCGCGGAGGTCGTCGGCATTCCGGACGGCGTCGATCCCCAGCACCCGGACGGTGCCGCGATCCGGCTCGCGCAGCCCCTCGAGGATCTCGACCGTGGTCGACTTGCCGGCGCCGTTCGGCCCCAGGAGGCCGAAGATCGTTCCGCCGGCGACCTCGAAGCTGACCCCGTCGACGGCGAGCGTGTCGCCGTATGCCTTGTGGAGGTCCTCGACGCGAATGACGGCGTCCGCGACGGCCCCCGCTCCCTCGTTCACGTGTCGGATGGTGCCACGTCCTCGGCGGGCCCGTCGTCGCCGGCCGGCGCGTCCGCGCGCTCCGGCTCGGTGGGCTCATCCCGGAACGACCCGAGCTCCAGGAGGTCCATCTCGACCGGATCGAGCACGTCGGTCGGGTCGCCCCGGGTCGTCTCCGGCGCGGGCGCACCGAGGGCGAGGTACGCGTCGATCGCAGCCGCGAGGCCCACGTCCCGCTGCTCCTGCTCGGACAGGTACCACTTCTCCTCGAGGACGTCGCAATACGCCTGGACGAGGTCCCGATCCGGCCCCACGGCGGCGGCAATCCGGGCGAGCGTGGGGCGGTAGACGTCGCGCAACCAGCGCTCGGCGGCGTCCGGAGGGCTCGAGGGATGGCCGTCGTGCCACGCGTTCCAGGCCTCGAACTCGGTGAGGTCGTTCAGGAGCATCCGGGCCTGGCCCTCCAGCGCCCGGATCCGCGTCCGGCGCTCCAGCTCGCGGGCGTGGAAGCGTCGGGTCGTGACGCCCATCCGCAGCCGGACACGCCCGTCCGGCGCATCCGGGTCCACCTCGAGGTCGACCGAGTAGCCCAGATCGTTCAGCTTCCGGACCCGGTTCCGGATCGCCTGCCGGTCGCCCGGCTGGAGGACGGGCTCGTCGTGGATCAGCGTCCAGAACTGGCCGTACTGGTCGCGGACCCGCTCGGCGGCCGCGATCGCCTCGTCGATGCCCGCCTCCCAGCCCCGCATCGCGGCGAGGTCGGCGAGACCGAACGCGACGTTCTCGACGAGGATCTCCAGGTCGTACGCACGTTGCCCGTCGGACAGGTCCGGGAAGACCTCGCTCGTCTCGGCGTCGACGAGGTAGGCCTGGATCCGGTCGCCGTCGCGACGGAACAGCGTGTTCGCGAGCGAGCAGTCGCCCCAGAACACGCCGGCCCGATGGAGGTCGACGAGGAGGAACGCCATCGCATCGAGGAGCCGATCGCGGTACGTGACGCTCGTCGGCGGGAGCCGCATCATCAGCCGCCGGTACTGGAGCGAGTGGGGCAGGAACTTCGTGACGAGGACCGCCCGGTCGGCCGACGGATCCTCCGCGATCCCGGCCGCCTCGACCGTCGGCAGCCGGAGACCCTCGAGGTGGAGCAGGACCCGGTACTCGCGACGCGCGGGTCCGAGCGGCAGCTCCTTCAGGGCGTAGAGGACGCCACTCGAGGCGAGGAACCGGACGAGGTGGCGGGACGGGCCCACCGGGACAAGCCGGAAGTCGAGGACGTCGGCCGACCAATCCGCGAGCGGCCGCTCCCATGGCAGCTCCACGAGGTCGATCGCGGGGTCGCGCAGCCGGAGCCGGGGGAAGCGCGCGACCGGGCCGGCGGTCAAGGGGTGGTCGGGCTCGATGGGATCAGAGCCGCTTTCGGAGGTAGGCGGCCACGGTGCCGTCGTAACCGATCTCCTCGTACAGGCGACGGGCGTCGGGCCGGTGGTGGCCGGCCGTGACCTCCGCGAATGCCGCGCCGACCTCCCGGCCGAGGTCCTCCGCCGCCTCCATCAGGAGCCGGCCGACCCCCCGTTCGCGGACGGCGGCGTCGACGACGAGCGCCATGATCCGAACGACCCGATCGGAGTGCTCGAACCGCGGGAGCGCATGGACGGCCACGAACCCGAGGACCTCCCCGTCGTGGTCGGCAACGAGGACCCGCGAGTACGGCGAGTCGAAGCGGGCCAGCCGCTCGACGATGTCGCTCGGGCCGGCCGGATAGCCCTCGTCGGTGAAGAGGGCGGCGATCCGCTCGGCGTCGGCGGCCGTGGCTGGGCGAACCGTGGTCGGCGAGTGTTCGGTCATGGCGGCGATGGTAGCGTCCGACGCTCGACGACCACCAGGGACGGACCGCTGACCGGGCCGGAAAGAACGAGCACCGATCGACCGAACGGGCCGATCTCGACCCGGCTGAGGGCGATGCCGCCGGCCGCCGCCCGGGCGCGGATCCGGTCGAACGGCTCGGCCGCCGCGACGTAGCGGCCCGCCGGTCCCTCGCCATGTCGGGCGAGCGATGCCGTGAGACGGCCCTCGGTCGTCGGCTCCGCGAGGGCGATCCAGCCGTCCTCGACGGTGTCCAGGAGGACGACCCGGGCCCCGAGAAGCGGGTCGTCGACGGGCGCGCTGATCGAGCGGGCAGACGAACCGATGTCCGCTAGCGCCCGCTCCAGGTCCACGGTGGCGACGATCGTGGACACGGTCTCCAGCCCGGCGAGGATCGCCGGATCGACGATCGGCGTCTCGAGGGGACGGTCGGTCCCGCTCACGGCCGGAGCAGGAGGTCCGGGTTCACCCCACCCACCTGTTCGAAGCCGAGCGATCGGTACAGCCGTTGGGCGACGTCGTTGTCCTCGAAGACACCGAGATAGATCCGCTGCGAGCGGTCGGCGACCGCGTCGGCGATCGCCAGCGACGTCGCGAGCCGGCCGAGCCCCAGCCCGCGGAGCTCCGGAACGGTCCCGATCGACGACAGGTAGCTCCCCCGGCGAACGTTGTCCGCCGGGCCACCGCGGCCGGCTGTCCGTCGACGCGAACGAGGATCGCGTGATACGGGTCGGTGTCGAGGCCGAGGATCGTCTCGAGCTCGATCGCGACTCGTCGTTCGGTCTCCACGTCGAACGAGGTGACGAGGACGCCGGCGATCGCCCGGGCCGCGTCCTGGGCGGCGCTGCCGACCGCACGATGGACCCGCTCCACCGAGACCTGCCGGCCGTCGGCGTCCGGCAGGACGATCGCGTCCGTCGCGATCCGGTCGTGGTCGAGCACCATCGTCAGGCCGCCGCCGTAATCCTCGAAGCCGAACGCGAGGAGCCGGTTGACGAGATCCGGCGGCTCGTCGAACCCGGGGAACGGCCAGATATGCGGGATGCGATCGAGCCCGGCGAAGAGCGCCAGGATCTCCGTGAGGCGATGGTCGAAGCCGGCGGGATCGGTCGGCCAGGCGATCCCGGCGATGCGGTTCCAGAACGGCTCGTGGTCCGTGGGGTCGTGCAGGAGCCAGCCATCCCCGAGGTCGCGGACCTCCCGGCCGATCAGGGCATGCGCCCGCGCCTCGTGCCAGGCGAGCCAGCGGACGTCGGCCGCAGTGAGCTCGTTCGGTCGCCGCGGGCCGTCCGCGGTGGCGTGGAGGAGCGGACCGTCGGCGACCATGGCCGAACGATACCCGCGCGAAACCGACGCGACGGGCCGGGGCGTACGATGAGCATCTGCCCCAACCGAGCGGCTCCCCGCCGCCGCTCGCCTCCCTCGGAGGATCCCGACATGCGACGTCTCGCCCTGCTGCCGACCGTGGCGGCCCTTCTGACCCTCGCTGCCTGCTCGGGCAGCACCGCCGCCACGCCCTCGGCGTCGGCACCGGCGGCGTCGGCTCCCGCCGCGTCGACGGCCGCCGGCGGCGGTGCGGCGGCCTGCGCGGCGGCCCCGGCCGGATCGACCGCGACCGTCTCCGTGACGATCAAGGACTTCAAGTTCGCGCCCCAGCCGGTCGAGGCGAAGGTCGGAGACATCGTGGCCTGGTCGAACCAGGACGGCAGCACGTCCCACAGCGCGACGATGGACAACGGTGCCTGCGACACGAAGACGATCGCCGGCGGATCGACGGCGATGCTCGTCTTCACGACGGCCGGCACGTACACGTACCACTGCTCGATCCATCCGGGCCAGATGAAGGACTACAGCGTCGAGGTGAAGTGACGCCCCTCCTTCAGCGGGCTTGCCCGCCCTCCCGGTGAGCGACGAACAAGGTCGCGCCTGACAGCAGGTCGATGACCGTCGGGGGCGGGACGCGTGCCTCGGCGAACAGCCGAGTGAAGCCCGCATGGGTCTCCATCCGGGTGCCCTGGTAGAGCTCGTCGATCTGGATGCCCCAGAGCAGCTGCGATTGGAGCGTCTGGCTGTCGGCCGGATCCTCCGGGAGGCACCATTCGAGGACGACCAGGGCGCCGCCCGGCGCGACCGCTGCCCACGATGCCCGCAGCGACCCGACCGGATCGGGCAGCTCGTGGAGGGCATCCTGGAGGTAGACGAGCTCGAACTGCTCGCGGAACGGCATGTCCGGGATCGTCCTGGGCTCGATCCGGATCCGCGGGCCCAGGCCGGTCTCGCTCACGTGACGCATGGCCCGGGCGACGGAGTCCGGCTCGTACTCGACACCCACCAGCTCGGTGGCGGGGAACCGCCGGGCGACGGCGATCAGCCATTTGCCGCCGCCACAGGCGACGTCGAGGACGCGGGCTCCGCGGCTGAGCGTGGCAACGAGCTCCGGCAGCTCGGCGAGGCCCTCCTGGAAGAACACCGCGATGTCCTGGACGGTGACCGATTCGATCGCCCGATGGAACCGCGGCGGCCGCTCCTCCATCGTCCGTCCGGTCCGGAAGAACTCGGCGAGTCCCGCGTAGTCGAGGCTGGCCACGACCGCGACGACGAACTGGCCGCCGAGGTACTCCGGGTGCGTGTCGTCCAGGAGCACGGACACGACGTCATCCTCGAGGCGGATCCGGTCGCCGTCGAGCGCGACGAGGTCGGCGGCGTGGGCGGCGCGGACCCACGCCCGGACCGGCTCCGGGCGACATGCGGTCGCGGCCGCGAGCTCATCCGCGGTGATGCCCGCGGCCCCGGCATCGCGGATGCTCGCGAACAACCCGAGCTCAAGGCCGAGATAGATCGCCCAGCTCTCGTAGAAGCCCGCGACGGCCGCCGCCAGCTCCTCGAACCGATCCGCACGCCCCATCGGCCGATTGTCGCATGGGGCCACCGGGCGGAGCCCACGCAACCGATCCGGCTCGCGCGGTGTTCAATCTCACGTGATGGACGAACCCACCGCCGATGCGCGGCTCACCGCTCGTCTGGCGACCGACCTCGACGGGACGTTCGAGACGCTGGTGCTGGAGCACCAGGACCGCCTGTTCACGATCGCCTACCGGACCGGCGGGGATCGCCAGGAGGCCGAGGAGCTGGTCCAGGATTGCCTGGTCCGAGCCTATCGCGCGCTCGCGACATATCCGCCCGAACGGATCCGAGCGCTGCGGCTTCGCGGCTGGCTCACGACGATCCTGCTCAACGCCGGACGCAACCGGGCGCGGGTCCGCCGGGTTCCGACGACCGAGCTCGCCTTCGACCCCGGCGCCGAGCCGGCCGAGGACCCGCTCACCCGTCGTGACGAACGCGAGACGTGGGCGCGCCTCCTGGCCGGCCTGAGCCCGGCCCAGCGGACCGCCGTCGTCCTCCGCCACGTCGACGGGCTGTCGTATGCCGAGATCGCCGAGGCGACCGGCCGTCCCGAGGGCACCGTCAAGGCCCACGTCCATCGCGGCCTCGCCGCCCTGCGCACAGCGCTCCTCGCCGCCGAGCGGCACGAGCGCGAGGAGATCCCCGCATGACCACCCCGTTCGAGCCGGTCGCCGAGGCGGCCCTGGCCGGCCTTCGCGAGCCCGCCCCGCCCGGCCTGGCCCATGCCACGCTCGTCGCCGTCGGCCTCGCCGACGACTACGCCGTCATGGAGTCCCCGGTCGGTCCGCTCCGCGTCGCGTGGAACGCCCGCGGTGTGTCCGCGGTCGAGGAGGCGGTCGACGACGCGGCGTTCGAGGCCCGGTTCCATGCGCGGACGGGACGCGTGGCCCGGCGACGCGACACGCTGCCGGACGATCTCGCCCGGAAGATCGGCCGACGCCTGGCCGGCGACCGCCACAACCGGATCGACCTCGACCTGCGTGGCTCGACGGCGTTCGAGCAGGCCGTCTGGATGAAGGCGCTCGAGATCCCACGTGGCGAGGTCCGACCGTACGGCTGGATCGCCGCCGAGATCGGCCGGCCGAAGGCCGTCCGGGCGGTCGGGACGGCGCTCGGCCACAACCCCGTCCCGCTGATCGTGCCGTGCCACCGGGTCGTCCGGAGCGACGGGATGATCGGCCAGTACTCCCTCGGCGGGCCGGACAACAAGCGGACGATCCTCGCCGGGGAGGGCGCCGATCCGGACGAGCTCGAGTCGCTGGCGCGGGCCGGGATCCGCTACTACGGCTCCGATACGACGCACATCTACTGCATGCCGACCTGCCGCGACGCGCGACGGGTCACGGAGCGCCACCTCGTGACGTTCGGGTCGGCGAAGGCCGCGTCGATCGCCGGCTATCGGCCGTGCCGCCACTGCCGCCCTCTCCCCGCAGCCGTCGCCTGAGGGCTGTCGCGCCCGGATGCCGATGGCTGCGTTGGAGCCTGTGCTCCTCGCTCACGGGCTTTCAAGCCCGCTCGCTCCGGTGCTCGACTTCGCCTTGCCCTCGACGCCCGGGCGCGACGAACACAGTTGCGGGACGAAGGGGGTAGCGCGGTCGGCGCGGCCGTCGTACACTGCCTGTGCCTTGGACCAGCCGACTATGCCAACCGTGACCGACGTCGGCGTCAGCCTGCCCCGAGGCGCGGCCGCGCCGGTCCTCGTCTGGACGGCGATCCTGATCCTGTACGTCGTCTGGGGATCGACCTACCTCGGCATCCGGGTGGCGATCGAGACGATCCCGCCGTTCGTCATGGCAGCGGCCCGGTTCGCGATTGCCGGCATCGTGATGCTCGGCGCGGTCGCGATCCTGCGGCGAGGCACGGTCCCGATGCCGAGCCGCCGCGAGTGGCGCGACAGCTTCATCATCGGCGCGCTCCTGATGGGTGGTGGAATGGGCCTCGTCGCGTGGGGCGAGCAGACCGTCCCATCGGGGATCGCCGGGGTCCTGATCGCGATGATGCCCGTCTGGATCGCGGTCCTCGGTCGCGTCTTCCTCGGCGAGCGGCTGCCGGCCGTGGCGGTCGTCGGGATCGCGACCGGGATGTTCGGCGTCGTGCTGCTCGTCGGCAACGGGATCGCGATCGACGGATCGCTCCACCCGGCCGGCGTCGCCGCGCTGATCCTCTCCCCGATCGCCTGGGCAACGGGATCGCTCTTCTCGGCGCATCGTGCCCGCCTGCCGCGCGATCCGTTCGTGACGACCGGCATGCAGATGCTCTCCGGCAGCGTCGTCCTCGCCGGCATGTCCGTCCTGAGCGGTGAGCTCGCCACGTTCCACCCGGCCGACGTATCGGGCGCCTCACTGGCCGCGTTCGTCTACCTGTTCGCGGTCGGCAGCCTCGTCGCCTTCACCGCGTATGCGTGGGTGCTTCGGCACGCGCCGCTGCCGCTGATCGCGACGTACGCGTTCGTCAACCCGGTGATCGCGGTCTTCCTCGGCTGGCTGATCCTCTCCGAGTCGGTATCGGCGGTCCAGCTCGTGGCCGGCGGCGTGATCGTCGTCGGGGTCGCGCTGATCATCCTCGCCCGGAGCCGGATGCCGTCCGTGGAGCAGCGCCAGGTCGCGCCCGTGGGTCGGAGCGGAAGCGCCGGCGTGTCGCCGGCCGCAACGGACGAGCCGGCGGCCGCCTGAACCATCCGCTCAGCTCGAGCGGGTCGCACCCTCCGCGGCGATCGTCCTCGCCACCCGGCGCGCCAGCGCCATGATCGTGATCATCGGGTTGACGCCCAGGCCCGTCGGGAACAGCGATCCGTCCGCGACATAGAGCCCTGGCACGATCGCGCCGCCCTTCGAACGGACCCGGCCGCGCGGATCGCACGGATCGTCGACCGGACCGCCCATCCGGACGCTGCCCATCTGGTGGGCGGAAAAGACGCTCGCCCGGTTCGGCCCGAAGTCAAAGGCTCGGAGGGCATCCTGGAAGACGATGAACGTCCGCTCCTCCTGGCCGGCGCCGAAACCGCCCCGGCCGTGCCAGCGCGGCGGCGTCCCGAGCGCCACGATCTGGCGGGCCCCGGCCGCCCTCGCCATCTCGGACATCGAGACGAGGGCGTGGCGCATCGTCGCGATGCCCGTCTGGTCCAGCCGGTAGTCGACCCGGACCCGGCCGGCCCGGGTTGGTCGGACGCGGCCCTCGCCGCCGTCCCGGGTGATCGCGATCAGCGGCGCCACGTGGCGGATATTCCGCAACAGGTCCGCGTGCGCGTCCGTGCCCTCCCACGGCAGGGCGAGCGCGATCAGGCCCGGATGGCCCGGCGCGGACTCGATCGCGTACCCGTACCGGCCCCGCTCGGGGGCCGCGAACTGGAGCGACCGGGCCGCCTGCATCGGTCCGAGCCACATGTCGATCGGCTCGTCGAAGAGGCCGGCGACAACAGGCACGGGATGGAGCCGGAGGTGTCGCCCGATCCCGGGGTGGTCGAGCCCGGATTCGAGGAGCAGCGCCGGCGAGCGGAGCGCCCCGGCGGCGACGACGACCTGGGGAGCCCGGACGATCAGGCGCCGCGTCGCCGGTCGGAGCGGGTCTCCGTCCGTGCCCGCGAGCGGCTCGACCGGTCGCCGGATCGACGCGCAGGACGGCTGCCTCCACGCCGGCGGCTCGGCCGCCCTCGAGCAGGATCCGCGTGACCCGCGCCCGATCCACGATCCGGGCGCCACCCGCCTGGGCGGCCGCGAGATGGACACGGATCCCGGACTGCTTCGCGCCGCGCGGGCACCCGAACGGGCAGCTGCCGCAATCGCCGCAGCCCGGCGTGTTGCGGCGCGTCGGGGCGGCCTCCCAGCCGAGGATCCCGGCGCCGCGGAGGATCACCTGGTCCTTGGCCGGGATCACCGTCGAGAGGCTGACGCCGAGCTCCGTCTCGATCTCGGAGACGTCCGACTCGAACTCCGCTCCGTCCATCCCGTCGATCGCGTGCCGTCGAGTCCAGTCGGTCCGGACGTCGGCGGGCGCGGGGATGCTGGTCATCCAGTTGACCAACGTGCCGCCGCCAACGGCCGTCCCGGACAGCATCGTGATCGACCCGTCCCACGTCGTGAGCAGCCCGTGATTGAGGTAGATCCGGCGGTAGGCGTCGAGCTCGTCGGACGGCATCGTCGCTTCGTCGACGAACGGTCCGGCCTCCACGACCAGGACCGATCGCCCCGCGCGCGTCAGCTCCGCGGCGACGACCCCGCCACCCGCGCCCGAACCGACGACGACGACGTCGGCCTCCAGGGTCACCGGCGCGTCCCCGCCGTCGAGGCCCAGCGGCCGGACGGTCGTTCGATCCGCGGTCAGCGGTGGATGCTCCGGCTTGTAGCCGATCGCGGCGTGGAGCGGGTTCGGGCTCTCGCGCGACCCGGGATCGGCGTAGGCGAGGAACGTCATCAGGCCGGCGAATGCCTGGAATGCCGAGCGGCGAAGGGCGATCCGCGAATGTGCCCAGTCGAGCAGATAGCGCTCGCGATCGTGGGGCGACAGGTCGCGGAACGCGGTCGTCCGGCGGGTCAGGAGGAAGTTGACGGCGCGCGATTGGATCAACCGCAGGACGAGGCGCAACTGGCGGACCTGGGCGGGATCGGCGGCCCGGACCAGGGCCTCCGCGGCGAGGGCGGCCCGACGTCCGGATCCGCCGCGGACGAACGTCTCCGCCAGCTGGGCGAGGGTCTCGAGTTCCTCGACGGACCAGCCCGGCAGCGGCACGGACCCGGGGGCGGGGGGCGGACCGGGACTCGCGCTGGAACGCCCGCCGTCAGCCACGAAGCAGCCGCAGCACCGCGACGCACGTCGTCAGGAGCGAACCCGCCACGACGGCGAGGACCAGCCCGAACCGCGCCGCGGCGGCGTTGCCGTTGACGAGTCCGCCGACGACGACGTGCCAAAGCCCGAACGCGGTCGCTCCCGCGAGGACGACGATGGCGACGATCAGGAACCGCTCCCGCCAGGCGGAGGGAACAACGGTCATCGCGCGGTCATCGCCGATCGCTCCCAGCCCTGGGCCGGCAGCGGCTCGCAGCGGAGCGGCTTGTCCTCGCGATACCCGAGGGCGTACTCGGCCTGGATGATCGTGTGGAGCTGGCTCGTTCCCTCGTAGATCACGGCGGCCTTGGCGTTGCGCAGGTAGCGCTCGACCGGGAACTCGTTCGAGTAGCCGTTCGCACCGTGGACCTGGATCGCATCAAGGGCCGACTGGACGGCGTGGTCCGTCGCGTGCCACTTGGCCAGGGACGTCTCGCGAGTGTTCCGGAGGCCCTGGTTCTTCAGCCAGGCGGCGCGCCACACGAGGAGGCGGCCCATCTCGGTCCCGGCGGCCATCTTCGCGATCATCTGCTGGACGAGCTGGTGGCGTCCGATCTCCTGTCCGAAGGTGTGCCGTTGCCGCGCGTACGCGATCGACGCGTCGAGGCACGCCTGGGCGAGCCCGACGGCCCCTGCCGCGACAGTGAACCGGCCCTGGTCGATCGCGCTCATGGCGATGAGGAAGCCCTCGCCCTCCTCGCCGATCCGGTGGTCCGACGGGACCAGGACGTCGTCGAGGTTGATCAACCCGGTGTTGCCGGCGCGAATGCCGAGCTTGCCGTGGAGCGTGCCGGTCGAGAGGCCCGGCATCCCTCGCTCGAGGAGGAACGCCGTCACGCCCCGCCAGCCCTTCGATCGGTCGGTCGAGGCGAACACGAGGAAGTGATCGGCGAGATCGGCGAGGCTGATCCAGATCTTCTGGCCGTTCAGCCGGTATGCCTCCCCGTCGCGTCGCGCGGTCGAGGCCAGGTTGGCCGCGTCCGTCCCGACTCCGGGCTCGGTCAGGCCGAAGGTCGCGACCTTCTCGCCCCTGGCCTGGGGGACCAGCCAGCGGGTTCTCTGCTCGTCGGTCGCCCATTGGAGGAGGGCGAGCGAGTTCAGCCCGACGTGGACGCTCTGGACGACGCGGAAGGCCGTGTCGGCCCGCTCCAGCTCCTCGCACAGGATCGCGAAGGAGAGGTAATCCATCCCGGCGCCACCCCACGCTTCGGGGATCGGCGCACCGAGGAACCCCTGCTCGGCCATCTTCGCGAAGACCTCACGGTGGACCTCGCCCTTCTCGTCCCACTCGCGGATGTGAGGCAGGATCTCCGCCTCGGCGAAGGCACGCGCGGCCTGCCGGACGAGCCGGTTCTCGTCGGTCAGGGCGAAGTCGACCATGGGCCGAATGCTAGTCCCGCACGCCCCGTCTCACGCGGCAGCGTTGCTGGTCGAGACGGCATACTCGGGTCATGACCGACGCGACCCCGCTCCCGGTGGACCTGGCGGCTGCCGCCGACCACCTGACGCCCGTCCTTGGCCGCTACTTCGAGCGTAGCTGGAGCCACGGCGAGGGCCATCGCCTGTACGACACGAGCGGCCGGCGCCTACCTCGACTTCGCGAACGGGATCGCGGTCACATCGCTCGGACACCACCACCCGGCCGTGACGGCCGCGATCCACGCCCAGGCCGACCGGTTGATCGGACCGACCGGTGCGATCGGCTACTGCCGAGCCGGTCGTCCGCCTCTCGTCGATGCTCGCCGACGCCCTGCCGGACCCGATCGACAGCGTGATGTTCCTGAACTCGGGATCGGAGGCGATCGACGGCGCCCTGAAGCTCGCCCGACGCTTGACCGGGCGGCCCGGGATCATCGCCTTCCGCGGTGGGTTCCACGGCCGGACGTTCGGGGCGACGAGCGTCACGACCTCGAACCTGAACTACCGGACCGGGTACGAGCCGTTGCTCCCCGGCGTGTACTTCGCACCCTACCCAGCGGCCTATCCGGACTTCGACGGCGACGACGAGCGGGCATCGGCCGCCGCCCTGGAGGTCCTGGGCTCGCTCTTCGCGACCGTGATCGCGCCGTCCCGGGTCGCATCGATCGTCATCGAGCCGGTTCGGGGCGAGGGCGGCTACAACCCGGCCGCCCCGTCGTTCCTCGACGGGCTGCGCCGGATCTGCGATGACAACGGGATCCTGCTGATCGCCGACGAGGTCCAGACGGGCTTGGCCCGGACCGGCCGGATGTGGGGATTCGAGCACGCCGGGATCGTCCCGGACGTGGTGGTCATCGCCAAGGCGATCGCCAACGGTCTGCCGCTGTCGGCGATCGCGACATCGCGGGCCCGGATGGAGCAATGGGGTCGAAGCGCCCACGGATCGACGTACGGGGGGAACCCGGTCGCCTGTGCCGCGGGCGTCGCGGTCCTCGAGACGATCGCCGCCGAGGGCCTCGTCGAGAACGCTGCCCTCCGCGGCGTGGAGCTCCGGGCAGGTCTCGAGCGGATCGCGGCCGAGGAGCCCAGGATCGGTGACGTGCGCGGGCCAGGGCTCATGGTCGGGGTCGAGTTCGTCCTGGACGGCGACGGACGAAAGCCTGACGGAGCGACCGCGAAGGCGGTCATCGCCCGGGCCGCGGACCTCGGCCTCCTTCTCCTGACCTGCGGGATGAGCAGCCAGGTGATCCGCTGGATCCCCCCGATCGATGCCAGCTCCGCCGAGATCAGCGAGGCCATCGAGATCTTCGGCGAGACCCTCCGGACGGTCTAGCCGGACATGGCGAAGCGCCCGCCGCAACCGGGCAGACGCCTCGTGGAGTGCGCGATTCGGAGCGGCGGAGCCGCCCGATCAGGCTCGGTTCAGCGGTTCTGGGCGAGGAACTTCATCACGTCGTCAAGGCGGAAGCGTCGATCGCCCCGCTTGCAGACGCGATAGAACGGAAGCTCGCCGCGATCCCCGAGTCGCTTCACCGTGTTCACGTGGAGATGGAGCATGTCGGCGACCTCGGTCGCGGTGAGCATCGGCCCCAGCTCATTCACGGCCATAGAGCCCATATGGTCGTTGCCTTTCTGTACGCGAGGATGTCGTCCGCACCCGAGGGGTGGCGCGGGGTGGAGTGCGGCTTGCTGATGGGCGGAGCGTATGGGTGGGCAGAGAGGGTCGCCAAGCCGTACTTTGGGCTAGCCGCTGGTACCAACGGCCGGTCCACGGAGATCCCGGACCGCGGCAGGGTCGCGATCTCACGACGCTCTCAGGGGCCCTCACGAGCATGCATCTCGATCCCTGCCGTGGGTCGATCTCTCCTCCTCCACCTCGGCCCATGGCAGGGAACAACCTTCGATCGGACCCACCAACGATTCGACAACCTCTGGCACGATCGTCGGAGCGAGCGGGACACCCGCCGCCACCAGGGAGAAGGACCAGCAGCCCGATGAAGATCCTCCTCGTCGAGGACGACCCCCGCCTCAGTCGATCGCTCGCGCGGCTCCTCGAGCAGGACCGTCACAACGTCGAGATCGCCGCCGACGGCGAGACCGGGCTCGACATCGCCCTCGGTGAGAACGGCATCGACGTGGTCATCCTCGACATCGGGCTGCCCGACATCTCGGGTCTCGAGGTCGCGCGCCGGATCCGCCGCGAGCGCAAGGAGCTCGCGATCCTGATGCTCACCGCGCGCGACACCGTGGGTGACCGGGTCACCGGCCTCGACTCCGGCGCCGACGACTACGTGGTGAAGCCCTTCAGCTATGACGAGCTCGCCGCGCGCCTGCGGGCCCTCTCCCGCCGCGCCGAGAACGCCGCCCGCCGGCCCGAGCCGCGCCTGATCGCCGGCCCGATCAGCCTCGACGAGACGTCCCGCACGGTCACGGTCCATGATCGGCCCGTGGACCTCAGTCCGCGCGAGTTCTCCCTCCTCGAATCACTGCTCCGCCACCCAGGCCAGGCCCTGAGCCGCGACCAGCTGCTCGACCAGGCCTGGCCGTTCGGTGTCGCCGTCACGCCCAATGCTGTCGACGCGTACGTCCACTACCTCCGGACCAAGCTCGGTCCGGAAGGGGACCGGATCGAGACCGTGCGCGGCATCGGGTATCGCCTGAACGGTGCCTGACGGCGCGACCGCGCCCGGCCCCGACCAGGCCGAGCGCGAGGCGATCGCGGCGGACGCCCGGATGATCCGGACCGTCCGCTGGCGGCTCGTGTTCTGGAGCGGCCTCTCGACGCTCGTCGTCCTCGCGATCCTCGGCATGCTCCTCTACTGGAGCGCCGCCCGGACCCTCGAGGCGAGCGGCGTGCAGCAGCTCTCGAACCGCACGGACCAGATCGTCCAGGAGATCCAGAACCCGCACGGCCGGCCGGATGGCCCTGAGTACGGCTTCATCTTCGGCGGCAACTCCAGCGGGACGTTCGCGATGGCGGTCGACGCCAACGGCAACAGCCTCGCCCGCGGCGCCCCGCTTCCGCCGGGCCTGCCCCTTCGTGATTCACTCGCGGCGGCGGTCAGCACGGGAACGGACGTGCGACCGGCTGCGATCGACGCGCTGCCGATCCGGGCGATGACGAAGCGTGTGGACTCGCCGGTCGGGGTGGTCTATATCCAGGTGATCCAGGACCGGACGGCCGAGCAGCAGACGCTCGACGCGATCCTCCGCGTCCTCCTCGTCGGCGGGGCGGTCGTCGTCCTCGTCTCGGTCGCCTTCGGCGCGGTGTATGCCCGGCGGGCGCTGGTGCCCATCCGGGAGTCGCTCGACTCCCAGCGGACGGCCCTCCGCCGACAGCGCGACTTCGCCGCCGATGCCAGCCATGAGCTGCGGACGCCACTGACCGTGATCCGGAGCTCGGTCGAGCACCTCCGACGGAACCGCGGCGAGGCGGCCGCCACGACCGAAGCCCTCGACGACATCGATGCCGAGGTCGGACAGATGACGGCGCTCGTCGACGATCTGCTCCTCCTCGCCCGATCGGACTCGGGCGCGATCACCCTCAGCCGGATGCCGGTCGACATCGGCGACGTGGCCGCCGACGGAGCCGGGGCCATGGCGAAGCCGGCCGCCGATCGCGGCGTGTCACTCGCGCTGGACCCCGAGCCGGCGATCGTCCGTGGCGACCAGGCGCGCCTGCGCCAGCTGATCGTGATCCTCGTCGACAACGCGATCCGCCACACGCCACGGGGCGGCTCGGTCCTCGTCCGCGTCCGTGCCGACCATCGGGACGTGACGCTCGAGGTCGACGACGACGGACCGGGCATCCGGCCCGAGGACATGCCGCAGATCTTCAATCGGTTCTGGCGCGCCCCGGGCGCCCAGGCGGGTGGGACCGGCCTTGGCCTGGCGATCGCGAAGTCGATCGTCGACCTCCACGACGGCCGGATCACGGTCTCGAACCGACCCGAGGGCGGCGCACGCTTCATGGTCCGCCTGCCGGCCGAGGAGCAGCCCCCCGCCCCGGCAACAGATCCGGGACCGATCCTCGCGCCCGACGGACCGCGCTAGTCGGCCCACCCGCACCAGACGCCGGGGCGTCAGCGCACCGTTCTCATGACTCGCTCAGACTTCGTGCGAGACGATGCCGCGAATCTGGCCGCCATCATCCTTGCAACGCCTTCATCCGGAGCGACGATGCCTGACGACATCCAGCCCATCGACGGTGACACGTTCCGACGGGATCTCGATCCCCTGACCCAGCCGTTCGGTCCGGTCGGCGATCCCGTGCTGGAGCCGACCGTAGGGCCGTCCGCGTCACCGACGATGCCGGTCGCCGCGGGCTCGGCGGTCGCGACGTTCGGCGGCCGCACGCCTGATCGGACCTCGGCCATCCGTGCCGGCATCGTCCTGGGGGCCGCGCTCGTCGTGGCGCTCGGCACCGCCGTCGTCATGGGCGCATCGCCGAGCTCACCAGGCTCCACGTCGAACGCCGGAGCGGATCCATCCGCCGCGGCAGCCGCCGATCCGTCCGGAAAGCCCGAGGGCAGCGACAACGGGCACGGGCCGAAGGCGTTCCGGGCGTTCGGCGCGTTCGGGCCGTTCTCGTTCGGCCCGGGGCCGGCATCCAACGGCATCGGCAACGGCGAACGCTTCGGCGGCCCCGGGTTCGGGAAGATCACGGTCACGGGCGTCTCCGGCTCGACGGTCTCGCTCGCCACCGACGACGGCTGGAAGCGGACGATCACGGTCACGTCCGACACGAAGATCACGAAGGGCGGCGAAGCCGCAACGATCGGTGACGTCAAGTCCGGCGACGTGGTCCGGATCGGCCAGCACAAGAACGACGATGGGACCTACACGATCACGACCCTCGCAATCGTGCTGCCGCAGACCGGAGGCACGGTCACGGCGGTTGACGCCGACTCCTTCGCGATCAAGCTCCGCGACGGGACGACCAAGACCATCAACACGAACGGGTCGACGAAGTACCACCTGGGCCGCGCCGACGGCACCCACTCCGACGTCAAGGTCGGTTCGACGGTCTTCGTCGTGGGCGAGCAGCCGTCGAGCGGGAACCTCACCGCGACGAGCGTGACGGTCATCCTGCCGCGCGTCGGCGGGACGGTCGACGCGGTCAGCGGCAACACGATCACGGTCCTTCGACGGGACGGGACGAAGCTGACGGTCCACGTCGGAAGCGACACGACGATCGGCGTCGCCGGCGTCGACAAGGCCACCGTCGCCGACGTCAAGGCGGGGATGGTCATCGTCGTCCAGGGAACGCAGCGGACGGATGGCTCGCTCGACGCGACGTCCCTCCAGGCCGGTCAGTTCAAGAAGGGCGACCACGGAACCGGTGGGAAGGGTCCGACGAACCAGTCCACCCCCTCGGCGGCCCCGAGCGGCAGCACCGGCTAGACCCCGATCCCACACAGCGCAATCGCGCCCGAGCCGTCCGGCTCGGGCGCTTTGCTGTCCGGAGATCGACGTCTCAGGCTGTTCTCAGTCCGGGGCGGTGTCATGGGGACACCACCGACCCGTCCCCGCGACCGGAGAACCTCCTCGATGAACCCGAACGATCCGTTCAGCCAGCCAACCTCGACCCCGCCCCCGTCGTCCGCGACCCCCGGCTCCGAGCCGGCCGGAACCGGACCGACCTGGTCGGCGACCGGGCGAGCCTGGGAGCCGCAGACCAGCGCCTCGTGGCCACCGGCACCCGTCCAGCCGCTCGGTTGGGCCGCGGCGTCCGTGCCCGTCGCGCCGGCGCCCGTCGCCTGGCCCGCGCAGCATGCCGCGGATCGACCGGCGTTCGAGACGGCCGGCGCCGCACCCCGGACTCCGGGCGGCTCAGGGCGCGGTCGACGCGCCGGCGCGGTCGCCGGGACCGCCCTCCTCGCGGCGCTCGTCGCCTCGGTGTCCACCGCCGCGTTCGTCGAGCTCACCCTTCCCCACGGCACGGCGGTCACGCCCGCTGCCGCCTCCAACACCGCCGTCACGAACCCTGCGTCGAACGGATCCACGACGATCCAGCAGGACGACATCACCGGCGTCGTGTCCAAGGTCCGCGACTCGGTCGTGACGCTCACGTCGCAGATCTCGACGGGCCGCAGCGCGTTCGGTGGCGGCACCGCGACGGGCATCGGCACCGGGATCGTGCTCACCGCGGACGGCTACACCCTGACGAACCGCCATGTCGTCGAGGGTTCCCAGTCGCTCAAGGCCACGCTCGCCGACGGGACGGAATTCCCGGCGTCGGTGGTGACCATCTCCGACACACAGGACCTCGCCCTGGTCAAGATCGACGCGACGGGCCTCAAGCCGGCGACGATCGGCAACTCCGACACGATCAAGGTCGGCCAGACGGCGATCGCCATCGGGAGCCCGCTCGGAACGTTCACCGAGACGGTCACGAAGGGGATCGTGTCCGCCCTCGATCGCTCGATCGAGGTCCAGGACGAGCAGACCGGTCGCCCGGTCACGCTCAGCGGCCTGATCCAGACCGATGCCGCGATCAACCCCGGCAACAGCGGTGGGCCCCTCCTGAACTCGGCCG
Source organism: uncultured Chloroflexia bacterium (assembly GCA_963817095.1). Taxonomy (GTDB): domain Bacteria; phylum Chloroflexota; class Limnocylindria; order Limnocylindrales; family CSP1-4; genus CF-46. Next base: position 384,284 of record CAWFND010000008.1, read on the forward strand.
GCGAGGTCGTCGGCGTCAACACCGCCACGGCGGCCACGGCCGAGGGGATCGGCTTCGCGATCCCGATCAAGGAGGCCCAGCAGCTGATCGATCAGGCGCGGTCCGCGACCGCCGCCTGATCCCCCACGACCGTCGCCGGACGGCGACGGTCCCGCATCTGACCTCATCGGCCCGCGCGCGATACGCTGCGCGGGCCGATGAGCACCTGCCCCCACCTCTGGGAGACCCGCGAGCCCTCGCCCGCGAGCGACGGATGCGCCGCGTGCGAGGCCGTCGGTGACACGTGGGTCCACCTCCGAATGTGCATGTCGTGCGGCAACGTGGGGTGCTGCGACCAGAGCAAGAACCGCCATGCCTCGGCACACTTCGCGGCCAGCGGACACCCCGTCGCCCGATCGGTCCAGCCGGGCGAGTCGTGGCGCTGGTGCTACGCAGACGAGGCCCTGGACGACCCTGACGAGCTCGAGATGGAAGGCGCCGACCTGGGCTGACTCGAGTCGAAGGCTGGCGTCCCCGGCAGGATTCGAACCTGCGACCCACGGTTTAGAAAACCGTCGCTCTATCCGCTGAGCTACGGGGACGTGCCGGGCCGAGTCTACCCACCTGCGGAAGCGATCCGGGATGGCCGCCGCGTGCGGCGAACGGACCAGACCGCCCGGGACCTCCGGACAGGGGCCGGCGCACCTGCGCACCGCTAGCGTGCGGGCGATGACGACGATCCGCGTGTCGACGACGCCCCGACATGCTCGCGATCAGGCCCGATTCGGTCCGCGAACGCTCCGCCGCGTGACCCGCGATCCGCACGCGCTGCTCGCGGTTGGACTGGTGCTGACCTCGCTGCTGATCGCCCTCGTCGGGGATCACGACGACATCGGACGGGTCATCGCGATCAGCGTGGAGTTCCTCGCAGCGCAGACGATCGCCGCGGTCGCCGCACCGTTCCTCCACCCGAACGCGAGCCAGCGGATGATGATCAACATCGCCCGCTTCGTGCTGGCAATCCTGTACGTGACGACCGTCACGGCCCTCCTCCGATCGGGCGACTTCCGGCCGGCCGCCGTGCTCTACATCCCCGTCGTGACGCTGGCCGCGGCCCAGGGCACCCGCCAGGCGATCCTCGTGGGGATGGCTGCGGTGACGCTCTATCTGCTGCCGGTCCTGACCGCAACGCCGGACTCGCTGTCGATCGACGCCCAGCGGGCCGTCGCCCTGAGTGGCACGGCCATCCTCCTCTCGATCGGGACCCGGCGCACGATCTCCGCCCTGACCGTCACGGTTCGCCGCCTCACGATGCTCCTCGCCCGTGACCGGCGTCGGTCGCGCCAGGTCGCCGCGGTCGAGAGCGTCGGCCGGCTGCTCGCGGCGACCGGGCCGGACGCGACGGCACTCGAGCGGATCGTGTCGATGGTGGGCCGCGACCTCGGCTACGACTTCGTCTCGGTCTACCTCGGCGATCGCTCGCTGATGCGACTCGCGGCCCAGCGCGGCTACGACACCGTCATCGACACATTCGACGGGACCTCGGGCGTGATCGGCCGGGTCATGCGAACCCGGGAGCTTGCGTTCGTGCCGGACGTCACCGCCGATCCCGACTACCGAAGCGCCTCGGGAATCGTCCACGCCGAGATCTGCGCGCCGATGCTCGTCGACGATCAGATCCTCGGCATCGTGAACGTCGAGGCGAGCGTGGCGTCGGCTCTCGACGAGAGCGATCTCGGCACGATGCGGCTCGTGGCCGACCGGCTGGCCTCCGCCCTCGCCCTGGCAGCGGAGCGCGAGCGACTCGCCGCACGCGCGGAGCTGTTCCGGCACCTCACCTCGTTCGCCGCCGCGGTGAACGGGACCCTCGATCCCGACCGGCTGAACCAGGCGATCGTCGAGGAGGTGTGCTCCGTGCTGGCCGCCGACTCCGTCGCGCTGACGATCCTCGACCGAGCGACCACCCAGTACGTCCTGCGAGCCGTCACCGGTCCGGAGAAACAGTACGTGGGCCTGACGATCGAGCCGGGCGACGGGCTGGCCGGCCGCGCGATCCGCGACCGGGTGCTCGTCGTCGACGATCGGTTCGACCCGGCCCGCAGCCCGGCGATCGTCGCCGGTGGCGGGCCAACCGACCTGATGGCCGGTGCCGCCGTGCCGCTCATCCGGGACGACGTCGTCGTCGGGGCCCTGACGATCCTGCGGATGGACATCGCGAAGCCGTTCGCCCCCGACGAGCTGGAGGCGCTTCCGATCATCGCCGGGCTCGTCGCCCTTGCGATCACCAACACGTTCCTCCACATGGAGGTGACGGAGCTGTCGGTCCGAGACTCCCTGACGGGCCTGTTCAACCGCCGGCACCTGGACGCGGCGATCGCCCGGATGGAGGCGAGTCGAGCCCGCAGGACCGCCGCCGACCGGGATCCCGCCGCTGCGGTCATCTTCGACCTCGACCACTTCGGGGCGATCAACAAGCAGCACGGCCATCAGACCGGCGACGCGATCCTGCGCGCATTTGCCGACGTGCTCCGCGCGCGGTTCCGCGAATCGGACCTGGTCGTCCGCTACGGCGGTGAGGAGTTCCTCGCGATCCTCGATGGCGCGACCGTCGAACAGGCGACCAAGGTCGCCGAGCAGATCCGGAAGACCTTCGCCGGCGCCCACGTCCCCGGAACGGACGGCGCGCCGGTCCGCGCGACGGTCTCTGCCGGGGTCTCGGCCATGGCCGCGGACGACGAACGCTTCTCCGACATCGTGGCCCGGGCCGACGTCGGGCTCGTCATGGCGAAACGCGCGGGTCGAAACCGGGTGATCGCCGCCTGAGCGGTGACTGCCGGCACCGAGCCGGCCGCACGGCATGGATCGAGGCCCTCGGAGGGCCCGAATCCCCGTGGTATGCTCCGCGGCCCGTCAGCCGCAGGAGCCCACCGACCGACGTGACGAACGACTCCCGGGTCTCCACCGCGACCCAGCTCGCGTTGTCGCTCGATGCAGCGCCGGAGTCGTCCGCCGGGCTGCCCGCGGGCCCGGCCGCGCTGCCGGCGATCCCGATCGCGCCCGAGTGGAAGGACCAGCAACGGCTGTGGGGCCCCGCGCTCCACCCGATGTGCTCCTACCTCGCGAGCTTCCCGGCCGCGCTCGTCCACGCGTTCATCGGGCGGTACAGCCGCCGCGGCGACGTCGTCTTCGACCCGTTCAGCGGACGCGGGACCACGCCGCTCCAGGCCAGCGCCGAGGGGCGCATCGGCGTCGGCAACGACCTGAACCCGTTCGCCCACCTGTTGACCGCAGCCAAGGTCGAGCCCGCGAGCCGGGCGATGACCGCCCCCCGGGTCACGAGCCTGCGGCTGGGCTGGGCCGGACAGGCCGCGGAGTGGCTGGACCTGGCAACCCGCGTGACCGGCCCGAACGGCGATGCGGTCCTCGTTCCGGCCGCGGGCAGCGGTCCCGGGGGCGCGGCCACGGAGACCGTCCCGACCGAGGTTGCCGTCGCCTTCCACCGGCGGACGCTCGCCCAGCTCCTGTACGTCCGGTCGGCGCTGCACCTGGCCGACCCGACCGACCGGTTCATCGCGGCCGCCCTGACCGGCATCCTCCACGGCAAGAGCGCCTCGTACCTGTCGCCGTTGATGCCGAACACCTTCAGCATGGCGCCGCGCTACGTGCGGGACTACGCCGCGAGGACGGGCTTCACGGCGCCCGAACGTGATGTCTTCGCGGGCCTCGAGCGGAAGCTTGCCAGGCTCCAGCGCGAGGCCCTCCCGTCGTCGACCGGGATCGCCCTCCTGGGCGACGCCCGCGACGCGGCCGGTCGGGCGCGCCTCGCGCTCCGTGCCCGCGGCCTTCCCGAACGTGCCCGCCTCGTCGTGACGTCGCCGCCCTATCTGCGGGTCGTGAAGTACGGCTACTACAACTGGTTGCGGACGTGGTTCCTCGGCTTCGACGCCCGGGCGATCGACGCCACACTCGACGACGCCCATCACCGCGAGCCGTACCTCGCGTTCCTGCGCGAAGTCCTCGTCGACCTCCGGACGATCCTGGCCGACGACGCGATCGTCGTCCTCGTGATCGGTGACGTCGAGACGGATCGCGGGCGGCCGATCGCGGGCGCGATCGGGCTGGCAGAGCGGGTCTGGGAACAGGCCGCCGAGCCAGAGGGCTATCGACTCGCCGGCATCGCCCGGGACGAGGTGGCCGCGAACCGGAAGATGACGAGGCTGTGGGGCGCCGAGGCCGGCCGCGCCACGAAGACCGACCGGATCGTCGTCCTCGGGGCGACCGAGGCCGGCCGGCGGCGGGCCCTCTCCGCGGCCGCAAACCCGATCGACTGGGACTGGCCGCCGCGAGGGCTGCGAGCGATCTGATGGACCCGCGGCCGGCGATCGTGCCGACGATCCACACGCTCCTCGCCGCCGGTGTCGGGCTGCTCGCCGTGATCGGACTGTTCGGGCCCGGGTCAGGCGGCTCCTCGGCGGATGCCTCCGTCACCGTCGTCGGGGGCGTCCAGTTCGCACTCTTCGTCGTCCTGCCGATGGTCGGGATCGTGATGTTCGGCCTGATCGACTGGCAGATGGGTCGCGGTCCGGGGATCCTCCGCGCGGCCGACCTGGCCGTCTTCGCCCTTGCCGGACTCGAGCTGTCGCTCGGGACGACCGGGGTCGGCCGGTGGATGGTCGGGGTGCTGGCGCTGCTCGCCGCGGCCGGTCTCGCGGCCTCGATCCTGATCGCTCGACCACGCCGCGCCGGCTTCCGGCGCTGACCCGCCCGGCGCCGGACGCGCCCCGCGGACCCCTCCTGGCCGGGCCGTCGCAGGTCCGCCCCGCCCGGTCTGCAGCAGACTCCCGAGGCTAGAATGCGGCCATGAAGTTGATGTACCACCCGTCCGACCTTGCGGCGATGGATCCCCTGGTCCTGATGAAGAACCTGGATCACGTCCGGATGACGAGTCGGCGGCTGTCGTACATCCTCCAGCAGCAGGTCCACCTCTACACCCCCGAGGCCAACCAGATCCGCGAGCAGATCGACACGTACGTCGAAGCGGAGCGACAGATCGAAGGCGAAATGGCCCGGAGGCGCATCCGCGCCTGAGGGGGCTGTCGCGCCAGGACGCCACTGCGTTCGTCGCGCCCGGGCGGTCAGGCGAAGGCGAAGCGCGAGCACCGGAGCGAGCGGGCTTGAAGGCCCGTGAGCGAGGAGCACAGGCTTCAACGCACGCATGGCCGTCCTGGCGCGACAGCCAAAGAAAGGCCCCCGGATCCTGACCGATCCAGGGGCCTCTCGCGTCGGATAACGACGCAACGATCTCGACGTCGTTCAGGCTCCGGCAGCCACCGCGATCCTGATCGATCCATGGTCCGGCGCGACTCGGTCGACCGGCTCGGAAGTGGGTCCGGCGGCTGGGGGCGCCGGCTGAGGGGGTTCGGACGCTTCGAGCGACACGGCGAGGGATGCGCCCTCGGGCGACGCGACCACGACCACCGCCCGGACCGCCTCGGCGGTACGGCGACGGCGCTCCTGGTCCTCGGCGACGACCTGGCTCACGAGGCCGGCGAGCGCCGGCATCTCGAACAGGCCGAAGCCGATCCCGATCGTCGCCAGGTCCTCGGCTCCGAGGCCGTGATAGAGGCCCCGGCCGGCGACGGCGCACATCTCGTCATAGAGCTCCGGCCAGCCGACGTGCTTGCGTCGATGGCAGAAGCGAACGAACTCCAACGCTTCGGCCTCTGTGCCGAGCGGCTCGGTGGCGGCTCGGGCAGTGCCGTTGCTGGGAACCATCGATGGCCGACCCTCCAGTCGATCCCGTCGCGTGGCAGCACGAACCATCCACCCTCCGGTCGGCGGGATCTGCCGACCGCGGGATGCCCCGTGGAGTCTCACCGGCCGCGGGTTCCGTCCCTCCCGGAGAACTCTCGCCGGCCCGGTGGTCGGCAATGGTAGGACCGGCGGGCCCGTGGATGAAGGGGGTTTGTCCACCAACTCGTCCACGAACTTGTCCACACACGAACGGACGTTCGACCCGCGGACGGCCGGATGCCGTGCCGGGCCTCAGGTGTGGCGACGCCGGATCCCCAGGCCGGGGTCCGGCGGGCGCCTGCCAGCGACAATCGTCATCGAGGACGAGACCGTCGAACGGGTCGTCGGCGAGGAGGAGGCTGCCGTCAAGGTCCACCCAATCGGCGAGCGACGCCACCGCCACGGACGCCGCGATGCCGACCGACGTCTCCTCCATGCAGCCAAGGAACGTCCGGAACCCGAGCTCTCGAGCGGCGGCGAGCATCGCCCGTGCGGGTCCGACCCCACCGCATTTCGCCAGCTTGACGTTGACCCCGGCGACGACCCCGACGAGCCCCCGCAGGTCCCGGATCGTGACCGCGCTCTCGTCCGCCACGATCGGCAGGGATGAGCGCTCCTGGAGCCAGCCCAGCTGGTCCAGGCGATCTGCCGGGAACGGCTGCTCGATCAGCTCGACAGCCAGCCGCTCCAGCTCCGGGATCAGCTCGACCGCCTCATCCGGCTGCCAGCCCGTGTTCGCGTCGACTCGGAGAGCCCCGCCGTAGACGGCCCGGACGGCCTCGAGCGTCGCGAGATCCGCCGCCCCGCCGAGCTTGATCTTGAGGGCGGGGAACCGGGCCGCCCGGGTCGCTCGTTGGGCGACCACGTCGGGCGCGTCGATGCCGAGCGTGAAGTCCGTGGGCGGGATCGGCCCCGCGGTGTCGAGGAGCGTCGCCAGCGGCTGCCCGAGCACCTGGCCGAACAGGTCGTGAAGGGCGATGTCCAGCGCGCATTTCGCCGCGCCGTTGTGGGCGATGACCCGGTCCATCGCCGCATCGGCCGCGACCAGGCCAGCGGTGCTCGCGTCCGGCTCGCCGATCGCGCCGATCAGGAGCGGCAGCACGGCCGCCACCGTCTCGACGGTTTCCCCGTAGAACCGATCCGGGAACCCCTCCCCCGTCCCGACGAGCCCGGGGAACCGGTCGTCGCGGAGCCGCACGATCACGGTCGTCACCGCGTGGCCGGCGTCGTGATCCGAACGGGCAATCCGGAACGGGTCGCGCAGGGCCAGGCGGAGGACCTCGTGATCGAGGTGGAGCGCCACTCAGGCCGCCCCTGATCGCGCGCTGGTCGCCATGCTGTCGGTCGCGCGGACCCATGGCAGCGCGTCGACACCCTGCTCGATCTCGGCCCAGAGCGGGCCGGCCCCGAACCGGACCGGATCGTCGACGGGCAGGCCCGTCTCGGCCGCGATCCGGGCGATCTCCTCCCGGGCACGGGCCTCATCGGGGATGCCGGACGTGTTGAGGGCGATCGCGACGACCTTCGACGGCGCGACGAGACCGGCGACGCGCTCGTGGAGGTCGATGAACGGCCGCAGGTCGGCGATCGGGAACGAGGCATCCGGGAGGTGATCGAAGTCGTGCTCGACCTGGCCCGCCTTGTGGACGAGGACCATGGCCTGCGGCGTGGCGCCGTGGATCAAGGCGAGCGTCACCGACGAGTAGGCCGGGTGGTCCAGGGACCCCTGGCCCTCGACGATGACCCAGTCGCCGCGCGCCTCACCCTCCTCGACCATCCATTCGACCGTGCCCTGGGCGAAGTCGCTGATCAGGCGGTCGACCGCGGCGCCCCACCCGTCGATCATCATCCCCGTCTGCCCGGTCGGGACGAAGGCGACGGATCGGCCGGCCGTCCGGGCCGCCGACCGGAGCTCCAGGGCGACCGACATCTTGCCGATCGCGCAGTCGGTCCCGACCGTCAGGATCACCCGCTTCCCTGGGCCGTGGTGCCGCCCGACGGCCGTCTCCATCCGGGATGGCGGCCGGCGGTAGTCGACGATCGCGGTGCCCGCCGCGGCAGCGGCCGCCGCGAACTCCGGGTCGTCGCCGAGGAACGTGTGCAACCCGGAGTGGACGTCCAGCCCCGCCTGGATCGCGGCGAGGATCGTCGCGCGCCAGCTCGCGGGCAGCTTGCCGCCGGTCGGGGCGATCCCGATGAGCAGCGTGTCGGGGCGCGGCTCGCGGGCCAATGCCTCGTCGAGGGTCGCGACGATCGGGATGTCCCGGCCGGGCAGGATCGCGGACACGTTGCCGCCGGCCTGGGTCGAGTCGATCACGGCCACGACATCGTCCGGCCCGTAGCGGATCACGCCGACCGCGGTCTTGCCGTGATGGAAGCCGAAGTTGCCCTCGGCGAGGATCACGAGACGGCGCGGCCGGATCGACGAGACGGGGCGGTCGGTCATGCGCGCGAGTCTACGGTCCAAGCGGGCGTGGTGAGGATTGGTACCGCATACCGGATTCGAACCGGTGATCTCCGCCTTGAGAGGGCGGTGTCCTGGGCCTCTAGACGAATGCGGCTCCGCGGACGCGACGCCGATGGGTCGCGGCCGGACCCGGATGATACCAACCGACCCCGACCCTAGCCAAGGGCGCCCTCAGAGCCGGTTCGCCTCGAGGAACACGCGGATCGCCTCGGCCACCTGCTGATGGCTCTGCTCGCCGACGATCAGGCCGTAGTGCGAGTGGGCCCCGAACGGCTCGTACTCCGCGCCGAGCCAGTCCGCGAGTCGCTCGACGTCCGGCTCCGGAACCATCCGGTCGAGGCCGCCACCGATGACGAGGCGCGGGATCTCCGCGAACGGCCGGGGATCGACCGGGACGCCGGACAGGACCGTCCGCAGCGCCCGACCGCTCTCGTGCGGCTTCTGCCCGAGGAGGTGCTGGATCCGGAGGACGTCGGCGATCGTCAGGTCGCGGTGATCCCGCTGGAGCTTCTCGGGCAGCGTCGTCCAGCCGATCCGGCCACGTCCATAGACGTCCGGGACGTCGCGCAGCTCGTGGGGCTGGGCGGGGCTCCGGAGCTCGGCCGGCAGCTCCGGCGAGAGCAGAACGAGCCCCCCGATCGGGGCCTGCTCGGCCGCCTTGAGGATCAGCAGGCCGCCGAGGCCGTGGCCGATCGCCACGGTCGTCGGACCGAGGCGGTTCAGCGCCGCCGCGACGTCGTCGACGTACGTCTGGAAGGTCAGCTCCGTCGGGTCGGCGGTTCGCGACCAGTGGTGGTTCTGGAGGTTGAGGGCGTGACCCTCCCATCCCCGCGACGCGAAGAAACCGAGGTAGCGCTCCCAGACCCACGAGCCCGCGAGCTCGCCGTGGACGAAGAGGAGCGGCTTGCGGCGCGACCGGCGCTCGGGCAGCCACGACTCGATGTAGAGGCCCCGGTCGTGCAGCTCGATCTCGTCCTTGCGGACGGGCCGGCCGTTGGCGGAGGGGACCTGGGCGCGGGCGAGGATCTGGTCCGGCGTGGATTCGGTCATGGACGCTGGGCTCCGGGACGCTGCGACATCGGTTGGCTCACCACTCGTGCGGATTGATGACCAGGCCGGTCAGGGCCTTGGGATAGAAGTAGGTCGACTTCTGGGGCATGACGTCGCCCTCGCGGGCGACCGCAGCGATCGATTCGACCGGGGTCGGCTCGAGGAGGAAGGCCACGTCGATCCCGTCGCGCCGCGTGTCGACAGCTTCGACGGCATCGGTCGCAGACTTGGTGTAGCTGATCCGGTCGCTCGACGCCACGTCCTCGGGCGCGATCCCGAGCACGTGGCTGATCGCGGCACCGACGAGCGCGACGTCGAGCCGATGCAGGGCCGGACCGCCGGGGGGCAGGATCGGCTCGAACGCGGTCCGGCGCGCCTCCAGCATCCATCCGCCTTCGCGGGTCCACAACCCGAACTGGCCGTGGCCGCCTGCCGCGGCCGCGTTGCCGAACCGCGCGACGAGCTCCTCCCTACCTGCCGGCGTCATCGCGAACAGGTCTGCGAGACGAGCGGGTGCCTCGGCATGGTTCGTCCCGACCAGGCCCGAGATCAGCCGATGCGTGGCGAGGACGGTCAGCGGCTCGGCCGTCGTCTCGAGGAACAGCATCAGGAGGTAGTCGAACGCGGGGTCCTCCTCGCACGATCGGCTCATCCGTCGCTCGTCGCGATAGCGGAGGGCGGTCTCGTAGCGGTGGTGGCCGTCGGCGATCGTGACCGGCTCGGCGGCGGCGATCGCGATCAGCTCCGTGACCGCATCGCCGGACGGCCCGTCTGCTTCGACGACCCACAGCCGGTGCCGGACGCCGTCATCGTCGACGACGTCCACGCCGGGGCTCGCCGTCGCCAGCGTCGCGAGGATGACGCTCGCCCGGCCCGTGGCATCGTCGTAGAGGCCGACGACGGGACTCGTGTTCACTCCGGTCGCCCGGAGCAGGCGATAGCGGTCCTCACGCGCGGCGGCGAGCGTCCGTTCGTGGGGAAGGACCCCGGACCCGGGCTCGAGCGGCTCCAGCCGGAGCCGGGCGAAGAACCCGCGCTGGGTCCGCTCGGCTCCGGATCCCGGCACGCGATAGGCCTGCTCGTAGACGTAGACGGCGGGGCGCGGATCCTTGTGGAGCGTCCCGTCCGAGCGCCACGCCGCAAGCGTCCGGGCGGCCCGACGATAGCGGTCGTCCTCCGCGTCGCCCAGCTCATCGGCGGGGGCGTCGAGACGCACGACGTTGCGCTCGCTCCTGGCGATGAGCCGGCGCCGGTCCGCGGCCGACAGGACGTCGTACGGCGGCGCGACCACCGTGGCGACGTCGACGGCCTCAGGGTCATAGCGGAGGGCGCGGAAGGGTCGGATCTGGGGCACGGGCTCCTCGGTGGATGGCTCGGGTTGACCCGATCCGCGGGTGACGCCACGGTGGGTCGGCCCGGACCGGCATCGTACGCTAGCCGGGACCGATGCGCCGCCCGGGACCCGACCGGCGATCCGCAACAGGATCCTTGGTCCTCGAGGCGGGTGCCGCCGCCCCGATCCTCGAGGCGGTGTACGCTCGCGGGGATGTTCCCCATCGGTTGCTGGCCGCTCCGACGTGCCCGGTCCGTCGTGTCGATCACCGTGGGATCGGTGGTCCTGGTCATGCTGCTGGCGGGCTGCGGGAGGATCTCGACGGCCCCACCGGCGCCGACGCCCGCGGACTTCCAGGGGATCGCCGGCGACGTCGTCCAGCGTGGGATCCAGGTGAGCAACATTGTCGCGGGGGACGCGGGCTGCGCCGACGCCGGCCTGGCGAAGACGGCGATCCGGTTCGACGCGGTCGGGCTCGACCAGGCGAAGCCCGCGCGGCTGTACCTCTACATCTTCGGCAACCGGGACAGCTACGAACGCCTCCGCGCGACGGTCGATGCCTGCGCCCGGTCCTACGTCGCGGACCCCGAGACCTACGAATCCGTCGAGACGTCGCCCTTCGTCCTGTCCGGCCAGGGTCCGTGGGGACAGAACTTCAAGACGAACCTTCGAGCCGCGATCGTGGAGGCCGCGGGAACCGGCGACTGACCGGCGGTGCCCGCTGACACCGCCCGGGCGGCACCCGGTCGGCCCCGGGGCCGGCCCACTCGGGCCGGGGCGCTTGCGCCATTGATCGGTGGCCAGGACCGTCCCAGTCTCGCCGCCCAGCCCGGACGAGCTCCCGGCCCGCGTCTCCGTCGATCGGAGCGGCCAATGACGACATCCAGCCTCGTCCCGTTGCTCGCGAGCGTTCCCTTGCTCGAGGGCGGAGCCGGCGCCTAGCGCGGGCACCGAGTCGCAGCATGAGCTCTCGACCTTCGGCTGCCCGACGCCTCCATGCCGCGGTCGTGTCCGCCCTGATCGGAGCCGCCATGGCGGCATCGGTCTCGAGCCCGACGGCCGCCCGAACGATCGACACGGCGGTCGTGGGCGCCCCGTCGGCGACGCAGGTTGAGACCGACGCGCAACGGCCGATCGCGGACGCCACCGATCCCTCCGGCACTGCCCTCGCGGTTCGCGGCCTCCGCGTCGCGACCGCCGTGATCGCCGCGATGGCCGGTCCGCCGGTGCCTGCGCCAATCCCAGGTGACCGGCCCCAGCGAGCCGCGAAGCCTGCTCCACCGGTGGCGCGGCCCGCCGCCCACTCCTACCACGGACGCAACCACGTCTGGATCCCGGCGCTCGGGATCAACCGCTCAGTCAGCGCGTTCCCGTGCTCCCGGGCGGAGCCACCGGACAACCTGACCTATCGGTGGGGATGTGCCGGCAGGAACAATGTCTATCTCCTCGGCCATGCCGACAGCGTCTTCAAGCCGCTCCACGACGCCTACGTCCACGGACGCCTGAAGAAGGGGATGCGGGTCTGGTACGCCGACGGCAGCGGTCGTGTCCACGTCTACTCGGTCATCTGGTGGCGCGTCACCGCCCCGACCACGGCCGCATCGTGGGCGTGGGCTGCGCAGACCCGGCCGAGCATGACGCTCCAGACGTGCCTCGGGGCGACCAACCAGTACCGGTTGATGGTCCGGCTCGTCCAGGTCGGCTGAGAGCGAGGTCAGACGACGCGCAGGTCCAGCAGCTTGCGAGCGATCACCGAGCCGCTGGACCTGGCTCGTCCCCTCCCCGATCTCGGTGAGCTTCGCGTCGCGCAGGTAGCGCTCGACCTTGTACTCCTCGACGTAGCCGTAGCCGCCGTGGACCTGGATCGCGGCATTGGTCACGCGCTGCGTGACCTCCGAGGCGAAGAGCTTCGCCTGGGCAGCGGCGACGGTGTAGTCGCGGCCCTGGTCCTTCAGCCAGGCGGCGCGATAGACGAGCGCGCGGGCCGCCTCGATCTCGGTCGCCATGTCGGCGATCAGGAACGCGACGCCCTGGAACGTCCCGATCGGCCGCCCGAACTGCTCGCGCTCCTGCTGTATGCGGCCGCCGCCTCGTACGCGCCCTGGGCGATCCCGAGGGCCATCGCGGCGATGCTGATCCGGCCGCCGTCGAGGACCTTCAGGAACGTCCGGAAGCCCTTGCCCTGCTCGCCAAGGAGGTTGTCCGCGGGGATCCGGCGCTCCGTCGAAGATCAGCTCGCCGGTCGCCGAGGCGTGCAGGCCCAGCTTGTCCTCGAGCCGCCCGACCGAGAAGCCCGGCGTGTCGGCCGGGACGATGAAGGCGCTGATCTCGGCGTTGCCCTTGTCGGTCGTGCCGGTCCTCGCGGTGACGATGTACGTCCCGGCCTGGCCGGCGTTCGTGATGAACCGCTTGCCGCCGTCGAGGACCCAGGTGTCGCCGTCGGGCGTCGTCTCGCGGCGAGCCGTCGTCCGCGTCCCGCCGGCGTCGGAGCCCGCGCCGGGCTCCGTCAGGCCGTACGCGCCGATCACCCGGCCCGAGGCCAAGGGGTCGAGGAAGCGCTCCTTCTGGTCGGCCGTGCCGGCGATCATCAACGGCCCACAGCCGAGGGACGTATGGGCGGCCACGATGATCCCGAGCGAGCCCCAGACCCGGCTGATCTCCTCGACCGCGATCGCGTAGGCGAGCGTGTCCATCCCGGCCCCGCCGTCCGCCTCGCTGACCGGGATGCCCAGCCAGCCCATCTCGGCGAGCCGCGCCACGATCTCCGTCGGGAACCGATGGGCGTGCTCGTGCTCGTCGATGACCGGCGCGACCTCGGTCTCCATGACCTCGCGGACCGTCGTGCGGAGGAGCGCGTGCTCGGGGGAGAGATCGAGGTCCATGGGCCGAGCGTAGCACCGGGGTGGCGGGCCGAGGGCGAGCGGCACGACCGGTCGGCCACGTCAGAACGCGGCCGGTGCTAGCCTTCGCCGATGGATCAGGCCGGAGCCGACGCCGGCCGCGTGGCCGCTACACCGGGCGCGCAGCCGATTGCCGCCACATCCCGGGCCCTGCGTCGCGAGATCCTCGTTCGCCTCCGACGCGACGGGCCGTCCACGCCCGATCAGCTGGCCACGGCCATCGGCGCCAGTCGGACCGGCGTCCTCCAGCAGCTCCGCGCGCTCGAGGCCACCCACTTCGTGAGCCGCGAGACGATCCGCCACGGCGTCGGACGGCCGCGTCACTTGTACGACATCACGCCCGATGCCCAGGAACTGTTCCCGACGAACTACGACGGGCTCGCCGCCGGGCTGCTCGCGGCGATCGGCGCGGTCGGCGGCGACGCGCTGATGGAGCAGATCTTCCAGGCCCGGCGCCGCCAGTCCGGGGAGCGGGTCCGCCGCCAGCTCGACGAGCGCGTTTCGCCGGACGCCTCCATTGCGGATCGGGTCGCCGCGCTGGCCGCGATCCAGGACGAACAGGGGTTCCTCGCCGATGCGGTGGTCGAGCCCGATGGCACGATCCGTCTCCGCGAGCACAACTGCGCGATCCTCGACGTCGCCCGCGGTCAGCAGACCGCCTGCCAGGCCGAGCTCGACCTTTTCCGGGACGTCCTCGGGGTCGAGGTCGTCCGGGAGTCCCACATCGTGTCCGGCGACCGCTGCTGCTCGTACCGGGTCATCGAGCCGGACTAGCGCCCGCCCGTCACTCCGCCTGGAGCACCGGAGCGATGCGCGCCTTGGCGGCCCGCCCGGCGGGCAGGATCGCCCCGCCGATCCCGATCGCCAGTCCCGACAGGATCAGCACCGCCAGCACGGGTGGGGTCACGACGTCGAAGCTCGAGGCCGGGACCGCGGTCTTCGCCGCCACCTGGCCCATGTAGTCGAGCACGGCGCGCTGCGCGATGAACCCGAGCGGCACGCCGATCAGCCCTGCCAGGAGGCCGATCGGCACGATCGACGAGACGACCATCTCGATGACCTGACGGGGCGTGAGGCCGATCGCTTTGAGGACCGCGAGCTCGTGGGTCCGCTGGCGCGTCTCGAGGAGCACCGTGTTGAACACGCCGCCGACCGAGATCGTGACGAGAACGACGCCCATCAGGCCGACGACCGACAGGAAGAGCAGGAACGACTCGTCGCTGGCGTGGATTTGGACTCGACGTCGATCGGGACGGCCAGGTTCGTGGCCGTCTGGAGCGCGTCCACGTAGGCGACGGACCCCGATTCCGGCGGCCGGCGCCATCTCCCATCGGTCCGGCTGGATCCCGGGTTCGAGCGACGCGGCGTCGTCCCACGCTCCGCGGAGGAGGAGGTTGTCGTGGCCCTCCGGGCGACGTCGAAGATCTCGCCGACCAGGCGGACCGACGACCGACTGGCCGGCGCGGACGATCGTCAGGCTGTCGCCGACGTGGAGCCCCGACACCGTGAAGAAGTTCGTCGGCGCGACCGCTTCGCCCGGGCCGCTGAACCAGCGACCGGAGATCAGGCGGTAGCCGAGCCAGCCCGAGTCGTTCCGATATCCGATGAACGGGACGGCACCGACCTGCGGGGCCGTCACCTCGGTGTCCGCGATGGACACGAACTGGCCCGTATCCGGCTCCGCCGCGATGGCGTCAGTGATTTCGGCCGGGGTCCATTGGCCCCCCTGGAGTTCGGCCCGGACCGGGCTCGCATGGCTGCGGTCAAGGTCCTCCTTGATCCGCAGGAGCGAACCGTTGAGGGCGATCGAGAACGTGGCGGCGGTGACCCCCACGACGAGCGCTCCGAGGGTCATCGCGGCGCGCGAGGGACGGGCGACGCCCCCGGCCACGCCGAGCCGGACCGGCAGCCCGAATGGCAGCCTGAGCCCGAACCGCCGCAGCCGCCCGCCATCCGGCCGGACGGACGGTGCGGCTCCGTGGGCGATCGCCGCAACGGCGCTCAGTCGGCCGGCCCGGACCGACGGCAGGAGCGCTGCCAGGATCGCGGTCGCGACCGTGATCAGCAGGACTACGGCAATGACCGGTACGGACACCGCGGGACGCCGCCGGCAGCCCGAACGATTCGGCGGTGCTGGCCACGATCGGCAGGCTGGCGAGCGTGCCGAGAACGACGCCGACGACCGCCCGACGAGGGCCGGGGCAAGGATCTGGGCGACGAGGATCCCGCTGACCTGGCGCGGCGTGAACCCGACGGCCTTCATCACGCCGATGTCGCGATAGCTCGTCAGCACGATCCCGCCGACGACGTTGGTGATCGTGAACGCGGCCGCGAGCAGGGCGAACACGGAGAAGGCAAGCAGGACCGGTACGTAGAGGTCGGCCAGCCGGTCGACACCGACCTGGAGGTCGAGATACGTCGTCGAACGCTGGTGACCGCGATGGCCGGGAGGTCATGGGTGATCGCTCGACGAGGCGGCGGTCAGGTCGGCGGCCGACGCGGACGGATCGACTCGATAGAGCATCTGCTGCGTCCGGCGCGTGCCCAGGGTGAGGGTCGCGATGTCGGCCGGGCTGATCCAGGCCGCGACGTCCGGAGTGCTGACCGATGCCGCGATGCCGACGACGGTGAGCGTCAGCGACGGCCGCGTTGCGACACTATCGCTGGACGCGGGATCTCCGCCCGGCTGCCTCCTTGCCCGGGCCGCCGGGCTGCGGCGGGCTTGCCCACGGTCGTGCGGCGGCGGTGCCGAGACCCGGATCGTGTCACCGACCGACGGTCCATGAGCCGGCGGTGTCCTGGTCGAGGACGGCCTCGCCGGGCGACTGCCCACCAGCGACCGGCCAGGATCGTGACCGCGTCGATCGACCGCATCCGGGCCGAGCACGCCCGGACAGCTCCACGCCGATGATCAGGCCGCCCTTCGGAGGTCGCCGAGCGAGCCGGCCTGCGTGACGGGCCACGGCCCGGCGGCTCGCCGTGACACCGGTGGCGCGGCCGGTCGCGGCGACCGTTCGGGGCGCCACCGTCGCCGCGCGTAGTCGACGACGAGATGGGCGCCGTTCGCCGCGGTGAAGGCCGGATCGAACGGCGCTCTGGGACTCGACCAGGACGCCGAGGGCCAGGGTCGCGGCGCCGCTGGCCAGGAACAGGACGACCGCGATGACCAGGGCCTGGAGCCGGCGCCGGCGGAGGTCGGCAAACGTCTTGCGTCCGCACGGCGCCCATCACGCGGCCATCCGGGTGGGCTGGTCGCCGACGATGACGCCGTCGACGAGCCGGACGATGCGGTGAGCGGCGCGTTCGGCGAGCGCGCTCGTCGTGGGTCACGAACAGGATGGTCTGGCCTCGCCGGTTCAGGTCCACCAGCAACGCGAGGGCGACTTCGCCGTTGTGGCGATCGAGGGCGCCCGGTCGGTTCGTCGGCCAGCAGCACCGCGGGCCGGTTGACGATCGCCCTCGCGATCGCGACTCGCTGTCGCTCGCCGCCGCTGAGCGCAGCCGGGAACTTCCGCGCTGGTGCCGACAGGCCGAGCTGGGCGAGCATCTCGTCGGCCTGCGGCTTCCGCGTCGGTGCGACCGGCCGGTCAGGAGCGCCGCCACGGCCACGTTGTCCCGGACGGACAGGTCGTCGAGCAGGTGGAAGAACTGGAAGATGAAGCCGACCTTCGGCGCCGGAACCGGGCCGCGGCGGCCTCGCCGAGGCCGTCCACGCGAATGCCGTCGACCACGACCTCGCCGCTCGTCGGGCGGTCCAGGGCACCGACGAGGTTGAGAAGCGTCGACTTGCCGCAGCCGGACGGACCCATGATGGCGGTGATGCGGCCGGCCTCGACGTCGAGGTCGATCGCGTCGAGGGCCGGGCTGGGCGGCGCCGTCGTAGCGCTTGGTTACGGCGCGCAGGGTGATGAGCGGTTCCATGCGGAGGCCTCCTGAGCGACGGGTGTAGACGCCGCGAGCGCTGACGCCGAACGTCAGCGGATGGTCGTCGGTCGACGGGCGGGATCGGCCTCATCCGAACGGGACGGTAGCGGTCGGACCTCGATCGTTCGGATGAGGCGGCCTCGATCGCGCGCGCTGATGCCGGTCCGGCTCGTCGCGTCCAGAGCGCGGGGATGACGCCACTGATCACCGGCCGCCGACCGTGGCTGACCTTCGTCCTCGACGTCGGTCCGGTCGTGGTCCTCGTCGTCCTGTGGCGCTCATCCTCGGCATCATCGAGCGCGAGCTCCGATTGGCCGCGGCCCTGGCCGTCGATCCTGCCGCTGCTCGTTCGCCGACGATGGCCGTTCCCGGTCTTCGTCCTCGTTGCGGTCCTCGCCGTGCGGTGTCCGGCGACCTGTCCGACGCCGTGGATCCCGGTGGCTGGCCGTCGCGCTGGCGAGCTTCACGGCCGGGCCGAGGCGAGCAGCGACCGGACGCGATCCGCCCTCGGCATCATCGCGCGTGGCGGCGCTCATGACGGTCGGGCTTCCTCGCCCAGGACGTCGGAGCCGGTCCAGTCGCTCGTCCTGCCGTTCGTGGTGGTCATGCCCGCGTGGCTCATCGGCGACGTCTTCCGGACGAGGAGCCTCGACGGCGGCGCGCTGCGCGGACGAAGCGGCGCGGCGCGATTCGCGCAACAGGAGGACCGACTCCGGGCCGCCGTGGCCGAGGAGCGACGGCACGATGGCCCGGGAGCTCCACGACGTGGTGGCGCACGGCGTGAGCGTGATGGTCATCCAGGCGGGCGCGGCGCGTCAGGTCGTCCGCAGACGTCGCCCGATCAGGCAGATGAGGCGCTGCTGACGATCGAGGCGACGGGCCGCGAGGCGATGGCCGAGCTGCGACGGCTGCTCGGCGTGCTGAACGACGACGGCGAGGCGGCCGGCCTCGCGCCCCAGCCCGGGCTCGAGCCAGCTCGGGGCGCTCGTCGAGCGCATCCGGCAGGCGGGCCTGCCCGGCGGAGCTCGAGATCGACGGCACGCCGCAGGCCCTGCCGGCGAGCCTCGACGTCGACGGTCTACCGGATCGTCCAGGAGGCCTTGACGAACGCGCTCCGCTACGCCCGCCGGCCCGGCCACGCTAGTCCACCTGACGCTACGAGCCGGACCAGCTCCGGGTCGAGATCCTCGATGATGGGCCGGCCGCGACGGGCCGATCCCGCCGAGGGCTCCGGACGCGGGCCTGGTCGGCATGCAGGAGCGGGCCACGCTCGGCAGGTGGCCGGCTCGAGGCGGGACCGCGTCTGGGCGGCGGGTACGCCGTCCGGGCGCCTGGCTGCCCGCTGCCGCGTCGAGCCGCCGGTCGGCGATGAGCTTCGGGACGGCGCCGTGACCGGCCGTCGCCGCTGCGCGCGTCCGGTCATCGCGGACGACCAGGCGCTGGTGCGGGCGGGGTTCCGGATGATCCTCGAGGCGCAGGCGGACGTCGACGGTGGTCGGCGAGGCGGCCGGACGGCGACGGCCGCCGTGCGGCTTGCGCACGGCGGTTTCGACCGGACGTCGTGCTGATGGATATCCGGATGCCCGGCGTCGACGGGCTTGAGGCGACGCGGCGTCTGCTCGGATGGCGGCGGCGGGCATCGGCCCCGAGGTCGTGATCCTGACGACGTTCGACCTCGACGAGTACGTCTACGCGGCGCTCCAGGCGGGCGCGAGCGGATTCCTGCTGAAGGATGTCTCGCCGGAGCACCTGGTCGGCGGCCGTCCGGACGGTGTCGGTCGGGGACGCGCTCCTGGCCCCATCGATCACGCGGCGCCTCGTCGAGCGGTTCGCCCGACCGGCGCCGCGACTGCTCGGCGCGCCGGAGGCGCTGGCGACCCTGACGGCGCGGGAGACCGAGGTCTTCGGCCTCGTGGCTCGGGGCATGAGCAACGCCGAGATCGCCGACGCGCTCGTGGTCAGCGAGGCCACGGTCAAGACCCATGTCGCCGGGATCCTCGCCAAGCTCGATCTCCGGAACCGCGCCCAGGCGGTCGTCCTCGCGTACGAGACCGGGGTCGTGCGAGCCGGCGCGCCGGCCGAGGCGCTCGCGCCTGTGGCGTCCGCGCCCCGGGACCGGCCGGCCGCACAAATCAATGGTTCGCGAGGCGAACCGTGAGCGGTCCGGTGGTCGCGAAGTCCGACGTGAAGCCGTTCTCGTCGACGAGGTCGACTGACGCGCCGACCACCGCGGTCCCGTTCTTCCACGGCGCCACGGCCGCGGTCACCGGGACGACAATCGTGTTGACGGTCGAGCCGTCGCAAACGGCGGTCGCACCGAAGAAGCCGCGCGCTCTGGCCCCAGGCGATCGTCTTGCCCTGGGCCTGGATGATCGTCGCCCCGCCGTCCTCGAGATGGCCGACCGTGGTCTCGATCGTCTGACCGGTCTCCCAGTCGAACACCTCGAAGGGCTGGCATGTGTAGGCGATCGTCACGTTCGCGACGAGCTTGGCGATGACCGCGACCGACGTCACCTGGATCGTCGCGTTCCGCGAGACCGCGGGCTGGATCGGAGGGGCGCCGCCCGTCGTGTCGGCGAGCGCGGCACCCGGCCGGCGAATGCAACGGCGACCGCCCCGGTCGCGATGGCAAGACGCGCTCGGCGTCCCATCGACGTGATGTGCATGGCCTTCGGCCCTCCTGCGGACCGGCGCCGGAGCCGGCGCACAGCGGTCCGAGGGAGTGACGCAGTACCGGGATCGACGTTTCCGCGGCCGACCGAGGTGCCTATGCCTCCTCGCGCTCCACGACCTCGCGGGATGCGGGCTCGAGCCGCGGCGGGGGCACATCCGAGACATTCGGCACGAACGACGCCGCGAGCGAGGTCGCCGCCGCGACCTCCTGGTCATCGACCGTGAGGATGCCGAGCCGGCCCAGCGACGCCATCTCGTCGCGGATGTACGTCTTGAGCATCTCCGGGCCGTCCGTGTTGATCGTGAACCGGATCTCGTTCCGCCGGAGCGTGTCGAAGATCCAGCGGAACTCGTCCCAGCCGGACACGACGCGGGTGTTCAGGTTGGAGCTCGGGCAGATCTCGAGGACGATGCCGCGCTCGCGGATCATTGCCAGGGCGCGCGGATCGTAGGCCGCCTTGACGCCATGCCCGATCCGGTCCGGCTCGAGCAGCTCGACGACCCGGGCCACCTCGTCGATCGGGCCCGCCTCCCCGGTGTGGACCGTCAGCCCCAGCCCGAACTGGCGGGCCCGGCGGTACAGCCGCCGGTAGTCGGCGACGCGGAAGGTGGCGCTCTCGGGTCCCGCGATGTCGACCCCGACGACGCCGCGATCGCGCCAGGCGATCGCCTTCTCCACGATGATCTCGTTCAGCTCGAAGGGGAACGCCCGATCCAGGCAGAAGATCAGCCCGGGCTTGACCGGGTATTCGAGACCTGCCCGGTCCATCCCGCGGGTCGCTGCCGCAATGATGTGGTCGAGGTCCTGCTCGCCCCCGCGGTTCCGCTTCATCGGGTTGAAGCGGAGCTCGGTCGTCGTCACGTTGTTCTTGCGGTAGGCGCCGCCGATGACCTCGTAGACCGCTCGCTCGACCGCGATCGGCGAGCTCTGGATGAGCTCCGTCCAGTGGAAGAGCTGGAGGTAGCCATCGAAGCTCCGGGCCCGCTTCTCGGACACGGTGATCGTGTCGCGGAACTCCCAGTAGTCGCGGGTCGGGAGCTTGATCCCCTGGGCGTGGGCGATGCTCCACATGATCGCCGGCGTCACCGCGCCGCCCAGATGGCAATGGAGCTCCGCGAGCGGGATCTTCCGGGAGAGCAGGCGTGCCATCGCCAGCAGCATATCGGGCGACGCCGGCATCTCGCACGGTGGGCTCGACGCGGCCGGTAGGATGCCGCCATGGACCGCCGCCAAGCCCTCGCCATGTTCCGCGGCATCACCGCCGTCGTCGTCCTCGCGGCGATCGCCTACCAGGTCTACCTGAACATCGACAGCGGGCTCTTCCGGCCGCTTCGCTTCTTCGCCTTCTTCACGGTGCTCAGCAACCTGTTCGGGGCGTTCCTCTGGCTCTCCCTCGCCGCCCGCTGGCGAAGGACCCGCACGCGCACTGATGACCTCCTCCGCGGCGCATCGACGCTGTACCTGGTCGTCACCTTCGTCGTCGTCGTCGTGCTGCTCTCCGGCGCGGAGCTGCAGGTGGCCAACCCGGCGGTCGACTTCGTCGTCCACAAGCTGTTCCCGATCCTCGTGGTGGTCGACTGGCTCGTCGACCCGCCGGAGACGGACCTCCGGATGCAGGACGTGGCGCTCTGGCTGATCTTCCCGCTCATCTGGGTCGTCGTGACCCTGATCCGGGGCGCCGCCGACAGCTGGTACCCGTATCCCTTCCTCGACCCGGACAACGGCGGCTATCGCTCGGTGGCGTACCACGTCGTCGCGATCTTCGCGGGGTTCATCGTCATCGCCGGGGCGATCATCGCGCTCGGCGACGTCGGTCGCGATCGGCGGATCCGGCGGTCTCGGGCAGCGAGCAGCGGATCGGGCGGGGCCGGGGCGCCGGAAGGGGGCAGCGGCCTGACACTGCCCGGCTGACGCGCGGTCCGCGCGTCGGGTCAGCTCGCGGCGGGAACGAGCCGTCCCTCGGCATCGAGGGTGGCCTGACGACGGCGGAGCGAGCGGAGCTCGGCGCCCGGGACCTGGTCGCGAGCGTGGTACGACGACCGGACGAGCGGCGCCGATTCGACGTGCTTGAAGCCGATCGCGAGCGCCGCCGCCTTCATCTCGGCGAACTCGTCCGGGTGGTAATAGCGCGCGAGGGGCAGGTGCTGCTCCGACGGGCGGAGGTACTGGCCGATCGTCAGGATGTCGACGTCGACGGCGCGCAGCGCCTCGAACGCCGCGGTCAGCTCGTCGCGCGTCTCGCCGAGCCCGACCATGAGCGAGCTCTTCGTGTGGGCCGCGTATCCGATCTCGACCGACATCTCCTTCGCCCGGCGCAGGACGTACAGCGAGCGATCCCAGCGCGCCCGCTTGCGGACCGGCTTCTGGAGCCGGCGAACCGTCTCGAGGTTGTGGTTGAGGATGTCGGGGCGAGCCTCCATGACGACCCGCAGGCGGTCGTCGGAGCCGTCGAAGTCCGGGATCAGGACCTCGATGCCCATGCCCGGGCTCGTCTCGCGCATCCGGGTGATCGTCTCGGCGAAGATGCGGGCGCCGCCGTCGGTCAGGTCGTCGCGGGCCACGCTCGTCACGACGACGTGCTCCAGGCGCATCGCACCGACGGCTTCGGCAACCCGCCGCGGCTCGTCGTCGTCGAACCACGTCGGGCGACCGGTCTTCACCGCGCAGAAGCCACAGGCCCGGGTGCATGTATCCCCGAGGATCATGATCGTCGCGGTGCGCTGGTCCCAGCACTCCCCGATGTTCGGGCAGTGGGCCTCCTCGCAGACCGTGTTGAGGTTCAGGCCGCGGAGCAGGCCCTTGAGGTCGTGATAGTTCTCGCCTGACGGCAGCCGCGCCTTGATCCAGTCGGGATGCCGGCGCAGGGGCGTGAGCGTTGCCGGACCGATGCCGCCCACCGCGATCGTGGGCGGGCCCGCCGGCGCGTGGTGGGCGCCGTGGCCGGCGGGGGCCGGTTCGAACATCGGGAGCTCGCGTGCCATCGCGCGAAGTCTAGCCAGCGCTGCCGAACACGTCGCGGAAGCCGGACTCCAGGTCGCGCACCCGGAAGCCGAGCTCCGACTCGGCCTTCGCCGAGGACGCCAGGTAGCTGACCCCGCTCGAGGCCGACACGATCTCGGCGAGGTTCGGCTGCCCGATCAGCGGTCCGAGGGGCGCCATGACCCGGAGGAGACCATCGGGGATCCCGATGCGGGGCGTGGCGTGCCCACCGAGACGAGCGGCGATCGCGATGGCTTCGCCCAGGGTGGTCGCGGGGCCGCTCATGACGTACGCCTGCCCCGGCCGTCCGCGGTCGAGCGCGGCGACGATGCCGGCCGCGAGGTCTTCGGCATGGACGAGGCCGATCCGGACGTCGGCGGCGGCACGGTACGGGAGCTTGCCCGCGTGAGCCAGCTCGAGCTGCTCGCCGAACCCGGTGCGATCGCCCGGACCGTAGACCTGGCTCGGCTGGACGATGACGATCGGGGCACCGCCGGCGATCCGCTGCTCCGCGACCTCGTGGGCGCCGTACTTCGTCTCGTCGTACCAGCTCAGGAAGCCGTCCGCGAGATCGCGTCGGAACGTCTCGTCGACGGTCCGACCCCGAGTGTTCCCGAAGACGTTGACGGTCGAGATGTAGACGATCCGCGGCGTCCCGGCCGCTTCGGCGGCGTCGAGGATGCGGGTCGTCGTGCCGACGTTCGCATCCCACATCGCCCCGTGCTCGGACCTCGGGATGCCGATCCGGTAGCTCCCTGCGGCGTGGACCAGGCCGTCCGCCCCGCGCAGCTGCTCCGTCAGCGCGACGACGTCGGACAGGTCGCTCTGGGCCAGCTCGGCGCCCGTCTCGGCGAGGAATGATGCGCGGCCGGGGTCCCGCACCAGGGCGACGACGCCGTCGCCGCGCTCCCGGAGCGCCCGGATGATCGCCCGCCCGACGAGCCCGGCGCCGCCCGTGACGACGACCCGCATCTCGACCTAGTAGATCGCGGTGTCCGGGCCGACGTGCTCGAGCCACGCCTTGATGTCGCGGAGCAGCGCCGCGCCGCCGGCGCCGTCGTTGGCGCGATGATCGACGCCGAGGACCATGTTCATGACCGGCCGGATCGCGATGACGTCGCCGTCGGGCGTCGCGACCACGACCGCTCGCTTCGTGATCGCCTCCATCGTGACGATCCCGACCTCGGGGACGTTCAGGATCGGCATCACGAGATTGGTACCGAGATAGCCGGTGTTGTCGACCGTGAACGTGCCGCCACCGAAGTCGTCGACCCGGAGCTTGTTCGCCTTGGCCCGGCCGGCGACGTCCGCGATCGCGACGTTCAGGCCGTGGATCGACAGCTGGTCCGCGTCGCGGACCACCGGCACGATCAATCCGTCGTCGACGGCGACCGCGACGCCGATGTTCACCCGGCGCTTCGCCATGAGGCCGCCATCGGTCCAGTGAGCATTGAACGTCGGGTTCCGCTTCAGGGCGGCGGCCGTGGCCTTGACGACGAACGGGACGAAGCTGAGCCCGATCCCCTCCTTCGCCGCGTAGTCGCCCTTCGCCTTCTCACGGAAGGCGACGAGCCGCGTGACGTCGACCTCCATCTGGACGTACGCGTGCGGCGCCAGCAGCGCGCGGGTCATCTGGGCCGCGATGCCCTTCCGCATCTGGGTCGTCGGGACGAGAACCTCGTCCGCGCCGGCCGGGAACTCGATGCCGGGCGCGGCCGTTGCGGCCGGAGCGACGGCTGCCGGCCCGGCTGCGGTCGTCGTGGCGGCGGGCGCAGGGGCACTCGTGGCCGGCGACGGTGTCGTGGGCGCCGGGGCAGCCGCGCCATTCGTGCTCGTCGGGACAACCGCAGCCGCGCCACCGACGGCCTGGCCGCCGACGGGCTGGCCCGTTCGCTGGGCCTCGACGTAATTCGTGACGTCCTCGCGGGTGATCCGCCCACCGCCACCGCTCCCGACGATCTGGGCCGCCGTCACGCCATGCTCGCGGAGGAGCCGACGGACGGCCGGGGTCATCCGGGCGTCCGGGTTGCCCGGAGCGTCGGTGGGCTCAGCGCCGACCGCGGTCAGGGTCGGCGCGGCCGCAGTGGCCGCGGCGCGCTCGGGCCGCTCATCGGATCCGGCCGGGCCAGCGGCGGGGGTGAAGGCGGGTCGGGAGGGAGCCGGTGGCTCGACTGCCGCGGTGGCGGCGGCCGCGGGAGCGTCCGGGACCGACGGCGCGGCGGATGGCGCGGCCTTCGGCTCGGTGCCGCCGGCGGCGCCCTCTTCTGCCGTCTCGATGACCGCGATCTCGGCGTTGTTCGGGACGGTGGCCCCCTCCTCGACGAGGATCTCCCGCAGGATCCCGGCGAACGGCGACGGGACCTCGGCGTTGACCTTGTCCGTGATGACCTCGACGAGCGGCTCGTACTTCTCGACCGTGTCGCCGGGCTGCTTCAGCCACTTGCCGATCGTCCCCTCGGCCACGCTTTCGCCGAGCTGGGGCATCGTCACCTTGGCCACTGATGTTCCTCCGGGTCGCGCAGCGGATCGGGGCCCGCCGGTCGTGGGTGTCCGGCCACAGTGTCGCGCATCATGCGACCCCCCGTCGCGAAGCCGCTTGGCGTGACGGGCGCGGGACCGCATGATCCCGTCATGCCGTTCATCACCACGGACGATGGGGTGCGCCTCCACGTGGAGGACGTCGAGCGCTACTCGCAGGTGCGCGCTCGTGAAGACATCCGGGCCGTGATGGACGACCTCGGCATCGAGCGTGCCCACATCGTCGGCACGTCGATGGGCGCCTTCGCGACCCTCCACTTCGGGTTCGCCCATCCGGATCGCGCGCGCTCGCTGGTCCTGACCGGGATCGGCTACGGGGCCGATCCGGGCAAGCATGCCCAGTTCGTCGAGGAGACGCTCCGGCTGGCCCAGACGATCGAGACTCAGGGTATGGCCGCGGCGGCCGCGAGCCACACGGTCGGGCCGGCCCGCGTCCAGCACCAGGCCAAGGATCCTCGCGGCTGGCACGAGTTCGCGACCCGGATGGCCGGGCACTCGGCGGTCGGCTCGGCCAACACGCTCCGTGGCGTCCAGGCGCGCCGACCCTCGTTGTGGGACCTCACGGACGAGATGCGCGCGCTCCGGCTGCCGACCTGGTCATCACCGGCGACGAGGACCATCCGTGTCTGGCGCCGGGGATCCTGCTCAAGCAGACGATCGAGACCGCCGCGCTGGCGATCGTCCCGAATACGGGGCACGCGGTGAACACCGAGGAACCGGGAGCGTTCAACCAGCTGCTCGACGACTTCTTCCATCAGGTCGAGGCGGGCCGCTGGCCGAGCCGGGATCCGCGGGCGGTCACGACGACGATCTACGGCTGATCGCGCGGCGCTTCCTTCATGCGCCCGATGCGTCAAACGACCGCCGGCGGGTGGGTCGACCGCCGGTTGGCGCGCCCGGCGCATGGATTGACGTCCGAAGGCCGGCTTCGGGGCTGTTGACGGGCGGAATCGGGGTCTCGGACGTCGTTTGACGCGCTGGGCGCATGGACCGAGCGTGGCGACGAGGATCTACGCCTGAACCTGACACCGGCTGTCGAGCCAGTTCGGCATCCTTCGGGTATGTCGAAGACAGCCGTGACGCCAGCCGCCCTGACGACGGACTGGTCGCGCGTCCTCGCCTTCCGCCTGGCTCGCCAGCACCTTGCCGTGCGCACGTCGCCGGATCGGCTCGTCGACGTCGTCGGCGAGATGGTCGGGTTCCACGCCCAGGTCGCGAGCGCCGCCGAGCTCCAGGCGAACGCCCGGATCGAAGGCCTCCGCCTCGACGACGTCCGGGACGCGCTCGCGGCCGAGCGATCGATCATCAAGGCGTGGTCGTTCCGCGGCACCCTGCACCTCCTGACCCCGGACGATCTCGCCGACTTCGTCATCGCGGCGGCGACGCGCGAACGATGGCGCGAGGACGTCTGGCTCCGCTGGGTCGAGATGACCGAGGCGCAAGTCGAGGCCCTGATCCGAGCGGTCGGCGACACCCTGACCGACGAGCCGATGACGCGGGCGGTTCTGGCCGATGCCGTCGCCGGTCACCTGGATGACCCGGTGCTCGCCGGCAAGCTCCGGACCGGCTGGGGCACGTTCCTCGGGCCGGCCGGCCAGCGCGGCGAGCTGATCTTCGGCCCGCCCGACGGTCGCAACGTGACCTTCGTGAACCCATCTGCCTGGCTCGACCGGCAGATCGCGTTCGCCGACCGACCCGATGCCGGCGAGCCGCTCGATGCGCTTGCGCGGATGATCTCGCGGTTCCTCGTGAGCTTCCCGGGTTCGAGTCGCGACATGGTCGCCCGCTGGTGGGGCGTGGTCCGTGCGGGGCTCATCTCCGAGGCGCTCGATCGGCTGCCCGTCGAGAAGGCCCCGGTCGAGGTCGACGGTCTGCGGACGTGGGTTCGGGCGGAGGACGTCGACGACCTCGCGGCGACCGAGCCGTTCCGGGGCGTTCGCCTCCTGCCCGCCTTCGACCCGTTCACGAACGAGCTACCTCGACGAACCGAGTCCGTCCTGCCGGTCGCCCACCACGACGACGTCTACCGGACCGCCGGCTGGGTGACGCCGCTCGTCGTCGTCGACGGCCGCATCGGCGGGACGTGGCAGCTCGCCGGGAGTGCCAGGAGACCCGTGGTGGAGGTCGTCCGCTGGTCGTCGTGGACCCGCGAGGCACGACCGGAGCTCGACGCCGAGGTGGACCGCGTGGCGGCCTTCCTCGACAAGCCGCTCGCGATCGAGCTGTCGACGGTCGACTAGCGGCCGCGCTCAGCCCGAGGGGCGGTGGCCGCCTCCCGCATCGTGGACCGCCTCGACCTCGCGCGCGGTCAAGACGTCACCCCTCGCTCCAGTACGCGGCGGCGGCGCGCTCCAGCAGCGCTGCCAGCTCCGCCAGCTGCGCGTCGTCGATCGAGGCGAACGTGAAGAGCGACGCCGCCGTCTTGCGCTTCAGGAGCGTCGCGGAGACGCCCTCGAGCAGCTCCGGGTGCTGGTACATGGGCAGCAGCGAGAACCGGACGACGCCCTTGCCCTGGTTCACGCCGGCAAACCACTGGTGCTTGGTCGCGCCGGGCCGCCGGAGGAACGGCTGGCCGTAGACCTCGACGGGTTCGAGCCGGTCGCGATAGGGATCGAGGAGGGCCCGCAGTCGGGCCTCCAGGGCCGTCAGCTCCGCGTCAGTAGGCGGCAAGCTTGCGGATCCCGTCCGCGATCTTCTCCGGGTTGACCATGAACCAGTCCTCGAGGACGTGGTTGTAGGGCACGCCCGGCACGTCCGGACCCGCGATCCGCGTCACCGGACCGTCGAGGTAGTCGAACGCCTCCTCGGCGACGATCGCCGCGACCTCCGCCCCGTAGCCGCCGAACCGGTTGTCCTCGTACACCACGAGGCACTTGCCGGTCTTCCGGACCGAGTCGAGGACGGTCTCCTTGTCGAGCGGGCGGAGCGTCCGCAGGTCGACGACCTCGACGCTGATCCCCTCGTCGGCGACGCGGTCGGCCGCCTCCAGCGCGTAATGGGCCATCAGCCCGTACGCGATGACCGTGACCTGGTTGCCCGGATGCGTCACCTGGGCTCGACCGAGCGGCACGGTGTACTCGCCGTCGGGGACGTCGCCGCGGACGCTCCGGTACATCTTCTTGTGCTCGAAGAACAGGACCGGGTCGTCGTCGCGGATCGACGAGCGGAGCAGGCCCTTCGCGTCGTACGGGGTCGACGGGATGACGACCTTCAGCCCCGGCACGTGGGTGAAGAAGGCCTCGACCGACTGGCTGTGGTACAGCGCGCCGTGGACGCCGCCGCCGTACGGCGCGCGGACGATCATCGGGGCACCGTAGCCGTTGTTGCTCCGATAGCGCATCCGGGCCGCTTCGGACACGAGCTGGTTGAACGCGGGGTGGATGAAGTCGGCGAACTGGATCTCGGCGACCGGCCGGAGACCGCCGATCGCGGCCCCGATCGACGTCCCGATGATCTGGCTCTCGGTGAGGGGCGTGTCGATGACGCGGTCGTCCCCGAACTCGTCCCACAGCCCGTCGGTCGCGAGGAAGACCCCGCCCTTCTTGCCGACATCCTCGCCCAGGACGATCACGGTCTCATCGCGGCCCATCTCCTCGCGGAGCCTCTCGCGGATGGCCTCGATGAACGTCTTGAGCGGCATCAGCGGCTGCCCTCGCCCTCGCCCATGCCCCAGGGCGGTGGCGCCTCGGACGGCCAGTCCTCGGCGTAGACCCACTTCATCGCGGTCGAGACATCCGGGTCCGGCTGCGCCTCGGCGTAGTCGGTCGCGTCGTCGACGGCCGCGGTGATCGCCGCGCTTGATCCGCGCTTCGGCCTCGTCCGTGAGGATCCCCGCGTCGCGGAGCTGGGCCCGGAACTTCGGCACCGGGTCCAGCGACTTCTCCGAGGCGAGCTCCTCCTCGGAGCGGTACTTCGTCTGCTGGTCGTCGGAGAGGTGCGCGGTGAGGCGGGTGACCTTGGCCTCGATCAGGGTGGGCCCCTCCCCCGCCCGGGCCCGGGCGACCGCGTCGCGGGCCGCCGCATAGCAGGCGAGAACGTCGGACCCGTCGACCATCACGCCAGGCATGTCGTAGCCGGCGGCCCGATGCGCCACGGCACGAGCCCGCGACCTGGCGGGCCAGCGGCACGCGAGATCGCGTAGCCGTTGTTCTCGACGACGAAGACGAACGGCAGCTTGTGGATCGCCGGCGAAGTTCAGCCCCTCGTGGACGTCGCCCTGGTTGCTCGAGCCCTCGCCCATCGACCGTGAGCGCGACCTGGCCGGTCTTCCGGATCTTCGCCGCGAGCGCGAGGCCGACCGCGTGGAGCAGCTGGGTCGCCACGGGCGACGAGACCGATACGAGGTTGTGCTCGTGCGAGCCGTAGTGGCCGGGCATCTGCCGACCGCCGGAGGACGGATCCGATTGCGGTCGCGTACTGGGCGGTCATGATGTCGCGCGCGCTCATGCCGAAGGTCAGGCAGGTCGCGATCGAGCGGTAGAACGGGCGCGATCCAGTCCTTGCCCTTCTCGAGCGCCCACGCGATCCCGACCTGCGCCCCCTCGTGGCCCTGGCCGCTGATCACGAAC
This sequence comes from uncultured Chloroflexia bacterium, assembly GCA_963817095.1. Taxonomy (GTDB): domain Bacteria; phylum Chloroflexota; class Limnocylindria; order Limnocylindrales; family CSP1-4; genus CF-46. Next base: position 414,489 of record CAWFND010000008.1, read on the forward strand.
GGGATCCGGCCGGCGCGGTTGAGGATCCACATCCGCTCGTCGACCGCGCGCGCCAGCGCGACGAGCCGGTACATCTCGAGGAGGTCGTCGGCCGACAGGCCGAGGTCCGAGCCGAGGGTCGCCGCCGCCTTCCGCTCGGTGACGGCCATCAGAAGTTGATCGACCGTCCGTCGACGGCGAGGGCCGCCTCGCCCATGACCTCCGACAACGTCGGGTGCGCATGGGTCGAGCCGCCGATCTCCCACGGGACCGCCTCGAGCTCGAAGGCGACCGATGCCTCGGCGATCAGGTCCGTCGCGTGCGGGCCGATGAGGTGGATGCCGAGCGTCTCGTTGGTCTCCTTGTTCGCGATGACCTTCGCGAAGCCCTCGTACTCGCCGTAGATGACCGCCTTGGCGATCGCCTGGAACGGGACCTTGCCGACCTTGATCGGCAGGCCGCGCTCCTCGCACTGCTGCTGGGTCAGCCCGACCGATGCGATCTCCGGCCGGCAATACGTCGCACGCGGCTGCTTCACGTAGTCGATCTGGTGGACGTCCTTCTCGCCGGCGATCGTGTGGGCGGCGACGATGCCCTCGTGGCCGGCCGTATGGGCGAGCATCAGCCCGCCGACGACGTCGCCGATCGCGTAGACGTGCGGCTCGCTCGTCCGCATCCGGCCGTCGACCTTGATGAAGCCCCGATCGGTCTCGACCTTCGTCGTCTCGAGTCCGATGTCCTCGATGTTCGGGGCCCGGCCCGTGGCGACGAGCAGCTGCTCGGCGCGGAGCTCCTGGGGCTCCTTGCCCTCCGGCCCGACGACGAGGCAGATGCCGTCCTTGGTCGATATCGACCTTCGTTGCGTCGAAGCGGGCGTTCGTCATCACCGTGATCCCGCGCCGACTGAAGCTGCGCTCCAGCGCCTGGCTGACCTCGCGATCCTCGAGCGGGACGACCTGGCGGCAGGTATTCGAGCAGCGTCACCTTCGTGCCGAGGTCGTGGTACATCGACGCGAACTCGCCGCCGACGGCGCCGGCACCGACGATCACGATGTCCTTGGGGATGCTCGTCGCGGCCAGGACGTCGTCGCTCGTGATGATCCGGCTCGCCGTCCGGGGTCAGGCCCGGCAGGCTCTTCACGCGGCTGCCGGTCGCGAGGATGACGTCGGTCGCCTGGAGGATCCGTTCGCCGCCCTTGCCCGGCGTGCCGTCCTCGCCCGGCTGGCTGACCCGGATCCTGTTCGGGCCATCGAGCCGTCCGCGGCCCGGCGATCCAGCGTGACCTTGTTCTTGTCGATCGAGCGTCTTCAGGCCGGTCCACATCCGCTTGACGACCTGGTCCTCGCGGGCGGCCATCTGGACGTAGTCGATCGCCGGGCTCTCCGGCCAGGACGATGCCGAATTCCTTCGCGTGGCGGGCTGCTCGACGAACCCGGCGGACTCGAGCAGCGCCTTCGTCGGGATGCAGCCGCGATGGAGGCAGGTGCCGCCGATCTTGTCCTCGTCGACGAGCGCGACCTGCAGGCCGAGCTGGGCGGCCCGGAAGGCCGCGGTATAGCCGCCGGTGCCCGCGCCGAGGACGACGAGATCGAAGTCGTTGGACGAGCCGACGGCCATGGGTCAGGACGCCTCGGAAGCCGCGGTCCCGGGCACGGTCGCCGGCCGGCTGGGCAGGTGGATCATCGGTTCGGATGGTACGCGGGGGGTTCGGAAGCCCGCAACCGACGCCCTGGTCGCGTGGCCCCGTCGGCGGGTCGCTGCGGATGCTTGGGGGACGCCTCCGGGCCGGTGCTAGACTCGCGGCCTCTCGATCCAGGGACGGCCCCGCGGAGCGACATGGACCTGCCGACGCTGCTCCTCGACCTCGCCCTCATCGTCGGCGCCTACCTGTGCGGATCGATCCCGATGGGCGTCCTCGTCGCCAGGCTCACCGGCGGCGTCGATCCGCGCACGGTCGGGTCCGGACGGACCGGCGGCACCAACGCGCTGCGGGCGCTGGGCCGGAAGCGCGCGGCGGTCGTCGTTGTCGGGTGACCTGCTCAAGGGCGCCGTGCCCGTGCTCGTCGCGCGCTACGTCGTCGGGCTCGGCGGCGGTCGAGGTGCTGTGCGGGCTCGCGGCCGTGGCCGGCGCGATCTGGTCGGTGTTCGTGGGGTTCCGGGGCGGCCGGGGCGTCGGCACCGGCGTCGGGACGATGCTCGTCATCCAGCCCGTGGCCGTGCTGCTGGCCGCGCCGGTGTTCATCGGAGCGATCCTGATCACGCGCTACGTGTCGCTGGGGTCGCTGCTCGGATCGGCGGCCCTGTTCCCCGCGATGCTCGTCATCTGGGCCGTGGCGGACGGCGCCGTGCCGCCGGGCTACCTCGTCTACGCGATCATCGGGCCCGCCCTGATCTGGGTCGCCCACGCCGACAACATCGATCGGCTGCTGCACGGCACCGAGCGGAAGTTCGACCTGGGGATGCTCAGCGGCCGGTCCGGCGGGAGCGATGCCCACTGACCGTGCCCGGACCGGCCGCGCTCGGGGCCGACACCCAGCGTCAGGCTTTCACCCGGAATGTGTCGGCGCCCACTCGGTCGGACAGGAGCTTCGTGGTGCCGGCCGCATAGATCCTGACCCGCACCGAGTAGGTGCCGAGCGCACGGGTCGAGCTGACGTAGAAGGTCGTCTTGAACGTCCGCGTCACCGCGGCCTTGAACGAGACGTTCTCGTACGCCTTGCGGAACACGATCGTTCCCTTCGGGTCGTAGATCCAGACCAGGACGCGCGCCGTCGTCACCTTCGAGGCGCGCGCGCTGACCGTGATCGTCTCCGTGTGTCGCCGGGCGATCACGCTCGGGCTCGCCGTCGCGCTTCGCGTCCAGGTCGTGGGGACCGGCGGTGGCGGGCTCGATGGTGGGGGGACGACCGGCGGCGGGATGACCGGCGGTGGGCTCCCCGCCCCGAGGCCCAGTCCGCCCGATGCGTAGTAGGCAGCCGCCCGCTCCCGGAAGTACCCGCCGTCGTCGTCGGCCGACAGGGATGTCCTGGCGTTGCCGTTGATCGGCGCAGGGTTCGTGACGCCGTCGTTCTGGGCATCGCAGGCGCAGGTCGTCCCGTCGGCACCGCCTCCGAACAGAAGGGCGATCACGCCTGCATCGCGCCACATGGCGAGATGCGTGCCACCCGGGTCCTCGAGGAACCACTCGGCCCGATTGTCCTGGTAATGACCCCAGGTGTCGTTCATCGCCCGCATCTTCGTGTTGCCGAGAGGGATCTGCCAGACGACTACACGGTGCCCCGTGACCGCGACATAGCCGGCGATGAACCGGGCGTAGCGGACGAAGTCGGCGTCATCCCAGGCCGACGCACCGCCGTCGCCGTAGATGAGCCGCTTGAACGACGCGTCCCGGTCCGCGATGTCGGTGAACGTCAGGTCGAATGACGCGCCGAGCGACCGGTAGAACGCGCCGGCCCGACTCGCCAGGGCGTCGACCTGCGCGTCGGGGCTGTTGGAGTACGCGATGTCCCAGTTCGTGCCCCACACGGACAAGTGATAGGCGAGCAGGACATTCGGCGCGAGCTGGTCGCGCAGCCGGACGATCGCTCGGGCGAATCCGGCTGCCGTGTTCGGGAGACCCGCGAGGGCTGCGTCGCCCGAGCTCGCCACCGATGCCGGGATCTGCGTGGCGTCGTCGTTCGTGCCGGTGGCCTGCTCGATGTACCCCCACAGGTCCGGCTCGACATGGAGGATGACCGTCGCCGACCCCGCAGCCCGCTGGAAGAACAGCCGCATGTCGGCGTACCAGGCCGCCATCGTCGACGGGTTGGCCAGGTTCGACAGGTCCTTCGCCTTCTCGTCGGCACCCGTGGCGGGAGTCGACTGGAGGAGCATGTAGTACGGGAAGACCGGGACGAACCCGTGGTCGACGGAGTCCTGGGTGTACAAGCTCACGAACTGGCCGTTCGGGTTCCAGGTGGACCAGCCATTGCCCGTGTTCACGCCGCCCGCGAGGTACTGGTAGCGGAACTTGAATGGGGCCGACCCATGCAGTGCGGCGGCACCGCCCGGCGCGTCGGCCAGACCGAGCTCCAGCCGGTCGGATGGCCACGTCGGCGGCGACGCGGGAAGCGAACCGGCCGCGTGGACCGGTTCGGCCGATGGCGCCACAGCGGTGACGGCAACGATCAGTGCGACGGCAGCGAGGATCGGCAGACGACCGATGACGGGACCCTCCAGTGCCCGGGAATCGTCACCGGGCCGAGCCAATTCGTCATCCCCGACAGTCGTCCCGGTTGCGCCCGTACTCCGTGCGGCGGAGGGTGCGCGCCGGCACCGGCCGTTCGGAGATCGCGTCTGGCGCACGGCCCCCCGGCCGGAACCTTGCGTAATGACGCCCTGGGTTGCACTACCCGCCCACAGCGCGTCGAAACGAGCGGCGCGCGCGTTCGTTAGCCGCTGGCGGCAAATTCTCGTCCGATCCCGGTCCCGATGAGGCGATCGGGCCGCACAGTGCAAGCACGGGCGTCATTACACAATTCCAGGCCGGCGACGAGGAGCTGGACGGCGACGATGAACCAGGCACCGGCGAGGAGCCGCGCGCCGGCGAGGAGCCGGGCCAAGCGCCAGAGCTCGACTGCGTTCGTCGCGCCCGGGCGGTCAGGCGAAGGCGCGGCCGAGCACCGGAGCGAGCGCACCTGAGGGTGCGTGAGCGAGGAGCGCAGCCGGCAACGCAGCCATCGGCGCCCTGGCGCGACAGCCGAGATTCCTGCCGCGGAATGGAAAGACCCGGGTCGGCTGACAACCCGGGTCTGAATCGCGGCTGGTTCGGCGGACCCTGGGCAGGCCCGCACCGAGAGGATGGGTTTAGTAGGCGCTCCCGCCGCGCTGGCTGCGGAAGCAGTCAGAGCAGTAGACGGGCTTGCCGCTGGTCGGGCGGAAGGGGACCTGGGCCTCGCGGCCACAGCTGGAGCAGGTGGCGCTGAACATCTCGCGCGGCCCGCGGTCACGGTAGCCACCGCCACCACCACCGCCGCCACCGTAGCTGCTCCCACCGTCGCTATAGCCGCCGCCGCTGCTGCCGCCGGCCGAATAGCCGCCGCCGGCGCCGTAGCTGCCGTAGCTGCTGCTGCCGCCACCGCCGCTCGCGTTCCGCGCAGCCTTCCGGCTGGCGCGGCACGACGGGCAACGTCGCGGCTCGGTGAACCCACGCTGAGCGTAGAAATCCTGCTCACTTGCGGTGAACACGAACTCCTGGCTGCAGTCAGCGCAGGTCAGGTTCTTGTCGTTGTACACGAAACGAAAACTCCTCTCGGTAGCCGCGCGATCCCTCCGGGTTTTCTCGCGTCAGCCGTGAGAGGAGTCCGAGTCGTCGTTGAGCTACGTCTGTTCTTGCCGTGGACGCTTCCACGGCGCTTCCGCGCGGGAGTCTAGACGACCGGCGACGGACTTGTACAGAGGTATTTTCGTCGATCTGGCCCGATCACGCCGTCGCGTGCGCGATCAGGGCTCGGAGGCCCAGCCTCGGGCACGCTCGACGCCGCGCTTCCAGGCGCGGTAGCCGGCGTCCCGGCGCCCGTCGGAGACGCTCGGCTCGAACCGTCGCTCCGACCGTCGGACGGCCGCGATCTCGCCCGGATCCCGCCAGACGCCCACCGCGAGACCGGCCAGTGCCGCCGCGCCGAACGCTGTCGTCTCGCGCACGACGGGTCGGTCGACCGGCCGATCGACCTGGTCGGCGACCATCGCACAGACGAGGTCGCCGGCGCCGCCGCCGTCGATTCGCAGCTCGGTCAGCCGGCTCCCGAGGTCGGCGTCCATTGCCTCGACGACGTCGCGGACCTGGAACGCGATCGACTCCAGCGTCGCCCTGGCGATCTGGGCGCCGGCGCTGCCTCGGGTGAGGCCCAGGATCGCGCCGCGCGCATCCGGATCCCAGTAGGGCGCACCCAGCCCGACGAAGGCCGGGACGACGACCACGCCGCCGCTGTCCGGGACGGAACCGGCGAGTGTCTCCACCTCCGCGGACGTCGCGAACAGCCCCAGCCCGTCGCGCAGCCATTGGACCGCCGCGCCCGTGACGAAGACGGAGCCCTCGAGGGCGTGGACGATCGGCGCGTCGGGGCCGAGCCGCCACGCGATCGTAGACAGGAGACCGTGCGCCGAACGGACCACGGTGTCACCCGTGTTGACGAGGAGGAACGCGCCGGTCCCGAGCGTGACCTTCGCCTCGCCCGGATCGAAGCAGGCCTGACCGAACGTCGCAGCCTGCTGGTCGCCGGCAGCGCCCGCGATCGGGATCGGCCGGCCGAACAGCCCGGGGTCGGTCTCGCCGTAGAGCTCCGACGAGCTGCGGACCTCGGGCAGCAGCGCGCGCGGGACCTCCATCAGCTCGCACAGGTCGTCGTCCCATTCGGCGCTGCGGATGTCCAGGAGGAGCGTGCGGGAGGCATTCGAGACGTCGGACACGTGGACCCTGCCGCCGGTCAGTCGCGAGATCAGGAACGATTCCACCGTCCCGGCGGCCAGCTCGCCGCGCACGGCTCGCGGCCGGAGCGACGCATCTTCGAGCAGGATCTGGCGAATCTTCGGGCCGCTGAAGTAAGCGTCAATGGGCAAACCCGTCCGCTCTCGGACAAGCGTCTCGTGGCCGGCAGCCCGGAGCGTCTCGCAGAACCGCGCGGTGACCCGGCTCTGCCAGACGATCGCATCGGCGACGGACCGACCCGTGGCGCGGTCCCAGACGACGGCCGTCTCGCGCTGGTTCGTGACCCCGATCGCGGCGATCCGCTCCACTCCGCCTGCGGCTGCGATCGCCTCGCGGGCCGTCGCGAGCTGGGCAACCCAGATCGCTTCCGGATCGTGGCGGACGTCACCCGGCCATGGGAAGCGCTGCTCGAACTCGCGCTGCGCCATCGCGACGATCGTCGCGTCGCGGTCGAAGACGATCGAGCGGGCGCTCGTCGTGCCCTCGTCGAGGGCGAGCACGAGATCCGCCGCGGCCATCAGGCGACCGCGAACTCGCGCCGTGCCTGCTCCAGGTACGACACGACCTCCGTCGACTGGCGGTCCGCGTCCCAGCCGAGCTCGGTGCCGAGGATCGCCGCGACGCGTGGCGCGATGGCCTCGCCTCGATCCGGCAGCTCCTGGACGAGTCGGGTCCGGCGCGCGAGCACATCGTCGATCGACAGCGCGAGCTCGCGACGCGCCCCCCACGCGATCTCCGCCTCGATGAGCTCCTCGCCGGCGGCGATCGGTCCGAGCAGGTCGCACTCCCGGCCGAGCTCAAGGACGTCGGGTGCCTCGGTGCCGTGCCGCGCGACGAGGCGATCGACGGTCGCGCGATCCAGGCCCGAGCTCGCGGCCAGGTGGGCCGCGAGACGATCGAGGTCCGGCCGGTCCGCGGCGCCGACGAGCCGGCGATCGACGGTCCCGCTTGGCCGTTTCGCGGGGCGCTCGAGGAGAACGCCGAGCGCGGCATCGACGGTCTGCTCCGCCATCGCCCGGTACGTCGTGTATTTGCCGCCGCTCACCCGGACCAGGCCGTTCCGCTCGACGACGACTCGATGCTCACGCGACGCCTTGATCGTCGACGCCTCGGCACCGGACGGCGCGATCAGCGGGCGAAGACCAGCGTAGGTGCCCACGACGTCCGACCGCGTCAGGTCGACGTCGAGGACCCGGTTCACCGCCTCGAGCAGCTCGTCCACCTCCTCGTGGCCCGCGGTCGGGCGGTCGATCGGGCCGTCGTACGGCGCGTCGGTCGTGCCGATCAACCAGTAATGGGGCCACGGCACCAGGAACACGACCTTGCCCGGGACACGGATCGTCAGGCCGACGTCGCTCGGGATGCGGTCGCGGGCGACCACGAGGTGCGCGCCCCGCGAGGGGAGCAGCCGCGTGCCGCCGGACAGCGGCGACGCGGGATCGGCGCCCCAGACGCCCGTCGCGTCGATGACCGCGCGTGCCCGGACCTCGACCTCGGCATCGCCGAGGACATCGCGGACCCGGGCGCCGACAACCCGACCGCCGTCCTCCATGAGCCCGTCCACGTGCGCGCGCGTGACGACGGTGGCACCGTCCGCCTGCGCGCTCCGGGCGACGGCCAGCGTGTACCGCGCGTCGTCCTCCATGCCGTCGTGGAACATCAGGCCGCCGCGGAGCCGTTCCCGGCGCATCCGTGGGGCATGGGCGAGGACCTCGTCGACCGACAGGTGTCGGTGCCAGCCGCCGTCAAGCCGCGCGCCGAGCACGTCATACAGCGTCATTCCCGTCTGGTAGAAGACCCGCGTCGCGACCGGCCAGCCGAAGAGCGGGAACAGAAGCGGCTGGATCGTGACAAGGTGCGGCGCGAGGTGGAGGACTCGCGACCGCTCCCGGAGCGCCTCGCGGACGAGGCCGAACCGGTACTGCTCCAGGTAGCGGAGCCCGCCGTGGATCAGCCGTGACGATCGCGACGACGTGCCACTTGCGATGTCGTCGCGCTCCACGAGGCCGACACGCAACCCGCGCGTGGCCGCGTCGAGGGCGGACCCGCAGCCGACGATCCCGCCGCCGATGACGAGGACATCGAGCGGGCCGTCGGCCAGGGCTGCCAGATCGCGCCGGCGCTGCTCGAGCGGCGCCGCCGTCATCGAGCGCCGCTGCCGGGCCCGGGCCCGGGTCGCGTGATCCGCCAGAGGACCCCGGCCGTGCCCACGATGAGGATCAGGATCAGGAGAGGAGTCCGGAAGACGACGTCCCCCACGACGGGCGGCAGGAGGAAGGTGATGACGGCGGCCGCCAGAACGACGAGGACGGTCAGGCCGCCGATGACGAGCGCCTCGCGGAGCCCGGGCGTGCGGCCCGCGGCGGTGGCGCCGTCCGGCCGGCCGTCGCCGTCAGCCACGGTCGGCCTCGAGCGGGATCCCGATCGGCGCGACCAGGACGCGACCCGCCAACGCCTTGCCGTTCCGGGTGAGCAACCCCGTCTTCGGACGGTGGAAGGTGATCGTCAGGTCCGCGCGGACGGCCGGGTCCGACGGGTCGCCGGAGGTCAGGTCGACCGCCGTGGGGGTGTCGACCGCCAGGACCGGGACCATCGACCCGCGGGCTCGGTTGACGAGCTCCACCGCCGACCGGATCGGCTCGCGGAGCAGGCCGTCGACACCGGTGCCGAGGAGCGCGTCGACGATGATCGACGCCTTCTCGATCCCGTGGGCGAGCGACTGGACGTCCCGGGCGACCGGGGCGTGGACGATCGTGATCCGCTCGTCACGGACGATCCGGTCCCAGTTCCGGGCGGCGTCCGGCGTCGACGGCCGGGCATCCGGCGCGATCAAGGCGACGATCACCTCCGCTCCGGCCGCGGCGAGCCGTCGGGCCGCCACGAGACCGTCGCCGCCGTTGTTGCCGGGACCGCAGAGGATGACGATCGGCCCGTGACCCCAGCGGTCCGTGTCGACCGCGAGCGCATGAGCGGCTGCTGCGACGGCGGCGCCGGCCTGCTCCATCAGCCGCTCCCCCGGGATCCCGACGGCCTGCGCGCGGCGATCGGCTCCGGTCATCGCGGCCGCGCCGATCGGTGGACGGGCGGCTGCCGCGGCCCAGCGGCTTCGCAATCCGCGCAGGTCGAGCTCGAACAGCTCGGGATCGTCTGCGGGCAGCGGCACCTGCGACGGGTCGGACGCGGGTCGCGCTCGGGGGACGGTGGGCATCACGGCCGAAGCGTATCGCGGATGTCGGGCGGCGCGGATCGATCAGGCGGTGGCGAGCCGAACCCGTCGATCGTCGGTGGCGTCGATCTCGACGAGCCCGTCGCGCGCAAGGGCGTGGATGGCCCGGGCCACCGCCCCCGCGTCGTGGTCGCCGATCGGCTCGTCGATCGCGGTCCACGCACCGTCGTCCGCGGCGCGCAGGCGGTCCACGATCCGGCCCCGGAGCCAGCGGGTCGTCGAGGTGAACGCCGGGGCGGGCACGGTCGACGTTCGCCCGCTCGTCGCACCGTCGACACGGTCAGCGTCGACGCGCGCCCAGCGGCACCAGGGACTGAGCGGGCACTCCGTGCAGAGCGGCCGGCTCGGCCGACACACCGTCGCTCCCAGATCCATCACGGCATGGGTCCAGTCGCCCGGTCGTTCGCGATCGACCGACGCGTCGGCCGCGGCCTGGGTCCACGCCTGGCGGGGCGACGGCGCGTCCTTGCCCGTCAGGGCTCGCCCGAGAACCCGTCGGACGTTCGTGTCGACGGCGCCGACCGGCTGCCAGAACGCGATCGACGCCACGGCTCGCGCGGTATAGGGCCCGACGCCCGGCAGTCGCTCGAGAGCGGCGATGTCGTCGGGCACGCGACCAGCGTGCTCGTCTCGGATCATCTGCGCCGCGCGCCGGAGGTTCAGCGCGCGGCGGTCGTAGCCCATGCCCTGCCAGGCACGGAGCACGTCCGCCGGTGACGACGCCGCGAGCGCCTCGACCGTCGGGAAGCGGGCAAGGAACCGCTCCCACGCCTCGACGACGCGGCCGATCTGCGTCTGCTGCGCCATGACCTCGGACACGAGGATCGCGTAGGGGTCCCGGCTCGAGCGGAAGGCGAGGGACCGCCCGTTGGCGTCGTACCACTCGAGGACGGCGGCACGCGCCTCGGCCGCGAGTCCGACGGGATGCTCGGCGTCCATCCCTCCGAGCGTACCATCGGCCGATGCCCGATCCGGAGCCCACCGCGGCCGCGCCCGCCGGCGCTCGTCACCCCGTCCGGATCGGTGCGGCGTTCTGGGTCCAGCGGACGGACTGGCCGTCGCTCCGGGACGCGGTCGTCGCCGCCGAGACGGCCGGTGCCGACGACCTCTGGATCGATGATCACCTGCTTGCCGACGAGGGCGATCCGGACGACGGCAAGCTCGAAGGCTGGTCGACCCTTGCCGCGGTCGCCGCCGTCACGACGCGCGCGCGGGTCGGCCTGCTCGTCGCGGCGAACACGCTCCGCAACCCCGGGCTCACTGCCAAGCTCGCGGTCACCGTGGACCACATCAGCGGCGGGCGGTCGATCCTCGGGCTCGGCGGCGGCTGGTTCGAGGACGAGCACCGCGCGTTCGGGATCGACTTCGGGACCGGCTTCGGGGAGCGGCTCGACCGGCTGGCCGAGGCCGTGCCGCTCGTCCGGCGCCTCCTCGACGGCGAACGGGTGACGGCCGCGGGCCGCTTCTACACGTTCACGGATGCGCTCGCGACTCCGCGTCCGCTCCAGCCGCGGATCCCGATCCTGATCGGCGGCTCCGGACCGACGAAGACGCTTCCCCTCATCGCGAGCCACGCCGACCTGTGGAACGCCTACGGCTCGCCGACGAGCATCGCCGCGAGCGACGCGATCCTGCGCGACCGCTGCCGGGCGATCGGGCGCGACCCCGACGAGATCGAGCGGACCGTCAATCTCAACGTCGTCGTCCGCTCCACGGCCGCCGAGGCCGATCGCGTCTGGGCGACGTATGTCGCGACTCACCATCCCAGAGAGGGCGAGGGCCGCCTGCTCGTGGGCGGGCCGGTCGAGCGGGTCGCGGCGGCGCTGGCGGGCTATGCCGCGGCCGGCATCCGCCACCCGATCCTGGTCTTCCGCTCTCCGTGGGACCTCGAGACGATCTCGGCTCTCGGCGCCATCCGGGACACGCTGGCGGCGATGGCCGCCTGAGGATTCTGCCCTCAGATCTTCAGCATCACGTGCTTGACGACCGTGTAGTCCTCGATCGCGTACATCGACTGGTCCTTGCCGTATCCCGACTCCTTGAACCCGCCGTGGGGCATCTCGGACACGAGCATGAAGTGGTCGTTGATCCAGACCGTCCCGAACTGGATCGCCTTCGCGACGCGCATGCCGCGACCGGCGTCCTGCGTCCAGACGGACGCCGCCAGGCCGAACCGGACGTCGTTGGCCCAGGCGATCGCCTGGTCCTCGTCCGTGAATCGCTGGATCGTGACGACGGGGCCGAAGACCTCGTCCTGGACGATCTCCGACTTCTGGTCGGGGCCGGCGATGACCGTCGGCTCATAGAAGGCGCCCGGCCGGCTCGGGCGGACGCCGCCCGTCGTGATCTCCGATCCGGCGCGGGCCCGGTCGACCATTCCCTCGACCTTGTCGGCCTGGGCCTGGGCGATCAACGAGCCCATCTCCAGGTCGTCGGCCTCGGCCGGATCGCCCCAGCGGATCGACTTCACCTGGTCGGTCAGCTCCGAGACGAAGCTGTCGTAGATCTTCGGCCCGGCGATCACCCGGGTCGCCGCGGTGCAGTCCTGGCCGCTGTTCCAGTAGCCCCACAGCTTGATCTGCTCGGCGACGCTCGCGGCATCGGCGTCGTCGAAGATGATGACCGGCGCCTTGCCGCCGAGCTCCAGGTGGAGCCGCTTGACGCGGTCCGCGGCGACCTTGGCGATGTGCTTGCCGGTGTCGGTGTCGCCGGTGACGGACACCATCCCGATCTTCGGATGGCCGACCAGCGCATCGCCGATCCCCGCGCCCGTTCCCGTGATCACGTTGAGCACGCCCGGGGGCAGGATGTCGGCGGCGATCTCGGCGAGGACGAGGGCGGTCAGGGGCGTCCGTGCGGACGGCTTCAGGACCACGGTGTTGCCGGCTGCCAGGGCCGGCCCGATCTTCCAGCCGGCCATCATGATCGGGTAGTTCCACGGCGCGATCGACGCGACGACCCCGACCGGCTCGCGGCGGATCATCGAGGTGTGGCCGGCCATGTACTCGTTGACGGCCTTGCCTTCCATCACCCGCGCCGCGCCGGCGAAGAACCGGAGATTGTCGACGACGACCGGGATCTCCTCGATCGCGATCGTGACCGGCTTGCCGGCGTTCCGGCTCTCGAGCCGGCCGATCTCGTCGGCCCGCGCCTCGATCGCGTCGGCGAGCTTCAGCAGCGCGCCGGACCGTTCGGCCGGGGTCGCGTGACCCCACGCGGGGAAGGCCTTCTCGGCGGCGTCGGCAGCCCGATCGACATCCTCGGCGGCGCTCTTGGGGACCTTGGCGATCACCTGGTCGTTCGCCGGGTTGATCACGTCGAGGGTCTCGCCGGATGCCGAATCGACGAACTCGCCGCCGATGAACTGCTGGTACGTCTTGACCCGCTCGAGCGTGTCCGTCATCGGGATGCCTCCTCTGCGCGCCGGCGCTCCCGGCCCGCGCGCGGTCGATCGTTCGGGAATGTCCGCCTACGTTACGCCGGTCCGGAAGCCCGTTCCGACTGGCGCGCCCCGCGGGACGCGGCGGACCACGGGATGACGATCCGCTCCGCCACCGCGACGAGCCCGTAGAGGACGATGCTGAGGGCGGCGGTCAGGACGATCGCCGCGAAGACGAGGTCCGTCCGGAACGACCGCTGGCTCAGCTGCATCCAGATCCCGAGGCCCTCGGTGGCGCCGACGTACTCCGCGATGACCGCGGCAACGACCGCGTAGCTGGCGGAGATCCGGAGACCCGTGAAGAAGCCCGGCAGGCCCGACGGCCAGCGAAGCTTCCGGAACACCTGGCTCGTCGACGCCCCGAACGATCGGAGGAGATCGGTGGCGTCGGACGGCGTGGACGCGAAGCCGTCGAGGAGTGCGATCGTGATCGGGAAGAACGTCACCAGAACGACGACGAGGACCTTGGGCAGCAGCCCGAACCCGAACCAGACGACGATGAGCGGGGCGATCGCGACGATCGGGATCGTCTGCGACCCGACGAGGAGCGGCTCGACGGCGGTTCGCACCCAGCCGATCCGGTCGAGGGCGACGGCCACGAACGTCGCCGCCAGGATCGAGATCCCGAACCCGACCAGCGTCTCGGTGACCGTGGGCACGAGGTGGCGGATCGCCTGGTCGCGGAACTCCCACAACGCGACGAGGACCTGGCTCGGGGCCGGCAGGACGAACGGGCTGACGCCGGACGTTCGCGCGTAGAGCTCCCAGGCGACGAGGAGGATCGCGATCAGCGCCAGCGGCGGACCGAGACGCCGTCGCCGAGCACCGGCGACCGCCGCCCGTTCCGCCGGCGCGGCATCGGTCACGGCAGGAAGTCGTTCGTGAAGAGCCCGGCGTAGTCGGGCGCGGTCCCAAGCGGTTTCCCGCTCGCATCGGTCAGCAGCTTCTGGTCGAACAGGAACTTCGAGTAACCCGTCCAGCGCTCCAGCGTCTGGGTGCCCGCGACCCCGTTCGCGTCGACGAGATAGCCGCCGGCCGCGAGGAACTCCTGGCTCGCCTTCGGCAGGTCCGGGTTGGCGTCAAAGGCGCCCGCGTTCTCCGCGACGAGCATCGCCGCCGCCTCGTCCGGGTGGTCGTTCGAGAACTGCAGCCCGCGGACGGTCGCCCCGACGAACCGCTTCGCGGCATCCGGATCCTTCTCCAGCCACTGGCGGTCGCACGCCAGGACGACCTGGTAGAACTCCGGGAACCCGTAGTCGCTGAACTGGAAGTAGCGCAGGTCGATCTGTCGCTGGGTCGCCTCGACCCCCTCCCACGCCGTGAACGGGATCGTGAAGTCGGCCTTCTTGCTGTACAGCGCCTCGTACGCCGCCGCGTCGAGCGTCGCGACCGTGAAGTCGCCCGTTCCACCGTCCGCCTGGATGACGGCCTTGAGGGTCGGCACCTCGTTCGGGTAGCCGAAGCCCGCGTACGTCTTGCCATCGAGGTCCCGCGGCCGCTGGATCGGACCGCCGGCAAGGACCCCGATCGCCGACGCGGTCTTCTGGAGGATCGCCGCAACGCTCACGATGTCGGCGCCGGCGGCGACGGCGAACGTCAGGGAGTCCTGGAAGCTGATCCCGCACTCGGCCTGGTGCGCAGCCAGCAGCGTCTCCGGCGTGGCAGTGGCGTATGGCAGGACCTCAAGGTCGATCCCGGCGTCGCGGTACCAGCCCTCGTGCCGAGCGACGAAGAACCCGGTGTGATCCGTGTTCGGCGTCCAGTCGAGGGCGAGGCGGACGGTGGTCGGCGCACCGGCGAACGGCGTCGCCGCGGCCGATCCGATCGGGCCGGAGCCGGACGAAGTCCCACTCGATGTCCGCGCCGGCTCGGTCGCGGACGCCGCGCAGGGTGGCCGCGAAGCGAGCGACGCCGACCCGCAGGCGGCCGAGGGGACAGCCGGCGTGGTTCCAGCCGGCGCGCAGCCTCCAAGCAGCGCGACGGCGATCAGGACGGTTGGTGCCAGATGCTTCATGCGACTCGTTTCTGGTCGTGGAACGGCGATGCCGCCCCGGGGTGCCGGGACGGCGTCGAGTCGCATGGGCCTGCTTCCTTCGCTGGTATGAGCCAGATCAGGTTCGGCGGGTCTGTGGTCGAGCCACACTCTCAGCGCGTTCGCGCTCCCCGGAGGCGATCTTCGATTGTGGGACGAGTCTAGCACCGGGCTCCCGTCCGCCCGGCCGGTCGACCGACGGTCCCGGGCCTTCGGTCCAATCGGCACTGTGGGGCGCGGCCGTGGCGCATGCGACCGTAGGCTGGTCCGATGACCGCTTCCAACCCCAGTCTGGTGTCCGGCCCCGCGACGCCCGTACCGCCGGGACAGGATGCGTTCGCCCGTCCGGCGGAGGACGTCGCGTCCGAGCTCGATGTGGACATCGCCCGCGGGTTGACGACCGATGAAGCCGCCGAGCGCGCGGCCCGGAGCGGGCCCAACGCGATCGAGGCGGAGAAGCGTCCGCGCGTCTGGCGGATGGTCCTGGAGGCCGCGACCGAGCCGTTCATCATCCTGCTGGCGGTCGCGGGGCTCGGGGCGGTCCTCCTCGGCGAGGTCCGGGACGGGCTCCTGATCCTGGCCGGCCTGCTCCCGATCGTCGTCGCCGACGTCGTGACGGAGTACCGCGGCGAGCGTGCGCTCGAGGCGCTGCGGGACGCGTCCGCGCCGCACGCCAACGTCCGCCGTGACGCGGTGGTCGTGGACCTCCCGGCCGCCGAGCTCGTGCCCGGCGATGTCGTGCTGCTGCGCGTCGGCGACGTCGTGCCGGCCGACCTCCGGGTGGCGAGGGCAGAACGCCTCGTCCTGGACCGCAGCGTCCTCACGGGCGAGTCGGTGCCGGAGCCGGCCCGGGTGGAGCCGGACCCGGCCGACGCCGACCTCGCCGATCGGCGCGCGGTGGCGTACTCGGGCACGAGCGTCGTCGCGGGACGCGGCGAGGGAGTCGTGGTCGCCATCGGCGCGTCGACCGAGGTCGGACGGATCGCCGGCGGACTGCGCGGGAGCGAGCGCCGCCGCTCACCGCTCCAGCGCGAGCTCGACCGACTGGTGCGGATCCTGCTCGTCGTGGCGGTCGGGCTGATCGCCATCGTCACGGGGCTGGGCTTCGCCCGGGGCAACCCGGCCGGCGAGAACCTGCTGGCCGGCATCTCGGCGGCGATCGCCGCGATCCCGGAGGAGCCGCCGGTCCTTCTCGCGGTGATCCTCGGGCTCGGCGCCTATCGGCTCCTCAAGCGGAACGTGCTCGTCCGCCGGCTGAACGCCGAGGAGGTGCTCGGCGCGGTCGACCTCGTCGTCACCGACAAGACCGGCACCCTCACCCAGAATCGCCTCGACGTCGCCTCGATCGCCGACCTCGGCGGTCCCGTCACCGACCTCGACCGCCGGCTGGAGCTGCTGACCCTCGCGCTCCGCTCGGAGGACGACGCGTGGCAGCGCGCCGACGGCGCCGGCGTGAACTCGTTCACCCGCGTCCTCGCCCGGGCCGTGGACGAGGCGGGCGGAAACGCCACGCTCGACGCCTCGGAGCTCGTCGTCCGCGGAGCCCGCGGCGGACGATCGCCCGTGGTCGTCGACGACCGGGCGCCGGAATGGCGGGACCGAGCGACTGGTGCTGGGCGCACCGGAGGCGGTGGCGGACCTCGCGCTCGGGCGCGATGGATCCGAGCGGGCACGCTGGCACGCGGCGATCGAAGGGGCGGCGAGTCACGGTGAGCGGCTCCTCGGGCTCGCCCGCTGGGAGGACGGCCGTTCGACGATGGAGGCGCTGATCGGCTTTGCCGATCCCCTCCGGCCCGGCATGCGCGAGGCCACGTCCGCGGCCCATGACGCCGGCATCCAGGTCCTGGTCGTCACCGGCGACCACCAGACGACCGCCCGGGCGATCGCCGGCCAGGCCGGGATCGTGGACGGCGAGATTGCCGTGGGCCAGGAGCTGGCCGGGTGGTCGGACGAGCAGCTCGCCGCCCAGCTGCCGACGCTCTCGGTCGTGGCCCGCTCGACGCCCGACCAGAAGCGCCGGATCGTCCAGGTCGCACGGGCCCTCGGGCGGCAGGTGGCCGTGACCGGCGACGGCGTGAACGACGCGCCCGCCCTGCACGGCGCGGACGTGGCGGTCGCGATGGGAAGCGGGACGGCGGTCGCGAAGGAGGCGTCGGACCTCGTCCTGGGTGACGACTCGTTCGCGACGCTCATCTTCGGGATCGGCGAGGGGCGCCGGATCGTCGACAACGTCCAGAAGGGCCTGGTCTTCCTCGTCTCGACCCACGTCGCCCTGCTCGGGTTCCTCCTGATCGCGACGCTGGCCGGCTTCAGCCAACCCCTTCTGCCGATCCAGATCCTGTGGCTCGAGCTGTTCATCGACCTGTCCACGTCGGTCGCGTTCGAGCGCGAACCCCCGGAGCCGAACCTGATGAGGCGGCGGCCGCGGGCCATGACCGTGCCCCTCCTGACCAATGGCCTGCTCGGTCGGATCACGATCGCCGGCGGCTTCAGCGCGGTCGCGGCGCTGTGGCTGATGGAGAGCCAGGGCGCGGGCGCGGAGCACGCCCGGTGGCTCGCCTACACCGCGCTCGTCTGCGCCCAGGCGGTCCGGGCCTACAGCAACCGGAGCCTCACCGAGCCGCTCCACCGGCTCGGGATGAACGGCTTCCTGCTCAGCGCGAGCATCCTGACGATCATGGTCCAGGCGGCGATCCCGCTGATCCCGCCGCTCGCAGAGGCGTTCCGCGCGACCCGCCTCGACGGGCAGGACTGGCTGCTGGTCGCCCTGATCGCGGTGGCGCCGGCGATCGTCGCCGAGGTGATCCGGACGCTCCGCCGCGGTCCGTGGGTCGCCTAGCCTACCGAGCCCGCTGTCGTCCGGGCCGCTGCGGCGCCCAGGGTGCCGCGGACCCAGGCCACCGCGTCGTCGATCACCTGTGGACCTTCGGGCTCGTTGTGGCTCTCGTGGCGGAGACCCGGGTACGTCCGGCGGGTGACGTTGGGCAGGGCCGCAAACGGCTCGCTCACCGGCGTCGGGACCAACCGGTCGTCCTCGCCGTGGTACACGAGCGTCGGGATCGTCAGCCGGTGGAGGGCGGCCAGTGCCCGCTCCTGCTCCGCGAACCCGAGCGCCCCCAGGCGGACGGTGGACGCGTGGTGGTTCAGCTCGTCGGCCAGGTAGGCCTCCGCGACCAGCGGGTCGCGGGACAGGACCGAGCCGTCGAACGCGTTCTTCAGCGCCAGGGTCGGCTTCACACGGTTCAGGACCTTCGCGGCCGAACGCTGCCACGCCGGGAGCGCGTCGCCGACGGCGGGCGCGCTGAGGATCAGCCGGTCCGGCAACGGTCGCGGCGGGTCGGCGACCGCGTAGCCGAACGCGATCAGCCCGCCGAGCGAGTGCCCGAAGAGGATCACCGGCCGGTCGCCGGCGGCAGCGCGGACGGAGGCCAACAGCTCTTCGACGTCGTCATGGTGGTGGCTCCACTCCTCGACCCAGGCCCGTCGGCCGCCGGACGCCCCGAACCCGCGGAGGTCGAACGAGGTGGCGTCGATCCCCGCGTCCGCGAACCAGCCACCGACGTGCTCGTAGCGCCCGGAGTGCTCGCCCAGGCCGTGGACGATCAGGACGTGCGCCCACGGCTCGTCACCCGCGTCCCAGTCCCGGACCAGGAGGGCCGTGCCGTCGGGCGTGGTCGCCGTGCGGGTCGTGCTCGTCACCCGCGCATTCTGGCGGTCGTGGCGGGTACGCTGCGGGCATGTCCATCTGGACCGAGGTCGGCGACCGCGTCTTCACCCGTCGCTACGCCTTCTACGACCAGAACATCGGGGCGATCCTCGGTGACGACGGCGTCCTGATCGTCGACACGCGGATCTCCCATCGCCAGGCCGACGAGATCCTGTCCGACCTCCGGTCGCTGACCGATCTGCCGGTCCGCGCGGTCGTCAACACGCACGGCCACAACGATCACGCGTTCGGCAACCACCGGTTCCGGCCTGCCCCGATCTGGGGACACGCGAGATGCGCCCGGATGATCACCGAGACCGGCGCCGACCAGATCCGCAAGGTCTCCGCCGCGCTCCCGGACATCGCGGCGGATCTGGCTGAGGTCGTCCTGGACCCGCCGGATCGCACGTTCGACGGCGAGTCGGCGACCCTCGAGTTCGACGCCGGCGGTCGACGGATCGAGCTCCGCCACCTGGGTCGCGCTCACACCGACAACGACGTGGTCGTCCTCGTCTCCGATGCCGATGTCCTGTTCGCCGGCGACCTCGTCGAGGCGGGTGCGCCGCCGTTCTTCGGCGACGGCTACCCGATGGAGTGGCCGGCCACGGTCGAGCGGATGGTCGAGCTCGTGACCGGTGCGGTGGTCCCCGGCCACGGTGACGTCGGCGACAAGGGGTTCGCGGTCCGCTCGATGATCGAGATCCGGACGATCGCGGAGCTGGCGACCCTCGTCCACGACGGGACGATCAGCATCGACGACGCCGTTCTGCGGACTCCCTACCCGGCCGACACGGCGCGTGCCCCGCTGGAGCGGGCCCTCGCCCAGCTCCGCGGCGAGCTGGACTGAGATCGCGCCTCACGCGTGAGCCGGATCGCCACATCGTCGTGGCGCGTCGATCGTCGCCAGACGCAGACCAGGTTCGTCGCCACGAGGCGACGATCCGGCGATGAACCGGGCTACTCCGCGATCCGGACCACCCAGCGACCGCGCGACTCGCCGGCGAGGATCGCATCGAGCGCCGGCTCCAGCGAGTCGAGCGTGATCTCGGTCACGCCAAGGCCGCCGTCGCCCGCCACGTCGAGCCCGTTCGGTCGCAGATCCGTGGCGATCCGGCCCCAGAGCGCGCGCCGGTCCTCGATGGCCATGTTCGCCGAGTCCATCCCGAGCAGCGCCACACCCCGGAGGATGAACGGCAGGACCGTCGTCGTGAGCCCGGCCCCGCCGGCGTTCCCGGACGAAGCGACCGCGCCGCCGGGCCGAAGCGTCCGGAGGACGTAGGGCAGCGTCGCCGCGCCGACCGTGTCGACCGCGCCGGCCCAGCGCGCCGACTCGAGCGGACGGGCGCTCCCCGTCGTGCACTCCTCGCGCGGGACCGTCCCGGTCGCGCCGAGTCCGAGGAGCCGGCCCTCCTCCGACGACTTCCCGGTCGCGGCCCAGACCTCGTGGCCCCGGGCGGCAAGGATCGCGACCGCCACGCTGCCGACGCCGCCGCTCGCGCCGGTCACGAGGACCGGCCCGTCGCCCGGCTTCAGGCCGTAGCGCTCGAGCGCCGCGACGGACATCGCGGCCGTGAAGCCCGCCGTCCCAACGGACATCGCTTCGCGGGCGGTCAGAGCCGAAGGCAGCGGCACCACGTAGCCGGCCGGCAGACGCGTGAACTGGCCGTAGCCGCCGTGTCGCGCGACCCCGAGGTCGTAGCCGTGGGCGAGCACGTTCTCCCCGACGGACACCGTCGGGTCGGTCGAATCGACGACGACGCCCGCCAGGTCGATCCCCGGGATCAGCGGGTTGATCCGGGCGACCTTGCCGTTCGCGATCGTCGCGAGCCCGTCCTTGTAGTTGACGCTCGACCAGTCGATCCGGACCTCGACCTCGCCGGGTGCCAGGTCCGCGGAGGCGAAGTCGCGGATCTGGCGCATCACCAGCTCGCCCCCCGCCACGGACTCGGCGACGAAGGCGCGGAAGGTCGTGGGGATCGCGGTCATGACATCAGCCTACGACGACGCGGTCCACGAGACGCCAAGGTTGCAAATCGGTCGCTCGGGTTGACGGATCGCGATGCCCCGGGCGAGCATCGCCGGGCGATGACCACCCACGACCGTTCCATGTGTATGCGCTGGCGGCCCCGCCGTGCGGAGGATGGGGTCTGAGGTCGCGCGCAACCTGACAACGAGCGCGGGGCCACAGACCAGGTCCCGGGGCCGCGGATCCTGAAACCAGGAGCCGCGGCTTTTTCGTTCCTCCGACAACCACGACGGGTGACCGCCGACCCCGAGCCCACCGGGATCGCCACCACCAGCCACCTGTCGACGCCCCATGGAGGAACCTCCAGTGACCGACCTCGATCCCGACCCAGTTCCGGCCCGAGACCAAGGCGCTCCACGCCGGCCAGAAGGTCGACTCCGCCACGAACGCCCGGGCGGTCCCGATCTACGCCACGACCAGCTACGTCTTCAACGACGCCGATCACGCGGCGCGGCTGTTCGGGCTCCAGGAGTTCGGGAACATCTACACCCGGATCATGAACCCGACGAACGACGTCTTCGAGCAGCGAGTCGCCGCGATCGAAGGCGGCGTCGCCGCCCTCTCGTTCGCGAGCGGCCAGGCCGCCGAGACCACGTCGATCCTCAACCTCGCCCGGACCGGCGACAACATCGTCAGCTCCCTGTCGCTGTACGGCGGGACCTACAACCTGTTCACCCACACGCTGCCCAAGATCGGGATCACGACCAAGTGGGTCGACGGCTCCGACCCCTCGGCGTTCGGCCGGGCGATCGACGAGCACACGAAGGCCGTCTTCCTCGAGCTGATCGGCAACCCGCGCCTGGACGTCCACGACCTGGCCTCGATCGCCGACGTCGCCCATGCCCGCGGCGTCCCGGTCATCGTCGACAACACCTTCGCACCGCTCCTCGCCCAGCCGATCAAGCACGGCGCGGACATCGTCATCCACTCGGCGACGAAGTGGATCGGCGGGCACGGGACCGCGATCGGCGGTGTCGTCGTCGACGGCGGCACGTTCGACTGGGCCGCGTCAGCCCGGTTCCACCAGGACTTCGTCGAGCCGGACCCGAGCTACCACGGGATCAGCTACACGGCGGCGTTCGGGAACCTCGCGTTCATCCTGAAGCTCCGCGTCCAGGGCCTCCGCGACATCGGCGCGTCGCTCAGCCCGTTCAATGCGTTCCTCTTCCTCCAGGGGCTGGAGACGCTCCCGCTCCGGATCCAGCGCCACAGCGAGAACGCCCTCGCGGTCGCCCGCTGGCTCGAGCAGCGCGACGGTGTCACCTGGGTGAGCTACCCGGGCCTCGAGTCGCACCCCTCGCACAAGCAGGCGAAGAAGTACCTGACGGGCGGCTACGGCGGGATCGTCACGTTCGGCGTCCGCGGCGGCGTCGAGGCCGGCCGGAGGCTGATCGACAGCGTCCAGATCTTCTCGTTGCTCGCGAACGTCGGTGACGCGAAGTCGCTGATCATCCACCCGGCCTCGACGACCCACTCGCAGCTGGAGCCCGCTGAGCAGGTCGCGACCGGGGTCACGCCGGACCTCGTCCGGCTGTCGGTCGGGCTCGAGCATGTCGACGACCTGATCGCGGACCTCGACCAGGCCCTGTCGGTCGCGCTCGGCGAGACGGCGGCGGCCGGCGACCTCGTCGGCGCCGCGGGGTGACAGCCGCAGCCGGGGGCGTCGTCACGACGTCCCCGGCCACTCCCCTGCCCGTCGGCACGGGACGGCTGGAGACTGCTCGACTCGGGTCCTTCACGCTCGGCGATGGAACCGTCCTGCCCGAGCTCGTCGAGTCCTACCGCCACGACGGGCCCGGTCCGGAGACTGCCCCGCAGGTGCTCGTCGTCCATGCCCTGACCGGCTCGGCCGATGCCGCGGGCGACTGGTGGGAGCGGCTGATCGGCCCGGGCCGGGCGCTCGACACGGACCGGGTCGGGGTCCTCGGCGCCAACCTCCTCGGCGGACGCTACGGCTCGACGGGGCCGACGACCGTCGATCCGTCGACCGGCCGGCCGTACGGCCGATCGTTCCCGTTCGTGTCGACGCGGGACCAGGCCCGGGCGTTCTGGGCGCTCCTCGACGCCCTCGGCATCCCGCGCCTGGCGCTCGTCGTCGGCGGGTCGCTCGGCGGGATGGTGGCCCTCGAGGTCGGCCTCACGCGGCCCACCGGCGTCGACCATCTCGTGCCGATCGCGGCCCCGGCCGCCACGGGGCCGATGGCCGTTGCGTGGAACCGGATCCAGGTGGAGCTGATCGATCGGCTCGGCGACGACGGGCTCAGCCTGGCGCGCCAGCTGGCGATGACCACCTATCGCAGCGAGGCCGACTTCGACGAGCGGTTCGGCCGCGACGTCGAGGTCGACGGCCGCCCATCGGTCGTCAGCTATCTCGACCACCAGGGCGACAAGCTCGTCGAGCGGTTCGACGGCGACACCTACCGGACCCTCGCGGGGGCGATGGACCGCCACGACATCGGGGCCGGCCGGGGCGGCATCGACGCCGCCCTGGCACAGCTCGCGGTGGCCGACGTCCGGCTGACCGGCATCGGGATCGTCGACGACATCCTGTACGGCCCTCGCCAGGTCCACCAGCTCGTCGACATCGCTCGGGAGGCCGGGGTCGATGCCCGCTACCGCGAGATCCGCTCGACGAAGGGGCACGACGCCTTCCTCGTTGAATGGGACCAGCTCACGACCCTGCTCCGCGAGGCGCTCGCGTCCGCCTGACGACGCGGGCGCCGCGGCGTGGGGCCGAGGACCCGAGAAGCCGAGAAACCTCGGCTCTCAGCCCGTCAGGACGGCTTCGCCTCCTCGGCGGACGGCACCGGCGTCGGCGTGGCCACCGACGGCTTGGGAGTGGCGGTCGGCTTGGCGGTGGGCTTCGGGGTCGGCTTGGGCGTCGGCCTCGGGGTCGCCCGCGGCGGGTCGGGGCAGTTGCTGACACCGGAGCCCGAGACGTGCCCGGACGGCGCCGGAACCTGGTACTTCGCCACCGGGGTTCCGCCGCTCGGGGGGAACAGGTCGTCGGCGAGACCGCGGATCGCCTTGAGGTCCGGGATCTGGATCGAGCCGCGGACGTCGTTCCCGGGCCTCACGTACGGGTGGACGAGGACGGCTCGGTAGGTCTGCTTCCGGCCGACCCGGCTAGCGATGTCCGCGAGGCCCGGGACGAGCGACCGGGGGATGTTCGTCGTCACGGTGTTGCCGAGGGCACGGAGCAACCCGATCGGATCGGACAGGAATCCGCCCCCCTTGACGCGGTCGCGGACCGCCGAGAGGAGCTCCTGCTGACGCCCCGCCCGGGTGAAGTCGCTCTCGCCGGCGGCCTTCCGGACACGGGCGAAGGCGAGGGCCTGGTTCCCGTTCAGGTGGTGGAGGCCCGGGGAGATCGCGAAGCCGTCCGGGTAGCCGTACTCGTGGTAAGTCGGGTCGCAGAACCCCTCGGAGACATTGACGTTGACCCCACCGAGCGTGTTCACGACGTTGACGAACCCCTGCAGGTTGACCATGGCGAAGTGGTCGATCCGCAGGCCGAGGAGCGACCCCAGCGCGCCCATCAGGACGTCCTCACCCTCGCCGTTCGAGCCAGGGAACTGCTTGGGGTGGTGGCGGGCGAACGACACGAGGCTGTTGATCTTGCCGCGGAACTTCCGTCCGTCGGGAAGTGGCACGTCGACCATGTCGCGCGGGATCGAGACCATCGAGACCGTCTGGCCGACCGGGTCGAGCGAGACGACGATCATCGTGTCGGTGAGGAACGTGTTGCGACCGACGCCCTGATCGACGCCGATGATCAGCACGTTCTGGCGGGGTGTCACGGGCGTCGGCGACGGCCCGACCGACGGGCTCGGATCCGTGCTGGGTGGGGCCGATGCGGGGTCGAAGTCGGACGCATCCGGCTCCGGGAGGGCGGACGCGTCGGGCTGCCACGCGCCGGCGGTCGTCGGGTTCTCCGGGATGACCCGGTCGGCCTCCTCGCGGGCGACCTCGGTCACGTAGCCGGCGTAGGCATGCGGGGCGATCAGGATGACGCCGAGCAGCGCGATCGGGAGGACGTCGCGCCGGCCGAGGCGCGGGTAGCGGCCGTCGAGCAGGCTCGACCCGACCGCCACGGCCCGCCAGACGAGCAACAGGCCCGAGCCGATGAAGATCGCGAGGATCGTCGCCGGGTTCAGGGCGAGGCCCAGCAGGTCGGACATCGAGGACGTGGCCAGCGCGACCACGATGCCGATGATGACGGCGATGACCGGCAGCCCGAACAGGGCGGCGAGTCGCCGCCGGCCGGCCAGCAGGTGACCGAGCCCGGGGAACAGCGCGTCGAGGAAGGCGTGAAGGTGACGGGATCCCCGCTGCGGCGTGACGTTCACCGCTTCCCGCTCGTTCTGGGAGTCCACCGAGCCGGAGGATAGCAATCAGCGGCGACCCGTGCGGCCGCCGGTGGACTCCGTCAGGCGACGACGGCTGGCTCTTGCGGCATCTCCGGAGTCGGGCTCGCCGCCTGCGCCGGCTTCGGCGGCCCCAGCTGGATCCCGATCGAGTCGAGCCAGCGGCGGATGTTCCGATAGATGGACGGCGCCCCGAGCGGCACGTCCTCGTCGAGCTCCCACTCGACCGGATGGAGGATGAACGGCTCCGTCTGCGGTCCGCCGAGGCCGCCGTGGGAGCCGATGAGCTCCTCGAACGCCGCGACCTCGCCGAGCTCAGGGTCGTACTGGCTGATGAGCAGCAGGTCCGGTGCGTGGACCATCGCGTCGCCGCGCTTCAGGCTCATCACCGTGTGGGGCCCGAAGAGCGTCGTCGGGTCCTCGCCCTCGACACGATCCTCGTCGAGGTAGCGCGTGCCGTTCGGCCCGAACACGACCGCGCCGCGGGCCGTCGAGCGGACCATCAGCATCGCCACGCCCGGATGGGCGGCGACGGACCCGACCGAGCCCGGGATACCGCTCCTCGAGCTCCTCGACCGTCAGGCGGTTGTCGTTGCCGGTGAACCAGACGAGGCCGAGGTTGCCGGAGCCAACCACCGCGATGGACGACGCGTCGGGGACCTGCGGCGGCACCTCGTCTGCGTCGAGGTCGACGACGCCGTCGGTCGTCTTGCTCTTCAGGGCGGCCCGGGCGACGGTCGGCCCGACGCCCTTGCTCTGCGTGATCTCCGGAGAGGAACGAGTTCACGAACGTCGAACCCTCGGCCTTCGTCTTCGACTCCACGCAGCGTGGCCCCGCCGCCCATCAGCTCGAGGATGTACTCGCCGAGGCTCTTGCCGTAGCGCTGCTTGAACGTCTCGCCGAGGCTCTGGCCGTGATCGGAGAGGACGACGAACTTGTACGGCCGGGGCGCCTCGTCGGTGGCCTTGATCAGGGTCGCGATGGCCTCGTCGACGCCGTCGAGGGCCTGTAGTGACTCGACCCGCTCGGGCCCGCAGTGGTGGGCCAGCTCGTCGTAGTCGGTGAAGTCCGCGTAGATGACGTTGGTCCCGCGGTACATCTCCTCGATGATCAGCGAGGTGTTGACGTCACGGAGCAGGACGTTGCTCGCCGCCCGCATGCCGGCGTACTTCATCCCGCGATGCATCTGCGGCCGGACGCCGGCCCGCCGTGTCCGCCTGGCCTGGGTCAGCTCCTTGATGAACTCGCCCATGAAGAGGGTGAACGAGCGCAGATAGCCGGACGGGCTGAAGAAGAAGGACAGGAATGCCTGGCTGTCGCCGATCCCGCCGCCCTCGGCCTTGATCGCGGCGGTCGTCAGATACGAGCGAGTCGCGTCGCCGGTCATCAGGTTGCAGATGCTCGCGCCGTTGTTCGACAGGAGGCCCTCGCCGTTCGAGATGCGCGACACGATCAGCGTCGCGTCGACGGGGTTGCTCGAGGCCATCAGGTGCTTGCGGTCGCGCTCGTACCAGCGGAACGCCGGGATCCCGTCGTTGTTGCCGTGGAGGATGCCCGGCCTGGCTCGCCGACGTCATCGACGGCAGGATCGCCTCCCAGCGCGACAGCTTGTGGCTGCCGTCACGGACCAGGCCGGCCATCGTGTTGACCGATCCGGCGCGCATCCGGGCGGCGAGGATCGGATGGGCCAGGCCGTCGATCTGGATGATCACGAGGCCGGGCTTGTCCGAGTGCCCCCGCGAGCGCTTGACCATCAGGCGCTGGACGAGCGCGCCGTAGTACGACCCGCCGCTGTCGATCCCCAGGATCGCGGTGAGGATCGTGTCGATGGCCGCGAAGATGAACGAACCGATCAGCGCCGTGAGGAAGCTGTCCACGTGGACGCCCGGGGCCCACTGCGCGACGACGAGGAACGCCACGACCTGGAGGACGAGGACGAGGATCGCGACGAGGATCAGAGACACTCGGCGCGGCCAGCGTGAGGACGACCGGTCGGATGGCCGCGTTGAACAAGGCGATGAGGATCACCGCCAGCACGGCATCGATCGGGCGATCGATCGACATCGCGGGGCAGCAGCCAGGCGGTCGCGAGGAACGAGACGGCCGCGACGACCAGGGTGATGACGAGCCGCTTCAGGAGCGCAAGGCGGCCACCACGCCACTCCCAGAGAACGCGAATTTGCATCGCATAGAAATCGAGCAGCCGGCGCATGATCAGTGACTCCCTCCCAACTCGGCGTCGTCCGTTGACAGGATAGGCGCGCGCCCGATGTCAACGAGGGTGCACGCCTCCCAGATGCGACCCGTTTCGGTCGCCCTGCGGTAGACTCCGGCGGCGTGCGCGGTCGCCCTGACATGGGACCGGACCCGTCGACGCGACCACTGGCGAGTGGCCAAGCGGTAAGGCGCCTGACTCTGGATCAGGAGATCGAAGGTTCGAATCCTTCCTCGCCAGCCAACACCACAACCTGTTGGGGTGTCGAGAGGAAACGACCAAACATTTGTGGAGGGGCCGTTTTCCCCAGGGCCGAGTGAAGCAAGAGCGGCGGTCCCCGAAAATCAGGCGCACTCGTTTTGAGCGTGAAACGGTCGTTTGTGCGCCTGACTCTTCCGGACTTGTGCGCCTGACTCTTCCTGACATATGCGCCTGACTCCGGTTGGTGACCGACGTTTCAGGCTCGGTAGACAGAGGCTTTCCGTCTCGTCGGCTAAGCGGGATCCGGGCTTGGCGGTCCGCCTTGGCGATCGCGTTACTACCGGTGGTGATTGGGCCGGGTAGCGCCGCACAGCGCCTGTCCCGGCCTCGCTGCAACTTGAGATCGACGTTACGGGCACAGAACGCTGGCTGCGCAGCTCGACCGCCTGACACTCGTAGTGACGCCCTGGTCCTGTTGCCTATGCCGGGCCGGGACTCATCTCGCCCGCGGGGCCCACCCGCTCGGCAACGAAGTCCTCCCACGTCGTTCGGCCCACGACGCGGTCGGGGGTCAGGTTCGCGCCCGCTCGGAACGCGGCGGCCGCCCCGCCCATCGTGGGGACCGACACCAGCAGTCGACGCCGGTGGGTGGCCCGCAGGTAGATGCGGATCAGCTCGCCCATGCCGAGCACCTGCGGCCCGCCGATCTCAGGGACCAGGCCCGCCGGTTCATCGAGGGCCAGTCCGGCGAGCCGCGCCGCGACCTCGCGGGCGTCGATCGGCTGGAATCGGAAGCCGCTCGGAACCGGGATCACGGGCAGCTTCGCCATCCCACGAGCGACGGCCAGGAACGACTGCTGGAACTGGGTCGCGCGAAGCGTCGTCCAGGGGATGCCCGAGCCGGCCACGACCTGCTCCGCGGCCAGCTTCGACCCGAAGTAGCCGAACATCGCGCGGTCGATCCGGCTCCGGACCGGGATCCGGTCGGCGCCGACGACGGAGATGTAGACGAGATGACGCGCCCCGGCCCGCGATGCTGCGCGGACCAGGTTCCGCGTCGTGTCGTCGTCGCCGACGCGGGCCGCCGGCGCAATGCACGATGACCTCGATCCCCTCGACCGCGGCCTCGACCCCGCGCCCGTGGCCAGGTCGCCCGTCACGAACTCGACGGTCGCGTCGGCCTCGGCCCCGCCGCCGTGCCGGCTGAGCACGCGGACGTCCCGTCCCGCCTCTCGGAGACGGGCGACGACGAGCCGGCCCAGGGTGCCCGTGCCCCCGGTGACGAGGATCGGCTTGTCCATGGGTAGTCTCCTTCGGTCACACCATCCCGTCTGGGCGGGTCAATGAGGTGACACCCCCGAACGAAGGAACGTGACCGAGTGGATCAGCAGGGGTTGCTCGCCGAACAATTCGAGACCCATCGCGCGCGGTTGCGCGGGGTCGCCTTCCGGATGCTCGGCTCGCCCACGGAGGCCGACGACGCCGTCCAGGAAGCCTGGATCCGGATCAGCCGGACAGACGAGAGCGAGATCGACAACCTCGGTGCGTGGCTGACGACGGTCGTCGCGCGGGTCTGCCTGAACATGCTCCGCGCGCGCAAGGCGCGGCACGAGGAGTTCCCACCCGGCCGTGTTCCCGAGCCGATCATCGATCGCCCCGACGGGATGGATCCCGAGCACGAGGCCCTCCTCGGCGACTCGGTCGGCCTGGCGCTCCTCGTGATGCTCGAGACGCTCGCTCCCGCCGAGCGAGTGGCGTTCGTCCTGCACGACGTGTTTGCCCTGCCGTTCGAGGAGATCGCGCCGATCGTCGGCCGGACCCCGACCGCCACCAGGCAGCTGGCGAGCCGGGCCCGGCGCCGCGTCCGGGGAGTCGCCCCGCCTCCTGATCGGGACCTGCGCGCCCAGCGAACGGTCGTCGATGCGTTCATCGCCGCCGTCCGCAGCGGCGACTTCGAAGGCCTTGCTCGCGGTCCTCGACCCGGATGTCGTCCTGCGAGCGGACGGCGGCGCGCGCTGGCTGGGAGCCACCCGGGAGATCCGCGGAGCCGAGATGGTGGCGCGATCGGCTCTCACGATCACGCGACGTCTGACCGGCTTCGATGTGCAGCACGCGCTCGTCAACGGCTCGGCCGGCATCGTCTCCCGCGATGAGAACGGTGAGCCGTTCTCGGTGATGGGCTTCATGGTCCACGACGGCAGGATCCTCGAGATCGACGTGCTCGCCGACCCCGAACGCCTGCGTCGGCTCGACCTGACTCGCCTTGGTCCGGGGATCTTGTGACAGGCCGGATGCTGGAGTTCACAACACGTTCCGAGACCAGTTGGCCAAGACCGCCGTGGTCGGCTCAGTGCGACGACGCGAGGCGCTCCCACATGGGTCACTGTCCCTTAGGACTCTTGGTCACGGGACTATCCGGGATTGATGGTTTCGCGCCCCCCTGCAACGGTCAGAAAGGCCGGTACTTTGCTCGGCGACTCGGGGTTGGCGCGAACATGGTGGCAGCACCCTGCATGACCTGGCCTTGAGCTTAGGAAGCTAACGCTCTGCCAGCAGATCCACTCCCGCCCGAGGTGCGGCGCGCAGAAGTCGCCGGTGCCGTCAGTCGACCGCGCCAATCTGTGGTGCGACCAGCCTCCGCCTCTCCGCTCCGTATGGTCGACGCGCCAAGATCCGGGGCGGAGACGCTACGGCGGAGGACGCCCTCGAACGACATGGGGCCGAGTGGCACTGTGCGCAGGTCGTCGCCGAGCCGCAGGATGAGGCGCTTAGGTGCGCGGGCTCCCGTCCTGACGGCTCAGGGACGGAGCGCCGGAAAGCGAGCCAACGTGCGACGGGGCATTACCTCGTGAGCCAGAAATGAGGTCGTGATCCCATGCATGCGACGCTGAGGTTGGTCGGCGTCCTCGGCGGAGCCCTCGCCGTCGTCTGTGGCATCGCCGCGCTCGTCGTCGGCGGTCCCGATACGGTCATCGTCGGTGCCCTGATGACCGTCATGGCCGGCGTGATCGCGATCGTCGGCATCGCCATCGCGGGCGCCAGGCCGGGTCTCGCCGCCGTGCTGATGATTGTGGCCGTCCTGCTTGCTGGTTCCGTGGCCCCGGGGGTCATCCCTGCGCTCGCCGACAGCGCGGTCATCTTCATGGCTTATCTGGCCGGCCTCGGCCTTCTCCTCCTAGGCGCGATCGTCGCATTCAGAGAGCGCAAGGCCGCGCCGACCACAGCGTTGACGGGGCTCCACCCCTGAGCGAGCGGACGGCATGAACAAGCTTCGGGGCGCGATCGTCGTCCTTGCCTCTGCCGGGAGCATGAGCGGATCGGTCTACGCGATTCTTGTTCGTCCACGGATCAGCCGCTGGGGCGCGACCGAGGCGGAGGCGCGTATGGTCCTGCCAGGTGACCAGCTCGAGAGCCAACCGGGCCGTCGGGCCGTCTCCACCCGCGCGATCACGATCGACGCGCCGCCCGAGGTGGTCTGGCCGTGGCTCATCCAGATGGGCTCAGGCCGAGCCGGCTTCTACACGCATGAGTGGGTCGAGCGCCTGCTGTTCATCACCTACGCCGACGGTCATTCGGCGACCCGCATCCACCCCGAATGGCAGGACCTCCACGTCGGCGACAAGGTCCCCTACTCGCGGTTCAACACGGTCGACGTCATCGCGCTCGATCGCCCGCGCTGCCTGATCGCGGGTGAGTGGCTGGTCCTCGAACCGCTCGACGCCGGCGCGAGGACTCGGCTGATCGCGCGGACCCGTGGCGGCTGGCTCGAGCCGTTCGCCCGCAAGGTGCCCGTGTTCTGGCCGTTGCTGTGGCCGGTCGCAGCCCTCATCGAACGCGGACCCGGCGAGCTGCTGCACCACTACATGGAGACGGGCATGCTCAAAGGCATCAAGGTGCGCGCGGAGGCGAGTCATCCGCATCCACAGCTCATCGAGATGACCGCCGCATGATCGTGACGCACGCAACGTTCGACCCGCACCCTCCGGCGAACAGCTGGGCGACGCTCGGCGGTCGAGCAAGGACCTGGCGCGTCGTGCACGCAGCGTGGTCGGTGGCGCAGCTCGGGTGCCTGGGCTACATCTGGGGCTCGGCCGTGACCGGGCGGCGGAGTCCCCGTCTCTGGGCGAGTGTCGCCTTCCTCTGTGTCGAGGGAGGGGCGCTCGTGGTCGGTGGCGGAGATTGTCCGGTCGGGCCGTTCCAGGCCGAGTGGGGCGATCCCGTTCCATTCTTCGAACTCATCCTGCCACCCCGCGCTGCGAAGGCGGCGGTCCCTGTGCTCACCGCCGTGAGCCTCACTGGGATCGCTGCCCTCGTCCTAAGACGGCCGGGACTCGTGGCACGCGCAGGGCCGAGCAGCACGGAGATCACGCCGTAGCGTCCGGCCGAACCCGATCCCGTCGGCCTATGCGTTTCACGCGATGGGCCCTGAAGCCGACCTGCCCCGGGGCGCCACGCCCAGATCGCTCGCCTTCCGCTGGAGTCGCGGGGTCCCCGCTCGTCGCGCGACCAGATCGTGGTGCCCCTTTGGGACTGGCGGGAACGAACTTCAACGTCGAGTTCGGTAACGGGGCCAGGCAGGCCCTCGCGCCCGAGGTGCCAGGCAATGGTGGCCAGGGCCCGCGTCCGGGCCCCGGGGCCGTGAGCTCGATCGGCAGGGCGATGATTCGTTCGATCTGGCCAAGGTCAAGCGTTGGCCGAGTCGAGGCGCCCTCAAGGGTCGTCATGCCCACGTCGTAATGGATCCCTCGTTTCCGTACTACGCGCTCTCAGCGGCCCCGGCGGGGTCAAGGGCGGCAGTCGTCGGCCCGAACCAGCGTGGGCGCCGTGCGCGAACTCCCACCTACTGACAAGTGGAGCTGGCAGAAAATGACTCGCTGCGATGGACGTCACGGGAGGTTCATCGTACCGGCCCCGGGTGGCGGCCCGGATCGGCAGCAGTACCACCCCGAGCCTGGTATGGGTTCGGGCCAGCCTCGCTACGGCGACTGCGTGTCGCCCGATGCTTCCGCATGCGCGCCGGGTGACGGCGGCGCTCTGCGCCGTCGTCACCGCCCCCACCTTGGATCGGGCGTTCGCCAGGTGGTGCTTCACGGTGGAGTGGGACAGGCCGAGGCGGTGGGCAGCCGCCTTCTCCGACCCGGTGGGTGCCCCGGGAGCCGGTGTGGATCAGACCAGCGCGCCGTCATGCCCTCAAGGTGGCGGCGGCGGGCGGATTCCTATTCGGCCGTAGGGCCATGCTGTCCGGCCGGAGCCCTGGTGGAGCGTGCGTGTGAGGATGCGGATCGTCAGGGGGCCAGCACGACTGGGACCGGAGTACCCTGCTGGAGGTCGAGCACGACCCGGTCGCCGAGCGGGGCGGCCAGCGTCGCGGTAGCCGTGCGCCGCGCCCCTACGGCCGAGCAGGCGCCGATCGTCAGGTGTGGATGCCGGGTGACGATGACCACGACCGCGAGGTCGGACTCGACGGCCTCCGCGGTGTAGTCCTCGCCGCACGGCTTGTCCCCCGGGTCGGGCGCGCCGACGAAGGCGACCGTGAGCTCGGTTCCGCTTACCGACCCGCTGGCCGAGTCGATCGAGAGCCCGAGCCCCGAGCCTACCTCGTCGGGTGCGAGGACGACCGGGTTCGCGATGGCGACACGGGTGACCTTGACCGCGGTGCCCTGCACCGTGAACTCCCAGATCGGCGCGGTCGCGGGGCCGCGGGTGGTCTGGATCGGACCGGACGTCAGGCGCGCGTCCGTCACCAGAAGCATCGAGCAGTCGGAGCAGGGCGCCTCCGTGGTGTTCTCGATCGCGACGATCGCCTGTTGCGCCGCGAGAAGGGGGACAATCGTCGTCGTCCCGTCCTGCCACGTCACCTCGCCGTCCGGCGGTGCCTCCTCGGACAGCGGGTTCGCGGACGCCACCATCCCGGCCATGAGCGCTTGCTTGTTGTTGCCGCCCACCGCCTCCTCCCAGTCGCCGACCTGGCCCGTTAGCTCGCCGACCGGGGTGACAGCAGCATTCGCGCCCGCGGCGGCCACCGCATCCGCCCACTTGGAGAGCACAGCTTGCGCCCGCTGACGGGCAGCGGCCGAGTCGGTGGCTCGCGGCAGGGGCGAGACGATCGCGGAAGGCGAGGCGCTGACGCCCAAGGCCGGCGACATGGTGGCGCCGGCGGACGGCGAGGAGCACGCGCCGAGAAGAGAAGCGATGAGCAGTGCAAGGATGCCGATGCGAGCCATGCCATCCTTTGCGATGAGCCGATGCCGATGCCGTCGCAACACTACTCGGACGAGCGAACCCGACGATTGGTTCCGCGAAACACCATGGGGCGGGTGCGCGGACAGCCAGTCGTCCTCGGATAGTGCCGGAGTGCTTGACCCCCACCTTGCGGGGCGCAGACTTCGACCATGCGTAACCGCCGCCGGATCCTGTGGTCGCTGCCGTGGGCGCTCGCTCTCGTCGGCCTAGCGGTGCCGATGGTCGGGAGCGGGTTTGTCGGCTGGCCGTTCGTGGTCGGCTGGCTTGTGCTGATGGTGGTGACGTGGTGGGTCCGACCGCTCGGCGGTGCTGACAGGAGCGCGAGGCTCGCGGCCGGCGTCTTCGTGGTGGTGGCGCTCGCCCTCCTCGGCACGCTCGGCGGGTTCTACCTCATCCCGTCGGTCGTCGCGTGGCTGGCGCTCGTCGCGACGGAGCCGCCTCGCCCCACGCCGGATGGGCAGCAGTTTGCGCGAGCAATCGCCCCAGAGTTAGAGAACCCCCGCTAGTCGTCCGTCTCGGCTCCGCCCTCGGGCTCCGGCAGACGCGGGGCCAGGATCCACACGAGCTGTGCCGTCGTCGCCGCACCCACCTTGGACCGGGCGTTCGCCAGGTGGTGCTTGACGGTCGAGTGCGACAGGCCGAGTCGGTGGGCGGCCGCCTTCTCCGACCTGGCGACTAGGACCGCAGCGACCACCCCGACCTCACGGTCGGTGGCGCGTCCAGGTGGGCGGCGCGGCCGGCAGGTCATGCGCTGCAGACCAGTTCGAAGGGCTCTGGAGGCTCTGCGAGGCGCATTGAGATCGGAAGGTCGTGCGTGGCGGCGCTATCCCACTAGCCCGCGACCGCGTCAAGTAGGGCGCTAGTGTCCGTGTGGGGACGGCCCGGCTGATCCTTGCCTTCGGAGGGTCGTGTGCCGAGACTCTGCGCATGATCCGCCTCATCCACGAGCACAACACCCTGAACGGGCTGCGGTTCAGTGTGATCGAGTTCGCGGCGATGGCCGTGGTCGTGGTTGGCTTCGCGATCTACGTCGTGAACGCCGGTGCGGACGTTCTTCGCATCGCCCTTCTGGGCGTCGGCGCCAACTGCCTCGTGGTCGCCGCGCTTGGTATCCGCTCACTGCAGGCGGGCGAACAGGATCGGAGCCTCGGCGCGACCTTCAGCTCATCGTCACGGGCGCGGATCCTCGAGGAACACCCGCATGCGCAACGCGCTACCTGGGTCCTCAGCGCACTGACCCTGATCCCGTTTGCGGTGGCGACCGCCGTGCTCGCTGAGCGCGTCCGTGGACGAGCGTGACGTGGGCCATGTCCTCGGTTTCGGGCAGGCGCGGGGCGAGGATGCGCGCGAGGTGCGCCGTGGTCGCCACACCGACCTTGGAGCGGGCATTCGCCAGGTGGTGCTTCACGGTCGAGTGCGAGAGGCCGCGTCGGTTGGGTCCGTCGAGGAGGCCGCGTCGGTTGGGTCCGTCGAGGAGGCCGCCAGTCCCTTGAGCCGGTCGAGTTGCTCCCAGTGCGCCGCGGTCCGCTCCTTGCCGACCGGGGTCAGCGACGCGCTGGTATTGGGGCGCTTTCCGACGAACGACTTCTCGATCCGGACCAGGCCGGCGTCTTCCAGCTTGGTCAGGTGGCTCGAGAGGTTGCCCTGGGTGAGACCGGTCGTGCGCTGAAGGAACACGAAGTCGGCGGCGCGAACCGAGGACAGGACGGTCAGGATCGCGAGGCGGGCCGGCTCGTGGATGAGTCGATCGAGGACGAGCTCGTCGCTACCCGCCGACACGGGTGCTCTCGAGCTGGTCGCCGGCCGGCATCGCGAGTGAGCGGGCGAGGACGCGCTGGTCGAGCAGCCCGGAGACCATCGCGGCGAGCCCGAGCGGGATCATCGCCAGCGCGTCGCGGTCCACACCGAGTCCGCCCCAGATCGGCAGCAGCCCGGCCACGAAGACGGCACCCCAGATGACGAGGTGGTGCGGCCGCAGGCCGACGAGGATCGCGTAGTAGGCCAGGGTCGCGAGCGCGAACGCCGAGGCGTAGATGCACTGCGGTCCGTCGGGCGACCAGAACAGCGCTGGTTCGCGCCGACGAACAGGATCGCGATCCAGGCGACGAGCGCGAGGGCCTGGCGGATGACGGTCGCGGGTCGGGGTGACCGAACCATAGTGGTCGCGGTAGTAGCGACCGATCAACAGGGAGGCTCGCTCCGGCGATCGCCAGGCCGCCGAGGATGAGCGACGATCGCCCCGATCCCGGTCGGCCGGCTTTGCAGGTTCGAGATCCCCGCCACGATCATGCCGATCCCCAGCGGGATCGTCCAGAGCCCCTGCAGGTACGGGTAGTCGGCCCCTGCCGACTCGAGCTGTCGTCGATCCATCGCTGTTTCGCCTCTTCCAAACTGGTTGACATCACAAACCATAGCGGTGGAGGACGATTGATGTCAACTAGTTTGTGGGACAGAGTTCGGCAAGGTCGAAGAAAGACCTTCTTCCAGTGGCGCCACGATCTCGGCAAGCAGACCGCTACTCGTCCGAAGCGGCGATGACCTTCGGCTCCGGCAACCGCGGCGCCAGGATCCACACGAGCTACGCCGTCGTCGCCACGCCGACCTTCGACCGCGCGTTCGCCAGGTGGTGCTTCACGGTCGAGTGCGACACGCCGAGCCGGTGGGCGGCTGCCTTCTCCGATCCGGCGACGAGGACCGCTGCGACCACCCCGACCTCACGGTCCGTGGCGCGCTCCGCGGGCCCCGATCGGACCGAGTTCGGGCTCTCACGCCAACCGCCTCGCCGCGGCCAGCCACTCATCCCGCCCCGGCGAGGAACACCAGGAGGAGCTCGACTTCGCTCATCGGGCCGCCGAGACGGGGTTGACGGCGCGGATGTACCCGGTGGGGGGAACCGGGAGTCGGTGTGGATCGGACCAGCGCGCCGTCACGAGGGAAGGGTGGCGGTGGCGAGCCGCGGTTTCTACTTGGCCGATTGGGCCATGCCTACCGACACCACGGGCGCCGGGTCAGGCGACCTCACCCGGTCGGGGGCGTCCAGTGCAGGATGAGGAGGGCGACCAGCACCACTGCGTTCACCCCGAGCGCGGCGACCGTGTTGAACATCGGCCAGGTCCCGAAGAAGAGGACGATCCCAACCGTCGAGACGACGGCCGACACGATGGCGAGGGGCTGCCACGCGTCTCCGCTGCCGAACCAGAACAGCAGCGCGGCCGCCACGAACCCGACAAGCGACGCGATCCAGAACGCGCTCGCCACGATGGTCGCGGTGCCTGGAGCGAGCGAGGGCACGAGCCACGACCGCGCCGCGGTCCACGCGCCGGTCGCGGTCCCCGGTCGGGCAGCCAGCCACGCCAGGGCCGCGAGGGCGCCCCCGTGTCCGAGGCCGTGCACCAGCAGCACGCCGAACCAGACGACTCGAACGGCCTGATCGGACATGTGTGCACTCCACTGCAACGACGGGTGAACGGGCAACCGTGCCCGGAGACGATGACGTTCCGGCGAGGCTAGGGGGCCGACGCTTCCTTTCCTTCGAGGAGGCCCTTCAGACCGGTCCAGATTCGGAGTTCTTGCCGCCGACCCAGCCACGCGACCAGCGGGCCCATCAGCTTGACCATGCCGTGCGGCTGGATCTCCCCCGACCAGCGCATCCGGGTCCCCTCCCGAACGGGCTTGAAGGTCAGGGTGTAGGCGATGTCCATGGAGGACATCGTGGTCTTGGACACGAGCCGCCGGGGTCGCTCGTACTCGATGAACTCGATGACCATCGACACGGGCCGGCCCCCGCTCACGACCTCCGCCCGGAACTGCGTGCCCACGCCGATGGGCCCGTCCGAGATCTTCTCGGCGAGGCGCATCTGCGCGTTGTAGCTCGGCTCGTTGCACTCGTCGGCGACGTAGTCGAACACATCCTCCACGGGACGGTCGATGACGATGTCGCCGTTGATGTGGATCACGTCGCTCTCGCCTCCGGCTCACGGGCTGGCCTCGCCCCGGTGCTCCGCAGCGCACGCCGGAAGACGACACTCAGAAGCACACCCGAGGCGATGAGGACGATCCAGTTGATCGAGAGGACTGAGACCTCGAAGGCGATGAGGTCGCCGCCGACGATCCACAACCCGACCAACGCCGCGACGGCCAGGACGAAGCCGCCGATGAACAGCCAGCGGATGGCGCGCTCGATCCGGCCGCCCTCGAACACCGGAGCGGCGAACACGAGCGCGAGGCTCAACGCGAGGTAGCCGAACGCCTCGCCGGCGATGAACAGTCCGTGCGGGTTGTACTGGGTGAAGAGCGACAGGCCCTCGGTCTCACCGGCCTGCAGGCTCGGGATGACGACCGCGAACTGGGTGAAGTAGTCGACCCCGATGACGACCGCGTAGGCCAGCGCGAAGGCCAGGGCGATTCGGCTGAAGATCCTCCGCGGCTCCGGGGCGTAGTCGTGGACGGCTGCCATGAGCACGACGACGACCGGCGCCAGCAGGATGGCCGGGATCAACCACAGGTAGTCGCCGGGGATGAACTGGGCGACATCTGTGTACGGCGCAGGGATACAGGCCCACGTGGTCGGACCGCAGAACGGGCCGCTTCTCG
Source organism: uncultured Chloroflexia bacterium (assembly GCA_963817095.1). Classification (GTDB taxonomy): domain Bacteria; phylum Chloroflexota; class Limnocylindria; order Limnocylindrales; family CSP1-4; genus CF-46. Next base: position 452,984 of record CAWFND010000008.1, read on the forward strand.
CGGGGGTCGCCACCCCTGCGACGGCGGTCGCCGCGGTGAGGAGCACGGTCAGCACGGCCGCCCAGAACCCGACCCGGTGGCGCATCGCTGGGCTGCGGCCTCCCACTGCGGACGCGCATGAACCGGGTCCACACCTGGAGGACGGCGCGTCATAGCGCCCCGAGGCCTGTGGATAGCGTGTCGGTTCCTTTGGCGATTGACCAGTGCCACTCGGCCCGATCAGGAGGCGAGCTGTCTGCGGTCAGGCTCAGGCTGCGTCGGGTGCGTTCGGTCCTCGCGCCGCGGCAGGGCCACCGAGCGCGAGTGTCTCGTGCCGGTGATCCGAGCCCACGGGCTCGGGCAACCGCGGGGCGAGGATCCACACGAGCTGGGCCGTCGTCGTCGCCCCGACCTTCGACCGCGCGCTCGCAAGGTGGTGCTTGACGGTCGAGTGCGACAGGCCGAGTCGGTGGGCCGCGGCCTTCTCGGAGCCCGCCAAGCGGGATCCGGGTTTGGCCCTCCACCTTGACGGTCGCGTTACTACCTATCAGGCGCTCACAACGTTGCGAGCGAGAACGTCGCAGCCGACACCGAGCCGTGCCCGCAGCGCTGGTGCTCCGTCTCGGCCCAGCGCGCATCATGCTCTCGTCCGCCAGCCTCGCCGGCCGATATGAGGACCCGACCACGCCGTGTCCGATCGCAAGCAGGCGCCGAGCCATGAGTCGAGCGAAGTCGCATGGTCTGACGTCGGCCGCGGCCGCCGAGCGTCTCCGCGTCGAGGGGCCAAATGCCATCGAGGAGCATGGCCGGCGCTCCAGGGCCTCGATCCTCATCGGTCAGTTCACAAGCCCGCTTGTGGTGCTGCTCATCGTCGCGTGTGTCGTCAGCATCGCTGTCGGTGACCAGGTCGACGCCGGAATCATTCTCCTCATCGTCATCGTCTCGGCTGCCCTTGGCTTCATCCAGGAAGCGCGCTCGGAGGGCGCGGTCGGGGCCCTCCGAGCACGCCTGGCGCTCCAGGCAACTGTCGTCCGCGACGGCACGGAGCGGGATATCCCCGCCCGAGAGCTTGTTCGCGGCGATGTGGTTGTCCTCAACGCCGGCGACATCGTCCCGGCGGACGGTCGGGTCCTCGAGGCGAATCACTTCTACGTCGACGAATCAGCCCTCACCGGCGAGTCCGCACCGGCGCTCAAAGCTGCCCGCGAGGGCGATCTCGATCCAGCCAAGGATGCCGACCGCGAGGCCGTCGTCTACTTCGGGACGAGCGTCGTCAGCGGGTTCGGGATGGCCGAACTGACCGCCACGGGTTCGCGGACCGCCTACGGGCTGATCGCTCGGCGACTCCTCGAGCGCGCCCCACGCAACGACTTCGAGCGCGGGGTGCGGAGCTTCGGCCTGCTGATCTCGCGGGTCATCCTCCTGCTCGTCGTTGGAGTCTTCGCGATCGACGTCGCGCTCCAGCGCCCGCTCATCGAATCGCTGCTCTTCGCGATCGCTCTGGCCGTCGGTCTGACGCCCGAGCTGCTGCCGGCGATCGTGACGATCAACCTGAGCCGTGGAGCTCAGGCCCTCGCTCGGCGCGGCGTCCTCGTGAAGCGTCTGCCGGCGATCCAGAACCTCGGCAGCATGACCGTTCTGTGCACCGACAAGACCGGCACGCTCACCGAGGGACGACTCACGTTCGAGCGGGCGGTCCGGGCCGACGGCGGTGACGCCCCCGAGGCCCTGGCCCTGGCCTGGCTCAACAGTCATTTCGAGACCGGGTTCACCAACCCACTCGACGTCGCCGTTATCGCGACGGGCACCGGACCCGCCGACCTGGCCGCCTATCGGAAGCTCGCCGAGCTGCCCTTCGACTTCGAACGCCGCCGTCTCGGGATCCTGGTGGCCCGGCCGGACGGGTCGTCGCTCCTCATCACCAAGGGCTCTCCCGAGGCCATCCTCGAACGGTCGGCGTCGGTCAGGTCGGCGGACGGGACGATCCCGCTCGACCATCGACACCGCGCCGGCGTCGATGAGCTCATCGCGGTCGCGGCCGCCCGGGGCGACCGCGCGATCGGCGTGGGCAGCCGGACCGACCTCCCGGGGACCGAGCTCGAACCGAGCCAGGAAGCGGAGCTTGTCTTCGAGGGCCTGCTCCTGTTCAGCGATCCGCCCAAGCCGGACATCGCTGCCACTCTCACGGAGCTTGCTGCGCTGGGCGTCGCCCTGAAGGTGGTCACGGGCGACAGCGAAGTCGTCGCACGGGCGGTGGCGGAACAAGTCGGTCTCGAGGTGAATGGTGTCCTCACGGGGGCCGAGATGCGATCGATGCGCCCCGAGGCGTTCGGGAGCGCGCGCCGAGAACACGACGATCTTCGCCCGCGTCGACCCCGACCAGAAGCTGCACGTCATCCGCGCCCTGCAGGAGCGCGGCGCGGTCGTCGGCTATCTCGGCGATGGCATCAATGACGCGCCACCGCTCCACGTCGCCGACGTCGGGATCAGCGTCGACAACGGCACCGATGTCGCCCGCGCGGCGGCCGATATCGTCCTCCTCCGGCCTAGCCTCTCCGCCATCGCTCAGGGTGTCCGGGAGGGCCGTCGCACCTCGGCCAACACCCTCAAGTACATCCGCATGGGGATCAGCTCGAACTTCGGCAACATGCTGAGCATGGCCGGGGCGGCGATCTTCCTCCCCTTCCTGCCGATGCTGCCAAGCCAGATCCTGCTCAACAACCTCATCTACGACGCGTCCCAGACGGCGATCCCATCCGACAACGTCGACCCCGAGACCCTGGCCGAGCCGGCCCGCTGGGATATCCGGGGGATCGAACGCTTCATGCTCGTGTTCGGGCCGATCAGCTCGATCTTCGACTACCTCACCTTCGGATTCCTCCTGTCGGTGCTTCACGCGAGCGAGACCGAGTTCCACACGGGCTGGTTCGTCGAGTCGCTGGCCACCCAGGTTCTCGTCATCTTCGCGATCCGGACGCGGCGAAGCCCGTTCTGGCACAGCCGACCCAGCCGACTGCTCGTCGCCGCCGCGGTCGGCGCAGTGACCGTCGCGATCCTGCTGCCGATCTCGCCCCTGGCGGCGTTGCTCGGCTTCAGCGCCTTGCCGCTCCAGTTCTGGGCAGCACTCGCTACCTTCGTGGTCGCCTACCTGGCGATCGTCGAGATCGTGAAGCGCCGGCTTTGGCACCGGGTCGTGCCGTCCCATGTCGGCACCGCGTAGGACGATCGCCGAGGCACCTGGCTCCGCGTACTCCGTCAACGCCTCCGGCCACCGGGAGGCGTCGCACCCGACGGCGCAGCCCGTCAGCCGGCGATCGAGCTCGCGACCAGGATCAGCGACAGGAGGATCAGCACGGCGGTCGCGATCCAACCAATCGCGCCGAGGATGCGGCCGCTGGCCAGGCTGCCCATGATCTCGCGGTCTCGGGCCAGGAGCATCACGAACACCAGGATGAACGGCAGCAGGAGCGCGTTCAGGACCTGCGCCAGGAACATGACCGGGATCAACGGCAGGCCGGGGATCATCACGAAGAGGGCCGCGAACCCGATGAAGAAGGCCAACAGGCCGTAGAAGGCGGGCGCCTCCCGCCAGTTCCAGTCGACGCCGGTCTCCCAGCCGAACGCCTCGCAGGTCGAGTAGGCGCTCGTCATCGGGACGACCCCGAGACCAAGGAATGAGGCTCCCAGGAGCCCGCCGGCGAACAGGAGCAAGGCCGACGTGCCCGCGAGCGGCTCGAGCGCGTGAGCCGCGTCGGCGCCGCTCGTGATCTTGATGCCATTCGCGAAGAGGGTCGCGGCGCAGGCGATCAGGATGAAGGCGGCGATCACGTTCGTCAGGAGCGCCCCCGCGAACACGTCCACGCGGCTGGCCGGCAGGTCGTCGGGCTTCAAGCCCTTGTCGGCGACGTATGACTGGATGAAGGCCTGGCCCCACGGCGTGATCGTCGTGCCAACGGTGCCGACGACGGCCAGCCAATACGCGGGGGACGACGAGAGCTGGGGGTGGAACATGGCCTGCGCGGCCTGGGACCAGTCCGGGTGGGCCAGGAAGGCCGAGATCACATACGCCGCCGAGACCAGGATCCCGACGCCCACGAAGAGGTACTGGACGCGGCCGTAATTGCCGAGCGCGAGGAATCCGACGACGATCACCGCGGCCACGGCCGCGCTGATCTGCGGCGGGATGCCGAAGAGGCCGAGAGCCGCGCCGATCCCGGCGAACTCGGCGACAGTCGAGCCCAGGTTCGCGGCCAGCATCACTACGGCCGCAAACCCCGCCCAGCGGACGCCCCATCGCTCGCGGATGAGGCCCATGAGGCCCTTACCCGTCGCCAGGCCCAGGCGGGCGCCGACTTCCTGGGTGAAGAAGAGCACGACCTGACTTGCGAGGATGACCCAGAGCAGGGCATACCCGAAGTTGGCGCCAGCCAACGAGTAGGTGGTGATACCGCCCGCGTCATTGTCGGCGAAGCCAGAGACGAGGCCGGGGCCCAGGACGGCGAGGACTGCGAGCAGGCGAACTCGCCAGGCGGGCAGCCGCGGGAGCGGCCGGAGGGCCCGGACGCCGGGTCGGCGCCGCTGCTGCGTCACGTCAACCCTACCGGCCGAAGACGCGCGGCAGGCGCTTCTTCCAGGCCGTCGGGATGACGGTGTCGATGGCGTCGTCGACCGTCACGATCCCGACCAGCCGCTCCTCGTCGTCGAGGACGGGGACGGCCAGCAGGTTGTAGTGGGCGACGACCTCCGCGACCTCGTCCTGGTCGGCCATGACGCCGACGGCGACCGGTTCCCGGATCATCACCGACCTGATCGTCGCGTCCGGGGCCGCGACGATCAGGTCGCGGAGGGAGAGGACGCCGACCAGGCGACCCTCGTCGTCGGTCACGTAGACGTAGTAGATCGTTTCGGCGTCGGGCTCGAGCTCGCGCAGGCGATCGATCGCCCCGGCCGGCGGTGAGGTGACTCTTCGAGGGCGACGTACTCGGTGGTCATGATCCCGCCCGCCGAGTCCTCCGGGTACCCGAGCAGTTCCTGGACCTCTTCGGCCTCGTCGGCCTCCATGTGGGAGAGGATCTCGTCGCGTGTGTCCTGGTCGAGGTCGGCGACGAGGTCGGCGGCGTCGTCGGGACTCATCTCCTCAAGGATGTCGGCCGCCCGTTCGGGGGCGAGGTCCTCGAGGACGTCGACCTGGGTGTCGGGCTCCATCTCCTCCATGGCGTCGGCGACTGCCTCGTCGTTGAGGGCGGCAAGGACGCCGGCCCGGTCGCGTGGCGCGAGGTCTTCGAGGATGTCGGCGAGGTCCGACGGGTGGAGCTGAGCGAGCTTGGCGTGGGGCACGCGGAGCTGGATGCCGGCGATGGTGCTCTCGAGCGGGTCGACGTCCTGCCAGTCGATGTAACGTGCCGGCACCGGGAGCTTCATGTTGCGGGCGAGGGTGACCCAGGGGCTTCCGAGGCGGCGCAGGAGCCCGGCCGCGCCCACGTCGACGGCGACGACGCGGTAGGACCCCTCGACCTCGTCAAGGCTGACGTCGTTGACGCGGATGACCTTGCGGCCCTCGATGTCCACGATCTGCTTGTCGAGCAGGTCGCCCTTGAGGAGGATCTCGTCCGGGCGACGCTGGAACTTGCCGATGTCGATCGTACGAACGCGCAGGCGCGCGCCGGCCGCGTCGAGGCGCTCCACCGAGCGCCAGGGCACGAAGATCTTGCGCCCCTCGTTCTTCACGACGAGGCCGGTGACCGGTGGGTACTGGTCCCCGATCGCGACGATCAGGTCGGCGACTGTGCCGAGCGGCTCGTCGGCGGGATCGCGCACGGGCCGACCGATGATCTGGCTCAGGAAGAGCACTTGCCACCTCACGGGGGCAGGGTCGTGCCCCACTCCCGGCTGGCCGGCGCTGGCCGTGCCCGGGGTGCGCACCGACCGCTTGCCGCGCCGCTCAGCGGACAGGGCGGACCTCGCCGAGTTCGCGGCGCCTGGGACGATTGGGTCCGGGTTCCACGGCGACTGATCCTCCGAAACGGGTGAAGATGGCCGCCGGAGCGCTCGGCGCATCAACAGTCTAGCCCGGCCACCGGACCCCCCCCGCCAGGCTTCAGCGGGGATCGGTGACCGTGCGTCGGGCTAACTAAGGGGCTCCAAGCTCGGCGCAACTCGTCCCGCATCGAGCGTGAGCGCTCGGCCGACGCGGTCGGCCACGGCCGCGCGGTGGGAGATCACCAGTGCCGTCCGACCCGCCATGAACGGGGCGATCGAGTCCATCAGCTCGCGCTCGGCCAGCACGTCGAGGTTCGCCGTGGCCTCGTCGAGGATGAGGATCGGCGCGTCCTTGACGATGACACGGGCGATCGCGAGGCGCTGGCGCTGGCCGCCGCTGAGGAGCAACCCGTTCTCGCCGATCAAGGTCTGATACCGGTCGGGCAGGGACTCGACGAATCCATCGAGGCCGACCAGGCGGCAGGCCGCCACGACCTGCTCGTCGGTGACGTCCGGGTCGGCCAGCGCGAGATTGTCCCGGATCGTGCCGTTGAACAGGTGGACGTCCTGGGAGACGACGCCGAGCATCCGACGGACGTCGTCGATCGGCATGTCATGCAGCTCGCGGCCGCCGATCCGGATCTCGCCTTCCGCGTAGTCCCAGAACCGGAGCAGCAGGTTGACCAGGGTCGACTTGCCCGCGCCGCTGGGTCCGACGATCGCCACGGCGGTCCCCGACGGAACGACCATGTCCAGCCCGTTGAGCGCGACCGGTTGACCGGGTCCGTATCGGAAACGGAGCCCACGGATGTCGATCGAGGTGTCGCCCGAGCGGGAGGCCGGGTCCGGACGAGCGTCCGGCTCAAGTCCGGGCCGGTCCACGACGTCGGGCGTGGCGTCGATGAGCTCGAACAGGCGGCGAGCCGCGGCCTCGTTCGTGTCGATCAGCTGGACCGCCTGGGCCAGCGGCCCGATCACCTCGAAGCTGGCCACGGTCGCCAGCGGCAGCAGGGCGAGGTAGACCGCGTCGAGCCGGCCCGCCGAGACAAGGCCGACGCCGATGGCCAGGATCGTGACGCCCGCCAGGCTCGCGAAGGTGACGGCCAGGGCGGAGGTGCCGGCCCGGACGAGGGCCAGCCGGCCCTGGATCCCGTCGAGCTCGAGGCCGAGGTCAAGGACCCGCGCTCGGTGGCCGTCGGCGCGGTCGAGCGCAACCAGGTCGGCAATTCCCTGGACCTCGTCGACCAGCATCGCGCTGAGCTCGGCCCGCGTCGCGATGAGGGCACCGGCCGGCAGCCTCGAGAGCCGGCGCGAGGCGAGGGGCAGGATCACTCCCGTCAGTCCGAGGAACGCGAGCAGGACCACGCCCAGCACGACATCGAAGGCGCCCAGCAGGAGGCTGCCGAACAGGGTCACCAACGCCGCGACGATCGGCGGCACGACGACCCGGACGTAGAAGTCCTCCAACGTGTCGATGTCGGCGACGATCCTGGCCAGAAGGTCCCCGCTCCTGTGCTCGACCAGGCGTGCCGGAGCGAGCGGCTCGATGGACCGGTAGAACCAGACGCGGAGGCCCGCCAGGATGTCGAAGGTCGCCCGGTGGGTGACGTAACGCTCGAGATAGCGGACGGACGCTCGTCCGATGGCGAGGACCCGGACTGCGGTGATCGCCAGGGCGACGTCGGCGACGTTGGTCACGAGCGCCGCCCTCGAGATGAGGTAGGCGGACGTCGCCATCAGGGCGATGTTCGCGCCGACCGCGAGGAACCCGAGAAGGGCACCGGCGGCGATCCATCGCCGATAGGGCGACATCAGCGCGACGAGGCGACCGAACGTCGTCATCAGGTCCGGTCCGGGTCGGCGTGGCGGGCGTCGACGAGGCGCCGGTACGGTCCGTCCCGCTCCAGCAGCTCGGCCGGCGGACCCGTCTCCACGACGTTGCCTGCCTCGAGGACGGCCACCTGATCGACCCCGGCGACGAGCCGCAGCCGATGCGACACGATCAGCACGGTTCGGTCGCGGGCCAGCCGCCCGATCGCGTCGCGGATCTGCGCCTCGTTGGCCGGATCGAGATGGGACGTGACCTCGTCGAGGATCACGAACGAGGCATCGGCGAGGAAGGCGCGAGCGATCGCGAGCCGTTGGCGCTCGCCCCCGCTCAGCCGGGCTCCACCTTCGCCGACGTGGCTTGCATAGCCGGCGGGGAGCGCCCGGATGAAGGCGTCGGCGCCGGCCTCGCGGGCCGCCCGCCGCAGGTCCGCCTCGGATGCGTCCGGACGTGCCAGCCGGAGGTTGTCGTCGACGGTGCCGTGGAAGAGATGCGGCCGCTGGGGGACCCAGGCCAGACCGGATCGCCAGGCGGACGCATCGATCGTCGCGAGCGGCACGTCGCCGACCAGGATCCGTCCTCCGTCCGGCTCGATGAACCGGAGCAGCAGGCTCGCGATCGTCGTCTTGCCGGCGCCGGTCGGGCCGACGAGCGCGAGCGTCCGCCCGCCGGGAATCGTCAGGTCGAGGCCGTTGAGCGCGGGTTCGTCTCGACCGGGGTACGTGAATGCGATGTCGACGAGGCGGATGTCCGAGCCCGGGCCGGGCCGCATGGATGTGCCGGGCGCGAGGTGGCTCGCGGCAGGCGTGGCCTCGATCGGCGCGGCTCGACCCTTCGGGATCGGCTCGTCGAGGATCGCGAACACCCGTTCCGCCACAGCCATGCCCGCCGACCCGGAGTGGTAGCGCGTGGCCAGCTGACGGAGCGGCAGGAAGAACTCGGGAACGATGATCAGGACGGCCAGCGCCCGATCGAACGAGATCGATCCGGCCATCAGGCGCAGGCTGATCTCGACCGCCACGACCGCCACCGCGACGGCGCCGCCCCATTCAAGCACGAGCGATGTCTGGAAGGCCGTTCGGAGCACCTCCATCGTCGTGTCGCCGTACTGCCGGCTCATCGTTCGAATCGTGTCTACCTGCTCGGCGCTTCGACCGAACATCTTCAACGTGGCGATCCCCTGGAGCATGTCCAGGAAGAAGGCGCCGAGCCAGCGCAGCTCCGCGAACCGTCGCTCGGTGATCGATCGGGTCCGGCCGCCGATCGTGGCCAGGAGCAGGACGAGGACCGGGCCGGTGAGCAGCAGCACCAGGGTGGTCGGCGGATCCAGAGCGAACACGACGGCAAGGACGAGGACGGGAACCGCCACCCCCAGCAGCCGCGCGGGCTCGAAGTCGGTCAGATACGCGTCGATCGCATCCATCCCGTCGCCGACGACGCCGACGAGCTCACCGCTCCGCTCGCGGCCGGTGTACGCCGGTCCGAGCGCGAAGAGGTGGCAGGTGAGGTCCGCCCGCAGGCGTGCCTTTGTCCTGCCCGCGGCCCGCTGCGCCAGTGCGTCTCCGCTCCATGCGACCGGGGCCCGGAGGACGGCCAGGATCGCCAGCACCGCCAACGGCTGGACCACGGCCTGGATCTCCGCACCATCGAGGAAGATCGCAGCGACCACCACGCTCGTCAGGTACGCCTGGGCGACGACGACCGCCGCGGCTACAAACCCGCAGACGACGCCGAAGAGCAGCACGCGCCGCGCGCCGGGGGCGTACTCCAGGAGCCGGCCCTCGCTCGAGGGCCCTCGACGGCGGGACTCGATCACCCGCCGGCGGACCTAATAGCCGTGCGGCTCGACGACCGTCTTGCCCCGGAAGAAGTAATACACGCCCGCGGTGTAGGCCAGCACGAACGGCATCCCGATGATCGCGACGACCAGGCAGACGACGAGCGTGTTGTCGGCCGACGCCGCGTTGTAGATCGTCAGGCTGTAGGCCGGGTCCGTGGTCGAGACGATGAGGTTCGGAAAGAGCCCGATCGCGCCGGACACCAGGAGCAGCGCGATCGTCGCCGATGAAGCGAGGAACGCCCGGAAGTCGTCACCGCGGTGCACGAAACGCCAGGCCAGAGCGAGCGAACCGAGCGCCGCAGCCGGGAAGATCACCGGCCAGATGTCCTGCAGGTACCGATCCGTGATGACCTGGTGCTGGAGGACCATCGTGGTCACAACGAGGGTGTTGAGGACGAAGAACGCAACCATCAACCGGGTGACCGCCCGACGGATCCGAGCCTGCAGCTCGCCCTCGGTCTTCATCACCAGGTACAGGCCACCGTGCATGGCGAGCATCGCCACCGTCGTCGCCCCGACCAGCAGCGCGAACGGCGTCAGGAGGTCCACGAGGTGGATCGTCATGTTGCCGTCGGCATCGAGCGGGACCCCGCTCACGATGTTCCCGAACGCGACACCGAGCATGAACGCCAGGCCGAAGGAGGCCACGGCGAAGACCGAGTCCCAGAGAGAACGCCACCTGGGGGACGCCTCCTTGCTTCGGAACTCCAACGACACGGCCCGCAGGATGATCACCACGAGCACGATCATGAAGGCGACGTAGAAGCCCGAGAAGAGCGACGCGTACGCAAGTGGGTAGACCGCGAACAGGACGCCTCCGGCAAGCACGAGCCAGACCGCGTTGCCATCCCAGAACGGTCCGATGCTGTTGAGGAACGTTCGCCGCTCGACGTCGGTCCGCGCGAGCGGGAGGTGGAGGATCCCGACGCCCATGTCGAAGCCGTCGAGGATCAGGTAGCCCGAGACGATGAAGATGAACAGGACGAACCAGACCTCAGCCAGCATCGGGATCGACCTCCCCGCCATCCTCGCCGCTCGCGCCGGCCCGATCGCGCCGACGGAACACCTCGCGGAACGTGTCCGGCAACGCGGCGCGGTCCACGGTCTCGACGTCCTCGAGGGGCTCTGGACCCTGGTGGATCTTCGCATTGAGCAGGTAGAGGAAGAGCGCGAGCAGGATCGCGTACATGAACAGGAACGACCCGAGCGTGAAGGCGACCTCGACCGGCTCCAGGTTGGGTGACACGCCGTCAGCGGTCATCAGCACGTTGTAGACCACCCACGGCTGACGGCCGATCTCGGCGGTCCACCACCCGGCGATGATCGCCGCCTCGACGAAGAAGACGGTGACCACGAGCAGCCACAGCATCCAGCGCGTCGTGTACAGGCGGCGCTTCCAGAGGTACAGGAGACCCGCCAGCAGGCCGAGCGGAACGAAGAGCGAGCCCATGGCGAACATGAAGTGATAGACCTGGAACAGCAGGTTGATCGGCGGCGTGGGATCCGGCGCGAACGAGTTGATCCCCTGCACGACCGCCTGCGGGTTCAAGTACGCCAGGACGCTCAGCAGACAGGGGATCGAGACACCCGTCGTCGTCTGGGTCGTCGTGTCCACCCATCCAAGGAGATAGAGCGGCGCGCATGACGTGCTCTCCCAGAGACCCTCCATCGACGCCAGCTTGAGCGGCTGGTAGTGCGTGACCTCGAGGGCCATGGTCGGGCCGAACGCGAAGAAGGTGGCGCACGCGAAGAGGATGAAACCCGACAGCGCCACCTTCATGTTCGCCATCGCCAGGTCCAGGTGGCGCTTCTTCAGGATGTACCAGGCGCTGACGCTCATCATCAGGGCCGCGCCCGCCGTCCAGGATGCGAAGAAGACGTGCAGCAGCCGCGGCAGGAATGACGGGGTGAAGAGCACCTGCCAGACATCGGTCATGACCGCGCGAGCCGGCGCCGGGGTCGTGGCGATCTCGTAACCCTGGGGGGTCTGCATCCACGAGTTGGCCATGATGATCCACACGGCGCTGAAGTGGGCGCCGAAGACGACCATGAACGTCGCGAAGAACCAGAGCCTGGGTCCGAGCCGGTTCCCGCCGAAGAGCATGAGGCCCAGGAACCCGCCCTCGAGGAAGAACGCGAAGACGCCCTCCGCGGCGAGCAGGCTCCCGAAGACGTTGCCGACGAAACGCGAGTAGTTCGCCCAGTTCATCCCGAACTCGAACTCCTGGACGACGCCGGTGGCGACGCCCAGGGCGAAGATCAGCCCGTAGACCTTGGTCCAGAAGAACGCCAGCTGCCGCCACTTCGGGTCGCGGGTCCGGAGGTAGGCCCCGCTCACGACCAGCAGCATCAGCCCGAGGCCCATCGAGAGCGGCGGGAAGATGAAATGGAAGCTGGCGGTCAGGGCGAACTGGACCCGCGAGAGGAGTTCGGGATCCATGGTTGAGCGTGACTCTCCCCCGTCAGACGTGGAGGCCGGCCGACTCAGCCGACGATCCACGACCTGCCCCAACCGTACCATCCCGAGTCGGCTGCCAGGTCCGCCACGTCCTCTCGGCGGGCGTCCGGGCGAGTTCGCCTTTCCCGCGTGTCGGCTCGCCGATGTGCCGGCGTCACCCTCTGATCCGGGCATGAATCGACGCGGGCCCTGCTCGCCCCCACGAGCCCGACCCGCGTCGTCAGGACGTCGCCGTCAGATGCCGAGGACCTTGGCCTTCGCCGCCGCGTACTCCTCGTCGGTCAGCACGCCGGTTCCGTGGAGCTGGGCGAGATTCTGGAGCTGGGCCGTCTGTGGATCCACGGCGGGAGCTGCCGCGGGAGCCGGCTCATAGGCCGCTGCGGCCTGCTGCTGCTCATACGCCTGGGCTTCGGCCTGGGACTGGTACTTCTGGTCCTGATGGTGCCTCACCGCTCCTGCCGTTCCGGCCACGACCGCGGTCGTGGCGGCAGCGCGCATGAGACCGCCCCTGCGTCGCATCATGAGAAATCGCTCCTTTCGAGCAGTGCGTTGGTGTGGTCGGGTCGGTCAGGAGACCGAAGCCGCCAGGACGTCCTCGACCACCTGGGCGGGGATGCGACCGTTGGCGATGAGCTCACCGTTGGCGTTCCGAAGGGACTGGGCGAACCTGGCGGCCCAGACGTTCTCCCAGATCATCAGCCCGGCGGTGCTGTTCGGGTCGAGCGCGCCCCCGATATCCTCGAGATCCTCCTGGCCGAGGAGGTTCTTGGTCTCGATGCCGAGTGAGGCGAGCACCGCGGCCTGCTCCGGGCTGGCCTCCGACAGCTCGATCGCCGAGACCTCGCCTGCCGCGTTCTTGGTGATGATCACGAGGTCAAGAACCCGGATCGTCCCCGAATCCTGGAGCTCCTTGATGGCCGGGATGATCTCCCCGGAGAACTGGTTCCCCGGAAAGGCGATGGCGATGTATTCAAGCGGACCGAGGCCCATGCCGTGACTCCCTTCGTGTCATGGTTCTCCGGAGTCCATTCGGTGGACGGCACCATTCCCGCCGTCGGCCGGCGACATCACCCGGACGGGATGATTGTCGCGGATTCGTGCAAGGGTGCGGGCATCCTCGCGCGCGTTACCTCGGGCCGAAGGGAAAGACCGGATCGGAGGTCACGGGCTCGAGCTTCGTGTCGTCCATCGACCAGTCCACCGAGACGCGGACGTCGATCAGTCCGGGGACCATCCGCACCGAGCGCTCGATCATCTCGGCGGTCGTCCGGCGCTCGACGCGCCCGCTGATCGAGGCCACGCCGTCATGGACCTCGACCTCGAAGAGGGCGGGGTCGAGCCACAGGATCCGGAGGATCACGTCCTGGCGGATCGTGGTCGCGAGCTCGTCGTCCGAGCGGACATACGCCCGCACGAGGTCCGCTCGACTGACGAGCCCGACGAGCCGTCCGTCGTCGACGACCGGCAGTCGATTCACGCCCCTGGTCGTCATCATCGCCGCGGCCTCCTGGACCGATCGTTCCGAGGAGATCGTGATCGCGGGCGCGGTCATCGCCTCGGCGGCGGTGACCGCTTCGACCTTGGCCCGTTGAGCACGCGTCTCGCTCGATTCGCCACGGACACGCGCCAGACGGCGGCTCCGGATCGCGTCGGCGCCCTGCTCCTTCACGAGCAGGTCGGCCTCCGAGACGACGCCGAGCACGGCGCCTTCCTTGTCGATGACGGGAACGCCGCTGATGCCGTTGTCGATCAGCGTCTCCGCCACGTCCTTCAGCGGCGTCGTCGGGCGCACCGAGACGACGCTCCGGGTCATCACGTCGAGAACCGTCATCATCGCGACCACCTGTCCCTTCGCGACCACCCTGGCCGTCGTCGAGCCCGTCCGACAGGGTCGAATGTCACGTTGTTCAGGGCCGCGCGGACAGACCGTGCCGGACCCGGCCGTCGCGCGGTCCGCGGCCGGGACGCTCAGCGGAACGCCGCGGCGGCGTGCTCGAGCAGCGCCGGCAGGACGATGACGACGGTGACGGCGGCCAGGAAGATCAGCAGCGCCGTGCGCTCCAGCTCGATCCCGAGCGGCACCGACCCACGGCGGGTGTCGGCGTCGGGGCCCGCCCGGCGACCGGCTCGCGAGAGCGGGACGCGAGGTCCCGATCGTGCGGGCGAGCTCAGGGCGACGACCGTGAGTCCGACGCCGCCGGATCGCCCGGTGGTCGCGTCGACGCCCGCGCGCCGGTCCGGCGAGACGATTCGCCGAGGCGGGCCGCGTCGACACCTCACCCTCGCGTCGCGGAATCGATCCGCATCGTCTCCGCGAGCTCGGCTCCCCACCGGCGCGCCCGCTCCAGCTCGCCCTCGCGGAGCGGTCCGTAGCTCCCCTTCACGACGAACCGATGCGCCTTCGCGAGGGGGCGGTATCCGGCGCTCGCGAGTCCCTTCTCGATGGTCGACGTCGCGCCTCCCGGCGACCACCGAAGCCGCGTCTCGAAGGCCGCCGATCGCCCTTGCCCCCGGGGCAGGTGCTCGAGCCACGTCCGCATCGCCCGATGGGCCACATCCGGCGGCGTCGGGGCCTTGCCCGTGTTCTCGGCGATCCCCGTCAATGTCTTCTCGGTCCCGAGCCGGAAAGCGATCAGCGGCGCGCCGGCAACAACCAGGTCCACGCCGGCGAGGGCCTCGCCCGAGGCCTCGTCGGTCGTCAGGGCCTGGGCGCCCTCTCCGATTCCTTCCGCGATGGCGCGCGCGACCGCGGCGGTGTTGCCCCAATGTGACTCGTACACGACGGCGGCGTTCATGACGCTTCCCTTCCCTGCGGTGTCTCACCACAAGGAAGCCCTGACCGCGTCGCGTGCGCCAGAGCCGAAGCGACCCACCGGACGGGACAAGCGGCCTGCCGCGGACGTCCGGCCCGCGGTGCCAGGCTGACCAGTCAGTCGTCCTCGGGGTACGTGAGTGGCGTCACCGAGGGAGCGTCGTCAGGATCGAGCGTGAGCGATGCCGAGTTCATGCAGTAGCGGAGACCGGTCGGTCGCGGTCCGTCGTTGAAGACGTGGCCGAGGTGGCCGCCGCACGTGGCGCACAGCGCCTCGGTGCGACTCATGAACCAGGAGCGGTCCGTCTCGGTGGCGACGGCGTCGGGATTCGCAGGCGCGAAGAAGCTCGGCCAGCCGGTCCCCGACTCGTACTTCGCCTCGGACCGGAACAGCTCGGTTCCGCAGCCCGCGCAGCGATACGTGCCGGGACGATGCTCGTCCCACAGGGCACCGCTGAAGGCACGCTCCGTGCCCTTCTCGCGGAGGACGTGGTAGCGCTCCGGGGTGAGCCGCTCTCGCCACTCGTCCTCGGTCTTCGGGGGGGGGGTCGGCTTCGGTCTCGGTCATGTCGTGCTCCTCGAGGTTCTGGGTGTCTGATGGGATCATGCGCCGCGTTCGCGACAGCCGGATGACGGCACCGGCCTGGCGATCCTCGAGCGCTGCGCGGAACTCGGCCTTCATCCTGATGAGGTGGACCGGGTGCGGGGTACCGCCTCGCCCGACCGATGGTCACTTGTCGACCGCGGCCAGTCGTGGTCTGATTGAGGCGTGGGGGTCGAAGCCCGGTGGCACACGCGGCCGGCCGGCCGCTCCTGCTCGACCGAGGCAGCGGCCTGCCGATCGCCGGGGATGAGCCCGGCAACAGGAGACGCGTGACGAACCCGGGCCCCCGCCGCCTTGCCGCCATCGGTCTTGCGGTCCTCCTCATCGTCGGCGTCGGCTACGGGATCCTCAGCTCCGCCCGCGACGCGATCGGACCGGGAGCCGTCGCCGTGCACGGGCTCATCGGCTCCGAGAAGGCGCCGTTCTTCGCCGATCCGCACGTCAACGCGGCGCTGAAGCGCGGCGGGTTCGTCGTGACGACGTCGACCGCCGGCTCTCGCCAGATCGCCGGGGCGGACCTCTCGAACGAGGACTTCGCCTTCCCCGCCGGCGTCCCGTCCGCAGAGAAGATCCGCCTCGACCATGCCGGCTCGAAGGCGGTGGTCCCCTTCTACACGCCGATGGCGATCGCGACGTGGCGACCGATCGTGGACCTGCTGACGGCGGCCGGCGTCGCCCGGACGGCGGACGGCGTGACGCTCCTCGACGTGTCCGCCTACATGAGCCTCGTCGACAAGAACACGCGCTGGAAGGACCTGCCCGGCAACACCGCCTACCCGGTCAACAAGAGCATCCTCATCACCTCGACCGACGTCCGGAAGTCGAACTCCGCGGCCATGTACCTGGCGCTCACCTCGTACGTCGCGAACGGCAACAACATCGTCGAGAACAACGGCCAGGTCGAGCCGATCATCAATCGCCTGTCGCCCTGTTCCTCCGCCAGGGGTTCGTCGCGAGCAGCACCGAGGAGCCGTTCGACGACTACCTCGTCCAGGGGATGGGCAAGAGCCCGATGGTGATGATCTACGAGAGCCAGTTCGTGCAGCGGGCTGCGGCCGCGGACGGGAGCATCACGAAGGACATGGTCCTGATGTACCGGATCCGACGATCTTCTCGAAGCACACGTTCGTCGGTCTCACCGGCGACGGGATCCGGCTTGGCGACTTCCTTACGAACGACCCGGAGCTGCGCGGGCTGGCGACGCGAGTACGGGTTCCGGACGACCGATACCGCGAGCGTTCACGACCTTCGTGACGAACCACGGCCTGTCGATCCCGAGCTCGACTCATCGACGTGATCGACCCGCCCACCTACGAGACGCTCGAGGCGATGATCCGCCGACTCGAGGCCAGTACTCCGGACAGGGCGCCAGCCCGGCGCCGGGGACGATCCGACCTCGAGCGGTCCGCTCGAATCCATCACGAACGGGAGCGTCTCGCCGTGACCACCCGACCCCCTGCCCGCCGAAGCCAGGAGCCCACCGATGACCGAAGAGTCGCTCGATCCCCGCGTCGTCGCCCGTCGGCCGCAGCGCAGCCGGCCGCCGAGCCGGCGCCGGCGGCGACGAGGCGCCGGCGACGACCGCGCACGCTCGTCCTCGAGGCGCCGGCGCCGGTCGACGGCGGTGCCGCCCGCCCAGGCCGACGGAAGCCGTCCCGATCGACCCGGCCGACGACAGGCCAAGCTCGACTCCATGGTCGCGAGCTACCTGGACGCCGTGTCCGTCGCTCGATCCGCACAGTCAGGCGTTCGCCGACAAGGTCAAGGACATCGGCAAGCTCGGTGACGACGACATCCGGGCGTCGGCGGCGGTGTCGAACCGGCTGCTCGAGAAGCCGCTCGCGGCGATGCAGAACGGCGGCCTGACCGAGACATCGATCGGTCAGCAAGTCGCTGCTCAGCCTGCGTCACGAGGTGGAGGATCTCGACCCGTCGAAGCAGGGCGACCTGTTCAGCCCGAAGAAGCTCCTCGGGCTGCTGCCGTTCGGGACCGGTGACCGGCTCCGCGACTACTTCGACAAGTACCGCTCGAGCCAGACCCATCTCGACGCGATCATCACCGCGCTGTACCACGGACAGGACGAGCTCCAGCGCGACAACGCGTCGATCGAGCAGGAGAAGGTCAATCTCTGGGCGATCGATGGGCCGGCTCCGCCAGTACGTCGTACCTCGCCCGGCAGCCTGGACGACGCGCTGACCGCCCGGATCGCCACGATCGAGACGACCGATCCGGAACGGGCGAAGGTCCTCAAGGAGGACATGCTCTTCTCGGTCCGCCAGAAGAACCAGGACCTGCTGACCCAGCTTGCGGTCAGCGTCCAGGGCTACCTCGCCCTCGACGTGATCCGGCGGAACAACCTGGAGCTGATCAAGGGCGTGCAGCGCGCGACGACGACGACGGTCTCGGCGCTCCGCACGGCGGTCATCGTCGCCCAGGCACTGGCCGATCAGAAGCTCGTCCTCGACCAGATCACGGCGCTCAACACGACGACCTCGAACCTGATCGAGTCGACGTCCGAGCTGCTCCACCAGCAATCCGGCCAGATCAACGAGCAGGCGGCGTCGGCGACGGTCGAGCTGGCGAAGCTCCAGTCCGCCTTCGCGAACATCTACGCGACGATGGACGAGATCGACACGTTCAAGGTCCAGGCCCTCGACACGATGCAGAAGACCGTGACCGCCTTGTCGACCGAGATCGAGAAGTCGCAGGCCTATCTCGACCGGGTCCGGGCGAACGAGACCCAGGGGCTCTCCGATCGATCGGCTGGGGCACCGAGACCTCGGTGAACGACCGCGTCGGCCGTCGCGCGGTGGCGTCGCCGGCTCGCTCGCGATCGTCCTGGCGGCTGGGCCTGTCCGCGCTGCGGAAGCGACGCGTACGAGCCCGAACCCGAACGACCCCAACACCCTCACGGTCATGGCCGGATCCGAGGTCAAGGATCTCGCGCCGCTGCTGCCGGACATCCGGAAGGCGACCGGCGTCTCGCTCGTCCTGAGCTACTCGGGCACCCTCGAGGGCGCCGAGGCGATCGCCGGCGGCGGCGCCGACCGGACGTCGCCTGGTTCAGCAGCGGCCACTACCTGTCGCTGCTCCCCGGCGCCGGCAGCCGGGTCGTTGCCCAGGAGAAGATCATGCTCAGCCCCGTGATCATCGGGGTGAAGAAGAGCGTCGCCGATCGCTTCGGCTGGACGAACAACCCGAACGTGACCTGGAAGGACATCCAGGCGAAGTCGTCCGACGGCTCGTTCCACTTCGCGATGACGAACCCGGCCGCGTCGAACAGCGGTCTCGTTGCGCTCATCGGTGTCGCCTCGGCCCTGTCCGGGGAGCTCCGACTCGATCGACACGGGGACGATCGACACGACCGCCCTCCGGGCATTCTTCAAGGGCCAGGCGATGACGGCAGGCAGCTCCGGGTTCCTCGCCGACTCGTACGTGCGCGACCAGGCCTCGGTCGACGGCATCGTGAACTACGAGTCGATCCTGATGAGCCTGAACGCGAGCGGCCGGCTCACCGAGCCGCTGACCCTCGTCTACCCGGCGGAGGGGATCATCACCGCGGACTACCCGTTCATGCTCCTCAACGCCGAGAAGCGGGCGGCCTACGACAAGGTGACCGCGTACCTCCGCACCCCGGACGTGCAGAAACGGATCATGACGGACACGCTCCGCCGGCCGGCCATCCCGGGGATCCCACTGGACCCGCGGTTCAACGCCAGCACGCTGATCGAGCTGCCATTCCCGGCAAAGCTCGACACGATCGACACGCTGATCACGACCTATCTCGACGAGATCAGGCGGCCGGCGTCGGCGATCTTCGTCCTCGACGTCTCCGGCTCGATGTCGGGCGACCGGCTGGATCAGCTGAAGACGGCGATGAAGGCCCTGACGGGTACCGATACGAGCGCTACCGGCCGCTTCGCCCGCTTCCGCGCCCATGAGCAGGTCACGATCATCACGTTCTCGGACGACGATCCAGGACGTCCGGGAGTTCACGATTGACGACACCGCACCCGATGGGACGGACATGTCGGCGATCCGCTCCTATGTCGACAGGCTGACGGCGGGCGGCGGAACGAGCATCTACACCGGCGCTTGAGCAGGCCTACGACGTCGTCGCCAAGGCCCAGGCGAGCGACCCGAACCGGCTCTACTCGATCGTGCTGATGACCGACGGGGAGAACAACTCCGGGGTGCCGGCCGATCTGTTCAGACAGGACTTCAAGATCTATCCGGCGGCCGTCGCGGCCGTGCACACCTACCCAGTGCTGTTCGGGGACGCGAGCAAGGCTGAGATGACCGATCTCGCAACTCAGACCGGCGGAACGGTGTTCGATGCGACGGCGACATCGCTTCAAACGATCTTCAAGCAGATCCGCGGCTACCAGTGACGCCTGCGCCGAATCGAGGGCTTTCTCTACTCGCGACGAAACATCGTCGGGTCGCTCCTCGCGCTCGGTGGAGTCGCGTTGCATCTCGTGGGGATCGATCGCCGGTCCCGCATGGCTCCCGATCACGGCCGGTCTCTACTGATCGGCTACCTCCTGGTGCCGGGCGAGCGCGGCCTCGCGATCCAGCTGGGGCCGCCGCAGGACGCGTCCGAGGTCCGCGAGGGCCTTGACCGACTCATGAAAGGGAATCCGCGGCCGGGTCGCCGACGACCTGTATGCGAAGACGGTGCGGATCCAGGCGTCGATCCTCGGAACGCTCGGACGCCGAGGGCGCCGAGCGATGGGGCGGACCCGAACGTCTACCTGATCCGCCAGACGGCTCTGACGTACCTCCCCGATGCCTTCTCGACCTACCTCGCGGATGCCAAGAGTGATGGCCGAGCGGCGGGCGATCGACGAACGGCCGGACGCCGCATGACGTCCTCCTCGACGAGCTGGACCTGATGGATCGTCGCCTGGCGGACGTCGCCGACGACATCGCGCGCCACGATTCCGACAAGCTGCTCGCGAATGGTCGGTTCCTCGCCGAGAAGTTCGCGGTCAGCCCGTTCCAGCTGGACGCCGACGGACACGAGCGCGATCGCTGGCGCTCAGGGAGCCCGGCGCAACGGTCGATGCGTCCGTGCCGATCGAGACGCGGTGCCGGTTGCGACCCCGACGGCCGCCGAAGAGCGCGGCCGTCGAACGGGAACGCGTCCACTGATGGGCGACGGGTCGTCGGGACGGGACCAACGTTCCGGGCCGTCGCGCCGGGCCCGCCGGTGAGGGCGCCGGCAGCGAGGCGCCGGTCTGGATCTCGCGGTCGCCTGGCTGCAGCGGAGCCTCGACCAGCTGACCGAGGCAGATCGCGGAGGAACAGCGGCGATCGCACTGCGCCCCGGCAGCGCCGCTTCGCAGCGACCCCGTCGGCAGCGGTTTCGGCGACGACGGAGAGATGCCGGCGAGACATTGGATAGCCATCGAGCCGACTGCCGCGACCGGCCCCCGTCCTACGCCATTGCTCGACAAGCTCGGGCGCGATCTCACGAAGCTCGCCGCGGACGGGCTGCTCCGCCCGGTGATCGGCCGGGAGCGACGAGACCGCCTGGATGATCGAGGTGCTCGTCCGGAGCGCGAAGCGCAATCCGGTGCTGCTCGGCCCAGCCGGTGTGGGGAAGACCGCGATCGTCGAGGGGCTGGCCCAGCGCATCGTCGCCGGCCGCGTACCGGCTCCCTGCGTGGCGTCCGGATCATCGAGGTGCCACTGGCGTCGCTCACGGCCGGCACCAGTACCGAGGCCAGCTCGAGGAGCGCATGGCAGAGCTGGTGACCGAGGCAAGCCAGCCCGGGATCATCCTGTTCTTCGACGAGATCCATCTGCTGGCCGGAGTCGGCCGGACCGAGGGCGGCGTCGGGGCGGACGAGGCGCTGAAGCCCGCGCTCGCACGCGGCGACATCGCCGTGATCGGCGCAACGACGCCCGAGGAATACCGGACCTCGATCGCGCTGCGACGAGGCCCTGGCCAGGCGGTTCACGACGGTGAATGTGCCCGGAGCTGGACCGGGTCGCCTCCCGCCCGATCCTCATGAGCGTCCGCGACGCGCTGTCGAAGAGCCGCGGCGTTGCCGTCTCGGATGACGCGGTCGACGTGCTCCTCGACTTCGCCGATCGGTCGATCGCGAGCGGACGGTTTCCGGACAAGGCGATCGACCTGCTGGAGCAGGCGATCGCTCACGCGATCGTCACCGGATCGACGTCCGTCGACCGGGACGCCGCGGTCGCCACGACCGTGGCGTGGGCGGCCCGAGCCTCGTGGACGCCGACGCTCCAGCGGTTCGGTCGCGACCTCGTCGCGCTGGCTCGAGACGGCAAGCTGGGAC
Source organism: uncultured Chloroflexia bacterium (assembly GCA_963817095.1). Lineage (GTDB taxonomy): Bacteria > Chloroflexota > Limnocylindria > Limnocylindrales > CSP1-4 > CF-46. The sequence continues at coordinate 474,796 of CAWFND010000008.1, forward strand.
CGATCGTCGGGCGGGACCGCGAGCTCGACGCCATCGTGGAGGTGCTCCTCCGTCGGACGAAGCGCAATCCGATCCTGCTCGGTCCCGCCGGCTCGGGCAAGACCGCCATCGTCGAGGGGCTCGCGATCCGGATCGCGAATGGCGAGGTGCCGGCCGCCCTACGCGACATCCGGCTGTTCGACGTGCCGTTGCTCACCCTAGCGGCCGCGATCACGACAGAGCCGTCCGTGCTGGTCGACTTCCTGGTCGAGGTTCGCCACCCGTCGGTCGCCGTCTTCTTCGACGAGATCCACCAGCTGACGTCGCCGGCCGTCGCGGACCTCGCGGAATCGCTGAAGCCGGCGCTCGCCCGGGGCGAGATCGCCTGCATCGGCGCGACGACCTCCGAGGAATACCAGGCGCGGCTCGAGCCGGAAACCGCGTTGGCCCGCCGGTTCACCGAGATTCCGGTCGAGCCGCTGGACCAGGCGGCCGTGCGCCGCGTGCTCGTCGCGGTTCGGGACAGCCTGGCGAAGGCGCGCGGCATCTCGGTGTCGGACGAAGCGCTCGACGAGCTCACGGCGCTCGCGGCCCGGTTCCTGCCGAACCGCGCCTTCCCCGACAAGGGCGTCGACGTGATCGAGCAGTCCGTCGCCTACGCGATCACGCACGGCCTCGCGGCTGTGGACGTCGCGACCGCCCGTGAGGCGGTAGCCGCGATGATCGGGATGCCCCTCGACCGCGGCAACGGCCTCGCGCCAGGTCGACCGAGCTCGCCGATCGGGCGACGATCGAACCCGCCGCGGCCACGGCCCTCGTCGCTCGACTCGGGATGTCCTTCGCGGCCTCGACACGAACCCGGAGCGACCGGACGCTATCGTCCTGCTCTGCAACGGCGCTGCGAGCAGCGCCCCAGCTCGCAGGCGACGTTTCGATCCGACGATCTCGGCGGGAGACTGCGCGATCATCGACATCGACGTTTCGGGGATGACGGACAATTCCTCGATCTCGACGCTGCTCGGTTCGGCACCCGGGCTGATCGGGTGGATCGTCGCTGCCGCTCCACGAGCTCCGCCGGACACCGTGGGCCGTCCTCGTCTGCGCGGCATCGACGTCTGCGCGATCTCGATCCGCGACACGATCGCCTCGGCGCTCCTCGCCGGGTCTTCACGGACGCAATGGGCCGGCGCATCCCGCTCGGCTCGGCGATCGTGCTCCTGACAGCCCCGGGCGTCGGGCTGAACGGCGACGACGCGCGGTCCCCAGTGCTGGCGATCGGCTCGGCAAGCCCTCGTCTCGGCGTGCGACGTGATCACGGGCGGCACGGCAGGGGCCGCGACCGCGTCGCGAGCAAGATGGGTGGCGGCCGAGCTGCTGGACCCACTGGCGGTGCGTCTTGCCAGAGCCGGCTACCCCGCGACGTTCGCGCCCGAGCTGGCGTCATGGGTGGACGCGCACCTCCCGAAGGATGGCACCCGCCCGGAGCATTCCTCGATGCTCGAGTGACTTCGCCGATCGTCGCCAGTCTCCCGCCGTCCTCCGGCCCGGTCCGGATCGGCGTCGTGAACGATGCGCCCGCGGTCCTCCCCGACTGAGCGTGGACCCGGCGAGTCACGGGTACGACACGACCCCATTGCATCTGGACGCAAGCGGGAGTAGGGTGCCGCCCGATCGGGCTGTTCCCCGTGAAGTCGGGGACCCGCAGGTCTGGGAGGGCCGCTGTTCGATGACACTCGAAGGAATTCTGCTCGGCTTGGTGGCGCTGGCGATCGGGGCCGCGTTCTGCTTCTACGGCTTCCGCTTCTTCCTGATCCTGCTGCCGCTCTGGGCGTTCCTCGTCGGCTTCGCCGCCGGCGCCCAGCTGATGACGGTGTGGTTCGGTGATGGCTTCCTCGCCACGATCGTCGGCTGGATCGTCGGGTTCGTGATCGGCGCCGGCTTCGCCATCATCTCGTATCTCTGGTACTGGGCCGCGGTCGTCCTGTTGGGCGGCGGCGTCGGCTACACGCTCGGCGTCGGACTGATGGCGCTGATCGGCATCACCGGCTTCCTGGCCGTGGCGATCGGCATCATCCTCGCCGTGATCTTCGCGATCGGGACGATCGTCCTTGCGGTCCCGCGCGTGCTGGTCGTCGTCCTCACCGCGATGGGCGGCGCGGCGATGTTGATCGGCGGCGTGCTGCTCGCCGTCGGCACGATCCCGGTGGGCTCCCTCGGGGACGGCGTCCTCGGGGCGGTCATCCGGAACAACTGGCTGTGGGGCCTGATCTACATCGCCCTGGCCGTCGCCGGTGCGTTCTACCAGCTGAGGATGCAGGTGCTCGGCGAGCTCGAGGCATCGCAATACCGGTACAGCTGACCCGAGCCTGATCCACGAGACAGACGAACCGGCCGCCGGGACACCGGCGGCCGGTTTCTTCTTGTCCGCCGGTCCGGGACCACCTGCCCCCGCACCTGCGCGACGTCGAGCGGCGTGCCATCGTGCGAGCGGGCGGCAATGCCGAGCCCGGAACGAGGTGACCTGAGATGAGGCTGATCCTGCGTTTGCTCGCGGCGCTATCCGCGATGCTGGTGGCGGTGTCGATCGTCGGAGGCGTCGCGGCGGCGGCGATGCGGAAGCGCGTCGTGCGAGCGGACGCTCCCGAGCTCGACGAGGTCCATCTCGCGGCGTTCTTCGAGGCCCTGTCGTTCCGGTCGACCGCCGCGGCGTTCCGCGGCGGGACGATCGACATGTGGTACGGCGGCGGGATCGTGGACCTGCGCGGTGCGACGCTCGATCCGTCCGGAGCGGTGCTCCAGGTGCGCGCCGTCTTCGGCGGCTGCCAGATCGCGGTGCCCGACGAGTGGGCAGTGGTCACCCATGTCCGCGGGATCGGGGGCGCCTCCGACACGCGGACGGCGCGCGACCGACCGGCCGATGCGCCGTGGCTCGCGATCGAGGGGATCGCCGCGTTCGGCGGCGTCGGGATCAGCTCGGAGGTGCCGGAAGGAGCGGCGCTGGACCTGGGAGCGTGAACACCCCGGCGCGCACGATCGCCCGATCCTCGAGCGCCGTCGTCGTCTCGACCTCGTAGCTGGCGAGCCGGGTCAGCTCTCCTGCCGGCAGATAGCGGCGGTGCGGGTCGCCGACGAGGACGCGGATCCCCTGCTCCGCGGCTTGCTGGAGCCACGGCAGGACACGCTCGGCGAGCGCGCTCTCATACCAGGTATCGGCCGCGAGAAGCACGTCGACGTCCGGCGGCGGCTCGAGGAGCAAGTCACGCCCGATGTAGTCGATGCGGACGCCGTTGGCGCGCGCGTTCAGCTCGACGGCGGCCTCGGCGAACGGATCGATGTCGGCGGCCTCGACGTGAGCGGCACCGGCCTGATGCGCCGCGATCGCGACCAGCCCGCTGCCGGTCGCGAAATCGAGGACGTGGAGTCGGCGCACCTCCGCGGGATGCTCGCTCAGGTAGCGCGCAAGCGCGATCCCCCCCGCCCACGCGAACGCCCAGAACGGAATCGGAGCCGTGGCGATCCCCAGTGCCGCCTCCGTCGCCTTCCACGGCGGCGCCTGCGTCGTCGGCGAGATGGAGCCGGATGCCGGGGAGGCCCGGGACCACGCGCAATCGGGTCTGGCGAGCGATCAGCGATCGCCGATGTGACATCGGGACGCGCCGTGGGGCGTCGCGATCGGATTCAGGTCGCGGGGCTCGGGGAGACATGCGACCAGCATGGCAGGCGCCGAATGGCGCGGCAGCCGTGCGGTGGAGACGAGGGGTCGACGCCCTGCCGCCCTAGTTGATGGCGAGCCGGACGAAAGCGTCGACGTCGACTCGCGGATGACCGGACGACCCGACGACGACGACTCGCAATGAGTGGCTCCCCACGGCGCCGAAGTTGCGAGTCGAAGACGATCGAGCGGTACGTGGTCGCCTTCGATTGCAGGTTGATCGTCGCGACATAGACCCCGTCGACGTAGACCTTTGCCTCGCCGCGATCCGGGCCCGTAGGAGGCGACCCAGCCGACGCTCGATCCTGTAGAACGTATAGGTGCCGAGGCCCCGGCGAACCGCGCCGTAGCGGAGGCTGCTGCCGGACGCTGCGGCAGGTGGACACGCTCGTCCAGGTCCCGTGGTAGACGACCGAGCCCGCGGTCTGCTGGGTCAGGAGGGTGCTGACCGACGGACCGATCGACCAGCCGCTCGTGTTCGCGAGGCGGTCCGTGGCCCGGGCCTGTTGACGCACGGCGGCGCCGATCGGCAGCGACTGGTAGCCGTTCGTCGGAGGTCGGCTTCGCCAGGGCGACGGTCGTCCATGCTCCGCCGTTGATGCTTGCTGGACGCCGTACGACGAGATCCCGCTCGGGTCCGATCGCCGACCACGTGACGAAGACCGGCATCGTCGTGGAGCCGAGCGTCGTCCTGGGCTCGAGCCACATCGACGGGGCGATGAGCGTCGGCGGGATTCCGTCCGCCACGACGAGCGTCACCGTCGTCGTCTTGGTCAGGCCCTGCCCGCTGCCGGTGATCGTCAACGGGTAGGACTCCCGTCGGCGTCGAACCGGCGTCGGTCGTCACGTGCATCGTCGCCGCCGTGTCGGTCGTCGGGCTGTCGACGAACGTCGCGCTCGCCCCGGCGGGGAGGCCGCTGACGTCGAGCGCGACCTCGGACTGGAAGTTCGTCCGGGCGATCCCGACCGTGGCCGCGGCGCCGGTCTGGCCCTGCTTGACCTGGCTGCCCGGCTTGGCCGTCAGGCTGAAGACCGAGTAGGCCTGCGACAGGAGGTTGGTGCCGTTGAACCGATCCAGGTCGACGCGGCCGCTGATCCCGGCAACGGACCCGCTGTTCGAGTACTGCCAGAACGTCCAGCCGCGGCCGCCCCAGTTGCTCGCCGGGACGGTCGGCGACGTGACGCCCCAGTGGGCGATCCAGAGGGTCCGATATCCGGCGTCCGCCAGGGCACGCGTGTCGCCCATGTACTTCGTCCAGAACGCGGGGCTCACGTAGATCATCGGCCGGATCCCGATCCGCGCCGTGACCCGGTTCAGCCAGGTCGTGACCCACGCCTGGAGCGCGGTCACGCTGAGGCCTCCGGCGTCCTCGAGATCGAGGGCCGGGATCAGGTCGTGGACGCCGAGGCGAACCGTTGCGACGAAGTGATCGGCCTCGTTGATCGCATCGTTCGCCGTGGCATCCGGGCGCGCGAAGTGGTAGGCGCCGGTCCAGATCCCGACGGCCTGGGCCCCCGCCCGGTTCGTCAGGTAGTGGTCGTCGACGAAGTCGACGTCCTCGCTCGCCTTGATGATCGCGAACTTCTTGCCGGCCGCGGCCACGCTCGACCAGGTGATCGTCCCCTGCCAGTGGCTGACGTCGATCCCTTCGAGTACGGCGGCCGTGGAGGCGGACGTCGCGGGCGCGGCGCTCGTCGCCACTCGCGCGGGGGCGGCCGACACGGCGGCGGGGGCGATCGTGGCGATCACGAGGAGAGCGACGATCGAGGCGGCGAGACGGGGCATCGCGGGCCTCCCACGCCCGTCGGTCCGCACGATCGACCGCTCGCCGTGTGCGACGGACGGGCGGAACCGGGCGGCAGACGAGCGGTTGGACACGATCGGCGATCTCCGGCGTGAGCAAGGATTGGCGGAGATCTCGACGATCTCAATCCTAGCCGCCCGGATCAATAGCCAGATCGGAACGGGCATGTTCAGGGAGCGTGGTACGTTCGGGTGGGTCTGGTGTAGTCCCGATGGGCCCGCCCGGAGCGGGCAGGCCCCGCGACGGTGGCCCGACCGTCACGACGCTCGTCGACGGCACCGGGCTGATCATCTACTTCCAGGTCGCGAAGCTGCTGCTCAAGCTCTGATCCTGCCGAGACGCCCGGCTCGAGGCCCGAGCGTAGGATGGGCCCGTGGACGTTGATGCCCTGCCCGTCGACGTGCTCGATCCTGCCGTCCGGTCGGACCCGACCTCCCGGCTGATCATCGAGATCGCGGCCGCCGCCTCCGGGGAGCTGGACCTCGACCAGATCCTCCACGAGGCCCTGGATCGCCTGCGCGGCGCAATCCGGCTGACGGGCGGCTCGATCGCCCTCGTCGACGGACAGGACCTGGTCATCCGGGCCGCGATCGGGCCGTTCGCGGCGGAAGCCGTCGGCCAGCGGCTGCGCCGCCCGAAGGGCCGGAGCTGGGGCGTCGTCGAGACGCTCCGTCCATATCGGACCGGCGACCTGCTTCGGGACGGTGACCGCGTCTCGGGTCCTGCGGCCGGTGCCGCCGTCCACTCCTGGCTCGCCGTCCCGATCGTCCGCAACGGCGTCGGGATCGGCCTCGTGGAGGTCGACTCGACCGAGGTCGACGCCTTCGGGCCCGACGACCAGGCGCTCCTGACGGCGGTCGTCAGCGTCCTCGCCGGCGCGGTCGAGGTCGCCGCCCACCACGACGAGGAGCAACGGGCGGCCGTGCTGCGCGACGCCTTCATCGGGGTCATCAGCCACGAGCTGCGGACGCCCGTCACGACGATCTTCGGCCTGGCCCGGATCCTTCGTCGTCGAGGTGGGTCGCTCGACCCGGACACCCGCGAGCAGGCGATCGTCGACATCGAGGAGGAGGCCGACCGACTGACCCGCCTGATCGAGGACCTTCTGGTCCTGTCGCGGGTCGAGGGCGGCCGGGTCCAGATCGACGCAGAGCCGATCAACGTCGCCCGAGTCGTCCGCCACATCGTCGAAACGGAGAGCGATCGCCATCCCGACCACGAGTACGTGTTCCGCGCCCCGCCGGAGCTGCAGCTCGCGGCGGCGGAGCCGACGTACGTCGAGCAGGTCGTCCGGAACCTCCTGTCCAACGCGGCGAAGTACAGCCCACGGGGAACGGCGATCGAGATCGAGCTGGTGCGGGCGGAGGCCGAGGTCATCGTCCGGGTGCTGGACCGCGGGATCGGCGTGGATGCGGAGACGGCGACGCGGGCGTTCGACCTGTTCTTCCGGACGCGCGACGCGAGCCGGGTCGCCAGCGGGGCCGGGATCGGGCTGTTCGTCTGCCGCCAGCTGATCGAGGCGATGGGCGGCCGGACGTGGATGGTGCCGCGACCCGGCGGCGGCTCCGAGGTGGGGTTCAGCCTGCCCGCGGCCGAGCTCGACGAGTTCGACGAGGGGTAGCGTCCTCCCTCCGAATTGTCACCCCGTCGTCATCGCCACTCACCGGACGACGCGTAGGATCTGCCCATGCAGTTCCTCTTCCGCTCTCCGTCCATGCCCACCGCCGAGAAGGCCCTGCCCGGCCGCAGCCAGCCGATGGAGGTGCCGGACCGGCACTTCGTGAACGGCGCCTCGCTGACCGGCCCATGGCCCGACGGCACCCGGACCGCGATCTTTGCGTTCGGTTGCTTCTGGGGCGCCGAGAAGGACTTCTGGGAGACCCCCGGGGTCATCAGCACCGCGGTCGGCTACGCCGGCGGATACACGCCCAATGCCAACTACCGCGAGGTGTGCAGCGGGCAGACCGGCCATGCCGAGGCCGTCCTCGTCGCGTACGACCCGACCAAGGTGTCGTACGAGCAGCTCCTCAAGGTCTTCTGGGAGAACCACGACCCGACGCAGGGGATGCGCCAGGGCAACGACTCGGGCACCCAGTACCGGTCGGCGATCTTCACCGCCGACGAGGCCCAGCAGCGGGCGGCCGAGGCGTCGCGCGACGCCTACCAGGAGCGCCTGACGGCCGGGGGCTTCGGGACGATCACGACCGAGATCGCGCCGGCCGGGCCGTTCTACTACGCCGAGGACTACCACCAGCAGTACCTGGCGAAGGTCCCGAACGGCTACTGCCCGAACCACTCGACCGGCGTGAAGCTGCCGGACGACTTCGTGGTCACGCCGCTGCAGTACGTGGACTGACGGCTAAGCGTCCTTCGTGCACCACAATGGCTGGGTGGGTTCCACGCCGGTCAACGGATTGTCGGCTTTGCCGTGGGCCGTCGCGCTTGTCGGTCTCGCCGTGCCAATGGTCGGCAGCGGGTTCATCGGCTGGCCGTTCGAGGTCGGTTGGTTGGTCCTGCTCCTATTGCTCTGGTGGGTCCGTCCGCTCGGCGGGGCAGACCGCACGACGAGATTGGTTGCGGGCATCGGGGCAGTCGTGGCGCTGGCCCTGCTCAGCACGCTCGGTGGCCTGTATCTCATTCCCGCCGTCATCGTCTGGCTTGTGCTCGTGGCGTCACGGCATGACTCGGTCCAACGGCCCAGCAGGTAAGGCGCTGTTGAGCGGCCTTTCCAGTCCGGCAATAGGCTGAGGCAGCAGTCTCGCCGAGAACCGAGGCCCGGGAGCGTATTGCCCAGACCATCGGACGGGCGTGAAGTTGCCGGACGACTTCGTCGTCACCCCGCTGCAGTATGTCGACTGACGGCGACGCGAGCTAGCGCCAGCCCTCGCGGTTCGAGAACGTCTCGTAGGAGACGTTTGGCTCCTCCGGCTCGGCGCCCTCGCGCCCCGTCAGCGCGGCGCACCTCGAAGCCTTCCTGCGGCGCGTGACGGTCGTACCCACGGTCAACCAGGTCGAGGTTCACCCGTACTACAACCAGCCGGCCCTCCGTGCCAAGCACGAGCGACTGGGCATTCCTCACGCAGGCGTGGTCGCCCGCTCGGTGGGGTCTACGTCTACCGGCCGGGTGAGGCCACGAAGAACGCGCTTGAAGACCCGACCATCGAAGGCATTGCGGCGAGATACGGCAAGTCCCCTGCGCAGGTCATCCTCCGCTGGCACCTCGACAGCCGTCGGTCGGCGGTCCCGAAGTCGGTCCGTCCTGAGCGGATTGCCGAGAACCTGTCGGTCTTCGACTTCGGGCTGACGCCGGAGGACGTGGCGTCAATCGACGCGCTCGACACGGGTGTCCGCGGCGGCCCCAATCAGGAGGAAATCGACTTTCTGTCGTGGAACCGAACCATTCCCGAATGACGAGCGTCATCGTCGTCATCGGCGCTGGTCAGATTGGACAGGCCATCGCCAGACGGGTCAGTGTCGGCAAGCACGTACTGCTGGCCGATCTGCGCGCTGCCAACGCCGAGGCGGCGGCAGAAAGGCGTGAAGCTGCCTGTCGGGTTCGCGGTGACGCCGCTGCGGTACGTGGACTGAGGTCGCAAGGGACGCGGCTACTCGGTGGCGTAGCCGAGGTACGTCACGCCCGACGCGAACGTGCGGGTGTCGGTGAGGCGCAGGCGGATCGGCGCGTCGAGGGGCGGGAGGTACGGCGTCCCGGACCCGAGGATGACCGGGTGCACGACCAGCTCATACCGGTCGACGAGGCCCCGCCTGACGAACGCGGACGCAAGGGTGGGACCGCCCACCTCGAAGTCACCGTCGAGCTCGGTGCGCAGCCGCGCGAGCTGCTCGCCGACGTCGCCTCGGACGAGCCGGCTGTTCCAGTCGACCGACGTCAGGGTCGATGAGAAGACGATCTTCGGGATGCCCAGCCAGAGGCGCCCGAACTCGCGCATGGGCTCGGTCGCGGCGGGGTCGTCCTGCGCCGTCGGCCAGTACGCCGACATCAGCTCGTACAACCGGCGGCCGTAGAGCGAGGCGGCCAAACCGCGCGCCCGGTCGCTGAACCAGGTGAGGAGCTCGTCGTCGTTGACCGACCAATCGAGCGAGTGGTCCAGGGTCTCGATGAACCCGTCAAGCGATACGTTCAGCGTGTAGATCAGCCTGCCCATCGACGCCTCCGTCCGTCGAGTAGTCTGCCGCCATGGTCGGCAGTACGCTGAGCGGATGACGGTTCCGAACGGCTACTGCCCGAACCACTCGACCGGTGTGAAGCTGCCGGACGGCTGGGTGGCCACCCCGCTGCAGTACGTCGACTGACGTCGAGGCCAGGACAGGCACGGGAGCGCATGGACGACGCGATACGAGCCGAGCTGCCCGCGGCGGATCCGCCGGCCGCCGAGCGATACCTGCTGCTCGCCGACATCTCCGGCTACACCGGCTTCATGGCCGGGGTCGAACGGGAACACGGCGCCGACTTCAGCGCCGGGGTCCCGGCGGCGTACTCGGTGCTCGGGGCGCTGCTCGACTCCGTGATCGTCGGCCTCGGACCGGCCTTCGCCCTCGTCAAGCTCGAGGGCGACGCGGTGTTCGCGGCGGCGTCCGCGCCAAGCCTGGACGGGCAGGGCCAGCGGGTCCTGGAGACGATCGCTGCCACGTACCGGGCGTTCGTCGACGCGCGCACCGCCGCGATCCCGTCCAACGACCACGTCTGCACGGCCTGCCCGGCCGTGGGGCACCTCGACCTCAAGGTCATCCTGCATCGGGGTCACAGCGTGCGCCAATCGGTCGGGGCCAGCAGCGACCTGCTCGGCCCCGCCGTGACGGTCGCTCACCGCTTGCTGAAGAACACGATCCGCGACGAGATCGGCTATCGGCCGTACCTCTTCCTCACGGAGCCGGCGGCCTCCGCCCTGGGGCTGCCGGACGTCGGCACGGCCCACGGGGAGACGTATGCGGACGCCGGGACGATCGAGGGCCGGGTCCTCGAGCTCGGCGAACCGACTTCGTGGTGACGCCGCTTCAGCAGGTGGTTTGCTAGACGGCCGAGGCTACCGATGGATCGATCCGATCCGGCATTTCGAGGGCAGGCCGACTACAGCGCCCTGTTGCTCCGTCTCTACGATCCGATCGTCATCGGTGTCGTCTCCCGGCTTGTCTGGAGATTCCCGGCGGAAGCGCTGGTGGACCTGTACCGCGCCCGCATCTCGGATCGCCACCTCGACGTCGGTCCCGGCACGGGCTACTTGATCGACCACTCGGGAATCCCCGACGGCCGCCACGTCACCATCGTCGATCCGAACCCGAACGTCCTCCGGCACGTGACGAGGCGCCTTCGCCGGCTCGACGTTACGGCCGTTGAGGCGGACGTCCTCAAGCCACTCCCCGTGGAAGGCCCATTCGACTCGGCGGCCCTCAGCCTCGTCCTTCACTGCCTGCCCGGGCCGCTGACGCGGAAGGCCGCGGCGGTCGCCAATGTCGCGGCGGTCCTTGCGCCGGACGGCGTCTTCTTCGGTGCGTCGGTGCTCGGGCGGTCCGGGCAGCACACATGGCTGGCACGCCGCGTCCTCGTCGCGTTCAACCGGCGTGGCGCCTTCGACAACCTCGACGACTCGGAGGAGGGGCTGCGCGAGATCCTCGCAGCCTCGTTCGAGAGCGTGGAGCTGAAGACGTACAGGTCAGTCGTGGTCTTCTCCGCGTCGAAACCGCGGGCCGGAAAACCGAGGGCCGGGAGCGAATTGGTGCGCCCCGATACGACGAAGGGAGCTTGACGGCGAGCTGCGACGCGCGATGCTTACCCCGAAAGGTCGTGTCCCTGTGACAATCCCTGCGCATCCGCCGGACAAGAGGCGTCTCTGGCTCGTCTCCATCGTGAGCATCGCCGCGATCGTGGCGGTCGGCATCATCGTGAACCGAGCTTCACCATCACACGTCGCCTCCCCGCTCGCCGCGCGTCTCGCCGCGGCGGCGATCGTCACCGTCTTCGTCGCCGTCGCCAAGGTCGTCGCCGGGCCGCGGGCCGCGGCCGCGACGGGCGTGGTCGGGACCCTGATCGCCGTCGTCCTGCTCATCCAGCTTTGGTAGCCGTCCCGAGGGCGGCAATGCGCTGACTCAGACCCACGCGGAACCGTGGCCCGGTAGCCGACGTACATCGACCGGCTCGTGAGTCCGGGCGCCTCCCGCCTCAGTCGGCGCCGGCCGCCAGTGAATAGAAGCTGATGGCGGCCACGGACAGCTGGATGCACAGGGCAAGGGCGTACACGGTGATGGACGCGAATATCAGAGCATTCAGCCCGAACAGGGCTGTCGCCGTGATCCCCGACGCAACGACGAACCGCGTCCAGCGGACCCAGGGCAGACCCGCCTGGATCAGCTGTCGACTCCTGACACCGATGACGAAGAGCGCATAGACGAAGACGATGGCGCTCGAGAGGACGATCGTCGTTCGTGCGTCGCCGAGCGCGGGGAAGATCACGGCGGGCAGCAGGCTCTCGAACGTCACATTGAAGCTCGTCGACACGATGCCGCGGAGTCGGTAGCGCTGGCCGACCGTCCAGCCCGCCCTGTCCGACGCGAGTCCGGGCCCAATCGCGGCGAAACCGGCCACGACAACGGCGATCGTTGCGATTCCGATCAGCAGGGCCTCACCAGGCACGCGTCGCCTCGAACTGCTTGATTTCGTGCACACGCGTCACGGGAGAACCGCCTCCGACCCATGAAGAGTTCTCACACGCGATAGTCGATGAGCAGATAGCCGGTCGGTGAGATATCGCTTCGGATCGTTTCGAGCCGAATCGATGGCAAGCCATCCAGGAGCCGTCGTCCGCGGCCGGCGATCCTCGGCGCGATCACGAGCCTGAGTTCGTCGACAAGGCCGGCGGCGAGCAGCGCCTGCGCGACCGAGAGACTGGCGTGGACGCCGATATCGCGTCCGCGCCGCTGCTTGAGATCCTGAACGAATTCGACAAGCCCGCCGTCGACCGCCGTCGCATTGGCCCACTCTCGGTCAAGGGGTGTCGATGTCGCGACGTACTTCGTGACGCCGTTGATGAATGTAGCGAATGGCTCGATCTCGCTGTTCGGCCAGAACTGCGCCCACTCGGTGAAGCTGCGGCGGCCGAGAATGACCGCGTCCTGTGTCGCGATCACAGCGGCAAGGTTGGCGTCCACCGCGTCGTCCCAGTCGGCGAAGAAGCTGTCTGGGTCTTCGGCGACCCCATCGAGAGACAACAGCTCGTACACGACGATCTTCCGCACGCCCGCACCTACGTTTGGTCGCGATGCTACTAGTTGAACTGCGGGATATGGTGATGCAGCTTTCGGACGCCTCCACCCCGAGCGGCGTCCGCGTGCGGCAAATGCGGGGCCCGCGTGTCTCACCGGTTCGCGTCAGCGGTCGGCGTGTCGGCCTACGGGGACTCCCTGAACGCGAGCAATGCGCAACCGCCGCAGAGTCCCGCCCCACCGAGGATCACGGCCCCCGTGAGAGGAACCCCTCGTGTCATGGCGAGGATGCCGAACGCACCGATCAGCAGGGCGATCCCCATCCCCAGCAGGGAGCCCGCCCGCCTCGCGAATCGGCCGCCGAGCAGAACGGACCACCCGGCGAGCAGGCTGACCAACCCGAGCGCGAGACCCAGGCCGGCGAAGAACAGCGCATCGCCGCGGTCGACCGGATTCGCCGGGAGATCGGGGATCCGAAGGAGACTCAGTACCACGCTGAAGGCTCCGAAGATCGTGAAGCCTGTCCCGAGCGCCCGGGCGGCAGCGGAACGAGGCGCCGGACTCTCTCGCACGTCGCGACCTCCGCCGCTTCGGTTGTCCACATCGGAGACGTCGTCGAGCGAATGACGCGAGTGTCGGACGCCCGTTACGCCGCCACCGACGCGGTTCCCGCCGAAGGCGCCTCGGAAGGATCATCCACGGGCGAATCTCGCCCCGACTCAGCGGCGGCGGAGCGCGGCCCGGATCCGACCCACGATGCCATTGAAGCCGAGGGCATCCTCCTCGCGCTCGATGGCCACGCCTTCGTCATGCGCGATCGCATCGTCGACCGGTCGCTCGGCGGCACGTTCCTGAGCGATCGTGTCGCGCACCACTCGTCCGCCTGCGCCTCGTCGGCTTGGTCAGGTGTGACCTGATCCGAGCCCGCGTCCGTCATTCGTCTGGGCCTCCTACCGCTCGAACCGTGGGGATGATCGTATCGCGCGAGTTTCGTCAGGTGCACGTTCGAGTTCCGTCACGCCGGCTCGGCGAACCGGCGACCGAGATGCCGTGGCGTCGAAACACCCCGAGATCCGGGTCCTCGGGCGTCACGCCTGGATCGCACGGACCTAGGCGTGATGGGGTGTGTTCCGTTCGGTCGCCCACCCGGGCGGTCCTACGGCACGCGAACCAACCGGATGACGGGTATCTCTCGGTCGGTCGAATGCTCGTACTTGCCGAATTGCGGGGCCTCGCCAACGATCCGTCGCCAGACGCTGGGCCGTTCGTCGCCGCCGACGATCTCGGGCGTGACCATGAACCGATCTCCGTCGACCTCGGCCGAGACACGGTCTGGGTTGCGGACAAGGTTGAATACCCACGACGGATGCTTCGCTGTACCGCCCCCCGACCCGACGACGAGCCAGCGGCCTGGGCCATCCTCGAACCGTCGCAATGACGCGGTCCGCTGCGCTCCCGAACGGGCGCCGACGGTCGTGAGCAGGAGCGTGTGGTGTCCGCCGGTCAGCCCCCGGCTGACCCGGTACAGCACAGCGACGACGGAGGCCCCGAATCGAAGGACCGGACCGGGCGGCATCCTCGAGCCGCGCGTTCCGTTCGGTGGAATGGCGTGTGTCATGAGATCCCCATTCTCGACGACCTGTCCACCGCCGCCGATGGACGGGCCATCGCAGCGCGGGAGGACCCAGCTGGCGGAGGCCCTTCAGACGGGCGTCGCGGCCTGCCGACGTTGGATGCGGTACTCGTGGATCTGGCGAATGGCGGTCGAACCATCCCCGACCGCGGCCGCCACCCGCTTCACGGGGTTGCTGCGGACGTCTCCGGCGGCGAACACGCCGGGCATCGTCGTCGCGAGGCCGAGCCCGTCGGTGGAGTCCGGCCGTTGCTCACCCGTGAGGATGAATCCGTGGTCGTCACGCGCGACCTGCGGCGGCAGCCAGTCGGTCCGCGGGGCCGCGCCGATGAGGATGAACGTCGCGGCCGCGGGTAGCTCATCGGTCGTTCCCGTGACTCGATCGCGCAGGACGAGGCCCTCCAGCCGGAGGTCGCCGCGGACGTCGACGATCTCCGTGTTCAGCCGGACGTCGACGTTGTCCGCGTTGTCGATCTCCCGGATCAGGTAGTCCGACATCGTGTCCGCGATCGATCCACCGCGGACGAGGAGCGTGACCCGGGCTGCGTGGCGGGCGAGGTGCATCGCGGCAGACCCGGCCGAATTCGCCCCTCCCACCACGAAGACGGGTTCGCCTTCGACCGCACGCGCCTCGCTCGTGCCCGAGCCGTAGAACACGCCCCGACCGACGAGGGCCTCCAGGCGCTCGATGCCCATCCGCCGGTAGGACACGCCCGTCGCGATGACGACCGCACCGGCCCGCAGCTCGGAGCCATCATCGATCGTGACGACGAGGTCTTCGCCGTCGGATCGCAGGGCGGTCGCCGAGCGCCCGAACACGAACTTCGCCCCGAAGGTGATGGCCTGCTGGAACCCGCGCGCCGTCAGCTCGGCACCTGTCACGCCGGCAGGAAAGCCGAGGTAGTTCCGCATCATCGGGCTCGAGCTCGCCTGGCCCCCGATGGCGGTCGACTCGATGACGGTGACGGTCAGGCCCTCCGACGCGCCATACACCGCCGCCGCGAGCCCGGCCGGGCCACTGCCGATCACGGCGACGTCGACCCGGCCCTCGCTCACTGCGCCCTGGACGCCGAGCGCCGCCGCGATCTCGGCCATCCCGGGCTGCACGAGCGCCCGTCCATCGGCCAGGACCACCACCGGCAGCGGACCCTCGATCCCGGCCGCCTCGAGCAGGGCGCGGCCCTCCGCCGACTGGGCTTCGCGGAACGCAAACGGCAGGAGGAGGCGCGCGAACGCGTCCCTGAGCCCGCCCGCGGCCGTGTCCCACGGATCGCCGACGATCGTGAGGGCCACGCCGGCCCGATCGCTTTCGTGCGTCCATCGGGCGAGCGACGCGGTGATGACGGTATGGAACTCCTCATCAGAGGGTCCGAACGGCCGAGCAATCCACGTGTCGATCTCGTCGAGGATGATCGACTGGACGGTGGCGTCGATCGCGGTGAAGTCGGACCAGTCGGTCAGGAGCAGCCGCCCGGCCAGGGGGTGCAGCCGCCGCGACCGGGCAAGCAACGAGGCGCCGGTCTCCCCGGTCATCCAGTGGTCGGCGACGATCATCGCGACGGGCCGCCCGGAGCCGTGCAGGTCCTCGAGTCGTCGCATCGCTGCCGCGGCCGACGACTCGGCCGTCACGTCGTAGTCGTGGCCGTATCGTCGGTCGACCGCCTCGAGGAGCAGCGAACGAGACGCGTCCTCGTCGTCCACCACGAGGATGACCGGAAGCGGGTCGTCCGCTCGAGGCACGGCAGGCTCCCCCAGGATCGGCTCGACCGGGGCGTCAGGCGCGGGTGACGGGTCCGGCATGGACCGTATCGTAGCCATGCGGATCAATGCCCTCCGGACCCGCCGAACCGTTCTCGCGACGGACCCGTCGACCCACGCCGAGGCCGAAGATCAGTGCTCGACGACCTTGTCGAGCTTCTTCGCCTCCGCGATCCAGCCGGCGACCTCGGCCTCGCTCGGTGTGCGCCGCACGATCTCGGGACGAGCGGCGACGACCTCCTGGAACGTGGTCGCGAGGTTGGCCGGGTTGCGCTGGGCAAGCTCGGCGGGCAAATCGACGCCCGCGGCCTCCAGCAGGTCGCTGTACTGCGTGCCGACACCGGGCACGCGCATCAGATCGGCCTTGTTGACCCACTCGAGTATCAGCGTCGAGCTGATCCCGGTCGCCACCGCGATCCGGTCACGCCCGCCGGGCGTTGATCCACCGGCGAGCAGGTCGGCGGTCGTGACGATTCCGGCCGCCCCGAGCTTCGCGACGTTCGCGGAGCCGATGCCTTCGATGTCCTCGATCTTCGGTGAATCGGCCGCAGCAGCGGGCGGGGACGATTGGGCCGACGGCGTCGAAGCCGGCGCGGCTGGAACGGGCGGGGCTGCGGGCGGCGGCGTCGCGACGGGCTCAGCGGCCGACGGCTCCGCCGTCATGGCCGCGGCGAGTGCGACCGGCGCCGCGACCGCCGGAGCCGGCGGTGGCGCCGCGACCGGAGCCGGAGCCGGCGCGGGCGCTGCCATCCCCGCCGCCGCCGTCGCCGCCGGCTCGTCTCCGAACGCCGCCTTGACCTCGCCGGAGCTCAGGTACAGCAGGATCAACCCGGGCATGAGGGCCATCCCGAAGCCGACGCCGGTCCCCGGGAACTGGAAGATGGCAATCACGGCCTCGAGAAGGCCGAGGCCCGCGATGATCATCGCGAACAGGCGGGCCCATGGCTGGAGCGCCCACAGACCGAGCGCCGCGAGGATCCACACGATGCCGGTGAAGACGGCAAGCCAGCCCCAGAGACCGACGCGCTCGAGGGCAGGCAGGTCGCCCAGGGCACCGAACCAGTCGAAGCCGAGGACCCTCAGGCCGAAGAAGAGGAAGCTGAAGCCTGCGAGCGCTGCGAAGAATCCGATGACCGCGACCAGGATGGGTGGGTTCTTCATCCGCCTTGCCCTCCGATGGAGCTCCGCGCCGCAGGACGAGCGGTCATGGACGCCGGCGTCAGCATCACGGCCCGGGCGGCGCCGGTCAAGATCGTTTCGTTGCCGGCGACCGCCGGCCGGGCGCGGCGATCTGCCGATGCGGCGGTCGACGGACGGTTAGGCTACGGATGGAGGTGTCCGAGATGACGACACGAGAAGCCCTGGACGATGCGATGCACCGCGCGACCGTCGACGACGCGATGGGCGCCCTCCTCGAGCGCGGCGTGTGGATGGCCGACGTCGACACCATGACGCAGGCGATCCACAGCGTGTACTGCGGGATCATGGCCGACCACGACCACCCCAACGAGAAGGATCGCGAGCAGGCCCGACAGCTGATCGCCGCGATCGGCCAGTCGATCGGGAGCGGAGCAGCGGCGAAGGCCTGACTCGGTCCGGGATCGCCCCCCTAAATCCAGGGTCGCCGGGTGTCCCCGACGACCCTGGTCGATTCGTTGAGCAGCGGCTCGGTTCTTGCCGAAGACCCACTTGATCGAGTCGCTGACCCCGTCGGCCGCGCCGCACGCCGCATCGGTCGCCGCTCCCGTTTTGCATGAACCGAGACGGAGATCCAATGGGCATCCTCAACGATCAGCCGGTGTTCCCGATCCTCCTGTCGAAGAGCCTCGACGCCAGCCAGGGCTTCTATCGCGATACCCTGGGCCTCGAGGTCGCGCGGCGCGACCCGGACCGGATCGTCTTCCGCTGTGGCGGCGGGACCCAGATCGTGGTCACCGAAAGCACCGTCGGAACGTCGGACACCCAGACGCAGATGGCATGGCGCGTTCCCGACATCCACGCGGCCGTGGCCGAGCTCCGGGCACTCGGCGTGCGGATCGAGGAGTACGAGGCGCCAGATCCGGTGACGGTCGACGGGATCGCGGACATGGGTCATTCGTGGGCGGCGTGGTTCATCGATCCGAGCGGGAACGCCCTGGCCGTCGTCCAGCCGAAGGGCTGACCACCGCCGCGATCATGGCCGTGAATCGGTCAGTCGGATCCCCTTCTCGTTCCCGAAACCATCGCGCGAGCGACGAACGTTCCGATTCGCGAGGGATCGAGACCCACTCGATCCATCAGCGCAGGGAGCGTTGAAATCGTGTCGACCTATCTGGATATCCATGACCTTCCGGGCGTGACCGCGGATGACGCCGCGGGCGCCCATGCCGCCGACGTCCGCGTCCAGGGCGCGTACGGCGTCGACTACAAGCACTACTGGGTGGACGAGGGCGCCGGCAAGGTGTTCTGCCTCGTCGAGGCGCCCGATCGCGAGACCGCCAACCAGGTCCACCGCGAGGCCCATGGCCTCGTCGCGAACATGCTGTACGAGGTCAGCCAGGGCGCCTGAGCGCCCGCGCGTGGACGAGGTCCACGCTCCGTCACCGGATCCGGCGCACGCATCTGCGCCGATCCGCGATCAGCCCGACTTCGACGGTGGCCGGTCCGCCCTGGCCGACGCCCGCATCACCGTCCGGGCGACATCGAGGTCATAGGCCTCGGCGAGGTGCGTCTTGACCGTCTCGAACGTGGCCTCCGATGGGTTCAGGACGCAGATCCAGTGCATCCGTCCGTACATCGGATGGGGCATGACGGTGTCGAGCGCCGTGAAGTCCCAGGCCGCGTCGCTGCCGGATCCCAGGCCATGGTCGCCGGGCGTGCCCTTCGTCGGCGGCCCGAACAGCGACACCCACGCCTCTCGCCCGAGCCCGATGTTCAATCGGTAGATGCCAGGTCGGTCGAGGTCGGACGCCCGGTCGTAGAGGTTGCTCGTCACGATCGTCGCGAACGGGAACCTGTGCTCGGGGTCGTAGAAGAAGAACCGGTTGCCATCGGTCTGGACCTGCTCGACGGCATCGAAGGCCCCGGTGATGTAGTCCACGACGGACGCCTCGTCCATGGCTCCTCCCCACGTTCCTCGCTCGTCTCCCCGACTCTACCCGTCGGCGGCCAGGAGGGGCGGGCTCGTCCATGCCGGCGACAACGATCCGGGACCGGTCGTACGATGGCCGCCCGTTCAGGAGCACGCGATGATCGACGGTGACATCTTCGGGCGGATCAACGCCCTCTCCGACGAGGAGGAGCACCTCTGGGAGCACGCCGGTGACGGGCACGGCCTGACGGTCGAGGAGCACGATCGTCTCGCCTCGATCAAGGTCGAGCTCGATCGCTGCTACGACCTCCTCCACCAGCGCGAGGCACGCCGGGCGGCCGGTCTCGATCCGAAGGAGGCGGAGGCGCGCCCATCGGACGTCGTCGAGGGCTACCAGCAGTAGGTTTCGGGGGTGTCGCGTGGCGTCGCAGGGTGTCGCCCCGAGCGAATGGCCCCGGCGTCGCCGTCGGTCTAGCCTCGAGGACGTTAGCCGACCCGCGGAGCGGCGGGTTGGCACGCGGCGAGCCAGAGGACCGGCCCGCCGCGTCGTTTCGAGTCCTCCCCTGGGAGGTCAGTGGCCGCCGCCGAACCAGTAGGTCCCGTCCCAGAACCAGACGGAGACGTCTCCATTGGCCGTCACGTCGACGACCAGGTGGAACTGCGATAGACGTCCATCACCCGGGCCGAACGTACAGACCGCGTTCACAGGGCCGCTCCAGACGCAAGTGCCGTTCGTGCTGCCGTTCTTGATCGAGATCGTCGCCTGGACGACATCTCCGGCCGCGTTCTGACTGGTGTAGTGCACCTTCGTGCCAGCCGGGAACCACTTGAAGTCGGAGTGCTGAACGGTGCAGACGTAGCCGAGCGGCTCCGTCGGATCAGCTGCACAGGTCTTGTCCAGATGGAAGCCCTTCGACGACGCCGCCGAGACCGACGGGACGAGAACCGCCAGGAGCGAAAGCGTGGCCATGGCCACTAGGAGGCCGCGGAGTGGGCGCATCTTCGACCCCTTCTTGTGACAGCCGGCGGGTCGGGTTCGTCATTGGCTCGGCACGGTCGAGGCGACCAGGTAGGGGACCGTGCGTCGAAGCTTCCCGTCGAGGACGGGACCATACGCCGGCCGCGTCTCGCCGGCGTCAGGGTGAACCCAAATCGGCATCCGCGGGCAACGCAGGTCCGCGGCCGCGCCCTAGTCACGGCCGAACCTGCTCTCGCCGCCCGCCGTGAGGCGATGCCCGAGCGCCTGATCGGCGAGGCGAGCCGCCCGACCGCGGCCGAGCGTCTGGTCGCGCAGGGCCAAGCCGTGCCGTCCTCGATGGTTTTGATAGGCCGGTGTGATCGAGTCGACAGGTCGATCGCAAGGTTCGCCGTGCACGATTACTGTCATGCCACAGCGCCCCGCGGCCCTCCCGGGTCACTGGTCAACCGGACGACCATCGACGCCCAGACACGACAGCTTCCGTCGCCGTCGTGACGCCACAATCGAGCGGCTCGAGCGCGCCGGAATGCCCCGTGCCATGGCCGAGGCCTGGATCGCCGCGTGGGATCTGAGCACGGCCGAGCTCGCTGACTTCCGAGTTGCGCCCGACTACTGGAAGCAGGGCTATCGCTTCGCGCTCGAGGAATACCGGCGCGGCTACCGACCGAACCTCTCGATCGACGATCGAGAGCGAGCCGGATAGCGGACAGCCGCGAGCGTAAGTCGTTCTTCGACTCGGATCGCTCGCGCACTGGCAACAGGACTCCGTCGCCGACACCAATCGACGGAAACCGGCGCGGAGCCCTGGATCGACTTCCCAAGGACGACCCGCGTTGATCCAGGCCGCGATCCCGTAGCCTGCGATGAGTCGTTGAGCAATCAGCCGGGGACGAGCTCGTCGACCCCGATCGACGGGCGGCGCGACAGCAGCCCCGTCCGCGGACCGAGCACGAGCGCGACGAGGAAGAACGCGGTCTCGATCAGGACGATCGCCGGCCCCGACGCGACGTTGAGATAGAAGCTCGCGTAGAGGCCGACCACCGCGGCGATCGCCGCGAGCGCCACCGCGAGCGCCATCAGCCGCTCGAACCGGATCACGACGAGCTGCGCCGTCGCAGCGGGCGTGACCAGCATCGCGACGACGAGGATGATCCCGACCGCCTGGATGCTGACAATGATCGTGACGCCGAGAAGTCCGAGGAGCAGGTATTCGAGGACCCGACCGGCAGCCCGGACGCTGCCGCGCCCGAGAGGGTCGAACGTCGCGTAGAGAAGCTCCTTGCGGATGAAGAGGACGATCGCGACCACGACGACGCCGAGGATCGCGACCTGGAGCAGGTCGCCCAGGCCGATCCCGAGGATGTTCCCGAGCAGGTAGCCGAGCAGGTCGCCGGTGTAGCCGTCGATCGACGAGTAGAGCAGGACGCCGAGGGCGAACGCCCCGGCGAACAGGACGCCGATGGACGTGTCGAGCCGGAGCCGGCTGCGTCGGGACACGAACCCGATGGCGAGGGCCGTACCCACGGCCGCGATCGCGCCGCCGAGGTAGATCGGCAGCCCGACGATGTACGCGATCACGACCCCGGGAAACGACGCGTGGCTCACGGCATCGCCGATGAAGGCCAGCCCCTTCAGGACGACGAACGTTCCCATTACCGCGCAGACGATGCCGACCAGGATCGCGGCGACGAGGCCGCGCTGCATGAAACCGTAGGCGAGCGGGTCGGTGAAGAAGCCGAGGGGGTCCATCAGACGCCCCCGTCGTGGTAGTGGCGCTCGCCTCCTGCTGCCTGGTCGTGATGATGGGCATCGTCGAGGACGAGACGGCCCCCGTCGCCGGGCAGGACGAGGACGTGGCCACCGTAGGTCTCGGACAGGAGCTTCTGGTCGAGGACCATGCTCGGCCGGGCCCGTGGCGACGACGCGGCCGTTGACGAAGGCCGCCTGGTGGAAGCGTTGGGCGGCGCAGATCAGGTCGTGGGTCGAGGCGATCACGGTCTTGCCGGCCCGGGCCTCCGCCTCCAGGACGTCCATCAGGTCCTCCTGGGTCGTCGCGTCGACGCCGGTGACCGGCTCGTCGAGCAGGTACAGCTCGGGGTCCGCGGCGATGGCCTTCGCGAGGAACACTCGCCGCCGCTGACCGCCAGACAGCGCCCCGATCTGGCGGTCACGGGCGGCTGCCATGCCCACGGTCTCCAGTGCGGCGTCGACCGTGCGCCGGTCCTCGGCCGACGGCCGCCGACCGAACCCGAGCCGCGCATATCGACCCATCATCGCGACCTCCTTGACCGTCACCGGAAAGTCCCAGTCGACCGCTTCGGCCTGGGGCACGTAGGCGACGTCACGGCGCGTGGGCCCCGGGTGGTGCGCCGAGGACGGAGACCGTCCCGCTCGCCGGCTGGAGGAGGCCCGCGATGACCTTCAGCAGGGTGGACTTCCCGGCGCCGTTCGGACCGATGACCGCGAGCAGCGAGCCGGGCCGGACCTTCAGGTCCACATCGCGCAGCGCGACGCGCGGCCCGTACGCCACGGTGACGTCCTCGAGGTCGACGACGGAGTCGGTGCCGACGACCCGGCTGGTCATTTCAGCGCGTCCACGATCTGCTCCATGTTCCAGCGCATCATGCCGAGATAGGTGCCGGCCGGCGGCGGCCCGAGGGCGTCGTTGTAGAGCGTCGTGACGACCCGCTTGATGCCCGCCTCGTCGGCGAGCGTCTGGGCGAGCTTCGGGTTGAACTGGGCCTCCGAGAAGACGGCCTGAACGCCGGCCGCCTTGACCGTGTGGACCAGGCTTGCGAGGTCCGCGGCAGTCGGCTCCTGGCCGACGTTGGCGAGCACGACGCCGACCAGCTCGAATCCGAAATGGCGGGCGAAGTACGGGAACGCGTCATGGAAGGTCACGAGCTTCCGGTTCGCCGGTGGGATCGTCGCCACCTGGGCCAGCAGGTCGGCGTCGAGCTGGTCGAGCTGCTTCGCGTAGGCCGCCGCATTCGCCTGGAACGTCGCCGTGTCCGCCGGGTCGGCGGCCGACAGGGCGCTGACGATCTTCGGCAGATAGCCGTCCCGGACGATCGTGGGGTCGAGCCAGAAGTGCGGGTTTGGCTCGCCATTGACGTCGATCGTGGGCAAGCCATCGCCGAGGACCAGCCGAGCGGCACTCGTCGAGCCGGTCGAGCCGAGCAACCGGTCGAGGAAGTTGTCCAGCCCGACACCGTTCGACACGATCAGATTGGCGTCAGCGAGGGTCTTCGCGTCATCCGGCTGGGCTCGTAGTCCTCGGGGCCGACACCGGGCGGGATGATCGAGTGGACGTCGGTGCGCGAACCGCCGACGTTGCGGACGATGTCGGCGAAGACGGTCGTCGTGGTGACGACGCGCAGAGCGCCCGGACCTGGCGTCGGGGAGCCCGGGCCGGCGGTTGCTCCGACCGGACTGCCGGCCGCCCCCTGGCCACAGCCGGCGGCGACCAGCGCGCCAGCGACCAAGAAGCAGATGCTGGTCGCCAGATTGCGACTGAGTCTCAGCGTCGGCCACCACAACATCGCGAGATCCTCCTAGGGTCAGGCTTGGGAGCGAGTCGCGCCGGCCGTGAGGACCTGGCAATGCCGGCAGAGACCGAAGAGCTCCAGCCGATGGGTGTTGATTCGGAAGCCGGAGGCTCGTTCGATCTCGCTGACCGCCTCGTTCAGGCCCGAGTCCTCGACCTCGGCCGTCCGTCCACACCGCGAGCACACCACGTGGTGATGATGGGCACGCGCGCAGGACACGTAGGCGTGATCGCCGTTCGGCAGATCCAGGCGCTCCACGACACCGAGGTCGACCATGAGGTCGAGGGCCCGGAACAGCGTCGCCCGGCTGACGCCCAGCCGTCGGTCCCGGGCAATCGTGGCGAGGCCCGAGGCGGTGAAATGGCCATCGTGGCTCGCGACAAGCTCCGCCAGCGCCATGCGAGGCGCCGTCAGGCGGTAGCCCGCGTCGTCAAAGGCTCGAGCGATCGGGTTCGGTCCGTCCATGTCGTTTGAGATCGTAGCCGGCTTGATGACTTCTTGTCGAGACTGAGTCTCAACCGAATGATCATTGCCGAGATAGCCGCCACCGACGGTCTGTGAAGAACCTTCACGGGAGCGCGGCGTCAGCGCCGCTTCATCGGATGGGCTCCGCGATAGGGACGCTCCTTCGTCGCCTCCCGATCTCCACGCCGAGGGCGATGATGCCGAGCGCGAGGACACCCGAGTCCCAGGAGCAACCAACTCGGGGGCCCAGACGACCCATCAGGTGGGGCCGGGGCGTTCGACTCTGCAGGTTCGCCGGCGTGGGCACTGGATGGCGGAGGAGACTCGACACTCGATCCGGCGGACGGAGCCGGAGCGGCGGTCTCGACCGTGCCCGGTCCCGGGCCGGGGACGATGACAGCGAAGTCGCCGAAGCTCGGTCACGACCGCGAGGAAGCTACCGCCAAAGCCACTGGGCGAGGTCTTTAGGGGTTGCCATGAGCCACCCGAGAGTCGGCCGATGGTCGCCTCGGCTTGGGCAGGATCGGACGCCCGCAGGACCACGCTGACGCGCGCGGACGCGGGCGCCGTGAGCGGCCGTCCCGTGCTCGTCGGTCACGCTGAGATCCGATAGACGTTGCCGTCGATGTGACCGTCCGTCGTGGTCCCCTCGGTGGGCACGGGCTGGATCGAGACCCTGATCGTGTGCGATCCAGCGGGCACCGTCAGTCCCCCCGGTTGGGCGAAGATCTGGGCCTGGGGCTCGAGCTCGGGCGTGGCGACCGCGACGAGCGGGCTCTTGCCGTTCCGGACCGCGATCTCGGCGGTCGCTCCCTGGGCGCCGCCTGGGTGTCCGGGCGGTGGATCGAGCCAGACGTAGGGCACGATCGGCACGATCCCGTCGTACAGGGGCGGCGCTTCGGGCAGCGCAAAACGAGCCACAACGATCACCAGGAGGCCCGCGGCCAGGGACGTTCGTGCCGCGCGCCGGCCCCCCACTCAGAGCCACCACGTGGCAAGGTCGGCGATCGCGTGCGCGACGGCGGGTGCCACGATGCCACCGCTCGCGATGCGCAGCCCGGCCAACCACAGGCCGACCCCGAGATCGAGCGGCACGACATGCCATCCGTACAGCGGCACGTGCATGAGCGCGAAGACGACCGAGGTCACGAGAACGGCGGCGACGGTTCCGTGGCTCACGTCGAGGGCATCGAAGAGGGCGCCGCGAAGGACGATCTCCTCCGCGCTCGCGACGAGGACCGTGACGGCCGCCCATGGGATGAACGCCGTCGCCGCGCCGGGGGAATCCACGGCAACTGGGTCGACCGGGTCGCGAGCGCGAGGGCGACAAGGACCGTGCCGCCGGCTGCGCCGATGGCGACCGACGATCGACGTTCTGGCTCCGCCCGCCAGCCTCCGACCAGGCCGACGCCGAGGAGGCCGAGCCCGAAGACAAAGCCGATCGCCACCGCGCCGGCCGCACCCTGTACCGTCGCCAGCCAGCGCAGTCCGACCATCGCCGCCAGGCCACCGAGGATCAGCGCCAACCGGACGGTCGCCGCCTGCGGCCGGAGGGCGACGGCGGTCATTGATCGAGCGGCACGAAGCGGATGTCCCCGGTCTGGTATGTCGGCGGCCACACGAACGTGTATGAGCGCACCGCCTGCCATTGCCAGATCACGGCCGCCGCTCGCTCGTTCTGCCCGAGCGTCGCGGGATCCGAAGAGAAGCGCAGACCGGCGCCGTTGGGCAAGGACCCGGTCGGGAGGTTGATCGATCGTGCCGCGGCCGCCACCGCGGAGGCGTCGAGGGAGCCAGATCGGTTCGCCGCGGGCAGCGCGTCGTGGAACAGGGCCCACGCCGCGGCGAAGCCGGACAGACCCTCTTCGGTCGGGCCCGCCTGGGCCGAGCCCACGTCAACCGGGCCGCTGATCGCGTACTCCGGTGCACTCGGACTGGGTTCGCTGGGGGCCGGTTCTGGCACGCCGTACCCGGTGCGCGCGCTGCCCCCACCTGCGCGGGAGGCCCACGCGGAGAATCTGTCGTACAGCGCCCGGGCCGAGCGCGTTGAGAGCCGACGGTTGGAACCCGCCGGTCGGGCGATCCGAGGCGAAGACCCCGACCGCGTCCGGCCCCAGGTCACCGGCGAAGTCCGGATCGCATTCGGCCATCGTCGAGCCGATGAGCGCACCGACGTGCAGGTCGGCTGCGATCATCGCCTGGCGGAATGCCACGCCGTCGGGGATATGTGAGGCGAGGATGATGACGTCGGGTCTAGCCGTCTGCAGCTGGCGCATGACGGACGGGAAGTCGGGGACGGTCAGGTCGTACGTCAGGCGGGCGACCACCGGCATCCCCGCGCTCCCCGCTGTCTCGGCCGCGGCATCGGCGACCGAGTGAGCGTAGTCATCGTCCGCGGCGACGATCGCGACCCGGAGCTGGCCGGCGGTCCTGGAAAGCCGGGGTGCGAGCTCGGTGGCCGCGAACGCCGCCGAATTGGATCCGAGGTTCGTACCGCTCGCGCCGACGCGAAAGACGAGCGGCAGCCCGCGACCCGTCAGCTGGTCCGCCACCGCCCCCGCCTCCCAATACACGAGGCCGGCGTCATTGGCTGCCTGGCTCGCCGGGATGGACAGGGCCGACGAGTACGCGCCCACCACCACCGTTGCGCCAGCGGCTTTCAGGGTCGCCATCACGGCGGTGGCGTCGCTTGCCGCCTCGAGGTCTCGCACGTCGAGGACGATTCGGCGACTCTCGACGCCACCATCGGCATTGACGAAGTCGGCGGCAGCCTGCACGCCCGCCAGCTCCTCCTTCGCGAGGGCTCCGGCATTGCCGTCGAGCGGGAACACGGCGCCAATCCGAATCGGGCCGGCCGGGGCTGCTGGCGCCGCTGGCGCCGCTGAGGGTCGGGGCGGTGACGCACAGCCGGTGACAACGATGAGAACGAAGGCCGCGACGGCGGTGAGCAACGGTCGGCTGGACGAACGGCGGGACATGACCCCTCCTTGATCGATGCATGATGCGGCGGCGACCGCATCGAGCGCAGTGCTCATCGCCGGCCGCGGCGACGGCGGCTCCCGATCCGGCGCTTCGAGGGCGGCGGCGGCCGCGAGGCCGATCGGGGCACGCGCCCTGCCCGGTTCGATCGGATGACGAAACCGCCGACGGCAATCGCAACGACCGTGCCGGCGCCGATCGCGATGAGCGCCGGATCGATGCCGAGCACCCCCGACGCGGGGCGGGCGATCAGCGCGAAGTCACCGAGCGTGCTCACGTTCGCCACGAAGATGCCGGGCTGACCCGACGCCTGGGTCGGCAGATCCTGCCAAACGGCGCCCTGGGACCGCGCGATCGTTGCGTCGAGCGCGGTGTCGGGCGCGCGCAACACGACCGATGGCAGCGTCGCGGGGTTGACCGCGAGCACGGCGCCCGACGGGTCGGTCACCGCGAAGCGATACAGGTTGCCCGCGACCGGGCCGTTTGCCGGAGACGCGGGCGCGGCGACCGGTTGAATCGAGATGTCAAGCGTCGGCACCCCAGCGGCAATGACGAAGGCGCCGGCCGGAGCGATGAGCTGGGCCTGCGGCGGGCTCTCCGTCGTCGCCGCAACGAATGCCGGGCTCATCGCCCCGCTGACCGGCTGGGTTCCCACGTACGAGGACGGCGAGCCGGCCTGGCCCGATTGCGGAGCCAGGTACCGGTATGGCTCCTGGACAATGACGCCGTCGTACAGCGGCGGTGAGGGGACCGGAGCGTTGAGCTGCGCGACCACCGTGACCGTCAGGCCGGCGAAGAGCGTGAGCCCCGCCGCACGCCGTCTCACTGCACCGTGAAGAAGACCTCGGGCGACCACACCCGCGGGTTGAATGGCGCGTGATCGGCCGCGACGAACTCCGCCTTCAGGACGTATGTGCCGGGATGGACGGGCAGATCCTGCTCGAGACCGTAGTTCATCGAGACAAGGACGTTGTCGACATAAAGGTGGACGTGGCCCTGGTCAGGCTGGATGTTCGTCGTCGTGGCGGACACGATCTGCGCTCCCGTCAGCGTGAGCACGACGTGGACCGTCGACCCGGTCACGGTCGCTCCCGACGCCGGGTTGACGATCGTAACGACCGCCGGCGACGCCGGCCGACCGACCGCGGCGGAACCCGACGGGCCTGCCGTGCTCGGGGTCGTGGGGGCCGCGGGTGCGCTGCATGCCGCGACGAGCGCGACGACCGTGACGAGAAGAAACGTGCCGGCGGGACGCGAAGGGAATCGGTTCATGGCTGCCTCATCGTGGAGCTGGAGCGGGAGGGGGCTCTTCACGAGCCCGGAGTTATGACGAGCTGCGCCTGGAGCTGATCCCCCTGCGGCGCCGTCGCGACGATCGTGAACAGGTGCGGCGCGTCATCGATGCTTAGCGTCGCCACGACGTGGCCCGGCTCGAGCGTTCGCAACGTCAGCTGCTGCGCCGCCGTGGACGCCGTCGCGACCGTGGCGCCGATGTCGGTCGCGGGCAGCTCAGCACCGGCTGCGTCGAAGAACGTCACGTGGAAGTCGTTCGTGCCCGGCTTGTCGGGGTCGAGATAGACCTGAACCGTACGGCCGGCCGACAGATGGACCGTGTAGATCGTTGGAATGCCGGCGACGCGGTTGACGTCGACCTGTTGGCGGGTCGTTTGCGCGAGGACGGTCAGCGGCACCTCGACCGAGGCAGATCCGCTCGCGACCGTCGCCGTGATCTTCCACAAGCCGTCCAGCGAAAGGTTGCCGCCGGTCGCGCTGAAGACACCCGAGGCGGCGGTCGGCATGAGGTCGAGCCGCGAGCTCCCCACATCGCTCCGGGCCGGGATAGAGAACCGCAGCGTGACGCCACTGGCCGCGATCGGTGCTCCGCTGTCGTAGTCGGTCACCGTGGCTTGGAACGTGTTGAACCCCGTCAGCCCCGGGGCGATCTCGAGCCTCAACCGGACGGAGGTCCCGAAGTCGGAGCCGCTCACGACGAGCGGGGCCGGGGTCGGAGACGGTGAAGGAGCCTCGCCTGTGGCCGCTGCAGAGGCCGGCGGCGCGACGTTGACGAGCGCCGCCGCCAGCAGAACGACAGTCGCCGCGGTGGCGATCTCCACCGAGCCGACCCGTCGTAGGCCGTTCAGGACGCGGCCCGCGGCGGGGACGTTCCGGAAGTGGTTGATCGCACCCAGGCCAGCGAGCCCGGCAAGCAATGCCGTCTTGGCGATCAATAGCCGGCCGAAGTCGGTCGAGAACAGGGCATCGATCGTCCCGACCTCGCTGATCGCGCGCAACAGGCCGCTGACCGCGACAGTCGCGATCCCGACGGTCGCGACCCAGGAGAACCACCTCGCCATTCGCGCGGTCGACTCGTCCGGCTGCCGACGGCGCAGGGTGACGAGCAGACCCGCGAGTCCCCCGATCCAGAGCCCGACGGCCGCAACGTGGACGAACTGGATCCCGACGTCGAGCGCGGGACTGGTGCCCGCCGCGGCGTGGCTGGCGAGGACGTCTGCGGCCAGCGCTCCGGCGGCGGCCAGGGCGACGATCGTCAGGACCAGGCGGGATGCCACCGCGCTGCGGGCGCCGGCGATGAGCGCGAGGCCCGCGATCAGCAATGGGACGGTCCTCTCGATGATCTGCGGACCGAACGAGGTCGCCAGCACCTGGCCGGGATCGACGCCCGCCTCGATGACTTGATCCGCGATCACGGCAACGGTTCCCACGGCGGCCACGATCCAGGCGCCCGCCAACAGGCGACGTCCCGTCAGCTGTGGCAAGCGCGCGATGATGGCGCCGAAGAAGCCCAGTCCAAGGAGGGCGAGGAGGCCCACGTACAGGAGCCACCGACTAGCGATCGCCACCGGCGACGGTCCGGCCGAGGTCGCCTCCACCGCTCCCGCGGGGGAACCGGGCGACGCCACCGGCGTGATTCCGAGGCCAAAGGCGAACGAGCCGGCCGCGCGGTGGCCGTCCACCGCGGACACGGTACGCCAGGAGACGGTGTAGACGCCGCCGGCCAGAGACTGGAGCGGCACCTCCAGGGTCAGGGGATTGCCGCTCGAGGCCGTCGTCGGGCCCGCCGTCACCGGCGCTCCGCTCGAGTCGAGGACGCTGATGCTGGAGAGCTTTGGGTCCGGCCGCTCGCCGAAGGTGATCGTGACCTTCTGCGGCGGGTTTGACAGCGTCGAGCCCGCGCTCGGGCTCGACGACTGGGGCAGCGCGTGGGCGCCCGCGGGGCCGGCCAGGGCGACGAGCGCAACCAGCGCGAGGCCGGCTGCGCGGGCACCCCGGCGGGCCCACGGCGGGATCACGTCGCTAGGCCTGTCGAGGCCGACGGAGGACGAGGACGAGTGCGGCGCCTCCGAGGATCACCCCGATCGCGCCGACCAGCAGGCCCAAGGTCAAGGCGTTCGACGCCGAGTCACGGGCCTGTGTCGCCGTCGTCTGGGCCACCGTCACGGCGTCGGCGAGCGCCGTGTCCGCGCTCGGCGCCGGAGCAGCAGCCGAGGGAGCCGCCGACGGGCTGGCGGCCAGCCTCGCGTTGATCCGATCGAGGCTCGTCGTGATCTCCGTGAGCGACGGCAGCTTGTTGGGGAACTGGATGTCCGTCGCCTCGACCGCCGAGTTGAAGGTCGAGTCGCTCGACGTCGCGGTCTCGTCCACGGCCTGCCCGTGGATCGCACCGGTCAGGTGGAAGGTGTAGTCGCCGGGCGCCGTCGGGGTAAGCGGCGCCTCGTAGTCGCCGGGGATCCCGAGGCCGGTGTCCTCGTCGAACTTGTTGGTGAGCTCCAGCGGCGCGGACTGCTGGCCGCCGGTCCCGACCACGACCTTGAGATCGCCGTCGGCGAGGTCGGTCACCGCCTTTCCCGCCTTGTCTTTGACGACGACCTGGACCGCATTGACCTGGCCGACATACGTCGGCTCGACGGACCAGCCCAGCGCGACGCTATACGGACCGAAATCCTTGAGCACATGAGCCTGCGCGGTGGCGGAGATGGCGATGATGAGAGCGCCTGCCAAGGCGCCCGCGATGGCGACGCGGCGAAGCCGCATGACAGACATGGTCAGCCTCCAACGGGAGCGAGATGGGAGCGCGACGCGGGTCTGATCGGGCGCGCACCGGAGACGGATGGCCTGCCCGAATCAAGGGTGGATCCCGATTTGGCCGGGCCGGGCTCTAGAGGCTGCTGAACCGAGGCGGCGCTCGCCCGGGGAACTGGTGGACGACGATCGAGGCGTGACGGAGCTCGACCCAGTCGGTCCGTCGGCGCTGGACCAGCCGCTTGGCTCGTTGATGAAGTCCCTGAGCTCGTCTGATTCGCGCCAGGAGCCCGGCGCGCTGCCGGCGGAACAGGACCGCGACGGCTGACATGGCGAGGGCGATCGCCGCAATGACAAGAACGGCGTACGGGTACTCAGCAGATCCAAGGACGGACAGGCCCGGGAGGCCTTCACCCGCGGCCTGATGCTCCATGTTCTCCTGGATGACGAACAGCGCGGTCGTGGCGCCCGCCAGCGGCATCCAGAGAGACGCCAGGCCGCGAGCAAAGGCGCCCGGTTCAGGTGGACGGCCAGCACCGCCTGCGCCAGGGGCGCGAGCGAGCAGCCAGAGACGGGAAAGCCGCAGCGTCGCAAGACCGAGCAGGCCAAGCGCCGTCGCGATGACGACGGCCGCCGCCGTACCCCATGCCCCGCCATGACCGCTGTGCGCGAGGGCCTCGTCGTACCCGGAGCCATACGCCAGGAGGAAGACGAGGTTGTGGGCGACGACGAGCGTGACGAGCGTCATCGCCGAGAAACCGAGCAGCCGTCGCCAGCGCGCCATGGCGGCGACTATACGGCTGACGACGCCTTACTGGTCAGGCTCGGCGCCGGCGCTGGTGTCGACCCTCGATCCCAGTGCGGTCGCACTGGAGGATTCCTCGGGCACCGCTGGCGGGACCGCCGGCCGGTGTCGCAGCGCCCGAATGCCCCGACCCAATTGTGCCCGGAGGAGCAATGGCGCCGTGATGAGCGTCGCCTGGGCGATCGGCACCGCCATCTGCTGGGCATCGGGCCCCAGAAGGCACAGGACGCAGGCCATGGGCGGTGTCACCCAGCAAGTCTGGCGGCGGACATCGGAAGGCGTCCAAGGTACGGATGTCCGGGATCCGCGACCGACCATCGGGCGGCCTCCGGCCAGCGTCTGATCCCGGGTCCAGACCGGCTGATAGCGAGGTGGAATCCGCTCCGGATCAACGGGTGAGGGTCACCTTCCGCAGGCCGGGCGGTGCGTCGGGGTCGAACCCGCGCCGGCGGGCGACCGCCTCGGCGAGGAGCTGTCCGGGGAGGATCGTGGCGAGCGGCGCCAGGCCGCTCGGCAGGTCCGCCGGCAGCGGCAGGCGGATGACCAGATCCGACTCGCCGATGTCCGAGCCGGCGATGACCCACGGCCGGCCGCCGGCCGCACGCGCGGCTTCGACGCCCTCGTCGACCGCGCGCCCGACCCGGCCGTCCGGGCGGATCGCGAGAACCGGGACACCGGGCCCGCTCAGGACGACCGGACCGTGGCTGAAGTCGGCCGACGAGTAGCCCTCGGCGAAGAGCCGGCCGGTCTCCTTCAACTTCAGCGCGGTCTCGAGCGCCGTCGGGAAGTCGTAGCCGCGTGAGATGACGATCGACCGCTCCGAGCCGGCGAACTCCGCGACGATCGGCGCGTCGTCGTGGACCGCGGCGGCCGACGCGTCGAGCGACCGGATCAGCAGCTCCGGCAGGGTGGGGAGCGCGATGGCGAGGGACGAGTCGTCCGCGAGCGCGGCGACGAGCGCGGCGCCCGCCACCAGCTGCGCGACGTACGACTTGGTCGCAGCGACCGACCGTTCCTCGCCCGCCCGACAGTCGATGACGTACTCCGCCGCGCGCGCCAGTGGCGAGCCGGCGTCGTTCGCGATGGCGATCGTCGTTGCACCGCCCGCCCGTGCGGCTTCGAGCACGGCGACGAGGTCCGGCGAGCGGCCGCTCTGCGATACGGCGATCACGAGCCCGCCGCGCCAGCGGACCTCGGCGCCGTAGAGCGTCGTGACCGATGGGGCCGCAAGGCCGGTCGGGATCCCGAGCTCGGTCTCGATCAGGTACCGAAGATGGATCGCCGCGTGATCGGATGTGCCGCGGGCCACGATCGCGACGAACGGAGGATCCGCTGCGCGAACGGCGGCGGCGGCCGCGCGGACCTCGGCGCCGCCCTCGTCCAGGAACCTCGCGATGACGGCGGGGATCGCCTCGATCTCGCGCCGCATCAGGCTCGGCCCGGTCGGCTCCGGGCCGGTCGAGCCATCAGCCATCCGGGAAGAACCGCGGCAGCCATTGCCGGTTCGCGGTGAGGATCGCATCGAGGAGCGTCGGGGCGAGCCCCGGGCCGCCCGCCAGCGGGTTCAGGGCAAGCGCCTCGCGGGCGACCTCGCGATCGCCGCTCGTCGCCGCCCGGACCGCCAGCCGTTCGAACGCCTTCATCCGGCGAACGAGGTCGGCCTGCGATGGTGAGAGCGGCGCCTGCGTCAGTGGGTGGGCGCCGTCGCGGTCGATCCGGGCCGGGATCTCGACCACCTCGTCATCGGCCAGCCCGGGCAGGCAGCCGCCGTTGAGGACGTCGACGACCTGGACATCGCCCCGCCCGTCGTGGAGCGAGGCGATGAGCTCTGCCGCCGCCTCGCTGTAGAAGGCGCCGCCCCGATGCTCGAGGAGCTCGGGCTTCGTGTCGACGGTGGGGTCGCGATAGAGGTCCAGCAGGTCCTTCTCGATCGACATGACCTCCTCGGCTCGGGTGGGCTTCGCCTTCGCCTCGGCGACGACCGTTGCCTCGTCGTCGTAGTAGCGAAGGTAGTACGAGGGGATGACACCCTCGGCCCGGAGACGCTCGACCGGCAGCCGGAGGTCTGCCGCAAGCTCGTCGCCGTCGTCCGCGAGAAGCTCCGGGAGCCGATCGACGCCGTCGACGCGGACCGCGCGGATCCACGTCAGGTGGTTCAGGCCGACCTGCTCCAGCTCGACGCGCTCGGGTGCCACCCCGAAGCGAGCGGCGAACCGCCGCTGGAACCCGATCGCCACGTTGCACAGCCCGAGGCTTCGGTGCCCGGCATCGGCGAGGGCCTGGCTGACGATCCCGACCGGGTTCGTGAAGTCGACGATCCAGGCGTCCGGCGCGGAGCGCCGGGACACGGCCTCCGCCAGCTCGAGGATCACCGGCACCGTGCGGAGGGCCTTGGCGAACCCGCCGGCGCCGACGGTCTCCTGGCCGACCAGTCCGAACCTCGGCGGGAGCGTTTCGTCGCCGAAACGGGCGGCCTGACCACCGACCCGCAGCTGGAAGAGCACGACGTCGGCGCCGTCGATGGCGGTGTCACGATGCGTCGTCTTGACGAGCCGGCCCGGCCAGCCCTGCCGGGTGAGCATCCGGCCGGCGAGCCCGCCGACGATCGCGAGCCGCTCCGGGTCGACGTCGAGGAGGTCGATCTCGTCGATCGTCAGGCGATCGGTCCGCCGGACGAAGCCGTCGACCAGCTCCGGGGTGTACGTGCTGCCACCACCGACGACCGCGAGCTTCAGGCCCATCTCACCTCGTCCGTCCGGTCGCCGCCACCGTGCCTGACATGGCGGCTTGACAAGTTGCTCATAACGTTATCAGCATTGACGTGTCGCGCAAGAGGCCCGACGCAGCCAAAGCCCGTCCAGGATCGTCCCGCGAGGTTCCGCCCTCACGATGGCCCGCTTCCGACTCGAGCTCGGTCCCGTCCCGCTTCACCACCAGGTCTACCTGGACCTGCGCGCGGCGCTCGACGCGGGCGAATGGCGTCCCGGCGACCTCCTCCCGCCGGAGCGCCAGCTCGCGCAGCGCTACGGCTGCAGCCTGATCACCGTCCGACGGGCCCTGGACGAGCTGACCCGGGAGGGCCGTCTCGAACGCCAGCGGGGCCACGGGACGACGGTCCTGCGACCGCGAATCGAGCGGGACTTCGGCGGCACGCTGAGCTTCTCGCAGGAGATGCAGGACCGCGGCCTGAGCCCCGAGACGCGGCTCGTGGCCGCCCGCCCCGAGTCCGCCGGCGAGCACGTCGCGACCGCCCTGGATATCGAGCCAGGCTCGCCGACGCTCTACCTCGAGCGGCTGCGACTGGCCGGCGGCGAGCCCCTCCTCCTGGAGCAGGTCCACCTCTCCGCCGAGCGGTTCCCCGGCCTCCTGGCATCGGACCTCGAGCACGGCTCCCTCTACGACCTCCTGAGCGAACGCTACGGCACCCGAATCGTTCGGGCGCGGGAATCGCTCGAGCCGATCCTGCTCCATACGAGGGAGGCCGCGCTGCTCAGCCAGCCCGTCCGGACACCGGCGCTCCTGATCGAAGGCACCGCCTTCAGCGCCGAGAGCGAGCCGGTCGAGTTCGCCCGGAGCTACGTCCGCGGCGATCGCACCCGCTACTACATCGAGCGGATCGTCGTCCGCTCGAGCTGGCAGACCGATGAGAACGGCCCGTTCGAGCGCGGTCGGCCTCGGCCACCCCGACCGATGGCGTCCGGTGGGGACGTGACGCCGTCCACCCGACCCAGGCGCCGGCCCACGGCCGGCGC
Source organism: uncultured Chloroflexia bacterium (assembly GCA_963817095.1). Classification (GTDB taxonomy): domain Bacteria; phylum Chloroflexota; class Limnocylindria; order Limnocylindrales; family CSP1-4; genus CF-46. The sequence continues at coordinate 510,540 of CAWFND010000008.1, forward strand.
GACTCCCGGCTGAAGGAGCCAACGGACAACGAGGAGGAGGAGCTTCATGGCACCGCGTCTGTCCCGTCCCGGCGTCGTCGTCGCGATCTTCGCGCTGCTCGTCGGCGCCTGTGGCGGCTCGACGACGATCACATCGCCGCCGAGCGCCTCGGCGAGCACGGCGGCTTCGGTCGCGCCATCCGAAGCGGCCGTCGCCAGCCAGCCTGCAAGCGTCGCCCCGGCCACCGTCCCGCCCGGAGGACCGGTCCAGATCCGCTGGTTCTGCTGCCTCGGCGGTGGCGACGACCCGGGCCAGCAGAAGGCGTTCAAGCAAGGTCATCGCCGACTTCAATGCATCCCACCCGAACATCAAGGTCGTCTTCGACTACACCGCGTACGAGCGGGCGCGCGACAGCGTTCGCGACCCGCATCGCCTCGGGCAACCCGCCCGACGTCGTCGGTCCGCTCGGTGTTGGTGGTGCCAACGCCTTCGAGGGCCAGTGGCTGGACCTCGCGCCGTACATCCAGAAGTACAACATCGACCTGTCGGGGTTCGACCGCAGAGGGTGGTCAACCTCTACAAGTCGGGTGGCGAGGGCCAGCTGGGAATCCCGTTCGCGGTCTACCCGTCCGAGCTCTACTACCAGCGCGACATGTTCGATGCGGCCGGCCTCCAGCCGCCACCCGCGAGCTATGGCACCCAGTACCAGATGCCGGACGGCTCGATGGTCGACTGGAACTACGACACGATCCGCAATGATCGCGATGCAGACGACGATCGACAAGGCCGGCAAGAACGCCAGGCCGACCCGGCCTTCAACCCGAAGCAGATCGTCCAGTACGGGTTCGAGCCGCAGCGTGACGACCTCCGGACCATGGGTGCCGCCTACTTCGCCGCGAACAAGTTCCTGGCGGACGACGGCAAGACGGCCCAGATCCCGGACGCCTGGGGCGCCGCCTGGAAGTGGATCTACAAGGGGATGTGGACCGACCACTTCATCATGACCGGGCCCCGTTACAACGGCCAGACGTTCAACGGCGGTGGCTACGCGTTCAACTCACGGTCACGTCGCGATGCAGGAGAACTTCCTGTGGTCAACGTCTGCTGCGTCACCGATGCCGGCGGCAACTGGAACCTCGCGGCCCTGCCGTCCTACAACGGCACGGTGACCGCGCCGATGAATGCCGACACGTTCCGGATCACCAAGGGAAGCAAGCACCCCGACGAGGCCTTCCAGGTACTCCAGTACCTCGTCCTCGGCGCTGCGCACACGAGCCTGCTCAACTCGATCTCCGGCGTTCCCCGCCCTCAAGGCCGAGCAGGCCGACTTCTTCAAGCCAGCTCCAGCAGCAGAAGGACGACAAGGGCAAGCTCATCTATCCGCCTGATGTCAACTGGGACGTCGTGACCCAGGCGATCCCGTTCGCCGACATCAACCCGAACTCCGAGAACACGATGCCGAACTACAACAAGTCGCTCGATATCCTCGCCAAGTACCTGACACGGTGGACGAGCACTGCGGGTCTCAACATGGACACGGAGCTCGAGCAACCTGAGGCAGGAGCTCCAGACCACCTGGAACGCGGCATCGTGAGCCTGGTCCCGCCCGCGGCCGGGCATCCAGGTCGCGCCGGCCGGCGTCATCCGACTCCGTTGACCTCCGCCGCGGTCACGACGGCGCCGTCCCGTGGTGGGGCGGCGTCGCCGCGGCCTCTCACCGCTGGCGCGCCGCGGGAAGCCCGTTGGGGCCTGATCTTCATCTCGCCGTGGATCATCGGCTTCTTCCTGTTCACGCTCCTGCCGATGATCGCGACGCTCGTCTTCACGTTCACCAACGTCAACCTGAACCAGAAGGAGCCGCTGCGGTTCGTCGGGCTCGACAACTACAAGGCGGTCTTCTCGGATCAGAGCACCTGGGACTCACTCGGCGTCACGCTGAAGTTCGCAGCGTTGGCCCTGCCGATCGCAGTCATCCTCCCCCTCTCCGTCGCCCTCCTCCTCGGCAGCCGCCATCTCCGGTTCGCCGGCGCGTTCCGGGTTCTGTTCTTCCTGCCGTACGTCGTCCCGTTCGTGGCCGGCGTGCTCATCTGGCAGTCGATGCTGAACGTCGACAGCGGCTGGATCGACCAGTTCCTCAGGCTCATCGGCATCTCGGACCCGCCGAACTGGCTCCAGGACCCGACATTTGTCTACCCCGGCCTCGTGATCCTCGGGGTGTGGGGGATCGGCGCGGGAGTGATCGTCTACCTCGCCGGGCTTGCCGGAATCCCGACGGAGTACTACGACGCCGCCCGGATCGACGGCGCCGGCGTCTGGGCGAGCTTCCGCCACGTGACCCTGCCGCTCCTCTCGCCAGTGATCTTCTACACGCTGATCCTGGCGATCGTCGCGGTTCTCCAGTACTTCCTCGTCCCGCTCGTCCTGAACCAGGGCACGGGTGAGCCGGGCGGGACGACCCTCTTCCTGAACCTCTACATCTACAAGAACTTCTTCTCCTACCAGAACATGTCGTACGGCGCCACGCTGGCTTGGATCCTCTTCGCCCTGACCCTGATCGTCACCCTCCTCGTCTTCGCCTCGGCGCGGAAGTGGGTCTACTACGCGGCGGAGCGCTGACGTGGCCGGAACGGAGCGTCCGCGACTGCCACGGCTCCGCGACCTCGGCAGTTCCTCGGCTTTCGCCGGCGGCCTCGCCAGGCGGCACGCCGGCGGAGCGGCGACCGCGCGAAATCGTTCGGGATGACCTTCATTGCCGTCGTGATCCTGGCGGCGTTCCTGTCCCCGCTCGTGCGCGCGCTGACGCTGTCGATCAAGAGCCCGCAGCAAGTCGCGGCGGTCGACGCCCCGCTGTGGCCGTCGAGCCCGCTGTCGTTCAGCTACAAGGATCGCGATTACCCGATCTACGAGGTTCCGCTCCCCGACGGCACGACCAGGCAGCTCGCGCTCGTCCGAAAAGGGCCTCGAGCCAGAGCTCGTTCGCCGACCCGTTCGATCCGAACGCCCAGACGGCGCCGCTCGATCAAATGGGACGGCAACTGGCGCAACCTGAAAGGCGTGGCGGTCCTCGACCCGCATTTCGAGAACTACGCCAACGTCTGGAACGAGATCAACTACCCGCGCCTGCTGTTGAACACGATCCTGATCGCCGTGATCGGGATGGTCGGGACGATCGTGTCGTGCACCCTCGTTGCGTATGGATTCGCGCGGTTCCGGTTCCCCGGCCGGAACGCCCTGTTCCTCCTGGTCATCGCGACCATCTTCCTGCCGGACGTCGTCACGACCATCCCGACGTACACGCTGTTCCTCAAAATCGGCTGGGTCGGGACGTGGCTGCCCCTGCTGGTCCCCACGTTCTTCGCGAACGCCTACGACGTCTTCCTGCTGCGTCAGTACTTCCTGACGATCCCGCGAGACATGGACGAGGCGGCCGCAATCGACGGCGCGGGGCCGTTCCGAACGCTGATCTCGGTGATCGTGCCGCAGGCCTGGCCGGTGATCATCGCGGTCGCGATCTTCCACCTCGTCTATTCCTGGAATGACTTCTTCGGCCCGTTGATCTACCTCTCGGGCTCGCCGGATCTCCAGACGGTCGCGGTCGGCCTCGCCAGCTTCTCCGGCGCCCCGGTCGCGCTGGATCCGGGCGCTGATCCAGGCGGCGACGCTGATGACGCTGGTCATTCCGGTCGGGATCTTCCTCGTCTTCCAGCGTTTCTTCGTCCGCGGGATCGTGATCACGGGCGTCGAGAAGTAGGTGGCTGAGCGTGGCAGCCTCCGCGTCGCGCTGACGTTCGATGCCGAGCACCCGGACCGGCCGCACCGCCCGGGCGTGACGGAGGCGATCCTCGACCTGCTCGCCGACCGCAGCGTCCGCGTCCACCTGGTTCCTCCAGGGCCGCTGGGTCGAGGCGGACCCCGACACCGCGCGACGCGTCGCCGCGGATGGCCACCTGGTCGGGAACCACAGCTTCTACCACGCCCGTCTGCCGCTCCTGACCGCGGACGGGATCCGGACCGATGTCCGATCCGCGGAGCGGGTCATCCGTGAGGTCGTCGGCGTCGACCCGCGACCCTGGTTCCGCTGCCCCTTCTCTGCCGGCTCCGGCGACCGCCGCGTCCTCGGGATCCTGGCCGGGCTCGGCTATCGGGACATCGGACAGGACGTCGTCCTCGACGATTGGGAGCCGGGACGGACGGGATCGGCGATCGCCACGGACGGGCTGCGACTCGTCCCGGCCGCCGGTGATCCCGCGGTCGTCCTGTTCCACGCGTGGCCGCCGGGGACCCTCGATGCGCTTCCGGTCCTGATCGACGGCCTGCGAGCCGGCGGCGCGACGTTCGTTCGGCTGGACGCGATCTGAGCGATCCGGGCAACGATGGTAACGTCAGCCGACCGCCCCGACCCACCGTCGTCTGCTCACGCCGGGATTGAGACGTGCCCACCCGATCGACCTTCGAGCGCCTGCGGATCGATGCCCGCGATCTGGACGATGCGGGACGCGCCGCGTGGAGCACGCTCGCCGATCGGGCGCTGGAGCCGAACCCCTTCTTCCGGCCGGAGTTCGCGCTCGCCAACATGGCCGAGCGCGGCGTCCCGCTCGAGCTCCTCGTCGTCCGCGATGGGCCGCGCTGGGTCGCCTGCCTGCCGGTCCGACGCCGGCCGCCGTCCTCGCGCCTCCCGGTCCCGCGTCTCGAGGTGATGACCGACGAATACTCGTTCCTCGGAACGCTCCTGTTGGACCGCGATCATCCCGACGATGGCGCGGAGGCGTTTCTCGATCTCGTCGACGAGGAGCGTCGGCGCGGCCGTCGTCGTGCTTCGCGAGTGGGCCCCGGACGGGGCGGTCGCGGTGGCGATCGCCGGCGCAGCGGCGCGACGGGGCCTCAAGCCCGTCGTCAGCTCGGCGTTCGAGCGCGCTGCCTGGCACCGCTCGACGGACGGGCCGTCCGCGGGCGCGAACCTTCCCGGTGATGATCGCCGCCACCTGCGGAAGCGGACGAAGCGAATGACCGCCGACCTCGGCGACGCGCCGGTGATCGTCAATCGCACGACCGAGCCCGAGGCCTGGGACGCCTTCCTGAAGCTTGAGAACACCGGCTGGAAGGCCGACCACGGCAACCCGCTGGCGGCGACGGCATCCGATGCCACGTTCTTCCGACGGATCGCTGCCGAGCTGTCCCCGACCGGAGTCTTCGAGCTGCTGGCCCTGGAGGTCGGTGAGCGGACCGTGGCGATGGAGACCCACCTCATCGATGGGGACGTCCTGTACTCGTTCAAGATCGCCCACGACCCGGCCTTCCGGACCTACTCTCCCGGCACCCAGCTGAAGGCCCACGTCATCGACGGCCTCCACGATCGAGGCCTGCGGCTGGCAGACTCGTGCGCGTCGCCGTTCAACGAGCACATGAACCGGCTATGGCCGGATCGCCGCCCGTTCGAGACGATGCTCCTGCCGACGGGTGCCGTCAGCGCCCGGCTCCTGGGTCCGATGCTCGGGCTGCGCGAGGTCGCGAAGCGCGTTCGCGCCGGAGTCCGGGGCCGGCGGTCGAGCGTCGGAGCCCCGGCGGACGTCAGATGATCGCGGATCGGGCGCGGACCTTCTGGACGAACTTCCGGGCGAACGGGATGCGCCGAGCCAGCCTGCCGCGGCAGGGATGCATGCGAGCTGTAGAGGGCGACCTTCCGGACATAGTTCGGGACGTTGAACCGCACGATCTGGGGGCCCGAGAAGTACAGGACGTCACCGGAACGGACCGTCGTGACCGTCCCGCTCGGGAAGGTCAGCTCGACTTCACCGTCGACGATCTGGATGATCTCGTCGAACTCGTAGTGCCAATCGAACTTGCCGGCCGTGCTGTCCCACAGGACCGCGCTGATCGTCCGGTCCGGCGACAGGAACAGCCGCCGCGAGCGCGTCTGGGGATTGCCCTCGAGGATCCACGACGGATCCATGGGGTCGGGAGCCAGGTCGTCGGTCGTGGATACCGACCGAATGACGTCCGGTTCCAGCAATGCCATGTGAGACGGCCCTCCTCCTCACCCCACCGGGCTGGACCGAACATACCATCCGGTGTGGAATGGTGACGAGCCCGGTGGTTCCCGGAGTCACCGGATGAGCGAACCGGTGGTGCTTGCTGTCGACGGCGGCAACTCCAAGGTCGACGTGGTGCTCGTCGCCGCCGACGGACACGTCCTGGCCGCCGTCCGCGGCCCGACGATCTCCCACCAGGCCATCCCGCTCGACGAGGCCGCTCGTCGGTTCGGCCACCTGGTGGAGGTGGCTCATGACATCGCCGGCGTCGCCGCTGCGCGGCGCGTCCCGCTCGCCGTCGCCTGCCTGGCCGGCGCCGACTACCCGGGCGACATCCGGCAGCTTCGGGCCGCGTTCGCGGGTGCGTCGCGGGCGGACGAGCTCGTCGTCCTCAACGACACGTTCGCGGCCCTTCGCGGCGGCGCGACGCGACCCTGGGGGATCGCCCTCATCTGCGGCCAGGGCATCAACGGGGCCGCGGTCTCCGTCGACGGCCGGCGGACCCGGTTCGCGGGTGTCGGGGACGTCGCGGGCGACTGGGGCGGCGGCGGGTCCGTCGGCCAGGCCGGGCTGGCGGCCGCCGTCCGCGGCCAGGACGGTCGCGGCCCGCGGACCGCGCTCGAGCGGACGATCCCCGCATTCCTCGGCCTGCGTCGGCCCGACCAGGTGACGTACGCCTACTACGCCGGCCGCCTCGACGATCGCCGCCTCGGCGATCTCGCGCCGACGGTCTTCGCGACCGCTGTCGAAGGCGATCGGGTCGCGCGCTCGATCGTCGATCGTCTCGCCGACGAGCTCGTCGTCATGGCGGGCGGCGCTCGCACGGCGGGCGGGCCTCGTCCGGCGCGATCCGGAGGTCGTCCTCGCGGGCAGCGTCTTCCGGACGACCGATGCCGCGTTCCACGCGCGGGTCCGGGACGGCGTCACGGACGCCATCCCATCCGCCCGGGTGGTCCGCCTCGGGTCGCCGCCGGTTCTCGGGGCGGCCCTGCTCGGCCTCGACCGTCTGGCACCATCGGGTGCCACGGATCCTGTTGTCGCAGCGCGAGCGCGCGCCGGTCTCGACGCCTGGAACGCCACAGCAAGCGTTGTCACGGCGTCGTAAGGACCGATCGCCCCGCTCGCCTGCGCGTCCTCGCCGGGCGGATGGCATCCTTCCGCAGACCACCCGCCCTGGAGCCCCACGCTTGCACGACGCCCCTCGCCCGACGCGGTCCGCCCGCGCCGTGCCCCTCCGGACGACCCCGTCCGTCGCCGGCTGGATCGCCCTCGCGATCTGGGCCGGCCTCGCGATCGTCGCCTTCTTCGGCGCCGTGGGCGTCGTCGCCGGCTTCGCCCGCATGACGAGCGACCTCCCGCCGGTCAGCGAGTTCGACAAGATCACGTTCTCGGAGCAGTCGGTGATCTACGACCGGACGGGCAAGATCGAGCTGGCCCGGTTCGGCGGTGAGCGGCGCACCGTCGTGCCCTTCGACCAGATCCCGCCGATCGTCATCGACGCCCAGACCGCGGTCGAAGACAAGACGTTCTGGGACAACGCGGGCTTCGACCCGCTCGCGATCATCTCGGCGGGGATCGATGGTCTGCGCGGGAACAGCCGAGGCGCATCGACGATCACCCAGCAGCTCGTCCGCCAGCGGCTGCTCCCCGAGGCCCTCGTGCAGGACCCGAAGCGGACGTTCGAACGCAAGGTCAAGGAGATCGTCCAGTCGATCCGCCTGACCGAGGCCTATCCGGGCCTGGCCGGCAAGCAGCAGATCATCGCCGCCTACCTGAACCAGAACTACTACGGCAACCAGTCGTACGGCGTGAAGGCAGCGGCGAAGTCGTACTTCGGGATCGACGACCTGTCAAAGCTGACCCCCGCCCAGGCAGCGATCCTCGCCGGGCTGCCGAAATCGCCGTCGAACTACGACCTCGCGAAGAACGCGCAGCCGCAGTGCGTCGATCCGAGCCCGGCCGACACGGAGGACACGTGCGCCGCCAACAAGGGCACCGAGCTCGTCGTGCCGGCGGACTCGCCGATCGTCCAGCGCCGCAACCAGATCCTCGAGCTGCTCGCGAGCGGCCGGACCCCTCAGTCCGGGAACCAGTACACCCCGGAGGAGCTCCGGGCCGCGGAGAACGACCCGGTGAAGATCGTGCCCCAGGTCACGCCACGCTGGGTCGCCCCGCATTTCGTCTGGGCCGTCCAGGCGGAGCTCGCCGACAAGCTCTGCGACGGCCAGCCGACCTGCGATGCGCTCGCGGCGGGCGGGCTGACGATCACGACGACGCTCGACGTCAAGCTCCAGGCAATCGCCGAGAAGTGGGTCCAGGCCGCGGCCGTCGTGCCCAACAGCAAGGACCCGGCGGCCCTGGCGAAGGCCCTGAAGATCCCGGGCGGGTATGCCGCGTGGATGAAGAACCTCCGCGGCAAGGACGTCCACAACGGGGCGATCGTCGCGCTCGACTACCAGACCGGTGAGCTGGTCGCCTACGTCGGCAGCGCGAACTACTACGCGACGAAGAGCACGCCCCAGTTCCAGGCGAAGTTCGACGTCGTGGGCAGCGGCTTCCGCCAGCCCGGGTCGGCGTTCAAGCCGTTCAACTACGTGACCGGGATCGACGACAAGCAGATCACCGCCGGCTCGATGTTCATGGACGTCTCGACGGACTTCGGCGGCGGGTACACGCCGGCCGACGCCGACAACCTCGAGCGCGGGCCGGTCCGCGTCCGCAACGCGCTCCAGTTCTCATTGAACATTCCCGCCGTCAAGGCCGCGATCGTGAACTCACCGGACCACCTGTTCGCGAAGGCGCAGCAATTCGGGATGGTCTTCCAGACCGACAAGGCGACGGCCGGCGCGTCCATCGCCCTCGGGGTCCAGGAAGTCCGGCCGGTCGACCTCGTCACCGCCTACGGAACGCTCGCGAACGGCGGCAGGAACATCGGTCACACGACGATCCTCTCCGTGAAGAACCAGGCCGGAACGGACGTCATCCCGCCGTACCAGCCTCCGGCCGGGACGCCCGCGGTGAGCCCGCAGTCGGCCTTCATCGTCACCGACATCCTCGAGGGCAACACGGACCCGCACATCAACCCGTATTGGGGCAAGTTCGAGCTGACCGGACCCGGCGACGAGCACCGGCCGGCGACGCTGAAGACGGGCACGAACAACGACGCGAAGGACCTCAACGCGTACGGCTACATCGCGCCGCCGACCGCCGCCGGCCGGACGGACGGGCAATTCGCCCTCGCCGTCGGGGCGTGGGCCGGCAACAGCGACAACTCGGTCGTCGGGGACGTCGTCTCCCTCGAAGTCACGACGTACATGTGGAACGGCTTCCTCCAGGAGGCCACCGCCAAATGGCCGGTGAACGACTTCGCCGTCCCGAACGGGTTGACCCAGGCGAAGATCGACCCCTTCACCGGGCTGAAGCCGAGTGCCGGCGGCAAGTCGATCACGGAGTGGTACATCGCGGGCACCGAGCCGAAGGACAGCGTGCCGGCCGGGACGTGCGGCGTGGACGTCCTGAGCATGAACGGCATCTGGGAGAGCCACTTCAAGAACTGGATGACAGCGGACCAGAACTGGATCGCCCGTGCCGAGAAGGGGCCCGGCGTGCGGGGCGGGGTCAACCAGAGCCGGACCCAGTTCTTCTACAACGGGGCGTACCGGCCGTACGGTAACTCGTGGGGGGCGCTCGTCACCGGTCACGGCTGCGCGGCGCCGAGCCCGTCGGTCACGTGCTACCCCGTCCCGACGCCGGATCCCAGCGGTGTGATCCCGTCGTTCACGGTGCCGAGCGCCGACCCGTCTGCGAACATCGCGTTCGTGCCGTGTGCGACGCCGTCGGCCCTCCCGAGCGAGTCGCCGTCCACCGAGCCGTCGGCCTCTGGGCCACCATCGACCGAACCCACGCCGACACCGACTCCGACGCCGACGCCCACCACACCGACACCGACCCCGACACCGACACCGACACCGCCACCCGAGAGCCCGCCGGCGCCGAGCTGAGCATCGGGTCGGGCCACGGGGCGCCCGGTGGTCGTCCCGGGCTACGATCGTGCCGTGACGACCAGCGAGCCGCCAACCATCGACCTCAATGCCGATGTCGGCGAGTCGTTCGGCGCGTGGCGGATGGGCGTCGACGACGAGCTCATCCCCCTCGTCACGAGCGTCAACATCGCCTGCGGGGCGCACGCCGGCGACGCGTCGACGATCCTCCGGACCGCGGAGCTCGCCGTGCGCCACGGGGCCGCGATCGGCGCCCATCCGGGCTACCCCGACCTGGCCGGCTTCGGTCGGCGGGACCTCGACCTGACCCCCGACGAGCTGCGGGCGACGATCATCGTCCAGGTCGGGGCCGTGCTGGCGGGCGCTCGGGCGGTCGGCGGGCACGTCCGCCACGTGAAGCCGCACGGGGCGATGTACAACCGCGCCGCGCGGGATGAGGCGATGGCCGAGACGATCGCCCGGGCGATCCGGGACCTCGACCCGGACCTGGTCCTCGTCGGCCTGGCGGGATCGGCGTCGATCGAAGCGGCTCGCGCGGCCGGCCTCCGCGTCGCCGAGGAGGCGTTCGCCGATCGTCGGTACGAGGCGGACGGCTCACTCCGATCACGCCGGCTCGACGACGCGTTGCTCGGGCCGGACGCGGCGGCCGCGCAGGCGATCTCGATCGCCCGCGACCACCGCGTCGCGACCGGCGGCGGCTCCACGCTCCCCGTCCGCGCCGACACGATCTGCGTCCACGGCGACAGCCCCGAGGCGGTCGCGGTGGCCGGGGCTGTCCGATCGGCGCTGGAGCGCGCCGGGGTGACGGTGGCGGCGATCGGTGCCTGAGGCGCCCACGGGCGATGGCCTCCGGATCGTCCCGTTCGGCGACGCGGCGGTCCTCGTGTCCCTCAGCGACGCGGCCGGCCCGGGTCCCGAGCCCGCGGCTCGCGCGACGACGATCGCCCGAGCGCTCGATGAACGACGGCCCGACTCGCCCGCGATCGGCCGGAGCGTCCCCGCCCACGAGACCGTCCTGGTCCCGTTCGATCCGCTCGCGATCGACATCGGCGACGTGATCGCGCTGGTTCGCGACGCCGCGAGGGCCGGGCCGGCCGTGACCGCCGACGGCGGCGGGCGCGAGGCGGCGGAACCGGCGGAACCGGCCACGATCGTCGAGATCGCGGTCCGCTATGGCGACGCGGATGGCCCGGACCTCGTGGAGCTCGCCGCGGCGCGCGGACTCCGGCCGGCCGACGTGATCGAGCTCCACGCAGGGGCGCGCTATCGCGTGCTGTTCCTCGGGTTCGCCCCGGGGTTCGCCTATCTCGGCGGACTGCCTGCCGAGCTCGTCAGCCCGCGGCGCACCAGCCCGCGCGAACGCGTGCCTGCGGGGAGCGTCGCGATCGCCGGGGAGCACACGGGGGTCTATCCGCTGGCCATGCCCGGCGGCTGGAACCTCATCGGGCGGACGGACGCCCGGCTCTTCGATCCCGCTCGCCCCGACCCGGCGCTCCTGCATCCGGGCGGCGTCGTCCGCTTCGTGCCGGTCCGATGATCCTCGACGTGATCGACGGCGGACTCCTGACGACCGTGCAGGACGGCGGACGACCCGATTGGACGCATCTGGGCGTTCCGGAATCGGGCGCCGCGGACCCGTGGAGCCTCGCCGTCGCGAACCTGCTCGCCGGCAACGAGCCTGGTGCCGCGGCGCTCGAGATCACGGTCATCGGACCGACGCTCGCCGTCCGGGTGGGTGGCCGGCTCGGCCTTGCCGGCGCGGACCTCGGGGCGCGGATCGACGGGCGTCCCCTCGTCCCCGGCCGCAGCCACCGCGTCGAGCCCGGCGAGACGATCACGATCCCGGGAGCCGACGGCCCGAGCGGCGCACGCTGCTATCTCGCCGTACCGGGCGGGATCGACGTCCCCGACGTGCTGGGCTCGCGCTCCACCTGCCTGGCGGGCGGGTTCGGCGGCCTCGACGGCCGGCCGCTGCGATCCGGCGACCGGATCGCCGCCGCGCGACCTGACGACGCCGGCCCCGACGGTCCGGAGGTCGTCTGGCCCGCGGACGACCCGCGCAACGAGAGGAGCCGCCTCGGCGCGACGGAAGCCGTCCTCCGCGTCCTGCCGGGCCCGTCCGACGGGCTCGACGACCTCGTGGCCGGCCCGTGGCGCGTCGCGGCGTGCCGTCGATCGGGTCGGGATCCGCCTGGAAGGCCGGACCCTGCCGCCGGCCATCGCCGGCGAGACGGTCACCCACGGCGTCCCGTGGGGCGCGATCCAGGTGCCGGCAGACGGCCGCCCGATCCTCCTCTCGGCCGATCACCAGACCACGGGCGGCTATCGTGTCGCCGGCGTCGTGATCTCGGCCGACCGGCCGATCCTCGGCCAGCTCGGACCGGGCGACCAGGTCCGGCTCGTTGCGACGGACCGCGAAACCGCTGTCGCTGCGCTGCGCGATCAACGCGATCGCCTGGCGTCCGGTGCCGCCGCGATTCGGGAGGCCGCCGGCTGGGATCGGCTCGCGAGGTCTGCCGGTGGCTGAGCCGACATCCGATCGTCACGCTGGGAACGAAGAATTCGGAGCGATGACCACGACCACGTCCCCACCGCCCGGCGGCCTCCTTCGACCCGCCGTCGCCGGCGCCGTCGCCGCCCTCGCGGGGATCGGCGCATCGGAGCTCGTCGCGGGCTTCCTCGGCGGACCGTCCCTCCTCGCCTCGATCGGCGAGTTCGTCATCGACCATCAGCCGCCCGGCGCCAAGGACTTCGTCGTCGGCCTGTTCGGGACGAACGACAAGCTCGCCCTCGAGCTCCTGATCCTTGTCGTCGCGATGGCGATCGGCGCGGCGCTCGGGATCGCGGCTTCCCGCCGCTCGTTCGCGATCGCGGTCGTGGGGTTCGCCGCATTCGCGCTGGCCGGGTTCCTCGCGGCCCTCGGATCCCCGACCGCGTCGCCGACGACGGCGGTCATCGTCGCCCTGGTCGGGGCCGTGGTCGGCATCCAGGCGCTGTCCTTCCTGTTGGACACGGCGGGCGTCCAGCCGTCCGCGAGCCGATCACGACGCGCCGTCGGGACGCCCAGCTGGTCGCGCCGCTCCTTCCTCGTCCAGGCGGGTGGCATCGCGGTGGCGTCGACGGTCGTCGGCCTGATCGGGCGGCGGCTGCTGGAGGGCGGCCTGACGGGCGGCACGCCGACGGCGGGCGGCAAGCCGATCGTCCTGCCGTCGCCCGTCGAGCTCGCGACGATCCCCGCCGGGGCCGAGATCCAGCAGGCCGGGATCACGCCCCTCGTGGTCCCGAACGACGACTTCTACCGGATCGACACGGCCCTGATCGCCCCGAGCGTCGACGCGTCGTCGTGGACGCTGCGGGTCCATGGGATGGTGGACCACGAGGTCAGCCTCTCCTACGCCGACCTCGCGGAGCTCCCGATCGTCGAGCAGTACGTGACGATCTCGTGCGTCAGCAACGAGGTCGGCGGCGGCCTCGTCGGCAACGCGAAGTGGACGGGCGTCCGGCTGCGGGACGTCCTCGGGATGGCCGGTGTCCAGGCCGGCGCGACCCAGCTCGTCGGGCGCTCGGCAGATGGCTGGACCGCCGGCATGCCCACGGCCTGGGTCATGGACCCGGAGCGCGAGCCGATGATCGCGCTGAAGATGAACGACGCCCCGCTGCCGCGGGTGCACGGCTTCCCGGCACGGCTGATCGTGCCCGGACTCTACGGCTACGTCTCGGCGACGAAATGGCTGACCGAGCTCGAGCTGACGACCCTCGAGGCCTTCGACGGCTACTGGGTTCCGCTCGGCTGGGCGAAGGAGGGCCCGATCCTGACCCAGTCGCGGATCGACGTCCCGGGCAACGGTCAGGGCGTTCCGGCCGGACGGGTCCCGATCGCCGGCATCGCCTGGGCGCCCGATCGCGGGGTCTCGAAGGTCGAGGTCGCGATCGACCGCGGCGACTGGCTGCCCGCCACGCTGTCCACCCCGATCTCGGATGCGACGTGGGTCCAGTGGCTCGTCGCGTGGGATGCGTCGACGGTGACGCCCGGCCCGCACCTGATCGAGGTCCGGGCGACCGACGGCACGGGCGCGGTCCAGACGGCGGATCGGACGCCTCCGGCACCGGACGGCGCCCGCGGCCACCACACGATCCAGGTCCAGGTGGGCCAGGGCCAGTGATCGACCTGCGCCCTCCGACGCCGCCGGCCCCGCGGCCGCCGGCCGGCCGGCGGTGCCAAGGCGGCGGAGCGGGTACAGTCCGATGATGCCTCGACGCCTCTTCGTCTTCGACCCGCCGGACCGATTCGTCGCAGGGACGATCGGCAAGCCCGGCAGCCGGACGTTCTTCCTCCAGGCGCGACGGGCCGGCCAGGTCGTGTCCGTGGTCCTCGAGAAAGTCCAGGTCGCGGTCCTGGCGGAACGCCTCGGCGTCCTCCTCGACGAGCTCGAGACGCGCGGGATGAGCCCGGCAACCGACGATGCCCCGACCGACAACGGCCCGCTCGACGAGCCGATCAACGACGCCTTCCGGGCGACGACCCTCACGCTCGGCTGGGACGGCGACGCGGAGCAGATCCTCGTCGAGGCCCGGGCCGAGGACGACGAGGACGACGACGAGGACGACGACGTCGCGACGCTCGCGCCGGACGACGATCCCGACGAGGCGGATGAGGACGAGACCGTGATCGACCTGTCCTCGATCGAGGGCCTCGCGGGGTCGCCGGCGGGCGAGCTGCTGGCGGCGTTCGAGGGCGTCGACGACGACGACGACGAAGGGCCCGACACGCTCCGCGTGCGGCTGTCGACAGCGGAGGCCCGCGGCTTCGTGAACCGCGCCCTGACGGTCGTCGCGGCCGGCCGGCTCCCCTGCCCGCTCTGCGGCCAACCGCTCGACCCGCAGGGCCACATCTGCCCGCGCAAGAACGGCCACTACGTCAACTGATCGCGGACCATCCGGCGACGTGGACCGATGCTGATCGACACCCCGCACGCCCTCGAGGTCCTGCGTGACGGCGAGATCGAGATCGTCGGGCGGCTGCTCGGTTCGTCGAACCACGCGATGCTCTGCCGGGTCCGGCTGCCCTGCCCTGACCCGGCGGATTCGACCGTCGTCGAGGCTGTCTACAAGCCGACCGCGGGCGAACGCCCGCTCGACGACTTCCCGGACGAGACCCTGTCCCACCGCGAGGTCGCCGCGTTCCTCGTCAGCGAGGTGATGGGCTGGGCGATCGTCCCGCCGACGATCCGCCGCGACGGCCCGTTCGGCGACGGTGCCCTCCAGCTGTGGGTGGACATCGACCTGACCGTCGACGTCGTGGCGATGGTCGTCGAGGACGATCGGCGCCTGAGGCGGATCGCGGTCTTCGACGCCGCGGTGAACAACACCGACCGGAAGGGCGGCCACCTGCTGCCCGTGTCCGGCGGCCACGTCTACGGGGTGGACCACGGCGTCACCTTCTCGACGGTGCCGAAGCTCCGAACCGTGCTGTGGGGCTGGCGTGGCCGGCCGTTCGCCGCCGACGAGCGCGC
Source organism: uncultured Chloroflexia bacterium (assembly GCA_963817095.1). Classification (GTDB taxonomy): domain Bacteria; phylum Chloroflexota; class Limnocylindria; order Limnocylindrales; family CSP1-4; genus CF-46. The sequence continues at coordinate 526,063 of CAWFND010000008.1, forward strand.
GGGGCTGGGTCGCCTGGCCGATGCCCTCCGTGGGTCCCTCGCCACCGACCTCGCCGGTCTCCTCTCGCGCGCCGAGATCGCCGCGACCCGCCGCCGCGTCGACCTCCTCCTCGAGACCGGGCGTTTTCCGCAACCGCGGCCGGACTGGCCCGCGATCCCCTGGCCGCCGTTCTGAGGCGAGCCTAGCCGCCCTCGGGTGGCCGGAGGCGTCGCCGGGTCTGGACCTCGACCCGGCTGTCCGGCTGCTCCTGGGCGGGATGCTCGACGAGGGCGATCAGCCGGCTCGCCATGAAGCGGCCGGTCCGAACCGGCGTGCCGCCCCGCGTCACCTCGCTGACCTCGACGACGCCGCGGGCGGTCGTGATCTCGATCCGGCGACCATTCTTCGACGCCGTGATCTCGAAGGTCTGGGTTCCGCCGTTCCCGGTGTCGATCACGACTTCGACCCGATCGCCGCGCATGCGCGGACGGTAGCACCCCGGGTGAATGCCGCCGCGGATCTGGCCGTTCAACCCTCGTCAGCCGCGGACGGCACGGAGGGCCAGGAACAGCGGAATGTCCTCGTTGGTCTGGCGGGCCGGCGATCCGCGACCTGCGCCGCCACGAGCGCGAACGTTTGGCTCGTCAGGCAGCTCCTCGAGGGCGTCGATCGCGAACCCGCGACGCGCCAGCGCCGCGACATACGCCGAAAGCGGTCGATGAAACGTCGTCGTCGGCCCCGCGCCCGGCCGGCCGGCGAGTGGGACCGCCATGGAGCGAAGGTAGGCGTCAACCCGTCGCGAGACGATCCCGCGCGACGCGTCCGCGACCCAGCCTGAATGGCGAGGCACGCGGAAGGCCGGGTGGGTCAGGACGAGCACGACGCGGGCACGCGGCTTCAGCAGCCGGCCGACCGATCCGACGATTGGCTCGAGCGGGTCCATATCCTGCAGGCTCAGGAGGAAGACGGCAGCATCGAAGTCCGGACCCAGGCGCCGCCGGATGTCCTGACGAGCCAGAGTTGCCGCATCGGCGACCATGAACGTGCCATCGCGTCCATGACGCCGACGAGCCAGGGCAACCATCGCGGGGCTGGCATCGACGCCGACGCAGGTCGCGCCCGCCGCTGCCACGTGTGGGGCGAGGACGCCCTGCCCGCTGCCCACGTCGAGCACGCGTTCGCCGCGCCGCGCGTCCAGGAGACGCAGCGCGGCCGGGATCGCGATCGATCGGTGATACCGGCTTCCGGAGCCGCCGACCCATCCGTCGTACCAGCCGGCGAGGTGGTCCCAGCTGGTCCGGGATGCGGCCAGGTCAGGTCGTGCGGCGCTCCGACGGGAACGAGCGTTCCCGGACACGGAGGGTGAACCAGGTCATGAGGAACTCCGACTGCGAGAGCCTCCGAGTGTAGCGCCGTTGGTGCCAGAGGTCCGTCCAGAGCTGGCACCGATCGGGCACCATGGGATCGTGGGCGTGCGGCGGTGGAACGGGTGGATCGACGAGGGAGCGGTCGCGCCGCGCATCGCTCCCGGGGCGATGCGGCTCCTCGAGGCGGAGGTCGGTGCTGGAACGCCGCCGCGCGACGCCACCCTCGCAGACGTCGTCTCCGCGATCCCCGCGTCCAGGCTCGGCAACGACGACGCGTGGTCGACGGATCCGGAGGATCGACTCCGGCACGCCCGCGGCCAGAGCCTGCCGGACTGGATCGCCCTCAGGAGCGGCCGGATCGGACGCGTTCCGGACGCGGTCAGCCGGCCGTCGACGACGGACGACGTCCGCGCCCTGTTCCTCGCCGCGGACGGGCGACGCTTCAGCCTCATCCCGTTCGGAGGTGGCACGAGCGTCGTCGGCGGGGTCAGCCCGGACCCGGATGACGATCGGCCGGCCGTCACCGTCGCGATGGACGGCCTGGCCGGGCTGCTCCGGCTCGACGAGGCGAGTGGCCTGGCAACCTTTGGCGCCGGCACGCTCGGACCGGACCTGGAGGCCGCACTGGCGCCCCACGGCCTCTCGCTCGGCCACTTCCCGCAGTCCTGGGAACGATCGACTGTCGGCGGCTGGGTGGCGGCGCGGTCCGCCGGTCAGCAGTCGATCGGCTTCGGGCGCATCGAGGACCTCTTCGCCGGCGGGCATCTCGAGGCGCCTGCCGGGACCCTCGACCTGCCGGCCCACCCGGCGTCGGCGGCCGGCCCGGACCTCCGCCAGCTCGTGCTCGGGTCCGAGGGGCGGCTCGGGATCCTGACCGAAGCGACCGTGAGGGCCGTCCCGAAGCCGCGCGTCGAGGCGACCCCGGCATGGGTCCTCGGGGAGTGGCCACGCGCCGTGGAGGCCGCCCGCGCCATCGCCCGCGCCGGCCTGCCGCTCTCGATGGTCCGCCTCTCCACCCCGATCGAGACCGTGACGACGCTCGCCCTCGCCGGCGAGAGCCGCGGGTCGCGGGCGCTCCGAGGCTACCTCCGGTTCCGTCGGATCGGCCCCGAGCCGTGCCTCCTGATCGTCATCGCCAGCGGCGAGGTGAAGCTGGTCGAGACGGCCGTCCGTGAGGTCGGTTCGATCGTCCGCCGGCACGGCGGGACGGGCGTCGGCGGGTCGATCGGCCGTCGGTGGATCCGCAGCCGGTACCGCACCCCGGACCTGCGCGATGGGCTGTGGGAGCTCGGCTATGCGGTCGACACGCTCGAGACCGCGGTCGACTGGACGCACCTGCCGGGGTTGGCCGCCGATCTCGGCCGGACCCTCCGCCACGGGCTCGACGAGACCGGCGAGCGCGTCCACGCCTTCAGCCACCTGTCGCACGTCTACCCGAGCGGCTCGAGCCTGTACGCGACCTACGTGTTCCGGATCGCCGCGGATCCGGACGAGACGCTCGAGCGCTGGCGACGGTTGAAGACCGCGGCGAGCGAGGCGATCGTCCGCCACGGGGGACGATCAGCCACCAGCACGGCGTCGGGCGCGACCATCGGCCGTGGCTGGCCGCCGAGAAGGGCGAGCTCGGTCTCCGGATCCTCGACGACGTGGCCCGCCGGCTCGATCCGGACCGGATCCTGAACCCGGGCGTCCTGGTCGGGGACGAGCCGCGATGACGGCCGACCACGTCCTCGCGATCGACGTCGGGACGCAGAGCGTCCGGGCACTCGTCTTCGACCCGTCAGGGGAGCTCGTGGCCCGGGCCCGGGTCCCGATCGAGCCATATGTCTCGCCGCGGCCGGGCTGGGCGGAGCAGGACGCGGAGCTCTACTGGCGGTCGATCGGGGCGGCGTGCAGCGCGCTCTGGGCGGGCGGCTCCGCGCGCCGGGACGCGATCGCCGGCATCGCCCTGACGACCCAGCGCGCGACCGTCGTCGTGACGGACGAGGTCGGCGCGCCCCTCCGACCGGCGATCGTCTGGCTCGACCAGCGACGTGCCGAGGACGTGCCGGAGATCGGTGGGGTCACCGGGCTCGCGTTCCGGGCGCTCGGGGTGCGTCGGACGGTCGCGGCGTTCCAGGCCGACTGCGAGGCGAACTGGCTCCGGGCGAACGAGACCGCCACCTGGACGCAGATCCGGCACTACCTCCTCCTGTCGGGCTTCCTCTCCCATCGGTTGACCGGTCGCTTCGTCGATTCGATCGCCGCCCAGGTGGGCTACGTGCCGTTCGACTACAAGCGACTCGCCTGGGCGAAGGCCGGCGACTGGCGCTGGCGGGCCGCCCCGATCGATCCGGCGTGGCTGCCGGAGCTCGTCCCGCCGGGCGGCCGGCTCGGCGAGCTGACGCCCGACGCTGCCGCGGTCGTGGGGCTGCCGGCCGGCACGCCGGTCGTGGCCGCGGCCGCGGACAAGGCGTGCGAGGTGATCGGTTCGGGTGCGCTGACGCCCGAGATCGGGTCGTTGTCCTACGGGACCACCGCCACGATCAACACGACCCAGCGCCGCTACGTGGAGGCGATCCCGCTCGTCCCGCCCTACCCGTCGGCCCTCCCGGGGGCGTGGAGCCTCGAGGTCCAGGTCTACCGCGGCTACTGGCTCGTCGACTGGTTCAAGCGCCAGTTCGGGGCCGCCGAGGTCGCCCAGGGCGAGATGCTCGGGGTCGCACCGGAGGCGCTGTTCGACGACCTCATCCGGGCGACCGAGCCCGGATCGATGGGCCTGCTCCTCCAGCCGACCTGGACTCCCGGGGTGCGCGTCCCCGGACCCGAGGCGAAGGGCGCGATGATCGGCTTCGGCGACGTCCACACGCGGGCCCACGTCTACCGCGCCATCCTCGAGGGCCTCGCGTTCGCGCTCCGCGAGGGTGGCGAGCGGGCGGCGGCGCGAGCGAAGACCCCGCTCCGCGAGCTGCGGGTGTCCGGCGGCGGCTCCCAGTCGCTCGCGGCGGTCCAGCTGACAGCGGACATCTTCGGGCTGCCGACCGGCCGGCCGCACACCTACGAGACCTCCGGGCTCGGCGCCGCGATCGACGCCTCCGTGGGGCTGGGAATCCATCCGACATTCGACGCGGCGGTCGCGGCGATGACGCGGGTCATCGAGACCATTGAGCCGGATCCGGCCCGCCGGCAGCTCTACGACCAGCTGTACCACCGCGTGTACCGCCGGATGTACGAGCGGCTGAAGCCGCTCTACGAGGAGATCATGGCGATCACCGGCTACCCGCCGAGCTGAGCCGCAGAAGACGCAACGCCGCCGTTTGTGATGAAACAAGGGACCAGACCGGTCAGGAATCGAGAAGCGCCGGTCGCCAGGCCGCCGGTAGCATGACCGCCCTGAACATCCTGCCCAGGTCGATGCGACCGGCCACGAGGAGCACAGCGATGAATGCGACGAAGAGCACGACGAAGACCGAGGCCGCCGGCAAGTCCGCCAATGTCTGGACAGACGAAGAGCGCGACGCGATGCAGGCGAGCGCCAGGGAGCGGAAGGTCGCCTCGCGTCGGGACCCGGCCGCCGAACGGGCGGAGGGCGAATCCGACGTGCGCGCGAAGATCGCCGACATGCCGGCGGCCGATCGCGCCATGGGCGAGCGGATCCACGAGCTCGTCACGACGACCGCGCCGTCGCTCGTGCCGAAGACGTACTACGGGATGCCGGCGTACGCGAAGGACGGCAAGGTGATCTGCTTCTACAAGCCTGCGTCGAAGTTCAAGGTTCGATACTCGACGTTCGAATTCCAGCCGGACGCTCGCCTCGACGACGGCGAGATGTGGCCGGTCTCGTTCGCCGTGACCGAGCTGAACCAGCGCACAGAGGCGCGGATCGTCGAGCTCGTGAAGAAGGCCGCGAGCTGAGGGCCGTCGTGACCGACACGCAGGTCGCCCCACCGTCGACGCGGGTTGCCGACAGCCACGATCTGATCCGCGTGCAGGGCGCGCGGGTGAACAACCTCAAGGACATCAGCGTCGAGATCCCGAAGCGCCGGCTGACCGTGTTCACCGGCGTCTCGGGCTCGGGCAAGAGCTCGCTGGTGTTCGACACGATCGCCGCAGAGTCGCGACGGCTGATCGACGAGACCTACTCGACGTTCGTCCAGGTCTTCATGCCGACCCTGGCACGGCCCGACGTCGACGTGCTCGACGGGCTGACGACCGCGATCATCGTCGACCAGGAGCGCCTCGGGGCGAACCCGCGCTCGACGCTCGGCACCGTCACGGACGCCAACGCCATGCTCCGGAGCCTGTTCAGCCGCCTCGGCAAGCCCTACATCGGCGGGCCGACGGCGTTCTCCTTCAACATCCCCACCACGCGGGCGAGCGGCGTCATGACCGGCCCCAAGGGCGAGAAGAAGATCGTCCAGGACGCCGTCTACCTCGGCGGGATGTGTGCCGAATGCGAGGGACGCGGCACCGTTTCCGACCTCGACCTGTCCGTGATCATCGACGAGTCGAAGTCACTCGCCGAGGGCGCCATCCTGGTGCCCGGGTACACCGCGGACGGTTGGATGGTGGCGACCTTCATCGAGTCCGGCTTCTTCGATCCGAACAAGCCGATCAAGGATTACTCCGAGAAGGAACGCCACGACCTGCTCTACAAGCAGACGGTCAAGATCAAGGCCAAGGGCATCAACGTCTCCTACGACGGTCTGATCCCGAAGATCCGGAAGTCGATGTTCAGCAAGGACGTCGACTCGCTGCAGCCCCACATCAAGGCGTTCGTGGAGCGGGCCGCCGTCTTCAAGACCTGTCCGGTCTGCGACGGCAGCCGGCTCAACGACGCGGCGCGCTCCTCGAAGATCAACGGCCTCAGCATCGCCGACGTCTGTGCCATGCAGGTCACCGACGCGGCCGAGTGGCTGCGCGACATCGACGACAAGGGCGTGGCGCCGCTGGTCGCCAACCTCCTCCACCTCTTCGACTCGTTCGTCGAGATCGGCCTGGGCTACCTGTCGCTCGACCGCCCGTCGGGCACCCTGTCCGGCGGCGAGTCGCAACGCACCAAGATGGTCCGGCACATCGGGTCCGCGCTGACCGACGTCACCTACGTCTTCGACGAGCCGACGATCGGACTCCACCCGCACGACATCCAGCGGATGAACAAGCTGCTCCTCGAGCTGCGCGACAAGGGCAACACCGTGCTCGTCGTCGAGCACAAGCCGGAGACGATCGTCATCGCCGACCACGTCGTCGACCTCGGCCCCGGGGCCGGCACCGGCGGCGGCACGATCTGCTTCGAGGGCACCATCGAGGGGCTGAAGGCCTCCGACACGCTCACCGGCCGGCACCTCGACCGCCGGATGGCGCTCAAGGACACGGTCCGGACGCCGACCGGCCAGCTCGAGATCCGCGGCGCGAACTCGCACAACCTGCAGGATGTCGACGTCGACGTCCCGCTCGGCGTGCTCTGCGTCGTGACCGGCGTGGCCGGGTCCGGCAAGTCCTCGCTCGTGCACGGGTCGATCCCCGCCGGCGCGGACGTGGTGTCGATCGATCAGGGCGCGATCCACGGCTCGCGCCGGAGCAACCCGGCGACGTACACGGGCCTGCTCGACCCGATCCGAACCGCGTTCGCGAAGGCCAACGGCGTCAAGCCGGCGCTGTTCTCCTCGAACTCCGAAGGTGCCTGCCCGACGTGCAACGGCAACGGGATGATCTACACCGAGCTCTCCTTCATGGAGACGGTGGCGACGCCGTGCGAGGACTGCGGGGGCAAGCGGTTCCAGGCCGCGGTGCTGGATCTGCGGCTCGGCGGGCTCAACATCGCGGAGGTGCTCGACCTGCCCGTCGCCGAGGCGCACGCCTTCTTCGCCGCGGGCGACGCGAAGACGCCGGCGGCCGCGTCGATCCTGGCGCGCCTCGAGGACGTCGGGCTCGGATACCTCAAGCTCGGCCAGCCCCTGCCGTCCCTGTCCGGCGGCGAGCGGCAGCGGCTCAAGCTCGCCACCCGGATGGCCGAGAAGGGCGGGATCTACGTCCTCGACGAGCCGACCACCGGCCTCCACCTCGCGGACATCGAGCAGCTGCTCGGACTGCTCGACCGGCTGGTGGACTCGGGCAAGTCGGTCATCGTCATCGCCCATCACCAGGCGGTCATGGCCCACGCCGACTGGATCATCGACCTCGGCCCCGGCGCGGGCCACGACGGCGGGCGGATCGTCTTCGAGGGCACGCCCGCCGACCTCGTTGCCGGCCGTTCCACGCTGACCGGCGAGCACCTCGCGGCGTACGTCCGCACGTGAGCGTGGCCACGCGTGTGTTTCCTTTGGGCCGTGGGCTATGGCAGGATCTCTTCGGTGACCAGCACGACCCTTCCCGAGCAGCACCTGCGTGACCTCGCGTGGCTGCGCCGCGTTCGTGACCGGATCGACCGCGAGTACGACCAGCCGCTGGACGTCGAGGCGCTCGCGCGCGGCGTCCACATGTCGGCCGGGCATCTCAGCCGCGAGTTCAAGCTCGCCTACGGCGAATCGCCGTACAGCTACCTGATGACGCGGCGCATCGAGCGAGCGATGGCGCTGCTGCGTCGCGGCGATCTCAGCGTCACCGACGTCTGCTTCGCGGTCGGCTGCTCGTCGCTCGGGCACCTTCAGCACGCGCTTCACCGAGCTGGTCGGCGTCTCGCCGAGCGCCTACCGCGAGCACGAGGCGCGAGGCGACGGCCGGGATCCCGTCGTGCGTGGCGAAGCAGGTGACGAGGCCGATCCGGAATCGCGAGAAGCGCCGGCGCCTGAGCCGCAGCTAGCGTGAACGCGATGGACATCCGGATTCAGTCGAGCTTCCTGCCGCACGACGACCCGGAGGCGTCCGTTGCCTTCTATCGCGACGTGCTCGGGTTCGAGGTCCGCCTCGACGTCGGCTACGCCGGGATGCGCTGGATCACCGTCGGACCTCCCGGCCAGCCTGACACCTCGATCGTGCTCGCTCCGCCCTTTGCCGGCCCCGGCATCACCGAGGATGAGCGCCGCACGATCGGCGAGATGATGGCCAAGGGCACGTACGCGATCGTCGTGCTGTCCACGGACGACCTCGACGGCGTCTTCGAGCGGCTGCGGGCGAGCGATGCCGAGGTCGTCCAGGAACCGACGGACCAGCCGTACGGCATTCGCGACTGCGCCTTCCGCGATCCCGCGGGCAACCTGATCCGGATCAACGAGCGACGCTGAGCCAGCGTGGAGCGCTAGGCGCGGACTTCCTGGCGCATGAAGCGGATGTAGGCGATCGCGAAGCAGAGAACCGTGATCGCGAGCATCACGATCATGTGCGGCCAGATCAGCAGCAGGCTCTGCTGGAACGACTGGAGTGACGGAATCCGCTGCGCCGCCTGCTCGTAGCCGCCGATCGTCGCCGGGTTCGTGACCGCGGCGACCTGCGGATTGAGGATCGCGAGCGACGCCTCGCGGTACAGCGTGTCCGGGAGGATCCGCGTGATCGTCTGCTGGAGCGACAGGTTCGAGGCCTGCTGGTCGAGCGTGCCCGTGACCGGGGCGAGGAACCCGCCGATCAGCCCCGTGATCAGGCTGCCGAAGAACGTCAGCAGGAGCCACGTCCCGAACGCCACGAGCGCCGAGGTCGCCGCCCGTCGGATCAGCACCGACAGGAGCAGCCCGAAGGCGAGCCAGAGCGAGACGTACAGGAAGGTCAGGATCAGCCACGTGATGATCCGCAACAGCTCCTCGGCGCTCGGGACGATCCCGAGCCGGATGATCCCGAACGCGGTGATCAGTACGACGATGAACGACAGCACGAGGCCGATGACCGCGAGGCCGGCCGCGAACTTCCCGTTGATCACGTCGTCACGGAAGATCGGCTGCGACAGGAGGCGCGGCAGCGTCCCGGTCGATCGCTCGCCGTTCACGGCATCGAAGGCGAACACGATCCCGAGCAGCGGCCCGACGATCGCGACGAACTCCCACGCGCTAGGCAGCTGGACCTGGCTGTCGCCGACCTTCGGCGACAGGGTGAAGAGGAAGAGGAAGATCGACGACGTCCCGGTGACCTGCGACGCCGCCGAGCGGATCGTGTCAGCGGCGAAGTACATCGGGATCAGCGCCGCCAGGCCCAGGACGATCAGGAGGACCACGAAGCGCGCGGACCAGAGGTGATCGGCGAACTCCTTGCCCGCGACGACCATCCAGCCGGCGTGCGGCACGGATCGCTCGCGACGGGACGGGATCGCCCCGTCGTCGCGGGCCGGCCGAGCGGGCGCGGCGGCGGGCTCGGGTGCCGCCGCGGGCGTCGGGAGCGGCGTGCTCTCGCTCGTCATCGGACGTCCCTCGCGTGGCCGTGGGCGGCGCGTTCCACCGCCCGACGATAGATCTCCTCGAGCGACGGCGCCACGGCCCGGACCGACGTCAGGTCGAGGCCATTCGCGGCTGCCGTGGCGAGGATCGCCCTGCGGACGGCCGTATCCTCGGTCGCCGGCCGGACGTCGACCACCCACGAGTCCCGGGGCCGGGTCGGCGCCTTGACCTGGACGACGCCCGGGATCGCGGCCAGGAGGTCGTGAACGGGTGCCGTGTCGGTGTCCGCCGGAAGCTCGATGTCCGCCTCCACGTGGGCGGTGTCGTCGCCGAACCGGGCGGCCAGCTCGTCCATCGTCCCCTGCCCGATCAGCCGGCCCGCCGCGAAGATCCCGATCCGGTCGCAGACCGACTGGACCTGGTTCAACAGGTGGCTCGAGAGGAGGATCGCCATCTGGCGCTCGCGGACGAGGTTCCGAAGGAGGTCGAGGATCTCGGTGACGCCGAGTGGATCGATGGCCGTGGTCGGCTCGTCGAGGATCAGGACGTCGGGGTCCTTGATCAGGGCGTCGGCGATGCCGAGCCGCTGGAGCATCCCCCGCGAATACGTGTCGGTGGCGTCGTCGGCACGCGCCGTCAGCCCGACGGCCTCGACCGCCTCGTCGATCAGCACCTTCGCCTCGTCGCGCGGAATGCGGTTCAGGCGGGCGGTGTACTGGAGGTTCTCGCGACCCGTCAGGTCGCCGTAGAAGCCGACGCTGTCCGGCAAGTAGCCGACCCTGCGTTTCACCTCGAGCGGCCGGCGAGCGGGATCCAGCCCGACGACACGGGCCTGGCCCTCCGTCGGCTCCGTCAGCCCGAGCAGCATGAGGATCGTCGTCGTCTTGCCGGCGCCGTTCTGGCCGAGCAGCCCGAAGATCTCGCCGGCCTGGACCTCGAGGTCGAGGTGGTCGACCGCGACGAGGTCGCCGTATTCCTTCGTCAGGCCGCGCGTCCGGATCGGGGCTCGCGGCCGATCCTCACCCTCTCGGGCGTGGCGTGGCGTCGCCGTAGGCTCCCGTTCCGCCGCTCCGCCCTTACGACCGACCCGCTTCCGGACCGGTCGCGTCGACGGTGCCGTCATCGTCGACCGTAGGTCCGGAAGACGTAGAACAGCGCGGCGAGGATCGCCACGATCAGGACGACACCGGCGAGGAGCCAGATCGGCGACGTCTCGACCGTGAAGGTCATCGCCAGGTCGCTCGTCGCGGCGTTCGCTCCGTTGTCACCGGGAGCCGTTGCCGTGAGCGTGATCTGGTAGTCGCCGGTCACGGCATCGCCCGATGGCGTGATCGTCGAGGTGACCGTGACCTGCTGGCCCGGCGGGATCGTCGGGATCGTGTCCTGGTCGAACGCGATCTTCCAGTTCGTCGGCTGCGTCGCCGTCATCTTCACGTTCGTCAGCGGGCCGGTGCCGTCGTTCTTGACGACGATTTGCTGGGTCGTGCCGCTGCCCGCGGGCCCGTGGGCCGAGACGAGCTGGTTCGGCGTCGAGAGCGTGATCTTGAACGTCCCGGTGATGTCGACTCCGAGCTGGTACGGCAGGACCTGGGTGCCCGCGGTGACCTGGAGATCGATGACGCCGAGCCCGGCCGGCGCATCGGGTGCCGGCGTGACGGACACGGTGACGGTCGTCGAGCTGCCGGCCTTGACCACGACGCTCGCCGCCTGGGCCTCGGACAGCTTCGTGTCGACCGTCCAGCCGGTCGGGCCGGTGGCCGTCGCCGAGACCGTCAGGTCCTCCGCCGAGCCGTTGTCAACGGTGACCGGGAAGCTGTAGGAGGTGTCGTTCGGGCCGGTCAGCGTCTGGGACGTGGACGAAAGCGTGACGTCACCAGACACCGCCTTGTCGACGGTCACGCTGATCGGCAGCGTCGCGACGTCGCCGTCGAGACGGGCGGTCACGGTCAGCTTCCCCGCGGTGACGGTCGTGTCGGTGGGCACCTTGACGTCGAGACGGGCCGTTCCGGGCTTGCCCGGCGCGACGCTGACCCCGGAGATGACGAAGCCGCCGCCGTGCAGCGTCGCGGTCCAGCCGGCAGGCGTGCCGCCGACCTCGAGGCTCGCTGTCCCGCTCTTCGGCGAGGTGACGGACAAGTCGAAGCTCGCGCTGGAGCCCGGGGCGACCGCGATCGACGGATACGGGGTCGTCACGGCGAACACGTCGACGGCCAGCGCGGCGGGCGCGAGCCCGGCCAGAAGCACGGCCGTTGTGGCGAGAGCGATCGCGGGGCGTCGCACACGCGCGATCAAGGACGTCGGCAAGGGACCCCTCCTGCAGTCGGTTGCATCGGACTGCGGGAGTCTGCCAACTGCGAGCCGTCGACGCAACTGATGTTCGATACGGCGAAGGTTGATGTTTCGCAACCAACAGGGCGTTCGGCGGCGTCAGGTGCGGGCTACGACCTCCGTCGCCTCCTCGACGACCGTCAGCGGGACGCTCACGGCGCCGCGCAGCCGGCTGGGGACGTCCTGGCGGAGCCAGCGCGAAGCTCCGGCGGGCAGGGTCGACAGGATGATCTCGCTCACGTCGCGTCCACGGACGGCGTCGCGGACCGCGGACACCGGGTCGCGGTCACCGATCTCGCCGCCAACGGTCACGCCGGCCTCGGTCAGTCGCTGCCGGAACGCGTCGAGACGCTCCTCGGCGGCTGCCCGGGCGGCGTCCTCGTCCCAGGTCATCCCGCCGCCCGGTGGCGGCGTCGCCGGGACGACCACGTGGAAGTCGCGAGCGCCGGACGCGATCCGGCTCGACACCGTGGTCGCGAGCGTCTCGCTCGGCAGGGTCTGGTTGGCGACGATGAGGATCGTGCTCATCGGAACACCTCCGTCGGGCGTGTGCCGCGGTTGAATCGAATCGTCGACCCGACGTCAACCGGTACGTCCCGGGGCCCGCGGCAGTTCCCCGCACTCACCTCCCCCGTCGGCAAGGCGTGTTCGGCCGGAATTGCCGCACGAGGCGACGAGTCGCGCGGTCCGGCAATGCGAAAGAGAACGCCCGTTTGACGGATCGAGCTCGGCAGGGCATGATGTCAGGTCCGCAGCGGCGCCCACCGGTCGAGCCCAATCCGCTCCCGCGACGTCCCGGACACCAACAAAGACCCGCTCCGGCTCCCGACAGTCGAGCCGTCCGAGAGCGGACCGTCAAGGCCGCAGCGCCGCGACGAGCGCCAGAAGGCACGAGATGCCGGCGCCCGCGAGACGCGCGAGCCAGAAGGAACACCGAACCAGCACATGATGACTCGCACCACCTCCGCCAATGCGGCGGGCCGATCGGTGGCCATGCGCCGCCTGCGGCGCCGGAGCCACTCCGCCAGCCGCCCCTACTGCAGCACGAACGGCTGCACCTCCTTCCTCGAGATCGACGCCGACACCGGCGTCGCCTCGTGCCCCATCTGCGGCTACACCCGCCGCCTCCACTGAGCGCCGTTGCCGGCTTCAACGGCTGTCGCGCCAGGACGGCCATGGCTGCGTTGAACCCTGCGCTCCTCGCTCACGGGCCTTCAAGCCCGCTCGCTCCGGTGCTCGGCTTCGCCTTCGCCTGACCGCCCGGGCGCGACGAACGCAGTCCGGGCGCGTCGCACGATCCGGGATCGTCCAGCTGCCTTTGCGCGGCTGACGCATCCTCGACAGCGATGACGCCCGTCCGCTCCACCGTCGACCGCGCCCGCCTCGAGCGGGCGATGACGGCCGAGGTCGACCGGTTCGCCCGAGCCCATCCGCGATCTCACGCGCTCCACGAAGAGGCCAAGCGCTCGCTCCTCGAGGGCGTCCCGATGAACTGGATGAGCGAGTGGGCGTCCCCGTTCCCCCTGTTCGTCGATGAGGCGGCCGGGGCCGGCTTCCGTTGCGTCGACGGGCACGACTACGTCGATTTCTGCCTCGGCGACACCGGAGCGATGGCCGGTCACGGCCCGGCGCCGACGATCGCTGCGGTCGAACGCCAGATGCGGCGTGGCATCACCCACATGCTCCCGACCGAGGACGCCATCGCGGCGGGCCAGGAGCTGACTCGTCGATTCGGGTTGCCGCTCTGGCAGTTCACGATGACCGCGACGGACGCCAACCGGTTCTCGATCCGGCTCGCCCGCCGGATCACCGGTCGCTCGAAGATCCTGGTCCACGACGAGTGCTACCACGGCTCGGTCGACGAGACGCTCGCCACGCTCGACGACGACGGCCGCGTCATCGCGACCGACCTGAACATCGGACCGCCCGTCGATCCCGCCCTGACGACGCGGGTCGTCCCCTTCAACGACGTCGCCGCGCTCGAGCGCGCACTCGCGGACGAGGACGTCGCGGCCGTCCTCGTCGAGCCGGCGCTGACGAACGTCGGGATCGTCCTGCCGGAGCCCGGCTACCACGCGGCCCTCCGCGAGCTGACCCGCCGGACGGGAACGGTCCTGATCATCGACGAGACGCACACGATCTGCGCCGGGCCCGGCGGGATGACGGGTCGCGACGGACTCGAGCCGGACATGCTCGTCATCGGCAAGACGATCGGCGGCGGGATCCCGGCCGGCACGTACGGCATGACGCACGCGATCGCCGACCGAGTCCTTGCGACGCTCCCGCCGCGCGCGGACGTCGGCGGGATCGGCGGGACCCTGGCCGGCTACGCGCTGTCCCTTGCCGCGATCCGGGCCACGCTGGGTGAGGTCCTGACGACCGAGGCGTTCGAGCGGATGATCCCGCTCGCAGAGCGCTGGGAAGCCGGCGTCAACGACGTCATCCGGTCCCGCGGGGTGGCATGGCACGTGACCCGCCTGGGTGCGCGCGCCGAATATCACTTCCGCCCGACCCCGCCGCGCGACGGCGCCGAGCAGATGGCCGACGAGGACCCGCTCCTCGCGCGTTACCTCCACCTCGCCGTGATGAACCGCGGCGTGCTGATGACGCCGTTCCACAACATGGCCCTGATGTGCCCCGCCACGGTGGACGCCGACGTCGACCGGCATACGGCGGCGTTCGACGAGGCGGTCGCCGCGCTCGTCGCCTGACGGCCTCGGGTCGGCCGACGCCGTCGGGTCGCCCGTTTGACCATTCGACGGGCAGGACCATCGGATGTCGCCGCCCGGCTGGCTCGCGGGGTGACCTCGGCGTATCGTCCACTCACCCAGGCACTCGAGGTTCGCGTTGTCGATCACGATCCGGGCGATCGGCCAGGCATCCAGACGGGGCGCGACCCACCGCGTGCCGCAGGCGGCGACCCTCCTGCCGGCGATCGACGCGTGGCTCCTCGATGCGGCGGCGGACACGCTGCGCGGGCACGCCCTCGGTGACCGCGCCGCCGACGGCGCGCTCGAGGTCTCATTGCATCCGGCGGCGCGTCCCGTCCGGGTCGAGGCCAGTGATACCGGCCTCGTCACGATCACGGCAATGACGATCCCGGTCGGGCCCGGCTACCACACCTACGTGGTGGGCCTCCTCCGACGGCTCGGGCAGGATCTCGGCCTCACCTGGAGAACCGCCACCGAAGCCGACGGGTCGTCCGATCCAACCGGAGCCTTCTTCTCCGGCGAGCGCTCCGACGCCGAGCGCGGACACCTGGGCTGGCTCCGGTCGAGCCTCGCGGCCATCCGCGACGCTCGCGCGCAAGGCGCATCCGGACTCCAGCTGGCGACGCCAAGCGGCGTTCGCTACACGTTCCAGGGTGCCGTCGCCACTGTCCTCGGGCCGCGCGACGACGACTGGGTCGAGCGCGCCATGCGGGATCCGCGCGTCGCCGCCGACATCTGGCCGTGGATCGCCGACGCGATGGATGCGCGCTACCACCTCGGACGGGCGCTGACGCTGCTCTGGAACGAGGTCCGGTGGCGGCCGCCGGTCGGCACACCCGAGGTCGCGGTCCTCGACGACGTCCTCGCGACCCTCCGATTCGCCTACCCACTCGAGCCCGGGCTGTCCTGGCCGTGGACGGCCTGGCGGGATGCCTTCGTCCTGCGCGGCCACAACGACCCGTCGACCTATCAGCTCCTCCAGCGAGCCGCGGCGTCGGTGGCGCGGGTCGAGCCGCAGGGCGACGGTGCGACGACCGACGTCGCGACCCCGGACGCCGGCGGCCGGATCGGCTACCGGCGCGATCCCGTCACGATCCTCCACGGCGGCTGGGCCGTCGACCTTCCTGGGTCGTTCAGCGACACCAGGACGCCGGATCGGTGGTCGGGCAGCGACGCGGGTCGGACGGTCGCGATGTCGGCCGCACCCACGACGATCGACGGCGCGCCGATGACGGCGGGCGTGTTCCTGCGCGAGTACGCGGGGGCCCTCGGACCGGACGCGGTCGAACACGAGGACGGCGCCGTCCGAGGCCGGGCACGGATCTCGACGGATGCCTCGACCGGCATCGAGGTCGGGATCCTCGACGGCTTCAGCGGCGTCTTCGGCAGTGGCGCCGCGGTCCGGATCGAGTTCGAGGACCCGAACGACTGGAAGTGGGCGATCGACACGTGGCGGAGCCTGCGACCGGCCTGACCGGCGCCGAGCGCCGCCGCCGCCCGTGACAGGCGAGCTGGCACGGGCGCCGACTAAGGTTGGACCGTGCAGGTGATCGATGGTCGGCCGGTCTACGCCGCAACCGATCTGGTCGCCTATCTGGCCTGTGAGCACCTGACCCAGCTCGAGCGCGCGGCGATGGCGGGGCTCGTTCACCGGCCGATGCGCGACGATCCCGAGCTCGACATCATCCGGAAGCGGGGCTTCGCGCACGAGCATCGGTTTCTGGCGGATCTGGCGGCGGACGGCCGAACCGTGGTCACGATCGAGCTCGACGGCTCGATCGAGGACGCCGGCGATCGGCTCCGCGCGGCGGCATCCGAGACCAGAGCGGCGATGGCCGCCGGCGCCGACGTCATCTACCAGGCTACGTTCTTCGACGGAACCTGGCGCGGACACGCCGACTTCCTGCTCCGCGTCGACGATGCGGCCCGTCCTTCCGCCCTCGGGACATGGCACTACGAGGTCGCCGACACGAAGCTCGCTCGCCACGTCAAGGCGAGCGCCGTCCTCCAGATCTGCACCTATGTCGACCTGCTCGACGCGGTCCAGGGCGTCCGTCCGGAGTGGATGCACGTGGCGTTGGGCGGCAGTGCCCGCGCCGTCGAGCGGCTCCGCGTCGACGACTTCCTCGCCTATTACCGGAGCGCCAAATCGCGGTTCCTCGCCGCGATGGCGGCCGACGACCCTCCGACGTTCCCGCCCGCCGCCACCTACCCCGATCCGGTCGATCACTGCGAGGTGTGCCGATGGGCGGCGGAATGCGCAACGCGCAGGCGACGAGACGACCACCTCAGCCTGGTGGCGGGGATCTCCGCCCGACAGCGACGCGAGCTCATCGCGCGCGGGGTCGACACCCTGGCGGACCTCGGCCGGCTGACGCTACCGATGGAGCCGCCCCTCGAAGGCACGAGCGAAGGGGCCCTGACCCGCGTCCGCGAGCAGGCCCGGATCCAGCTCGAGGGCCGTCTGCACAACGACCACCGATATGAGCTCCTCCTGCCCGGCCCGGGGGCCGCGATCGACGCCGAACGCGGTCTGGCCACGCTGCCGGAGCCGTCACCGGGCGACCTGTTCTTCGACATCGAGGGCGACCCGTACGCGTTCGACGACGGGCTCGACTACCTGTTCGGCGTCCTCGACATGTCGGGCCGGTTCCGTGCGATCTGGTCGCGCGACGAACATGGCGAGTTCTCCCTGGAGGGCGAACGACGCGCGTTCGAGCGGCTGATCGACTTCATCATGGAGCGCCTCGCCGCCGATCCGGCGCTCCACGTCTATCACTACGCGGCGTACGAGCCGACCGCCCTCAAGCGCCTGATGGGCCGGTACGGGACCCGCGAGGACGAGGTCGACCAGCTCCTCCGAGGCGGCGTCCTGGTCGACCTGCTCCGCGCCGTCCGTCAATCCATGCGCGCCTCCGTCGAGAGCTACTCGATCAAGAAGATGGAAGCGTTCTACGGATTCGAACGCGAGGTTGACCTCCGCGACGCGGGATCGAGCATCGTTGCCTTCGAGCAATGGCTCGAGCTCGGCGAGGGCGAGCGTCCGGAATCCGATCACCTCGATCGGATCGAGCGGTACAACCGGGACGACGTCGTCAGCAACCGTGAGCTCCGCGACTGGCTCGAGGAGCGCCGCACGGAGCTGGCCGAGGCTCACGAGTCAGATCGTTCCTCGGCCCGCCAGCCGCGAAGGCCAGCTCGCACCAGAGCTGACGGAGGCGCAGGCCCACGTCCAGGAGCTTGTCGATCGGCTCACGTCGGGCATTTCGGAGGACCGCGCCGAGCGGACCGACGACGAGCATGCGACGTGGCTGATGGCGCAGCTCCTCGGGTGGTACCGGCGCGAGGAGAAGTCGATGTGGTGGTCGTTCTTCCGCTGGATGCTGGAAGCGACCCCGGAGGAGCTCGTCGGCGAGTCCGATCCACTCGGACGGCTCGAACCGCTCGAGCGGGTGGCGGACCTCGGCGGCGGCAAGGAGGTCTGGCGGTACTCGTTTCCGGACCAGGAGTTCGACCTCGGCCGGAACGAGGTCTATGACCCGGGGAAGGCCGTCGCGAACCCGAACCAATCGCCATTCAAGTTCTGGAAGGCCGGCGAGGTCGTCGAGACGAATCTCGTGGCCGGAACCGTGGACCTCAAGCGGCTCACGTCCGATCCGCACCCGCGGGCGCTCGTTCCGCTCGGTCTCTACCGGACGGTGGATCAGCAGGCATCGCTCGTGGAGCTCGCGGAATACGTCGCGGACCACGGGATCTCCGGTGACGGTCGGTACCAGGCGGCACGCGACCTCCTGCGGAATGTGCCCCCGCGGATCGGCCAATCGGCAGGCGGCCAGCTCGCGCGGCCGGGCGAACGCGACCTCGACGCGGCGATCCGGGCCGGCCGGTTGCTCGACCGGACGACGCTGCCGATCCAGGGGCCGCCTGGCTCGGGAAAGACGTTCGCCGGGGCCAGGATGATCCTCGCGCTGCTGGCCGACGGCAAGCGCGTGGGGATCACCGCGATGAGCCACAAGGTCATCGGCAACATGATTCGAGCTGTCCAGAAGGCTGCCGCGGACCCGACGGCACCCGGCTACGGCACGGTCGACCTGCGGATCGTGCAGCGTGGAGACGCCGAACAGGTGCTGGACGACGACCTGGTCACGCGAGCGAAGTCCAGCGACGACGTCCGCGCGCGGCTTGACGACGGCCGGGCCAACCTCGCCGCCGGCACGTCGTGGCTGTGGGCGTCTTCGAAGATGGCCGGCGCGGTCGATGTGCTGTTCGTCGACGAGGCGGGGCAGATCTCCCTCACGACAGTGGTCGCGGTGGCCCGGTCGACGGACAGCCTCGTCCTGCTCGGCGATCCGCAGCAGCTCGACCAGCCGCTGCAGGGGACCCATCCGCCGGGCACGGAACGGTCGGCGCTCGCCCACATCCTCGACGGGCGGGCAACGATGCCGCCCGATCTTGGGCTGTTCCTCGAGTCGACCTGGCGCCTTCATCCCGATCTCTGCCTGTTCACGTCCGAGGTCTTCTACGACGACCGGCTGGCGCCCGAACCGCATCTCGAACGCCAACGTGCGATCGACCCAGGCGGTCTCGCGGACGGAACCGGGCCACGGCTCCTCGAGCGGCGCACGACCGGCGCCGACAACGAATCGGTCGAGGAGGCGGGCGCCGTCGCGGCCCTGGCTCGCCGGCTCGTCGAGGGTCCCGCGACCTGGATCGATCCGGCGGGCAGGGAGTCCGCGATCGGCTGGGACGACGTGCTGATCGTCGCCCCGTACAACGCCCAGGTTGGGGCGATCCAACGGCTGCTGCCACCGAACGCGCGGGTCGGAACGGTCGACAAGTTCCAGGGCCAGGAGGCGCCGATCAGCATCTACTCGATGACCACGTCGAACCCCGAGCTGGCACCACGCGGCATGGACTTCCTGTACAGCCGCCACCGCCTGAACGTCGCGACGTCACGGGCGCGATGTGTCGCCGTCGTGGCCTTGTCCCCGGATCTCCTGCGCGTCCGGGCACGCAACCCCGAACAGATGCGTCTCGCCAATGCACTCTGCCGGTTCGCGGAGATCGCCGGCCGCGGACCGGGCGCACCCGAACGCCTGCCGGACCGCGGGCTGGCGCCGTCGCGTCCTGATGCCGACGGCGAACGCGACCCGGAACCGACCGGGCCGCTCACGCTGGGACTCTGAGTCCCGGACCTCGTCGCCCGCGTATCCTCGCGGCGATGTCGACGGCGGCCGCCCTCCAGGCGCTCCCCGCGTCCGAGCTCGAGCGTCTCCGTGGTCGGACCGTCGGGACCCTCGTCGGCGGCGTCGCGCTCGGCAGCACCGGGCATATCGCGGCCGTCACCGTTGCGACGATCGTGGCCAAGGAGATGACCGGCTCGGCGAGCCTCGCCGGAACGCCCGCGGCCGCGGTCGTCTTCGGCGCCGCCCTCGGGGCGACGACCCTGTCGTGGCTGATGAGCCGGCGCGGCCGGCGCTTCGGGCTCGTCGCCGGCTACGGAACCGGCGTCGTCGGCGCCGCCATCGCCGTGATCGGGATCGTGAATGGAAGCCTCGCCGGGCTGCTCGTCGGGTCGCTCCTGATCGGCTTCGGCAACAGCGCCAACCAGCTCTCGCGCTACGCCGCCGCCGACATGTACCCGCCGGACCGGCGGGCATCGGCCCTCGCGACCGTCGTCTGGGCCGCGACCGTCGGCGCGATCATCGGGCCGAACATCGTCGGGCCGAGCGGCGAGGTCGCGATGTCGCTCGGGCTGCCCGCGCTCGCGGGCCCGTATCTCGTCCCGATCGTCCTGGTCGGCGCAGCCGCGATCCTCTCGTTCGTCCGCCTGCGACCCGACCCGTTCGACCTCGCCGACCACCACGGCCATCTCGACGAGGTTCATGCCCCCGCATCACCGCTCGGGGTGATCTTCCGCCGGCCGGCGGTCCTCGTCGCGATCGTCGCGCTGGTCGTGGGCCAGTTCGTGATGGTCCTGATCATGACGATGACGCCCCTCCACATGACGGACCACGGCCACGACCTGTCGTCGGTCGGGCTTGTCCTCAGCGCCCACATCGCCGGGATGTACGCCTTCGCCCCGGTGTCCGGCCGCCTGACCGACCGCTATGGCAGCCCGTTCGTGATCTACGCCGGCATGGCGATCCTCGCGATCTCGGGCGTCATGGCGGCCGCGGCTCCAGTCGAGGACGACCGGGTCCTGCTCGTCGCCCTCTTCCTCCTCGGGTTCGGCTGGAACCTCGGCTACGTGGCGGGCAGCGCGATGCTGACCGGCGGCGTGTCGGTCGTGGAGCGGACCCGCGTCCAGGGTGTCGCCGACGCCCTGATCTGGAGCACGGCGGCGATCGCGTCGCTCGGGTCGGGCGTGCTCGTCGCGGCGGTCGGGTATGCGGCCCTCGGCGTGCTCGGCGCGGTCCTCGTCGGCGTCCCGGCCTGGGTGCTGACGGTTCGTCGGGGCGCCCTCGATCGGCCGCCGATCGCTGCCGGCTAGATCCCCGCCGGAACGAGCTCCCGGACGACCCACGCGGCGAGGACCCGCGCACAGGCCTCGACCTCGGCGAGCGGGACGTGCTCGTCCGCGCTGTGGGCCACCTTCACGTCGCCGGGCCCGAAGATCACGCACGGCGTGTCGCCCGCGTTGATGAACAGGCGCATGTCGGCCCCGTACGGCTCGCCGAGGAGGGCCGGCCGGCGGCCCATGACGGCCTCGACCGTCTCCGCAAGCCCGACGGGCAGCAGATGATCCGACGGAACGCGACCCGAGCCGAACTGGCCGCCGACGATCTCCACGATCGCCGGATGGTCGCGGAGGAACGGATCGGCGGCATTGGCCGCGTCGATCGCGCGCCGCAGGTCCGCAGCCGCGTCCGCCGGCGTCTGCCCGAGCCGGACGCCATAGCGGCCGTCGGCGACGACCCGGTCCAGCACGGTCGACGCCCATTCGCCCCCCGACACGATCCCGACGATCGTCGGGTACGGCAAGCCGAGGACAGTCATCAGCGGGTCGGTCTCGGCCGCGTTGCGAGCCGTCTCGTCGGCCTCGAGCGCGCGGAGGACCGTGTACAGGTTGTCGAGCGCCGAGATCCCCTCGCGTCGCTGCGAGGCGTGGGCGGCGCGACCCGGCACGGTCAGCCGGAACGTGATCGCGCCTGCATGGGCGACGACGATGTCGAGGTTCGATGGCTCGGTGATGATCGCAAGGTCGCCCGTCACGCCGGCCCGGATCGCGGCGAGCGTGCCCTGGCCGCCGTCCTCCTCGCCCGGGACGAGGGCGACGACGAGCTCGCCATCGAGCCGTTCCGCGGCGGCGCTCTCGACGAGCGCCCGGACCGCCGCGAGGATCGCGGCCACGCCACCCTTCATGTCGCAGGCGCCGCGGCCGTACAGCACGCCGTCGCGGACGTTGCCGCTCCACGGGTCCGCCGACCACGACGACGGATCCCCTGCCGGGACCACGTCGACGTGACCGGAGAGGACGATCCGACGGCCACCGGCGGGACCGAGCCGGCCGATGACGACCGGGAGGCTCGATCGACCTGTCTCCTCGCCGGGCCAGTCCGGGTCGGCGCGGATGCTCTCCGGTTCCGGCGAGATCGTCTCGACTGCCATCCCGGCCGCCGCCAGCCGGACCGCGAGGTCGGCGGCGACGGCTTCTTCGGCACCGGTCACGCTCGGGATCCGGACGATCGCCGCGAGCTCGTCGCGGAGCGCGACGGGATCGACCGCGGCCGCGGCGGCGCCCGCGGTCGCCGACAGGCCGGTGATCGCGCTCATCACTCGCGGAGCAGCGGCCGGGTCAGGCAGGTCACGCCGCCGGACCCGTTCTCGCCGACCTCCCGCAGCGGCACCGCGTGGACCTCGACGCCCGCGGCCTCCAGCCCGCGCCGGGTGCCCGGGTTCCCGTCCGCGACGACGACGACCCCGGGCCGGACCGCCAGGACGTTGCAGCCGAGCGTCGGGTACTCCGCCTCGGGCACCTCGATCAGGCCGATCCCGAGCTCCCGGAGCCACTCCCACAGCCCCGCCGGAAGCAGCGGGAGGAAGACGACCGCCAGGTCGTCGCTGACGGGCGAGATCACCGACATCAGGTGGACGAGCTCCGCGGGCCCCTTCCAGTACGGGACGTCGACGATCCGCGTGTCGCCGCCGACGATCGCGGCGAGCTGGCGGGCACCGGCGTCGTTCGTCCGGAGCGTGCGGCCGATCACGAACAGGTCGTCCCGCAGCCAGACGGTGTCGCCGCCCTCGACCGTACCGGGCCCGACGATCCGGCCGGCGATCGGGACGCCCCGGTCGAGGAGCCACCGCGCGATGACGTCCGGCTCGTCGATCCGGTTCGGCTTGCCCGGGCGGAGCGGGATCGCGCCGTCCGCGCCGATCAGCAGCGGATCGAATACGTAGCAGAGGTCCGGGTCGGTCGCGGTGGTCGAGGAGCCCGGCGAGCGCAAGCAGCGTGGCCGCGAGGCTGAGGACGAAGATGACGCCCGCGGGCACCGACGGAGGAGCAAGGCAGAAGCCCATGAGGGGATCGAGAACTCGACGCGGCCGATGATCGCGAACGCTGCGACGAGCGTGGGATCCGATCGGGATTCGCGTCGCCCTTCGTCTGGACGTACCGTCCGTCCGGCTGATCGACGATCGCCACGATCCGGTGGGTGAAGACCGCGTTCGCGTCGCTGACATGCATAGAGACGACATCGCCGACCGAGAGCGCAGCCGGATCGACGGGTGCGACGACCATCGCGGCGCCGAGGTGGATCGCGGGCTCGTCGGCTGCCGCCGACGGCAATCGTCTGACGGCCGGTCAACGGCGCGAGCTTGCTGAGGGCGACCGCGAACAGCACAACCAGGATGAGGGCGATCAGGGTGACGTCGACGATCCGACGCACCCGAGAACGCCGACTCCGGCGAGGCTCGTCATGGCGGTTCCTCCAGAGGACCGGGCTGCGGGCCCGCCCGACGGCGAGCCGCAGCCGGCGGTGCAGCCG